>NZ_JABSNP010000016.1 GCF_013294115.1 Hymenobacter caeli | reverse complement strand
TGCGGCGGATTTGGTCACTGGCGCACTTGGCGCAATAATGCTGGGTGTAAACCATAAACCAATCTACAACCGCCACCCTGAATTAATCCACTACCTTTAGATTTTATAATTTTTCTATTGATTGGCACACGATAAATACCCCCTTTATCGGTAGTAGAGTCTCTGAATTCCCAACTTTCAAAGATTATCGAATCAGTAAATCCTCTAGTAGAAATCGTTGCCCATTCAAATTGCACAAATAAGCTACCATACTTTGGCAGTTTGTATCCATATACGTCTTGTTTTATTGGTTCGCTATTCTGGCTACAGCCTATGAAGAACGTTATAATTAAGAATGCTAGTACTAAATTTTTCATTTGTACAGTTGGCATATTTTCTTGAACGTGTCCTTTTTTATACCTGAATAACCCCCACATTATACGCCTTTTCAATCGGCGCGTGGTTGGCCGCGGCAATTCCTTCCGAAATTACTTTCCTGGTTTCCAGTGGGTCAATTACCGCGTCGACCCAGAGGCGGGCCGCCGCGTAGTAGGGCGATAATTGCTCCTCGTAGCGGGCTTTGATGCGGTCGAGCAGTTCCTTTTCGGCTTCGGGGGTGATGACTTCGCCTTTGGCTTTGAGGGAGGCGACCTGGATTTGCAGCAGGGTGTTGGCGGCTGCGGCGCCGCTCATTACCGCGAGCTGTGCTGTCGGCCAGGCCACGATGAGGCGCGGGTCGTAGGCCTTGCCGCACATGGCGTAGTTGCCCGCGCCGTAGCTGTTGCCGATGATGACCGTGAACTTGGGTACCACGCTGTTGGCCATGGCGTTTACCATCTTCGCGCCGTCCTTGATGATGCCGCCCTGCTCGCTGGCCGAGCCTACCATGAAGCCCGACACGTCGTGCAGGAACACCAGCGGAATGCGCTTCTGGTTGCAGTTCATTATGAAGCGCGCCGCCTTGTCGGCCGAGTCGGAGTAGATGACGCCACCCATCTGCATCCCGGTTTTTTTGCTCTTCACGATTTTGCGCTGGTTGGCCACGATGCCCACGGCCCAGCCGTCGATGCGCGCCAGCCCGCAGATGAGCGTCTGGCCGTAGAGGTCCTTGTAGGGCTCAAACTCGGAGTTGTCCACCAGCCGGTTAATCAGCTCCATCGTGTCGTAGGGCTTGGCGCGGTCGGCGGGCAGCAGGCCGTAAATGTCCGCCTCGGGCAGCGCGGGCGCGGCGGGCGCCTTGCGGCTGAAGCCGGCCGTGGGCAGGGCCCCCAGCTTGTCGAAGATGTTGCGGATGTGGTCGAGCGCCTCCTCGTCGGTGTCGAACTTGTAGTCCGTCACGCCCGACACCTCCGAGTGCATGGCCGCGCCGCCCAAGGCCTCGTTGTCGATGGTTTCGCCGATGGCCGACTTCACCAAATACGAGCCGGCCAGGAACACCGAGCCCGTGCCGCTCACAATCATGGCCTCGTCGCTCATGATGGGCAGGTAGGCCCCGCCGGCCACGCAGGGCCCCATGATGGCCGAAATCTGCACGATGCCCCGGCTGCTCATCACCGCGTTGTTGCGGAAAATGCGGCCGAAGTGCTCCTTATCGGGAAAAATCTCGTCCTGCATGGGCAGGTACACGCCGGCCGAATCGACGAGGTAGATGATGGGCAGGCGGTTTTCGAGGCTGATTTCCTGGGCCCGCAGGTTCTTTTTGGCCGTGATAGGGAACCACGCGCCGGCCTTCACCGTGGCGTCGTTGGCCACCACCACGCACTGGCGGCCCTGCACGTAGCCAATCACGACCAACACGCCGCCGCCGGGGCAACCACCTTCCTCCACATACATCCCTTCACCCGCAAAGGCCCCGATTTCGACCTGCGCCGCGCCCTTGTCCAGCAGGTAGGCAATCCGCTCGCGGGCCGTGAGCTTGCCCTTGGCCTTGTGGGCGGCCATGCGCTTCTCGCCGCCGCCGAGGGCCACGCGGGCCAGCCGCTGGCGCAGCTGAAAGGTGAGCTGCTTGAGTTGGTCTTCGTTGCGGTTGAACTCGATGGTGGGCGACATGGGGTGGGATTTGGGGAAGAAACGGGCACAAAAAAATCCGCCCGGAGGCGGATTTCAAAGATACAGGCCGTTTAAGCGCCAGGCTAAGCGTAGTACACCGGTTCGCGTTAGAACGTCATGTCGAGCGCAGCCGGGACATCTCGCGTGCGGCAGTAAACCAACCGTTCAACGATGCACGCGAGATGTCCCGGCTGCGCTCGACATGACGTTCTTTTAAATAAAACACTATTTCAACGCCGGGGCACCATCCACCTTTTTGGTTTCGGTGGTCACGGTGCCGTCGGGGCTTTTGGTGGTTTCCTTTTTGGTTTTGTCCTTGCCGCCGCCGAACACTGAGAAGTGCACGTAGCGCTTGGGGTTGGCCTTGAAATCGACGAGTAGTGAGTTGGTGCTGGCCGTGGTGGCCGTCAGGTTGTTGTACAGGGTCGAGTCGTTGAGCAGCTTGCCCATCGAGCCGCTTTTGTCGTTCAGGGCCTTGTTGAGGCCGGCCACGGTGGTTTGGGCCTCGGCCATGGTGGCGTTGAGGCGGCGCACGGCCGAGCCCACGGGGGCGTTTTTCAACGAGTCGGACAGCTGGCCGAAGTTGCTGGCAATCTTATCCAGCTTCTTGGTGCTGCCGTTCAGGGCCCGGGTGAGGTGGGCCATGTTGGTGGTGATTTCGTTGATGTTGCGCTGGTTCTGGATAATCAGGTTTTTCAGGGCCTCCGAGCTGCCCTGGGCGTTGAGCAGCGTGGCCTGGATGCTCACCTTGGCGTCCTTGCTCAGGAAGCCGTTCACGCGGGCCAGCGTCGAGTCCACGGTGCCGAGCATGGGCAGGGCCTTGGCCTGGAAAGCGTCGGTGATGCTGGCCACGGTGTACGACTTCAGTTCTTCGCCACCGGTGAAGGTTTTGCTGTTCTTGCCCATGAACAGGGTGATGGTTTTGGTGCCCAGCAGCGAGCCCGCCAGGCTGGCCACCGTGGAGTCGCCCACCACGATGCCTTTTTCCAGCTCCACGGTGGCCTTCACCTTGTTGCCTTCCAGCGGCAGCAGCTCCAGGTTCTTCACCTGGCCCACCTTAATGCCGTTGAACACCACCGGGGCCCCCACATTGAGGCCGTCCACGTTGGTGTACTTGGCGTAGTAGGTGTGGCTACTGGAGAGGACATTGGAGCCCCGCAAGTAATTGAATCCCACGAATAACACTACCAGGGCGACTAAGGCCAGCAGGCCCACTTTTATTTCTTTAGACAGCACGGAGGGGAGAATTAGAATGCACAGAAACGGATAATACGCGGTAGAATGGCGGGGGCCGCTGGTCAGTCGGCGTCCTCTTCGCCGGCCGGGGCCCCTTCCAGCTCGCGCCGGTAGGCCCGAAACGCCTGGAAGATACCTGCGGCCATATACGTCTGATTGGTTTTATCGTTCAGGTAGCGCTCTTCGGCGGGGTTGGTGAGGAAGCCCGACTCGATGAGCACCGAGGGCATGGTGGAGCGCCAGAGCACGATGAAGCCGGCCTGCTTCACGCCGCGGCTGGGGCGGTGCACGCCGGTGCGCAGCTGGCCCTCGATGCGCTGGGCCAGGCGCAGGCTGTTGGTGATGTAGGCCGACTGAAACAGCGAAAACAGGATGTGGCTCTGGGGCGAGCGCGGGTCGAAGCCGTCGTAGCGGCTTTTGTAGTTGTCTTCTTGCAGGATGACCGAGTTTTCGCGCTGGGCCACGCCCAGGTTGGCGATGGTTTTGTGCAGGCCCATCGTCCACACCTCGGTGCCGTGGCTTTCGCGGGGCCCGGCGTTGCAGTGGATGGAGATGAACAGGTCGGCGTGGTGGCGGTTGGCGATGGCGGCGCGCTCGTCCAGCTCCACGAACACGTTGGTTTTTCGGGTGTAAATCACCTTTACGTCGGGCATGTTCTGCTCAATCTGGCGGCCCAGGGCCAGCACCAGGGCCAGGGCTACGTCGCACTCGCGGGCCTTCACGCCGTTGCAGCCGGGGTCTTTGCCGCCGTGGCCGGCGTCGAGCACCACGGTGCGCAGGCGGTAGCGGTGGGGGGCCGGGGCGGGGAGCCGCGCGGGCCGGGGCCGGGCCGGGCCCGCGGCCAGCAAAAGCAGGGCCGCGCCGGCCAGGGAAGCAATAATCCGCACGTCGTTCGTTGAGGTCGGGTAGCAACCCGCTACCTTTGTAGAAGCCTCAAAAGTAACCGGATTGCCCGCTATATCCTTCATCTTCCGCCGCCCTTCTCGGCCGGGCTGGCTTGCGGCGGGCCGGCCGGGGCCCTTGCGGGCGCTGCTGCTGGCCTGGCTGCTGCTGAGCGGCGGCGCGGCCCTAGCCCAGCGCACGCCCACCGCCAACCCCGACAGCGTGCCCGGGCAGCGGCCCGGCAGCGCGCCCATGCCCCCGGTGCGCGTCATCTCCCCCGACCCCACCCTGCCCCAGGGGCCCCCGCCGCCCGGCACCACCAACCCCGGCGAGCACAGCATCCCCGGCACCTCGCGCAAGCCCGTGGCCGGCATCCCCGACAGCATCCTGGTGAAGCAGGCCCGGCAGGACTCCCTCAAGCTGGCCGCCAAGCCCAAGGGGCCGGTCGAGACCACGGTGCACTACGTGGCCAAGGACTCCATTCAGTTCGACGTGGCCCGCAAGGAGGCCATCCTCTTCAACAAGGCCGACGTGAACTACGGCAAAATGGACCTCAAGGCGGCCCAGATTACCGTGGACTACGCCGCCCACACCATGACGGCCATCGGCCGGCGCGATTCGGTGAAGAACCGCGACGTGGACAAGCCCGTGTTCAAGGACGAGGCCGGGCAGTACGTGGCCGGCAAAATTGCCTACAACTTCCAAACCAAGAAAGGCAAGATCGGGGACGTGGTGACCCGGCAGGGCGAGGGCTACGTGAGCGCCGAAACCATCAAAAAAGCGCCCAACAACGACCTCTACGGCCTGCGCGGCCGCTACACCACCTGCAACCTGGAGCACCCGCACTTTTACATCCAGGCCAGCAAGATGAAGGTGATTCCGGGCGACAAAGTGGTGACGGGGCCCTTCAACCTCGTGATTGGCGACATCCCCACGCCGCTGGGTTTTTTGTTCGGCTTCTTTCCGATGCCCGACAAAAGCCGGGGCTCGGGCATCATCATCCCCACCTTCGGGCAGGCCCAGGACCGGGGCTACTACCTCAGCAACGGCGGCTACTACTTCGCGCCCAACGACAACATCGGCGTGCGCCTCACCGGCGACATCTACGCCGGCAACGCCCAGACCTTCGGCGGCTTCGGCGGCACGGCCGACATCAGCTACCTCAAGCGCTACCAGTACCAGGGCACGTTCAACCTGCGCTACACCCAGCGCCCGGCCACCCAGATTCTGTCCACCACCGCCCTCAACACCAGCCTCGACTACGTGAAGCCGGGCTCGGACCAAACGTTCTGGGTGAGCTGGAGCCACACGCCCGTGGCCCGGCCCGGCGGGGGGCGCTTTTCGGCCAGCGTGCAGGCCGGCAGCGCCACCTACAACCGCGTGAACAGCCTCACGCCGGCCCGCTTCCTGGCCCCGGCCTTCAGCTCCAGCATCTCGTACTCGAAGCAGCTGCGCTACCTGCCCATCAACTACAGCCTCAAGCTGAGCCAGAGCCAGAACACCCAGACCGGCACCATGGCCTTCACGCTGCCCGACATCAGCGTGGGCGTGGCCCGGCAGTACCCCTACCAGCTGCTAAAGCTGAAGCCGCGGCCCTACTACGACCAAATCAGCGTCAGCTACAACCTGGTGGCCCAGAACCAGATAACCAATACCGTGGCCGCCCGCACCCTCGACGGCAGCATTCCGCTGCTCGGCGGCACCACCGTAAGCAGCCTGCTGCCCGTGGGCTTTAAAAACCTGGGGGCCCTGCTCAAAAATGCCCAGAACGGCGTGCAGCACCAGTTTGGCATCTCGCTGGGCTCGTACACCTACAAATTCCTGCACATCAGCCCGAGCGTGAACTACGCCGAAACCTGGTATTCCAAGCAACTCAATTTTAAGTACGTTGGCCGGGCCCAGGCAGTACGCGTTGACACGTTGAGCCAATTCAGCCGCTCTTATTCTTACTCGGCCGGCGTCAGCCTGAATACCACGTTCTACGGCACGGTGGTACGCAAGGGTGTACATAAAATTCAGGCCATCCGCCACAAGGTCACGCCCAGCCTCAACTACAGCTACTCGCCCGACCTGACCCACGGCTCATCATACGCTTATACGCAGTTGGGCGTATACGATGCCGCTGGTAACCGTATTTCCGGCCTGAGCGACGCCAGCGGCCGCTTCCTCGACCCGCGCAACTTTTCCCGTTTCCAAGGTTTCTTATATGGGGCCCAGGGCTCGGCCCGGGTCAGCCAGGTGGGCTTTTCCTTGCAGAACGCCGTGGAAATGAAAGTGCGCGACTCGAAGGACACCACCGGCACCAACCCGTTTAAGAAAGTGAGCCTGATTGACGGGCTGGACCTGAACGGCTCGTACAATTTCCTGGCCGATTCGACGGCGGGCAAGCTCTCGCCCATCACCGTGTCGTTCCGCACCCAGGTGGCCCGCAAGCTCAACCTGCTGGCCAACGCCAGCTTCGAGGCCTACCAGCGCGATAGTTCGGGGCGCTTTATCAACCGCTACCTGTTCGACCAGCCCGGGCACCGCCGCTTGCTGCGCTTGTCGTCGGCCTCGTTCTCGACCAGCTACCAGTTCAACCCCGTGGCGGGCAAGAAGAAGAGCGTGGTGCCCCGCCAGGTGGCCCCCACCAACGACCCCGCGCTGGCCATTGCCGCCCAGCAGGCCCAGTACGCCGACTACGTGGACTTCAACATTCCGTGGGAGCTGAGCCTGAGCTACACGGCCGGCTACACCACCAACGCCATCCCGCTCCAACAACGGGTGCTCACCGCCAACAAGCTGCCCGCCAACCCGCTGCTGGCCATCTCCACGCTCAGCGCCAGCGGCAGCGTCAAGCTCACCGAGAACCTGCGCCTGAACTACACCTCCGGCTTCGACTTCCACAGCATGCAGCCCTCGCTCACCACCATCAGCTTTTTCCGCGACTTGCACTGCTGGCAGGTGGCCGGGCAGTGGACGCCCTTTGGCACGTACCGGGGCTACAACTTCACGATTTCCGCCAAGAGCAGCCTGCTCCAGGACCTGAAGTACAACCGCAACCGCAACGTGCAGTACCAGTAGCGAACCGAAAGGCGACGGAATTTGGGTGCGCGGTGCCACCTTTGCGGCCCGCCTCCCCCGCCCCGTCATGTCCATCGCCCAGTCGCAGCACAAAGAAATCAAGCTCGTCACCACCCACCAGATGCTGGCCATGAAGCAGCGCGGAGAGAAAATCTCCATGCTCACGGCCTACGACTACTCGATGGCCCAGATTCTGGACGGCGCGGGCATCGACGTGCTGCTCGTGGGCGACTCGGCTTCCAACGTGATGGCTGGCCACGAAACCACCCTGCCCATCACCCTCGACCAGATGATTTACCACGCCCAGAGCGTGGCCCGCGGCGTGAAGCGGGCTTTCGTGGTCGTGGACCTGCCGTTTGGCTCTTACCAGGGCAATAGTTCGGAGGCCTTGCGCTCGGCCATCCGCATCATGAAGGAGGGCGGCGGGCACGGCGTGAAGCTCGAAGGCGGGGCCGAAATCAAGGATTCCATCACCCGCATCCTCACCGCGGGCATCCCCGTGATGGGCCACCTGGGCCTCACGCCCCAGAGCATCTACAAGTTCGGCACCTACTCGGTGCGCGCCAAGGAAGACGACGAGGCCCAGAAGCTGCTCGAAGACGCCCGCCTGCTCCAGGAAATCGGCTGCTTCGGGCTGGTGCTCGAAAAAATCCCCGCCGCCCTCGCCAAGCGCGTGGCCGAGGAGCTGACCATCCCCGTCATCGGCATCGGCGCGGGCCCCGACGTGGACGGCCAGGTGCTGGTGGTGCACGACCTGCTCGGCATCACCAAAGAGTTCAAGCCCCGCTTCCTGCGCCGCTACGCCGAGCTGCACGACATCATGACCGAGGCCGTGCAGCACTACGTGGCCGACGTGAAGAGCCGCGACTTCCCCAGCAAAGAGGAAGGCTACTAGCCCGCCGGGGCCCCGTCCCAAAAACTTGCCTTAATTTTACCCGTCGCCCGGCCCCGCAGTGGGTGCGCTGGGCGCGCGGGCCGCCGCGACGCGGCCACTGTTTTGGTATTTGTGGGGAGCAACGCCGGGCCCCAGCGCCGGGCGCGGGCCTTTTTGTTGGTTCGGGGATCGGTGCGGTCCCCGCTTTTTTTCCGAGTGACTGCGTGAACCGTCCGAACATTTGGGCCGAAGGCCGGGAGATTATTTTCGAGGATAACCACTTGCTGGTCATCAACAAGCCCGCGGGGCTGCTCGTGCAGGGCGACGCCACCGGCGACGAGCCCCTCTCCAAAAAAGCCGCCGAGTACCTGAAATTCAAGTACAAGAAGCCCGGCGAGGCCTTCGTGGGCGTGTGCCACCGCATCGACCGGCCGGTGAGCGGCATCGTGGTGCTGGCCAAAACCAGCAAGGCCCTGAGCCGCCTCAACGAGATGTTCCGCGACTCGCTGATGACCAAAACCTACTGGGCCCTCACCGGCAAGCCGCCCGTGCCGGAAAGCGGCACCCTGGTGCACTGGCTGGTGAAGGACACGATTCGCAACGTGACCAAGGCCTACCCCGAAAAGCACACCCAGGGCCTGCGCTCGGAGCTGCGCTACGAGCTGCTGGGCCCCGCCGCTAACCGCTTTTTGCTGAAGATTAACCCTGTGACGGGCCGCCCCCACCAGATTCGGACGCAGCTGGCCAATGGCTTGGGCACGCCCATCCTCGGCGACGTGAAGTACGGCTACATAGCCCCGCTGCCCGACGTGAGCATTGCCCTGCACGCCCGCCAGCTCCAGCTCCAGCACCCCGTCACCAAGGAGGCCATGACCTTCGTGGCCCCTTTGCCCGACGCGCCCCACTGGGACCCCGCCCGCGAACTTTACATTTAACATTTATCAATTAACATTCAACAAGCCGCTGCTAATCGCGCCTTAACAACGGTCTGTTAAATGTTAATTGATAAATGTTAAATGACCCTGCGTGCAAGATTTGGGCGTTTTCGCTCCTGGGAAGTCCAAGCTGGGGCCCCGGCCGTAATTTTGTAGTGCAGCCGCTGAACCAACCGCCGGGTATTTTACTTGTGCGGGCAATTCACGCTCCCGACACCTATGGCCATCCTCGTTTTCTTCGTTGCCCATTATTATTTATCCCTGTTCACGCAGACGTTTTACCTGCACCGCTACGCGGCGCACAAGATGTTTACGATGAATAAGTTCTGGGAGAAATTCTTCTTCCTGTTCACGTACATCTGCCAGGGCAGCAGCTTCCTCTCGCCGCGGGCCTACGCCCTGCTGCACCGCATGCACCACGCCTACTCCGACACGGCGCTGGACCCGCACTCGCCGCACTTCTCGAACAACGCGTTCGATATGATGTGGAAGACGAAGAACATCTACAACGACGTGGTGCACAACAAGCACGAGGAAGCCAAGCGCTTCGAGGGCGACATTCCGGAGTGGAAGTCGCTGGAGGCGTTCGGCGGCACGGTGTACTCGCGCCTGGGCTGGGGCACGGCCTACGTGCTGTTCTACATCAACTTCGCCACGGCGTGGTGGCAGTACCTGCTGCTCCCGATTCACTTCCTGATGGGCCCCATCCACGGCGCCATCGTGAACTGGGGCGGCCACAAGTACGGCTACCAGAACTTCGACAACCACGACAAGAGCCGCAACACGCTGGCCCTGGACTTCCTGGCCTTCGGCGAGCTGTTCCAGAACAACCACCACAAGCTGCCGATGCGCGTGAACTTCGGCGTGAAGTGGTGGGAGCTGGACCCCACCTACTCGGTCATCTGGACCCTGGACAAGGCCCGCATCATCAAAATCAAGCGCAAAAACGTGCAGCCCAAGCAGCACACCAAGAAAGTGGCCGTACCGGCGTAGTTCGCCCTAAAGGCAAAAAGAGAGGGCCCCTTCCGCGGAAGGGGCCCTCTCTTTTTGCCTTTAGGGCCCCGGGGGCCCCGGCCCTATTTCTGCAACACCAGCACGCCGTTCAGCAGGAAGTTGCCGCCGGCTGCTACCAGGTTGTACACAGGCTGCTCGCCGCCGGCGTACTCGCGCGTGCGGAGCACGGTGTAGGGCTCGTAGGCCTGGGTGTGGGCGTTGAAGCAGAGGATTTCGTCGCCCAGCGCCACTTCGCCGGCGGGCTTGGGGCCCGTGCGGGTGGGCAGCGGGTGGTTGGGGGTGGCCTCCAGCACCTGGCTGGTGAGATGCGCGTGGGTGGCGGCGGGGCCCACCTGGGCGCGCACGGCCACCACGTCGAGCCGGGTGAGGGCGTAGTTTTGGGCGGTGTGCGCTAACAACTCCTGCACTTCGGCGGCGGCGGGCTGGCGGGTCACAGGGTCGAGGGTCAGGATTTGGTCGCCGGGCTGGATGGCGTGCAGCGGGCGGTGGCTGCCGTCGGCCAGCGCCACCAGCTGGTGGCCGGGGAAGCAGATGTCGCTGCCGTAGGTGCCGGCCTCGGCGTGCAGGTCCTTGCCTTGGTTCAGGCCCTTGAACTGCTGGTAGCTCAACTCCTTCGACAGCACGTAAGACAGCTTCAGCACGAAGTTTTTTTCCTGCTTGTCGATGGCGTGGATGTCCTCGAAGTACTTTTCCCACACCTTGCCGTCGGCCGTGAAATCGGGCAGCAGGGCCTGGTAGCGCTTGCCGGTTTCGGTGGTGTAGAACACCATCGTCCCGATTTCCTGCATCCCGGTTTTGGCCACGAGCTTGTACAGGTCGATGCGCTTTTTCAGCCCATCGTCGCCGGTGATGAAGTAGGGCTTGCGGGCCTCGTAGCGGTCGAGAATGTAGGCGTTGTCGAACTTGACGTAGCTCTCCGCGTCCAGGTCCTTGATTTGAAAGGCCTTGGCCTTGGTGTACTCATCGAGCGTGAGCGGGCGCGGATTGGTTTGGGCCAGGGCCCCGCTGCTGCCGCCCAGCAGCAGCCAGCCGGCGGCCAGCAAAGAGTTACGCATTCAAAAAGGAAAAAAGTGGAAGAAAAGCCGGCGCGGGGCCCCGGCCAAGTAGTTTGGTGCGGTTGATTACACAAAAAGGCGGTCATGCTGAGCCTGTCGAAGCATCTCTACCGCTTCGTTGAACGTTTGATTTAGTGAGCGGCAGAGATGCTTCGACAGGCTCAGCATGACGTTTTAAGTAATTTCAGAATAAAAAAGCTAACGGCTAACAGCTAGTAGCTAACAGCTTAAACTTTACGACACCTGCGTGAAGGCCGTGGCGAAGGCCTGCATCTCGTCCATCCGCCCGATGCTGACGCGGCACCACTGCTGGTTGTTAAACTCCCAGTTGCGGACGCTCACGCCGCGCTTGCCCATTTCCTCCACGAAGCGCTTGCCGTCCATTTTGAGCGGAAACATCACGAAATTGGTCGCCGACGGGATGTAGGCGTAGCCCTCGCGTTTCAGCACATCGTACAGGAACTGCTTGGAAGCCAGCGTTTTCTTCAACGCATCTTGCATGTAGGGCTGGTCCTGGTAACTCACCACGGCCGCCCGCACCGCCGGGGCCGAGATGCTCATGGGGCCCACCGCGTACTTGCTCAGCGCCACAATCGTATCGGGCTGGGCCACGAGGTAGCCCACCCGCAGCCCGGCAAAGCCGTAAAGCTTGGAGAAGGTGCGGGCCACCATCACGTTCTGGCCCTGCTTCACGGCGTCCATCAGCGAGGCCCCGCGCGGGTCGGGCAGGTAGTCGATGTAGGCCTCGTCCACAAATACGGGCACTTTTTGGGAGACCCGGGCGGCGAAGGCTTTCAGCTTGGCCGCGTCGAGCACCGTGCCGGTCGGGTTGTTAGGGTTGCAGATGTACATGAGCGCCGTGCGGGCGTCCACCTTTTTCTCCATCGCGTCGAGGTCCAGCTTGTAGTCGGCCGTGAGCGGCACGACCACAATGGCCGACTTGAACTTCTCCGCCTTGCGCGGCAAATCGGCGTACGACGGGTCGCCGGTGATGATGGCGCCCTGCTGCCCAAAGTGCATGGCCGCGGCCAGCAGCAACGGGCTGGAGCCGGCATCAAGCAGGATGTGGGCCGGCGTGAGGCCCTCGTAATCGGCAATCATCTGAATCAGCTCCTTCGACTGCATCGGGTACTGGTAGCAGCTCGTCACCGATTCCAGAATGGCCTGCTTGGCCTTGTCCGAGGGCCCAAACGGGTTCTCGTTGGCCGACAGCCGTGCCTTGAGGGGCCCCGGGGCGGCCAGCAGCGCTTGCTCGTCGGTCAGTACGTCGGCCAGCGGCGACGGGGCGGCGGGCGCGGCCGGGCGCGGGGCGGCCAGCGCCTCCAGGCCCGTGGGCAGCAGCGACACGCTGCCAGCCAGCAGCGCGCCCGATTTCAGCCAGTTGCGGCGGTTCATGAGAGAAGCCATGCGAGTAGGGGTTTAGGTGCAAATAATTTGTTTTCGGTGAAATACAGTTAGCTCTTGACCGTGGGGTAGCTTACGCGCTGCTCGCTGAGGCGGCTGTGCACGGCCGCCACCACGCTGCGCGCCGACTCGAACGCCCCGGCCATCCAGGCAGTGAGGTAGGTGGTGTGCTCGCCGGCGAAGTGCACGTGGCCGTCGGGTTTCAGCAGGGCCTGGTAGTGCGTCTGGCGCTCCTCGGGCGCGTACAGGGCCCAACCGCCTAGGCTGTAGGGCTGCTTCTGCCAGCTCACCGAAAACGACTGCTCGAACTCCTTCGGGTACTGCGGGTGAATGAGCTGGCCCTTTTGCAGGGCTAACTGCTCGCGCTGGGCGTAGGTCAGCTCGCCCACGCGCTGGGCTTTCTCGTTGAAATTGTAGTACCCGATGAGGATACCCTTCTGGCTGAGGTAGTCGTAGGACGGATAGAAAATCTGCGTCAAGTCGTTGTTGGTGTGCGTAATACCCCCAAAAATCTGCTCGTCCTCTTCCCAAAACCGCCGCTTGAATTGCAGCCCGATTTTGCCCGTCTGGATGTAGGCCACCGAGTCAATGGCCCGGCTCACGTCCGCCGAAAAGTTGTGGCTCAGGTTGCTGAGCACCGGTAGCGGCACCGTGCAGATGCACAGGTCGGCGGCCAGCTCGTGGGGCCCCTGCGCGTCTTTGTACAGGATTTTGACGCCCGCGGCCTGGTTCTGGATGTTCGTCACCTCGGCGCCCAGCTTCAGGCAGTCGGCCACGCGGCGCTCCAGGGCCTGGGCAATGCGATCCATGCCCCCCACGGCCTGGAACATGGTCATTTGCAGCTCGTAGGTGTACTCGGCCACGTTGTAAAAGTCCGGGTCGAGCAGGCCCGAACTCACGATATCAGCCAGCCGGTGCGGGTCGGCGATTTTACCGGGCCGGTTGCCCGCCCCGGGGCCCTCGGCGTAGCCGCGCCGCGCCGACGCCTTGTAGGCCTTGTCGATGTCGAGCCCGCCCTCGGCGCGCAGGTACTCCAGCACCTTGGCGGCGTCTTCGGGCGTGAGGGCGGTGTCTACCTGGTGCTGGCTCACGGCCTTGGCCAGCAGCTCGTTCAGGTAGCCGCGCATGTCGTTGTGCACCTCGCGGGCCCGCACCTTTTTGTTCGACAGGGGCCCCTTGCCCTCGGCAAAGTAGTAGCTGCCCTCGTTCACGTTGTTGTACACTTCCAGCGGCACGCCCAGCTCCCGGCAGTAGTGCATCGTGAGCTGGTGGTGGTGCGGAATGCGCGAGGGCCCCGCGTTGAAATACAACCCTTTGTCGAAGCCGGCCGCGTGCGCCGGGTTCTGGGTTTCGGCGGTGCTGCTGCCCCCGCGGATACTCCAGCAGCGCCCGCCGCTGCGCTCGCGCGCCTCCAGGATGGTGCAGCGGTAGCCCAGTTTGCGCAGCTCGTAGGCAGCCGTCATGCCGGCCAGGCCACCGCCCAGCACCACCACGTGCTTGCCCTGGCCATGGCCCGCCTCCAAGGCAAAGGCGTGCGCCGGGGCCCCGGGCAGCAGGCTCAGGGCGAGCATGGCCGGGTAGGCCCCGGCCCCCAGCACAGCGCTCTTCGCCAGAAAATCTCGTCGGGAAAGTTGATTCGCCATTAAGCTCCACGCGCTGATTTGCCCCAAAATTTAAGGTTAATTTTCCATTATTTATATGTTTATGTAATTATTGACCCAATTTTTATAGGTTGTATTCGTCCAAATTTGATTAAAATTGGCTCCTTACCCCTATTTATTTACACCTGCCATTTTTAGATGATTTTACGTATTGATGGTTCTTAAGCCGCATATTTATTAGTAACAGCCCCCACGGTTTGTCGCCCTTTCGTGCGTACCTTTGCGGGCCCAAATAATTTTCAACCAGACGCACGAGTTGCGTCGCACAACCCCCAAGGTTTATGGCAGTTAAAATCCGCCTCGCCCGCCGTGGCCGTAAAAAAGCCGCGACTTACGACATCGTAGTAGCTGACGCCCGCTCGCCCCGCGACGGCCGTTTCATCGAGAAACTCGGTACCTACAACCCCAACACCAACCCCGCCACCATCAACTACGACGCCGACCGCGCATTCTACTGGATGATGACCGGCGCCCAGCCCACCGACACGGTGCGCGCCATGCTTTCGTACCGCGGCGTGCTCTACCGCCGTCACCTCCAGTTGGGGGTCGACAAAGGTGCCATCACCCAGGACGTGGCCAACCAGCGCTTCGCTGATTGGAAAACCGATAAGGATAGCCGCATCGAAGGCAAACGCACCGGTTTGGTGGACGCCAAAACCGACGCTCGCACCGCCGCCCTGGCCGCCGAAACCAAGGTGAAAGAGGCCCGCAGCGAAGCCCAGCGCCAGAAGCAAGCCGCCGCTTTGGCCGCTGCTGCTCCGGCCCCGGCTCCCGCCGCCGAAACCGAGACGACAGAAACCGCCGAAGTATCGGCCGAGGACGCCGCCTAGTTTTTGCCGCTTAGCGACTGAAAAGTCCGGCAGTTGTTGTCCGCCTGGGCAGCGGCTGCCGGATTCTTTTTTCACCCCTTTTTCGCCCGCCATGCTCCCCGACGAAACCTATCAGCTCGGCAAAATCACGAAGCCCCACGGCCTGCGCGGCTTCGTGGCCGCCGATTTTGACGTGGACGACACCACCGCCTACCAAAAGCTGAAAACCGTGTACCTGGCCCTGCCCGGGGCCCCCACCAAGCTCGTGGCCCACGCCGTGGAGAAGGTGCAGCCCCAATCGGGCACCCGCGTGCTGCTCAAGCTCCGGGGCATCGAGCGCATCGAGGAGGCCGAGCCGCTGCGCAACGCCACGCTGCACCTGCCCCTGGAGGCCCTGCCGGCCCTCGACGACGACCAGTTTTACTACCACGACGTCATCGGCTTCACCGTCATCGACGAGGTGTTGGGCGAGTTGGGCGTGGTCGAGAATTTCTACGAGCTGCCCCAGCAGGACATGCTGGCCATGCGCTACCAGGGCCACGAGGTGCTAGTGCCCGTGGTGGACGAAATCGTGCTGCGGGCCGACATGGCCGCCCGCCAGGTATTTGTGCGCCTGCCCGACGGCTTGCTCGACATTTACCTCGCCCCCACGACCCGCCAGCAGGACGAGGCAGAATGATTTTAGCTATTAGCTGTTAGCTCTTATCGTCGCATGAAAAGCGCAGTACGAGTCGTCAGTTCAAAAGCTAACAGCTAGTAGCTAACAGCCAAAAGCTAATTAGAGATGCGTATTGACATCATCACCTGCCAGCCCGAGCTGCTGGCCAGCCCCTTCGCCTACTCCATCGTGAAGCGGGCCCAGGACAAGGGCCTGGCCGAAATCCACGTGCACGACCTGCGCCGGCACGCCATCAACAAGCACGGGCAGATTGACGACTACGTGTTCGGCGGCGGGGCCGGCATGGTGCTGCGCGTGGAGCCCATTGCCGCCTGGCTGGACGAGCTGTTGGCCCAGCGCCCCTACGACGCCGTGATTTACCTCACGCCCGACGGCGAAACCCTGCGCCAGCCGCTGGCCAACCGCCTCTCGCTGCTCACCAACGTCATTCTGCTCTGCGGCCACTACAAGGGCATCGACGAGCGCCTGCGGGCGGCCTACGTCACCCACGAAATCAGCGTGGGCGACTACGTGCTGAGCGGTGGCGAGCTGGGGGCCGCCATCCTGGTCGATGCCGTGGTGCGGCTGTTGCCCGGCGTGCTGGGCAACGAAGAATCGGCCTTGTCCGACTCGTTTCAGGACGACTTACTGGCCCCGCCCGTGTACACGCGACCGGCTGAGTGGCGCGGCCAGGCCGTGCCCGCCATCCTACTGTCGGGCAACACGCCGCTCATTGAGGAGTGGCGCCACGCCCAAGCCCTGGCCCGCACCCAGGCCCGACGGCCCGATTTACTGGGCGGCGCTACTGAAAAATAGGGCCCTGGCCCCAGTTTTTCAGCAGATAACGCCTTATCTATTCGCCTCATCTGCTACGCATTTGCTATCCTGCGCCGAAGTCCTTATCTTTGCGCTCCGTTTCGTAAAATCAATCCGGGCCGGCGGCGCCGTCCCTTCGCAATTTCTTTCGCCATGAGCGTACTACTCGACTTTATCAATGCCGAAGCGCAGGAGCGCCGCGCCAGCTTCCCCAAATTTGCCGCCGGCGACACTGTGAACGTGCACGTGAAAATCCGCGAGGGCAACAAGGAACGCATCCAGCAGTTCCAGGGCGTGGTGCTTCAGCGCCGCAACCCCAGCTCGAACGGCGAAACCTTCACCGTGCGCAAGATTTCGAACCAAATCGGCACCGAGCGGATTTTTCCCCTGCTCTCGCCCAACATCGACAAAATTGAGGTGATCCGCCGCGGCAAGGTGCGCCGCGCCCGCCTGTTCTACCTGCGTGGCCTCTCGGGCAAGCAAGCCCGTATCAAAGAGCGTCGCCTGAACGCTCCCAAGCCCGTAGCCACCGCTTAAGGCGTCGTCAGTTGCTTGCCAAGCCGGCCTTTTCCTTGCGGAGAAGGCCGGCTTTGTTTATGACCGGCGCGGCCAAACCCAGAGCTTTAGGCCCCGCCAACCAACAAGAAGGCCAGCCCCCGTGCGGGGGCTGGCCTTCTTGTTGGTTGGCGGGGCCTAAAGCCTACTTGCTGCTGGCCGAATCGGCTTGCAAGTCGCTGGCAGGGGTGCTCTTGTCGCTGTCCTGCACTTGCTTGGCGGCGGCAGTCAGGGCCTCGCCCAGCTTCTCTACGCGGGGCTGGGTGTTGCCATCGGCAAACACGGCGGCTTGGCTGGTGTTCTTGCCCAGGCGCGCCAGCAGCTTGCTGATGGTGTCCTTGTCGTAGCTGCCGCTGCCGAAGTGGGCTTTCAGCTCTTGCAGGTCCACAATTAGTTGGTGCAGTTGGGGGTTGCTGGCGGCCTTCAGGTCTTCAATCCAGCGTTGCAGGTGGTTGTCGAGGCCGGCGCGGCTGGCTTCTTCCACCAGATCCTGCGATAAGATGTTTACGGTGCCGTCGAGGTGGTTCTGGTGCTGAACTTCGGTCTTTTCCATGAATAAGGTAATCGGATGTAAAACGTCTAGTCCCAACGCAGAAACCGGGGGTAGGGTTGGCAATAAAGTAAAACGGGCCCCGCTGCGTACCAGCGGGGCCCGTTTTACTTTATTGCCAGCCGGCGGCTACTCAATCTTGTTCATGCGGTCCTTCACCGATTCCAGCGACACGCGCATGTTCACAATATCGGCCCGGGCGGCTTCCTGTTCTTTCAGGTTGGCGTCGATCAGGTTGTTGTACTGTAACAGCTCGGCCGCGTTCTGGGCCAGCAACTGCTGGATTTCGAGCTTGCGGGCCTTGTTCTTTTCAATGTCTTTCTTAATGGCGTCCACCTTGGCAATGGTGGCCATGTGGGCGCTCTGCGACTGCACCAGGGCCTTTTCGGCCTCCGAAATCTGCGCCACCACGTCTTCGCGGTACATGCCGCGGGCGAAGTCCTTGAGGTACTTCTCGGCCGATTTCCACTGCGCCGGGGTGGCGTCGCGGCCCAGGTAAGCGTTGCCCAGGTCGATGCTCCACCACACGGTGGTGCCCGTTGGGATGCCGTCCACCTTGGTGATGATGCGCACGGGCGTGGGGGCGATTTCTTCCACCACCACCCCGTCGAGCTTGATAACGCCCTTCACATTTTTCACCTTGCCGGGGTACTTATCGTTGAGCTGCTTGAGCCAGGCAGCTTCCACCCGGCGGTTGTCGAGCTGGATGGCCACCCGCTGGCCTTTGCGCGGGATGCCGTCGATCATGTTATCGGTTTCGTCAACCGGCGAGCGTTGTGCCAGGGCCCCAAAGGATAGCAGGCATGCGAACAGGAAGAAAAGTAAGCTTCGGGTCATCGGAGTAAATATTAGAAAAAGCTAAAAAGATAGAATTAAGGACGCGTAGCGAATGGTTAACTGGTTTGGCATTTCAAATTTATGCCTATTCCGGGTGCTTACATCATATAGTACCAAATTTTTCAACAAAAACTGTACTTTTATTAGATTATTTCAATTTTCTCGTCCTTCTATCATAGAATATCTATTTTGCTGAGCGGGCTTGCGGCCCCCGGGCCTCGGCGGGCCCGGGGGCCGAACAAAAAACTCGTCAGCCCGGTTTAGTGTAACTATGCCCATAACCGTCTGCCGCGCCGAACACTTCAATGCCGCCCACCGCCTGCACAACCCCGCCTGGGACGAGACGCAGAACCAGCGCGTGTTCGGGCCCTGCAACAACCCCAACTACCACGGCCACAACTACAACTTGGTGGTGCGCCTCACCGGCGACGTGGACCCCGACACCGGCTACGTGTACGACATGAAGCGGCTGAGCGACCTCATCAAGCGCGAGGTGCTCGACCGCTACGACCACCGCAACCTGAACCTGGACGTGGACGATTTTCGCGCCCTCAACCCCACGGCCGAGCACATCGCCGTGGCCATCTGGCAGCGCCTGCGCCCGCACCTGGCGGCGGCGCTGGCCCTGTCGGTCACGCTCTACGAGACGGAGCGTAACTTTGTAGAATACCATGGATAACGATTCCGGGGCCCGCCCCGTCCCCGACGCGCACCTGCCCGCGGGCTTGCGCACCCCCGTGCTGCCCGATGCCTTCGCCGCCCCCGACGAGGCCAAAATCGCGGCCATCGCGGGCCACTTCGAGGCCATCATGCGCGAACTGGGCCTGGACCTGGCCGACGACAGCCTGGCCGGCACCCCGCGCCGGGTGGCCAAGATGTACGTGCAGGAGTGGTTCCGGGGCCTCAACCCCGCCAACCGGCCCGACGTGAAGCTGTTCGAGAACCGCTACGAGTACCACCAGCTGCTGGTGGAGCGCGACATCACGCTGTTTTCGTGCTGCGAGCACCACTTCGTGCCCATCATCGGCAAGGCCCACGTGGCCTACCTGCCGGCCGGCCACGTGGTGGGCCTCAGCAAGCTCAACCGCGTGGTGCAGCACTACGCCCGCCGCCCGCAGGTGCAGGAGCGCCTCACCCGCCAGGTTGCCGAGGAGCTGAAGCAGAGCCTGGGCACGCCCGACGTGGCCGTGCTCATCGAAGCCGACCACCTCTGCGTGATGAGCCGCGGCGTGAACGACACCAGCAGCTCCACCCTCACCAGCGAGTACGGGGGCCGCTTCGCCGCCGACGCGGCCCTGCGCACGGAGTTCCTGCGGCAGATTGGGAAGTAAATGGTTTAATGGCTGAGTTGTTAAATTGTTGGTCGTTCTGATGGCTCAGACGTACAAACACCGGGCTGGAGTAAGGCGGTTTTAATTTCGGTAACCGAGCTAACAATTTAATAACCAGCAATTAATTCATTTACTTCCCATGAAAATTCTCATCACCGGCGGCACGGGCCTCGTGGGCACCCGCCTGGCAGAAATGCTCGTTGACGCCGGCCACGAAGTGGCGCTGTTGAGCCGCGAGCCGGGCACCGGGGGGCCTTACCACACGTTTCAGTGGAACCCGGCGGCCGGCACCATCGACCCCGCCGCCGTGCCCTACGCCGACGCCGTGGTGAACCTGGCCGGGGCCAACGTGGGCGAAGGCCGCTGGACGGAGGCCCGCAAAAAGGAGCTGCTGGCCAGCCGCCTCGGCAGCCTGGCCCTGCTGGCCCGCGAGCTGGCCAAGCCCGGCCACCGCGTGCACACCGTGCTCTCGGCCTCGGCCATCGGCTACTACGGCAACACCGGCGACCGGCTGGCCACCGAGGACACGCCCCCGGCCCACGACTTCCTGGCCGACCTGGCCCGGCAGTGGGAAGCCGCCGCCGCGCCCATCGGGGCCCTGGGCCTACGGCTGGTGCTGCCGCGCATCGGCGTGGTGCTGAGCACCAAGGGCGGGGCGTTGCTGCCGCTGGCCGGCACCGTGAAATGGGGCCTTGGGGCCCCCATCGGCAACGGCCAGCAGTACCTGTCCTGGATTCACATCGACGACCTCTGCCGCCTGTTCATCGCCATGCTGGCCGACGACGCCTGGCGGGGCCCCTACAACGCCGTGGCCCCCTACCCCGCCACCAACGCGGCCTTCACCGAAGTGCTGGCCGACGTGCTGCACCGCCCGCTGCTGCTGCCCAAGGTGCCCGGTTTCGCCCTCAAGCTGGCCCTGGGCGAGCAGAGCGAAGTGGTGCTGGCCGGCCAGCGCGTGAGCGACGCGAAAGTGCTGGCCCAAGGCTTCGAGTTCGACTACCCAGTGCTGCGCGGGGCCCTGAAAGCGCTGTACGGGGCGGGGTGAGCTATATTGTGTAGTTTAGAGCAATCGAAATTTTTAGGTCTTAATGCCTCTAACCCATGATTACCAAGGATAACCTGATAACCAGCCTCCAGGATTTGCCAGATAAATTCACGTTGGATGAATTATTTGACCGGGCTATTTTATTGGAAAAAATAGATCGGGCAATGGCCCAAGTGGCAGCAGGCGAAGTATATACCACCGAAGAGGCCCGGCAGAAGCTCAAGGAATGGTCAAAATAACGTGGTCCACGTTGGCGCTAGAGAGCGTTCATGCAGCTAGCGAATTTCACCGGGCTTACTCCGTTGGCTTTGCCGATGAGCTTATAGAGCGGGTTTTTGAGAAGGTATTTTTGCTTGAAAGCCACCCGCTCATGGGGCGTATCATCCCCGAATTGAATCAAACAGATTTGCGGGAATTGCTTTACAAACAGTACCGCATCATGTATCAGGTGCTTACTCCCAATGATTTGGCTATTTTAGTAGTCCACCACGGTTCCAAGCCAGTATCGTTGGAATCGTTGTTCGGGTAATTTCCAAAGCACTCTAGCGAATGGTGCCACCAATGAAGCTTTCCCAGCCTGCTGCCCAAGGTACCCGGTTTCGTGCTGAAACTGCTATTGGGCGAGCAGAGCGAAGTGGTGCTGGCGCAAGCTTCGAGTTCGACTACCTGGTGCTGCGCGGGGCCCTGAAGGCGCTGTACGGGGCGGGATAATTTCTATTATGAGTCTTCTGATTATTGCACGTCAGACCGCATTCTGCACTCGTTAGCAATGAATTTTACAATCACGAAGCCCAACATTAGCCAAGAGGAATTTCTCAATCACTTAGTGAAAGTGTTCCCAGAAATTTCGGATGAAGTGCTGGACGAAGATTATGCTGACCTTATTCATCTGCAAATTGCGTGTCTGGCTAGATATGCCAACCAACTTATTCAACACAGCAGATTTGATGTTTTAAGAAGGGTATTCAGCTTTTTTAGCGTTACCGTAGAAAAAGTAGATAGCGATACTGAAAATGCCCTTTACGTCTCATTTCTCGAGCATGTAGAGATGGATGGCGATTCTGTAAAAGCTCGTGAAGCCAGAGCACTGCTTCCAGCTAAATACCTGCCCGTTTGGAAGGCGCTACGCCAATAAATATTCCTACTTAAGAACCAGTTAGCGGACGCTGTCCGGCACCGCGTTGCCCCCGTCGTTCATCTGCTCCAGCAGGTTGTCGGCCGCGATGGTGTCCACGGCGGCGGCGCGGCGGTGGCGGGGCTCGTCGGGCGAGACGCAGGTGTACTTCTTGCTGATTTTGACCGTGGCGGCGGGGAAGTGGCCGTAGTCGTAGCCCAGGGACTTGTCCTGGTAAATTTTCTCCATGTACTTGCCGAAGATGGGCAGGGCCGTGCGGCCGCCTTCGCCCTGCTGCGAGCCCACGAAGTGGATGCTGCGGTCTTCGCCGCCCACCCACACGCCGGTCACCAAGTCTTTGGTGAGGCCCATGTACCAGCCGTCGGAATAGTTGGAGGTGGTGCCGGTTTTGCCCCCGATTTGGTTGTCCTTGTGCCAGAGGTCGTAGTCCCACAGGGCCTGCGAGGTGCCGCCGGGCTCCTCCATGCCGCCGCGCAGCATGTAGGTCATCAGCCAGGCCGTTTCGGGCGCGATGGCGCGGCGCTGCACCGGGTCGAACTGGTGGATGACGTTGCCGTGGCGGTCTTCGATGCGGGTGATGAGGCGGGGCTGCGAGCGGAAGCCCGTGTTCATGAACGTGCTGTAGGCGTCCACCATCTCGTACACGCTCACGTCGCCGGCCGAGCCCAACCCTATGCTCGGCACCGGCAGCAAGGGGCTGGTAATGCCCACCTTGTGGGCGTACACGGCCACTTTGTCCCAGCCCACCAGCTCGGTGAGCTGGGCCGTGACGGAGTTCACGGAGCGGGCCATGGCGTGGCGCAGCGTCATGTTGAGGCCGGTGTACTCGCGGGTCACGTTGTCGGGCTGCCACTCCATGGGCTGGCCGTTCTCGACGTACTTGATGGTCACGCGCTTGTCCTGGAGCCGGTCGCAGGGCGAGTAGCCGTTGTCGAGGGCCGTGAGGTACACGAAGGGCTTGAACGTGGAGCCGGCCTGGCGGCGGCCCTGCTTCACGTGGTCGTACTGGAAAAAGCGGTAGTCCAGGCCCCCCACCCAGGCCTTCACGGAGCCCGTGTAGGGGTCCATCGTCATCATGCCGGCCTGCAAAAAGTGCTTGTAGTAGGCCAGCGAATCGAGCGACGACATGACCAGCGTGGTGTCGTTGTCGTCGTGCTTCCAGGTAAACACCTTCATCGGGCGCTTCACGCTCAGGGCCGCCTCAATCTGCGCCTGGTTGCCGTGGTAGCGGTTGAAGAGGGTTTTGTAGACTTCGGTGCGCCGGATTTGGGTGCTGATGAAGTCGGGGATTTCTTCGCCTTCGTCGTCCACCCAGGGGTTTTGGTGGCGGTCGCGCCAGAAGGCATCGAAGCTGCGCTGGAGCAGCTTCATGCGCTCGTGCAGGGCCTCCTCGGCGTGGTCCTGCATCCGCGAGTCGAGGGTGGTGTAGATGCGCAGGCCGTCGCGGTAGAGGTCCAGGTCGTGGTCGTCGCACCATTTCGTCACGAGCTGGCCGATGGCCCCGCGGAAGTAGTTGTCGGGCCCGTCGATGTGGCGCTCCACGTGGTAGTCGAGGGCCACGGGCTCCTTTTGCAGGGCCGCGACGTCGCCGGTTTTGAGGATGCCGGCCTGGCCCATGCGCTCCAGCACCACGTTGCGGCGGCGGCGGGCGGCTTCGGGGTGGAAGCGCGGGTTGTAGGCCGTGGGGTTGTTGAGCACGCCAACCAGCATGGCCACCTGCACCGCCGAGAGGCTGTCGGGCGAGGTGTTGAAGTAGGTTTTGGCCGCCACCTTGATGCCGTAGGCGTTCGAGCCGTACTCCACGGTGTTCAGGTACATGCGCAGGATCTCCTCCTTGGTGTAGCGGCGCTCCAGCTCCACGGCCGTCAGCCACTCCTTGGTTTTGCTGATGAGCGTGCTCAGGCCGGGCACGTGGCCCAGGCCGCCGCGGGTTTCGCCGCGCCGGGTTTTGTACAGGTTTTTGGCCAGCTGCTGCGTCAGCGTCGAGCCCCCGCGCTTCTCGCCGCGCACCGCCGCCGCCAGGGCCCCCAGCAGGGCCGGCCCGTCGATGCCGGCGTGGTCGTAGAAGCGCACGTCCTCGGTGGCCACCAGAGCCTTGATGAGCACCGGCGAAATCTTGCTCAGCGGCACCGGCGAGCGGTTTTCGCGGAAGTACTTGCCCATCAGCACCCCGTCGGAGGTGTACAGCTCGGAGGCTTGCTCCACCCGGGGGTTTTCCAGGTCGGCCAGGCTCGGCGACTTCCCGAAGAGGAACAAAAAGTTGGTACTCACCAGCACCGGGTACACCAGAAACAGCACCACGGCCACCCCAAACGAGACCCACGTCCAGCGCACGAGGCGGCGCGGCCAGCGGCGGGGGGTGGCAGACGGGAGCGCAGGCGACGCGGGCGGGGTGGGCGGAGAAGGAACGGCCATGCAGGAACGCGGGTGGGAAGCGGGGCCGCAACCCCGCCGCGCGGAAAGGCAAATATACCGCCGCCGGGCCCCGGCGGGCGCACGCGGCCGCCCCCGGCCGGCTACCCGGGCCCGGGCAGGCCGGGCGGGCGGCGGCGGCGCGGCCAGCGCCAGGCCAGCTCGGCCAGGGCCAGCAAGCTGATGCCCAGGCCCAGGCAGTGGCTAAGGTGGAGCCGGCGGGCCGGCACGGGGGCCCCCAAATCGTGGTAGAGCAGCACGGCCCAGAGTTCGTCGGCCAGGGTGAGCACCCAGGCGGCCAGGGCCAGCAGGCGGGTGGCGCGGCCCGCGGCCAGGTAGAGGTGCAGCGCGTAGAGCACCAGCCCCGGCAGGGCCGACACCAGCACCAGCGGGGCCTCCAGGGCCAGGGGCAGCACCAGCAGCAGGAAGCTCAGGGTTTCCTTGGCGGCCTGGGCGGCGGCCAGGGCCCGGCCCAGGCGCGACAGCCGGGGCGAGGCGGGGAGCGTGAGGGTGGGGGGCATGGCGGGCGGCGGGCGAGAAGGGGCCACTCCCGGCCCCGGCCCCAAGGTAGCCCCGCGGCCGGCTTAGTAGCGGCGCACGGGCATGCGCCCGCCCTGGCAGCGCCAAGCCAGCAGCACCAGCAGGGCCCCTTTCAAGGAGTCGAGCAGCAGGTTGTCGGGCTTGCCGAAGGCGACGTAGATGCCCACGCCAATGCCCACCCACCACAGCCCCAGCAGGTAGCACAGCGCCGCAAAGCGCGGCCGCCGCTGCCACACCCAGGCAAAGGCTAGCCCCGCCACAACCGACACAAACAGCAAGAACCACCCCGTGATGTACCCTAAAAACGCCGTTTCGGGCCCGTATTTCACCCCGAACTTACCCAGCGTTAAGGCCGGCGCAAAAAAGGCCCCACCCGTGAGGGCTAATTCCAGCACGATGGCCACGAACAGCAGCAGCAACAAAAAGAAACGGGCCATGGGTGGGCGGACGCTAAGGAGGGACCACCGGGGACTTACTCCGCTTCGGAGCACCGGCCGGCGCGGCGAAGCTAACTAAATTGCCCTGAAAAACCAGGATGCTTGCATATTAGCCACCCGTACCCTGGCGCTTTACCAAGTGACACCCATCAACGCGGCCAGCCCCGCGCAGCCCAGTACTTCCATCACCAGCAGCCAAACGGCCAAGGCCCGAGCCCCTGCCACAAATAATACACCCAGCCACCACGGCCCTACGTAGGCCGCTGGCCAGCGCCACAGCATCAAGGCTATTTGCGGGCCGGCCGCCGCCAGGGCCCCCAGCAGCACGGCCCAGTTTATGGCCTCGGCATATAATGTGTTAGACCACAGCTCGTGCTCAAAAGTGAGGCTGAGCACCGCCAGACCCGCCACGCCGGCCGTGGCCCACAGCCGCGGCGGCACCACCGGCCACGGCGGCAGCCATTTGGCGCGGCGGCTCACGGGTGGAAAAGCGCGGCTCCCGGCCGCCGCGGTTGGCCAAAAGCGCTCCTCTGTGCGGTCACGGGGTGCTTGTGTTTCATTGTTCCGACCACCGCAGCATGGCCTGCACCAGGGCCGTGAGCAGCAGGGCCCCCAGCACCACCGCGCCCGGCACCACCCCGCGCAGCAGCCGGGCCCGCCGCCGGCTGGGCGTGGCCGCCCGGTCGCGCCAAGAGAGCAAAAAACCGAAAGTGGCCAGGTCGCCGAAGCAGGTAACCAGGCACAGCGCCAGGCAGGCGAATTGTTTAATTGTCATGGACTTACTGAATTAATTAACGGCTTTTTGAAGTCAATGCTGGAGCCCTTAGCCGTTTAGCGCAATGCTTGCGCGGCTTGCCAGTCGGCGTAGTTCCAGCCTTGCCAATCGGCGTAGGTGCGCTGGCGCTGGCGCCAGGCGGCCACGGCGGCGTCGAGGCGACTCTGGGCATCAGCGGCGGAAATGACCACGGGGGCCCCGTAGCTGGTGCTACCCGTGAGCTGCGGCACCCGGTTCAGCACCGCCCGGGCCGCTTGCAGCTCGGGCAGCACCCGGCCGGGCATGTCCAGCAGGAAGCCCACGTCCACGGTATGAAAGCGGGCCTGGAGGTTGTAGCGGGCCATCCACACCTCCCAGTTGCCGGCCGCCAGCACCAGCAGCACCGCGTAGGCGGCCAGGGCGTTGCAGCGCACGAGGAAGTACACGGAGCGGCGCTGCCAGATTTTGAGCAGCATGGTACCCAACCCGAACAGCGTGAGCAGCAGGAAGAAGCACACCCCCAGGCGCTTGTAGGCCAGGCCCCGGTGCTGGATGTAGTAGTAGTTGCGCAGGCCCACCGACACGGCCAGCACGGCATTTTGCAGCACCCAGGCCGTGGCCCCGGCCCGCAGCCAGGGCAGCCCGGGGCCGTAGAAATTCAGGTTGCGCCGAAAAAACCACAGCACGATGCCCATGGCCAGCAAAATACTGAAAATGAGCACGTAAGTGCCCTCGTGCACGAACTGCGCGAGGTCGAACCCCGGCGCGGGCTCGAAGCCGAACCACAGCCAGTTGATGTCGATGGCGTTCACGGCCAGCAGCAGCGCGTTCACCAGCCCAAGCGCCGCGACGGCCATCAGCCATTCCTGGCGCAAGTCGAGCGTTTGAAAATTCCGGCGGCGAAAATCGGGCCGGCGCACCCCAAACGAGGCCACCCGGTCGCGCTGCCGCCGCACGAACTCGCCCAGGCGGGCTTCGCGGTCGGCGAAGTAGTACACCGGCACGGCCACCAGGGCCCCCGCCGCCAGCCAGTAGCCCAGCCCCAGGAACAGCACGTGGCCCACCGACCAGTCGGGCCAGAGCCGGGCCAGCCAAGTGCCCACCGCCGCCAGGGCCCGCCCGCTCAGGGCGGCGTAACGCGGGTTGGCCACCGCAAACAGCCCGTGGAACAGCCCCAGCACCGCCAGGGGCCCCAGCAGCAGCCGGCCGTAGTACCAGCCGCGCCGCACCTGCCCGCCGCGCACGCCCCGGCCCGGCCAGGCCCGGGGCACCGCCGCCCCGGCCTGGGCCGCGCTGCCGGCCGCCGTCAGCAGCGCGAAGGCCAGCAGCCGCAGGTGGGGCTGGTTGGCGTAACCCACCACCAGCAGCAGCGACGCGCCGCTGGCCAGCGCGGCGGCCCCCGAACCGTACACGGCCGCCATCAGGCCCCCAAACAGGCTGCCCGCCACGGCCAGCCAGAACAGGCCCGCCCGCCGCGCCGGCGCGTGGCGCGGCAGCACCGCCAGCTGGCATCCCACCACAAATACGCTGTACAGCAGCAGGTTGACCCCCGTTTTTTCGGCCCAGAACAACCAATCGAACAGCACCACGCCCAGTGGCAGCAGCAGCTGCTGGGCGGCGGTGAGGGGGGTGAGGGCGGGCTTGGCCGGGGCCGCGGGCCAGGCGGCGGCGGGAGGCAGGAAAGTTTCCATGATTATTTAAAGTTCTTTGTATTACAAAGTAAAATGAGATAAAAAAACGCGCACAGGGCACGGGGCGGGAAGGCGGTTGAAAGGGCAAAGCCAAACAAGCGGCCGCTTGCCGGCGCTTTGCCCTCCGCGACGGTCACCCCGGGCGCAGCAGCTGCTCCAGGGCCGCGAGGTGCTGCTGGAAAGCGGCCTTGCCCGCGGCGGTGGCGGTGTAGGTAGTATTGGGCTTCTTGCCGATGAACTGCTTGCTGACCAGCACGTAGCCAGCCTTTTCGAGGGCGGCCACGTGGCTGGCGAGGTTGCCGTCGGTGAGGTCGAGCACTTCCTTGAGGTCGGTGAAGCTCACGGCGTCGGTGGCCAGCAGCACGGCCATCACGCCCAGCCGCACGCGGTGGTCGAAGGCTTTGTTGAGGGCGTGGATGAGGTGCTTCACCGGCCCAATACGGAGGAGGCGGGGGCCGCGGCCGGGGCGGCCCGCTCGTAGCGGTGGTACATGGCCAGGCCGTAGCCGATGTGGCCCAGGCCGAAGCCCAGCGCGAAAAACACCAGGCCCCCGCCCGGCAGCCCCAGCGCCACCAGCCCCAGGGCCACTTGCGTGAGCCCCAGCCAGCGAATTTCGTCGAGCGTGAACTTGCTGGCGTTCAGCAGCGCCAGGCCGTAGAACACCAGCAGGCCGGGCACCACCAGGCCCGCGTCGCCGCCCAGGTACAGGCGCAGGCAAAACACGGCCCCGGCGCCCAGCGGCACGGCCATGGCCCCCAGCAGCCGCCGCGTGAGGCCGTTCCAGAGCGGCTGCCGGCTGCCTTGCTGCCGCATGCGCCGGCGCGTAAAGTACCAGGCCACCAGTACCGCCGCGCCCGCCACCGCGGCCGCCAGCAGCAGCAGAAACGGCAGCGCCGCCTGCCGCTCGGCCGCGGTGCTGGCAATCAGGTGGCGGTAGCCGTCGCTGCCGTACTCGCTGGGGTAGTGGCTGCTGAGGTAGAAGTGGCCCGCCGCCGCGCCCAGCAGCGCCACCACGCCCGCCCCCACCCCGCTCAGGCCGGAGAGCGACAGAAAGCGCGAGCTGCGCTCCATGATGGCGCGGATTTCGGTGAGCTGGGCGAGCGGGTCGGGCTGCATAATATGCGAAGTGCTTTGTTATGCAAAGCTAAGGGAATCCCGCCAAATGCCAAAAAAAGTTTTCCATCCCGGGTCTGGGCCCCGGCGCTCGGGCCCCGGCGCTGGCCCTGGGCACGGTTTAGCGCACGGGTTTTTCTGCGCCCCCCGCGCACCGCCCTTTGCCGGGCAGGCAGCCGCCCGCCCGGCAAAGGGCCGGCAACAAAAAAGTTTGTTCCCAGGCTGGGAAAAGCCCCGGTTAACCTACTGCCCCAGGGCACTGAGCCCGCCCGCCGTAACCCCGCGCAAACCACGCGTTTCGCCCTTCTTTTTGGTACCGCTCAGGCAGTGCCAATTTGGGAATGATATTCCCAAAAAAAATCTTTAAAATTCTTTCAATCCATTCATTTACAGTCATTCGTAGGTCGGCAACCAGTCGAATAAGCGGTTCCTAACCCGGCCCTTTCTCGGCAATCCCCTTAGCCAGCACCAGTTTTTCACGCGCTCCCATTCGCTCACTTTATGGCCCCTCTCTACGCTCCGCTCACCGCTTCCGCCGCCACCACCCGCACCCTTCACATCTGGCTGCTGGGCAACCTGGGCGGCACGGGCTGGCTCCTGCTCGACTTCTGCCGCGACTGCCCCACCGATTTCACCATTCCGCTGGGCATCGGCGCGGTCGCGGCCCTGCTGTCGCTGGCCTGCGTGCCGCTGGCGGTGCCGTTTTTTGCGTTCACCAACCGCTACACCTGGTGCATTGGGTGGCGGTGCCGGCTGTTTGCCGTTCTGGGTGCGGTGCTGACCTTCTTCGTGGGCAACTACTTATTCGTGACGCTGCTGCCCCTCGATTCCATCGGCCACCTGTTCAGCATCACGGAGCCGTACCTGTGCGCGTCGCTGCTGGCCGTGGGCTGGATATACCGGGCCCGCCCCGCCCCCGGCACCTACAGCCTCAAGCGGCTGGTGGGCGCTTGGCGCGGCCTGCAACTGAACTAAACTGCCCGCCTGCCGCGCGGTTAGCGGCGACTTAAACCCCTTCTATCGACTCTTTTTACCCGAACCCGCTGCGATGTTACACTTCCCGTTTGCCCAACGCCGGTACCATTCCTGGGGCAAAAGCGGCCGGCTGTGGCTGCTGGCCAACTTGCTGGGCACCGCCGGCTGCACGCTGCTGTTTTATTTTTCCGCCCCGCACACCGCCGAGTATAAGTGGGGCGCGGTAGTGGGCGGGGCCGCCGCGGCCAGCTCCGCGCCGCTGGTGCCGCTGCTGCGCCTGGCCATGGGCCGGCTGCTGGCCGTGCCCACCCGCGCCCGCCGGCTGGCCTGGACGCTGGGGGCCGTGCTGGGGTTTTTCCTGCTGGCCGGCCTGGTGCTGGCCCTCGCCCTGGGCAACGTGGCCTACCTGGCCCTGCTCTACCAGTTCCACGGCTGGGTGTACCTGCCGGCCGCGCTGCTGGCCACCGGCGTCATGTACGCCGACTGGCTGTTCCGGCCCGGGGCCCAGCAGCGGCCGACCTACGCGGTGGCCGCGTAAGGCCCCGCTACAAGCTCACCCCGATGCCGGGCCCCAGCAGGTAAAACCACTTGCCCGCCGACAGCAGCCGCCCGCCGCCCAGGTACAGCGGAAACGTGAGCCGCCCCGTGTGCAGCGGCGTCACCGAGCCCAGCACCACCACGCCCAGGTCGCGGTCGGCCGCGTTTTGGGCCAGGTTGAACGCGTTGAGGGCCACGAAGCCGGCCCCGATTTTGTAGGGGCGCAGGTGGTTGATGCGGCCGGGCGAATAAAAGCTGAACTGGGCCAGCGTGGCAATGCTGATGCCGCTGAAGCTGCCGTAGCCGGACACGCCTTCCTGCCGTGTGAGCAGGCCCGCCGGGAAGCTCACGTCAATATCGAAGGTACTGCGGCGGCTCAGCACCAGGTCGATGACCTGGCTGTAGCCGGGCTCGCCGTACTGGCCGGCGTTGTGCTTCAGGGTGACGATGATGCGCGACCAGTCGCCGAGGTCGTAGGTTTTGTGGTCGAGCAGGGCGTTGAGGCTCAGGGGCCCGCTCTGGCACTGCTTGTCCTGGTAATAGGCGGCGCGGGGCGAGGGCTCGCCGGGGCAGACGACCAGGTTGTCGATGGTTTTCTGGTCGAGCAGGTTATTTTTGGCATCGAGCACGCGCACGTCCACCGTCAGGCACTGCTTGCCGTAGAGCGCCTGGGCCCCGTCGATGCCGCCCGTGTTGAAGGCGAACACCACGTCGCGGATGGCGTGCTGGTAGAGCACCGGCCCGCTGAGGCGCGTCACGGGCACGGCCCCTTCGCCGTAGCTCACGCTCACGAAGTTGAGCGGGTGCGGGCGCTGCACTTCCTTCACCGCCAGCACGAAGCCCGTGGGCGCGGTGCCCTCGAGGATGGCCAGGCGGCGGCGCACCACGCCCAGCGGCACCTGCACGCGGTAAATCAGCGAATTATTTGAGCGCACCGACGAGTCGGAGGCCACCGGCAGCAGGTCTTCCACCCGGAAGCGGCCCTTGAGCAGCGACTCGCCCTCCAGGCGCACGTCCACGGTTTCGCCGGGGCTCACGGCCAGGTTCTGGCTCCAGTCGCCGCCGCGGTGCAGCACGCTCACCACGGCCACGTGGGGCCGGGGCGCGATGTCGAAGTTGGTGACGTAGCGGGCCGCGTCGCCGTCCTTGATGTAGAGGTAGCCTTCGGTTTGGCGGTGGGGGTTGAACACGCGCAGCTGGCACAGCACCCGGTCGTTGGTGAGGTAGCTGCGCGTGTACAGCTCGGCCACCAGGGCCCCGCCGGGGTCTTGCTGGGCCTCGAGGCGGTAGGTGTGGTGCAGGTCGAAGGAGTGGCCGTCATCCAGTATCAGCTCCGTGCCCTGCACGCGCCCCGCCTCGTCGAAGGCAATGTCCTTGTGGTCCACGCTCAGGAAGCGCAGGCGGCTGGCCTTCACCGTAAAGTCTTGGCGCAGCGGCGGGTACTGATACGTCAGCTTGCCGTCGGGGCCCAGGCGGGGGCGCTCGGCCACTAGGCTCAGCACCAGCGTGTGGGGCCCCGGCTCGTTGGGCAGCAGGTGCAGGCGCAGGCCGGTGCCCTCCAGCGTCACCTTGTAGTCGATGTCCTGCCCGCGCGTCCAGGTGTTGGTCAGGCGCACGTTGGCGGGGTTGTCGGTGTTGAGGTCGACGATTTTCTCTTCGCCCACGAACAGCTCGGGGTTGGCCACGCGCAGGCCCAGGCTGCTGCGCGTGAGCGGCAATAAGCTGACGGCCTGCTGCCGCTCGGGCCGCCCCGCCGAGTCGGGCGTGGCCCCGAACACGAGCCGCACAAACGGCGTGGCCGTGAGGTTGCGGAAGCGCACCGTGGCCCGGTAGCTGCCGTCGGCCCCGCGCACCAGCGAGTCCAGCACCTTAAAGTCGGGCGAGGGCAGCAGGCGCAGGCGCCGCACCGGGCCCGCGGGCGTGGCGTGCACCTCGGCGGCCTGGTCGTCGGCGTGGTAGTAGAAGTAGAGCCGCGGCTCGCCGGCCACGGTCAGCTGCTGCTGCGGCGCGGCGTAGCGGGTGGTGTCGAGCACGAGGCCGACGTCGCGCACCAGCGGGGCGGCCTGCCCGTGGGCGCGGTGGGGGGCGCTCAGCCCGGCGCTCAGCAGCAGGCAGGCCCAGAAATAAGAGAAACGCATGGCTCCGAATTGTCACAAATCGGGCCCGAAAGTACGGGGGGGCCCGTGCAGTTGGGGTGAAGGCGCTAATTTCGGGCGTTTCTTCCCCCTCCACCGTGCCCGAGCCTTCCGACGTTGCCTTTGATGTCGTCGTGCTGGGGGCCGGGCCGGCGGGCACGGCCTGCGCCCTGGCCCTGCGCGGCAGCGGCCTGCGGGTGGCCCTGGTGGACAAAGCCCGGTTTCCGCGCGACAAAATCTGCGGCGACGCCATCCCCGGCCCGGCCCTGAAAGCCCTGCGCCAGCTCGACCCCGCCTACGCCGACGAGCTGCTGGCCGGCCTGCACCCCAAGGCCGAAACCCGCACCAGCCGCGTGGTGGCCCCCAACGGCCGCGGCCTGGCCGTGCGCTGGCACCTGCCCACCTTCAACAGCCCGCGCCTGCACTTCGACGCCGCCTTATTGGCTTTGGTGAAGCGCCACACCGCCACCGAAATCCGCGAGGGGTTCGCCGTCAAAACCCTCGCCCCAGCGCCCGACGGCCTTACTCTGACAGCCCCCGACGGCCGCCGGCTGCACGCCCGCCTGCTCATCGCCTGCGACGGGGCCCACTCCGTGGCCGCCCGCCAGCTGGCCCACCGCCGGCTCGACCGCGCCCACCACTGCGCTGCCGTGCGCGCCTACTACACCGGCATGGCCGATGCCGACGGCCGCACCACCGAGTTTTTCTTCCTCAAAAAGTACCCCGCCGGCTACCTGTGGGTGTTTCCGGTGGGCGCGGGCGTGCACAACGTGGGTTTCGGCATGCTCTCCAGCGACATTGCCAAGCAGGGCGTGGACCTAAAAAAGACCTTGCTGGAGCTACTAGCCACGCACCCCCAGCTGGCCGGCCGCTTCGCCCAGGCGCGGGCCCTGGGACCCTTGGCGGGCTTCGGGCTGCCGCTGGGCACCGGCCGGCCAGCCCACGCCCTGGCGGGGGCCCACTGGCTGCTGTGCGGCGACGCCGCTTCCCTCATCGACCCCTTGCAGGGCCACGGCATCGACACGGCCGTGAAAAGCGGCATCCTGGCCGCCGCCCAGGCCGTGGCCTGCTTCGCGCAGCAGGATTTCAGCACCGGTTTTATGCAGCAGTACGCCCGCGCCGTGCAGGCCCGGCTGGGGCCCCAGCTGGCCCGCAGCTACCGCATCATGCGGTTTCTGGGCAACAAGCCCTGGCTGGTGAACGCCGGCGTGCGCCTGGCCCAGGTGCCGCTGGCCCGCCGCTGGCTGCAACGGCTGGTGGGGTAAAAAGCAGCCGTAGCGCAACAGTGGCACGGATTTACCAACCCAGGTCGCTACTCAACTGCTGTTGACACGAAGCGAGGCGCATCATAAAAGCTGCGCGGCACGGCCCCGGCTTTGCAAAACCATCCCACGATTTTTTTGAACATTCTATTCCATGCCTGCCCACGCCATTTCCCCGCCCCGGCTCTCACAATTGGTGTGGCACCATTACCGCTGGCATTTATGGGTGGGGCTGCTTATTTGGGCAAGTGCAGTAATGCCCTTTGCTTTTATTGATTGCGTAAAAAAGAAATCCCTTATCACAGCATCAGCATATTACGCTAATAATCATGCGGATGCTATTACTTCACTCGCCTGCGATCAACTGGAGACTGCCGTTATCCTTTTGCTACTCGGCCTGGCTTCCGCAGCGGTCTGTGGTTTGATTCGGCACTATTACTTGTTTTCGATCAGTTGCAAGGCACTTACACCCAACGAACTGGTTTATAAATCGTTGCTTGCCTATGAAATACCACTGGTTTTGATGGCGCTGGTGCCCTGGCCCGTTGCTTACAATCGGTTTAGCCTTTCGATGGTCGGGCACCAGCTTATAATTTATTTGCTGTTCAGCTTGCCTTGGCTGCTGGCCACCGGACTAGCTTCCCGCAGATTAGCCACCGCACTGTTTTTGCCCCACTCTACCAAATAAGTAGCCTTTTCCTTCGCAGTTTGAAGCTCCGCCTCCGCCTGTTCGAATTTGAAGACCTGCCCTGGTTTCCGGCCGTCGTCCGGGCCGGGATGATGGACTACCTGCGGTTCATGATTTCGGCGCTGGGCACCTACCGGCCCATCGTGCCGCTGCTGGCCGAGGGCCTGCGCCGCACCGGCCAAACCCAGCTGCTGGAGCTGGGGGCCGGGGCCGGCGGCGGCACCGAAACCGTGTGGCGGGCCCTGTGCGCCGCCGGCCTGCCCGAGGCCACCGTTGTCCTCACCGACCTCTACCCCCAGCCCGCCGCCTGGGCCGACGTGGCCGCCCGCACCGCCGGGGCCATCCGCGCCGAGCCGGGGCCCGTGGACGCGCTGGCCGTGCCGGAGCACCTGCCGGGGCTACGAGTCATTTTTTCGGCCTTCCACCACTTTCCGCCCGCTGCGGCCGAGGCCTTGCTGCGCGATGCCGTGCGGGCCGGCCGCGGCATCGGCGTGTTCGAGGGGGCGGGCAAGCACTGGTGGGAGCTGCTGCTGGCCTGGACGGCCCTGCCCGTGGCCCAGCTGCTGCTCACGCCGTTCTTCCGGCCGTTTCGCCTCAGCCGGCTGGTGTTCACGTACCTGGTGCCCGTCATCCCGCTCTGCACCATCTGGGACGGCACGGTGTCGCTGCTGCGCCTCTACGCGCCCGCCGAGCTGCTGGCCCTGGCCGCCCGCGCCGACCCCGCCGGCCGCTACGCCTGGCAGGCCGGCAAAAAGCGCCACTGGTGGGGCCCCGAAGTCACGTATTTAGTGGGCTGGCCGGCGAGCAATTAACATTTAACAATTATCATTTAACAGCTGGTGCGCCCGGGGCGGGAGCCGCCCGGGGCGGGGCCGGCGCGTTCTTCCGGCGCACTTTTGTTGTTCTTGCCACCTTCACCCGCGCCGCGCCTGATGAATGATATTTGTTAAATGTTAACTGAATACAGAAAGGCGCTGCCGCTGCTGCGCATCCCGTTTTCGCTCTACCTGATGCCCGTGTTCTGGTTCGGGCTGAGCGCCTTGCGCGGGCCCTGGAGCGGCGGGCGGGCCCTGGGCGTGTTCGCGGTGCTGCACCTGCTGGCCTACCCGGCCTCTAACGGCTACAATTCCTACTACGACCGGGACGAGGGCAGCATCGGCGGGCTGGAAGCGCCGCCCCCCGTCACGCCCGCGCTGCTGCACCTGGTGTGGCTCTTCGACGCGCTGGCCGTGGCCGGGGCTGCGCTGCTCTCGGGGGCCTTCGCGGGGCTGGTGGTGGTTTATTTATTGGTTTCCAAGGCCTACAGCTACGAGGGCATCCGCCTGAAAAAGTACCCGCTGCTGAGTACAGCCGTGGTGGTAGTATTCCAGGGTGCCTTCACATTTTTGATGGCGCAGGTGGGCGCGGGGGCCGGGCCGGCACTGCTCTTTGAGAAAACCAACCTGCTGCTGGCCCTGGTCAGCACCCTGTTTTTGTGCGGCTCCTACCCACTTACCCAAGTGTACCAGCACGCCGAAGACGGCCGCCGCGGCGACCGCACCCTGAGCCTGCGGCTGGGCATCCGGGGCACGTTCGTGTTTGCGGCGGTGGGCCTGCTGGCGGGGGCCGGGGCCCTGGCGCTGGCCTACTGGCTGCGCGGCGAACCGCGCAACACCCTCATTTTTCTGGCCGCCACGGGCCCCGTGGTGGCCTTGTTCGGGCGCTGGGCCTGGCTGGCCTGGCACGACGCGGCCCTGGCCAACTTCCGCTGGACGATGCGCATGAACCAGGTGTCGTCGCTGTGCCTGAGCGCGGCCTTCGTGGCCATGCTGCTCTGGCGGCATTTCTGAGCGCCCACGGGGCGCGGGGCGAGCTATGCCCGGGGGCGCTGAGCTGCGCGGGCCGGCCCAGAGTTTATTCGGCTTTCCCGCCTAGCTTCGCACGGCATTTGGCAGCGCTTTTGTGTTGCCGCGCTTCCCTCGCTCTGCCCCCGCTCGGCGCCCGGCCGGCGGCCCGTTTCCCACCCAACTTTGGTCGCCCATGAGCCAGCTTCCCGACGCGCCGACGCGGCGCACATTCCTCAAGCAAGGGGCCGCTGCGGCGGCTACGTTCTTCATTGTGCCGCGCTTCGTGCTGGGCGGCCGGGGCTACACCGCCCCCAGCGACCAGCTGGTGGTGGCCGGCGTGGGGGCGGGCGGCAAGGGCGAGAGCGACATCGCCGCGTTTGCCAAAACCGGCAAGGTGCGCATCGGCTACCTGTGCGACGTGGACGAGCGCCGCGCGGCCCGCTCGGTGCAGGCATTTCCGCAGGCCACGTATTACAAAGACTGGCGCAAGCTGTTCGACAAAGAAGCCAAAAACATCGACGCCGTGTCGGTGTCTACCCCCGACCACAACCACGCCATCATCACGCTGGCGGCCATGCAGCTGGGCAAGCACGTGTACGTGCAAAAGCCGCTCACCCACGACATCCACGAGGCCCGCGCCCTCACCGAGGCGGCCAAGCGCTACCAAGTGGTGACCCAGATGGGCAACCAGGGGGCTTCCAACGACGGCGTGCGGCAGCTGCGCGAATGGTACGACGCCAAGCTCATCGGCGAGGTGCACACCGTGTACTGCTGGACCGACCGGCCCGTGTGGCCCCAGGGCATTGCCTGGCCCACCACCCCGGCCCCCGTGCCCACCGCGCTGGACTGGGACCTGTGGCTGGGCACGGCCCCCGCCCGGCCCTACGTGGACAAGCTGGTGCCCTTTAACTGGCGCGGGTGGTGGGACTACGGCACCGGGGCCCTCGGCGACATGGGCTGCCACCTGCTCGAAGCGCCGTTCCGGGTGCTGAACCTGGGCTACGCCACGGCGGTGCAGGCCAGCGTGGGCAGCGTGTACGTCGACGAATTTAAGCGCGGCTACTTCCCCGACAGCTGCCCGCCGTCGAGCCACGCCACGCTCACTTTCCCGCAAACCAACAAAACCAAGCACCCCGTGACGGTGCACTGGATGGACGGCGGCATCCAGCCCGAGCGCCCCGCCGAGCTGGGCCCCACCGAAAAGTTTGGCGACGGCGGCAACGGCATCCTTTTCGTGGGCAGCAAGGGCAAGATGATGGCCAGCACCTACTCGGCCGAGCCGCGCCTGCTGCCCACCGCCCGCACCCAGGAGGTGCAGGTGAAGCAAACGCTGGCCCGCGTGCCGGGCGGGGCCGACGGCCACTACGCCCAGTGGGTGGAGGCCTGCCTGGCCGGCTACGGCAAGAAGGAGGTCAGCTCGCCGTTCGAGCTGGCCGGGCCCCTCACCGAGGCGCTGCTGATGGCCAACCTCGCCATTCGCGGCTACGACATCCAGCGCCCCCGGGCCACGGGCCCCGGCGTGGACTACCCCGGCCGCGGCATCGAGCTGCTCTGGGACCCGCAGCAGCTGCGGGTCACGAACTTCGACGAGGCCAACCGCTTCGTGAAGCGCGACTACCGCACCGGCTGGTAGCCGGCCGCGCCCAGCAAACGCACTTTTGGAGATTATGACCCAATAAAAAACGCCAAACCGGCCGGTTTGGCGTTTTTTACTGGCTGAGGCACGGCTTAAACCGGGAGCTGAAAACAAACGTGCAGTACCAGTCGGCAAAACACCATGAATCAGCGCAAAAGCTAATAGTCAGCCGCTAAAAGCTAACAGCTAATAAATGCCGCTTAGCCGTTCATCGACAGCAGGAACTCGTTGTTATCCTTGGTGCCTTTGATGCGGTCTTTCAAGAATTCCATTGCCTCAGTGGCGCTCATGTCGGTCATGAAGCGGCGCAGCACCCACACGCGGCCCAGCTCCTCTTTGCTCATCAGCAGGTCTTCGCGGCGGGTGCCGGAGGCCGGAATGTCGATGGCCGGGAACACGCGCTTGTTGGCCAGCTTGCGGTCGAGCTGCAATTCCATGTTGCCGGTGCCCTTGAATTCCTCGAAAATTACCTCGTCCATTTTCGAGCCCGTCTCAATCAGGGCCGTAGCGATGATGGTGAGCGAGCCGCCGCCCTCCACGTTGCGGGCCGCGCCGAAGAAGCGCTTGGGCTTTTGCAGGGCCCCGGCGTCGATGCCGCCCGAAAGGATGCGCGAGCTGCTGGGCTGCACCGTGTTGTAGGCGCGCGCCAGGCGGGTGATGGAGTCGAGCAGAATCACCACGTCGTGGCCGCACTCCACGAGGCGGCGGGCCTTGTCGAGGGCCATTTCGGCGATTTTCACGTGGCGGTCGGCCGTCTCGTCGAAGGTCGAGCTGAGCACTTCGGCCTTCACGGTGCGGGCCATGTCGGTCACTTCCTCCGGCCGCTCGTCGATGAGCAGGATCATCAAATACACCTCGGGGTGGTTCTCCGAAATGGCGTTGGCGATTTCCTGGAGCAGCACCGTCTTGCCCGTTTTGGGCTGGGCCACGATGAGGCCCCGCTGGCCCTTGCCAATCGGGGCAAACATGTCGAGCACGCGGGTGCTAATCTGGCTGGGCTTGGTGCTGAGCTGCATCCGCTCGTCGGCAAACAGCGGCGTGAGGTGGCTGAACGGCACCCGGTCGCGGACTTCCTCCACGGAGCGGCCGTTCATGCTCTCGATGCCCACCAGGGCGAAGTATTTCTCGCCCTCGCGCGGCGGCCGGATGGTGGCCACCACCGTGTCGCCGGGCTTCAGGGCAAACTGCTTCACCTGCTGCGGCGACACGTAAATGTCGTCGGGCGAGGCCAGGTAATTGTAAAAAGGCGAGCGCAGAAAGCCGTAGCCGCCGTCGGGCATCAGCTCGAACGTGCCGTTGCCGGGCACTACGAGGTCGATTTCCTGGCGGGCCGGGCGCTGGTTCTGGTTTTGCTGGTTCTGGTTTTGCGGCTGGCCTTGGTTTTGCGGCTGGCCTTGGTTTTGCGGGTTCTGGGGCTGGTCGGGGTTTTGGCCGTTAGCGCGCTGCTCGTCGCGGCGCTGCTGCCGCTGCTGGTCGCGCTGGGCCTGGCGCTCTTCGCGGGTCAGGCGGGGTTGGTCGTTGCGCGGCTGGTCCTGGCCGTTGCGCGGCTGGTCCTGGCCGCTACGGGGCTGGTCGTTGCGCGGCTGGTCCTGCCCGTTGCCGTTGCGGTACTCGCGGGGTTGGTCATTGCGGTACTCGCGGGGCTGGTCCTGGCCGGTGCGGGCTTGGTCTTGCCGGAACGCCCGCGGCTGGTCGCGGTCAGGGCGGCGGTTGGCGTAGTCGTCGGCCCCGTAGTCGCGCCGGCCGTTGTCGCGGGCCGGGGCCCCGTTGTAGCGGGCGTTGGCATCGGTGGCGGCCGTTTCGGCCGCGGCGGGCAGGCCCACGGCGTCGCCCTCGCTGCTTTCCACGGCTTCACGGGCGGCGCGGGCCTGGTCGCGGATGGCCTGGGCGGCCTGCTCCGCCGCCCGGTTCTCGCTGATGGGGCGGCCGTTGCGGCCCACCCGCTCGCGGCGGGGCCGCTCCGCCGGGGCTTCGGCACCGGCCGTTGCAGCGCTGGCCGTTGCGGCGCTGGCAGCGGAGTCCGTGGCCACTGTTTCGGCGGCTTCGGTTACCGGCACTTCAGCGGCAGCGGCCGCCAGCGGGGCCGCGGGTACCGGCGCGGCGGCTTCCACGGCTTCGGCAGGCGCAGCTGGCGCGGGCGCGGGCGCGGGGGTTTCGGTGGGCGAAGCCACGTCCGAAAACGGCTGCTCGGCCACGGCCGCAGGGCGACGGCTGGCGCGGGCCGGCCGGGCGCCGGGCTCGGCGGCGGCCGAGGCCAGGGCGGCCACGGCCCGGGGAGCGCGGACGGGCCGGGCGGCCGGGGCCGCTTCGAGGGCATCTGCGGGGCCGTCGGGGCCCGGTTGCAGGGCCTGCTGGTCCAGAATCTTGTAAATCAAATCCTGCTTGCTGAGCCGCTTAAAGTTACCAACGCTCAGCTGCTCGGCTATTTCCTTGAGGTCGGGCAGCAAGCGGTCCTTCAACTCGTTGAGGGTATGCATAGAAAAATTAGAGGGAGGGAATATCGGGGAGGGGCCGGCGGGCCGCTGCGGGGCCGCCCGTGGCGCGGGGACAACGGCCGGCAAGCCGCCGGCCGAGGGGCCGCGTCGGCGCGGCACAACAACACAAATCGGGTGGAGCAATAATAATGGGGCAACCCGGCGCTACTTAAAAAAGAGGTAGGTGGTCGGTGCGGGCCAGCGGCCCTCGGGGCCCGCCGGCCCGGCCACGGGGGCCGGTTGCTACCGCAATGTTAGGGGATTACGAGCGAACGGCCAAATCGGCTGCCTGCCGGCCTACCTTTGCCGCCGCTTTCCTAACCCGCCCCCCATGCTGCAAGTTTCCGTCCTCAAAGAACAAACCGACCGGGTACTGGCCGGCCTCGCCAAGAAACACTACCCCACGGGCCCCGCCGACGTGGCCGCCGTCCTCGACCTCGACCAGCGCCGCCGGGCCCTGCAAACCGCCCACGACGCCGCCCAGGCCGAAGCCAACGACCTCGCCCGCCAGATTGGGGCCCTGATGAAAAGCGGCGACAAGGCCGGCGCCGAAACCCTGAAACTTCGCACCACGGCGCTCAAGCAGCACACCAAAACCGCCACCGACGAGCTGACGCAGGTGGAACTGGCCATCCAGCAGCTGCTCTACAAGCTGCCCAACCTGCCCCACGCCAGCGTGCCCGAAGGCCGCGCCGCCGCCGACAACGAGCTGGTGCGCGAGCACGGCACCAAGCCCGACCTGTACGACGGGGCCCAGCCGCATTGGGAGCTGATCAAAAAATACGACATCATTGATTTTGAGCTGGGCATTAAGGTGACGGGGGCCGGCTTTCCGGTGTACAAGGGCCAGGGGGCCCGGTTGCAGCGGGCACTCATCAACTTTTTCCTGGACGAAGCCCGCGCCGCCGGCTATACTGAAGTGCAGCCCCCCATCGTGGTGAACGAGGCCAGCGCCACCGCCACCGGCCAGCTGCCCGACAAGGAGGGCCAGATGTACCACGACGCCAAGGACGACCTCTACCTCATCCCCACGGCCGAGGTGCCGGTGACGAACCTCTACCGCGACGAGATTATCCCGGTCGAGAAGCTGCCCATCCGCAACGCAGCCTACACGCCCTGCTTCCGCCGCGAGGCCGGCTCGTGGGGCGCCGACGTGCGGGGCCTCAACCGCCTGCACCAGTTCGACAAGGTGGAGATTGTGCAGATTACCCAGCCCGAAAACAGCTACGCCGCCCTCGACGGCATGGTGGCCCACATCGAAAGCCTGCTCCAAAAGCTGGGCCTCCCCTACCGCGTGCTGCGCCTGTGCGGCGGCGACATGGGCTTCACCAGCGCCCTGACGTATGATTTGGAGGTGTGGAGCGCCGCCCAGGGCCGCTGGCTCGAAGTGTCGTCGGCGTCCAACTTCGAAACTTACCAGGCCAACCGCCTAAAGTGCCGCTACCGCGCCGATGGCGGCAAAACCCAGCTCCTGCACACGCTCAACGGCTCGGCCCTGGCCCTGCCCCGCATCGTGGCCGCCCTGCTGGAAAACAACCAAACCGCCGACGGCATCGAGCTGCCCGAGGTGCTGCACGGCTACTGCGGCTTCTCGCGGATTGGGTAAAAACTATTTATCGAGCAGGATGAAAGCATTTTTCAGAAGCTTATTCATCGGAAAGAAAGTGTCTTTGAGTGATGAACGAAAGACATTCGTCAAAAGCAGCCTGGGCCCACTTGCTTTTACAAATGATGGCCCTACTATTTATTTACTGGCATCAGGCGTGACTAAGAAAGAGCTATTAACTTACGTAACCGACGCAGATGATCAACACTTTAACGATGATGCGTTTTTGATAACATATGGGGTGATTGACGAGTCAGGCGATAAGTTCTTTTTTTATGAGAACTGGTTCAGCAACTACGATTTTCGAAGGAGTAAATTATTTTCCGTGCTCGAATGGCCACCTTTTAAACGGCACTGGATTAACACCAATTATGAATAATATAGCAACCTGTTTTATATATAAAAATGATTAAGATAGACAAAGCTAATGGCTATAATGAGCTAATTATTGAAGAAAACTGCGATTATAATCTTTTTTATAATACTGCTGACAAGCTAGAAGCAAAATTTAATGTGGAGTTTATCAATAAACTCGATGGTCTTGACACTGCATATTGGATTTTTCGATATGAAAGCGCATTGTTCGTTCTTCATTATAATATCTATTCAGGAGTAAGTATGTACCCTGAGAATCTTGAAAAAGCCACCGATAGAGAAAACCATTTAATAAATGGTTTTCTCTATCGGTGGTGATTAAACGGAGCTGTTTGCTATGAAAAAAACCTATTTGTTCACGCCTATTCTATTTATTCTCAATTTTATTCTCACTTCGTGCCTCGACATGAGTGAGCAGCAAATCGTCGGACCATATCTTGTGGCTGATGACCCGGCAGGATATGATAAAACGCTTTATTATTTTATATCCGAGGGGCCCGATACATCAAGGGGTATCGATGCGGAGAGAATTCATGGCGTTAGCAAAGTTGGCTACACCGCTGATTTCATTTTCGCTAAAAGGGACGATGGCTTTTATCAGTATATAATCCGCGCACAAGATTTCGCGTCCGATATTGGCGACCCCGCGGTACGGTCGGCTATGAGTACGCCGCTTTCCGAAAAGCAATTTCAACGTGTGCTGGACAGCTTAGCCATTCCCGCAGTGGAATTTCAATGGCAGAAATAGCCATTCTTTTGCCACCCGCGGCCACATTTACCGCATGCGTTTCGCCGCTACCTTTGGCGCAACGCACGGTACACACCTCGCCAACGCGGTTGCCTATATATAAACGGTGAACCCCCGGCCGTTGGTAGCGACCGAGGGTTCAAGAAGTAGGTGTTGGAGCACCTAATCTTCTCATCCATATGGAAAAGGAACGTGCGAAATCGGAGGTTAAGTTCAGGCTTGACGTCCGAATACCCGAAGGGCTGGTAAAATGGCTTCTTTGATTTCTGGTGGGCGGCGGAGCCTTAACGGCCGCCGAACACTGGATTAAGTAGGGTAAGGGGCTGAGCCGTGAGGTTTGGCCCCTTATTTTTTGTAAGGCAAATATGCGTGCGCCGCGCAAAAAGTTTGGTTGATCCTTTCAGGGGCGCTGGTGGGTTCTTAATGGGCCCCTAATATTCCACCATTTGCTCGTCCACGTAGCACCAGAGCCACCGCTCGCCGGACTGGGCGGAGGCGATGACGGGGTGGCCCACGGCGTGGAAGTGCTTGGTGGCATGTTTGTTCTTCGAATCGTCACAGCAGCCCACGTGGCCGCACTCCTGGCAGGTGCGCAGGTGCACCCAGGCGTCGCCCAGGGCCACGCACTCGGGGCACACGTGCTTGGTATCCGGGATGATGTGGGTGATGTGGGCGAGGTGCTGGCAGATGTCGGACATGGCTTCGCGGGTTGGTGAAGGGGCCCTAGCGGCCGTCGCGGGGCGGCGGCAGGTTCAAATCTAACGCCTGGTCGTTCATGCACTTAAAATGGCCCTGCGGGCATTTCGCGAAGCCGATTTTGGAGCAGGGGCGGCAGCTCAGGTTCAGCACTTCCAGGGCACGGAATTCGGTTTTGTAGGGGTACATGCCGAAGGCCGGCACCGTGTTGCCCCACACGCTAAAAATCTCCTTTTTGAAGGCTGCTGCGATGTGCATCAGGCCCGTGTCGTGGCTCACCACCAGCTGCGCTTGCCGCACCAGCGAGGCCGATTGGTGCAGCGAGTAGCGCCCGCAACCGTTGTGGATGAGCGGGTTGGCGAAGGCGTGCAGGGAGGACGTTTTGGGGAAATAATACGGGCTTTCGGGGATGCGGGCCGTGGGCTCGGCGCGGCCCGCGCCGGCGTCGAACGCCAGCTCGATGACGTGGCCGGTGGTTTCGTCTTCGGGGCCCCCGAGCAGCACAATGGGCCGGTTGAGCTTGGCGCACAGCTCGATGAGCTTTTCGACGGGTAGGCGCTTAGTGGCGTGCTGGGCCCCGATGGCCACCGCCACGTAGCCGCGCTGGAAGCCCGCGGGCAGGTCGCGCAGGTCGATTTCCTGGCTTTCAGGGATGAAGTAGTCGAGGCCCTGGCCGTCGTTGCGCACGCCCAGCGGCGCGGCGGCGGCCAGGTAGCGGTCCACGACGTGGATTTTAGGCAGCGTGTTGATTTTGAAGTTGACCAGCAGCCACTTCTGGCGGTTCAGCTTGTCGAAGCTGGCCGACCTCACGTTGAGCTGGAGCTTGAGCAGCCGCGTGCGCAGGTTGTTGTGCAAATCGACGATAAAATCGAACTTCTCGGCCCGCAGCTCGCGCACCAACTCGCGCAGCGAGCCGCTGAGCACGTGCACTTTGGCGATGTACGGATTGGGCTCCAGCAGGCCCCGGTAGGCGGGCTTGGTGGCAAAATGCACCTCCGCGCCCGGCACCTGCTGCGCCAGGGCCCTAACCACGGGCGTGGTCAGCACGATGTCGCCGATGGAGGAAAAGCGGAGAACGAGGATTTTCATCATTTAGCTGTTAGCCATTAGCTGCTGGCTGTTAGCTTTCTTCGGGACCTTTGCACAAAAAGCTAGCAGCCAGCAGCTAATGGCCAACAGCCAGTGGTACCTACTCGAATAGCGAAGCTTTGAAAACTTCCGGCGGCTTGATGGCGGCTTTGCGGGCAGCGAAGTAGGCGGCGGCCTCGTCCACCGATTTCGTGTTGAACGTCATCTCCTTGGTTAGCATACCCTTGCGGCCCATGAGCACGCCGTAGCGGGTGTCGGCGTAGCCGTCGGTGTGGTGGGCGTCGGGGTTGATGCTGAGCTGCACGCCCTGGTCGAGGGCGTAGCGCACCCAGCGCCAGTCGAGGTCGAGGCGCCAGGGGTTGGCGTTGATTTCGATGATGACCTGGTGCTGCGCGCAGGCGTCGATGACGGCCTTGTAATCAATGGGATACCCCTGGCGGCGCAGCAGCAGGCGGCCGGTGGGGTGGCCCAGCATGGTGCAGTACGGGTTGGCAATGGCGCGCAGCAGGCGGTCGGTGGCCTTGCGCTCGTCCATCTTCAGGTTGGAGTGCACCGATGCCACGATGAAATCGAAACTCGCCAGCACGTCGGGCGCGTAGTCCAGGGCCCCGTCGCTGAGGATGTCGCTCTCTATTCCCTTGAAAATGCGGAAGGGCGCCAGCTCCGCGTTGAGCTGGTCGATTTCCTGGTGCTGCTGGCGCACGCGGTCGGCGCTGAGGCCGTTGGCGTAGTGGGCGGCCTGCGAGTGGTCGCATATTCCCAGGTACTCGAAGCCGTGGTCGCGGAGCCAAGTGGCCATTTCGCGCAGCGAGTGGTTGCCGTCGGAGTAGGTGCTGTGGTTGTGCAGCGAACCGCGGATATCGCCGTCTTCGAGCAGGCGGGGCAGCTTGTTTTCGGCGGCCAGCGCAATTTCGCCCAGGCCCTCGCGCAGCTCGGGCACCAGGTATTGTAGGCCGGCTTTTTCGTAAATCAGCTCTTCCTGGGCGAATTTCTCGCGGCGGGCCCACTGGCGCAGGGTGGCCGGCTGGCCGGGGCCCTGGCCGGCGGCGCTGGGCAGCGGCTCGGCCAGGTGCGCTTCGGTGGCGGTTTGAAGGAACAGCTCGTTCACAAAATCTTCGGGCGCCACCAGCAGCACCTCCACGGCCGCGCCCGAGCCGGCGGCGGTGCCGCGCCAGGCGAAGGGCCCCGAGAGCGCCGGCGCGGGCACCAGGCCTTCGAGCGAATTGAGCAGCTCGTGCGCCTTTTCGGGCGCGTCGGTGGCGGCCACCAGGGCCACGGTTTCCACGGTTTCGAGGCGGCGGCGGGTTTCGCCGGCTACTGCTACCTGCTCGGTGCCGAGGGTTTCGCGCAGGCGGCGGGCCAGGGCTTCGCCCAGTTCCTCGGCCTGCGGATACAGCAGCTTGCCCTTGCTTTGATCGGTGAATTCGAGGGCTTCCAGGATGCCCTGCTGGGTTTTCTGGCCAAAGCCCTTGAGCTTGCTCACCTGGTCGGCCTCGGCGGCGTCGCGCAGCTGTTCGGCGCTTTCGATGCCCAGCTCGCGCCACAGGGCCCTAATCTTTTTCGGGCCAATGCCCTTGATTTTCAGCAGCTCCACCACGCCGGGCGGGGTGATTTCGAGCAGGCGCTGCAAGTCGGAGAACGTGCCCGTGTCGAGCAGCTCGGCCACTTTGGCGGCGGCAGTTTTGCTCAGGCCGGTGCGGTCGGGCAGGCCGGGGCGCTCCACCTCGGCCACTGGGAAGCTCAGGGCCTCCAGGGCCGTGGCAGTGCCTTCGATGGCCCGGATTTTGAAGGGGTTTTCGTCGTGCAGCTCCATGAGCTGCGCCGCCAGCCGGAAGGCGCGGGTAAGGGCGCGGTTGTCCACGGGAAAGGGTCGTTAGGGGGCAGCGAAGGTACCGCCGGGCGTAGCTTGCGGGGCCGGGCCAACGGCTTTTCTACCGCGGGCCCAGCCCCAACGCTTTGATTTTTGCTTACTTATTCCAACGCTCATGGCCCCTATTTCGTCCCGCTGGTTGGTATTTATACCGGTACTGCTGCTGGCTGCGGCGTGCCAGCCGCGCCGCGCAGCCCTACCCGTCGCCGCCAAAGAGCTGCAAGGCACTTGGCTGCAATCGCCGGAAGACGACCGCGCCGACACCCTCGCCTACCGGCCCAACACCTACCGCTTCAAGCCCAGCCGGGGCCGCACAGGTTTCGCCATTGGGCCGGCGGGCCGCTTCAAGCAGTTCGACATTGCGCCCACCGACGGCCTGGCCGGGCACGATGGCACCTGGACGGCCCCCGACCCCACCCACCTGCGCGTGCACCTCGACGACGGCAGCACCCCCGACTACACCCTGGAAATCATCTCGCTGCACCAAGGCGTACTGCGGCTGCGGCGGCCGTAGCGGCCCCAGACCGGTGGAGCAATTGATACTTTTTCGTCAAAGTTTCGGCAGGTAGCCGTACTTTTCCGCGCTGCCCGGCGGCCCGCGTGGGGCCCCGCGCCCGCGTTTGTCCGCGCCCGCCAGTACCCGCCGCCCCGGCGCGGCCGTGCTGGCCGCGGCAAGTTTTGGTGCTGCTTACCTCGCTCTTCCCATGAAAATATTCCCGTTTTTCGCGCTGGTTCTGGCCGGGGCCCTGGTAGCTTCGGCTCTGCGGGCCGCCCCGCTGGGGGCCCCGACGGCCGCCCCCGTCCACGGCCAGAAAGCCGCGCCCGCCATCGACCGTGTGGACCCCACGTTTTGGTGGGTGGGCATGAAAAACCCGCATTTGCAGCTGCTGGTGCACGGCCCCGGCATCGGGGCCAGCCTGGCGAGCCTGCGCTACGCAGGCGTGGCACTCGACGGTATTCAGAAGCTGGAAAACCCTAATTACCTGGTGGTCAACCTCACCATCGCGCCCGATGCCAAGCCGGGCCAGCTGACGCTGCTGTTCCTCGACGGAAAGAAAAAAACCACCCGCGCCTACGAGCTACGGGCCCGCAACCAAGACCCGGCCCGCACCCAAGGCCTCACCCAGGCCGACTTCATCTACATGCTGATGCCCGACCGTTTCGCGAACGGCGACCCCAAAAACGACGTGGTGCGGGGCACCCGTGTGAACCACGTGGCCCGCGATTCGATGTACGCCCGCCACGGCGGCGATTTGAAGGGCATCGAGAACCACTTCAGCTACCTGAAGCAGCTGGGGGCCACGGCCATCTGGCCCACGCCCATCGTGGAGAACGACATGCCCAAGGCCAGCTACCACGGCTACGCCGTGACGGACTGCTACAAGGTGGACCCGCGCTACGGCACGAACGCCGAGTACGTGCAGTTTGTGAAAAACGCCCACAAGCAAGGCCTTAAAGTGGTGCAGGACATTGTGTTGAACCACTGGGGCAGCTACCACCACTTGTTCCGCGACCAGCCGGCGGCCGACTGGTTCCACGCGTTTCCCACCTTCACGCGCAGCAACTACAACGCCTTCGTCCTCAACGACCCGTACGGCGCCAAAATTGACCGTAAGCTGGAAAACGACGGCTGGTTTGATACCACCATGCCCGACGTGAACCAGAGCAATCCGCTGGTGGCCACGTACCTGATTCAGAACTTCTTGTGGTGGGTGGAGAGCACCGGCCTCGACGGCTACCGCATCGACACGTACCCGTATTCGGAGCCGCAGTTCCTGATGGCCTGGGGCAAGGCCATTGCCGACGAGTACCCCAAGCTGGCCCTGTTTGGCGAGGCCTGGGAGGGCACCGAGGCCGAGCAGGCGTTCTTCGCCCAGAATATTTTGCCGCCCGTCAACGGCTTTAAGTCCAACTTGCCGGGCGTGCTCGATTTCCAGATTTGCTTCGGTATCGGCGACGTCCTGAAGGGTGACGGCGGCGACCTGACCAAGCTGTATAGGGCCCTACAGGGCGATTGGATGTACACCGACGCCACGCGCAACGTGCCGTTCCTCGACAACCACGACATGAGCCGGTTCTACTCGGTGATCGGCGAGGACTTCGCCAAGTACAAAATGGGCCTGGCCTGGCTGCTGACCTTGCGCGGCACGCCGCAGCTCTACTACGGCACGGAGGTGCTGATGAAAAACTTCTCGGACCCCGACGGCAAGGTGCGCGAGGACTTCCCCGGCGGCTGGGCCAGCGACAAAACCAACTACTTCGCGGCCCGCCCGGGGCCCGCCGGCGAGGCCTTCGACTACGTGGCCAAGCTGGCCAACTACCGCAAAAGCCACCCCGTGCTCAGCAGCGGCAAGCTGATGCAATTCATCCCGCAGGACGGCGTGTACACCTACTTCCGCTACACCGACGCCGGCGAGTGCGTGATGGTCATCGCCAACAACACCAAGGACGCCAAGCAGGTAGACGGCCGCCGCTTCGCCGAGCGCACCGCCGGCTTTGCCTCGGGCCAGGACGTGGTGACCGGGGCCCCTGTGCCCGACCTGCAAACCATAGCCGTGCCCGCCCGCACAGTGATGGTGGTAGAATTGAAAAAATAGATTTGGAAATGGGGCCCCGGGGCCCCATCTTCCTTCTCCATCTCCCTACATCCCACCCACTTCGCTATGGCCGCTGGAGCCGTTACGTCCGCCCATTCTACCCACGCCAAGCCCCGCCTCACGTTCTGGCAAATCTGGAACATGAGCTTTGGCTTCCTCGGCATCCAGTTCGGCTTTGCGCTGCAAAACGCCAATGTGAGCCGGATTTTCGAGACGATGGGCGCCAAGACCGATGAAATTGCCTTTTTGTGGCTGGCCGCGCCCGCCACGGGCCTCATCGTGCAGCCCATCATCGGCTACCTCTCCGACCGCACCTGGAGCCCGCGCTGGGGCCGGCGCCGGCCCTACTTCCTGGTGGGCGCCATCCTGGCGTCACTCTCGCTGCTGGTGATGCCCAACGTGACGGCCCTGTGGATGGCGGCCGGTATGCTCTGGATCATGGATTCGAGCATCAACATCAGCATGGAGCCATTTCGGGCCCTGGTGGGCGACTTGCTGCCCTCGGAGCAGCGCACCACCGGCTTCGCGGCCCAAACGTTTTTCATCGGCGTGGGGGCCGTGGTGGCCTCGTCGCTGCCCTGGGTGCTCACCAACTGGTTCCACGTGGCCAACGTGGCGGCGGCAGGCCACATCCCGGCGTCGGTGCGCTACTCGTTCACGGCGGGCGGCGTGGTGTTTTTCCTGGCCGTGCTCTGGACGGTGCTGCGCACCCGCGAGTACCCGCCGGCCGATTTGGCCGAGTTTGAGGCTGAAAAGGCCCGCACGTCCGGCATCGCGCACGGCTTCCGGGAGTCGTTTGCCGGCATTTTCAAGATGCCCAAAACCATGCGCCAGCTGGCCGTGGTGCAGTTTTTCTCGTGGTTCGCGCTCTTCTCGATGTGGATTTACACCACGCAGGCCGTCACCAGCCACGTGTTCCACACCACCGACACCACCTCGGCACTCTACAACAAGGGCGGTGATTGGGTGGGCGTATGCTTCTCGGTCTACAACGGTTTGTCGGCCGTGATGGCGCTGCTGCTGCCGCTGGTGGCGCGCCGCACCAGCCGGCGCTTCACCCACATGCTGGCCCTGGTGCTGGGCGGCCTGGGGCTGATTTCGATCTACTTTATCCACGACTACCACTACATTTTGCTGTCGATGGTGGGCGTGGGAATTGCCTGGGCCAGCATCCTGAGCGTGCCCTACGCCATGCTCGCGGGGGCCCTACCGTCTAATAAAATGGGCTACTATATGGGCGTATTCAACTTTTTTGTGGTGCTGCCGCAGGGCGCGGCCGGCCTCATCCTGGGGCCCCTCACGAAGCACGTCTTCCACGGCCAATCCATCTACACCCTGATGGTGGGCGGCGCGGCCATGATCATCGCCGGCCTGCTCACCATTACCGTGGACGACGTGGACGATGTGCCCCTGGCCACCACCGGCGAGCCGGCCGAAAACTTCGGCTACGGCACCCCCGCCACCCGGGCGTAGTTTTTGCACGTCTGTCATTCCGAGCGCAGCGAGGAATCTGGGCCAAGCATTGCCGCAGATTCCTCGCTGCGCTCGGAATGACAATTTTTATTTCTTCCCCATGCTCCTCCGCGTTGCCCTTTTAGGGGCCCTGGCCGCCGCTCCCCTCCTTCCCGCCGCGGCCCAAACCGCGCCCACCACCGCGCCCGCTAAACTGGTGGCTAACTGGGGCCTTAATGATTTGGCCGCCGCCCAGGCGCAGGCCAAGGCCACCAATCGGCCCATTGTGGCCGTGTTTTCGGGCTCCGACTGGTGCGCGCCGTGCGTGAAGTACGAGCGCGAGGTGTTTGCCCAGCCCGCCTTCGTGGCCTACGCCAAGGACCGGCTGGTGCTGGCCCACTTCGACTACCCGCAGAAACCCCAGAACCAGCCCGCGCCCGCGCAACTCAAGCGCAACGAGGCGGCCAAGGCCCAACTGAACCGCGAGGGCGAGTTTCCGCTGGCCGTGGTGGTGGCGCCCGACGGCAAAATCCTGGGCAAGATTGGCTACGTCAGCGGAGGTCCCGCGGGCTTCGAGGCGTACTTGAAAACGCTGCTCGGCAAGTAGTTATTTCTGGAGAAAAAGGATGAAGAAAGGCCGTCATGCTGAGCGCAGTCGAAGCATCTCTACCGCGCAAGTAATCATGTTTACTGCTGCGGGAGAGATGCTTCGACAGGCTCAGCATGACGGCCTTTTCCGGCTACTTTTTAAACTAACAACTAAGCCGATACCAACGCCTCGCGCACCAGCGGCGCGACCCGCGTGCCGAGCAGCTCGATGCCGTGCAGCATTTTGGCGTGGGGCACCAGCAGGTTGGTCATCTGGATGGAGATGCGCGCCAGGCCGCCCAGCGACTCGCTGACAGCCAGCAGCTTGGCGGCCACCGTTTCGGGGTCGCCGATCATGAACGCGCCGCGGGGGCCCCGGGTGGCGTCGTACTGGGCCCGCGTGGGCGGCGCAAAGCCGCGCTCCTGGCCAATGGTGGTGAACATTTTGGCGTAGCCGGGGTAGAAATCGTCGGCCGCCTGCTGGGTGGTGTCGCCCACGAAGCCGAAGACGTGGATGCCCACTTTTAGCTGCGCGGCGGGGTGGCCGGCGCGGCGGCCGGCCTCGCGGTACAGGTCCACGAGCGGGCGGAAGCGGTGGGGCTCGCCGCCGATGATGGCAACCATGAGCGGCAGGCCCAGGGTGCCGGCCCGCACGAACGACTCGGGCGTGCCGCCCACGCCCAGCCAGATGGGCAGCTTCTCCTGCACCGGCCGCGGGTAAATGCCCTGGTTTTTGAGCGGGGCCCGGTGCCGGCCCGACCACGTGACGGTGGCGTTGTCGCGGATTTTCAGCAGCAAGTCCAGCTTTTCGGTGAAGAGCGAGTCGTAGTCGTTCAGGCTGAGGCCAAAGAGCGGGAAGGCCTCCGTGAACGAGCCGCGGCCCACCACCAGCGAGGCGCGGCCCTGCGAGAGCAGGTCGAGCGTGGCAAAGTTCTGGAACACGCGCACCGGGTCGTCGGCGCTGAGCACGGTCACGGCGCTGTTGAGGCCGATGCGCTTGGTGCGGGCCGCGGCGGCCGCCAAAATCATGGCCGGGGCCGCGTCGAGGAAGTCGGGCCGGTGGTGCTCGCCGATGCCGAACGTGTCGAGGCCCACCTCGTCGGCCAGCACAATTTCCTCCAGCAGCTGCTGCATCCGGTCGGCCGGGGCAATGGCGCGGCCCGTGGCCGGGTCGGTGCCCGCCGCCACGAAGTTGTCAATGCCGATTAACAATTGCTTGCTCATGGGTTTATGTGGTTGAAAGGCTACGGTGAGGGAAATGAACGGGCCATGCAGGCAAGCCATTCAAAGGAGTTATAAAAGACCGTCATGCCGAGCGCAGTCGAGGCATCTCGCGTGCTGAACTAACTCAATCGATGGTTTACTGCGGTACGCGAAATGCCTCGGCTGCGCTCGGCATGACCGCCTTTCTCTCGCTAATTCAACTAAAAGCCAGGTGTTTAGTGGTTAATGGGGGCCTCAATGAGCAAAAACCGCGCGTCGGCGCTGGTTTCGAGGCGGATGGCATCCGTGTCCCAGATGCCCAGGCTGTCGCGCGTGCCCACTTCCTGGCCGGCCACGGTCACGGTGCCGCTGATGACGAACAGGAACACCAGCTTATTCAGCGGCTTGAGGGCGTAGTCCACCGCGGTGGGCTGCTCGTAGTGGCCCAGCGAGAGCTTGGCGTTCTGGTTGATCCAGCAGTGGGCCTGGCCTTCCTCGTTGCTCACGATGGTGGTGAGCTGGTTGCGGCGCTTCTCCTCCGGGAACTGGCGGCGCTGGTAGCGGGGCCCCACGTTTTGCAGCTTGGGCTCGATCCAGATTTGCAGGAAGTTCACCTCGTCCTCGCCCACGTTGTACTCCTCGTGGCGCAGGCCCGCGCCGGCGCTCATGATTTGCACGCCGCCGGGCGTTATCACCTCCGAGTAGCCCAGCGAGTCCTTGTGGTTCATGGAGCCAGCCAGCAGCACGGAAATGATTTCCATGTTGGCGTGCCCGTGGGTGCCGAAGCCGCCGCCGGGCTGCACAAAATCGTCGTTGAACACCCGCAGCAGCCCGAAGCCGTTGCGCAGCGGGTTGGCGTAGGAGCTGAAGCTGAGCGTGAAGTTGCTTTGCAGCCAGCCGATGTCTTTGAGGCCCCGGTCGGCGGCGCGGGTGAGGTGGGTTTGCATGTACTTGATGTTGAACGTTAATGGACAGCAATTGCCGGGTAGCCGACGCAAAGCCGGCCGCCCGGGCCCCTAGCCGAGCATGGGCACTTCCATCAGCAACAATTCGGCGCTGCTGTCGGCCTTGATGGCGAGCTTGTCAACTTCCCAGAGGCCGAAGCCGTCGCGGCGGTGCAAGGCCTGGCCGTTGATGGTGACGTCGCCGGCCAGCACAAAGGCGTACACGCCGTTGCCGGCCTGCTTGAGCTTGTACTCGGTTTCGAAGCCCGCGTCGAGGTTGCCGAGGTGGAACCAGGCGTCCTGGTGCAGCCACACGCCGGCGTCGTCGGGGCTGGGCGATACCACTTGCAGCAGTTGGTTGCGGCGGGCTTCGGGCAGAAAAGTTTGCTGGTCGTAGCGCGGGGCCACGTTCTGCGCGTTGGGGATCACCCAGATTTGCAGGAACTTGACGGTTTCCTTCGGGCTGTGGTTTTTTTCGGAGTGGGCCACGCCGGTGCCGGCGCTCATCACCTGCACGTCGTTTTGGCGAATCACGGTTTTGTTGCCCATCGAGTCCTGGTGCTCCAGGTCGCCGGCCAGCGGGATGGAAATGATTTCCATGTTTTGGTGCGGGTGGCGTCCGAAGCCCATGCCCCCGTGCACGGTGTCATCGTTGAGCACGCGCAGGGCCCCGAAGTGCATCCGGTTGGCGTCGTGGTAGTTGGCGAAGCTGAAGGTGTGGTACGAGTCGAGCCAACCGTGGTTGGCGTGGCCGCGGGTGGCGGCGGGGTGCAGAACGGTGCGGGCCATGAGGGCAGGGAGGAATAGTTTTGGAGATAAAACCGGGGCGGCGGCCGTGGGCAGCGCGCAACCGGTTTGCAAATGTATATACATTTAATGTACATACATGGTTTCACTAAAATCTATTTTTCGCTTCTTTCCCGCCATGAACTACTGGCTCGTCAAATCCGAACCCGAGGCCTATTCCTGGGCCGACTTCCTGCGCGACGACGGCACGGCCTGGACCGGCGTGCGCAACTACCAGGCCCGCAACAACCTGAGCCTCATGCAGCCCGGCGACCAGGTGCTCTTTTACCACAGCGTGAGCGAGAAGGCCGTGGTGGGCCTGGCCGAGGTGGCCGCCCCGGCCGCGCCCGACGCTACCGCTGACGCCGACGGCCCCTGGGTGGCGGTGGCCCTGCGCCCGGTGCGAGCCCTCGCGCGGCCCGTGGCGCTGGCCGCCCTCAAGGCCGACCCGCGGCTGGCCGAGCTGGCCCTGCTGCGGCAGTCGCGCCTGTCGGTGCTGCCCGTGCGGCCCGACGAGTTCGACCTCATCCTGGCGCTGGGCACCCCCTAGCCGGGGCCCGCAACGGCCGGCGGGCCGCCGCCGTAACATGGCGCGGCTTGCGTGCCCCCGCCGGGGGCCGTACCTTTAAAATACGGCCGCTGCCGGGGCCGCGTGGTTGGCCGGCAAGTAACTGCCTTCGGCATGAAAACACTGTACTTCCTGCTCCTGACGGCGGGCCTGCTGCTGGGCGCGGGGGGCCCGCTGCAAGCCCAGCGCCGCAAAGAGCCACCGCCCCCGCCGCCGCCCGGGGCCCCCACGCAGGCGGCCCGCCTCGAGCTGGAGCTGGACCCCAGCACCAGCGAGGCCCACGTGCAGCCCCTGCCCGCCGACAGCTCGGTGGTGCTGCTGCTGGGCCGCCCCAAGTCGCCGCTGAGCCGCGAGACGCTGTTCGCTTTTCAGCAGTACGACCACAACCTGCACCTGCGGGCCGAGCGGGCGGTGGAAGTACCCGCCGAGTTCAACTTCGTGCGCCTGTGCGCCGAGCCCAGCATCGTGTACGCCCTGTTCAGCTCGGTCGACAACCCCGGGCGGCTGCTGGTGGCCGCCTACGACGCCCGGGGCGGCCAGGCCCTGACGCAGGTGTTCGAAACCAAGATGGCCCGCGACGTATTGGAAATGAAGGCCTTGGATGGCCGCCTGTTTGCCACCGTGATGCTGGCCGACGGCCTGCACGTGACGGCCCTGCTGCTCGACGTGGCCACCGGCCGCCTGCAATTCCTCTCGTCGGTGTACGAGCAAATCCCTACCCAGCTCAGCTTCGTGGCCGATGCCGCCGCTGGCCGCGCCGAGTACGTCGTCACCCAAACCAACGGCCGCAAGAGCCGCCTGCTGCTCAAGCAGCTCACCGACCGCGGCCAGCTCGTCAGCTCCGAGTACGTGCAGGCCGAGAGCGAGCGGAGCCTCATCACGGCCCAGCTGAGCCCGCTCCAGGACACCAGCGCCCGCCTGCTGACGGGCACCTACTCGCTGCGCGACCCCGAGTACGCCCAGGGCCTGTTCGCCACCGACCTCAACGCCGACCCGGGCCTGCACTCGTCGCTGCGCTTCTACGATTTCCGGCGGCTCAAGCACTTTTTCGACTACCTCAACCCCGCCCACTTGGCCCGCCTCGAGCGCCGCAACGAGCGCATCGACGCCACCGCCGCCGAGCCCCAGCGCTGGCGCTACCGCCTGCTGCTGCACGAGCTGCTGCCCCAGGCCGACGGCGGCTACGTGCTGGCCGCCGAGGTGTACGCCCCCCACTACCGCAGCACCCCCTACGGCAACAGCCGCTACTACGGCCGCGGCCTGCCCGGCTACGCCGGGGCCCCCTTCGACCTGCCCACCGGCATGGGCAGCTACTACGGCAACCCCCGCACCGCCGACGGCTACCAGACCAGCCACGTGGTGGTGTGCGGCTTCGACCGGGCCGGCAACCTGCTGTGGGACAACACCTACGTGCTCAACGACGTGCACCGGCGCACCCTGGAGGAAACCGTGCGCCTGCTGCCCCTGCCCGACGGCCGCCTGGCCCTGGCCTACCTCTACGAAGACCAGCTGCACTACAAGCTGGTGGACCGCGCCGAACCGGGCCCCAACGACCTGGCCGTGCCCATCTTCACGCCGCCCGCCGATGCCCCCGGCAAGGTGCTCGATTCGGAGCCCGACGAGCTGCTGCCCTGGTACGGCACGCGCCTCGTGGCCAGCGGCTTCCAGCGCGTGCGCCGCCCCGGGAGCCCCGACCGCGACGTGTTTTTCCTGAACGCGGTGGCGTTTTGAACACACAATGAGCAATTGATAATGAGCAATTAATCGTTTCAATTGCCCACTGCTAACTGTTCACTGTACACTGAAATCCCAGGGCTGGCCCGGCGTTTGCGAAGCCGGCCCGGCGGCTGTTCACTTCCCGCCGCCCGCGCCCCATGCCAAAACGCCCGATTTTTCTCCTCGCTTCCTTTTTCATCGTGTGCCTGCTGCTGCTGGCGGGCTGCCGCGCCAGCGGCCCCGGCGGCGGGCAGACCCGCACCGTGGCTGCGTTTTTCAAGAAATACGAAGGCCAGCCCGGCTTCCACACCACCGCGTGGTCGGCCGACTTGCTCCAGCGCCTGGCCCTGGTGAAAGCCGCTAAACTGCTGGGCGGCTCCGACTTGAGCAACGCCATCACCAGCATCCGCTCGGCGCGGGTCATCAGCTTCGCGCCCACCACGGCCGCCGCCCGCGACCTGGCCCAGCAGGGCCTGCGCCAGGAGGCTGCCGGCGTGTTACAAAGCGAGAAGTATACTGCCCTGAGCCTTGGGGCCCCCGCCGCCAGCAGCTACCAGGTGTCCACGCGCGGCAGCGGCGACAAAGTGACGGAGTTTGCCGCCACCGGCCAGCTTCCCGACGCGGCCGACTCGTTCGTACTCGTGGCCGTGGACGGTAATTTCAGCCGTTCCGAGGTGGAAGTTCTCAGCAAGTACTTGCCCGCGCTGGTGCAAGCAACGGGGAAAGGCGATTAAGAATTATCAATGAAGAATGAGGAGTTAAAAATGCCCGTCTGAACCACCAGACGGGCATTTTTAACTCCTCATTTTTAATTTCCCTGCTGCATCAGGCGCTCGATGTCGTCGGCTTCAAGCGGGATGCTGGCCATCAGGTTTTCGTTGCCGTCGGCGGTGAGGAGATAGTCGTTTTCGAGGCGGATGCCCAGGTTTTCGTCGGGGATGTAGATGCCCGGCTCGATGGTGTAGACCATGCCCGGCTCGAAGGTGCGGTACTTGGCGCCCACGTCGTGCACGTCGAGGCCCAGGTAGTGGCTGGTGCCGTGCATGAAGTACTTTTTGTAGAGCGGCTGGTCGGGGTTTTGGGCGGCTACGTCCTCGGCTTTCAGCAGGCCGAGCTTGGTGAGTTCCTGCTCCATTTTTTCACCCACGCTCTTGTGGTAGGCTTCGATTTCGTTGCCGGGGCGCAGTTGGGTTTCGGCGTAGCGCATCACGGCCAGCACCGATTCGTAGACCTCGCGCTGGCGGGGGCTGAACTTGCCGCTGACCGGGATGCTGCGGGTGAGGTCGGCGGCGTAGTTGGCGTACTCGGCGCCGAAGTCCATCAGAATTACGTCGCCGGCCTGGCACTGCTCGTCGTTGGTGGTATAGTGCAGCACGGTGGCGTTTTTACCGCTCCCGATGATGCTGCCGTAGGCGGGGCCCCGGCTGCGGTTGCGCAGGAACTCGTGCACGATTTCGGCCTCAATCTCGAACTCCCACACGCCCGGCCGCACGAAGCCCAGCACCCGCCGCAGCGCTTTTTCGGTGATGTTGCAGGCCGTGCGCAGGGCCTCCACCTCCTGGGGCCCCTTGATGGCGCGCAGCCGGTGCAGCAGCGGCGCGGCGCGGCGGTAGGTGTGCAGCGGGTACTGCGCCTGGATGGCCTTGATGAAGCGGGCGTCGCGCGTTTCCACGTCCACCACGGACCGGATGTGCTCGTTCGAGTTCAGATACACTTGCTCGGCCTCGTTCATCAGGGCGGGCAGCACGGTTTTGAAGCTCTCCAGCCACATAATGGTGGGGATGCCCGCGTTTTGGCGGGCCTGCTCCTTGGTCAGCTTGTGGCCTTCCCACACCAAAATCAGGTCCGAAGTTTCCTTCAGAAACAGGATTTCGCGGTGGCTTTCGAGCCGCGCGTTGGGCGCCAGTACGAGGATGCTTTCCTCCTGGTCGACGCCCGTGAGGTAGAACAAGTCGCTGCTCTGCCGGAAGCCCATCGAGCCGTCGGCGTTGGTGGGCATCACGTCGTTGGACTGGAAAATGGCCAACGAATTGGCCGGCAGCAGCTCGCGGAAGCGGCGGCGGTTTTCAACAAAAAGCTCGGGGGCCAGGGGGGCGTAGCGCATAGCGGCGGTGAGGTGGGTTAGGGGCCGCAAGTTAGCGGCGTAGCGGGCGGCCCGGGGGCCCCGGCGCAGGGCGTTCCGGCGGCGGACTGTAAGTTGCCGCCGCAAGCGCCCCTTCCCCAACCACTAGTTGCCGCCTCCCATGAAAAAATTCACCTTGCCGCTGGTGCTGAACTCATTGTTTATGCTGTTCGCGCTGCGCGGTTTCCTGCACGCCCTGGCCACGCACGAGCCCTGGCGCATCGCCACGGCAGCAGCGGGCTTGGCCATTGCGGTAGGGCTGGCAGTGGCGCTTGGGCTGGCCATGAAAAAGGACGCCGCGGCCGGTAAGGCGGCTTAGCGGCTATTTGAGTTAACGCCCGTACGCTGTAGGGACGCATCCTTGCGTTTCAGAGTTGAACGGTAGAATCGAAAGCCGTTGGACAAGTCGTTCAATCCTGAGACGCAAAGATGCGTCTCTACACCGTTCCAGGAGTCAAAAAACTAAGGTAGTCCTAAATATTTAGGCCCTCCAGCAACAAACAGGGCGCTTTTCCAGCCGGGAAAGCGCCCTGTTTTACGTTAAGCTGCTGCCACTTACGCCTCCTGCTCCTGCAAAGCGGGCCAGTCGATGGGCACTTGGGCGATGTGCTGCACGTAGTTGTTGAACGTGTTCAGGGCCACGAAGCCGATGAGTTCCACCAGGGCAGCCTTGCTGTAGCCGGCGGCGAAGAAGCGGTCGAGGCTGGCGGGGGCGGGGCGGCCGTTGCTGGCCACTACGTCGAGGGTGAGGGCGGCCACGGCGTCGAGCTTGGCGTCGCCGGTGCGGGCGGTGCGCACGCCGCGGGTTTCGGCTTCGCTCAGGCCCTGGAGCTGGCCCACGGTGGTGTGGGCGGCGATGCAGTAGGCGCAGGCGTTGGCTTCGGAAGCGGCGAGGTAGATGGCTTCGATTTCGCGGCCGTCCAGCTCGCCCTTGGCCAGGGCCGCGCCGAAGCCGATGGAGCCGTTGAGGGCCGCCGGCGAGTGGGCGAACGTGGCGTAGAGGTTGGGCACGAAGCCCAGTTTGCCGTGCAGGCCGTCGTAGGTGGGCTGGGCGGCGGCGGGGGCCTGCGCGCGGGGCAATACTTCGAGGTGGGGCATGAGGAAGTTAAGAAATGTAAAAATTAAAGATGTGAAAATGGGAAATTACCCCGTCCTTTTCTCGCTGTTTTTCATTCACTGCCGAATAATTAATCAATCTTTCCGGCGAACCAGCCCGGCGCGCCAACGCGCACCGGCCAGCCCGGCGGGCCGAACGCATTAACTACCCACGGGTGAAGAAAAATGGCCGCCAGACGCATGCGCCGCTAACCGCGGCGGCACCGGGGACGCGGCCCGCGGGCCCGCGCCGGTAGCCGGGGAAAGTCGAGTGGCCTCAACAACCCCGGCCGGGCATCGTTGGGGCCCAACACCGCTGGACCGGGACCAGGGGAGTGAGCAGAGACGTACCGAACGGGGAGCAATGGGGGCGCATGGCAATTCGTTTTTATATGGTCAGGAATTGGCACCGTGCCAGCGGGTAGCTGGGGGTTGCCGGCGGTTCGTCGAGCCTGTCTCTCCGCGCCTCTCTATAAAAACAATCCTTTCAGAAAGAACTGCTGCGCCAAAGGTAAAGCGCTGGTTTTAGATTTTCCAAATCGGGCCTTGGGCAAAGGCCGGCTGCGCCCGTAGTTTTGGGCCCCTTACCCGCGCCATGCTCCAGCTTCACCCGCCCATCCTCCTCATCCAAACGGCTTTCATCGGCGACGTGATTCTGGCCACGGCCCTAATCGAATACCTCGCCCAAACCGAGCCCGCCACGCCCGTGGACGTGCTGGTGCGGCGCGGCAACGAGGAGCTGCTGCGCGGCCACCCGCACGTCCGGCAGGTGCTCATCTGGGACAAGAAGCACGGCAAGTACGCCGCCCTGTGGCAGCTGTTGCAACGGGTGCGGGCCGGCGGCTACGGCCGCGTGGCCACGTTGCAGCGCTACGCCAGCACGGGGTTCCTCGCGGCGTTTTCGGGGGCCCCGGCGCGGGCGGGGTTCGCCGAAAACCCGTTCAGCCGGTGGTTCACGCGGCGCGTGCGGCACGTCGTGGGCAACGGCACCCACGAGGTGCAGCGCAACCTGGCCCTGGTGGCCCCGGTGCTGAGCCAGAATCCGCGCCACCAGCGCCGGGGGCCCCGCCCGGCCGCCCAGCCCCTGGTGGCGCCCCGCCTCTACCCCACCGCCGCCGACGAGGCCGCCGCCGCGCCCTACGCCGCCGCGGGGCCCTATGTGTGCCTGGCCCCCACGTCGGTGTGGTTCACCAAGCAGTACCCCGAAAGCAAGTGGCTGGAACTGCTGGCCGCCTTGCCGCCCGGCCTGCGCGTGTACCTGCTCGGGGGCCCGCCCGACGCGCCCGCCTGCGACCGCCTGGCCGTGGCCAGCGGCCGCCCGAACGTCGTCAGTTTGGCCGGGCAGCTGGGCCTGCTGGCCTCGGCCGCCCTGCTGCGCGGGGCCCGCATGAACTACGTGAACGACTCGGCCCCGCTGCACCTGTGCTCGGCGGTGGGGGCCCCGGTCACGGCGGTGTTTTGCTCCACGGTGCCCGCGTTCGGGTTCGGGCCGCTGGGCCCGGCGGGGCGCGTGGTCGAAACCCGGGAGCCGCTGGACTGCAAGCCCTGCGGCCTGCACGGGCACGCGGCCTGCCCGCTGGGCCACTTTCGCTGCGCCTACACCATTGCCGTGGAGCAGCTGCTGGAGCCGCTGGGCACCTAACCCCGCCCCCTCCCCACCGGGAAGGGGCGGGGCGCTACGCCAAGTGAAACCTCCGGCCGGCGGCGGTAGTTTTGTGGTCTCTATGATTGATTACGATATCCACGAGTACCCCAACGGCATCCGGCTGCTGCACAAGCAGGTGCCGCACACCAAAATCGCGCACTGCGGCTTTTTGCTCGACATCGGCTCGCGCGACGAGGGCCCCCACCAGCAAGGCCTGGCCCACTTCTGGGAGCACATGGCCTTCAAGGGCACCCGCAAGCGCAAGTCGTTCCACATCCTCAACCGCCTCGAAACCGTGGGCGGCGAGCTGAACGCCTACACCACCAAGGAAAAAATCTGCTTCTACGCCACGCTGCTCAGCACCCACTTCGAGCGGGCCTTTGAGCTGCTCACCGACCTCACGTTCAATTCTACCTTTCCCGGCCGCGAATTGGAGAAGGAGCGCGGCGTGATTCTGGAGGAGATGAGCATGTACCAGGACGCGCCGGAGGACGCCATCGTCGACGACTTCGACGCCGTGGTGTTCGGCCAGCACCCGCTGGGCGTCAACATCTTGGGCACCCGCGAAAGCGTGAGCGGCTTCACGTCCGACGACTTCCACGCGTTTTATAACGAGAACGTGCGCACCGACCGGCTGGTGTTCAGCTCGGTGAGCAACCTGCCTTTTAAGGAAGTGAAGCGGCTGGCGGACAAGTTTCTGGGCGACCTGCCGGCGCGGCGGGGGCCCCGGCCGCGCCAGGATTTTGCCGGCTACGCGCGCAAAACCCAGCTCGAAAGCCGGCCCATCAGCCAGGCGCACTGCCTGGTGGGGGGCCCCGCCTACCCGCTGGCCGACGCCCGCCGCATCCCGTTTTTCATGCTGAATAACATTCTTGGGGGCCCCGGCATGAACTCGCGCCTCAACCTGGCCGTGCGCGAAAAATACGGCCTGGTGTACACCATCGACAGCACCTACTCGCCCTACACCGACACCGGTTTGTTCGGCATCTACTTCGGCACCGAGGGCAAGCAGGTGAAGCGCACCCTGGGCCTGGTGCAGAAGGAGCTGAAGCTGCTGCGCGACAAAGCCCTGACCACCACGCAGCTGCACGTGGCCAAAAACCAGCTCATGGGCCAGCTCGCCATGAGCGAGGAAAGCAACTCGGGCCTGATGCAGCTGCTCGGCAAGAGCACCCTCGACCTGGGCCGCGTGGAGCCGCTGAGCGAAATCTTCGGCCAAATTGAGCAGGTGACGGCCCCGGACCTGCTCGCCATGGCCAACGAGCTGCTCACCGACGAGCACCTGAGCGTGCTGCAATACCTGCCGGAGGGGAAATAACGGGGCGCGATGGCAAAGCTCCCGTTCGTGTTTGGGCCCATTGCCGGCGTAGCGCCCGGCCACGAGTTCCGCAACCGCCTGGAGCTGCACGGCGCGGGCGTGCACGCCCAAACGCAGGCGGGCATCAGCGCCCGGCAGGGCGAGGGCGCGGCGTCCATTGTGCTGTCGGGCGGCTACGAAGACGACGTGGACTTTGGCGACGTCATCATCTACACTGGCCGCGGGGGACGCAGCGCCGAAAGCAACCGGCAAGTAGCCGACCAAACCTTGACTGGTGCCAACCTGGAGTTGGTGCGCAATTGCACCGCGGGCCTGCCGCTGCGCGTGACGCGCAAAATAGAGGGCCGCAGCGGCAGCTTCTACCGCTACGACGGCCTTTACCGCGTGGCTAGCTATTGGGCCGAGTTGGGTAAATCGGGCCACCGCGTGTGGCGCTTCCGGCTGGAACTATTGCCAGCAGGATTGCTAACCGACGGCGGGCCGTCAGTCGCAGAATCCAATTCCCCGAATTTGTTTGAAGCAGCAGAGCCCGTCCTGGCCTACGGCCCGGCCCCGCGCCGGGCCAGTACCGTGCTACGCGTTGTGCGCGACACAGCCGTTAGCCGCCGCGTGAAGGCCCTGCACGACTACCGCTGCCAGGTGTGTGGGGTGCAGCTGCGCGGCGCGGTACCCTATGCGGAAGCGGCCCACATTCGCCCGCTGGGGGCCCCGCACCACGGCCCCGACGCCCTCGCTAATGTCTTGTGCCTGTGCGCCAACCACCACGTATTATTTGATTTAGGCAGCTTTGGCATCAACGATAACCTACAATTATTGGGTTTGCCAGGCCGGCTCATCACGCAAAAAAAGCACGTGGTTGGCACCGACTTTTTGGCTTATCACCGGGGGCATTTTTACGAGCCGTTAGCCGATGGAAAGCCGTCGTAACTAATTGTAGTGACGCTACCGATATGATGGCGCTACCGACCTTTGGGCCCATCGGCACGGCGCAGCCCGGCGACTTGTTTGCCTCGCGCCTCGCGCTGGCCGACGTTGGGCAGCACCGGCCGCGGCGGACGGGCGTGTGCGCCACGGCCCAGCACGGGGCCGAGAGCCTCGTTCTGGCCGACCAGTACGAGGACGACGAAGTCCACGCCGATTACTTCTGGTACGCCGGGCACGGCGGGCGCGGCCCCAAGTCGGGCCGCCAGGTAACCGACCAGGACTTCAACCACCGCAACCAGGGCCTGGCCCGCAGCCAGGAAACGGGCCGGCCGGTGCGGGTATTCCGGCGCATTGCCCCGGCCCCGGCGGCCCGGCAGTTTCGCTACGAAGGACTTTTTCAGGTGGCCGACCATACCTACGTCACTGGCAAGTCGGGCTACAAGGTGTGGCGGTTCCGGCTGGAGCCGTGGCGGGGGTGAGCCCGCCGGGCCCGGCCCCACGGACGCTTTTTGGGCGGCGGGAAGGCGGCGGCACCCGGCATTTTTACTTGCGCGGCGGGCACCTGGCGTACGGCCGGCCGATGCTGGCAAGCGTACGGCTTGGTTTAACTTATGGTAGAATGAATATTTATTCTGTTATTGGTTAAATCTTTACCTCCCACGCATGGCTATTTTGGTACTGGCGGGCTTGTACGCGCTGCTCTTGCCGCTGGGGCTGGGCTATTGGTTTTTGCGCTTCGTGCGGTTCTGCCTGCGGCTGACGGACGACGGGCCGGTGGCGGCCCTCACGACCTGGCTGGGCGGCCTGGCCCTGCTCACGGTGCTGCTGGAGGCGTGGTCGCTGGCGGGGCCGGTGCACACGGGGGCCCACCTGGCGGCGGCGGGCGCGGCGGCTACCGGCCTGTGGCAGCCGGCCACGCGGCAGCTGCTGCGGCGGCAGTGGGCCCGGGCGCGGCAGCTGCACGGCGCGGTGCTGGCCCTGGGCGGGCTGCTGGCCCTGGTGGCGCTGGCCGTGGCCACCATGCCGCCCATCAACATCGACACGGGCTACTACCACGCCCAATCGGTGCGGTGGCTGGAGGAGATGGGCGTGGTGCCGGGCCTGGCCAACCTGGAGCTGCACATCGGCTTCAACTCGGCGTGGTTCGTGCCGGAGGCGCTTTTCAGCTGGGGGCGCTACGTGGGCAGCCCGTTGCAGGTGCTGAACACGGTCTTTTTCGTCTTGTTCGGCTGGTACGGGCTGGTGGGGCTGGACCAGTTGTTCAAGGGCCGGTGTGGGCCGGCCGACGCGGTGCGCTTCGTGCTGGCGGCCTTCGCGGTATTTTGGCTGCTCGACGACTTGCCCTCGCTCTCGCCGGACCCGGCCGTGACGCTGCTCGTCTTCTTTGCCCTGGCGCAGGCCCTGGCCCTGCCGCCGCCCCGGCCCGGGCAGCCGCTGGGCACGGGCCACGCGGCCGTTATCCTGCTGAGCGTGCTGGCCGTCACCGTCAAGCTGTCCACGCTGCCGCTGCTGCTGCTGGCCCTGTGGTGGGTGGGGCGCTCGGGGGCCCTGCTGAACGGGCGGTTCATGGGGGTGCTGAGCCTATTGGCCGTGGCCATCGTGGCCCCGTGGCTGGCCCGCAACTACGTCATCAGCGGCTACCTGGTGTTTCCCGTCACCGCCCTCGATTTTTTCAACCCGAGCTGGAAGTTTCCGCTGGCCGAGCTGCGCCTGCACCAGGACTACATCCGGGAGTACGCGCGTAATTCCGACTTCTACAACCAAATCAGCGTGCACGACAAGTCCTGGCAGTTCTGGCTGCCGCTGTGGTGGCAGCAGCAGTACCGGGCCAACCAAGTGGCGCTGCTGGCCGTGCCGCTGCTGCTGCCGGGCAGCCTGCTGCTGGGGCGCGGGCAGTACCGGCGCGGGCACCTGCCCCAGGCCCCCCAGGTGCTGGTGGCGGGGGCGGTGGCGGTGGGCGGCGCGGCGTTCTGGTTCGGGCTGGCCCCGGCGTTTCGGTTCGGCTACGGCTTTTTGCTGGCCCTGGTGGCGCTGCTGCTGCTGCCCTGGCTGTGGGCCGCGGCCCGGCGCGGGGCCCGGCCGCTGGCCTGGGGCCTGGCGCTGGCCGCGGCGGGGGTGCTGGTGGCCAGCCCGGTGCTCATCGAGTACCGCCACTACATCATCGCGCCCGCCCTCAACCGCCTCGAATACGCCGACATCCTGCACCGCTTGCCCGCGCCCGCCGACCAGGCCTTTGTGCGCAGCCAGTTCCCGCGGGCGTTCCACAACGCGTTTTGGGAGAAGAAACGCCGGCCCCTGCTCGAACGGGCGCGGCTGGTGCGGCTGCTGGCCCGCTCGGGCGGCTTCCGGGGCTACAGCGGCCTCGACGGCCTGACCGGGCGCAGCGGCCTGCTGGGCCTGCCCGAGCGGCTGGTGTGGCCCGCCCCCTACCCCGTCATCGCGGTGCAGGCCGTGGCCCTGGCCCCCGGCAACCCCGTGTGGGTGCTGCAAAACCGGGCCGACAAGATTCCCTGGTACGCGCCCTTCCCGTTTGCGGCCCGCCGCCGGCAGTACGTGGCCCGGGGCCCGCGCCTGGCCGATGGCTTCGCGGCCCGGGTGGTGCCCATCCGCAACTGGCGGCGGGAAGCGCGGTGGTAGTTTTGCCCGCCCCCGGGCCCCGCGCCCGCCTGGGTAGGTAGTCGAAAGCCAGCGGGCGGCCCGTTGGCCGGCCGCAGTTCGCCGGGCCCCGCCCACTGCCAACAAGCCGCTCACTCCATCCGCTACCGCCTTGGCTTCCCCGACCGAGCACTACGCCGCCGCCCACACCGCGCCCGAGCCGCCGCTGCTGGCCCGCCTCACCCGCGAAACCCACCTGCAAACCCTGCTGCCGCGCATGAGCAGCGGCCACGTGCAGGGGCGCTTTTTGAGTATGCTGAGCCATTTGCTGGGGCCCCGGCGCGTGCTCGAAATCGGCACCTTTTGCGGGTACGCCACCCTGTGCCTGGCCGAGGGTTTGGCCCCGGACGGCCACCTGCACACCATCGAAATCAACCCCGAGCGGGAGGCGCGCATCCGGCGCTACGTGGCGGCGGCCGGCCTGGCCGGGCGCGTGACGCTGCACATCGGCGACGCGCACGACGTTTTGCCCGGGTTGGCCGACGAAGTGTGGGACCTGGTCTTTATTGACGCCGATAAGCGGCACAACCTGGCTTACTTCGAGGCCGTTATCGGCCACGTGCGGCCGGGCGGGTTGCTTATCGTTGACAATGTGCTGTGGAGCGGCAAGGTGCTGCCGGGCCACGCGCTGAAGCCCGGCGACAAGGACACGCCCGCCGTACAAGCCTTCAACGACCACGTGGCCCGCGACCCGCGCGTGGCGCCCGTGCTGCTGCCCCTGCGCGACGGCCTGCTGCTGCTGCGCAAGAAAGGACCACAGATTTAGCGGATTTTTAACGGATTCAACGGATTTTTTGGGGCTCCGCATCTTTATACGATTTGCTTTTGCGTGATGAAAACAATACAGAACCTACTGGCGCGGGCCCCCAGAAAATCCGTTAAATCCGCTAAAAATCCGTTAAATCTGTGGTCCTTGCTGCCGCTCTTGCTGCTGGGCCCCGCGGCGGCCCATGCCCAAACCACCGCCGTGCCCGTGAGCGGGCGCGTGGCCGATGGCAAGGACCAGAGCCCGCTCATCGGGGCCAACGTATTGCTGATTCACCTGCCCGACTCGGCCCGCAGCGGCGTGGCGGCCGACGCCCAGGGCGCGTTTCAGTTCGACAACGTGGCCCCCGGGCGCTACCTGCTCGACGCCTCGTTTGTGGGCTACCAGCGCCTGCGCCAGGCCGTGACGGTGGGCACCGAGCCGCTGCGGCTGGGCACGCTGGCCCTGGCGGCGGGCGGCGTGCAGCTCAAAAGCGTGGTGGTGACGGCCGAGGCCCGGCTGTCGAGCCAGAAGGGCGACACGACCCAGTTCAACGCCCGGGCCTTCAAAACCAACCCCGACGCCACGGCCGGCGACCTGCTCCAAAAGATGCCCGGCGTGACGGTGGGCACCGACGGCAAGGTGCAGGCCCAGGGCGAAACCGTGCAGCAGGTGCTGGTGGACGGCAAACCCTTCTTCGGCACCGACCCCGACGCGGTGCTCAAAAACCTGCCCGCCGACGCCATCGACAAGATTGAGGTGTTCGACCAGCGCAGCGAGCAGAGCCGGTTTTCGGGCTTCGACGACGGTAACACCACCAAGACCATCAACGTGGTGACGAAGCAGGAGTACCGCAACGGCAGCTTCGGGCGCGTGGTGGGCGGCGTGGGGCCTTCAGGCCAGACCGACGCGGCCCAGAACGACGCGGTGCGCTACCGGCTGAACGGCAACATCAACAACTTCCACGGCGACCAGCGCGTGTCGGTGCTGGCGCAGAGCAACAACGTGAACGAGCAGAACTTCGGCACCGACGACCTGCTGGGCGTGGTGGGCAACTCGAACCAGGGCGGCGGGGGCCGCGGGGGTGGAGGCGGCGGCGGTGGGGGCGGCGGCGGGGCCTCCAACAACTTTTTGGTGAACCAGAGCGGCGGCATCACCAAAACCAACGCCCTGGGCCTGAACTACTCGAACAGCTGGAACAAGAAAACCGAGCTGACGGGCAGCTACTTTTTCAACCGGGCCGACAACCGGGTGCTCAGCAACACGCAGCGCTACTACGTGACGGCGGCCAACACCACCTACACCCAGGACGCCAACACGGGCAGCGTGAACACCAACAACCGCTTCAACCTGCGCCTGGAGCACCAAATCGACTCGGCCAACTCGCTGCTGTTCATCCCGCGCCTGAGCTACCAGGTGAACGACGGCACCAGCACCTTGCAGGGCCTGACGGCCAGCGGCGGGGTGGCCCAAAGCCAGATTAACTCCGACTACGCGGCCAAGTACCGGGGCGTGAACACCAGCGGCACCTTGCTGCTGCGCCACCGCTACCGCCGCGCGGGCCGCACCCTTTCGCTGAATCTGAGCGGCGGCTACAACAACAAAAACGGCAACTCCGACCTGCTCACCACCAACACCGGCTCGCCGAACGCCAACCTCAACCAGCACAGCGACCTGGCCCAGTACGGCAGCAACGCGGGGGCCAATCTGGCCTACACCGAGCCGCTGAGCAAGCGCGACCAGCTCCAGGCCAACTACAGCGTGAACTACGCGCCCAACAACTCCGACAAGCGCACGCTGGACTACGCCGACGCCGGCCGGCAGAGCGCGCGCCTCGACACGGCCCTGAGCAACGTGTTTCAGAACTATTACCTCACGCAGGCGGGCGGCCTGAGCTACCGGCACGTGACGCCCAAGTACCAGGGCAGCCTGGGCGTGGCCGGCCAGTACTCGGAGCTGATGAGCACGGCGCAGTTCCCGCGGCCCGGCACGGGGCGCTACACCTACGTGAACCTGCTGCCCCAGGCCATGCTGAACTACCGGTTTTCGCGCCAGAAAAACCTGCGCTTCTTCTACCGCACCAGCACCAACCCGCCCAGCATCAGCCAGCTGCAGGCCGTGGTAAACAACTCCAACCCCTTGCAGCTCACCATCGGCAACCCCAACCTGCGGCAGGAATACGCCCACTCGGCGGTGCTGCGCTACTCGGCCTCGAACCTGGCCAAGTCGAGCAACTTCTTCGCCCTGCTCTCGGGCTCGTTCACCCAGAACCCGATTGCCAACCGCACCATCGTGGCCGCCCGCGACACCACCGTGATGCCCGAGGGCGCGGGCGCGGTGGCGCTGCCCGCCGGCGGCCAACTCATCCAGCCCACCAACCTGAGCCAGGAGTACAACGTGCGCACCCAGGCCAGCTACGGCCGGCCCATCACGGCCATCAAGACCAACCTGAACGTGAACCTGAACGCCAGCTTCGCCCAGAGCCCGGGCATCGTGAACGGGGGCCTGAACTACGCCCGCACGCCGGCCCTGGGCGCGGGCATCGTGCTCAGCTCCAACATCAGCCCGCAGCTCGACTTCACGCTCTCGACCAACGGCGCCGAGAACTACGTGCGCAACACGCTGCAAACCCGCCTCAACACGAATTATTACTCGCAGATAACGCGCCTGCGCCTGGGCTGGATTGTGGGCCCCGGCATCAACATCCAGACCGACGTGGCCCACCAGGCCTACGCCGGCCTCTCGGCGGGCTACAACCAGCAGTACATTTTGTGGAACGCCAGCCTGGGCAAGAAGGTGTTTCCGGGCCAGCGCGGCGAAATCAAAATCTACGCCTTCGACCTGCTGGGCCAGAACCGCAGCATCCAGCGCAACGTGACGGAGGCCTACTACGAAGACGTGCGCACCACCATTTTGCAGCGCTACTTCATGCTGATGTTCACCTACAACATCCGCAGCGGCAACGTGCAGGTGCCCACGGCCCCCGGCGAGGGCCGCCCCGGGCGCGGCGAAGGCGGCGGGCGGCGCGGCGGCTTCGGCCCGCCCGACGGCGGGGGGCCGCCTCCGGGCGGCGGGGGCCCCGGCGGGGGCGGCCCCCCGCCCGGCGGGGCATAGCCACCGCGGAAGCAGCGCAAAGGCCGTTCTTTGTACTTTGCTCGCTTGCTGCTACTTCCTTGCATTTCCCAATAAATCCCTGCTTTTTGCTGCTGGCGCTGCTGGCCCTGGCCGGCGGCCCAGCGGCGGCCCAGGGCCCGCCCCGCCCCCGCCCGGCCGTGCCCGCCGAAATGGACGCCCTGGGCCTGCACCTGGTATTGACTGAAGAGGCCCAGCACCTCGTGCAGCTCCGGGCCGATGCGCTGGTCCGGCACCAGCCCTCGTTTCAGGCGCGGGTGGATTTGGCCGACGCCGCGTTTCCGCTCATCGACCAAACCTTGCAGCAGGCGGGCGTGCCGCGCGATTTTCGCTACCTGGCCTTGCAGGAAAGCGCCCTCCAGCCCGATGCCCAGAGCCCCCACGGCGCGGTGGGCTACTGGCAGTTCAAGCGCGAAACCGCCACCGCCCTGGGCCTGCGCGTGGACGCCGCCGTGGACGAGCGCCGGCACCTGGCCGCCAGCACCCGCGGGGCCGCCCGCTACCTCACCCAAAACAACGCCGCCCTGCACAACTGGCTCGACGCGCTGCTGAGCTACTACACCGGCCTGGGCGGCGTGCGGCCCTACACCCTGCCCACCGACGCCGGGGCCACCGAGATGGCCATCACGGCCGACACCTCGCCCTACGTGCTGATGTTCCTGGCCCAGAAGGTGGCCTACGAGCCCGCCTGCGGCCTGAACCCGCACCCGGCGCGGCTGCGCGAGCTGCCGGCCGCGCCGGGCCAGGGCCTGGCCCAGCAGGCGCAGGCCCTGGGCGTAACGGTGGCCGACCTGGCCGCCCAGAACCGCTGGCTGCTGGCCGCCACCGTGCCCGCCGACGGCCGGGCCTACACCTTGGTGGTGCCCGGGGCCACCGACGCCCGGGCCGCCGCCGTGCTGGCCCGCCAAAGCGCCGGGGCCGATCCGGCCTTGCCCGCGCCGCCCGCCCCCGACGCCCGCCACGCCGGCCAGGTGCGCCTCAACGGCCTGCGGGCCCTCATCGCCCAGCCCGGCGATACCCCCGGCGACCTGGCCCGGCGCGGCGGCCTGCGCCTGCCGCGCTTCCTGCGCGACAACGAGCTGAGCCCGCTCGACGGCGTGGTGCCCGGCCGGCCCTACTACCTCGAAGGCAAGCGCGACGCCGCCGACGTGGAATACTACGTGGTGCGGCCCAACGAAACCGTGGCCGATGTGGCCCAGCGGTTCGGCATCCGCCAGCACGCCCTGCTCAGCAAAAACCGCCTGGCCGGCCGCGAAGCCCTGCGCCCGGGCCGCGTGCTGTGGCTGCGCCACACCCGCCCCGGCGACGTGGCCGTGGAGTACCGCCCCCCGGCCGAAACCGCCCCGCCCGCCCGCCCCGTGGCCGGGGCCCCGGCCTACCGCCCGGCGGCCGGGCCCAACCCCGCGCCGGTGCGGTACGACACCGCCGACGCCGACGATTCCGCGGATTCGCTGAGCGGCTGGCCGGCCCCGCGGCCGGGGCGGCCCCGGCCCCTGGCTTCTGGCCCGGCCCCTATTCCGGCCGCCGCCACCGTCGTGTACCGGCCCGCACCGCCCCGGCCAGCCCCCGCCCCCGTGCCTGTAATTGACGAGCCCGCTGACGACGAGCCCGTGCCGGCTCCGGTAGCAGCCGTGCCCGAGCGGCGGCCCGCGCTGCCACCGGCCCCCGCGCCGGCCGGACCCGTGGTACGGCCGGTGCCAATAGCCGTGCGCCCTGTCGTTACCCCTGTTACTACCCCGACCCGGCCCGTAATGGCCCCGGTCCGCCCCACCCCCGCTGCTGCGCCGAAGGCTTTGGCCCAGCCCGCCGCAACAGCGGCAGCGGCCGGGCTAGCCGCCCCCGGCCGCTACCAGGTGCAGCCCCACGAAGGCGTGTACGCCATTGCCCGGCGCTACAACCTGCGCCCCGCCGACCTGCTGGCCTGGAACCAGCTGCCGCCCAACGCCGGCCTCGCCGTGGGCCAGGTGCTGCGGCTGAGTCCACCGTCCGCACCAGGGGCCCCCGCCGCACCGACGGCTACCCCGCGCCCGGCGCTGCCGGGCCCCGGGCCCGTGGCAGAGGCCCCGGCTTCGACCCGCAACATCACCTACCAGCCGCGCCCCGCCGCGCCCGGTGCGGGCGGGGCCCCAGCCCCACCCGCGCCCGGTGCTGCCGTATGGCACGCGGTGCTGCCCGGCGAAACCCTGTACGCTCTGGCCAAACGCTACCAGGTAACCGTGAGCGACTTGCAGGCCTGGAATAAAAAGCCCGACGCCAGCGTGCGCCTCGGCGAAGTGCTGCGCATGAACGCCCCCCTGGCCCGCTGATTCTCCCTTTTTACCCCGCTGCCCTATGCGTTTCGTTCTTCGACTGTTGGGGTGGGCGCTGCTGGGGCTGGCCGCGGTGCTGGTGCTGAACACGCTGCGCGTGCCCCGGCACCAGCTGGGGCCCCAGCCGCCGCCCGCGCCCGTGGCCGTGCCCGATTCGGCGGTGGCGCGGCTGGCGGCGGCCGTGCGCATCCCCACGGTGTCGACCACTGATTTTGCCCAGACCGACACGGCGCAGTTCGGGCGGTTCGTGGCCTTTTTGCGGCGGGCGTACCCGCGGGTGCACCAGCAGCTGCGCCGCCAGACGTTCAATACCTACGGCCTGCTGTACGAGTGGACCGGCCGCGACCCGGCCCTAAAACCCGTGCTGCTGCTGGCCCACTACGACGTGGTGCCCGTGCAGCCGGGCAGTGAAGCGCGGTGGCAGCAGCCGCCCTTTGCCGGGCGCACGGCCGGCGGCTACCTCTACGGCCGGGGCACGCTCGACGACAAGATGAGTGTACTCGGCCAGCTGGAAGCCGTAGAGTACCTGCTCGGCACCGGCTTCCGGCCCGCGCGCACCGTGCTGCTGGCGTTTGGCCAGGACGAAGAAACCCTGGGCCAGCGCGGGGCCGCCGCCATCGCCGCCGCCTTGAAGCAGCGCGGCGTCCGGCCCGAATTCATCCTCGACGAGGGCGGCCTCATCAAAACCGACGGCGTGGCGGGCCTGGCCCGGCCGGTGGCGCTGGTGGGCATCGGCGAAAAGGGCTACCTGAGCCTGGAACTCAGCGCCGTGGGCGCGGGCGGCCACTCGTCCATGCCGCCCGCCCACACCAGTATCGGCCTGGTAGCGGCGGCCGTGGCCCGGCTGGAAGCCAATCCTTTTCCGGCCCGGCTCGACGGCGGCGTGGGCCACCTGCTCGATTACCTGGCCTCGGAAGTGCCGTTCGGTAAGCGCCTGGTGTTTGCCAACCGCTGGCTGTTCGGGCCCCTGATTGAGCGCACGCTGGCCGGCACCGCCTCCGGCAACGCGGCGCTGCGCACCACCACGGCCCCCACCATCTTCCGGGCCGGCAGCAAAGACAACGTGCTGCCCATCGACGCCACGGCCACCGTCAACTTCCGCCTCCTGCCCGGCGACTCGGTGGCCGGCGTGGTGCGGGAAGTCCGGCGCATCGTCGGCGACGAGCGGGTGCGGGTGCGCCTGCTCGGCCCGGGCCACGAGCCCGCGCCGGTGTCCGACCCCGGGGCGGCCGCGTTTCAGACGCTGCACCGCACCATCGGCAGCGTGTTTCCGGGGGCCCTGGTGGCCCCCTACGTGCTGGTGGGGGCCACCGACGCCAGCACCTACGCCGGCCTTAGCCCCAACGTGTACCGCTTCTCGCCCCTGCCCATGGCCGAGGCCGACATCCAGCGCCTGCACGGCACCAACGAGCGGATTGGCGTGGCCGACTACGAACGAGCAATCCGGTTTTACGTGGCGCTGATCAAAAACTTTCAGCCCCAATAAAAAAGCTGGGCCCGCCCCGCAATGCGCGGAGCGGGCCCAGCCAGAAGCAGCCAAATGCGCCGGGGCCCTACGCCGCCACCAGCACCGGCCGGGCAATGCGGCGGGTGCGGCGGCGCAGCAGGGCCACCACGTCGGCGTCGGAGCCGTAGCGGCCGCCCAGGTTCACGAAGTTCCGGGCCAGCAGGTCGTAGCGCTTCAGCATGAGGAAGGCGAAGATGTGCAGGTAGTGGATGCCGTCGAACACCACGGCGTCGTGGGCGGCGTACTTGTCCACGTCCTGGCGGAAGTTGGCGGGGTGGTCGGTCCAGTGCAGGCCGGGGCGCAGGTGGTGGCTGATGTGGTAGCCGTCGTTCCAGCACTTGTGGTTGTAGGCCGTGTTGATGCACGTCACGCTGTTGGTGTAGCAGTTATCGGGCGCGTTGGCGTCGATGAAGGCGTGCTGGCTCCAGTTGCCGAGCATCATCACCGAGCGCGTGACGAGCACCGGCACCACGAACACGGCCAGCGTGGCCGGCAGGTTCACGCAGGCCAGCGCCGCCACGGCCGCCACGTAGGCCACCTCGCCGCGCAGCAGCTGGCGGTGCAGGGTGCGCTTGCGGGTGCGGCGCAGGTAGGCCCCCAGGCGCGGCAGGCCCATCACCAGGAAATCGGCCAGGTAGCGCAAAAAGCCCCGCGCCGAGTCACGCTGGTAAAACATGGTCGAGCTTTCGTCGTCGGGCAGGTTGTTTTCCGGGTGGTGCATGCCCATGTGGTGGGTGAAGTACGTTTCCGGCGTGAGGCCAAACAGGGGCCCCACCACCCAGGGTGCGTACTTGTTCAGCCACCCGTGCGTTTTCTTGAACAGGGGCCGGTGCGTGGTGCAGTGCATCATCAGCCCGAAGGGCCCCTTGAAGTAGAACGTGCCCAGCGCAAAAAACAGCCCCGCCGCGCCCCACCACGCCGCGCCCCGCACGGCGGGCACGAACAACAGCGCCGCCAGCGGTAGCATCGTGGCCGTAATTTGCAGCAGCAGGTGTACAAAAGGCAGGTCGCGCTCGTCCTGCACGTAGCGCCGCGCAAACTGGTGGAACCCCGACGGGGCGGCAATGGGAGCGTAGCCCGGGTCGGTGGAAGCAGCGAGGTCTTTCATAGAGCGAAATGTGCCTTTTTTCGCTACCTGGCGCGCCGGACGGCCGATGGGTACGAACCCACAGGCGACTAGACCCAAAGGAGGCAAGGAGGAAATGAGCGCCGGGCCCAGGACCAACGGCGCGCCTACGTATTTATTGGGATGCCTAAGTATTCCTGTTACAACCCAACCGTACAAAACTAGTTCAAACGGCGGGACTAGTTCAAACGGCGGGACTAGTTCAAACGGCGGGCCCGGCGGCGCAACTTTCAAATTATCAATCGGCTGGCGGGCGCGCCAGTTTTCGGGGGCCCCGGGCCGAGCCCGCCGGGCGAACCATCCCGGGGGCCCCGGCCTTATCTTTACCCATACCCCTCGTTTTGCTTCGCCCGCCGCCATGCCCGTTTTCTCGCACCTCCACAGCCACACCCAATACTCGCTGCTCGACGGCCAGGCCAGCATCGGGGCCCTGATGAAAAAGGCCCAGGCCGACGGCATGCCCGCCGTGGCCCTCACCGACCACGGCAACATGTTCGGGGCCTTCAACTTCGTGGCCGAGGCCAACAAGTACAACGTGAAGCCCATCGTGGGCTGCGAGTTTTACTTGGTCGAAGACCGCCACAAGAAAGCCTTCAGCCGCGAGAAGGGCGAGCGGGACGTGCGCCACCACCAGCTGCTGCTGGCCAAAGACCAGGCCGGCTACCACAACCTGAGCAAGCTGTGCTCGCTGAGCTTCATCGAGGGCTCGTACTCGAAATTCCCGCGCATCGACAAAGAATTGCTGGAGCAGTACCACGAGGGGCTCATTGCCACCAGCTGCTGCATCGGGGCCGAAATTCCGCAAACCATCCTGTTCCGCTCCGAAACCGAAGCCGAGGAAAAGCTGAAGTGGTGGCTGAATATGTTCGGCGACGACTACTACATCGAAATCCAGCGGCACGGGCTGATGAACTTCGACGGCACCGGCAAAAGCCAGGAAGACGTGAACCAGGTGCTGCTGCGCCTGGCCCACAAGCACGGCGTTAAGGTCATCTGCACCAACGACTCGCACTACGTGGACCAGACCGATTTCGCGGCCCACGACCTGCTGCTGTGCGTGAACACCGGCGAGGAGCACAGCATCCCGGTCGGCGACATTCGCACCAACTACTACACCCTGCTCACCTCCGACGGCACGGTGCGCTACGACCTGCTCGACAACCTGCGCCAGAACCACGGCCGCGACGAGCGGGCCCAGAAGCAGCTGCGCCGCATCGACGAGGAGCTGCAGAAGCCCAAGCCGCACACCCGCTTCGGCTTCGCCAACGACCAGTTCTACTTCAAGAAGCAGGCGGAGATGAACGCGCTGTTCGCCGACGTGCCGGAGAGCGTGGACAACACGAACGAGATTGTGGACAAAATCACGCCGCCCAAGCTGGCGCGCGACATCCTGCTCCCCAACTTCCCGCTGCCCGCGCAGTTCGCCAACGCCGACGACTTCCTGCGCGACCTCACCTTCAAGGGCGCCTTTGAGGGCCCCAAGCCGCGCTACTCCGAGCGCACGGCCGAGGTGGAGGAGCGCCTGAACTACGAGCTGCGCATCATCCAGACGATGGGGTTTGCGGGCTACTTCCTTATCACCCAGGACTTTATCAACCACGGCCGCTCGGTGGGCGTGGCGGTGGGCCCCGGGCGGGGCTCGGCGGCGGGCTCGGCGGTGGCCTACTGCGTGGGCATCACCAACATCGACCCGATTAAGTACTCGCTGCTGTTCGAGCGCTTCCTGAACCCGGAGCGCGTGTCGATGCCCGACATCGACATCGACTTCGACGACGTGAACCGCCAGAAGGTCATCGATTACGTGGTGCAGAAATATGGCAAAACCCAGGTAGCTCAAATCATCACCTTCGGCACGATGGCGGCCAAAAGCTCCATCAAGGACGTGGCCCGGGCCATGGAGCTGCCCCTGCCCCAGACCAACGACCTCACCAAAATGGTGCCCGAGCAGGTGGGCACCACCCTGGCCAAGGCCTTCGCCGAGAACATGGAGCTGGACATGATCCGGCGCGACGAGCACCCCGACAACCTCAAGGGCCAGATTCTGCGGCTAGCGGTGCAGCTCGAAGGCTCGGTGCGCAACACGGGCATCCACGCGGCGGGCGTCATCATCGCCCCCGACGACATCACGAAGTACATCCCGGTCTCGACCTCGAAGGACTCGGACCTGCTCGTGACGCAGTTCGACGGCAAGGTAATTGAGAGCGCCGGGATGCTGAAGATGGACTTTCTGGGCCTCAAAACCCTGACCATCATCGTGGACGCCATGCGCCTGATTGAGCGCAACCACGGCGTGAAAATCGACATCGACGAGATTCCGCTCGACGATGAGAAAACCTACGCCCTGTACCAGCGCGGCGACACGATTGGCACGTTCCAGTTCGAGTCCGAGGGCATGCGCCAGCACCTCAAAGACCTGAAGCCCACCAACATCGAGGACCTGATTGCCATGAACGCCCTGTACCGCCCGGGCCCCATGCAGTTCATCCCCAACTTCATCAACCGCAAGCACGGCCGCGAGCCGATTGAGTACCCGCACGAGCTGCTGGAGCCGATATTGAAAAATTCCCAGGGTATTTGCGTGACGGGCGACACGCTGGTGCACGACGCTGATACCGGGGCCCGGGTGCGGATTGACCAGTTGGCCGGGCGCGTGGGCAGCTTCCGAGTGCAGGGCGTGGATACCGACCTGCGCCCGGCGGTGGCCCCGGTAACGCACTTTTTCGACAACGGCGTGCGCGACGTGGTGCGGGTGCGCCTACGCGACGGCTCTTGCGTGACCATGACGCCCGACCACCAGGTGCTGACTGAAAGCGGCTGGCAAGAGATTCAGCGGCTCGGCGTGGGCAGCTTTATCGCCACGCCCCGAAGACTGGACGTGGGAAACGAGGCCGACTACGACCTGAGCAAGCTCCGCACCCTGGCCTACCTGCTGGCCGACGGCTCGCTTACGTCGGGGGCCTGTTGCGACTTCGTGTCGCAGAGCCCGGCGTTGGTGGCCGAGTACACACGCTGCGTGCATAGCTTTGAAAACCTGACGGTGAGCACCTTCCCGCAGGTACGCGACGTAACCCGGGTGTCGGTGAAGGTGGCCGACAAAGCCCATTACCACGAGCCCACGACCTTGCTAACGTGGCTACGCGCGTTGGGCTTGAAGACGCAAAAAGGTGGCTTGAATTCCCGCGAGAAGTTCGTACCCGAGTTCGTGTTTGGGCTGAGCCAAGAGTGCATCGCCCATTTCGTGGCCTCGCTGTGGGACTGCGACGGGCACGTGGGCGAGAAAATCTGCTTCTACAAAACGATTTCGCCCCTGCTGGCCCGCGACGTGCAAACCTTGTTGCTGCGGCTCGGCCTGCGCTCAGTGGTCTACGAAACCGCCTATCGCAACCCCGGCGACGCGACCGACACCACAGCCTACCAAATCAGCACCTACCAATTGCGCCGCTTCGACGCCATGGTGGGCCCCCACCTCGTAGAAAAACGCCGCGCCTACGACGGTCCTGCCACGCCAAGCCCGACCGACGCGGTGTGCCGCGAAACCTTCGTGGCCGAGCTGCGGCGGGCCTGGCCGGGTTCCGACAAAGGCCTGATGCGGGCCCACGGCTTCGACCGGCAGCACCTGCTGCCCGCCCGCCGGGCCCGCAACCCGCGCGTCAGCGCGGCGCTGGTGGCCCCTCTTACGGACGTGCTGGCGCTACCCGCTACCCAGCGCAACCTGCGCGTGCGCTGGGAGGAAATCGTAAGCATCGAGCCGGCTGGTCAGCAGCGGGTATACGACATCACTGTTGAAGGCATTCACAACTTCGTGGGCAATAACGTACTGGTTCACAACTGCGTGTACCAAGAGCAAATCATGCAGGCGGCCCAGATTATGGCGGGCTACTCGCTGGGCGGGGCTGACCTTTTGCGCCGCGCGATGGGTAAGAAGGACATGAAGAAAATGGCCTTGGAGCGCGAGAAATTCGTGAAAGGCGCGTTTGACCTACACAAGGTGCCGGCCAAGAAAGCTTCGGAGGTGTTCGACGTAATGGAGAAGTTTGCCGAATATGGTTTTAACAGGAGCCACAGTGCCGCCTACTCGGTGGTGGCGTACCAGACGGGCTACCTGAAGGCCAACTACCCCGCCGAGTACATGGCCGCCGTGCTCACCAACAACATGGGCGACATCAAGAAGGTGACCTTCTTCATCGAGGAGGCCCGCAAGCAGGGCGTGGACGTGCTGGGGCCCGACGTGAACGAGAGCCTGCTGAAGTTCAACGTGAACCAGGAGGGCAAAATCCGCTTCGGCATGGCCGCCGTGAAAGGGGCCGGCGAGCTGGCCGTGGAAACCATGGTGGAGGAGCGCGAAAAGGCGGGGCCCTACGCCGACATCTTCGACTTTGCCAAGCGCGTGAACCTGCGCACCGTGAACAAGAAAACCTTCGAGAGCCTGGCCCAGGCCGGGGCCTTCGACGACTTCGGCAAGCACCGCCGCCTCTACCTCGACGCGCCGGCCGGCGACCAGCCGCTCATCGAAAAGGCCATGCGCCTGGGCCAGCAGCACGCCGCCGCCAAGGAGAGCAGCCAGCACAGCCTGTTCGGGGCCTCGGCCTTCGGGGCGGTGGCCGCGCCGCTGCCCAAGATGCACGAGATGGAGCCCTGGACCAAAACCGAGCAGCTGCGCCGCGAAAAGGAAGTGGTGGGCTTCTACCTTTCGGGCCACCCCCTGGACAGCTACAAGCTGGAGCTGGACGCCTACTGCACCTGCGGCCTGGAGCAGGTGGAAAAGCACAAGAACAAGGAGATTAACGTGGCCGGCCTCATCACCAACGTGGCCTTCAAAACCACCAAAATGGGCCAGTCGTTCGCCACCTTCACCCTCGAAGACTACGAGACGAGCATCAGCCCGGCGCTGTTCCGCGACGACTACACGCGGTTTGCGCCGCTCATCAACCCGCGCAACTACGCCAACGAGCAGGTGCCGCCCATGTTCGTGCGCCTCAAGCAGGAGCTGCGCCGCGGCACCCAGGACCAGTGGGACCTGCGCATCCTCAACATGCAGCCGCTGAGCGAGGTGGCCGAGAAGCTGAGCAAGGGCGTGCGCGTGCGCCTCGACTTGCGCACCGTGACCAGCCCCATGCTGGACCGGCTGGAGGCCGCCATTGCCGCCGCGCCCGGCCGCAAGCGGCTCGAAATCCAGTTTGCCGAGCCCCACGAACACCTGGCGGTGGACATGTTCTCGCGCAAGTTTCAGATTGAGCCCAAGGCGTTTATCGAAAAAATGCAGGAGATGGAAATGGACGCCTGCCAGCTGATTTGAGGGCCCGCCAGCCGCGAAGACCCGCTGAAGGGAGGGTTGGCAAAGCCGCATGAGCGCCGGCTGAACTTTATGCCAGCCCTGTTGTTAAGCCCCCAATCTGCTACCTTGCGACCCCGTTGGCCGTACACGCCAGAATCCATTTAAACTGAACCCTTACTAAAATGGGACATAAAGCAATTGAGATTACCGATGCCAATTTCGAGTCCATTATCAACTCCGATAAGCCCGTGCTGGTCGATTTCTGGGCCGAATGGTGCGGTCCTTGCCGCATGGTGGGCCCGGTAGTGGAAGAGCTGGCCGGTGAGTACGAAGGCAAGGCCATTGTGGGCAAGGTTGACGTGGACGCCAACCCCCAGACCTCGGCCAAGTTCGGCATCCGCAGCATTCCCACGCTGTTGGTGTTTAAAAACGGCCAAATCGTTGACAAGCAAGTAGGCGCCGTGCCCAAGCACGTGCTCGCCCAAAAACTCGAAGCCCAGGTGACGGCCTAAGCGCCGCACTTTCTCGCTTCGGTGCAATTACCGCGCAAAGCCCGGGCCCCACGGCCCGGGCTTTTTTGTGGGCGTTTGGCACGGCCCTTGCCCAAGCCCAAAAGCGTCTGGTTTTAGTACCGGCCGGGAAAATAAACGCCACGGTGCTACATTTCCACCGGCGTTGGAGCAGCTGCCCGGACGCACACATCATCTTCATTTTTTCCTCATTTTTCTTTCCCCCATCTTATGAAACGCATACTCGGTTTTTTACTCTCCCTCAGCCTGCTCGGCGGCTCGGCCGCCCATGCCCAAACCGCTACGCCCGCTGCGCCCGCCCCGGCCACCGGCGCAATGAGTTCGTCGAAAATGACGACGACCAAAATGTCGCAAACCCCGGCCAAAACCACGACGACCTCCACGTCGAAAACCGGTATGATGGGCACGACCAGCTCCACCAAAATGGCTGCCACCGGCAAGATGAAGGCCGACGGCACGCCCGACATGCGCTATAAGGAGAACAAGATGGCCAAAACCAGCACCACGACCACCGGCAAGATGAAGGCCGACGGCACGCCCGACATGCGCTACAAAGCCAACAAAACCACGACTACGACCAAAAAAACGATGTAGTCTGACAAGTACTTTTGGTACTTCTAGAAGGCCTTTCCCCTGTGGGAAAGGCCTTTTTTTGTGGTTGCCCCCTGGCCGCGCCCGGCTCTGAGAACCGCGCTTACCTTGCGGCCCAATTCCTTCCTTTCCTACTCCTTGCGATGCTATTACAAGTTACCGTTCCCCTGGCCTTTACCGTGGTCGGGGGCCTCATCGGCCTGCTAATATTGCTGGTGCTGGCCAAGTCGCTGCTGGGCCTCGTCGTGATTGGCGAATTGGAGGTGGGCGTGGTGGCCAAGAAATTTGCCCGCACCAGCCTCGCCGCCGGCCGCCTCATCGCCCTCGAGGGCGAGGCCGGCTACCAGGCCGACACGCTGGCCCCGGGCTGGCACTTCTTCCTGTGGCCCTGGCAGTACGCCGTCACCAAAGAGCTTGTGGTGGTGGTGCCGCAGGGCGAAATCGGGCTGGTGGTGGCCAACGCCGGCGTGCCCATCCCGCCGAGCCACATCCTGGCCCGGGTCGTGGACTGCGACAACTACCAGGACGGCCGGGCCTTCCTCACCAAAGGCGGCGAGAAGGGCCGGCAGCTGGGCCTGATTACCGCCGGCACCTACCGCATCAACACGGCCCTGTTCACGGTCATCACTCAGCGCAACGCGGGCACGATGGGCATGCGGCCCGAGGAGCTGTTCATCTACCGCGTGGCCCCCGAGGCGGTGGGCATCGTAACGACCCTCGACGGCGTACCGATTGAGCCGGGCGAAATCGCGGGCCCCGTGATTCCTACCCACGACAATTTTCAGGACGCGCAGGCCTTTTTGGCCGCCGGGGGCCGCCGCGGCCTGCAGGAACAAGTACTGCTGAGCGGCTCCTGGAACCTGAACCCCTGGTTTTGCCGGGTGCAGCAGGTGCCCATGACCGAGATTCCCATTGGCCACGTGGGGGTGGTCATTTCCTTCGTGGGCCGGCCGGCCGTGGACGTAAGCGGGGCAGAGTTTACCCACGGCAACCTCGTGGACGTGGGCCACAAGGGCATCTGGGCCGTCCCGCTCTACCCCGGCCGCCAGCCCCTCAACACCCAGATTATGAAGGTGGAGCTGATTCCGACCACCAACATCGTGCTCAACTGGGCCAACCGCACCGAGGCCCACCACTACGACGACTCGCTGAGCAGCATCACGGTGCGCTCGCGCGACGGCTTCTCCTTCAACCTCGACGTGGCCCAGATTATCCACGTGGGGGCCCTCGACGCGCCGCGCGTCATCTCGCGCGTGGGCTCGATGCAAAACCTGGTGGACCACGTGCTGGAACCCATCGTGGGCAACTACTTCCGCAACTCCAGCCAGGAATACACGGTGCTCGACTACCTCACGAACCGCGCCGAGCGGCAGCGCGAGGCGGCCGCGTTCATCCGCGCGGCCCTGCTCGACTACAACGTGCAGGCCGTCGATACGCTCATCGGCGACATCGTGCCCCCCGCCCAGCTCATGACCACCCAAACCGACCGCAAGCTGGCCGAGGAGCAGCGCAAAACCTACGAGGTGCAGCAGGCCGCCCAGACCCAGCGCCAGCAGCTGGTGCGCGAAACCAGCATCGCCGACATCCAGAACTCATTGGTGCAAAGCGAGCAAGGCGTAAACATTGCCGAGCTGCAAGCCAACGCCCAGGTGAAAAAGGTGCGCGGCGAGGCCGAAGCTGCCAAGCTGCGGGCCGGCGGCGAAGCCGAAAGCACCCGCCTCCGCGCCATTGCCGACTCCGAAGCCACCCGCCTGCGCGGCGTGGGCGAGGCCGAGGCCATCCGCGCCATCGGCAACGCCAAGGCCGAGGCCTACCGCGCGGGCGTGCAGAGCCTGGGCACCCGCGAGTACACGGGCCTGCAGCTGATGCAGATCATCGGCGACAACCGGGTAAAAATCGTGCCCGAAGTGCAGGCCAACGGCGGCGGGGCCGGCGCGGGCGGCGGGCTCGTGGAGGCCCTCATCGGCTTGCTGGCCCAGCAGCAGCTGGGCCCCGGGGCCTCACCTGTTTCAGTTACGGGCTCACTAATTACCCCGTCTTCAGCTGCAAATAATTCGCAAACCGATAAGCAAAATTAAAAATTAATTAACCCTATTTTATTGTTTATAAGGTGTTTAAAAACTAACAATTGTTTGTTGTACAGTTTTTCTTACATTTTTGTTACCAGAACTGCGTGAAAAAGTTTTTACCTTTGCACCCGGCAAAATCGAAAGGCTTCTGCTGACAACTTGTAGTGTGGTGGAACTGGCAGACACACCCTCCTCTCTCGAGGGTGAAGGTTCGGGATAAATCGGCCCCCCGGCCGGCTAACCACTTCGTGGAGGTTCAAGTCCTTCCGCTACAGCCAAAAAGCGAAAAAGGCGACTTTATAAATAAAGTCGCCTTTTTCGCTTTTGACGTTTTTTGCAGCTACCGGGCCGCCACGGCCCCGTGCCGGGCCTGGTATCTGCGCCGCCCCTCCTGCAAGAACTTTGCGAACTGCGCCACGTCGGGCTCGTAGGCAATGGGGGCCACCAGCGGCGGGCCCATCGCATCGTCGGGGTTGAGCAGCACGTAGTACGGCTGCGCGTTAAAGCCATAACGGGTTACTTGCAGGTCGGCATTTTGCTTGCCCAGGGACGTCTTTTGCTGGTGGTCGCGCGTTGAGGTGTACCACTCGTTCTGGGGCAGCTCGGTTTTGTCGTCCACGTAGAGGGCCACCACCACGTAGTCGTTTTGCAGCTGGCTGAGCACGGCCGGGTCGCTCCACACGGTGGCTTCCATCTTGCGGCAGTTCACGCAGCCGTGCCCCGTGAAATCGATGAAAATGGGTTTGTGCAATTGCTTGGCGACGCGCACGGCCTGCTTGAGGTCGAAGTAGCCGGGCAGGCCGTGGGGCAGCTCCAGGAAATCGCCGAAGCGCGGGGTTTCGCCCAGGGCGTTGGCGGCGGTTTGCACGGGAATGTTCCCGCCGGCGGCCAGCGTGAAGTCGCGCTTGCTTTGGGGGGGCAGGTAGCCGGCCAGCAGCGGCAGCGGGGCCCCGAACAGGCCCGGCACCAGGTACACCGCGAACGCAAAGGCCAGCACGGCCATCAGCAGGCGGCCCACGCTGAGGTGGTCGAGCGGCGAATCGTGCGAGAGCCGGTACTTGCCCAGCAGGTAGAGGCCCAGCAACGACGAGAGCACAATCCAGAGCACGAGGTACACGTCGCGGTTGAGCAGGTGCCAGTGGTAGGCCAGGTCGGCGGTGCTCAGGAATTTCAGGGCCAGCATCAGCTCCACGAAGCCCAGCACCACCTTCACCGTGTTCAGCCAGCCGCCGGAGCGGGGCAGGCTTTTCAGCCACGACGGGAAGATGGCGAACAGCGTGAACGGCAGCGCAAACGCCAGCGAGAAGCCCAGCATCCCCACGATGGGCGTGACCCGCTCGCCACGGGCGGCCAGGCTCAGGATGCTGCCCACGATGGGCGCGGTGCACGAAAACGACACCACCACCAGCGTCAGGGCCATGAAGAAAATGCCGGCCCAGCCGCCCTTGTCGGCCTGGGTATCGACCTGGTTCACCAGCTGGTGCGGCAGGGTGATTTCAAACAAGCCCAGAAACGAGAGGCCGAACACCACGAACACCACGAAAAAAATCAGGTTGGGCAGCCAGTGCGTAGCAATGAGGTTGGGGCCGTCCTCGCCCAGCAGCACCGTTACCAGCACGCCCATCAGCACGTAAATGCCGATGATGCTGGCCCCGTACACGAGGGCCTTGAAGATGCCCCGCCGCCGGCTGTCGTTGCCGCTCGTGAAGAGCGAGACCGTCATGGGCACCATCGGAAAAACGCAGGGCGTGAGCAGCGCGGCCAGCCCAAACGTGAAGGCCAACAGCGCGAAGCTCCATAGCCCCCCGGCCTGGCCCACGGGGTCGGCGGCTGCCCCGGCCGCCACCGCCACGGCCGGAGCCGACGCAACGGCCACTGGAGACGATGTAGCTGCCAGCTCAGGGGCCGCTGCGGCTGGGTTGGCCGGGCCAGGGGCTGCGGCGGGGGCCTTGGCAACGGGGGCCACGGCGGCCATGGACTTGGCGGCCAGTGGCGTGGCGGCCGGCGGCGCGGTAGCCGCGGCCGCACCGCTCACTTGCAGGGGCCCGAAGGTCAAGGCATCGTTGCCGGGCACGCAGCGGCCGTCCACGTCGGTGCAGCTTTGGTAGTCGGCGGCGGCGCTGATGGTGAGGGGCCCGGGCTGCAATATTTTGATGCGCTGGCGAATCTGGCCGGTTTTTTCCCAGAAGGCCACTTCGCCCTTGAACACCTCGTCCTGCTGGTGGTGCGACTTGACGGACTGCGGCTTGCCCACCAGGGCGTAGGCCGGGCTGGGCGCGAACTTTAGCGTGAACACCACGGGGCCCACGTCTTCGCTGAAATCGGTGGCGTAGAGGTGCCATTTGTCGTCGATGCGAGCGTTGACCAGCAGCTCCACTTCCTGGCCCACCTTGGCGGTGGGCTGGCTGAGGGCCGTGCTCAGGTGGGTGGGCACGAGCACCTGCGCAGCGGCCGGCAAAGCCGGCAATGCGCAGAGCAGCAGAAATTTAAAAACCCGGCGAATATTCATAGGAAATTTAACAACGTCAGCCCGCAAAATTAGGCTCCCTAAGCACAAACGGCTGGGTTAAAAGTTCAAACGGCCAACCCCGTGCTTCAAAGTCCGTACTTTTGCCCTACAATGGCCCCCAGACCGTCCGTGTCGCGGGGCCGCCGACATGGGTTTAAAAATTATTATCTCCCTGTTGCTTATCATAGCCAACGGGTTTTTCGTGGCGGCCGAGTTCTCGCTCATCCGCGTCCGTCTCTCACAGCTCGAACTGAAAGCCAAGGAGGGCAGCCGCCTGGCCACGCAGGCCATTGGCGTGCTGCACAAGCTCTACAACTACTTGTCGGCCACGCAGCTAGGCGTTACCGTCACCTCGCTTATTTTGGGGGCCGTGGGCGAGGAAGTGGCCACCGAAATCATCCTGAACACGGTGAACCGGCTGGGCACCACCATCTCGCCGGCCGCCGCCCACAGCACGGCCGTGGTCGTGGGCCTGGTCATCATCACGGTGCTGCACGTGCTGTTCGGCGAGCTGGTGCCGAAGGCGCTGGCCATCCAACGGCCCGAGGCCGTGAGCCTGGCCCTGGTGCTGCCGCTGCGGGCGTTTTACCTCGCTACGCTGCCGCTCACGTGGTTTCTGTCGAAGGCGTCGGGCGTGCTGCTGGGGGCCGTGGGCGTGAACCAGGCGCACGGCACCGAGGCCCACACCTCCGACGAGCTGCGCCTGCTGCTCGACCAGAGCAAGCAGAGCGGCGAAATCCAGGACTCGGAGCACGAGCTGATTGAGAACGTGTTCGAGTTCAACGACCGGATGGTGCGCCAGATTATGGTGCCGCGCACCAAGCTCGCGGCCCTCGACGTGCACGCCTCGGAAGAGCAGATTCTGGAAACGGTGTTCAACGAAGGCTACTCGCGCCTGCCGGTGTTCGAGGGCAACATCGACAACATCGTGGGCGTGCTGAACGTGAAGGACCTGCTGCCCATCATCCGCCGCAACGAGCCCGTAGAGCTGGCCCGCATCATGCGGGTGCCCTACTTCGTGCCCGAAACCAAGAAAATCAACCGCCTGCTGCGCAACTTCCAGCGCAAGCACACCGTGATGGCCATCGTGAGCGACGAGTTCGGCGGCGTGGCGGGCATCGTCACCATCGAGGACATCATGGAAGAATTGGTGGGCGAAATCCAGGACGAGTACGACAACGAGGTGCCAGTGGTGGAGAAAGTGTCTATCGACGAATACCGCGTGGCCGCCGCCACGTCCATCCCCGACGCCAATGAGTACCTGCCCTACCCGCTGCCCGAAAGCGACGACTACGAAACCGTGGGCGGCCTGCTGAACGTGGTGTACGGCAGCATCCCCGAAGTGGGCGACGTGGCCGTGCTCGACCCCTACGAGTTCCGGGTGCTCGAACGCTCGCGCCGCGTCATCGACCTCGTGCAGCTGCGCGTGATACGCGTCGAAGAAAAAGCCGAGCCGCGCGGCGACTTAGGTATCGAGGTGTAGTGACCGGCCGGCCGCGTACCAGCACTAAAAGAATCGGCTTCTATATTCCCCGTTTTTGGGTTTGAGGTCACCGGTTAAAATCCGCACGGCGTCGATTATTGCCAGCACCCCGGCCACGCCCGTCAGGAGGGCTCCGGCTACCAGCAGCCCCACCAGGCCGCTGGTTGAGCCGCCCGCCACGGCAACCACCAACGCGATGGCGGCCAGCGAGAACAGGAGGACGCCCACCAGCGTGAGCACCAAGTAAAGCGTGCCGCGCCCGTAGTACCCCAAGTAGAACAGGTGCAGCCCCAACCCGCCGAACAGCAGCGCCAGCACCAGGGCCACGCCCCGCGAGCGTTGGCGCGGCAGCTCGCCCTGGGCGGGGCCCGCCAGCCGCTCGGCTCGGCTGGCCCCGATACGCGCCTGTAGCCGCGCCACAACCTGCCGAGCGGCGGCCGGGGGCCTCGCCGGGGCCCCCGCTAAGTTTCGCCGCGGCGGGCGGCGCACCACCGGGCGGGCCCGGGCCGAAGCGGTGGCTTCCGCTTCCGCAGGGGCAGGCGGGCTTTTCGTAGCGGGGGGCCCGGCAGCTTCAAGTTGAACCGGCGATACTGGCTGGAAATGAAACACGTAGCCGGCCCGGCTGCACGCCCCCAAGCCGAGCGCCGCCAGCAAGAATGCGCAAGGAAAGAGGTAGCTTTTTTTACTCATGTGCTTCATTGTTTGCGGTGAACCAGCTGGCGTAGAGCTGGTAGTTCGCCGCCGTGCGGCGCAGGCCCGCCAGTTGGGCTTCCGTCACGGGCTTCACGCGGCGGGCGGGCACGCCGGCGTAGAGGTAACCGGGCTCGCACACGGTATTTTCCAGCACCACGGCCCCGGCGGCGATGATGCAGCCCGCGCCCACCACGGCGTGGTCCATCACGATGGCCCCCATGCCGATGAGCACGTCGTCGGCCACGGTGCAGCCGTGCACCAGGGCCCGGTGGCCGATGCTCACGCGCGCGCCGATGGCCAGCGCGGCCCCCTGGTAGGTGCAGTGGAGCACGGCCCCGTCCTGAATGTTGGTGCCGGCCCCGATGCGGATGCTATTCACGTCGCCCCGAATCACGGCCGTGAACCACACCGTGCAGCCGGGCCCCAGCACCACGTCGCCCACGATGGTGGCATTGTCGGCCACGAAGCAGCCGGCCGGGATTTCGGGGTAAATGCCGTGAACGGGCAGGATGAGGGCGGGCATGAGGACGTGGGTTAGAAGGCACCTAAATGTAGGGCCTGCGGCTACATTCGGTATATGGACAACCCTCCCCTGCCCCCGCCGCTTTTCGCCGAAAGCCAGCGCAGGCGCGAGCCTGCTCATCGGCACCCGGCGCCCCGCCGAAATCCAGCAAATTTTGACGCAGTCGCAAATCACGGGGCCCCGCGGAACCGCGCCCGGCTAGGCCCGCAGCAGCCGCTTCCAGGTGCCCTTGTCCCAGTTGTATTTGAGGGTGCTGGGCAGGGCTTGCCAGAAATATTTACTGGTTTCGACGGCGAAGCTCGGCTGCATGTAGCAGTTGATGGTGCAGCCCTCGCACTGCGGCAGGCGGCCTTCGAGCGCGGCGAGGCGCTGCGTTGCGGGGGCGTTGTACAGGTCGAAGAGCTGGCCTTCGATGGGAAATTTCTGCTGGCCGAGGTGGTAGCAGGGCAGCACCAGCTCGTTGCTGGGCGAGATGACGAGCGTGGTGCTGGCCGCCCGGCACACGGGGGCCGCCACGTGGTTGCCGCCGTCGCGCCGCAGCGCGATGAACGCTTCGTTCAGGTACACGCCCGGGCGCCGGCCGAAGGCGGAGAGGTAGTCCAGCTCGGCGGGCGTGAGCTGCTCGCCGGTGTCCACGTCGCCGTACTCAAACGCGGGGTTGAGGATGAGCACCAGGCCGTTGGGCCGGGTAATGTCGCGGTACACGGCCTCCAGGTCCTTCAGGTTGTGGCGAAAGACGGTAAAAAGTATGTCCGGCCGCTCGCCCAGCGCCTGGGCCGCGCGGATGCTTTCGAGCACGAAATCGTAGCAGGCCACGCCCCGGCCCCGGTCGTGGGTGGCGCGGTCGGCCGAGTCGAGCGAGAAGTGCAGCATGTCCACCAACCCGCGCAGCTTCTCCGCGTTTTTGGGGTAAAGCAAGCCGTTGGTGGTCACCGTAGTGATGAAGCCCAGTTCCCGCGCCAACGCCAGGAAATCGGGCAGTTGGCGGTGCAGCAGCGGCTCGCCCCCGGTGAAGTCCACCACCGACACGCCCAGCCGCTTGAGGTCGCGCAGGTTGCGGTTCACGTCTTCGAGCGTGATGTAGGGCGAGGGCTTCTCCCAGATATCGCAAAACGCGCACTTCGCATTGCAGCGGTACGTGACGTAATAATTGCAGAGAACGGGGTGCTTGACGAGGCGCATGTTTTGGCTGTTAGCCGTTATTCTAGCTGTTAGCTATTAGCTGCTGGCTGTTAGCTTTTTATGTTGTTGTCGGCATCAACCACCACAACGAAGCTAGCAGCTAACAGCCAATAGCTAACAGCTTAATCAATGCGGCAGCTTGCCCCAGGCGGCGGCGTCCCAGGCGGCCGGCGTGGCGGCCAGGGCCTCGGGCGTGGCCTCGCCGAAGTGCTCCTGGTAGTACTGGCAGAAGCCCTTGAGCGGGCAGCGCGGGCAGTTGGGGTGCAGGAAAAAGCAAATCTGCTGGCCGTGCCAGTAGTTGTGCTTGTGAAAATTGAACAGGCCCTCGGCATCCAGCGGGGGCCGCAGCAGGGCCAGCAGCACGGCATGGGCCTTTTCTACCGACACCTTGGGGCCCAGGAAGCCCACCCGCTGGGCCACGCGGTGCACGTGCGCGTCCACGGGCAGCACCGGGTGGTGGTAGCTGAAGAGCAGCAGCAGCGACGCCGTTTTCAGGCCAATGCCGGGCATGTCGGTCAGCCAGGTCATGGCCCGCTCGGTGGGCCAGGAGGCCAGGAAATCGAGGTCGAACGAGCCGTTGGTTTCGGCCCGTACCCGCCGCAAAATCTCCTGGATGCGCGGGGCCTGCGTGGCGGGCCAGCGCGTGGTGCGAATGGCGTAGATGAGGTCGTCCACCGGGGCCCCCAGCACCCCGGGCCAGTCGCCGAAAGCTTCCAGCATCCGGTCGTAGGCCAGCTCTTCGTCGGCGTGAGTAGTGCGGTGCGAGAGCACCGTCGAAATCAGCTCGCGCATGGGCGTGCGCCGCGCCACCGGCGGCAGGTGGCCGTAAAAGCGGTCCAGAATTTCGTGGTCGGCGAAGGCTTTTTCGGCGGGCGAAGCGGCGTAAGAAACGGCGGGGACGGGCATGGCCGGTTGTACCGTTGCGCGGCGGCGAAGGTTGCCGGGCACGGCCCACAAAAAACCCGGCGGCCCGTGCGGGCCGCCGGGTCCGGCGTTCAGCTTGTTACAAAGACGGCGCTTACAGCGTACCTTTTTTGGCGGCTTTCTGCATCTTCTCGTTGGCAAAAATGGCTACCTCTACGCGGCGGTTGGCGGCTTTGCCGGCCACGGTGGTGTTGTCGGCCACGGGCTGCGTCGAGCCGTAACCGGTGGCCGTGATGCGGGCGGCGTCCACGCTCTTGGCGGTCAGCTCGTTGGCCACGGCCTGGGCGCGGCGCTGGCTCAGGGGCTGGTTAATGGCGTCGGAACCCGAGCTATCGGTATGGCCTTCCACCACCACGTTGGTATCGGCGTATTTCTGCAAGGTGGTGGCCAGCTCGTCGATGTTGCCGGCGGCGGCGGGCGTCAGCGTAGCCGAGTTGCTGCCGAACAGGATGCCCGAGGCGAAGGTGATTTTGATGCCCTCGCCCACGCGCTCCACGGTGGCCCCTTCGAGGTCGCGGCGCAACTCGGCGGCTTGCTTGTCCATCTTGCGGCCGATGAGCGCCCCCGCGCCGCCGCCCACCACGGCCCCCAGGATGGCCCCCTTGGCCGTGCCCGACTTGCCCCCGATGACGCGGCCCAGCAGGGCCCCGCCGGCCGCGCCGCCCAAGCCCCCGAGAATGCCGCCCTTCACGGTTTTGCTCATGCCCTTGGGTTTGTCGGTGGTAACGGTGCTGGTTTGGGCTTGCCCGAAGTGGCCGACCAGCAACAGCAGGGCCAGAAAAAACGTGAAAGAGGAGCGGAAGTATTGCATGGGTACAGGAAAATTGGATGGTATCAAGAAAAAACAGCGTTGCACGCAGCCGGGCAGTGCGGTGCACCAACGAGGCAGCAAATACGCCATTGGCAACCATCTTGCCAAACTCTGGTCCGCTGCGGCCCGGCCCCGCACAAACCCAAAAGCGGCCGGGCAGCCCGGCGGGCGCGGGGCCCCGCGCAGGCTGGCCAGCTATTTTTTGTTATGGTACGCGTTGTAACGGGCCGGGTCTTTTTTCTTGTCTTGGTTGCGGCCAACCAGGCCGCCGCCCACCACGCCGGCGGCCGCCCCAATCGCGGCCCCTTTGCCACCGCCCAGCACGGCCCCCGTCACGGCCCCGGCCCCGCCGCCGACGGCCGCACCTTTGGCCTTGCGGCTCCAGCCCTTGTGGTCCTGCGCCTGCCCCCCAGAGGCCAACAGCGCAAAAAATGTTAGCCAGCAGACGAATGTGGCGGTGAACTTTCTCATGGCGCAAGATGAGTGCAAGGTGGAGAATAGCCTACCCAACGGGTTTAACGCAAGCCCTCGCGAGGGAGTTGCTGCCACCCACCGGCGGAGAATAAAGCAAAAAAGGCCGCCCCAGCAGGCGACCTTTTTTGCTTTAACAGCAGCTCACTGGTGTGGCCGGCCGGGCTACAGTGTGCCGTTTTCGGCCGCCTTTTTCATCTTCTCGTTGGCAAAAATGGCAATTTCCACGCGGCGGTTGGCTTGCTTGCCTTCCACGGTGGTGTTGTCGCCCACGGGGTCCGACGAGCCCAGGCCTTTGGTGGTGATGCGGCTGCTCGACACGCCCTGGGCCACGGTGGCATCGGCCACCGATTGGGCCCGGCGCTCACTCAGCGGCAGGTTGATGGCGTCGGTGCCGGTGTTGTCGGTGTGGCCTTCCACGAGCACGTTGGTGTCGGGGTATTTCTGCAGCGTGGCGGCCATCTTCACGATGTCGGCCTGCGAGGCGGCCCGCAACGTGGCCGAGTTGGTGTCGAAGAGGATGCCCGAATCGAAGGTGATTTTGATGCCCTCGCCCACGCGCTCCACTTTGGCGTTTTGCATGTCGCGCTGCAAATCAGCGGCCTGCTTATCCATTTTACGGCCAATGAGTACCCCGGCCCCGCCGCCCGCCGCCGCGCCCAAAATGGCCCCGATGGCCGTGCCCCGGCCGCCGCCCAGCAGCCCGCCCAGCAGGGCCCCGGCCGCTGCACCGCCGCCCGCGCCCAGCAGGCCGCCTTTGGTAGCTTTATTCATACCGGTTTTGCGGACCCCGGTGCCGTTGGCCGACGTGTCGGCCGGCTGGCGCGACGACGCGCAGGAGCTGAACAGCAGCACGCAGGCCATGAAAATTGAGAGTAGGGATTTGGGAGTCGTCATGGGAAGAAATAGAAGGTGAACAGTCAACCGCCGCGTTATACGATAAAACCCGCTCCGGGGCTGGGAGCGGGTTTCCCAAGAAGCGTGCCGGGTTGCCACCCGGGCCGCTAGCGCCCCTTGGCCGGGCTGCGGCGCGCGGCGGCGCTGGGGGCCCCGGGCGCGGCAGCGGGCACGGCGGCGGGCCGCAGCAGGTGCAGCAGGTCGGCCAGGCGGCGCTTGAGGTCGCGGCGGTCCACGATGAAGTCGAGGAAGCCGTGCTCGAGCACGAACTCGGCGCTCTGGAAGCCCTTGGGCAAGTCCTTGCCGATGGTTTCCTTGATGACGCGCGGCCCGGCGAAGCCGATGAGGGCCCCGGGCTCGGCGATGTTGAAGTCGCCGAGCATGGCGAACGAGGCCGTGACGCCGCCCGTGGTGGGGTCGGTGAGCAGGCTCACATAGGGCACGCCGGCCTCGGCCAGCAGGGCCAGCTTGGCCGAGGTTTTGGCCATCTGCATCAGCGAGTAGCCGGCCTCCATCATGCGGGCCCCGCCCGAGCGCGAAATCATCAGGAACGGCACGCGGTGCTGGCGGGCGTAGTCGATGGCGCGGGCAATCTTCTCGCCCACCACCGAGCCCATCGAGCCGCCGATGAACTTGAAATCCATGGCGGCCACCACCAGGGGCTGGCCGTCGCTCCGGCCGTGGGCGGTGCGCACGGCGTCTTTCAAACCGGTATTTTTTTCGGTGGCCTGCACGCGCTGCGGGTAGGCCTTGGTATCGACGAAGTGCAGCGGGTCGCCCGAGGTCAGGTCGGCGTCCAGCTCCTCAAACTGGCCTTCGTCGAACAGCAGCTCGAAGTAGTCGGCCGCGTCGATGCGGTCGTGGTGGCCGCAGTGGCCGCACACGAAGAGCAGGCGCTTGTGCTCGGCCATGGTAGCCACCGTCTTGCACTCGGGGCACTTGTACCAGAGGCCGTCGGGGGTTTCTTTTTTCTGTTCGGTGGGGGTGTTGATGCCCTTTTCCTCGCGCTTGAACCAAGCCATTTCTTCGGGAGCTGCAAGCCGTGCGCGGCGGGCCGCGGGCTTCGGTAGAGTTAAAACTGGACGACAAAAATACGCCATTGCCGGTAGAGGACGCGGCGGGCAGTCCGGGGCCGCAAAGTAGCCCCGCCAGCGGCGGCGCGGCGGGCGGGCCGGCACCGGCCGCAAAACAGCCGGCCCCAAACGGCCCCGGTGGGCCCGGGAGCCCACCGGGGCCTTACCTTGGCGCGGCGGGCCGCCCCGGTTCGCGGCGGGCCCGCGTTTCGTGTTTCGCCGCTTTTGTCTTGTACGATGCGCTTCAAAAAACCAGTTCCGTTCCTACTCGGCCTGGGCCTGCTCGGGGCCCCGGCCCTGCCGGGCTGCGTACCCGCCCGCAAATACACCGACCTCCAAGCCCGCCAAACCGCCGATGCCCAGGGCAAGGCCCAGGCCGAGCGCCAGTACCGCGCCGCCACCGCCGAGCTGCAAAAAGCCACCGACGCCCTGGCCCAATTGCGCTTCGACTACAAGCGCCTCGAAGACGACTCGCTGGCCAGCGGCCAAGCCCTGCGCCAGGCCCGCGGCCTCAACCACGACCTCAACGAGAGCTACGACCACCTGCTGAAAAACAGCGGCCAGGAGCTGGCCAGCAAGTCGTCGGACTACAACAAAATGGCCAAGGACCTGGCCCGCCGCGAGGCCGAGCTGGGGGCCCTCGACGCCAGCCTGCGCACCAGCAAAACCGACAACGACCGCCTCGCCGCCGGCCTCCAAACCCGCGAAGCCAAGCTGGCCGAACTCACCCAGGCCCTGGCCGACAAGGACCGCGCCGTGCACGACCTCAAGGCCCGCGTGAGCAAAGCCCTGCTCAGCTTCAACGCCAGCGACTTGCAAGTGAAGCTGAAAGACGGCAAGGTGTACGTGTCGCTCTCCGAGCAGCTATTGTTTAAGTCGGGCTCGACCAAAGTGGACCCCAAGGGCCAGGCGGCCCTGAGAACCCTGGCTACCGTGCTGCAAGAGCAACCCGACGTGAACGTGGTGGTGGAGGGCCACACCGACAGCGTGCCCATCAGAGGCGTGGTGAACGGGGCCACGGACAACTGGGACCTGAGCGCCCTGCGGGCCACCGACATCGCCCGCCTGCTAACGGCCAGCGGCGTGGCCCCGGCCCGCATCACGGCCGCCGGCCGCGGCCAGTACGTGCCCGTGGCCCCCAACGACACGGCCCCCAACAAGGCCCTGAACCGCCGCACCGAAATCATTCTGACGCCTAAGCTGGACGAGCTGTTTCAGATATTGGGGAGCAGCAGCGGGGCCCCGGTGCCGGATAAATAAGGCCGTTGGGAAAGCCGTTTAGCGGGCCCGGCTAACTGCCGGGAAGCGTTTCTCCTGAAGCCGTACTCCTTCCAGGAAACGATGGCTACATTAGCTTAATCTTCAATCCTTTCCCTACCCCGCCTGCTATGAAGAAATACCTGCTTGGCTGCTTGTTGCTGGCCCCGGGGCTGGCCCGCGCCCAGACGACGCCCTTCGCCTTCACCATCAAGGGCAAAATTGGCCAGTTGAACGCGCCGGCCAAAATTTACCTCATGCGCGGGATGGCGCCCACGGATTCCGCAACGTTCAAAAACGGGGCGTTTGAACTGAAGGGCACGAGCGACGTGCCCCGCGCGGTGGACTTGCTGGTGAAGCGCGACGGCAAGCTGGGCGACGGCGTATTCGGCCACATCAAGTACGTCCGGGTGTTCCTGGAGCCAACCCCGATTATCGTTACGAGCCCAGATTCGGTGCAGAACGCCCACATCGTTGGGGGCCCCGTCAACGCAGACTACGAGCGGCTGGGGGCCGCAACCAAGCGCGTAACGGCCAAAATGAACGTGTTTGGGGCTGAGGAGAAGAAGGTTTCGGCAGAAGAGCGCAAGTCGCCGGAATTTGCGGCACGCAAGCGCGCACAATTCGACGCCGCCACCAAAGAATATGCGCAGTCCGACCGGGACTTCATCAAGGCCAACCCCAATTCCTGGGTGAGCCTGTACGCGCTAACCGGCCTGGGCATGATGGCCGTGCCCCAGTACGCGGTGGAGGGCCCCCTGTACGAGGCGTTGAGCCCCGCTCTCCAAAACAGCCCGGATGGCCGCCGGTACGGCGCGATGGTGCGGGACTTAAAGGACGTGGCCATTGGGGCCCCGGCGCCCAACTTCACCCAAAAAACGCCCGACGGCAAGACGGTATCCCTGGCGGACTACCGCGGCAAGTACGTGCTGGTCGATTTCTGGGCCAGCTGGTGCAAGCCCTGCCGCCAGGAAAACCCAGCTGTCATGAAGGCCTACCAAGCCTACAATGGCCGCAACTTCGACGTCCTGAGCGTGTCGCTCGACGATGAAAACGGCCGCGAGAAGTGGCTGAAGGCCGTGCGGGAAGACCAGCTGGCCTGGACGCAGGTATCGGACCTGCATGGCTTCAAAAACGAGGCTGCCCAGCGCTACCACGTGCAGGCTATCCCGCAGAACTTCCTGATTGACCCGAGCGGCAAAATTGTGGCCGCCAACCTGCGCGGCGAGGAGCTGCAAACCGTGCTGGCGAAGTTTATCAAGTAACCGCGGCCACCGCTGGCCAAACCCATCTAGCCGCAAAAAAGCCCGCCCTGATGACCAGGGCGGGCTTTTTGTGTGCGCAAACAGCGCTACAGCGTGATGTTCACGCGGCCGAAGTAGTAGGCCCCGTTGAAGCCGAACTGGTTGGCGCTGTAGAGGAAGCGGCCGCGGTTCGAGTTGTCGAGCGTCGAGTTGTAGCTCAGGTCGGGCTGGGTGGAGCCGGTGGGTTGGGGCGCGTTGAAGTTGCCCTCGTAGTTGCGCGGGTTCACGATGATCTTGTCGGGGTACACGTTGAACAGGTTGTTCACCCCGATGACGAGGCCCACCTGCTTCGTGATTTGGGCGCTCAGCGTGAGGTCCGAAATCCACTTGGCCGAGAAGGTCTGGTCGAGGAAGGCGCGGGCGGGGTCGGCGTCGGCGGTTTTGATTTCGCCGAAGCGCACCGAACGGGCCTCAAGGCCGAAGATGCCGTAGGTGTAGGCGGCCGAGAGGGCAATTTTGCTGCGCGGGTTGCCGCTTTCGAGGCGGGTGCGCTGGGCGCGGTCGAAGAGCGTGTTTTGCAGGTTGCTGGTGCCGGCGGTCTGGTCGTTGTTCACCGTGGCCGACGAGCTGTTGAAGTTCGTCACCGTCGTCTGGTTGAAGTTGGCGGCGGCCGTCAGCGTCAGGCGGCTTTTGTCGCCCAGCGGCAGGCGCTCGTTCAGCACGATGTCGAGGCCCTTGGTGCGGGTGTCCACAGCGTTGGCGAAGAACTGCACCCGGCTCACGGGCAGCGTGCCCAGGATGGCGTTCACCGTGGGGTTGGTGCGCGTGAACTGGGCCGAGAGCACGATCCGGTCCTTGATGTCAATCAAATAAGCGTCGGCCGTGAGGGTGAACCCGCCGGTTTTGCCGGTGAGGCCCACGCCGTAGTTGGTCGATTTTTCCTGCCGGAGCGGCTCCACGCCGAAGCCCTGCTGGCCCGTGCCGCCGGCCGCGTAGCTGTTGCGCACGATGGGGCTGTCGTTGTTCACGGTGAGCACCTGGTTGGCCACGCCGCTCACAAACTGGGTGCTGGTGTTGGTGAAGTAGCGCTGCTGGAGCGAGGGGGCCCGGAAGCCGTTACCGATGGAGCCGCGCAGAGCCACCGCGTCGATGATGCTGTAGCGCAGGCCCACCTGGCCGCTCACGTTGCCGCCGAAGTCGCTGTAGTTCTCGGCCCGGCCGGCGGCGTGAATCAGCAGCTTGTCGGTGATGTCGCTCTCCAAATCGAGGTAGCCGGCCACGTTGGTACGGCCCTTGTTCACCTCGTCCTGCGGCTGGTAGCCGGGGAACACCTGCGAGCCCGAGGCCGCGGGGCCCCCGTTCACGAGGCGGCCGCCGTTGATGTACGAGGCGTACTCGCCTTTGCCAATCAGGAAGTTATCGTAGCGAAACTCGCCGCCGAAGGCCACGTTCAGGTTGGCCAGGGGCCCCACCTCGATGAAGCGGCGCGAAAAACCCAGGTTGGTGGTGTTCTGCAAGAAGGCCAGGCGGCCGGCGTAGAAACTGGTCGGATTCACACCCACCAGCGCGGGGCCCTGCGGCAGCGAGGCATTCACCGAACCGTCCACGTTGTAGTCCAGCTCGTTGCGGCCGAAGGTGTTGCTCAAATCCACGGCGAAGCCCGCGAAGTTGTTGCGCACGCCCACGATGGCCGACTGGTCGTAGATGGTGGTGTTGATGAACGGCAGAAAGCCGTTGGGGAACAGGTTCAGGTCGCTCTGGGTGGCTTGGCTGGGCAGGCGGTTGAAGCCGGGGCCCCGGCCGGTGCGGTACGAAGCGCCGCCCGACACGTACAGCTCGTAGCCGCCGCCCAGCCGGTAGCCGCCGTTGAGGAAGCCGCCGAAGTTGCGCGTGGCCGATTGGCCCACGTGCAAGTCGTTGCGGCTAAAGCCGTTCTGCGCCACCAAGGCGTCGTCCTGGGCCTTCAGGTCGCGGCGGCTCTGCTCGGTGGTGGCCGAGGCGGGGTAGTTGCCGCCGTTGTTGCCCAGGTAAACAAGCGGGGTCGTGTCGGTGAAGGCGCGGTTGGTGTAGCCGCGGTTCAGGAACTGGCCGCTGAGGTCGAGGAAGCCGCGCTTGTTCAGGCCAATGCCCACGTTGAAATCGACCTGCTCCGTTTTGCCGTCGCTCTGCGTCGTCTGGCCGTACAAGGCGCTGCTGCTCACGCCCGTCGAGTCGTCCTTGAGCTGAATGTTAATCACGCCCGCAATGGCGTCGGAGCCGTAGAGGGCCGCCGCGCCGTCGCGCAGCACCTCGATGCGCTTGATGCTGGCCGTCGGAATCACGTTTAAATCGGTGCCCACCGAGCCGCGGCCGATGGTGCCGTTGATGTTCACCAGGGCCGAGTTGTGGCGGCGCTTGCCGTTCACGAGCACCAGCACCTGGTCGGGGCCCAGGCCGCGCAGGCTGGCGGGGTCCACGAAGTCGGTGCCGTCGGAAATGGACTGGCGCGACGACTGGAACGAGGGCGCGGCGTAGGTGAGCACCTGGCTCACGTCGGTTTGGGCGAAGGCCTTGATTTCGCGGGCCGAAATCACGTCCACCGGGGCCGTGGTCAGCACGTTGGAGCGGCCCTCGCTCACGCGCGAGCCGGTCACCACCACGTCGCCCAGGTCGGTGGCCGAGGTCACCAGGCGCACGTCGAGGCGGGTGCGGCCGTTGAGCGGGATTTGCTGGGCCGCGAAGCCGATGGCCTGCACCGTGATGGTGGCCGTGGGGGCCACGCCCAGCGAAAAGTCGCCGTTGGCCCCGGTGGCGGTGCCGTTGCTGGTGCCGCGCTCGAGCACGGTAGCGCCGGGCAGGGCCTCGCCCTGGGCCCCCAGCACGCGGCCGGTCACGGTGATGTTCTGGGCGTGGACCGCCAGGGCCGTGACCGCGAAAAGGGGGGTAAGTAAGAATTTATTCATGCAAAAAAGGAAGTAATGAGAACTCGGAAAGCAGTGGAAACTGGGTGGTACGCGGTGCGTGGCCGCATCGTGCCGCATGGCCATGTTCTGAGCAATGTACCAATTATTATACCCAGAAAGCAAGAATACCGGCCGTACGCAGCCAGCCCGTCGCAGCTCTCCACCAGCCGTTGTCGCGGCTTGTCAATAGCAAACGGCTTACAAAACAGCTGTTTGCGTCGCAATACGCGGGCAATTTACTTTACCGCAACATTACCGCAATATTTCCACTGGCTTAAAGCAAGCCAGCCGGTTTGCTCCCCCGGCACCTGCTCCTGCCCCTACCGGAGGCGGTAGGCCAGGCCCAGGCGCAGGGTGCGGGCGTGCGCTTCGCGGACGGGCCCGCCCACCAGCCCGGCCTCGGCGTTGGCAAACCCATACGAGTAGCTGGCGTTGAGGCCCGCCCGCCCGCGCCACGCCGTAGCATCGGCCCGCAGGCGGGCATCGAAGGCCTGATGGCCGCCGCGGTCGGTATTTGTGGTCCAGTCCGTGCCGCTGCCGTAAGTACCGCGGCCCGTTTCGCGCACGCTGAGATTACCCGCCAGCTCGGGGCCCACCAGGACATCGAGGGCAAGCGGTGACCACTGGAACCGGCGGCCCAGGCTCAGAAACACCGCCAGGCTTTGCGTGCGCAGGTACGCGCTGCCGGTGGCCGCGTAGGCCGTGTTCACGTAGCCCGCCGAGTAGTAAAGCGCGTCGATGGCCGTGCGGCTCCGGGCCCAGTCGTAGCCCAGGTCGGCGGCCAGTAGGCCCCGGTGCCGGCCCACGCGCTGCACCCGCCACCCCAGGGCAAAACCGGCCCCCAGGCGGCTGCCGTAGGGGTTATTAGTGTAGCCGCGCCCGCTGCCGGTGCTGGCTTCGTAGTTGTAATTGACGAACGAGGTGGTCTCGGTGCCATTCCCCCGGTATTGGGAGAAGCTAGCCCCGGCCCGGTCTATTAGCTCGGTGTGTTGGGCCAGCGCCGGCAAGGCCCACGCGGCGGCCGGCAGCAGGAGTAGCAGTTTTTTCATAGCGGAGGGCAGGTGCGGGCGCGGCTCCAGCGCCGCGTATCCTTCATGAGTCCGCTAGCTCCCAATCCGTTGCATCGGCCCGGCGGGCAGGCGGCGCGGGCGTGGGGCTGGCACGGGGCTGGCACGGGGGCAAGCAGGCCCCCGTGTTTCTATCATCCTATGGCGGCGCCCCATTTACGGTACCCTTCGGCTAGGGCAGCCGGTAGGCCACGCCCAAGCGCAGCGTGCGCGAACGGGCATCCTCATCGCTAACGTAGGCACTTTCGCTCCGGAGCGCCGTCAGGCCCAGGGCGTAGCTAGCCGTTAGGCCCAGGCGATGGTACCAGGCGGTGAGGTCGGCCCGTAATCGGAAATCGTGCTTTTTGGTTAGCTGCACGGCATTGTCGGTCTGCCAGGTGCCGGCGGGGCCCAGCGTGGTGTAGCTGCCCTGGCCCTTTTCGCGGGCACCCCACAGCACCGCCCACTCCGGACCGATGACGGCATCGAGTTGCACTGCGCCGGCCTTGCCCACGCGCTGCCCGATACCAGCAAATATTGGCACGCTTTGCACGCGCAGCTTGGTGGTGCCGCTAGCCGCATTCGGCGGGAAGCCGGTGTCATAGAAAGGGTAATAACCGGTGACGTCGGTTTGGCTTTGCAGCCGGTCGTAGCCCACTTCGAGCGCTGCGAGCAGGCCCCGGCCGCCCACGTGCTGCGCCCGGATACTGGCCCCGAAGCCGAACCCCGCGCGTTTCCCTACTGGATTAATCGTAAAGTCGCCAGCCGTGCTGCCGTCGTTGTCCTGGTCAGCAGCCAGGGTGGTCGCCGCCGCGCCGTTGCCGTCGAACCGCAGCAGCCCCAGCCCCGCGCGGCCCGAGAATTCGACGTGTTGGGCCGCGGCTGGCTTGGCCAGGGCCAGCAATGGTAGCAGAAGTAAGATTTTTTTCATGCGCAACCGGTAGATCAGGCGTTTTAGGTGGAGAGGTTTTATCCTCGCTAATGTAGCGCTCCCCGGCCCGTCTGTCGTTGCGCAGCAGCCTACTTCAGCAGCCCTTGCACCACGGGCAACGCCTGCTGGGCCCAGCGCCGCATCTGGGGCCCCGTGTAGTGCAGGCCGTCGCCGGTGAACTGGCTGGCGTCGCCGGCGGCGGCGCGGGTGGCGGGCGTGATGTCCACGTAGGCCACGCCGGCCCGGCGGCACTCGTCCTGGGCCACGGCGTTGAACTGGTCGATTTCGCGGCCAATCCGGACCCGGTTGCGGCGCTCGGCAAAGGGCGACTGGCCCCAGTCGGGGATGCTGAGCACGACCACCCGGCCGGGCCGCCCGCCGGCTAGCCGCGCGGCTTCGGCCAGCAGCTGCCGGAACTTGGTGCGGTAGGCGGCCTGGCCCAGGCCCCGGTACTGGTTATTCACGCCAATCAGCAGCGATACCAGGCCGTAGGTGGCGGGGCTGTGGGCGGCCCGGACGGCGGCTTGCAGCTTGCCGGTGGTCCAGCCGGTGCGGGCAATGATGTCGGGGGCCTGCACGTCCAGCCCACTTTGCCGGGCCAGCTGGGCCAGCTGCACCGGCCAGCGGTCGGCCTCGGCCGCCCCTTCGCCGATGGTGTACGAGTCGCCGAGGGCCAGGTACGTGGCCCCGTGGGCCGGCAACGAAACAGAAGGGGCAGCGGGCACGGGGGTAACGAGGGTTTTGGTGGCGCAGGCGGCCAGGAACACAATGAATACAAATAACAAGCGCATAGCGTAGGGGCCCAGCGAATGGGTTTCTACCTACGGCACGCGGGGCAAACCGGGTTTTTTCAGCTTCCTGGCTGTCGAACACCGGTCTTAAACCAAAACGCCGCGGGGCCCTGGCGGGGCCCCGCGACGCGGGCAGTGGCAGCGGGGCCCTAGCCGATGGCCTGGGCTAGGTCCTCAATCAGGTCCTCGGCGTCCTCAATGCCCACGCTCAGGCGGATGAGCGAGTCGGAGAGGCCGGCCTTGCGGCGCTGCTCGGGCGGGATGCTGGCGTGCGTCATGGTGGCCGGGTGGCCGCTGAGGCTTTCCACGCCGCCCAGGCTTTCGGCCAGCGTGAAGAGCTGGAATTTCTCCAGTACGGCAATGGCGTCCTCCTTTTTGTCGCCCTTCAACACGAAGGAAATCATGCCCCCGAAGTCGCGCATCTGCTTGGCGGCCACGGCGTGGTTGGGGTGGGTTTCGAAGCCGGGCCAGTACACGTGCTCCACCTTGGGGTGCTGGCGCAGGTACTCGGCTACGGCGCGGCCGTTTTCGCAGTGGCGCTGCATGCGCAGGTGCAGGGTTTTGAGGCCGCGCAGCACCAGAAAGCAATCCTGGGGCCCGGGCGTGCCGCCGCAGGCGTTCTGGTAGAAGCTCAGGCGCTCGAGCAGCTCGTCGCTGTTGAAGACCAGGCCCCCCATCACGGTGTCGGAGTGGCCGGCCATGTACTTGGTGAGCGAGTACACCGAAATATCAGCCCCCAGCGCCAGCGGCAGCTGCAAGTAGGGCGTGCTGAAGGTGTTGTCCACGGCCAGCAGGGCCCCGGCCTCCTTGGCAATGGCGGCCACGCCGGCCACGTCGATGACGTTGAGCAGCGGGTTGGTGGGCGTTTCCACCCAAATAAGCTTGGTGCGGGGGCTGATTTTCTCGCGCACCGCGGCCAGGTCGCGCATCGGCACGAAGTGGCACACGATGCCCAGCGGCTCGTACACTTTCGTGAAGAGCCGGTAGCTGCCGCCGTACAGGTCGTCGGTCGAAATCAGCTCGTCGCCGGGCTTGAGCAGCTTCATCACGCAGTCGATGGCCGCCATGCCCGAGGCGAAGGCCAGGCCGTGCCGGCCGTCGTCCAGCGCCGCCAGGGCGTCTTGCAGCTGGGTGCGGGTGGGGTTGTGGGTGCGCGAGTACTCGAAGCCTTTGTTGACGCCGGGCGACGATTGGGCGTAGGTCGAGGTCTGGTAGATGGGCGTCATGATGGCCCCGGTTTCGGGGTCGGGGTGCACGCCGGCGTGGATGGCTTTGGTGGCGAATTTCATGGGTAAGCGGAAAGGCGAATGGGACGGATGGCGCGGCGGCCCGTATCTATGCACAGGCATTGCCGAGGCGCAAAGGTAGCGCGGGCCCCGGCGGGGTTCGGGCAACCGGCGGGGCCCGGGGCCCCACCCTTTCCCGGCTTCGATGGCTTTTTTGCGCGCGCTGTTTCAGAAGAATTTTTCCACCCTGCTCACCATGTTCCTGCTGGTGGCCGTGCCGCTGCTGGGCTCGTCGGCGGTGGCGGCGCTGCTCTACGGGCACCGGCACCTGCTGGAGGGGCTGCACTGGGGGCCGGCGCTGCTGTATTTTGCCCTCACGGCCGTCACGATGGCCTTTGCCCTCACGCCCACCACGTTCGTGGCCATCGCCACGGGCTACTACTTCGGGTGGGCGGGGCTGCCGGGCATGGTGGCGGCCTACGCCGTGGCCGCCGCCCTCGGCTATGAGCTGGCCCTGCGCCTCGACCACGGCAAGCTGCGCGGGTTCCTGCACCTGTTCCCCAAGGCCGGGGCCGTGGTCGACGAGCTGCAGGGCCAGAGCTGGTCGCTCATTGTCCTCACGCGCCTCTCGCCGGTGCTGCCCTTTGCCCTCATGACGTTCGTGCTGGCGATGGTGGGCGTGCCGCGCCGCCGCTTCCTGGCCGCTTCGGTGCTGGGGATGCTGCCGCGCAGCCTGTTCTTTTACTGGCTCGGCACCGAGGCGCAGGACGTGCTGGCCCTGCTCCGCAACCCCGACCAGGGCGCCCTGAGCAAGCTCGTGCTGCTGGGGCTGGTGCTGGCCTCGCTCTTCGGGCTCTACTTCGTGTTCAACCGGGCCCTGAACCGGGCCCTGCGCCGCAGCGCCGACGCCGCCCCGAAAATCACCCCCTGATTATTAATCGGTTTGCTTAGGCCTATCTAAAAAGTTGGGGCAAAACTTGCGGCAGCCCGCCCAATTACCTTACCTTTGTGCTCCCAACGCGGGAAATGGTTGTGTAGCTCAATTGGATAGAGCATCTGACTACGAATCAGAAGGTTTAAGGTTCGACTCCTTACACGACCACGATAAAGGCCCTCTACGCTATGTAGAGGGCCTTTTTTATTAGTCCGTGTCAGTTTCCGTGTCAGGAAATTAAGCGACCAGGTACTTGGCCACGGTGCTGGGCGACACCTTCAGGGCCCGGCTGATGGCTTGGTTCGAGGCCCCACCCGCCTTGAGCCGGCGCACCTGGTCGATGAGGGCTGGGCTTTTGGTAGGGCCCCCGAGCTTGATGCCGGCGGCTTTTTTCTTATCGAGGGCGGCCTTGGTGTTTTCCCGAATCTTGATCAGGTCCTGGGCGGCGATGGTGGCCAGCATCGACACGATGACGTCGCCGAAGGGCCCTAGCGAATCGAGGTACGGCTCGGTGAACGATTTGTAGGCCACGCCGTGGCTGGCCAACTCTTTCAGATACTTCAGCGTGGCCAGGGCCCCCTCGCGGCTGAAGCGGTCGAGCCGCCAGAACACCACCAGGTCGAACTTCTTCTGGTAGGCCTCGAGCAGCAGGGCCTTGAATTCGGTGCGGTCGGCCTTCCCACCTGACTCCTCATCGGTGAATACCTTATAGAGCGTGCCGTGCTGCTCAGCAAAGGCCCGCAGCTGGTGCAGCTGGTTCTCGGTGTCCTGGCCCTTCGACTTCGTCGACACCCGGGCGTAAATGGCTACTCGCATTAAGATGTGGGCATGCTCGCTATATAATCAGCTATCGTTATCGAACCATTAAAATAAGAATCGACTGTGGCGTCAACAAACAACGATACTTTCGTCATATGTCCGTAATCGGCAGTTATTAACGGGGATTTAAGCTTTAATCCATCAAGCGCAATACTGACTCTTTGCACATACGTGGCTCGTTTGTAAGGCCGGCCTACATCTTTCTCGTCGTATTTTTTACAAAATTGTTTTATTGACTTATTAACGCCCTCACCGAAAACTAAAGCTTCATTAAGAGTAGGGATGTAGCCGGCGTGTATGACTTTATTTCTTAACTCACTGTCATCGAATAGCAGCGGTATCTGACCAAATTCACTGATATAAAGCGAGCAAAATGCCCCTAGCTGTCTCTCTGAAAACTTTAGGGTTTTACTCCAAAATTTCCCAAACTTTGGTAAGACGTCTAGCCCACGCAGGCGTTGATTTTCATCAAAGAAATTATCCATCAAAAGAAGAATAATGGAGAATTCATAAAATCTCTCTAAGGCGACAGCAAAACTCGTCACCGCTTCCCTATAGTATTCGTCTTTTAAAGCCTTTATACCTGATTCGAAGAGTATTTCAAATTTGTGATTTGCGAGCCATCCTCTCTGCTGGTGTCCCCTGTCGCATGTCATATCATATAGGCTCGTATTACCCAATTCTCTTAGGTAAGTAGGCCGAGGAGCGTTCAACCCCCGTTGACTATCTGGCAAAAGATAGAAACAAGAGGAACAAGGAATTGCGAGCTTCATAGAATCAGGCATAAATTAAACTTAAACTTACGAAAGATCCTCCAAAAAATGGTCGTATTTTGGAGAGCCCATTATCCCACGCAAACGGCCCGGAAACGCAGGTTTTCCGGGCCGTTTTTACACACCGTTTTCTGGATGCACCGGTATTAAGTTTGTCCCTACACGACCACAAAAAAGCCCTCAGCAATGCGCTGAGGGCCTTTTTTTTATTGGTTCAAGTATGGCCGCGCTTGTTTACCGGCGCTGGTACGTGCTGCCAAACCCGTCGGCGTAGTTATCGGCCACCACCAGCTGGGCCCCCAGGCCCTGGATGACGTAGGTGACGGGTTGCACGCTGGTGGTGTTGGGCGTGGGCCCGGGCACCTGGCGGTTGATGATAAGGGTTTGGGCCGGTTGGCCGGTGTGGATGCTGCCGGCGGACCCGATGGCAAAAGTTGTGGACTGCACGAGCCGCGTAGTCCCCTGCTGCGTGTCGTACTCTTGAAAAGTCCCGTCGGTTTTGAACACCCACCTAGTGGCCACGCCCGTGGAAGCAGGCGTGTACGTCAGGCCCGCTATGCCCCCGACGCTGTGCACCCAGTCCCACTCCCCGTAAATCTCCGTCCCGGAAACCTCCGCCGGACCCGCCCCCTCTTTAGTACAGGCGCCGGTACTACCCGCCAGCAGGGCAGTGGCTACGCAAAACAGAAAACGCTTCATGAAACGATTGGGAAAATAGTTGAATGACGCAAAAGGGCTCGGTGCTACTCTCTGGATTAACGATTACACCAAAAGGTTGCACGTTGCCGCTGGCTCCCTACCGCCGCGTGCGCAGCAGCAACGCGCAGCCGTAGAGCGTCACGCTCAGCACGCCCAGCGCCGAGAGCATGGCCACGAAGTCGCGCACGTTTTTGCCGGCCCAGTCCATCAGGAAAAACTTGTGGAGCACGGCGAACGAGAGGCCCTCGCGCCGGTCGCCGTCGCGCACCAGGGCGGCGAGGCGGCCGGTGGCGGGCTCCACGTACAGGGCCGGGTGGCCGGGGCCGGCGAAGGCCAGCTTCACCACCGGCAGGCGCTTGTTCACGAAGCCGTACTCGCCGGCAAAGGTGGTCACCAATTCAGGGCCGGGCCCGGTAGGGCTGAGCAGGTTGGCCTGGGCCGGGGCGGGCCCCGCGGCGGGCGTGCCGATGGCGGCCGGAGTTTCGGCGGCGAGGGCGGGGGCCACGCAGCAGTCGGCCATGGGGGCCCCATCGGCGCTGGCGGCCCCGGCGGCCAGGGCGGCGGGGTTGCTCAGCTGCGCCATGAACTCCTGGCCCAGCTCGCGGGCGTAGCGGAACTCGCCGTCGGGCAGCACCTTGCCGTCGCGGGTGCTGCGGTACTCCACGGCGGGGGCTCCAGCGGCGGGCCGGCGCACGAGGCGGTAGTAGGGCCGGCCGCCCACGCGGGCCAGCGACACCTGCACCACCGGCGCGGCCCCGGCTGGGCTGGCCAGGGCCCCAGCCAGCGGCCAGGTCAGCTCCGCCGCCGCGAAGGAGCCGACGCGGGCCACGTCGTCGCGCCGGTCGGGCGTGAATTTCTGCCACAGGTGGTAGGAGGCGCTGAGGGCGAAGGTGAACGAGACGAACGCCACCCACAGGCCCACCGTGCGGTGCCGCCGGCGCAGCCAGCCGGTGGCATCCCGGGCCGAGCGGGGCTGCCGCAGCTTCTTCCGCACGAAGCCGTAGATAACCAGCCCGCTCAGCGCCGACAGCCAGATAACGGTGGTGAACACCAGCATGATGCCCAGGTGCAGCGGCCGGGGCAGCGCGTCGAGAAAATCCCAGTTGTGCAGCATCCCGAATACCCATAGGAAGGTGGCCCGGGCGTGGTTGTTGAACGTACCCAGCCGGCTCTGCCCGGTTTCGACGAACACGGCCATGCCGTCGGGCCGGGCGAAGGTGATTTTCCAGACCGGCAGCAGGCGGTTGATGAACTTGTAGTCGCCGGTGTAGTGGGTCAGGCGCTCGGCGCGGGCCACGGCGCTGGTCGAGTCGGCCAGCAGGTAGCGGGCCACGTCCTCGGCGTAGGCCAGGTCGCCCCCGGGCAGCTCCTGGCCGGTGGCGGCGGCAAAGTAGCGGGGCCGCCCAAGGCCGTCGGTGAGCTGGTAATACGGCCGGTGGCGGTACTGCACCACGCGCAGGTTACGCACGGCGGGCAGGTGGTGTTGGGCCAGCACCTGCGCCACGGGCACGGCCAGCGCGGCGGCGGACAGCGGCGGGGCGGGCACGGTTTCGTGGGCAATGGCGGGCCGCAACCAGTTGGACATCAGCGGGTGCGAAAGCCCGCTGAGCGTCCACATAATGACGGGCACCACGGTGATGAGGCCCAGCACCCGGTGCCAGCGGTACACGTTGCGGCCCACGAAGCGCCGCACCGGCGAAGCGGCCCGCGCCGGGGTGGCCGCGGGGGCCCCGAGGGAAGTGGGGTTGGATTGCATAAACGAATGGAGGAATGGCTCGTCCTGCTTCGATAAACTCAGCAGAACGGGCGCTTTGGTTTTCTATATTTTGACGTTTCGGCGGAATTGGAGCCTATCCAAATACGCTGTCATGCTCACCTGCCGGTCGGCCGGCTTTTTCAGCCGGCCGACCGATTATCGCCAGGGCAAATAAGCGGTGGCTGGTCAACCGGTCGGCCGGCCGAAAAAGCCGGCCGACCGGACCGCGCACTGACCTAAAAACCGTTCTAAACAACTTTCGAATAGCCTCCTACTCCCGGGCCTTTGCGGCGAAGGTGTAGCCCGCGCCCAGCGTGAGGGTGCGCGGCGCGGCGGCCGAGTAGGTGGTGCCGTACTGGGTGGTGGTGGCGTTCACTGCGTACAGCTGGTTGCTGAGGTTCACCGCGTTGGCCCACACTTCGAGGCCGCGCAGGGCCGTTTGCGGCAGGCGGTAGCCCAGGCGCAGGTTGAACAGGTCGTAGCCGGCGTAGGACTTCGTGTTGGCGGTGTTGGTGAAGTAGGCGCCGATGTGCTGCCACTCCAGGCCCAGGCGGGCCCCGGGCACGAAGCGCGGCTTGTAGAACACCTCGCCGTTGGCAATCCAGTCGGGGGCATTGCTCATGCGGTTGCCCGAGTAGTCCTTGTCCTTGCCCTGGGCAAACTCGCTGTACGCCAGAAACGTGTGCCGGGCATTGGTGCCGCTGAGGCGGAAGTTCACCTCCGACACCGGCGCGTAGGTCAGCGAATACTCCACGCCGCGGTGGCGGGTCGCGCCCGCGTTCACGTACTGGGTGTTGTTGGTGTTGTCGTTCAGGCCCACACTGATTATCTCGTTGCGGCCGTCCAGCTGGTAGAGGCTCAGGTCGAGGTACACCTTGCGGTCGAGCAGGGCCACCCAGCCCCCGGCCTCGTAGTTGTTAAAGTTGGCCTGCGTCAGCTCGGCCTTTTGCCGGGAGCTGTAGAGGCTGCCGGTTTCGGGCGGCTCGAAGCCGGTGCTGAAGTTGGCGTACAGGCCCCGGTTGGGCCCCAGCGCGTAGGTCAGCCCCAGCTTGGGGGCCACCAGGTTGTACACGTTGTTCTGGGCCGCCTTTTTGGTGGTCTGGCTGCCGCTCAGCTCGTTGGCGAACTTGTACTGCACCCGGTCGTAGCGCAGGCCCCCCACAATGCGCAGCGCCTCGGTGGCCGGCACTTCGTACTGGGCGTAGGCGGCCTCGTTGTAAAGGTCAATCCGGTAGTTGTCGAGGTAGCGGCCGGTGTCGGTGAAGCCGGTGTAGAAGTTGCTGGCCGGGTCCTTCTGAATGGCGAGGTAGCGGGCAAAATACGTGCTCGGGCTGTAGTCGAAATACCCGCCCACGAGGAGGCGCGAATGCAGGAAATCCAGGTCGGCGCGGTGCTGGGCCAGGGCCCCGTAGCTGCGAAACGACTGGTTGTTCACCTGCCCGTTCGAGCTTTGGTACGCACCGGTGGCCTTGTCGTATACGTCGCCGATGTAGTAGCTCGGCAGCTGGCCGGTCGAATTGTAGCGGTAGAAGCCCGTGAAGGCCGTTTGCTGGGCCGTGCTCCAGTCGTGCGCCAGGCGCAGGCTGCTGCGCACGGCCGTCACCACGCGGTTGGTGAAGCGGTTGTTGCTCTGGTAGCGGCGGCTGTAGAAGTGGGCGCTGTCGAGGCTGCCGGGCGTTTGGGTGCTGAGGTAGTTGTAGGTGCCGGCGGCGGTGAGGCGCGTTTTGGCCGTCAGCGCGTAGTCGGCCCGCGCCGTCCACGATTCCTTGTCGAAGTCGGTGTAATCCTGCCAGCCGCCGCGCTGCCGGGCCGCGTAGCCGCCCACAAACACGCCCAGCTTGCCCGCCGTGCCGCTGGCGCTGGCATCAAGCCGGCGGTAGCCGAAGCCGTCGCCCTGCACCGACGCGCCCGCCGTGGGCAAAGGCGTGGGCTGCCGCGTCAGGAAGTTCACGGCCCCGCCGATGGCGTTGGAGCCGTAGAGCGACGAGGCGGGGCCCTTCACCACTTCGATGCTGCGCACGCCGTTCTGGTTGATTTCGTAGAGCGCGTTGTGGTTGAAGATGCCGATGGGCCGGATGGGCAGGCCGTCCTCCAGGTAGAGGTACACGGCGTTGGTGGTAATGGGCTGGCGGATGGCCATCATGTGCTGCTCGCTGCCCAAATCCACCATGTACACGCCCGCCACTTTGTTGAGCAGCTGGTAGGGCGCCGTGGCCTTGGTGTCGGCCATGAGCTGCGGCGACACCGTGCCGATGGCGACCGGGGCCTCGGTGCGCTTTTCCTGCTCGCGGCTGGCCGACACCACCACGCCTTGCAGGGTCACGGGGGCCGCTTCGAGGCGCACGGTCAGGGCCCGGCCGTCGGCGGGCACGCGCAGGCGCTGGGCATTATAGCCAACGAACGAGACAGTTACCTCGCGCGTGGCGGGCGCATTAGGCAGGGCAAAGTGCCCGGCGGCGTCGGTGGTGGTGCCCAGGCCAGTGCCCGGCACGCCGACGCTGACGCCCGGCAGCGGCTGCTGCGTCTGGGCGTCGAGAATGGTGCCGCGCAGCGCAGCCGGCTGCTGGGCGTAGGCGTGGCCCAGGCTGGCCCAGGCCAGCCCGGCGGCTATAAAAATAGATTTCATCCCTTGGTAGTCAGGCTAAAAACAAACCCAAAGGGGGCAAGGCCCGGGGCCCCGGCAACGCGCACGCGTCCCGGGCCCAGCGGCCGGCAACTCCCCACACGGTGGTTGTTTTTAGCCTAACGGCGGGTGAAAAACCGGGCCCAGCGGCGCGGCGTAGCGCCCGGCCACCAGGGCCCCGTAGCGCACGGTGGCCCGTACCGGGGCTTGGGCGGGCCGCGCCTCCCAGCCCCCAAGGGCCACGGGCAACATCTCCAGCCGCTCCTTCAGGGGGCTGGGGGCGTTGTTCTCCCGCTCCTGCTGCTTTTTGAGCTGCTTGGCGAAGTAGCACTTGCCGTCGCAGTGCAGCTGGGGCCGGGCCTTGTTCACGCAAAACCGCGCCGTGATGGTGGCCTGGTTCAGCGCGAAGTCCACCACCAGCAGCTCCCGGCTGAAGGTTTGCAGCAGCACCAGGGCCACGAGCAAATAGGCGAAACAGGACTTCATGCGGCGAAAAAACGGGTGCGCGGCGGCGAAGGTACTGCCCGGGCCGCAGGCCGCCAGCACCGCTCAAACCAGCCGGACACAAAAAAGGCCCTTTCCACAGCGAAAAGGGCATCTCCACCTACAAAAAGTATTATTACTGCGCCGCGTGGCGCAGGTGCTCCCACAAAGCCCACACAAAGCCCCCGGCGGCCGTAAAGCCCATGAGAATATACACAACGCGGGTTTGGCGGGCGATGATGTCGTCGTACTTCATGGGGCGGGAAGTTGGGTGTCGAAATGCAACGGCGAAGAGCCCAGGCCGGTTGTTACCCCCAGGTTATCATTTGCCGATGGAGCCGATTTTGGGCTGAATCTGGATGATGAAGCGCTTGTTTTTGGCTTCCTCGGCCCCGGTGTAGCGGCCGGCCCCGCGGAAGCCGCTGCCGGCGGCCACTACCTCCAGGTTGGCCGGAAACTGCAGGCCGGCCTGCTCCCAGAGCCGCAGCACGGCCAGGGCCCGGCTGTAGCTGAGCTGCCGCACGGCGGGCCCGTCGAGGTTGTGCGGGTCGGTGGCGGGGTAGCGCAGGTCTTTGGCGGCGCGGCCCTCCACCACGATGAGGTACTGCACGTTATCCTGCTTGTTGAGGCCCTGCATCTGGTGCAGCAGGAAGCGGCCGGCCTGCACCAGGGGCCCCTGGGCGGCGGCGGGCAGCACGTCGCTCTTGGGCGCGAAGGTGACTTCCGAGTTCAGCTCGTAGCGCTTGTAGCGCTGGTTGTAGGTGAAGTAGCTGCTCTCCAGGCGCTTCAGAGCGTCCTTGATTTCGTCGAGCTTGCGCTTTTCCTGCACCTGCACTTTCAGCTCGGCAATCAGGTTTTCGTTGGTGCGCTGCTTGTCCTGGAAGCGCTTGTAGCTGAGCACGAACAGCACCAGCATCACCAGAAACAGGGCCGTCATCAGGTCCACGTAGCTGGGCCAGAAGAAATCTTTGCGGTCCTGGTTCATGTTGGTGCTTGGTGCTTGGTGCTTAGGAAAAGAACGTCATGCTGAGCGGAGTCGAAGCATCTCTACTGCGGCAGTAACTCAATCGTTTTGATTAGCCAGCAGTAGAGATACTTCGACTCCGCTGCACCTCGCTCAGCATGACGACCTAGAGCGGTTTTCAGGTTGATGTACGGTCTAGCCGCTACCGGTCCGCCGGCCTTTTCAGCCGGCCGACCGATTGTCGCTACGGAGCACAAGGGGCGGCTAGTCAACCGGTCGGCCGGCTGAAAAGGCCGGCGGACCGGACTGTACACTGACCTGAAAACTGCTCTAATAGTTATAATGACGGCCTGGAGATGACGACCTGGGGGCCCCGAGGCGGCCAAGCATTAAGTACCATTTGCCAAGCACCAAAACCTCATTTCTTGTTCAGCCCCAGCGCCTTTTGCAACCAGCTGCGCTCGGTAAGCTGCTCCAGCACCGCGTTGGTGCGCGTAACCTGGAACAGCAGCTGCTGCTGCAAATTCATGTCGGCGTCGAGGCGCTGCTGAAGGGCCTGAATGGCCTGGGCAGTTTGCTGGGCCTGTCGCTCCTGGAGCTGGTTCAGGGCTTTTTGCTGCACAGGTAGCTCGCTGAACGGGTTGAGGTACTCGACGATGCGCTGGTAAATGTTGTCGGCCTTAAGCGTGTCGAAGCGGCGCTGCCACTCGGCTTGGGCATTTTCGGCGTCGGCGTTGAAGTGGGCCAGGCGCGTGGTCATCATGCCCGTGAGCTGGCGGCTGGCCTTGTCGAAGTACTGCTCCGTGTCGGCCCCCATGCGGTCCATGCGCTCCTGGCTCTGGTTGAAGAAGCGGAACTGGCGGTCCACCGTGTCGTTGTGCTGCTGGAGCAGGGCCGGCACCTGGTTGAGGCCGGCTTCGAGGCCCGTGAGGCGGCTCAGCAGGCTTTCGACCTTGCGCACCATGTCGCCGCCGGCGGCCAGGGTAGCGTTCAATTTCTCCTGGTACACCAGGAAGTCCTCGAACATGTGCGCGCTGCGGTCCATCCGGTCGAACACGGCAACCGAGGCGTTGGCCATCTCGGTGAAGCCGATGCCCTGCAACCGCTCCAGAAACCGCCGCTGTACCTCCGTGCTGCTGATAATCTGGTCAATAAGTGGCCGCAGCTGCTCAAACGCCGGCCCGATGGACTGGATGTCGTTGACGAACTTAACGTTGAAGCTATCCAGCACTGTTTTAAGCGTACTCAGGCTGCCCGCCATGTCAGAGTGCAAAATTGGCAGCAGCTCCACTTGCAAAAACGAGTAGTAATCGTTGCGCAGACGCTCAGCTTGGCGGCGGGCCTCGCGGTACAGCGCGTTGCCCCACAGCGTGAGGCCCAGCCCGCACAGGCTGCCCACCATCGCCACCGTGATGCCCCGCAGGAAGCCCGAAATGGCCACGTCGTCGAACTTGCCGTCGCCCAGTACCAGGCTCACCAGGCCCAGAATGGCCCCGCCGAACGTGCCCATCAGCCCGATGTAGAGCGGCAGCGAGGTGGTGGCCTGAATCTCGCCGTCCAGGGCCCCCACGCGGCGCTCAGTCAGGTCTTGCAGGATGTTGAAATCGGCGGTGCCTTTGTTTTTGAGCAGGTACACGTTGGTGCTGGCCAGCACGTCGGCAAACTCCGGCGAGGGCGCGGTGCTGGCTACCGTGTCCACTTCGCGGCCAGTTGCCGGGTCGCTGACTTTGGTGAGGAACAGGGCCCCGGCTTGCGGAAACAGCGTGGCCAACCGCGCCGTCTGGGCGCGGGCCCCCAGAAAGGCCCGCGCTTGTAGGCCAATCAGCAGCACCACGACCAGGCCCTCAATTATCAATAGCATGGAGTTCTTTTAGAATGCGTTACCGGTTCAACCCCATACCCGGCCTCCGCCGCTTGATGCGCGGAATCCGGTGGGGGCCGGGGGTGGGGTTATATGTCAGGCGAAGTGGATGCGTGCCTTGCGCACGATTTCCCAGTCGTCGCCGTCCACGCGGCGCAGCAGGCCGGGGGCCTCCGTGACGATGCGCGAGGCCGCGCCCTGGGGCAGGTTGAACTCGCAGGCCGGCTCCAGCACGTCGGCGTAAGAGCTAATGTGGCGCGGGTGCGAGGCCACGTCGGGGTTCACCCGGAAAGTGGCCTGGTCGGGCTGGGCCGGGTCGCGGGTCAGCTCATAGATGCTGTTGTGAGCCGGCTGGTCCTGCAAGGCGTTGCGCCGGAACCGCCCGTTCACCGGGGCCGAGCTGACGTACACGCGGCGCGGGCCAGCGGACGCGGGCGGCACCGAGACGGCCGGCTCCAGAAAAGCCTCGAACTCTTCGTTGCTCGCCGCCGCCACGGGCACGAGCGGCGCGGCTGGGGCGGGTGGCACGGCGGGTGGCGCGGCAGGCCGGGTTACGGATTTATTCGTCGCTGCTTTGGGCAGACTATGGGCCGGCGCGGTTGGGCCAGTTGCTGCTTTGGCTTGCTCTGCCAGGGCCCGCTCTATCATCCGATGCACCTGGTCGTGCTGGCCGGGGCTCAACGCATTCGGCAACGCCGCCGCTTGGGAAACGGGGCTACCCGCCGCGCCCGAAGCCGAAGACCGGCGCCGGGGCTTGGGACGCAGAATGAGGTAGGCCACTCCCACCAGACTCAGCACTGCCGTCGCCAAGGCCCACTCGCTCAGGTCGCGGCCGGCCGGGGCCGCCACGGCCGACTGCGCCGTTACCGCTGGCGGCGTCGGTTCCTTGGCAGGGGCCTGCTGCACCGGCGCGGTGTCCGAAATGCCCTGGGCCCGGGTCCCGCTCCCACTCAGCCCCGCTAGCAGCGCGGCCACGGCCAGCGGACGCAGGGCCCGGCGACTGAAATCAAGCAGTTTGCGCAGCATAGTAGCGTTCGTAAAGGCGTTGGGTGAGCTTGGGCAGGGCGTCGCGGAAAGGGAAGAAAAACAGCGTTTCGCCCAGCGGCGAGGTTTCCTTGGCGGTGCCGGCGGCGAGCTGGTTGAAGCCCGCGTTGAGGCTGTCGCCCATCTCCTGCCGGAAAAACTCGCTCAGGAATTCGGCGTCAAACTCCACGTTTAGGCGCGGCAGCAACTCCTCCACGTCGGGGTCGTTGGCCAGGAAGTCGATGAGGCGCTGGGCGTTGACGAGCACCGCGTCGCGGCGCTCGCGGGCCTGGGCCAGCGTGGGCTGGGCGGCGCGGCCGGTGGCTACCGGGGCCGGGGCCGGGGCCGGCGCGGGGGCCCCGACGTAGGGGGCCACCACATCGTCCAACGATTCGGGCTCTTTCGGGAAGGCGTCGCCGATGATAGCAGTGGCCTTCATATTTTCCATCAGTTCCTGCAAGGCCAGGTGCTCGCCCTGCTGGGCCGCGAAGAGGCGGGCGCCGCCGTTGGCGGTGGCCTCTTTGGGCAGCTCGGCCACGGTGAGGCGGAAATCGGCGGGCACGGGCTGGCCGGTGGCAAACGCCAGCACCAGCCGCGCCAGCTTGGTGGCCGTGGGCTGGCCGGGGCGGAAATCGAGCAGCTTGATGTAGGTACTGCCCTTGCCGCTGAAGCTGAGGTGGCGCGGCAACGGGCTGAGGCCCTGGGCCTGCGCCGCCTGCCCCACGTGGTACACAATGGCCGCGAAGTGCAGCAGCAGCACCACGCGCAGGTGCTGGGCCAGGATAATTTTCTCGCTGAACCGCAGCTGGTCGTCGAACCCAAACAGCAGGCTCACCACGTCGGAGGCGTAGAAATCTGGGTTTTGCACGGCCTTGTCGAAGGCGTTGCGGGCCTTCTGGAAAGCGTCCTTGTTCGTTTCGTCGGGTACCATTTTGCCCACCAGGCCCGTCTGGTAGCGCAGGAAGCCGTTGAGGCGGCCGCCGCGGGTCTGGCGCGAGCCGTCGCTCCACAGCACGTCGCCAGCGAAGCGGAACGAGCTGATGGCCGCCGGCTTTTCGCCCCGCACAAACAGCACGTCGGTGGTGCCGCCGCCAATGTCCACGTTCACGGCGTTCACGCCGTCGCGCGGCTCAATGGCCCCCTGCTTCACCAGGTCCAGGTACGGGGCCAGCGACTCGCTCAGCACCCGCGGCGGGTGCAGCTGCCGGGCCCCAAACACCCACTGGTACTCCTCGGCCCAGGCGTTTTCAAACACCAGCTGAGCGGCGGCGTTCATGCTCAGCGGCCGGAACCAAACCACCTGGGTCTTGCTCACGTCGCCGTTGTTGAGGGCCGTTTTGTGCTTGATGAGCAGCAGCATCTCGCGCAGAAAGGCGCGCATCCGGCGCTGGCCGGCCTCGTTGTCGGCCCCGCTGGTTTCCCACTTCAGGTTGGTGCGGTAGTGGCCGGCGGCGGCGTTCAGCTCGTCGCGGTTGATGTTGAAGCCGATGTTGACGTTGCCAAACAGCTGGGTGATCTGGCCCGCGAAAATCGGCGTTTCGCAGGTCGCCGTCCGAATTGGAAAGGCATAATCGGCCCCGTCCACGCCGATAAAGGCAGGCACGAACTCGCGGTTTTGCACCGTGCGGGCGTAGGCCAGGCTGCCGAAGCTGTTGCTGTAGCGCTCGGGCAGGGCGTTGGCCCGTTTCAGCGGCTGGTTCAGGGTGATGACTTGCAGCTCGTCTTCGGTGGCGATGCGGAAAGGCTCGGGCGTGGTGTCGGCGCCGCGCATCAGGGCCACGTGGCTGTTGGTGGTGCCAAAATCGACGGCGAACGTGAAGGCGGCCGGGCCGCTCGTCACCGCTTTCCAGCGGGGCACCACCACGTTGCGTACCGTGCGGAAGGGCGTACCGGGCGCATCGGGCAGCGGGCATTCCAGCTCCACAAAGTCGAACGGCGCCTGCCGCAGCTGGTAGTAGATGCTGGCCGCCCCGAACGGGTTGCGGGCCACGCGCACCTGCTTTTCGGCCCCGCGGGGCCCCTGCGCGTCGTGGAAATGCAGGTCCACCAGGGTCGCGCCGGGGTTGTCGTCCACCAGCATCACCTCGTAGGTGTTGTTGATTTCGGCCCGCTCGTGCTTGTAGAACGGGAACACGCCCAGATTTACGAGCGTCTCCACCAGAAAGCCGTTTTCGGGGCGCTGGCTCACGGCGCTGGGCAGCTTGCGGTAGTAATGGCGCTCGTAAATCACGGGCTGGCCGTGCTGCACGGGCACGGTCAGCGTCACGGTCACGTAGTTCATTTCCACCGTGAACTGCACCAGGCGGTTCACATCTTCGGGAGTGAAGAAGGTGAAAAACTGCTTTTTCAATGGCAGCAGAAACGGGAACTGCAAGTCCGCATCGGTGTCAAAATCAGTGTATTGGTACGCCTTGCGGGCCCCCGGCGCGTAAATGACGGGCTGGCGGCCGGCCGCGAATTTGTCGCGGTTCAGGCCGTAGGGCAGCTCCACGAGGAAGTCTTCCAGCAGGTCGTTCACCGTGAGGTAGGGGTAGGTGATGCCCAGCGCGGGCAGCACGCGGGCCGAGAGGTTGGCCTCGGCGTCGGCCCAGCCGATTTGGGCCCCCATGCCGGCCGCGCCCTTGGTGCCGCCGTAGTAGTTGCTGCCCGTCAGGTCGAGGTCGGGCTTGAGCACGAGCGGCGCGGGGCCCTCCAGCACCCGGGTGGCGGCGATGAACCAGTCGCTGGTACCGGGCTTTTGGGAGATGCGCGCCTGGTACAATTCGGCCCCTTTGATGCGCACCGTGCCGCCCTCGTAGGGCAGTGGCTCGTAGTCGGCCAGGAACTCGGTGGAGTTCAGGTTTTGGCCCGCCACGTCGTTCACGCGCTGCCGGTCGGTGTCCTGCAAGTAGCGGAACAGGCTGTTGGCAAACGTCTTATCGCGCAGGTTTTTGTTCACGTCGAACCAGCCGTACAGAAACTTCTGGAACTCGGGGGCCCTATTGGCCAGCGGCACCACGGCCTGGTCGAAGTAGCGCCCCGTGCCGTTCACCCGCTGAATATCCAGCGCCCGCAGCCCCTGCCGCGCAAACACCAGCGTGAACGGCGAGGTGAGCCCCAGTAGCTCGCGCCGCCCGCTGCCCCGCGCCTCCCCAAAAATCAGGAACAACGTTTCGACGCCCGCAAACTGCGGGTCGTTCAGGTACAGGCCCAGCGTGCGGCCCATCAGGCGGGTGGCCTCGTTGCTTTGCAGGGCCCGCAACTGATCATCTTTGTGCCAGGGCAGCAGCGTAAGGCTGTAATTAGCAAACTGTTGCTTAAAGAACAGCAGCTCCAGCAAGTCCAGGCAGTGCGTCACCAAGTGGTGGTACACGGAGGTGCCGTTCGGTTCGTGGCGCACAAACTCGAACGCCTCGGCCAGCAAGTGCAGCTGCCCAAACGGCGTCGGAATAGACGTGCTCGTGACGTGCGCCGAGCCGCCATCGGGGTCGGCAATGGTCTTAATCTGGTTGTCGCTGATGCGGTCGGACTGCTGCCAGCCGCGAAGCAACGATTTGCCCTGCTGGTGCAGGCGAAGGATGGTGCTCATAAGGTTAGATCTATCGACTAATGATTTTCAACGGCTAAAAACCCTTGATTTTGCTGTCCACCGTCTCGCGCATCACCTTGCTGAACAGCTCCACAAACTGGCCCGGCTTGGTGGGGTGGCTCACTTTGGTGGCGCTGTCGTCCAGCGACTTGCGCAGCGAGTTGGTGACGATGCCCTTGTCGAAAAAGCCAGTTTCGACGCGCTGGCCGTACACTAGGTCGTTATAATCGGCCGAGCCGAGCTGGAACGGCGCAAAGGCGCGGTCGTTGGCGCTCAGCTCTTTCAGCCAGGGCGTGAAGCCGTAGGCGGGGTTGTCGAGCAGTTCGCGCAGGGCCCGGTAGAAGTCGTCGTGCTTCCACTCGGCCGGCAGTTGCAGGGTTTTGGCAAACACGGCGTCCATCGTGCCGGGCAGGCCGTAGGTGAGGAAGGTGGCGAAGAGCTGGAACCGCGTGAGGGCCCGGCCCAGCAGCTGCATGCTCTTGTCGGCATCGAGCGAGCCGAAGCGCACCGGCCGGTCGTCCTTCTCCAGGCCGTACTCGAAAAACAGCTCCTGGCCTTGCAGCTCCGACTTACTGTGGGCCATAAAATCGAACACCGCCAGGGCCCCCACCAGCTCGATGAAGTGGGCGCCGTTGGTTTGGTTGGCGCCGCCCTCCTGGTTGTCGTAACTCTTCGTAACCGGGTCGGCCAGGTAGTACAACGAGTTGAGGCCCCGCAGGTTGGTTTCGTAGTAGCTGAGGGCCGCCTTGGTTTTGGTGATGAAAAAGCGCGAGTCGATGGCGCTTTCCGCGCTGGGGTTCACCTTGAAGTAGGGCAGCACCGAGAGGCCGCCCATGGGGGCCTCGCGCAGGGCTTTTTCGTTGGGCAGGCGCTGGCCGCTGCTCAGGTCGGGGTTGCGCAGGTTCTTGAGCAGCAGCGGGAAACCCGCCGCCCCCGTGCCCCCGAAGATGGAGCTGATGAAGAACACCCGGTCGCCGTCCTGCTCGTTGAAGTTGTTGGCAAAGGCCTGAATTTCGGCCGAGCCCATCAGCCCGTTCAACACCACCGAGCCCACGTTGGGGCTGCCCTTGAAGCCCACGGTGAGCGGGCTGGCCAGGTTTTCGGGCGTGAAGAGCAGGTCCACCAGGTGGCGGCTTTCCACCGGCATCCGGTCGTAGTGCAGGTAGTCGCGAAAGCTCTCGTTGATGTTGCCGAAGTCGTACACGAAGGCGTCCTTCACGTCGCCGCTACCACTCTGGGCAATGGCCGAGAGCGTTTTGATGTCAGTGTGGAAGAAGTCGCCCACCGCCGGGGCCGGCTCCAGGGCCCTGCGCAGCCGGGCGTAAGTTTTGAGCAGCTCCACGGTGCGGTTCATGTCGCCGTTGCGGGCGTCGGGGTCGATGATGATGGGCACCACCGTGTCGCAGTTCTTGATTTCGACGCCCGCCGCCAGCAGCATCGTCAGCGAGCGGATAACGCGCGAGCCCGTGCCGCCGATGCCGAATAAAAACAGTTTAGCCATTGAGGTAGAATGGGATAGAAGATAAAGGATCGGCCCCGGCCCGGGCTGCCGGCTTTTTCGCCGGCTGCCCGATAATCGTTGAATCGTTGAACCAGCGCTTAGGGCCCCCAAACCGCCGCAACGATTAGCGGGCAGCCGGCGAAAAGCCGGCAGCCCGCCCCCGCCCGGGGCCCTAATTGGGCCAGCGCACCGGCGTGGTGCGGGCGCTGGTGGAAAAGGATTTCACCACGAACGACCAAAACACGAAAAACAAGGCCCCGAACAGCGCATTCACGCACAAAAAGCCCAGCACGTAGCGGTTGTAGGCCGACTGCTCGATGCCCTCCAAAGCCACGCCGCTGCTGTTGAGGCTCTCCGTGACGACCGAGTGCGCCTGCGAATAGGCCAGCAGCGCCGCCGCCACGGCGGTAAGCAGTACGAACAGCAGCCAGTGCGAAGTTTTGAACAACGCCGTGGTCATCAGTCGGTTCAGCACCACGTAGTACACCAGGGCCATGCCCAGCGCCACGGCGAAAAACGTGCTGAGGCCCACGCCGGGGAAAATGCTTTTTTGGTACACGGGGATGAGCGACGACGGCGCCGGCGTGCCCAGCAAAGCCTGGTAGAGCGAAGTGAAAAGCTGTTGGAACATAGGTGGTTTGGGTTGGCTATTTTTAAAATTGGCTGTTGGTATTAAGCCGTCATGCTGAGCGCAGCCGAAGCATCTCTACCGCAGCAGTAAAACTTGATTAGTGAGTGGTAGAGATGCTTCGGCTGCGCTCAGCATGACGGCTTAATGCAAGTACGCTGTCCTATTCCGCGCGCTGCACGCGGATGGGCAAATCGAGCGAGAGCTGGGCGCTGGGCTGGTCGGCGAAGTAGTCGGCCACGCCTTGCAGCACGTCGGCGAGGAGGAAGGTTTTTGGACCTTGCTTGGTAATATTGCTGTCGTTGGCGGTGGAGGTTTGGGCCACCCAGGCGGGCTGCTGGCGGGGCAGCGTGAGGTGCATCAGGGCCCCCGCCCCAGGAATCTGGTTCACCCGAATTTTGGCTAAGTACGTGTACTGCTGCAAGTACGGCTTGCCCGCGGCGGCCGGCTCCTGGGCCACGGGCCAGGTGCGCAGCAGCGTGGCATCGGTGGCGGCGGCGTCGAGGCGTAGGCCCTGGGCGGCGGCTTTTTGCCACTCGGCGGGCACCGCTTTCAGGTCGAGGCCGAACACGACTTCGGCGGGCTCCTTGCGCGACACGCTCTTGGTGAAGCCCAGGGTGGGCACGCCGGCCACGGGCTCCGTTTTATACCATTCGCCCTTGTTTTGGAAGTGGTCGAGGGCCGTGTAGGGCGGCGCAAACCGGGTGTTGAAGTGCGCCTGGGGCTGGCCGGCCAGCCGCTTGAGCAGCGTGCCGTCGACCTGGGCCACCAGCGCGGGGGCCCCGAGCACCCAGATGTAGTAGGGCAGCTTTTCGCCGTGCAGCGGCTGGGGCCGGGTGCGGTTGCCGGGGTAGAAATTGCCCCGGTATTCCGACGTGTTGGCAAACACCGACACGGCCAGCCGGGCCGCGTCGGCGGTGGCCAGGGCGTCCTTCACGTCGGTTTTCACGCGCCAGGTTTCGCCGGAATTCTTGGGGCTGTAGATGAAGTCGGACACGATGAGGCTCACCGTGCCGGGGCGTTGGGCGTGCAGCTTCAGGGCCTCGGCCAGCATCAGGGGCAGCTCGGTGCCCAGGGCGGGCCGCTGGATGCCGGTGCTCACGGCGCTCGTCAGGGCCCCGTAGCTGGTGGGCACCAAAATGCGCGGGTCGGCGCCAGTGGCTTCCTTCACGAAGTAGTAGGCCGCCGGGGCCCCGTGCTGGCCGTTCACGTCGGAGAGCAGCGCGGCCACCGTTTGCTGGAAGTTGCTGCCGGGCTCGCCGGGCGCGTTGGCGTGCATGAAGCCCTGCATCCCGCCCGAAGCATCTACCAACACGTTGATTTGACCGATTTTATCGGCCGCCGCCGGGGCCCCAGCGGCGGGCTTGCCCCCGGCAATTTTGACGGGCTCGCCGCCGGAGCCGCAGGCCACGGCCAGCCCGCTCAGCGGCAGCAGGGCGTATTTTCTAAGAATCGAAGCTGAAATCATGCGCCGGGAAACGGACTGAAGGAAGAGGCAACGGGCACCGCGCGGGTTTGCGGGCCCAAGGTAGGGCCGGCGCGCGGCCCGGCCGCTCCCTGCACATAGCAGGCCAAACCGACGCGGCCAACGCCAAAACAGCCAACGATTTCGGGCCCCGGGTTGTTGTATTCGCACGGGGCCATTGGCGGCCCCGGCCGCGGGGGCTACCTTTGCGGCCGCTTGTTTCAGGTACTTAGCTCGTTTATGCCCAACGTAATTTCCACCGATATCTGCATCGTCGGGGCCGGCCCGGTCGGCCTGTTTGCCGTGTTTGAAGCCGGCTTGCTCAAGCTCCGCTGCCACGTCGTCGATGCCCTGCCCCAGCCCGGCGGCCAGCTCACCGAAATCTACCCCAAGAAGCCGATTTACGACATCCCCGGCTTCCCCGAGGTGCTGGCCGGCGACCTGGTAACCAACCTTATGAAGCAGATTGAGCCCTTCCACCCCACCTTCACGATGGGCGAGCGGGTGGAGCGCTTCGCCAAGCTCGACGACGGCACCTTCCAGCTCTACACCACCGACGGCACCGAAATTCAGTGCAAGGCCGTGGCCATTGCCGGGGGCCTCGGCTCGTTCGAGCCCCGCAAGCCGGCCGTCGAAAACCTGGAGCGCTTCGAGGGCGGCAAGGGCGTGCACTACATGGTGCGCGACCCCGAGCACTTCCGCGGCAAGAAAATCGTGATTGCCGGCGGCGGCGACTCCGCCCTCGACTGGACCAACTTCCTGGCCAACGTGGCCTCGGACGTGACGCTGGTGCACCGCGGCACCACCTTCCGCGGCGCCGCCGACTCGGCCGAGAAAGTGCAGAAGCTGCACGAAGCCGGCAAAATCAAGCTCGTGCTGAGCAGCAACGTGACGCACCTGCACGGCAACGGTCACTTGCAGGAGGTGACCATCACGGGCAACGACGGCACGGCCGAAACCGTGCCGCTCGACGCCTTCGTGCCGCTCTTCGGCCTCACGCCCAAGCTGGGGCCCATCGGCGAGTGGGGCCTGGGCCTGGAGAACGACGCGGTACAAGTGAACACGCTGGATTACAGCACCTCCACCCCCGGCGTGTTCGCCATCGGCGACATCAACACCTACCCCGGCAAGCTCAAGCTCATCCTCTGCGGCTTCCACGAGGCCGCGCTGATGTGCCAGGGCGCGTTCAAATACATCTACCCCGACAAGAAATACACCCTCAAGTACACGACGGTGAACGGGGTGCCCACTCTTTAAGCTGTTAGCCATTAGCTGTTGGCTGCTGGCTTTTTCAAGTTGCCGGCTAACAGCTAATAGCTATTAAGCTAACAGCTAAAAAATGGAAGACATCCGCATTTACGTGGAAGAGGCCCCCGGCCAGCGCCGCGAGTTGGAGGCCCCCACCGACATGGGCCTGAGCCTGATGGAGTTGCTGAAAGCCAACGACTACCCCATTCAGGCGACGTGCGGCGGCATGGCCTTGTGCGCCACCTGCCACGTGGAGGTGCTGGCCGGCCCCGCCCTCCCCGAGCCCCAGGACGCCGAGCTGGACATGCTCGAAACCCTGCCCCACGTGTACGAAGGCTCGCGCCTGAGCTGCCAGATTCGCCTCGCGCCCCACACCGACGGCTTGGTGGTGCGCATCGCCGGGTAATGCGCTGTAGCGCGAACTTTGTAGTTCGCGGCGCTCGCTTCGTCCTGCCGATGGCCGTGCAGCAACCGATAGGGCGAAGCGAAAGTCGCGAACTACAAAGTTCGCGCTACAGGCAACCACATAAAAAATCCCCGCCAGTTACTTGGCGGGGATTTTTTATGTGGTGAGGAACAGGGCTACTCTACCCTACTAAAATTTGAGGCATAAAAACGGGGCGGCCCGACCTTTGGAGTTCCTACACAGCCAAACTCGTTCCGCCCCGTGAAGCAAG
>NZ_JABSNP010000015.1 GCF_013294115.1 Hymenobacter caeli | reverse complement strand
GCCACCCGGTACGATAAGCTGGATGCGCATTTTCTGGCTTTTATTCACCTGGCCGCAACCGTCCTCTGGCTGCGTGACTGTTAACACTTCCTAGTCATAAGCCTACTAAACGGGCATCCCCACCCAACGACTGCGTAACATCAGTTATTTAGTCACTTTCACCGCCGCCGTGTCGTCGAGCCCAAAGTTGCCGCTGAGCAAAATCCTGTCTTTGGCCGAAAAAGCGGGGGCCTTGATTTCGACGTTGGCCGGCTGCTGGGCCCCCACGGTCACGGGGACCTTCACGGCGGTGGAGTCGTTGAGCAGGCGCATCACCCAGAACTGGGTCTGGGTTTCGTCGGTGAGCACCGCGCCGCGGGGCAGGGTGCGGGCCAGGTGGGGCGCGGTGCGGTCCAGCTCGACTTGCACGGCCAGGTTTTCGGGCAGGCTGGGCACGGGCCCCGTGGGGCGGATGGTGTAGCGCTGGGTTTGGATGCTCACGTCGGCCGTGGCCAGCACCTCGGCCACGCGGCCGGGCAGCACGCGGCCGTCGGGCAGCAGGATGCGGCAGCTTTGGCCGGTGTGCACGTAGCGCAGCTGCGTCACGGGCACGTCGAGGATGAAGCCGAAGCGGTTTTTGTCGTAGGTCAGGCCCAGTTGCTCGCCGTCCTGCACGTAGTCGCCGGCCAGCTTGTCCACGGTGGCCATCACGCCGTTGCGGGGCGACTTGATGCGGATGAGGCCGCTGAACTTCAGGCGCGGGTCGCCGGTGAGCTGGTCCAGGTGCAGCACCCTCGATTCCTTGGTTTGGAGGGTGAACACCGTTTGGCCGGCCTGCACCGCCTGGCCCACCACGGGGGCGGGGGCCAGCACGTAGCCGGTGGTGGTGGCCCGCAGCGCGTCCTTGGCCGGGTAGGCCGACACGGCGCTGAGCCGCAGCACGTCGGTGAGCGTGTCGGTTTGCACTGCGCCCACCGTCACCAGGGCCCGGGGCTTCACGGCCGGCTCGTCGCCCTCGGCGGCGGGCGCGTCGGCTTCGGCCGGGGCTTTGGAGCCGCAGGCGGCCAAGCCAGCGAGGAGGGCAGGGAAAAGGAACGGGCGGAACGGGAGGGTCATAAAGTCAAGCCAGAAAAACGTCATGCTGAGCGCAGTGCAGCGGAGTCGAAGCATTTCTACTGCGGCAGTAATCATAATTAGTCAGCGGGAGAAATGCTTCGACTCCAATCCGTTACGCGGACGCCAGATGAGCAGGACGTTGTATAGTGACGTGATGACGTTGCATAATGGCTCTTATTCAGCTAAATAATCCAGCGCAAACCGGCTGCGCAGCCGGTCGGCTTCGGCCTGCGTGAGGCTGAACTGCAAGGTGCGGTAGCTGGTCACCAGGTTCAAATAATCCAGGATGGCCACGTCGCCGGTGGCCAGCTGCTGGCGGGCGGCCCCCACCAGGGCCTCGGCCACCCGCAGCTGCTCGCGGATGCGGGCCGACAGCGCCTCCGAGGCCCGAATCAGCCCCAGCAATTGGTCGTACTGCTGCTGGCGCTGCACCGTCGCGAAGCTGCGGTAGCCGCGCCGGCTCTGCTCGTCCAGGTCGATGCGCTGGTACTGGAGCTGCCGCTGGTGGCCGTCGAAAATCGGCAGCGCCAGCAGAAAGCCCGCCCCCAGGCCCGCGCTGTGCCCCAGGGCCAGCAGCCCGGGCTGCGACGACTGGATGCCCGCGTCGAGCACGGCGCTCAGCTTGGGGCGGTAGCTCGCGTCCACGGCCCGGCGGTCGAGGCCGTAGCGCAGGCTGTCGAGCGTGTACTGGCGCTGCACGATGGAGCCCAGCCCGGCCAGCTGCCGCAGCGGGGGCGGGGCGGGGGCCTCCACCGCCACCAGGGCCGTGTCGGCCACGCCGCAGAGGTAGCGCAGGGCCCCCAGCTCGCGCCGGTAGCCGAGGCGGTTTTGCTCCACGGTCACCTCCTGGGTGCGCACCGACAAGTAAAAGCTCAAGTACTGCGTCTGCTTGAAAATGCCCGCGTCCACGAGCTGCCGCAGCTGGCGGTCCTGCACCCGCAGCTGGGCCAGCAGCTGCTCGCTGAAGTCGAGTTGCAGTTGGGCCGCGTAGGCCGTCAGGAACTGGTCTGTCACGGTGCGGCGCAGGTCCAGGGCCGAGAGGCGGCCGGTGTTGCGCAGCACCTGGCCCTGGCTGCCCAGAATCTGGTAGTCGGTGCGCAGCTGAAAGCGGTTGAGCACGGGCTTGGTGGCCTGCGCGAAGCTGGCGTAGTTGCCGCCGTTGCTCACGGCCTGGTCGTAGCCCAGCACCTGCTCGCCGCTGCCGTTGGTGATGCTGGGCGACACTACCGCCGCCCCAATGCCGGCTATCTGCAAGCCGTTTTGGGCCTTGCGGCGCAGGCTGTCGAGGCGGTTCTGGGCCACTTGGTTGCCCAAGCTGCGCAGCAGTGGACTGGTGCCGTAGGCCACTTGCAGGAAATCGTCGAGCCGGCGCGGGCTGCCGGGCAGCGCGGGCGCGGCGGCCGGCGGGCCCCCCAGGCTCGGCGGCGCGGGCACCTGGGCGCGGGCCGCCGGGGCCCCCAGGCCCAGCAGCAGGGCCCCCAGCGCCAGCCAACGAAAAAGGAAAATCACCAAGGCGAACAAAAGGAGGGGAGGAGCGCGAACGAACGCCGTAAAAGTGCGGCGTAATTCTGAAGAAAAATTGGTGCCGCCGGCCCCGGAGGCCGGCTTGCCCCGCCGCGCCACAGAAACTCCTCAGCTTTGCGCCGTTCTTTCGCAGGCCGCGCGGCGAACTCTACCGCCCGCCGCCGGATTATCTTTTTATGAAACTTCTGCTGGTCGAAGACGAACCCGCCCTGCGCGCGGCCCTGCTGGACTCGCTGCGCCCCGGCGGCTACGTGGTGGAGGTGGCGGCCGATTTTGCCCAGGCCTACGAGAAAATCAAGCTCTACCGCTACGACTGCGTGCTGCTGGATTTGACGCTGCCCGACGGCAACGGCCTCGACCTGGTGCGGGCCCTCAAGGCCGACGGCTCGCCGGCCGGGGTGCTCATCTTCACCGCCCGCGACACCCTGGAAGACCGCATCGCCGGCCTCGACCTGGGGGCCGACGACTACTTGGTTAAGCCCTTTCACTTGTCGGAGCTGAACGCCCGGCTGCGGGCCATCATCCGGCGGCGGCAGTTCCAGGGGCAGCACCACATCGTGTTCCGCGACCTGCTCGTGTGGCCCGACCAGGCCGAGGTGCTGGTGCGCGGCGAGCCCCTGGCCCTCACCCGCAAAGAGTACGATTTGCTGCTCTACCTGCTCGCCAACCCCGACCGCGTGCTCACCAAGGAAGCCATCGCCGAGCACCTCTGCGGCGACGCCGTGGACGCCGCCGACTCGTTCGATTTCATCTACACCCACTTCAAAAACCTGCGCAAAAAGCTCCAGGAAAAAGGGGCCGACCACTACATCCGCACCATGTACGGCGTAGGGTATAAGTTGAGCAGCGAGTAAGTTGTAAACAGTGAGCAGATTTGAGCAGTCGGAACGTCATGCTCATCTGGCGTCCGCGCAGCCGAAGCATCTCTACCGCGGCAGTAAGCCAATCGATTGAGTTAGCGCAGCAGTAGAGATGCTTCGGCTCCGCTGCGCTGCGCTCAGCATGACGACCTTATCTTAACTGTTCACTGCCTTCAATGAAGCTGCTCGCCGCCACCAACCGCTACTACCTGGCCCTGGCGGCGGTGCTGTTCGCGGTGGGCAGCGGGGCCCTGTACTACGGCGTGAACCGGGCCCTGCGCCACGAGCTGGGCGAGCAGCTGGCCGAACGCCGCGCGGTGCTCACGCAGCGGGCCGAAGCCGGCCGGCCCCTGCCCGCGCCCCCCTTCGACGAGGAGCTGGCGGTGAGCGCCCGGCCCCGGCCCCTGGGCTTTGCCGACACCGCCCTCCTCGATGCGGAGGAGCACGAGTGGGTGCCCTACCGGCAGCTCACGTTTGCGGTGCGGCCGGCGGCGGGGCCCCCGGTGTGGGTCACGCTGCGCAAGTCGCTGGTGGAAACCGACGACTTGCTGAAAGTCATTCTGGAGGCCATGCTGGGGGTGCTGGCGGCGCTGCTGGGCGGGGCCGCCCTGCTCAACCGCTGGCTGGCGGGGCGGCTGTGGGCCCCGTTCCGGCACACGCTGGGGGCCCTGCGCGGCTACGACCTGCACCAGCACCGGCCCCTGGACCTGCCCACGCCCGCCATTGCCGAGTTTGCCGAGCTGAACCAGGCCCTGACGCACCTGAGCCAGCGCCTGGTGGCCGACTACGAAACCCTGCGCGAGTTCACGGCCAACGCCGCCCACGAAACCCAGACCCCGCTGGCCATCATGCAGGCCCAGCTGGAGCAGCTGCTCCAGCTGCCGGCCCTCGAAGCCGACCCGGCCGCCGCCCCGCTGCTGGCCGAGCTGTACGGGGCCACCCGCCGCCTCTCGCGCCTGCACCAGGCCCTGGGCCTGCTCAGCCGCATCGAAAACCGCCAGTTTGCCGCCGCCGTGCCCGTGCGCCTCGACGAGCTGCTGGCCGAAAAGGCCCGCCACTTCGGGCCCCTGCTCGACGCCCGGGGCCTGGCCCTGCGCCTGCACGCGCCCCCCGCCCCGGCCCTGCAGATGCACCCCGGACTGGCCGACTCGCTGCTCCACAACCTGCTGCACAACGCCATCAAGCACAACGAAGCGGGCGGCGACGTGACGGCCACCCTCACCGCCGGGGCCCTCGAAATCAGCAACCCCGGGGCCGACCCCGGCGGCGACCCGGCCCGTTTTTTCGAGCGCTTCCGCAAGCACCGCGCCACCGCCGACTCGCCGGGCCTGGGCCTGAGCATCGTGCAGCAGATTTGCGCCTATTACGGGTTTGGACTGTCCTACGCCTTCGAGCCCGCGGGCCGCCGCCACGCGCTACGGGTGAGCTTCACTGGCGGACCAATAGCGGAAAAAACGGCAGTTTTACACAAACGATAAAGTAATTTTTTTCTCCGGGCAAAAAATTACACAATCCTTTGTTTACAAGCCGTGAAGGCACATTTTGACGCTCTCTTAAACCAGATAGCGAAGTCGAGAAACGTAAAAAGATAAATACTCTTCCGGATTTTTTTGGGCACATCCCGACTATTTCTTAATATTACGCCCATCAACCCGCCCTAAAATTACGAAAACGGGTGGCTGCCCCAAACGGAAGCCCCCGGAATGCCCCCGCTAATGCCTGCTTCAGCACTTTTCCAAAGGCGCTTTTTTTTGCTGGTTTTACACAATCGATTGTGTTTTTTCTTCTCTTTTCCCACCCTTTTTTAAGTATGAAAAAGTCAGTACCCAAGATGCACCGGCTGCTGCTGCCCGCGGTGCTTTGCTGCCTGCCCTTGCAGCCGCTGTTCGCCTTTACGGCCACGGGCGGCGCGACGCCGCCCGTGGCCCGGCCGGTGGCCGGCCCGGTCAGCGGCCGCCTCACCGACGAAAAAGGCAGCGGCGTGCCCGGCGTCAACGTGATTGTGAAGGGTACCAGCCAGGGCACCCAAACCGACGCCGACGGCCGCTACACGCTGCCCAGCGTGCCCGACGGGGCCACGCTGGTGTTCAGCTTCGTGGGCTATGCCAACCAGGAAGTGGCCGTGGGCGGCCGCGCCACCGTGGACGTGCAGCTGGTGCCCAACGGCAACCTGAGCGAGGTGGTGGTGGTGGGCTACCTCGCCCAGGACCGCCAGAACCTGAGCAGCGCCGTGAGCAGCCTCGACGTGAAGGAGGCCACCAAAACCCCCGTGGCCACCGTGGTGCAGGGCATCCAGGGCCGGGTGGCGGGTGTGCAGATTCAGGGCTCGGGCGGGCCCGGCGACACGCCGGTCATCGTCATCCGCGGGGCGGGCAGCGCGGGGTCGAGCAGCAGCAGCCCGCTCTACGTGATTGACGGGCTCTGGACGGACAACATCCGCGACCTGAACCCCAACGACATTGCCACGCTCAACGTCCTGAAAGACGCTTCCTCGACGGCCATCTACGGCTCGCGCGGGGCCAACGGGGTGGTGCAAATTACCACCAAGCGCGGCAAGGCCGGCGTGCCCACCATCGGCGTGAACGCCTACGCGGGCGTCGACAACCTCTACAAGCGCTACAACCTGACCAACGCCAGCCAGTGGGCCGACCGGGCCGTGACGGCCTACGCCAACGCCGGCCTCGACCCGCTGAACAGCGGCCAGAACAGCCTGGCCGGCGCGGTGAAGGGAACGGGCGGTAAATTCGACCCCAACACGGACACCGACTGGCAGAAGGCGTTTTTCCGCACCGGCCGCACCGAGGACTACAACCTCAGCCTTTCGGGCGGCTCGGGAGAGGGCAAAAACGCCAGCAACTACCTGATTTCCGGCGAGTACTTCCACCAGGAGGGCATTGTGCGGGGCCCCGATTTCAAGCGCTACAGCCTGCGCCTGAATTCGGGCCTGACCAAGGGCCGCTTCCGCTTCCAGGAAAATGCCCAGCTGACCCACATCGGCACGACGCTGCTGAACGGGCTCCCTTTCATCGATGTAATCACGTACCTGCCCAGCATTCCGGTGTACAACCCGGCCAACCTGGGGGGCTTCGGCACGGGCGACGGCGTTCAGAACACCTTCGCCACCAACCCCGTGGGGGCCCAGCAGCTGCTGCGCCGCACGCAGTCGGACAACCGCCTGGCGGGCAACTTCACGGTGGACTACTCCATCTTCGACTTCCTGACCTACCGCCTGAACCTGGCCATCGACGGGCACCTCTACAACAACGCCGACGCGCAGCAAAACGGTATTCTGCGCCAGAACACGCCCATCAACACCTCGTCGCTGACCGAATACCAGGGCTACGACGTGTTTTTGATGGCGGAGAACACGCTGAATTTCAACAAGAGCTTCGGCGACCACCACGTGAACGCGCTGGTGGGCTACTCGCAGCAGGACACCAAGTACCACAACACGAACGCCCAGACGCAAGGCTTTACCTCCACGCCGCAGTACTACTTCCAGCTGGGTTCCGGCCAAACCGCCGGCGTGGTGGGGGGCACCGAGGGCGAAATCACCCGCGAGTCGTACTTCTCGCAGGCCACCTACGACTACAAGAACCGCTACCTGGTGTCGGGCAGCTTCCGGCGCGACGGCTCGTCGCGCTTCGCCCCGCAAAACCGCTACGGCAACTTCGGCGCGGCCTCGCTGGGCTACCGCCTCAGCGAAGAAGAGTTCTTCAAAAACGCGGTGCCACAAATCAACAACCTGAAGCTGCGGGCCAGCTATGGCGTGATTGGCAACGAAGCCCTGAACGGGGCATACTACGGCGCTTATCTGCCCACGCCCGTCATCGGCCAGAACGTGAATTACATACTCGGCACTGGCCAAACATTCATTAACGGCTCGACGCAGATTACGCTCAGCAGCCCTGACATCCAGTGGGAGGAACGCCGCACCAAGGACATTGGGTTGGACGTGGCTTTCTTAAGTAACCGCCTGACGCTGGCGGCCGATTATTACATTGCCGAAACCCGCAAGGCCCTGGCCCCGGTGACGCTGCCGGTGTACTTGGGCAACTTCGGGGGAGCCCTGTTCCAGAACGCGGGCAACCTCGAAAACCGGGGCTTTGAGCTGGCCCTGGGCTACCACGAAACCAAAGCGGGCTTCACTTACGGGGCCGACTTTACCCTGACGACGCTCAAAAACCAAGTAACGGCCCTGCCCACCCCCGGCCAAGCCATTCCCGACGGCATTGGCATCACCAGCACCACGGTGGGCCAGCCGGTCGGGGAGTTCTTCCTGATACCGTTCGACGGCATTTTTCAGTCGAAGGACGAGGTAAATAATTACAAAAACAGCGCGGGCAAAGTCATCGAGCCCTACGCCTCGGCCGGCGACGTGCGCTACAAAGACACCAACGACGACGGCGTGATTGACAGCAAGGACCGGGTGTACACGGGCACGCCTTACCCCAAGCTGCAATACGGCCTGAACCTGAACGCCGGGTACAAAAACTTCGACATCTCGGTGTTTATCCAGGGCGTGAGCGGCAACCAGATTTACAACAGCGCCAAGTACGCCCTGGAGCGCTACGACGGCCCCAGCAACTACGAGTCCGACGTGCAGCCCTGGACGACCAGCAACCCCTCGACCACCACGCCGCGGCTGCTGCAAGGCGGCGGGGCCGGCGACCTGGGCCTGGCCGCCGCTTCCAACTCGCTGTTTAACAGCACGCGCTGGCTCGAAAGCGGGTCTTACCTGCGCCTGAAAAACGTGCAGCTTGGCTACACCTTCCCCAAGGCCCTGCTGGGCCGGGTGCCCGCCATCGGCAGCCTGCGGGTGTACGTGACGGGCCGCAACATCGCGACCTCCACCAAGTACTCGGGCTTCGACCCGGAGATTACGGGCACGGAATACTTCGGCCGCGGCATCGACAACAGCGCCTACCCCAACGTGCGCACCTTCACGGGCGGCGTCCAGGCCACTTTTTAATGTTGCGGGGGCGTGGCCAGCCAACGCCGGCTGCCCTACAACTTCATCCGTCTTTTTTCTAACCTGATATGAAATTTTCTAAGATTTCCACGGTGCTGCTGGCGGGCGGCCTGCTGCTGGCCACCGGCTGCCAGAAGGACCTGCTGGACAAAACGAACCCCAACGCGCCGTCGACCTCGCAGTTCTGGCTGACGGCCGACGACGCCAACAAGGGCGTGATTGCCTGCTACTCGGGGGTGCAGCAGTACGCCTGCTACGGCCATTCCTGGCAGTTCATCACGGCCCGCTCCGACGAGTCGTTCAGCCAGAGCCCCTTCGTGGAGCTGGCCATTTTCACCCGCTTCATCCAGGCCAACAACAACTTCTTCATCTCGTCCTTCGCCTGGAACGACTACTACCGCACGATTTACCGCACCAACCAGGCGCTGACCCACATCCCCGACATCCAGATGGACGCCGCGCTGAAGGCCCGGCTGTTGGCCGAAACCCGGTTCGTGCGGGCCCTGATGTACTTCGACTTCGACTCGTTTTTTGGCAACGTACCGCTGATTATCACCGAGTCGACGGCCACCACCCGGGCCCACCAGGCCACCCCGGCCGAGGTGGAGGCCCAGGTGATTGCCGACCTCACGGCCGCCATTCCCGACCTGCCCCTGACCTACGGGGGTGCCGACAAGGGCCGCGTGACCAAAGGGGCCGCCCAGGCCCTGCTGGCCAAGATGTACATGCAGCAGCACAAGTACACCGAGGCTTCGGCGCTGTTCGCCACCATCATCAGCTCGGGTACTTACTCACTGGTGCCCAACTACCTCGACAACTTCACCGACGCCAACGAAAACAACGCCGAATCCGTGTTCGAGGTGCAGTACTCGGGCGCGGTGCTCGACGTGGGCCAGGGCCAGGACAACGCGTCGGCTTCGGAGGGCTACGACCGGCCCAACTTCTTTGGGCCGCCCATTTACTCGTTTTCCGACGTGCAGCCCCGCCGCTGGCTGCTGGACGCCTACACCGACTCGACGGTGGCTTTGGCGGCGGGCAGCACTACTAAACACCGCATCGACCCCCGCCGCGACGTCTCCATCATCAGCAACCTCAACCCCGACCAGTTCTACGGCAAAACCTTCGCCCAGCTCGGCTACAACCCCAGCCAGCAGTACTGGCGCAAGTACCTGAACGACCGCACCCGCACCACGCCCGAAAACTTCACCTCGGGCATCAACTTCCGCGTCATCCGCTACGCCGACGTGCTGCTGCTGCAAGCCGAAGCCCTGAACGAGCTGGGCCAGACCGCCCAGGCCGTGCCCCTCGTGAACCAGGTGCGCCAGCGCGTGGGCCTGGCCCCCATTTCGGCCGCCAGCTACACCCAGAGCAGCCTGCGCCTGTACATGCGTGCCGAGCGCGGCCGCGAGCTGGCCGGCGAGGGCCAGCGCTGGTTCGACATCAACCGCTGGGGCCTGCTCGACAACCAGGCCGGCCTCAACGACCTGATTACCCGCGACCCGGACTTCAGCAACTTCCGCCTGGGCGTGTCCAAGTACATGCCCATTCCGCAGAGCGACATCGACATCGACCCGGGCATCAAGCAGAACCCCGGGTACTAGCCCCCGGCCGCCGGGGCCCGCCCGCGCCCCGGGCGGGCCCCTGGCGCACGCGGGGCCCCGGCGCGGCGGGCCGCCGCGTTGTAGAAAAAAAGCCGTTGTTTTGGGCCCCGGGCCCGCCGTTGTTTACCTCACTTCCGCTCCTTCCATGACCCATTTCCGCCGCCTCGGGGCGGGGGGCCTCGGCGGCCTGCTGCTGCTGGCCGCCTGCAATTCGCAGCCCACCGCCCAGCAAGGGGCCGCCCAGGCCCCCGGTACCGCTTCCGATTCCGTTCGCACCCCTTCTGCCCCCATGCCCACGTCCGCTGCCTTTGGCAAAACCCCCGACGGCACCGAAGCCCGTCTCTTCACCCTCACCAACGCCCACGGCATGGTGGTGACCATCAGCACCTACGGGGGCACGATTACCGGCATCCGGGTGCCCGATAAGGACGGGAAAGTGGGCGACGTGGTGCTGGGCTTCGATGAACTGAGCGGCTATCTGAGCCCGGCGTTCGTGAAGTCGAACCCCTACTTCGGGGCCCTCATCGGGCGCTACGGCAACCGCATCAAGGGCGGCAAATTTGTCCTGGAAGGCAAAACGTACACCCTCCCCACCAACAACGGGCCCAACTCGCTGCACGGCGGCAAGGACGGCTTCAACCACAAACTGTGGGCCGCCACGCCCGCCCGCGCCACCGACGGCCAGAGCCTGACGCTGCACTACCTGAGCCAGGACGGCGAGGAAGGCTACCCCGGCACCCTCGACGTGACGGTGGTGTACACCCTCACCGACGCCAACGCCCTGCGCATCGACTACACCGCCACCACCGACAAGCCCACGGTGCTCAACCTCACCAACCACGCCTACTTCAACCTGGCCCTGGGCCAGAGCAAGGACGTGCTGGCCCACGAAGTAACGCTGCCCGCCGACCACTACACCGTGGTGGACGCCACCCTGATACCTACCGGCGAGCTGCGCCCCGTCAAGGGCACGCCGTTTGATTTTACTACGCCCCACGCCATCGGCGAGCGGATTGCGCAGGTGCCCGGCGGCTACGACCACAACTGGGTGCTGAACCAGGCCACCGGCCAGCACCCCGCCGCCACCGTCTATGACCCCGCCTCGGGCCGCACCCTGGAAGTGACCACCGACCAGCCCGGCGTGCAGTTCTACACCGGCAACTTCCTCGACGGCACCCTCACCGGCCACAGCGGCACCGTGTACGGCCAGCACGCCGGCTTCTGCCTCGAAACCCAGCACTTCCCCGACTCGCCCAACCAGCCCAAGTTTCCGAGCACCGAGCTGAAGCCGGGCGAAACCTACCACACCGCCACCACCTACACGTTCGGGGTGCGGAAATAACAGTGAAGGGGCGAATGAGCGAATGGGCAGCCTTTATTGGCATTGCCCGTCTCCTTCGTGCTGCTGTCCAGCAGCTTCCATTCGCCCGCTCCACTCGCATTCACTCATTCACCCATTCAATCATTCACCCATTGGAACCAACCCCGGCTTACGTCATCGGCGTCGATTACGGCACCGACTCGGTGCGGGCCCTGCTGGTGGACGCCCGCACCGGGGCCGAAGTGGCCCAGGCCGTGCACTACTACCCGCGCTGGCAGCGCGGGGCCTACTGCAACCCCCAGAAAAACCAGTTCCGCCAGCACCCGCTCGACCACCTCGAGGGCCTGGAAGCCACCGTGCGGGCCGTGGCCGCTGAGGTGGACGCCGCCCGCATCGTGGGCCTGGCCGTGGACACCACCGGCTCGACGCCGGGCCCCGTGAACGCGCAGGGCGTGGCCCTGGGCCTGCTGCCCGAGTTCGCCGATAACCCCAACGCGCTGTTCGTGCTCTGGAAAGACCACACGGCCCTGGCCGAGGCCGCCGAAATCAACCACAAGGCCCGCACCTGGGGCGGCGAGGACTACACCAAGTACGAAGGCGGCATCTACTCCTCGGAGTGGTTCTGGGCGAAAATCCTGCACATCGTGCGCGAGGACGCGGCCGTGGCCCAGGCCGCCCACTCGTGGATGGAACACTGCGACTGGCTGACGCTGACGCTCACCGGCGGCGAGCTGGCCACCTTCAAGCGGAGCCGGTGCGCGGCCGGCCACAAGGCCATGTGGCACGCGAGCTGGGGCGGTTTGCCCCCGCAGCAGTTCCTGGATTACCTCGACCCGAAGCTGGCCGGTTTACACAATCGTTTATTCACCGAAACGTACACCGCCGACGAGGTGGCGGGCCATTTATCGGCCGAGTGGGCCGCGCGGTTAGGCCTGAGCCCCAGTACAGCAGTGGCCGTGGGCTCTTTCGATGCGCACGCCGGGGCCGTGGCCGGTGAAATTGAATCGTACTCGATGGTGAAGGTGATGGGCACCAGCACCTGCGACATTGTGGTGGCCCCCACCGCCGAGGTGGGCGACCACCTCGTGCAGGGCATCTGCGGGCAGGTCGACGGCTCGGTCATCCCCGGGATGCTGGGGCTGGAGGCCGGCCAATCGGCCTTCGGCGACCTGCTGGCCTGGTTCCGCAACATGTTGGAGTGGCCCTTGCAGGCCGGCCTGACGGAATCGAAGGTGCTCAGCGCCGAGCAGCTGGGGGCCCTGCGCCAGGAACTGAGCGACAACCTGCTGCGCCGCCTCACCGAGGCCGCCGCCGCCGTGGACCCCGCCGAAAGCCACGTGCTGGCCCTAGACTGGGTGAACGGCCGGCGCACCCCCGACGCCAACCAGGCCCTGAAAGGGGCCCTGACGAACCTGACGATGGGCACCTCGGCCCCCCAGATTTTCCGGGCCCTGGTGGAGGCCATCTGCTACGGCTCGAAGCAGATTGTGGAGCGGTTTGAGCAGGAAGGCATTCCCATCAAGCAGGTGATTGGCATCGGCGGCGTGGCCAAGAAGTCGGCTTTCGTGATGCAGACCCTGGCCGACGTGCTCGACCGGCCCATCAAAATCGCGGTGTCGGAGCAGGCCCCGGCCCTGGGCGCGGCCATGTACGCGGCCGTGGCCGCCGGTGCGCAGCCCGACGTGCTCACGGCCCAAAAGGCGATGGGCAGCGGCTTTGCCGAAACCTATGCCCCCAACCCCGCCCGCGTGGCCGATTACGCCGCCCGCTACGCCCAGTACCAGGCCCTGGGCCAGTTTGTAGAAGCCGCCACGACCGGCCCGGCCGCGCCCGTGGCGGAAACCGAAACGCAAGCCATTACCGCCGCATGAGCCAGTACCAAGCCCTGAAACAGGTGTGCTACGACGCCAACATGCAGCTGCCCAAGCTCGGCCTCGTGCTCTTCACCTTCGGCAACGCCAGCGTGGTGGACCGCGCTAACCAGGTGTTCGCCATCAAGCCCAGCGGCGTGCCCTACGACGAGCTGCGGCCGGACGACATCGTAATCGTGGACTTCGACAATCGCGTGGTGGAAGGGGAGAAGCGGCCCTCGTCGGACACCAAAACCCACGCCGTGCTCTACAAGCACTGGGCGCACATTGGGGGCATCGTGCACACGCACAGCACCTACGCCACCGCGTGGGCCCAGGCGCAGCTCGACATTCCGGTGCTGGGCACCACCCACGCCGACCACCTCACGGCCGACGTGCCCTGCGCCCCGCCGATGGCCGACGCCATGATTGCCGGCGACTACGAGCACGAAACCGGCTGGCAGATCATGAACGAGTTCGCGCAGCGGGGCCTCGCGCCCGACGAGGTGGAAATGGTGCTGCTGGCCAACCACGCCCCCTTCACCTGGGGCCCCACCGTGAGCAAAGCGGTGTACAACAGCGCCGTGCTCGAAGAAGTGGCCCGCATGGCCTACCTCACCACCACGCTGCGCGCCGACGTGCCCCGCCTCAAAGACGCGTTGATTAAAAAACACTACGAGCGCAAGCACGGCGTAAATTCCTACTACGGACAGTGAGTCTTAGCTGTTAGCTACTGGCTGTTAGCTGCTAGCTTTTTGCCAATACTTCTCCGTCTGTATGTCCCCGCTTTTCCATTGAACAAAAAAAGCTAACAGCTAATAGCCGTCAGCTAACAGCTAAAAATCATGATTGACATTTCGCATTACGAAGCCTGGTTCATCACCGGCAGCCAGCACCTCTACGGGCCCGAAACCCTGGAGCAGGTGGCCCAGCACTCGCAGCAGCTGGCCGCGGAGTTTGGCACCAAGCTGCCCATCAAAATCGTGTACAAGCCCGTGCTGACGGGCCCCGCCGAGATTTACAAGCTGATGCAGGAGGCCAACACCACGGAGAATTGCGTGGGCCTCATTGCCTGGATGCACACCTTCTCGCCGGCCAAGATGTGGATCAACGGCCTGAAGATTTTGCAGAAGCCGCTGGCCCACCTGCACACCCAGTTCAACCGCGACATTCCGTGGGCCGACATCGACATGGACTTCATGAATACCAACCAATCGGCGCACGGCGACCGGGAGTTTGGCTTCATCGGCACGCGCATGCGCCTGAACCGCAAGGTAATAGTGGGCCACTGGCAGAGCGCCGACGTGCACGAGCGCCTCAGCATCTGGAGCCGCGTGGCCTGCGCCTGGGCCGATTGGCAGGGGGCCCACTTCGTGCGCTTCGGCGACAACATGCGCTACGTGGCCGTGACCGAGGGCGACAAGGTAGAGGCCGAAATCAAGTTTGGCTACGAAGTAAACACCTACGGCATCGGCGACCTGGTGGCGGTAGTGAACGCCGTGACCGAGGCGCAGGTGGACGAGCTGGTGGCGACCTACGAAAAGGAGTACGAGCTGGCCGACGGCCTGCTGGCCGGGGGCCCCCAGCGCGAAAGCCTGCGCGACGCCGCCCGCATCGAGGCCGGCATGCGCCAGTTCCTGACCAGCAAAAACGCCAAGGGCTTCACCGACACGTTCGAGGACCTGCACGGCATGAAGCAGCTGCCCGGCATTGCCACCCAGCGCCTGATGGCCGACGGCTACGGCTTCGGCGGCGAGGGCGACTGGAAAACGGCGGCCCTCGTGCGGGCCATGAAGGTAATGGGCGCGGGCCTGCCCGGCGGCAACTCCTTCATGGAGGACTACACCTACCACTTCGCGCCCGACAACAACCTGGTGCTGGGCTCGCACATGCTCGAAATCTGCCCCAGCATTGCCGAAGGCAAGGTGCGCGCCGAGGTGCACCCGCTGGGCATCGGTGGCAAGGAGGACCCCGTGCGCCTGGTGTTCAACTGCCCCGCCGGCCCGGCCCTGAACGCCACCATCATCGACCTGGGCAACCGCTTTCGCATGATTGTGAATGAAGTGACGGCCGTGAAAGCCGAGCAGGACCTGCCTAACCTGCCCGTGGCCCGCGTGCTCTGGCAGGTGCAGCCCGACCTGGCCACCGGCGCCGCCGCCTGGATCCTGGCCGGCGGGGCCCACCACACCGGCTACAGCCAAAACCTGACCGCCGAGTACCTCGAAGACTTCGCCGAAATGGCCGGCATCGAGTTCGTGATTATCGACGCCGACACCAAGCTGCGGACGTTTAAAAACGAGCTGCGCTACAACGAAGTCGCCTTCCGGGGCTAGCCCCTCCTGGGGAACCTGACCCCCTAGCCCCCTCTCCAAAAAAGAGGGGGAACTAGCGCTAGTTCTAGCTTCTAGAGACTAAGACTAAAAACTAGTCCCCCCTCTCTTTTGGAGAGGGGGCTAGGGGGTGAGGTTCCCCGCCCGACAACCTTCTTTAAATTCCCACCCACTTCCTGCATGCGCAACCACCTTACCACGCTCGATATCCTGGTTTTCCTGGTTTACCTGGTCGGCGTGTCGGCTTACGGCTACTACATCTACCGGAGCAAGAAAAAGACCGAGCAGAGCACCAAAGACTACTTCCTGGCCGAGGGCTCGCTGACGTGGTGGGCCATCGGGGCATCCATGATTGCCTCGAATATTTCGGCTGAGCAGTTCATTGGCATGTCGGGCTCGGGCTTTAAGGTGGGCGTGGCGGTGGCGGCCTACGAGTGGGTGGCGGCCATTGTGCTCATCATCGTGGCCGTGTTTTTCATGCCGGTGTTTTTGAAGGAGAAGATTTTCACGATGCCGCAGTTTCTGGAGCAGCGCTACAACTCCACGCTGAGCCTGATTATGAGCATCTTCTGGCTCTTTTTGTACGTGCTGGTCAACCTGACCTCGATTCTGTACCTGGGTGCCCTGGCGCTGAGCAACTTAGTGGGCGGCGACTCGTTCCACGTCATCATCATTCTGCTGGCCCTGTTTGCGCTGCTCATCTCTATCGGCGGCATGAAGGTGGTGGGCTACACCGACGTGGTGCAGGTAGTGGTGCTGGTGATTGGGGGCTTGGTCACGACCTACATTTCCCTCACCCTGGTGAGCACCAAGTTCGGTCTCGGCGGCGGGGCCCTCTCCGGCTTCAACGCGCTGATAGCCAACGCCGGCGACCACTTCCACATGATCTTTCCGAAGCCCACGGCGGCCACCCCGCAGGTCGACGTCGACAAGTACCTGTCGCTGCCCGGCATCGCCATGTATTTGGCCGGGCAGTGGATCGTGAACCTCAACTACTGGGGTTGTAACCAGTACATTACCCAGCGGGCCCTGGGGGCCGATTTGCACACCGCCCGCACCGGCATCCTGTTCGCCGGCATGCTCAAGCTGATGATGCCGGTCATCGTGATGCTGCCCGGCATCGCGGCCTATGTGCTGTATAAAAACGGCAGCTTGCAGGCCGAAATGTCGAGCACCGGCGCCTTCAACTCCGACAACGCCTACTCGGCCATCCTCACCTTTCTGCCCAACGGCCTCAAGGGCCTGAGCATGGCGGCCCTCACGGCGGCCATCGTGGCCTCGCTGGCGGGCAAGGTGAACTCGATTTCGACCATCTTCACCCTCGACATCTACAAGCGCTACCTGGCCCCGGAGGCCACCGAGAAGCGGCAGGTGTGGGTGGGCCGCCTCACCATTTTGGCCGCCATCGTCATCAGCATCGGCCTGACGTGGAAAGACTTGCTGGGCATCGGCGGCGAGGGCGGCTTCCAGTTCATCCAGAAGTACACGGGCTTCATCTCGCCCGGCATCCTGGCTATCTTCCTGCTGGGCCTGTTCTGGAAGCGCACCACGGCCCCGGCGGCCATTGTGGGCGTGCTGGCGGGCTTCGTGATGTCGGTGTTTTTCAACAACTACGCGCCCAGCGTGCTGGGCCACGAAACCCTCCTCTACACGGCCTTCCCGAACGGCCACGGCGGCTACGAAATCCCGTTCCTGATTTGCATGGGCCTCTCGTTTGCCTTCACCATGGCCCTCATGGTGGGCATCAGCCTGGCCGGCCCGGCCGTCAGCGCCAAGGCCATTGAGCTGCAGCCCGGCCTGTTCCGCGTAAGCCGGCAGACGCTCACGCTCATCGTCATCACGCTGCTGCTCATCACGGCGCTCTACACCAAGTTCTGGTAAAACCTCACCCCCTAAGCTCTTAATAAGTGATGTTACGCAGCGCTGGGTTGCCCTTGGGCAACCTCACCCCCTAGCCCCCTCTCCAAAAAAGAGGGGGGACTAGTTCTAGCTCTAAAAACTAATTTCTAGGCCTCAAGGCTAAAAATTAGTCCCCCCTCTTTTTTGGAGAGGGGGCTAGGGGGTGAGGTTCCCACAGGGCGACCTAGCACTGCCTAATATCAATAATTAATACTATTTCCGCCCCCAATCATGCGAATTCCCACCGCCACAACCGCCGTACTTGCCCCCGCCCTGGCCCTGCTCGGGGCCCTCGCCGGGGGCCCCGCCGGGGCCCAAACCGCCGCCCCCGTGGCCCTCACCGTGCAGGTGAACCGGCCCGGCGCGGCTGTGAATAAGAACATGTACGGCCTGTTTTTCGAGGACATCAACTTCGCCGCCGACGGGGGCCTGTACCCCGAGCTGGTGAAGAACAAGTCGTTTGAAACCGACGACCACCTGCTGGGCTGGAAGGCCCTGCGCGGCGGCGCGGCGCTCGAAAGCTACGTGGTGCTCACCGACGGGCCCATCGGGCCCACCAACAACCACTTCCTGCGCTTGAGCACCAAAACCGGCGGGCCGGAGGCGGGCTTCGTGAACGAAGGCTTCCGGGGCATGGGCGTGAAGGAAGGGGCGGAATACACGTTCTCCGTCTACGCCCGGCGGGGCCCCGGCAGCATCACGGGCCTGCGCGTGACGCTGGAGCAGCCCGGGCCCCGCAAGGACGGCCCCGAGACGCCCGACTCGGGCGCGGCCCTGGCCCAGGCCCAAATCACGGGCCTCACCGGCGAGTGGAAAAAGTACAGCGTCGTGCTCAAGCCCTCGGCCACCTTCGCCAAGGCCCGCCTCAAGCTGACCGTGGACGGCACCGGCACCGTGGACCTCGACGTGGCCTCGCTCTACCCGAAAGACACCTGGATGAAGCGCGAAAACGGCCTGCGCCCCGACCTCGTGCAGCTGCTCAAGGACATGCAGCCCGGCTTCCTGCGCTTCCCCGGCGGCTGCATCGTGGAGGGCCGCACCCTGGCCCAGCGCTACCAGTGGAAGGAAACCATCGGCGAGGTGGCCGCCCGCCCCTCGCTCGTGAACCGCTGGAACACGGAGTTCCTCCACAAATTCACGCCCGACTACTACCAGTCGTTCGGGCTGGGCTTTTTTGAGTATTTCCAGCTGGCCGAAGACATCGGGGCCGAGCCCCTGCCCATCCTCAACGTGGGCATGGCCTGCCAGTTCAACTCGGCCGAGCTGGCCCCCATCGGCCCAATAACTGCCGCCAAGGGCCCCAACGCCACCCCGGCGGCGGCCGACGACGCCCCAACGCTGCAAACCTTTATCCAGGACGCGCTGGACCTGGTGGAATTCGCCAACGGCCCGGCCAGCAGCCCCTGGGGTGCCAAGCGCGTGGCCATGGGCCACCCCGCGCCCTTCCACCTGAAGATGCTCGGCATCGGCAACGAGCAGTGGGGGCCCCAGTACCTGGAGCGCTACGAGCTGTTTGCCAAAGCCTTGAAGGCCAAGTACCCCGCCATTGAAATCGTGAGCAGCGCGGGCCCCAGCCCCGACGGCCCGCTGTTCGACACCGCCAGCAAGCGCCTCGCCGAGCTGAAGGCCGAGTACGTGGACGAGCACTACTACGCCAAGCCCGAGTGGTTCCGCCAGCACGCCGACCGCTACGATAAATATGCCCGCACGGGGCCCAAAATCTTCGCCGGCGAGTACGCCGCTCAGAGCGTGGCCATCGCCAGCCCCGAAAACCGCAACACCTGGGACTGCGCCCTCTCCGAAGCCGCCTTCATGACCGGCCTGGAGCGCAACGCCGACGTGGTGGGCATGGCCTCCTACGCCCCGCTCTTCGCCCACGTGGACGCCTGGCAGTGGACGCCCGACATGATTTGGTTCGACAACCTGAACTCCTACGGCTCGCCGAGCTACTACGTGCAGAAAATGTACGCCCTCAACAAGGGCACCCGCGTGCTGCCCGTGGCCCTGCCCGGCGGCGCCAAAAACGGCACCGACAACCTCTTCGCCAGCGCCGTGGCCGACGACAAGGCCGGCGACGTGGTGGTGAAGCTGGTGAACTACTCGACCAGCCCGCGCGCAGTGAAAATCGACCTGGCCGGGGCCAAAAAGCTGGGCAAAACCGGCCGCGCCCAGGTGATGGCCAGCGCCGACCTGCAAACCCAGAACAGCCTCAAAGAGCCCCAAAAGCTCGCCCCGCAGGAATCGACTTTCGCCGTGAGCGGCTCCGTGGTGAGCTATACCCTGGCCCCCAACTCCTTCACGGTGCTGCGGGTGGCGGGCAGGAAATAGGGCCCCGGCGGCCAATGGCTGACTAAAAAAGGCGGTCATGCTGCGCTTGTCGAAGCATCTCTCCCGCTGAGTAACTGATTACCGCCGCAATAGAGATGCTTCGACAAGCGCAGCATGACCGTTTTGACAGTATAACGTTTTAACACAACGCCTTACCAATCCCCGAGCAGCTTCGCCCCCCTTCCTTTCCTACCCTTGAGAATTCCCATGAAGAAGCCCCTTCTTACTCCGTTGCGCTGGTGTGGCTTGCTCGTCGTGTTGCTGCTCGGCGCAGCGTCCTGCAAAAAAGAGGAAACTGCCGCCACGCCGGTTACCCCCACTCCTACGCCCACGGTGCCCACGCCTACGCCTACGGCGTTCGATATCAACAACATCAGCGACACCTACGCCAGCGTGGCGGCGCTGGGATCGGCGGCGCAGTGGGGGCCCTACAACGTGCACGACCCGGCCGTCATCAAGGCCGACGACGGCTATTACTATATGTACAGCACCGACGTGGGCTACGGCATTGCCGACGCCAACCTGCGGGCCGGCCTGCAGGTGCGCCGCTCGAAGGACCTGGTGGAGTGGCAGTTCGTGGGCTGGGTGTTCAACGGGGCCCCGGCGATGGGCGCGGCCTACATCACGCAGCGCGGCGGCACCCCCAACCGGCTCGTCTGGGCCCCCTACGTGCTGCGGGTGGGCAGCGAGTACCGCCTGTACTACTCACTGGCTTCCAACGTGTTCAAGCTAAGCGCCATTGGCCTGGCCACGGCCAGCGCGCCCACGGGGCCCTGGACGGAGAAGGGCCTGGTGGTGACGACCGATAACTCGTCGGCCGACATCACCAACGGCATCGACCCCACGGTGATTGTGGACCAGCAGGGCCAGCACCGGATGTACTACGGCTCGGCCTTCGACGGCATTCACATGGTGCGGCTCGACGCGGCCACCGGCCTGAACGCCACGGCCGGCGACCGGGGCCCCCGCGTGGCCCAGCGTGGCTTCACGGGCACGGCCATCAACGGCAACATCGAGGGGCCCGAAATCATCTACAACAAGGAGCAGGGCAAGTACTACCTGTTCATTTCCTACGACTGGCTCCAGACCAAGTACAACGTGCGCGTGGGCCGCGCCGACTCGCCTGCCGGTCCTTTCTTGGATTTCAAGGGGCGCGACATTAACCTGGTGGAGGACCACGGGCCCATGATTCTGGCGCCCTACCAGTTTGAGGGCCACAGCGGCTGGCAGGGCACGGGCCACTGCGGCGTATTTTCGGACGGCAGCGGGCAGTACTTCATGGCCCACCAGGGCCGGCCGGGCGTCGATTCGTACTACATGGACCTGCACGTGCGCAAGATTTTCTGGACGCCCTCGGGCTGGCCGGTTGTCTCGCCCGAACGCTACGCGGGCGAAGACAACAGCGCCGTAGCCGCGGCCGACCTGGCGGGCACCTGGGAGCAAATCGTGCTCGACTACATCGTGATTCCGGGCTACGGCGACGAGCAGCGCACCCCCAACTTCCAGTACAGCACCGCCCTGACGCTCACCGCCGACGGCACCTTCGGCGGCGCCACCACCGGCACCTGGACCTACGCCGCGCCGTGGCTCACGCTCAAGTTCAGCAACGGCACCAGCGCCCCGGTGTACGTGCAAAAGGGCCGCGACTGGGAGAACAAGAAGGCGACAATTGTCTTCACCGGCCTTGATACCAGCGGGACGGCCATCTGGGGCAAGAAGAAATAGGGCTGGGGCCCCGTGGTGTTTGCTCCCGCGTTACAACGGAGCAACGAAGAAGGTCGTTGGACGGTCATGCTTCGACAGGCTCAGCATGACCGTCCAACGACTTTTCCTGCCTCCAAAAATTTGACCAATGAGCCATCTACGCAACTTCATACTCGGCAGCGCCTGGGCCCTGGGCAGCACTGCCCCAACTTTCGCCCAAACCGCGCCGAAGACCGACTTCCACCAGTGGGCCCCCACGCCGCCCATGGGCTGGAACAGCTGGGACTGCTACGGCCCCACCGTGACGGAAGCCGAAACCAAGGCCAATGCCGACTACATGGCCAAAAACCTAAAAAGTAGCGGCTGGGAGTACGTGGTGGTCGACATTCGGTGGTACGTGGGCAACGACACGGCCCACGGCTACAACGAGAAAGACCCGGACTGGAACATCGACGCCTACGGCCGCTTCGTGCCCGCGCCCAACCGGTTTCCGTCGGCGGCGGGCGGCAAGGGCTTCCGGCCCCTGGCCAATTACCTGCACGCCAAGGGCTTAAAATTCGGCATTCACCTCATGCGCGGCGTGCCCGTCATTGCCGTGCAGCGCAAGCTGCCCATCAAGGGCACCCGGCTGACGGCGGCCGATATTTACAGCCCCGACGGCCAGGCGGGGTGGCTGCACGACATGTACACGGTGGTGCCCACCCGGCCCGGGGCCCAGCAGTACTACAACGCGCTGTTTGAGCTGTACGCCGCCTGGGGCGTGGATTTTGTGAAAGTTGACGACCTCTCGGAGCCCTACCACGCGGGCGAAATCGAGCTGATTCGCAAGGCCATTGACCGCACGGGCCGCAAAATCGTGTTCAGCATGTCGCCGGGCGAAACGCCGCTGGCCGACGCCCGCCACGCCCAGCAGCACGCCAACCTGTGGCGCACCGTGGGCGACTTCTGGGACAGCTGGGAGCAGCTCAAGGAGCACTTCGCGGTGTGCGCCCGCTGGGCCCCCTACATTATGCCCGGGGCCTGGCCCGACGCCGACATGCTGCCGCTGGGCCGCCTGGGCATCCGGGCCGAGCGCGGCGACGACCGCCAAACGCGCTTTACCCCCGACGAGCAGCGCACCCTGCTGACGCTGTGGAGCATCTTCCGCTCGCCGCTGATATTTGGCGGCGATTTGCCCAGCAATACGCCGGCCACGCTGGCGCTGCTCACCAACCCGCGCGTGCTGGCCGTGCACCGCGCCAGCACCCACAACCGCCAGCTTTTCCGGCGCGGCGACCTGGTGGGCTGGGTGGCCGACGACCCGAAAACGGGCGACAGGTTCCTGGCCCTGTTCAACGCCCAGGACCAGGACCTGGCCCCCGCCAGCGCGGCGGCCGCGGCCAGCCCCATCCTCACCCGCCAGGGCCCCCAGGCGAAGCTCGACGTGGACATCACCGGGGCCCAGAAGCTGTACCTGAACGTGCGCGACGGCGGCGACGGCAACGCCTGGGACCACGCCGACTGGCTGAGCCCCACGCTCAGCAACGGCCCCCAAACCCTGGCCCTGAGCACGCTGGTCTGGCAAAGCGCCACCGCCGGCTGGGGCCAGCCCCAGGCCAATAAGAGCGTGAGCGGGGGCCCGCTCACCGTGGCGGGCCAGCCCTACGCGGCCGGCATCGGCACCCACGCCAACTCCCTGATTGAGTACGTGCTGCCGGCTGGCTACACCCGTTTCCAAACCACGGTGGGTCTCGACCAGGCCGGCGCGGTGCAGAATACCGGCGGCACGGTGCAGTTCCTGGTGTTCACCCGGCCGCCGCTGCTGCCCGCGCCCCCCGACTCGGTGCGGGTGCCGGTGACGCTGGCCGCGCTGGGCTTCGCCACCGGCTGCACCGTGCAGGACCTGTGGAGCGGCCGCACCTTGGGGCCCGCCGCGGGCGAGTTCGCGCCCTATGTGCGCCGGCACGCTGCGGGCTTCTACCGGCTCTCGGCGAAGAAGTAGGTGGGCCCCCGTCACTAAATTTAAACCAGTTTTCAACCCTGCCCATGCCCAAGTTCTTGGTTTTGCTGCTAGCCCTGGGGGCCCCGGCCGCCTACGCCCAGCGCCTCGATTACCCCATTCAGGCCGTGCCGTTCACGCAGGTGAAGCTGATGGATGACTTCTGGCAGCCCCGCCTGCGCACCAACACCGACGTGACCATTCCGGCCTCGTTCCAGCGCTGCGAGGCCACCAACCGGGTGAAGAACTTCGAGATGGCGGCGGCCCACCAGGGCAAGTTCGCCACCACTTACCCGTTCGACGACACCGACATCTACAAAACCATCGAGGGGGCCTCGTACTCGCTCAGCCTCTACCCCGATACCAAGCTGCAAGCCTATGTGGACCAGCTCATTGCCAAGGTAGCGGCCGCCCAGGAGCCCGACGGCTACCTCTACACCGCCCGCACCATCGACCCCGCCCACCCGCACGCCTGGGCTGGCCAGCAGCGCTGGGAAAAGGAGCGCGAGCTGAGCCACGAGCTCTACAACGCCGGCCACCTCTACGAGGCCGCCGTGGCCCACTACCAGGCCACCGGCCAGCGCAACTTCCTCGACATCGCCCTCAAAAACGCCGACCTCGTGTGCTCGGTATTCGGCCCCGGCCGGCGCAGCGTGGCCCCCGGCCACGAAATCGTGGAGATGGGCCTCGTGAAGCTCTACCGCGTCACGGGCAAGCCCGAATACCTGCAAACGGCGGCCTTTTTCCTGGCCGCCCGCGGCCATTACCCCGGCTACGACCCCCAGAGCCCCGACACCTGGAAAAACGGCTCGTACTGGCAGGACGACCGGCCCGTGGTGGCCCAGCGCGCAGCCGAGGGCCACGCCGTGCGGGCCGAATACCTGTACTCGGCCATGGCCGACGTGGCCGCCCTTACCGGCGACCGGCCACTGCTGGCAGCCGTGGACAGCATCTGGAACAATCTGGTGGCCAAGAAGATGTACGTGACGGGCGGCACCGGCGCGGTGCCCGCCGGCGAGCGGTTCGGGGCCGACTACGAGCTGCCCAACGCCACGGCCTACAACGAAACCTGCGCCTCGGTGGCCGACGTGTTCTGGAACCAGCGCATGTTCCAGCTCCACGGCGAGGCCAAGTACGTGGACGTGCTGGAGAAAGTGCTCTACAACGGCCTGATTTCGGGCGTGGGGCTCGACGGCAAGTCGTTCTTCTACTCCAACGCCCTGCAGATTAAAAACAGCGGCGGCTACCCCGACACCGAGCCGGCGCGGGCGGGCTGGTTCGAGTGCTCGTGCTGCCCCACCAACCTGGCCCGTTTTATGCCCGCGCTGCCCGGCTACGTGTACGCCCAGCGCGGGGCCGACGTGTACGCCAACCTCTTCATCAGCGGCACCACCGACCTGGTTATCAATAAACAAAAAGTGCGGCTGGTGCAGCAAAACAACTACCCCTGGGCCGGCGACCTGAAATTTACGGTGCAGCCCGCCGGGCCCTCAGCCAAGTTCAACCTGCTGGTGCGCATCCCCGGCTGGGCCCGCAACGAGGCCATGCCCTCCGATTTGTACGCCTTCACGGCGCCCTCGGCCGCCCCGGTGCGCATCACCGTCAACGGCCGGCCGGTGGCCTGCGAGCTGCACGACGGCTACGCCGTGCTGGCCCGCACCTGGCACCGAAACGATGCGGTGGTGGTGGAGCTGCCGATGGAAGTGCGCACCGTGCAAGCCAACGCCCGCGTGCGCGACGACCGCGGCAAGGTGGCCCTGCAACGCGGCCCGCTGGTGTACTGCGCCGAATGGGCCGACAACGACGGCAAAACCGCCAACATCCTCGTGCCCGCCGGCACGGCCTTCGCGCCCGTGGCCCGGCCCGACGTGCTCAACGGCATCACCGCCCTCACGGCTACCGTGCCGGTGGTGCGCGTCGACGCGGCCATGAACAGCATCAGCACCGCGCCGCGCACGCTCACGGCCATCCCGTACTACGCCTGGGCCAACCGCGGCAAGGGCGAGATGACCGTCTGGTTCCCTGCCCGCGTCACCGACGTGGACCTGCTCAGCCAGCCGGCCCCCGAGGCCCCACAGGGCAAGTGAGCAGGGTTTGTAGAGACGCGATACTTCGCGTCTCGGCCGATGAACGGGGCCTGGCGTGGCTTCGGAATTAATTAGCCAGGCTGCGCCGAATGCAAAACCGCACTGATGGAATCGGGCAGCGATTGAGACGCGAAGTGTCGCGTCTCTACACCCGCTACTTGGCCGGCCGCACGCCTTCCGTGGTCATCACCACGCGCTGGATAGTGCCGTTGGGGTTGTAGTGCAGGTAGTCGATGCACACCGAGCGGCGGAAGCTGCCCCCGTCCGCGTCGCGCCCGCCGTTGTGGTAAATGAAGTACGACTGGCCCTTGAAGTCGATGATGGCCTGGTGGTTGGTGTTGCTGTTGCCGGCCAGCTCGTTCAGGATGCCCTTGTACGCCCAGGGGCCCGCCAGGCTCCGGCTCATGGCGTACACGATTTTCTCGGGGAACTCGCTGGCGTAGCTCAGGTAGTACCAGCCGTTGTGCGCGTGCACCCAGGGGGCCTCGGTGTAGCGGGGCAAGTCGATGGTTTGGATGGGGCCGTCCAGCTCCGTCATATTGGGCTTGAGCTTGGCGTAGTAGCAGGCCCGGTTGCCCCAAAACAGGTAGGCCTGGCCGTCCTTGTCCACGATGACCGTGGGGTCGATGTCGTCCCAGGGCTGGGGGGCCGCCTTGGTCATGTCGTTGGTGATGAGCGCCGTGCCCCGGGCGTCCCGGAAGGGCCCCAGCGGGTTGTCGGCCACGGCCACCCCAATGGCCTTGCCGGGCACGGTGGCGTGCTCCACGGCCGCGTACCAGTAGTACTTGCCGCCCCGCGCCACCACCTGCGACGCCCAGGCGTCGTCCTTGGCCCAGGCAAAGTCGCTCACCTTCAGCGGCACCGGGTGGGGCGTCCAGGTTACCAGGTCGGTTGAGGAAAAGCACAGCCAGTCGTGCATCACGTAGCGCTCCTGCGGCGCGGGGGCCTCGTCGTGGCCGGTGTACAGGTACACCGTGCCGCCCTGCACCAGCGCGGCCGGGTCGGCGGTGTAGGCGCTGCGGATGACGGGGTTGCGGCCGGGCGCGGCCGGGGCGTCCTGGGCGCGGGCCGCCGGGGCGGCCAGCAGCAGGCCCAGGCCGGCCAGGGCAAATCGAGGGCTACGGAGCACGGGAAGGGGAGAAGGTAGTTGGCGGTGAATGGATTAACCGTTGGCCAGCAGCAGACAGCCGCCGGTGTGCCCGCGGCCCGCCCGCTCTTGAGCGGCTACTTGGCCGGCACGGCGCTGGCGCTGGCCGTGGGCTTGCTGGCCGCGGCCGTGGGCCAGCCCTCGGCGTCCCAGCGCAGGGGCTCGATGCACAGCTTCGGCCGGCCCCGCTCGTGGGCGTCGTAGCCGTGAAACACCAGGTAGTCGGCCCCGTCGAACGTGCACACGGCGTTGTGGCCCACGCCGTACCAGTCGGCGTTGCCGGCCAGCACCAGCGTGCCGCCGCCCTGCTCCAGGGGTTGGCCGGTGCGGTCCAGGTAGGGCCCGGTGATGGCGGCCGCCCGGCCCACCATCATCTTGTAGGTGCTCTGGGGCCCCCGGCAGCAGTAATCGAACGACGTAAACAAGTAGTAAAAGCCGCCCTTGCGGAAGATGAACGGCCCCTCGATGGCCCCGCCGCCGGGCAGCGAGTCGTTCAGGGCGGGGTCGCGGGGGCGGCGGGCAACGGTGCGCCACTGCTCGGGCTGGGCCGGCGCGGTGAGGTCGGGGCGCAGGCGCACCAGCTTGATGCCGCCCCAGAACGAGCCGAACGCCAGCCACGGCACGCCGGCCGCGTCGCGGGCCAGGTTGGGGTCGATGGCGTTCCAGAGGTCGCGCCCGGGCACCGACTGCACCACCCGGCCGTGGTCCACCCATTTAAAGCCGGGCGCGGCCGGGTCGAGCGTTTTGTTGGTGGCCAGCCCGATGCACGAGGTGTTTTTGCCGAACGCCGACACCGAGTAAAACAGGCTGTACTGGCCGTCGGCGAAGGAAATGTCGGGGGCCCAGATTTGGTTTTTGAAGCCCGGCACGGCCTGCACGGCCCAGGCCGGGGCGGCGGCAAACACGGCCTTTTCCGGCTGCCACGTCTGGCGGTCTTTCGACGACCACACGGCGATGCCCGTGCCGGTGCAGAACATGTAGTACGTGCCGTTCTGCCGAATCATGACCGGGTCGTGGGCCGGCACGGTGCCCAGGGGCCCGGCCACCGGCAGCGGCCGGTTCTGGGCCCCCACGGGGCCGCCGCCCATCAGCCCCATCAGCAAAACAATTCGGTGCAACAGCGGGAATCTATTCATTTGAATTATCGATTGTGTACGCGGCGCTAGTTACAAAATTTCCGCGGGAGCCAGCGCGGACAGGCGCTGGGGTGCGGCTAATTACGCAGTAAAATATTGAATAAAATACTGATAAGCAAACAGATAATTTCATAATTCTCCGACTATTTTAATAAAATAGCCAAACAAAAAAGGTGGCATGGCCGCCGTTAGCAGCGAAATAATACGTCCCGGCAGCAAATATTTTGCACAAACGATTGTGAATGCGTAGCTTGCCCAAGCGCTGCCAGGAGGGGCCTGCGCTCCGCCTTTGAGCCGCCATTCGGCGGGGAGCCCCTAATTTTGGCCTGCGCCGCCCTGCCAATTTCATTTCCCGGCGTGCTTATTTGCCCAGTATGGCCCGACGCGGCACTTCCGACGACCTGCCCGCCAACGGGGCCCCCGTGTCAATGGCCGACTTGGCCCGCGAGCTGGGCGTGTCCACGACGACCATTTCGCGGGCCCTGAGCGACCACCACAGCATCGGGCCCGCCACCAAGCAGAAGGTGCTCAAGCTGGCCAAGAAGCTCAACTACCAGCCCAACCACCTGGCCGCCGCCCTGCGCCGGGGCCAAAGCCGCTTGCTGGGCGTGGTGGTGCCCTACATCGAAGGGCGGTTTTTCGCGTCCGTGGTCCACGGCATCGAGCAGGCCGCCACCAAGGCCGGCTACAGCGTCATCATCTGCCAGTCGAGCGAAGACGTGGTGCAGGAGCGCCGCAACATCGACACGCTGCTCGGGGCCCAGGTGGCGGGCCTGCTCGTGTCGCTGGCCCGCGGCACGCACGACTTCCGGCACTTCGACAAGGTGCGCAAGCGCGGCACGCCGCTGGTGTTTTTCGACCGCACGCCGGCCGCCGAAGCCGTGAACGCGGTGGTGCTCAACGACCGGGCGGGGGGCTACATTTCCACCCAGCACCTGCTGGCGCAGGGCTGCCAGCGGGTGGCCCACATCGCCGGGCCCCCGCACATGACCATCTACCAGGGCCGCCGCCAGGGCTACCTCGACGCGCTGGCCGACGCCGGCCGCCCCGCCGACGCCGCGCTGGTCGTGGACGCGGACATGACCCAGGAAGACGGCGAGCGGGCCATGCGGGCCCTGCTGGCCCTGCCCGCCCCGCCCGACGCCGTGTTCGCGGCCGGCGACTCGGCCCTGCTCGGGGCCCTGCAAGTGCTGAAGGCCGCCGGCCGCCGCGTGCCCGCCGACGTGGCCCTGGCCGGCTTCAGCAACGAGGGCTTCACGCTCATCACCGAGCCCCGGCTCACGTCCGTGGACCAGCACTGCGAGGAGATGGGCCAGGCCGCCGTGCGCATGCTCCTGGAGCTGGTCGCCGACCCCGGCCGCGCCTCGGCCCAGCGCCAGGTGGTGCTCCAGCCCGAACTAATGGTGCGCGAATCGTCGCTGCGCGGCCCGGCCGGCGCGTGAGCCACGCCCCAGGCCGTTAGTTATCAATTGCTCGTTGTGAATGGTTAGAAAACCAATAACTTATTGACTGGCAACTGTTTTTGGATAGCTACCCAAGCGCAAGGCCCCGCCGCTACCAACGCGGTAGCGGCGGGGCCCTGGCCATTGAAACGGGGCCGCGGCTTACTTCTTGCCGGCGGCCCGGGCGGCTTTCACTTCGGCCACGCTCACGGCGCTGGCCTTGTTGCCGAACGAGTTGCGGACGTAGGTGAGCACGGCGGCCATTTGCGCATCGGTGAGGAAATCGTGGGCCGGCATGATGTTGTTGTACGTCTCGCCGTTGATGGCCACCTGCTCCGAGAAGCCGTGCACCAGGATGTTGGCCAGCCGGGCCTTGTCGCCGAGCACGTAGGTGGTTTTGATGAGCGGCGGGTTCATGTTCTGCACGCCGCCGCCGTCGGCTTGGTGGCAGGTGAGGCAGTACTGGGTGTACACTTTTTTGCCCTGGGCCAGCAGCGCCGGGGCGGGGGCCCCGGCGGCGGCGGCTTTGGGTTTGGGCTTGGTTTGGGCCCCCGCGGGCCCGGTGCCCGGCAGGGCCAGCGCCACGGCCAGGAGGAGGGATGCGGGCAGGAAACGGCGAATCATGCGGTGGGCGTTACTTGTTGTAAACGATGCGGAAAATGGTGCCTTTGTTGTCGTCGCTCACGTAGAGCGAGCCGTCGGGGCCCTGGGCGAGGCCGCAGGGGCGGTGGTCGGCGCGGCCCGAAGCGGCCTTTTCCGCCGAACCGGCGAAGTTGTCGGCAAATACCTCCCACTGCCCGTCGGGCTTGCCGTCCTTAAACGGCTGAAACACCACGAAGTAGCCCTTCTGGGGCTCGGGGGCCCGGTTCCAGGAGCCGTGGAAGGCGATGAAGGCCCCGTTGCGGTACTTGGCCGGGAACATGGTGCCGGTGTAGAACAGCAGCGCGTTGGGGGCCATGTGGGCCGGGTAGGCGGCCACCGGGTCGATGTACTGGCCGTTCACGGCCTTCTGGCCGTCGCCGCCGTACTCGGGGGCCAGCATTTTCTCGTGCTTGGTGGGGTCGTAGTAGATGTAGGGCCAGCCGGCGTTGTCACCCTTCTTGAGGGCATACATGCACTCGGCCGGCAGCGCCGCCGACGTTTTCTCGTCGTACATGGCCGGGAAGATGTCGTGCAGCTGGTCGCGGCCGTGCTGCATCACGAAGAGCTGGTTGTCCTGCTGGTTCCAGTCGAGGCCCACCACGTTGCGCAGGCCGGTGGTGTAGCGGGTGCCCTGCGGGTACGACTGCCGCTGCCCGTCGGCCTTGAACTGCCAGATGCCCCCGGCCGAGTCCAGCACCGGGCAGTTGGCGAGGCCCATCGAGCCTTTTTCGCGGTCCTTGGCCTGGCACGAGTTCGAGTAGGCCCCGATGTTCACGTACAGGTTGCCCACGTTGTCGAGGGCAATGGACTTGGTTTCGTGCTCGCGGCCCATTTTGAGGCCCGTCACCACGGTTTCGGGCTGGGCGGGGTTTACCACCTCGTTCTTCTCGTTCAGCTTGTAGCGGAACACTTCCTGGTTGGACGAAGCGTAGAGGTAGCCGTTTTTGGCGAACAGGCCCGTGCCGCCGTAGTTGCCGAAGCCGCCGGCCAAGGTGGCCTTGCCGCCCGCGGCGGGTTTCAGCACCAAAATGCCCTCGCCTTTGGCCGTGGGCTTGGCCAGCTTCACGTACAGCCCGCCCTCGGGCGTGACGACGATGTGCCGGGCGTGGGCCCCGGTTTCGGCCACCACCAGGGCCCCGAAGCCGGCCGGCAGTTTCAGGCCGGCGTTGCCGGGGTCGGGGGCCACCCGGCCGGCGTCGCCCGTGAGGGAATACAGCGCGAAGCTGCCGGCCAACGCGGTGGGCAGCAGAGCGTAGCGGAGAAGGGAAGATTTCATCAGAAAAAGAAAAGAAGGAATGACGGTGGCAAAGACCACAAATGTCCGGGCAATGCAGTGTACTGAAAACACCTCCCGTTGGTTAACGTGCTAAAATTACTACGTTAATTACTTTTCGGGCCCTGGCCCGGCCAGCAGCCGGAAAGGCGTGCGGGCCGCGTTGCGCGGGCTGGACCGGGCCGCCGACCCGCAACGCCTGGTTCTTGCCCGCCGGTTGCTGACTGCTGCTTGACGGCTGTTAATTGAAAAATGGTAAACGGTTACCAATCCCCCCGCCCGTTCCAGCCTGGCCCCGGCCCAACACCGCGCCCGACCGTCCGTCGGCAATACCAAACAGAAGCGTTCTTGCAAATCGCGCCCTCGGCCTTCTCCACCAGCCCAATCCGCCGGTCCCGGCCTGCGGCCGCCGCTGCTACGCCGCCGGGCTGGGGCCCGGCCGGTACCAGCGCCCGTCCCCAGCGCGTGCCCCAGCTGCGCCGTGTGCCGCCCAGGTTTTCGGCTTGCTGGGCGCGGCCTGTTTTGTTAGTATCGGGGGCAATAAGGGCCCCTGCGAGGTGTGGCAATTGGGGGAGGTGCCGGCCCCCGGTCTCGTTGCGCAGGGCCGCCAAAAGTGGGTTGCCTCACCGCGCTCTCCTGCCCGCTAAATGGCCGGCGGGCCCCGCTTCTCGGCCGTTCCGCTTCCGTTGGAAATGGCCGCAGGCAGCGCTAATTAATGGCCAGCTGCGACGCTAGGCCGCCCTGGCGGGTTGGCCGCCTGGCCAGGTGCTTGGCAACTGACGAGTCAAAGCCCCCGGTCGCAACCCCGGAAATGGAATTGTGGACGTAATATTAGCGTGCTTCGGCAGGTTCGGCTGTTACTGCCAGTGCCTGCGGTGCCGCCCGCCAACCCAACTGCTTTGCCTACCTCCCTGCCCACCAGCACCGTTGCCCTCCTGCTGTTCACCCGCTCGGCGGGGCAGGAGGCCACGCACAAGCGGTTCAGGAGCCACGGCCTGCGCACGGGCAACGCGGCCATCGCGGCCCAGCTCATCGGCCACGCCACGGCCGTGGCCCGCCAGGTCGGCGTGGACTTCATCTGCGTCGACTCGTCGCGGCAAACCGGCAATACGTTTGGCGAGCGGCTGAGCGGGGCCCTGCAACAGGCCTTTGCCAGCGGCTACGCGCAGCTGCTGGTTATCGGCAACGACTGCCCGCAGCTCGACGCCGCCCGCCTGCGCCGGGCCCTCGCGGCCCTGGCCCGCACCGGCGCGGTGCTCGGCCCCGCCACCGATGGCGGCGTGTACCTGCTGGGCGTAGCGCGGGCGCACTTTGAGGCGCGGGCCTGGGCCGCGCTGCCCTGGCAGACCGCGACGCTCGGCCGGGCCCTGGCCCGCCAGCTGCGCACCAGCGGCGCTGCCGTGGGATGGCTGCCCGAGCTGGCCGACATCGACAACGAGCAGGACCTGGCCCACGCGCTGCGGCAGGCCCTGCCCTGGGCGTTGCGTCGCGCCCTGCGGCGGCTGCGCCGCGGGCCAGCCGCCGCCGCCCCCAAGAACCCTGCCCCGGCCGACCGCCCCGGGGCGGCCCCGGCCCAGCCGCGCCGCGGGCCCCCGGCTTACTGAAAAACTACGGGTTGTTTGCCCACCCAACTGCTAAGTGCCGCTTCGACGAAGCGCGCGGAGCGGCCGGGCCGGCCGACGTATTCTTTTTTCAGCTTGCCTCACTTTTTCGCATGAAAAAGCTCTTCTCCCTCGTTGCCTTTTTATTCCTGCTTGTTGGGTTTCAGCCCCGCGCCTTTGCCCAGGTCGACCTGGTGGTGTCGGTGCAGGACAACGCCCGCAAGCCCGTGGTGGGCCTGCCCGTGCACCTCGACAACGCCGCCATTGGCTTCAGCACCGAGCAGCCCACCGATGCCCAGGGCAAGGCCCGCTTCCGGGGCCTGAGCACGGCCGGCAGCTACGCCGTGAGCACCACCGTGAGCGACCAGTACCAGGCCGTGCGCGAAGCCAACCTCGTGCTGCGCGCCAACTCCAGCCCCAGCGTGACGCTGGTGCTGCCCAGCGTGAGCACCCAGGCGCTGGAAGGCGTGGTGGTGCGGGCCCCCAACAACGCCACCACCGTCAACACCCAGAACGCGGAGGTGGCCTCGCAGCTCTCGGCGCGCGAGCTGCGCGAGCTTCCGATCGAGGCCCGCGACATCACCCGGGCCCTGTACCGGCTGCCCAACGTGACGCTGGCCACGGGCTTCTTTTCGGAAGCGCCCAACGTGAGCATCAACGGGGCCAACGGGCTGTATACCAACTACCTGATCGACGGGCTCGACAACAACGAGAACTTCCTGGGCGGGCAGCGCTTCGCCATTCCGGTGGGCTTTGCCCAAAACGTGAGCGTGCTCACCAACAATTTCTCCACCGAGTTCGGCAACTCGGCCAACGGCATCGTGAACGTGACCACCAAGTCGGGCTCCAACAACCTGACGGCAGAGGCGTTCTACCTGACCCGGCCGGGGCCCTCGATCGACGGCAAGACGGATTTTCCGCAGCGCGACCTCTCGGGCAACCAGGTGCAAAACGGCTTCCAGCGCCAGCAGTTCGGCTTTGCCGTGGGCGGGGCCCTGGTGAAAGACAAGACGTTTTTCTACGTGGACGCCGAGCAGACCTTCGACACCAAGGACAACGCGCTGACCTCGCCCGAGCTGGGCGTGGCCGCCACCGTGCGGGGCCGCAACCGCTTCACCTACCTCTCGGGCAAGCTCGACCAGCGCTGGAGCGAGCGGTTCCGCTCGTCGCTGCGGGCCAACGTGGGCATCGTGAACATCGAGCGCCAGGGCGGCGGGCTCGACGGCGGCGTGGCCTTTCCCTCGACCGGCAACCAGCAGGACCGCAACTCCGTCGAAATCGCCTCGCAGAACGTGTACGTGGGCCGGCGCGTCACCTCCGAAACCGACGTGCAGTACGCCCGCTTCCGCTGGAACTACGCCGGGGCCTTCAACCCCAACAGCCCCGACGTGACGGTGCTCGACCCCGCCGGCCAGGCCGTGGCCGTGCTCGGCCACCCCGGCTACCTGTTCGACTCGCACCAGAGCACCGTCCAGGCCCAGCAGAAATTCACGCTCCAAAGCGGCCGCAGCACGTTCAAAGGGGGCCTGGGCATCATCAGCACGGTGCACTCGCTCTACGGCGGCGGCAACCCCAACGGCAGCTACAATGTGTCGCTGAGCCAGGCGCAGCTCGACGCGCTGCGGGCCCGCAACCTTGGTGCGGACCTGAGCATCAACGATATTCCGGCCAACGTGCAGGTGAACAGCTACAGCGTGGAGCTGCGCCCGCAGTCTTTCGGGGCCACCCAAAACCTGTACAACATCTACCTCGAAGACCTCTACGCCGTGACCGACCGCCTGAACGTGACCCTGGGCGTGCGCTACGACTACGACAACCTCTCGAAGGGCGGGGCCGCGCACGGCGACCGCAACAACGTGGCCCCGCGGGCCAATTTCAACTACCGCCTCACCGACCGCAGCAGCCTGCGCGGCGGCTACGGCCTCTTCTACGACAAGATTCTGTACACCGTGTACAGCGATGCCTTGCAGCAGAATACGACCTCGGCCGACTACAAAACCGAGCTGCGCGAGCTGGTGCGCCTGGGGGCCCTGCCCGCCGGCACGGACGTGGACCGCATCACCTTCGACGGCAACCTGAGCGGCAGCGCCCGCAACGTGGCCTACCTGCAAGGGCCCTCGGGCGCAACCCTGCAAAACCAGCGCGCCGGGGTGCCCGGCTACGAACGCCGCATCCTGAACCCCAACGGCTACCAGAACCCCTATTCGCACCAGTCCACGCTGGGCTACCAGTACCAGGTGAGCCGCAAATCCCTGTTCTACGTAGACGTGATGTACAACCGCTCCTACGACCTGTTCCGGCTGCGCAACGTGAACGCCGCGTCGGAATACCCGCAGAACGACCCCAACAACGTGGTGGTGCGCACCCCCGCCCAGGCCGATGCCTCCCGGCCGGTGCCGATTCAGGCCGACGGCAGCGCCGTCATCGGCGGGCAAACGGTGGCGGGCGCGGCCCGCAACATCGTCGAAACCGAGTCGGCGGGCCGTTCGCGCTATATGGCCGCTAGCTTCAACATTCAACAAGATGAATCCCATTTTGAAGATGGCTTTGTGTACAGCTATCGCGTGTCCTACACGCTCTCGAACCTGAAAAACGACACCGAGGACGTGAACTTCCGCGCCGCCGACGCGAACAACTATGGGGCGGAATTCGCTAATTCCATCAACGACCGCACGCACGTCATCAACGCCATCGGCAGCTATTATCCCAGCCGGAGCCTGCGCTTTACCCTGGCCGCGCTGCTACAGAGCGGCCAGCCCATCAACCGCGTGGCGGGGGCCTACCCTATCCCCGGCGTGCTCAATCCCGACGGCACCCAGGCCTTCACCAACGACCTGAACGGGGGCGGCAACACCTTCAGCACCACCTACCAGGGCAACACCAACCGCTACCCCGGCGAGGGCCGCAACTCCGACCGCCTGCCCTGGTCGAAAACGTTCGACGTGGGCGCGCAGTACACCCTGCACCTGGGCGAGGGCCCGAGCCGCGTGGAGCTGACGGCCGACGTGTTCAACGTGCTCAACACCCAGAACCTGAGCGGCTACGCCAACAACGCCACCCAGAGCAACCAGATTCAGGTGGGCCCGGCGGGCTCGGGTATCGTGCGGCGCAACGCCAGCGCCCCGCGCCAGTTCCAGTTCGGGCTGCGCTACGCGCTGTAAACGCTGAGAGGCCGTCCTGCTCATCTGGCGGCCACGCCGTGAGGCATGACGGCCTTTTGCATACTTTTTCTATGAAAAAAATATCCTTCTTGCTCCTGACCGCCGCGGCCCTGCTCAGCGGCTGCGGCTCCGCGTCGAACAAAGCGCACACCCCGCAGCAGACCCTGGCCCAGACCTGGCCGCAAATCGAAGCCGCCGGCCGCGGCCAGCCGGTGAGCATGCAGATGTGGATGGGCGACCCGCTCATCAACCAGTACATGAGCACCTACGTGAAGCCCGAAGTAAAGCGCCGCTTCGGCGTCGATTTGCAGATTTCGGCGGCCCAGGGCGCGGGCCTGGCCCAGACGCTGGCTGCCGAAAAGGAGGCCGGCCAGCCCAGCCAGGCCGACCTGGTCTGGATAAACGGCGAAACGTTTTACCAGCTCCGGCAGGTGGATGCGCTGCTCGGCCCCTTCGTGGAGAAGCTGCCCAACGCCCGGCTGCTGGATTTGCAGAACCCCTTCATTAACACCGACTTCCAGCAGCCCATTGCCGGTATGGAGTGCCCCTGGGGTAACGTGCAGATGACGTTCATCTACGATTCGGCGCGGGTGCCCAACCCGCCCCGCTCGTTTGCCGCGCTGCCGGCTTTTGTAAAGGCCCACCCCGGCCAGTTCACCATCCCCAACGAGTTTACGGGCATGACCCTGCTCAAATCGTGGATGATAGCCCTGTCGGGCGACCCCAAGCTGTTTCAGGGCAAGTTTGACGAGGCCGTGTACAAGAAGTGGTCGGGTGAGCTCTGGAAGCAGATTAACGCCAGCCGGCCCTACTTCTGGAAGCAGGGCCAGACGTTTCCGGAGCAGCTCGCGCCGCTGCACCAGCTGTTTGCCAATGGCGAGGTGGCCTTCACGTTCTCCAACAACGACGCCGAGGTCGATAACAAGGTGAACCAGGGCGTATTTCCAGCCACGGCCCGCGCCTACGTGCCCCTGCCGGGCACCATCCAGAACTCGCACTACCTGGGCGTGGTGCAGGGCAGCCAGCACCCCGAGGCCGCCCTGCTGGTCATCAACTTCCTTATTTCGCCCGAGGCACAGCTCAAAAAAATGGACCCCAACGTGTGGGGCGACCATACCGTGCTGGACTTGGCGGCCCTGCCGGCGGCCCAGCGCCAGCAGTTCGAGCAGCTGCCCTCGCGGCGCTATGCGCCGCGGCGGGCCAGCATCCAGGGCCTCGCCCTGCTGGAGCCCGACCCGGAATACATGACCCGGCTGTTCAAAGATTTCCGCACCTATGTTATCGAAGCCCCGGTCCAGTAAGCTGCTGCTAGGCCTGTATGGCCTGCTGGTGGCCGGTCTGCCACTGGCCGGGCTATGCTATGCTTTGCTGGGTAGCCTGGGCCTGGTGGGGCCGCTGGCGGCGGGCTTCACCGGCCGCTACTGGCGGGCGCTGGGCACCGATACCGGGCTGCTGCAAGCGGCCCTGTTCAGCCTGTGGGTGGCGGGGGCCTCGCTGGCGCTGGCCGGGGGCCTGGCGCTGGCGCTGGTGCTGGGCGCGCAGGCCACGCTGCGGCGGCGGCCGCTGCCCACGCTGCTCTACGTGCCGCTGCTCATGCCCGCGCTGGTGATGGGCTTCTACCTGTTTCAGCTGCTGAGTGGGGCCGGCTGGCTGTCGCGCCTCAGCTTCGGGCTGGGGCTCACGCCCGGCGTCGAGGGCTTTCCCGAGCTGGTGCAGGATGCGGCGGGCGTGGGCATTATCATGGCGCACGTGCTGCTGCTGTTCCCGTTTTTCACGCTGCTGTTTCAGGCCATTTACCAAGAAAGCCGGCTGGCCGACTACTACCAGCTGGCCCAGACGCTGGGGGCGCGCCCCGGCCAGTTTCGATGGCGGGTGGCCGTGCCGGTGCTGCTGCGCCGGGCGGCCCCCACGCTGCTGCTCAGCGGCATTGCCACGCTCGGGGCCTACGATATTCCGCTGCTGCTGGGCCGGCCCTACCCCCAGATGCTGAGCGTGTACATCGCCACCCGCTTGCAGCGCTTCGACTTGCGCGAGCTGCCGGCGGCCTACCTGGCGGGCTTCCTGGTGGCCGTGGGCCTGCTGGGGCTGATTCTGGTACTCACCCGCCTCACCCGCCGCCATGCGCTCTAAGCCGCTCACGGGCACCTCACCCCCCCGCTCCGCCCGCTCCATCTTCCTCACCGCCGCCCTGGTGCTGCTCTTTGCGCTACCCTTTGTGCTGCTGGCCCTGCTGGCGGTGGCCCCGGCGTGGCGCTTCCCGGCCGCGCTGCCGGCCGCCTACTCGCTGCGGGCGCTGCGCGACCTGCTGGCCGCCGATAACGAGCTGCTGGCCGGCCTGGGCCGCAGCGTGCTGCTGGCCAGCGTGGTAGCTAGTGTGGCCACGGCCAGCGGCTTCTGGCTGGCGCGGGCCATCGCGCGCGCGGCGCGGCCGGGCCGCTGGGAAGCCCTCAGCTACCTGCCCTACGCCCTGCCGCCGGTGCTGCTGGCGGTGCTCATTCAGCCCTTTATTATCCGGCTGCGGCTGTCGGGCTCGGTGGGCGGGGTGCTGCTGGGGCTGCTGCTGATTGCCGTGCCCTTTGCCACGCTGCTGCTGCGCAGCTTCTGGACGCAGCAGGCCCGCGAGTACGAGCAGCTGGCCCGTACCCTGGGCTGCACGCCCCGGCAGGCGCTGTGGCAGGTGCTGCTGCCGCTGGCCTGGCCGCTGCTGCGCACGGCGCTGTTTCAGACCTTTCTGCTGGCCTGGTTCGATTTTGGCCTAACTAACTTATTGAGCGTGGGCAAGGTGCGCACGCTTACCGTGCAGGTGTTTACGTACGTGGGCGAGGCCAATGCGCAGCTGGCGGCCGTGGCCTCGCTGCTGCTGCTGCTACCCCCGGCGCTGCTGCTGTGGGCCAATAAGCGCGCTTTGCTGCGCAAGGCTGACTGAGGGCTTTTGCCCGTATATCCCCTTAATTCCCGCGCCCATGCTCCAAGCTTTGCTTATTTCCAACGGCCTCCAGGGGCTCGAAAAATACTACGTCTCCAGCGAACAGGTGCAGTACACTACCTGCCTCATCACCAAGGACTTCGACCCCGACCTGCGGCCCTACGACCTGCTGGTGGTGCCCAACGGCTCCGACCACGTGGCCCTGCTCAAAATCAAGGATAAGGTGCGGGATTTTCTGGCGGCGGGCCGGGCGCTGGTGTGCTGCGACGGCTTTTTTACGGCCTGGGTGCCCGGCAACCAGTGGGTGATGGACAACGCGCGCCGCACTCAGGACGTGCGCTACGCCCCCGGCACCGACCGCCACGGCCTGCTCGCGGGCCTCGACCTCGACCAGCTCAACTTCTCGCACGGTATGAGCGGCTGGTGGGCCTGCGGCTACATCGAGGCCGCGCCCGGCGCCGACGTGCTGCTGGCCGATACCTGGCAGCGCCCCATCGTGGTGCTCGACGAGGTGAGCACGCCCGGCCGGATGCTGCTCACGGCCAGCGGCCCGCTGGCCGACGTCAGCCGCGCCGGCCAGCCTGATAGCGCCCTGGTGGGGCTGTACCGCCATTTTATTCACCTGCTTTCCACTTCCACCGTTCCCGCTCATGGCTAAGATAGGCTTGATTTTCAACGGCGTATGGTCGCACTACGCCCTGGCCACCGCGCCCAAGTACCGCGACTTGTACCGCCTGCTGTACATCCACGACCTCGATGCCGACGCCGTGCGCGACCTCGACGCGCTGGCCATTCCGTTTCAGTCGAACCAGGCGGTGCTGACTGAGAAGCAGGTCATTATCTACGACTTTCTGGCGGCGGGTAAAAAGGTGTTTCTCGAAGGCGACTCCTCCACGGCCTGGCTCGATGCGCAGTGGGAAGACCGCCCGGTGAACAACTACTGGTGGGTGACGGACCCCACCAGCCCGCCCGTGTCGGCCACCGATTACGACCACCCCGTGTACCAGGGCCTCACGCCGCGCCAGGCCTGCTGGCACACCCACGGCGTGTATACCCGGGTGCCGGCCGCGGCCGAAATCATCCAGACCAACGCCGCCGGCGACGTCATTACCTGGCAAACCCGGCAGTATGGCGGCACCCTGCTGGCCACCACTCTCGACCCGCTCGTGGAGCACGGCGTGCAGCAAATCACGCACCTCGACCACTACGTGGACCGCCTCACCGAATGGCTCAGCGGCGTGCGCCCCGCGCCCGACCGCCTCACCATTGACGCGGCCGCTTACGGAGTGGGGGCCCGGCTATGAGCCCGCGCCCGCCCCGGGCTGGCGGTTGCTTTTCGCGCTGTTTCGTTAGTCGGGAATTAAAAGGCGGCCCGCCCCGTACCCTGCTCACCCCGCTTTCCTTATGCTGCTAACCGTTTCCCATCTTTCCAAAGCCTTCGGCGACCAGCCGGTGCTGCGCGACATCAGCTGCGGGCTGGCGGCCGGGCAGGTGCTGGCCGTGCTGGGCCGCTCGGGCGGGGGCAAAACCACCCTGCTCAAAATTCTGGCCGGCCTCGAAACCCCCGATGCCGGCGCGGTGCTGCTTGAGGGCCACGACCTGCTGCCGGTGCCGCCCAACGAGCGCCAGATGGTGTACCTCTACCAGGAGCCCCTGCTGTTTCCGCACCTTACGGTGTTCGAAAACGTGGCTTTTGGCCTGCGCATCCGCCGGGTAGCCAAGGCCGAAACGACCCAGCGCGTGCGCGAAATGCTGGCCGAGCTCGACCTGGGGGCCCACGCCCAAAAGGGCCCGCACCAGCTCTCGGGCGGGCAGCGGCAGCGGGTGTCGTTTGGGCGGGCCCTCATTATCCGGCCCCGCCTGCTGCTGCTCGATGAGCCGTTTGGCAACCTCGACGCCCAAACCCGCGCCGACATGCAGCAGCTGTTTCTGCGCGTGAGCCGCCAGCACCAGATTACCTCCCTCTTCGTGACCCACGACAGCCGCGAGGCCCTCACCGTGGGCACCCATTTTGGCTACCTCGACCAGGGCACGCTCACCAGCTTTCCCAGCGTGCGCGAGTTCATCCAGGACCCGCGCACCAGCATCGCCGCCGAGCTGGCTTTTTGGGAATCCGTGCAGCAAACAGGGCACTAGCGAAAATTTAGGAACGTCATGCTGAACGCAGGGAAGTGTCTCTATCGCATAAGTAACTCTAAGCGTTGGTGTTACGCTCGTGATAGAGATGCTTCGGCAAGCTCGTGGTAGAGATGCTTCGGCAAGCTCAGCATGACGTTCACATTGTCATTACATAATTTATGAAAACCGATTTCAACCACTGCGAGTCCGTCTATTGGGTGTTCACCCAGCTCTGCAACGACAAGTGCGACCATTGCTACAATAGCTCCGGGCCGCAGGGCACGCGCATCAGCGCCCAGGACTGCCTGCGCATCGTGCGCAACCTGCCCGACCGGGTAGACCGCCTCATCCTGTCGGGCGGCGAGCCCATCGCCGACCGCGCCAAGCTCTACCTCATCCTCGACTCCATCCAGGAGAAATACCAGGGCCGTACCCAGGTGATGCTGCAAACCAACGGCGACCTGCTGACCCCCGAAATTCTTGATTTGCTGATTGCCAAGGGTGTCACCCGCTTCGACATCGCCAGCATTGACCGCTACCACAAGCTGGCCGGCGCGCGCCTCATGACCCTGGCCGACCTCTTCGAAAGCCGCGGCGTGAACGGTGACGACCACGACCCGCTCATCGAAAAAGACCACATGCTGGTCGAGGGTCATCGCCTGAGCTGGGGCTACTGGGGCGCGTCCGAAGACATGTGGCTGGGCGGCAACTGGGCCCGGGGCCGCGCCCTCGAAAAAGACATCTGGCTGCGCGACCCCAGCCACAATTTCTGCGCCATCCTGTCGGGGGCCCGCGGCTTTTTGGGCGGTACCGAGCTGCCCCAGGAAATCAGCATTCAGCTCTGGAAAATCAACCCCTGCTGCCCCGGCACCAAATTCCCGCTGGGCGACGCCCGCCGGGAAAAAGTGGCCGACGTGCTGCTGCGCGCCTCCCAATCCGAAATCATGCAGCGCCTCAACGAGGGCGACCCCTGGAAGATGGGCGAGTCTATCGGCGTGACCGAGGCCCACGCCCTGGCCCGCGGCCAGGCCCTCGAAAACGTGTGCCGCTGGTGCGACGAGTTTTTTGAGCAGCACCCGGAGGAAGGCCAGCTCTCAAATCCCACACCGGCGGAATCACTCCTTTAGCGCCCCCTCACCGGGTAGCGGCCCAATCGCCGAAACTAACCGCACTACTCAGCACACCCCACGAGACAGCCTAGAGCACCGCCGCCCGCACCGAATCGGTCAACAACGGGCGGTTTGTGTTCGTATGCCCACCCTAACCAACCGATTGAGAGTACACCCTGGTATGAGAAAAAACGGCCTTAAAACGGGCAACCGCACGTAATGCTTTACCCCCTGAATGAAAAATGCCGCCCTACATGCTGTAGAGCGGCATTTTAGTAGTCCGTAGGGGAATCGAACCCCTGTTGGTAGAATGAAAATCTACTGTCCTAACCCCTAGACGAACGGACCGTTTTTTGGTTTGGTGGTGCAAAGATACGGGCGTGGGTTTGCCGCGCAAGCAGTTGAGGCAAAAAAGATGCCGCGCTGGACGTAACCAGCGTGTTTTTCAGGAAGAAAAAATGCCAACGCAGTTGGGGAAGAGCTGCGTTTGGGCCGGTTGGGAAGCAATCTGCGCGGTGGCCGCGGCCGGGCCCCGGGCTTCCTGCTATCTTCGCCCCGCGTTTTACCAAGCCGCCGAAGGGGCGGCTTGCCACCTTTTTTTTACTTGCTACCCATGGCAAAAATTAAAGTCGCCATCAACGGCTTCGGCCGCATCGGCCGCCTCACGTTCAAAGCCCTGCTGGGCCGCGACAACGTAGAAATCGTCGCCATCAACGACCTGACCGACAACAAGACCCTCGCCCACCTGCTCAAGTACGACTCGGTGCACGGGCGCTTCGACGGGACGGTGAGCTACGACGACAACAGCCTGACCGTGAACGGCCAGCACATCGTGGCCCTGGCCGAGCGCGACCCCAAGCTGCTGCCCTGGGGTAAGATGGGCGTGGACATCGTGCTCGAAAGCACCGGCCGCTTCGTGGACGAGGCCGGCGCGGGCCAGCACCTCACCGCTGGTGCCAAAAAGGTGGTGATTTCGGCCCCTGCCACCGGCAACATCCCCACGGTGGTGCTGGGCGTGAACGAGGACACGCTGAACGGCAGCGAAACCATTATCTCCAACGCCAGCTGCACCACCAACTGCCTGGCCCCCATGGCCAAGGTGCTGAACGACACGTTTGGCATTGAGAAGGGCTACATCACCACGGTGCACGCCTACACCTCGGACCAGAACCTCCAGGACGCGCCCCACAAGGACCTGCGCCGCGCCCGCGCCGCCGCCTACAGCATCATCCCCACCAGCACCGGCGCCGCCAAAGCCGTGGGCCTGGTGCTGCCCGAGCTGAAAGGCAAGCTCGACGGCCTGGCCATGCGCGTGCCCGTGCCGGACGGCTCGATGACCGACCTGACCGTGATTTTGAAGCGCGAAGTGACCAAGCAGGAAATCAACGACGCGCTGAAAGCCGCCGCCGAGGGGCCCCTGAAGGGCATCATCGAGTACAACACCGACCCGATTGTGAGCATCGACATCGTGGGCAACCCCCACTCGTGCATCTTCGACTCGGAGCTGACCTCGGCCAACGGCACGCTGGCCAAGGTGATTGGCTGGTACGACAACGAAACCGGCTACTCGACCCGCACGGCCGATCTCATCCAGCAGCTGGGCGAGAAAATGACCGGCTAGGCCGCCCCGCCGCACTACCTGGGCCGCCCGTTTCCTTTGGGGAGCGGGCGGCTTTTTTTGGCGGCCTCCGCTTGGCCCGCTCCCCTTCATGCCCCCAACCTGCTTCATCTTCAACCCCACGGCCGGCCCCAGCCGCCGCCGCGACCTGCCCACGCTCGTGGCCCGGCACTTCGGGCCGCTGGCGGCCGATGACTACGTTATCCGCCCCACCGAGGGCCCCGGCCACGCCGTGGAGCTGGCCCGCGCCGCCGCCGCCGAGGGCTTCGCCGTGGTGGCGGCCGTGGGCGGCGACGGCACCGTGAACGAGGTGGGCCGGGGCCTGCTGGGCACGGCCGCTGCCCTGGGCATCGTGCCGCTGGGCTCGGGCAACGGCCTGGCCCGCCACCTGAAAGTGCCGCTGGGCCTAGCCGCCGCGCTGCGCCGGCTGGCGCAGCCCGCGTTTGGCCGCATCGACGTGGGCCGCATCAACAGCCGGCCGTTTTTTTGCACGGCCGGGCTGGGGTTCGACGCGCACGTGGCCGAGCACTTTGCCCTGGCCGGCACGCGGGGCCTGGGCACCTACCTGCGCGTGACGCTGCGCGAGTACCGCCGCTACCGGCCCGTGCCCGTGCGCGTGGAGCTGAACGGCCAGGTGCTGGCCACCGATTGCTACGTGCTGGCCTTCGCCAACGCCTCGCAGTACGGCAACGACGTGTACATCGCGCCCCGGGCCGACCTGCGCGACGGCCTGCTCGACGTGTGCCTCATCGACGCGCTGCCCGTGGGGCGGGCCTTCCGCGTGAGCCTGGCCATGGCCTTGGGCAACCTGCCCGAAACCAAGGCCGCCGATTACTACCAAACGGCGCGGGCCCGCATCACGGCGGCGGCCCCGCTGGGCTTCCACGTCGACGGCGACTACCTGGGCCGCACCACCGAATTTGCCGTAGAGCTGCTGCCCCTGGCCCTCGCCGTGGCCGTATGAATGGTTAGTAGTCGGTCGGGTCGCTTGAGTCGTTGACCAATCTGACTACCGACTACCCAATACCGACAATGCATTGACAATCGCGCCATGAAAAAAGATACCCGCGCCGGGGTGGTGTACTCCACCAACCCCGACTTCGCTTACCAGGCCACCGACCAAAATGCCGAGGCCGCCACGCTGCCGCCCCAGCAGCAGCAGCTGCGCGTGCAGCTCGACAAGAAGCAGCGCGGCGGCAAGCAGGTTACGCTCGTTACCGGCTTCGTGGGCCCCGACGCGGACCTGCAGACCTTGGCCAAGCTGCTGAAAACCAAGTGCGGCGGCGGCGGCAGCGCCAAGGACGGCGAAATTCTGGTGCAGGGCGACTTCCGCGAGAAAATTCTGGCCCTGCTGGTACAAGGAGGCTACAAGGCCAAAAAAATTGGCGGCTGATGCCAGCGCGTCGGTCCCAACCAGCCCTTTGATAAAAATTGTTTGGTCCCAAGTCTTGCCCGTGCCCCCTGAACCCGCCACTCTGTACGCCCAAGCCGAAACCCACGTCATCGGGGCGGTACAATGGCTAAAGTTGGGCGTGGAAATGGTGGGCGCGTCCATTATCGCGCTGGGCATTGCCGTGGCCGGCTGGTTGCTGTTGCGAGCCCTCTGGGCGCGGCGCACCACCGATTTCACCGCCATCCGGCTCACGTTGTCGCGCTACCTGGCCTTGGCCCTGGAATTTCAGTTGGGGGCCGACATTTTGTCCACGGCCATTGCGCCGAGCTGGGACCAAATTGGCCGGCTGGGGGCCATTGCCGTGATTCGCACCGCCCTGAATTTCTTCTTATCGAAAGAAATGCGGGAAGAACGCCGCTCAACCAAGGCCGCCGGGGACGAAGCCGGGGCCCCGCCCGCCCCGGCCGGCAATTAGCCCGCCGCCAGCCGCTGCCGGGCCCGGGCCACGTCCGCCGGCGTGTCGATGCCGAAGGCGTCGAGCGCGGTTTCGGCGCAGCGGATGGCGTAGCCGGCCTCCAGCCAGCGCAGCTGCTCCAGGCTTTCGGCCGCTTCGAGGGCCGACACGGGCAGCTGCGTGAGCTGCGCCAGCACCGCCGGGCGGTAAGCGTACAGGCCCAGGTGGCGCAGGTAGCGGTGGTGGGCCAGCCACTCGGCCGGCGGGTGCTGGCGCTGGTAGGGCAGGGGGTGGCGGCTGAAATACAGGGCCTCCTGGCGGTGGTTGAGCACCACTTTGGGCAGGTGCGGGCTGAACAGCTCCTCGGCGCTCACCACCGGCTTCACGAGCGTGGCAATGTCGGGGGCCGTGCGCTCGTCCTGAAAAAAAGCCACCAGCGCATCGATTTGGGCCGGGTGGATGAACGGCTCGTCGCCCTGGATGTTGACGATGCAGTGCACGTCGGGCGGGCTGCCCAGCCGCTGGAAGGCTTCGTAGAGGCGGTCGGTGCCGCTGGGGTGGTCGGGGCGGGTGAGCACGGCCTCGCCCCCGAAATCGAGCACGTGCCGCAAAATCCGCTCGTCGTCGGTGGCCACCACCACGCGGTCGAGGCGGGCCTGCCGGGCCTGCTGCACCACGCGGGCAATCATGCTGCGGCCGCCGAGGTCGAGGAGCGGCTTGCCGGGCAGGCGGGTGGAGGCGTAGCGGGCGGGGATGAGACCGAGGACCATGGGCGGGGCGAAACGCAAAAAGTTGGGGCCCCAAAGAACGCCCCTGGGGCCGGGGCGCGGGGGCCCCGGGGCGCAAGCTGGGCGTATTCTTCGTTATTTTGCCCGCGCCGGCCGCTGGCCGGTCCCCACGGCGGGGTTTGGAACGACTTTCGCAACGCCGATTTTATATGACTGGATTACTGTTACTACTGACGGCGGCCCTGCGCGGCCCCGCCCTGGGGCCCCCGGCCCTGGCCCCGGCCGATTCGATTGGGACGGAAATGCGCGGTGGCCAGCGCTTCGTGCGCCACCGCGTGACGCAGGGCGAAACCCTCTCGGCCCTCTCGCGCCGCTACCACGTCAGCCTGGGCCAGCTCGTCGGGGCCAACCCGCAAATCGTCAACGGCCTGGGCATTGGGCAGGTGGTGCTGGTGCCGCGCCCGGCGGGCAGCGGCCCGGCTCCGGCCCCGGCCGAGGCGGCCTCGGCCAAAGCCCCCGCCCCCGGAGCCAAAACGGCCGGCAAGTCGGCCGGGGCCGCCCCGGCCCCCAGCCGCTACACCGTGGCCAAGGGCGACAACCTCTACGCCATTGCCCGGCGCTTCCAGGTGGCCCCCGACGAGCTGATCAAGCTCAACAACTTGCCCGCCGATGGCCGCGTGCGCCTGGGTCAGCGGCTCCAGCTGCGGGCCGCCGGGGCAGTGGCCGCCACTTCCGCGCCGGCCGCTACTGCCCCGGTTGCCGTAGCGGCCCCGGTCGCCGCCGCCCCGCGCCCCGCCGAGCCAGAAACCGTGCCCACCCCGCTCCCCGCGGCCGACAAGCCGGCCCAGGTGGCCACGGTGACGCCCGCTTCCCCGATGGAGAAAGAGGTAGCGAAGGCCGAGAAAAAAGCGGCCGACCGGTCCGAGCGCTCCGCCGAGCGCAGCCCCACCCGCGCCAGCGAGCTGGTGCCGCGCGTGACGGAAAGCGGCATGGCCGCCACCATCGACAACAACGGCACCGACAAGTACCTGGCCCTGCACAAAACGGCCCCCGTGGGCACCATCATGCAGGTGAAAAACGCCATGAACGGGCAGTCGGTGTACGTGCGCGTCATCGGCAAGCTGCCCGACACCGGCGAGAACAACAACATCCTGGTGCGCCTCTCGCCCCGGGCCGTGCAGAAGCTGGGCACCGCCGACCAGCGCTTCCGCGTCGAAACCAGCTACGTGCCGTAGGGCCCCCGTCGGTTTGGCAAGCCCCGTGTTTCCCGTTGAAATGCCCGGTGTGCGGCTGACGGCCGGCGAGTACGTGGCCGTGAATTTCCGGCTGTGGTGGCACGCGGCCGCCACCCGGCGCAACCACTGGCTGCTGGGCCTGGCCCTGGCGCTGCTGGCCGCCAGCGCGGCGCTGCAACTGCGCGGCCGGGCCCCGGACGGGGCATTCGCGTGGTCGTCGCCGGTGCTGCTGGCCGTGGGCCTGGCCTACGGGGCCCTGCGGCCGCTGCTGGTGCGGCGGCTGCTGCGGCGCACGTACCGGCGCAGCGCGGCCATGCAGGTGCCCATCAGCTATGAGTTAACGGCTGCTGAAATTCGCGGCCACAGTGCGCTGGGGCACTTTGCCTTGCCGTGGGCGGCCCTGCGCCGCGCCGTGTGGGTGCGGCCCGACTGGCTGCTGCTTTACCCCACCGAGGCCGCCTGCTACTACCTCGACCTACGCCGCCTGCCCGCCGCGTACCCGGCCGACGAGTTGGCGGCGCTGCTAACCGGGCACCAGGTGCCGCAGGTGAAATCCTGAGCCGCCGGTCGGGCCGGGCGGCCAGCTTTTCACCGGCTGTCCGGTAATCGTTGAATCATTTTGTGGCCTTGCGCTTATGACTACCGTTCGCAAAGCCCTGGTGATTGTCGGGCAGCCGGCGAAAAGTTGGCCGCCCGACGCGGCCATCACCCCTCACTTATTCCTTATCGTGGCCCACCACCTGAAAAACCTGGCCCACCTGCGGCACCAGCTCGATGCCCAGTACGACCGCTACAACCGGCCGGAATTCATTAAGAACGACCCGATTCAAATTCCGCACCGCTTCACGCAGCGGCAGGACGTGGAAATTAGTGCGCTGTTTGCCGCGCTGCTGGCCTGGGGGCAGCGGCCGACCATCATCAACAAGTGCAACGAGCTGCTGCGCCGCATGGACGACGCGCCGTATCAGTTCGTAACCCAGCACCACGACGAGGACCTGAAGAAGCTGCTCGGCTTCTGCCACCGCACGTTCTGCGACACCGATTTGCTGTACTTCGTGCACTTCCTGCGCGATTGGTACGGCCAGCACGACACGCTGGAAACGGCGTTTCTGGTGGGGGCCACCCAGCGCGAGCGGCTCATTAACTTCCACCACCGCTTCTTCAGCCTGCCCGACGCGCCCGCCCGCACCCGCAAGCACGTGGCCACGCCGGCCCGCAAGTCGGCCTGCAAGCGCGTGAACATGTACCTGCGCTGGCTGGTGCGCCGCGACGACCGCGGCGTCGATTTTGGCCTCTGGACGCGCCTTTCCCCGGCGGATTTAATTATGCCCATTGACCTGCACGTCGAGCGCCAGGCCCGCCCCCTGGGTCTGCTCACCCGCAAGCTCGTGGACTGGGAAGCCGCCGAAGAACTGACAGCGAACCTACGCGAGTTGGACCCGCTGGACCCGGTGAAGTACGATTTTGCGCTGTTCGGGGCGGGGGTGGATAGGTAGCTTGCTATGCGCTGATTTTAGATTGATGCTTTTGAAATAGCAGCCTCAAGGCCCAAATATGTGTGATGTAGTAGACAGCGTAGTTTACAAAATTCAATGGATCTAATTGCAATCGGTGACGCGACGCCACAAAGTCGTATGCTGTCATTAGCGTGCTTGACATCACCAGCACCAATAATGTAATTCGAAGCTAATTCTTACCCAGCCGCACAGAATAATAGAACCATGTGATAAGGGCAACTCCAACAAAAAGCGATGCTGTAATCAGTGTTGTAGACTGAGTGGTTGGCGTATCCGGAACTATTTGGAGAAATTTACGAATGCCCCAAATTACGGAACTAATACAAAGTCCATAAAGCAAAATATTCGAAGCTTTTTCGGCGATTGTTTTGTCAATCTGTTTGATTTGTTTCACAAAAATGCTTGGAAGAGGGCGGTGTAAATGGCCAAAGGTAATGGCTTCAAAAAATGATTTTTGAAATCTGCTGGCGCGCATCTATGACGCGCTGCCAATTTGACATTGGACCTGTGGTTTGGGAAACAAAAATCCAGCGCAACTAGCCCGCGCCCGAACCGAACGAGATGCTCAATGTCACTCAGCAGTATGTCGTCGCCGCATGCCGACGCTGGGCCAATGTACCAAGCCGGCCTTCTTTGCGAAATCTTTCCCCCTTGCCTGCGGTTTATCTTCGTAGCTATATACCAACGCCTGCTTACTTGCTACTTCCCCAAAACTTCGAACACAAAATCGGCTTCGCCGCGCTGCGCCAGCGGCTCGAAGCCAACTGCTTATCGGCCCTGGGCCGCCAGTACGTGGCCAAGCTGGAGTTCCAGACCAAGGCCGAGCCGCTGCTGAAGCTGCTGCAACAAACCAACGAATTTGCCTTTTTGCTGCGCTCGGGGGCCGACTTTCCGGCCTCGCACTACTACGACCCGCAGGTGCACTTCAAGCGGGCGGCGCTGCCGGGGGCCTTCCTCGACGTGCCCGCGTTTTTTGAGGTGAAGATGAGCCTGCGCACCATCCGGCAGGCGCTGACTTTCTTCACCCAGGCCTCCGAGGGGCAGTACCCCACGCTGCGCCTGCTGGGCATCGGCGTGCAGGTGGACCGCAACCTGATGGCGGCGCTCGACAAGGTGGTGGACGACGAGGGCGCGGTGCGCGACGACGCGTCGCCGCTGCTGCGCCAGCTGCGCCAGGAGCTGATTGTGCGCCAGGGCCAGCTGCGCCGCCAGCTGGCGGGCATCCTGCGCCACGCCATCACGGAAGGGTGGGTGCCGGCGGGGGCCGAACCAACGATTCGCGGCGGGCGGTTGGTGCTGCCGGTAATTGCCGAGCACAAGCGCCGGGTGAAGGGTTTGATTCATGACGAGTCGGCCTCGGGCCAGACCGTCTATATCGAGCCGGCGGCCGTATTCGAGCTGAACAACGACATCAAGGACCTGGAGAATGCCTACCAGCGCGAGCTGGTGCGGATTCTGACGGCCCTCACCGACCAGCTGCGGCCCCACCTGCCCGACCTGCGCCGCGCCTACCAGTACCTGGGCCTGCTCGATTTCATCCGCGCCAAGGCCCGCCTGGCCGTGGAGCTCGACGGCCAACTGCCCCGCCTCGACCCCAAGCCGCTGCTGTGCTGGAAGCGCGTGCGCCACCCGCTGCTCACGCTGGCCTACGCCGAGCACAAGCGCCTCACCGGCGAAACCCGCGAGGTGGTGCCCCTCGACCTGGAGCTGAACCACGAGCAGCGCATGCTGGTGATTTCGGGCCCCAACGCCGGTGGTAAGTCGGTGACTTTGAAGACGGTGGGCTTGGTGCAGTACATGCTGCAACTGGGCCTGCTCATCCCCTGCGGCGACGAGTCGGAGGCCGGGGTATTCGACGATATTTTCCTGGACATTGGCGACGAGCAGAGCCTGGAAAACGACCTTTCGACCTACTCCTCGCACCTGCTGGCCATGAAGCAGTTCCTGCTGCTGGCGGGCAAAAAGAGCCTGGTGCTGATCGACGAATTCGGCACCGGCACCGAGCCCAGCCTGGGCGGGGCCATTGCCGAAGCCGTGCTGGAGCAGTTCAGCCGGGCGCGCACCTACGGCGTCATCACCACGCACTATACTAATCTTAAGAATTTTGCCGAGCGCACGCCGGGCTTCGTGAACGGGGCCATGCGCTACGACCCCGAGCGCCTCCAGCCCCTGTACCGCCTCGAAGTGGGCAAGCCGGGGTCCAGCTTCGCCATCGAAATTGCCCGCAAAATTGGCCTGCCCAAGGACCTGGTGGAGCGTGCCTCGCAGCTCGTGGGCAAGGATAAAATCCGTTACGACCAGCTGCTGGAGGGCCTGGAGCAGGAAAAAACCGAGCTGGAGCGCCACACCGCCGAGGCCGCCAAGCAGGAGCGCCGCCTTAAAAAGGCCGCCCAGGACTACGCCGACCTCAAGCAGCACATCGAGGACACGCGCCTCGAAACCCTGCGCGCCGCCAAGCAGGAGGCCAAGGCCCTGCTGCGCGACACCAACCAGCAGATCGAGGCCACGATCACCGAAATCCGCCGCGGCCAGGCCGACAAGGAAATCAACAAGCTGGCGCGCGAAAAGCTGGACAATTTCGTGCGGAAAGAGCTGCACATCGAGCCGCCGAAGGCCCGCGCCACCCGCGAGTTGGCCACCGTCGGCGGCCTGCAAGCCGGCGACAAAGTGGCCCTATTGGGCCAGGACGGCTACGGCGAGCTGGTGGGCGTGAAGGGCCAAACCGCCGAGGTGATGTTCGGGGGCCTCAAAACGCTGGTGAAGGTGAGCCAGCTGGAGAAGCTGGGCCGCGCCGAAATCCGCGACCGGGAGCAGGCCGCCAAGGCTAAAACCTCGCGCCTCAGCGGTGGGGGCCCCAGCGGCAACGGCGTCAACATCACCGACCGCATGGCCGGCTTCAGCCCCACGCTTGACCTGCGCGGCGAGCGGGCCGAAGACGCCCTCACCAAAACCATGAGCTTCGTGGACGACGCCGTGATGCTGGGCATGCCGGAAGTGAAATTCGTGCACGGCCGCGGCAACGGCGTGCTCCGCCAAGTGGTGCGCGACTACCTGCGCTCCGTGAAAGCCGTGGCCAGCGTGGCCGACGAGCACGCCGACCGCGGCGGCGACGGTGTGACGCTGGCGGTGCTGAAGTAATAGCAAGCGCTAATTTGCCGTAATGAAACACGCCCCGGTAATTTTAATCTATTCGAGATTGGTTATCGGGTCGCTTTTGGTTTTCCTGAGCTGGCTTAAGCTGGAAAGCTTTCCAATCGTTGCAATTGTATTGATTTCAATAGGCTTGCTGACCGATGTTTTTGACGGAATAATTGCCAGGCAGTTAAAGGTTTCAACAGAGAAACTGCGGCGGCTTGACTCCACCGTTGACCAGATTTTTTGGTTGTTAGTGGTCGGGGCAGTCTATTTGGAGTGCCAAAGCTTTTTCGAATTAAATGCCCTGAAACTGTTGGTGCTGCTGGCACTCGAAGTTGCAACGTATGCCATTTGCTTTATTAAATTCAGGAAGGAAATAGCAACGCATTCGTGGGGTGCTAAACTGTGGGTGTTAATTTCTTTTGCTACACTCATTCAAATAATAACTACTTGTAAATCAGGCGTTTTATTTAATATTTGCTTCTGCATAGGTGTGGTAAGTAGAATTGAAATAATAGTAATTATTCTCATTCTCAAGGGCTGGGTGAACGATGTGCCTACTTTTTACCATGCACTATTGCTTCGAAAAAATAAGCCCATTAAGCGTCACAAATTGTTTAATGGCTAGGTATAAAAAATGGCTGTTCCTAGCTTAGGAACAGCCGTTTTTTACGTCTGCGAACCGCTTGATAATTATCGGTTAGGCCATAAATTGTGGCAGCCTACAAAATGTTCACCTCCGGGTGCAACTCCACGCCGAACTGGCTGCGGACGGACTGGATGATTTCCTCGGCTAGTAGGCGTAGCTCGTGGCCGGTGGCTTCGCCGTGGTTCACCAGCACCAGGGCCTGGCGGTCGTGCACGCCGTGGGTGCCCGCGCCGGGGCCCCGGCGCAGGCCTTTCCAACCGGCCTGCTCGATGAGCCAGCCGGCGGGCACCTTCACGCCGCCGGGCACGGGGTAGCCGGGGATGGCCGGGTGTTGTGCTTTCAGCTCGTCGAACTTGCGTTGGGAAACCTCGGGGTTTTTGAAGAACGAGCCGGCGTTGCCGATTTCGGCCGGGTCGGGCAGCTTGGAACGGCGGATGTGCACCACGGCGCGGCTGATGTCGTGCGGCGTGGGCTCGCCCGCGATGCCGAAGCTGGCCAGCGTTTCCTGCAGGGCCCCGTACTGTACGTTGGGGCGGGCCTGGCGGTGCAGGCGCAGCACCACGGCCGTGACCACGAACTGGTTTTTGAGGGGGCCCTTGAACACGCTTTCGCGGTAGCCGAAGCCGCACTCGGCGGCCCCGAACGTGCGCAGGGCCCCGGTGGCCAGCTCCACGGCTTCGAGCCGCTCGAAGGTGTCGCGCAGCTCGGCCCCGTAGGCCCCGATGTTTTGCAGCGGTGCGGCGCCCACCGTGCCGGGGATGAGCGAGAGGTTTTCGAGGCCGCTTAATTCCTGGCTTAAAGCGTATTCTACCAGGCCGTGCCAGCTTTCGCCGGCCCCGGCCCGCACCAGGGCGGTGGTGGCATCGTCGGTGTTTTCGGTGAGGATTTCCAGGCCCCGAATCTCGTTTTTCAGCACCACGCCGGCAAAGTCCTGCGTAAAGAGTAGGTTGGAGCCACCGCCCAAAATGAGCTTTTCGGCGGCTTGCACCTGCGGCAAAGCCAGCAGCTGGCGCAGCTCGTCGGCGCTGCCGAAGCGGGCAAAGTAGCGGGCCTGCACCTCCAGGCCAAAGGTGTTGTAGGGGCGGAGGGAGACGTTTTCTTCGAGCGAAAGCATGGGCAGAACGGGCAGCAAAGGGCGGGGGCGAAGGTACGGCCCGGCGGTGCCCGGGGCCCCTACCGCACCCGGTAGCCGCGCAGGGCGTAGTAGAGCAAGTACACGTAGCATAGCGCCGGTACCACAAACGCCACCCGCAGCCCGCCGCCGTGGGTGGCCAGCCAGCCCATGAGCGGCGGGATGAGGGCCCCGCCCACGATGGCCATGATGAGGTACGACGAGCCCTGCTTGGTGAAGGGCCCCAGCCCGGTGATGGCCAGCGGGAAAATGACCGGCCACATAATGGCGTTCATCAGCCCGCAGAGCACGATGAGCCACAGCGCCGTTTCGCCGTGGCTCAGGATGCTGGCCGCCACCAGCGCCGCGCCGGCCGCGCACACCGCCACCAGTAGCGCCCGGTTGGGGAAGCGCAGCAGCAGCGGGATGCCCACCACCCGCCCCACCAGCGACCCAAACCAGTACGACGAGACCAGCACCGCGCCCACCGCCTTGGTGAAGCCCGCCGATGTATCAATCGCCGCCGGGGCCTGCCCAAACAGGGCCCCCGCCCAGCCCGTGGCTGCGTTCAGGCCGCGCACCAGGCTCTGGGTGAAGCCGGACAGCTGCGCAATATTCTGGCTCTCGCCGTAGCGAATCAGCAGCGAGCCCAGCCCCACCTCCACGCCCACGTACACGAAAATGGCCCCGATGCCTAGCACCAGGTGCGGGTAAGCCAGCGCCGACGTGCGCCCGGCGGCCACGGGGCGGTGCTCCAGGGCCTCTTCCTCGGGAATGCTCTCGATGTCGGGCAGCTTTACGGCGAAGAAAAACACGCCCGCCAGCAGCACCAGAAACGCCGCCAGTCCCAGGTAGGGCCCCTTCACGAGCTGCGACTCCTGGCCCAGGCGCTCGGCCAGGGGCAGGGCGGCCAGCTTGGCCTTCAGCGCTACCGAGCCGCCGAACAGCACCAGCCCGCCCACCAGCGGCGAGAGGGCTCCGCCGAAGTTGTTGGCCACGCCCACCACGCTCACCCGGGCCGCCGCGCCGCGCGCGGGCCCGAGCACACTCACGTAGGGGTTGGCCGCCACTTGCAGCAGCGTGATGCCCGCGCCCAGCACCCCCAGCGCCGTGAGGAACAGCCCGAACGTGCGCGAGTTGGCCGCCGGCACGAACAGCAGGGCCCCGGCCGCCATCACGAGCAGGCCCGCCACGATGCCGCGCTGGTAGCCCAGCCGCTTCAGCACCCACCCGGCGGGCAGCGACATCAGAAAGTAGGCCCCGAAAAAGGCAAACTGCACGGCCGTGGACTGAAAATCGGTGAGCTGGCAGATGTCCTTGAGGTAGGGCATCAGCACGTCGTTGAAGTTGGTGACGGCCCCGAACAGGAAGAACAAGCTCGTCATGAGCACCATGGGCCCCGCGTAGGAGCGGGCCGGCGCGGCGGCCGTCGAAGCCGCGGAAGCAGTAGTAACAGGAGTAGCCATACGGCGCGGAAGGTACAAAAAAGCCGGCCACGGGGGCCGGCGGAATAATACTCTACATAGCTGCGGCTAAATCAGTCTTCGTCTTCAAACCAAGCTATACCAACCTTATCGATGTCACAAACAATAATGCCCGAGTCGAACGTAGCTTCTGTCAATGGAGTCCAAGATTCAAAATTTAGCTTGGAATTGTCGCTTATATCATAATTTCTATTAGTCTTCCAACTTGAGTTTGAAAGAAAAAAAGCCTGCTCGCTGAATAACGAGCAGAATTCATTAGCAAATTTATTGGCTTTGTCAAACGGCATTAATTCTGCTTCATAGGCCATGTCTTTATTCAATAGCTCCGCTAGAATTACACGCGCTTCGTCTCTATTCAATCTGATAAGCGACGCAATAAAATCTTTGATTGAGATATTATTTTTTACAAGATTTGCAAAAACTAATGTTTCCCATTTTGTATTTTCTGGCTTTTCTTGAATTGCAAGATGAACAGTGCCGCATCCTCTCGAAATTATTATTTTCTCAAAAATATCAGTTGAATTCACGTCGTTGAATTAATAATTAAAGTAAATATTGGGTTTATGGCTTTAGCCGCATAATCTCCCCATTGCGCGCCACTACCACTTCACTATTCTTATAGCGCTTGAATTCCAGCATTTGTGCGTAGGCGATTTTTAGACCGGCTAATATTTTGTCCCGTCGTTCAATTGCGGGTTCGGTTTTCATAGTAAGTGCGTAGTTGACTGTAGATATGATTGTTGACGATGTGAAGGTTGCTACTAATCTTCTCGGCTAGCAGTACGTGTTCACCGGCTGAGTTGTCAAAGATTAACGCCTCATCCACCAGCGGTAAATAATTATCGAAAAGGTTGATAATGCCTTGCTGGTACCTTCTGGTAATTACATCGGGCTCGATGCTGTGGCCGCCTTCGGAAATCCTGGTTTTTACTCTTTCCTGGGCCAATTCTACGTCGTTTAGCCAGAAAAATAACAGGATAACGGTGTAGCCTTGCTGCTGAGCCGCCACAATATTTTGCTGGTAGATTTTGGTGGCCAGTGTGGTTTCAACGGCAAACGTTTCACCGCGGGCAAATAGCTCATCGACGCGGTGCAGCATGATACGGCCGGCTTCGAAGGCTACTTTTTCGGGCTGGAAGGGCGAGAGGCCCCGGGCAATTTCGTCGGCGTTTACGAACTCGCGGCAATCCAGCACCTCCGGTAGAATGGTGAACGAGGCCGTGGTTTTGCCCGCCCCGTTGCAACCGGCGATAATGTAGAGGTTTTTGTCCGGCATGGCCGCGTACTAGAGAGAATTTCAAGCGCGTTTGGCGCGGGGCCGCAAGATAGCGGCCGGGGCTATTTCGGGCGGAAGGGGGCCCCAACGCATTCCTGCCCGACCTTTGCGGCCATGCACCTCACCGCCACCACCCAGTTTGGATTAGAAGAATTGCTCGCCGACGAGCTCTACGCCCTCGGGGCCGACATCACCCACGTGGGCAGCCGCGCCGTCGAATTCATTGGCGACCAGCGGCTTCTTTACGAAACCGTGCTCTGGAGCCGCCTCTCCATGCGCCTGCTGTGCCCGCTGGCCGGCTTCTACGCCCCCGACGAGCGGGCCCTGTACCGCGAGGTGGGCCGCGTGGATTGGAGCGAGTACATCGGCCCGGGCCAAACCTTCGCCATCACGGCAGTGGTCAACAAGTCCACCTTCGAGCACTCGCTATTCGTGGCCCAGCTGATGAAGGACGCCATCGTGGACCAGTTCCGCGACCGCACCGGCCACCGGCCCGACGTGGACACGCGCCACCCCGACATCCGTCTGCACCTGCGCATGCTCGAGAACGAGGTCATCATCAGCCGCGACGCCGCCGGCGACTCGCTGCACCGCCGCGGCTACCGCCAGGCCACCAACGACGCGCCCCTGAACGAGGTGCTGGCCGCCGGCCTGGTGCTGCTCGCCGGCTGGGACGGTAAGCAGCCCCTAATTGACCCCATGTGCGGCTCGGCCACCATCCTCACCGAGGCGGGCCTCATCGCGCAGCGCATCGCCCCGGGCCTGTTCCACCAGGGCAAGTTCGGGTTCGAGAACTGGGCCGATTTCGACGCCGACCTCTGGCAGCAAGTACGCGCCGAAGCCGAGGCCCAGCGCCTGGAAGAGCCCCAGGCCTACCTGGCCGGCTCCGACATCGACCCGAAAGTGATTGACCAGGCGGCCCAGAACATCACCGCCGCTGGCCTTGAAGACTGCATCCGCCTATCGGTGCGCGACGTGAAGGCCGCCGCCGCGCCCGCCGCTGAGGGCCCCGGCCTCGTGGTGACGAACCCGCCCTACGGCGAGCGGATCGGGGAGGAGGCCGAGATGGCCGCCTTCTACAAAACCATCGGCGACGCGCTGAAAACCAACTTCCAGGGCTACGAAGCCTACGTGCTCACCGGCAACTTGGACGCGGCCAAAACCATCGGCCTCAAGGCCACGCGCCGCATCCCGCTCTTCAATGGGCCGATTGACTGCCGGCTGCTGAAGTATGAGCTGTACCGGGGGAGCCGGCGGGAGCCGCGGGTGGCGTAACCTCACCGCCTGGGGAACCTCACCCCCTAGCCCCCTCTCCAAAAAAGAGGGGGAACTAGTCTTTAGTCTTAGCTTCTAAAACCTAGAACTAGCGCTAGTTCCCCCTCTTTTTTGGAGAGGGGGCTAGGGGGTGAGGTTCCCCTGGGGCCGGGGCCCTATCTTAGGCTAATGAACGAGCCTCCCAAGCTCAGCGGCCCGCGTGAGCATATTTACACCACCGACGTGCGCACCTGGGACAAGGCCAAAGCCTACGCCCGGCAAAACCGCAGGGCCCCTACCGCCGCTGAACAATTGCTGTGGCAACGGCTGCGGGCGGCGCAACTCGGTGTCAAGTTTCGACGCCAGCACGCCATTGATTTTTTTATTGTTGATTTCATTTGCCTCAGCTACCGGCTTATTATTGAAGTTGACGGCGAAATCCATAACCGCCCCGACCAGGCCGAATACGACCAAGGCCGTACCCACACGCTGACGGAATTAGGTTTTCACGAACTTCGTTTCACCAACGACCAAGTGTTGCGCGAAACAGCCCGCGTTTTGGCTGTCATCGAACAATACTTGTTTACTGCTCGCCGACCAATAGGCCAAGGAGCCGAACCGTCTGGCATCCCTCTCTTTTGGAGAGGGGCCGCCCCGCAGGGGTCTCGTGAGGTTCATCCGCTTAGCATTGCCCAATTACCCGTTATGCCCGATACCCTGACTGCCGCCGCCGAACTCCTGCCCGCCGCCCGCCGGGCACTGAAACGCTACTACGGCTACGACAACTTCCGGCCCATGCAGGCCGACATCATCCAGAGCGTGCTGGCGGGGCAGGACACGGTGGTGCTCATGCCCACCGGCGGGGGCAAGTCGGTGTGCTTCCAGGTGCCGGCCGTGGTCAGCGAGGGGCTGTGCGTGGTGGTGTCGCCGCTCATTGCGCTGATGAAGGACCAGGTGGAAGCTCTGAAAGGCAACGGCATCGCGGCGGCCTTCATCAACTCCAGCGTGGGCACGTCCGAGGCCAACGACATTGCCCGGGCGGCCGTTAGCGGGCACCTCAAGCTGCTGTACGTCAGTCCCGAGAAGCTGCTCTCGGACGGGTTCATGCAGTTTTTGGGGCGGGTGAACATCAGCCTGTTTGCCATCGACGAGGCGCACTGCATCTCGAGCTGGGGCCACGACTTCCGGCCCGAGTACACCAAGCTGGGGGCCCTGCGCACGCAGTTCCCCAACACGCCCATCGTGGCCCTGACGGCCACCGCCGACCGCCTCACCAAGCGCGACATCATCACCCAGCTCAACCTGCACGAGCCCAAGGTGTTCCTTTCGAGCTTCGACCGGCCCAACATCAACCTCATCGTGCGGCCGGGCCAGGACCGCGTGGGCTCGGTGGTGGAGTACATTACCCGCCACCCGCAGGACCCCGGCATCATCTACTGCCTCTCGCGCAAAACCTGCGAAACCATTTCGCAGAAGCTTCAGCAGAAGGGCATCAAGGCGGCGCACTACCACGCCGGCCTCACGCCCAACCAGCGCAGCAAGGCCCAGGAGGCCTTTTTGCAGGACGACGTGCAGGTGATTGTGGCCACCATCGCCTTCGGCATGGGCATCGACAAGAGCAACGTGCGCTGGGTGATGCACTACAACTTGCCCAAAAACATCGAGGGCTACTACCAGGAAATCGGCCGCGCCGGGCGCGACGGGGCCCCCAGCACGGCCATCCTGTTCTACAGCTTCGCCGACGTGATGCAGATGCGCGAGATGGTGACCAAGGACGTGCCCGCGCGCCAGGCCCAGCTCAACACGGCCAAGCTTGAGCGCATGCAGCAGTTTGCCGAAGCCGCCTCCTGCCGCCGCAAAATCCTGCTCCACTACTTCTCCGAAACGCTGGCCCACGACTGCGGCAACTGCGACATCTGCCGCAACCCGCCCACCACGTTCGATGGCACGTTGCTGGCCCAGAAGGCGTTGTCGGCCGTGACGCGGGCCCGGGAGCGGCTCAGTGTCACGCTGCTGATTGACGTGCTGCGCGGCATGCGCAACCAGGCCGTCATCGCCGGGGGCTACGACCAAATCAAAACCTACGGCGCGGGGGCCGATTTGCCGTACCTGGATTGGTACAGCTACGTGCACCAGATGCTGAACGATGGCCTGTTCTACATCGCCTACGAAGAAGGCTACGCGCTGAAAATTACGCCCCGCGGCCACGAGGTGCTGAAAGGCGAGTTGCCGCTGCTGCTCAAGAAGTTCCAGCCCGCCGAGAAGGCCGAGAAACCCACCCGCGCCAGCCGCAAAGCTGCCACCGAGGCCGCTGCCACCGGCTCGCCCGAGGCCCGGCTGTTCGAGCACCTGCGCCAGCTCCGCAAGCAGCTGGCCGACGAGCAGGGCGTGCCGCCCTACGTGGTGTTCAGCGACGCTACCTTGCAGGAAATGGCCCAGGAGCAGCCCACAACCCGCATGGCCATGCTGGCCGTGTCGGGCGTGGGCATGAAGAAATTCGAGACCTACGGCGAGGTATTCATCCAGGCCATTTTGCAGCACGGGGCCCCGCGCAACGTGCCGGCCGGCGACGACGAGCTGCCCTTCGGGGCCCCCACGGCGCGCCCCAAAGCCGAGAAAGCCGCCGCCAAAGCGCCCGCCGACCCCGCCGCCGTCAACGACTCCGAAGAAGCCACCTTCCAGCTGCACCGCCAGGGCCTCAGCCCCTTGCAAATTGCCGAGCAGCGCGGCCTGGCCGAAAGCACCGTCAAGGCCCACCTGGAGCGCGCCTACACCAAGGGCCTGCCCCTGCGCCTGGAAGAATTCGTGACCGACACCCAGCTGGCCGAAATCGCCGCTGCCCGCGCCCAGCTCGGCGGGGCCCCGGCCCTGCGCGACTTGTTCGACCACCTGCGCGAGAAGTACGACTACTTCCAGCTGCGCCTGGCGGGAATAAGGTTGCGGAGGTAGAGTGCAGGGAAACCGACGGAAAAGCAGCTTGAATATGGAATTCTACCAAAAGCATCCCGTGTGGGGGCATACACGGCTAACGACCACGGAAGACGGGCTGTTGGTGGACCGTAAACGGCTGACGAACTATGTAAGAACTGAAATTCCTTACGAAGAGCTACTACCAGTTCGGGGAAAAATGGAGCGTTCATTTCCATTGGTGCTTAGCTTTTTCGTTGCCTTCGGAGTGGTTGGGTCTTGGGCGCAGGAGCTTGGCAAGCCCATTGTTAACCAGGCTTATCTGGTGGCATCGGGTGCGGCGTCGCTGGTAGTAGCCGGGGTATGCTACTTTACCTATACCCGCTGGCAGAACCGATTTGTTTTGACAACCGGCAAAGGCGATTTCTCCGTGGTTGCGCAGCCCGAAAACGATGCTGAGATGCAACAATTTGTGGATGATTTAAGGGCCTATACGAGGGCTTATCTTCATCAACGATACGTGTACCCCAATCAAGAACTGACCACAAAAAAAGGGGTGTCGCGCTGGTATTGGCTGCACGAGATGAAGGTCATTTCAACGGAAGAGTTTCAAGCCGGCTTTACAGCAAATATTGGCAAGGGGGCTAAATAATCAAAAGATTCTGGCCCCTAATCGGCCATGATTGGCTTCCCTTGCCAATATGAACTTCTGTTGCCCTCGTGGTCATGCTCATCGCTGCCTTGCTTGCACATGTGGGGCCATAAATAAGCTGAACTTTAGCCTGTATGTCCTAATTTCGATAGGGTGAAGAAATAAGAAAAAATTTAAGCTAACGGAATTAGTAACTTCGCGGCGGCGTTGCCAACTTTGTCGGCCTGGGCCCCTTGTCCGGTGCCCGTTTCCTGGCCGTTCCTTTCCGATGATAAACACCAACCTCAAATTCTGGCGGCGCGAGCTGGCCATCACCCAGGCCCAGATGGCCGAGAAGCTCGGCATCAAACGCTCGCTCGTGGGCGCTTACGAAGAAGGCCGCGCCGAGCCCCGCCTCGTCACGCTCGTCAACATGGCCCGGCTGTTTGGCATCACGCTCGACCAGCTGGTGACCACCGACTTTAGCAAGCGCAAAAATGCCAAAGCCGCCGCCACTATGCGCCAGCTGGAGCCCGCGCCCGCCACCCCCGACGGCGACGACGACCCCGAGCCGCCCGCGGCCGCCGGCAAGCTCCGCATCCTGGCCCTGACCGTGGACCGCGACCAGAACGAGAACATCGAGCTGGTGCCCCAGAAAGCCGCCGCCGGCTACCTCAACGGCTACGCCGACCCCGAATACCTGGGCGAGCTGCCCAAATTCCGGCTGCCCATGCTGCCGAGTACGGGCAGCTACCGGGCTTTCGAAATCTCCGGCGACTCGATGCTGCCGCTGGTGAGCGGCACGGTGGTGGTGGGCCGCTACGTGGACGAGCTGGCCCACCTCAAGGACGGCACGCCCTGCGTGGTGGTGAGCCCGCGCGACGGCATCGTGTTCAAGCGCGTGTTCCACAAGGCGCGGCCCGCCGGGGCCCTGGCCCTGCACTCCGACAACCCCCAGTACAAGCCCTACGACCTGCCCGGCACCGAGGCCCTCGAAATCTGGGAAGCCAAGTGCTACATCAGCAGCCACTTCCCGGCCGCTGAAATGTCGCTGGAGCGGCTGGCCAGCGTGGTGGCCGAGTTGCAGCAGCAAGTGGCCGGGCTGCGCCGCGGCTAAGCTGTGGTGGGCAATTAATCCGGCGGTGCACGGGACTGCTTAACCCATAAAAAGGCCCCCGCGCACTCGCGGGGGCCTTTTTGCGTAGCGCGACGGCCGGGCCGGCTACTTGCGGGCGTTGGCGCGGTCGAACAGTTGGGCGGTGGTGGTTCCGTGCGCCCGCAGCTTGGGCAGGGCGTCGGCCGCGAAGGCCCGCAGCTCGGGGTTGGTGGCCTGGGTGGCCGCGTCGGCGTAAAGGGCGATGAGGTGCTGGTGCAACTCCTTGAGGTCGCGCAGGTACTTTTTGTCGAACCCGAGGTACTTGCGGTCGTTCACGTCGTCGTAGGTTTTGCGGTCGGCGGCGCTCATCGCGGCGGGCAGCGCGAAGGCGGCGCGGCCAGCAATGCCCTGGAGCTGCGTTTGCAGCTGGGTGAGGTCGGCATCTTGCTGCTTGCCCCAATCCTTCACCTCCAGCGCGGTAGCTTTTTGGGCCGCCAAGCCGCCCAGCGCCGCCGCCAGCAGGTTGCCGCTGCTGGCGGCTACCGCAAAGCCCGAGTCGTACTTCAGCTGGGCCTGGACCAAGGCCGCGTCGGCGGCCGCGGCCTTGTCGCGGGCTTTATCGACGGGGCTGGCCTCCTTCGGCGGCGGGGCTTGGGCCGCGGCGGGGGCCAGCGGCAGGGCGCTGAGCAAGGCGGCGGCCAAAAAATGCAGGCTTCTGGGCATGGGATTGGGGTTAGCGGTAACGGGCCGGCCGGGGCCGGGGCCTACTTGCTGGGCAGCAGGAAGCCTACCGACGCCTGAAACACCGAGTTGCGGGCGTTTTTCAGGTCCGAGTCCTGGTAGCCATCCTTGGCAAAGTCGGTGAAAGAGCCATTGTAGCGCACGTCGAGAAACACGCCGCTCGAAGCTTCGAAGCCCAGGCCGGCCGCGTAACCGATTTCGTTGCGGTTCACGTGGTCCAGGTTCTGGGTGTTGGCGGTGGTGTAAACGGAGCTGCCGTTCGAAGTCGTGTTGGAGTTGTCGCGCACGTTCAGCAGGTAGCTGTACTGGGGACCGGCCTCAAAAAACAGCCCGCCGGCCTTCACTTTCAGCAGCACCGGCACGTCGATGTAGTTATAGGTGCGGTTGCCGGTGTATTTGTACGTGTTGCCGAGTACCGTGTAGGAGTCGTCGGCGTACTTAAAGCCCTTCTGCGAAAACAGTACTTCGGGTTGAACCGAGAGCAGGTCGTGGACGATGCCCACGTTGAGCAGCAGCCCGCCCTCGAAGCCGAACTTGTTCTTGTACTTGTCCTGGTTCATCAGGTTGCCGGACAGGTTCGAGAGGTTGGCCCCGGCCTTGAGGCCCAGGCGCACGGTTTGGGCGTGCGCCGAAGTGGCGAGGCCCGCGCCGAGCAATGCGGCGAGGGCGATGGATAATTTTTTCATAACGTGGGAAAATGATGGGTTGATAAAGGTGTGCCCGGGCCTAAGCAAGCACCGTGCCCGGCCCCATACGCAGCCCGGGGCCCCGGTGGCCGAAACGGCCAGCGGCTACGGCGGCGCTTCTGCCGCCGGGGCCCGCCCCGGAACTTCGCCCCCGCCGCCGCGTATGCAGCCCCGTCTGCCCTTCCCCAGCCGCTTGCCATGCTCCAGCACATTCCCGCCGCCGACCGCCACCACGCCGCCCCGGCCCCGTGGCTGAGTAGCTACTTCCTGTTTTCGTTTGCCGACTACCACGATCCGCACAACCTGCAGCTCGGGCCCCTGCGCGTGTTCAACGACGACAGCGTGGCCCCGCAGAACGGCTTTCCGCAGCACCCGCACTCCGACATGGAAATCGTGACGCTGGTGCTGGAGGGCGAAATCACGCACCAGGACACGCTGGGCAACCACACGGCCATTGCGGCCGGCGAGGTGCAGCGCATTACGGCGGGCACCGGCGTGGCCCATTCCGAAATGAACCTGCAGGACAAACCGCTGCACTTCTACCAACTGTGGTTTTTGCCCTCGCAGCGCGGCCTGGCCCCCAGCTACGAACAGAAAGACTTGGGTTTCCTCGGGGGCCGCAAGGATGAGCTGGTGCCGCTGGCCACCGGCCAGAAAGTGCTGGAGGACGTGGTGTACATGAATTCCAACAGCACTGTGTACTGGGCCAACTTGGGCATGGGCAAGGAAATCGACTTCAAGACTTTCCCCCTGCGCCTGGCCCTGGTATACGTAAAAGAAGGAGGCCTGCTGGTGAACGGCGTGGCCCTGGGCCCCAACGACCAGGCCCGCATCGGCGACGAAAATTCGGTACGCATCGTGGCCGAAAAAGACACCCAGTTCATCCTGGTCGACCTGCCCGGTAGCGAGGCCAATTACTAAGTAGCCACCTGGGTCGGCTAAAAAACCTTTTTGGCACAAGCTTTTTAACAGCACCAATGGCTGCTGAGCCGTCCTATTAAGCGCTGGTGGGCTATTCGTGGTCAGTTTTCAATCGACTGGTTTCAAGGGCCTGGCAGGTAACGATTTGTTGGCTCCGGCCCACGCGCAAAATTGAACGCATCACTGGGCTGCTGGTCATCGCCATAGCTTGGGCAGGAGTAGTTGACCACATCCGCTTACCGTGCTCTATCCCGCCGGTGCTGAGCGGCACCAGGCCGAAGGCGGCATTATTTTACTTCCGATACCAGTTGTTCGCACCACGTGCCAAAAGCCCCGTGGCCGCCGCAACGGTAAAACCAGAACAGCACCAGCACAAGGATTTGGAGTTAAGCGCGGGCTGTTACCTTGGAGGGGTACAATGGGCAGCAACCGATAGTCGCAACGGTAGCAAACCATTGCGTAAAATTGGTCGGCAGCGAAAACGCCTGAACTTGTGAAAAATAATCATCACAAAAACAGGTTGTTGCCGCAAAACAGCTAAAATTAGTATTGCCGGATTTTTAGGTGTTAATCAAGGCTTGCAGTTGTCATAAGGCTGGTTTTCATTGGCGTGTACGCACACGCTTCAGCGTTTCTTTGAGAAAATTTACGGATAATAAACGTTGGAATAGTATTAGCGCAAACGTATGCGACAGAATACTTTTGTTGCTATCAATTCACTAATTCATTCTACCTATGAAATCCGTTCTACTAGCGGTGCTCGTGATGCTAGCGCTGGTGTGCCGACCCTTTGGTGCGGCCGCCCAGGAGCAAACAGTTCAAGGAACAGTTAAGGATGGCAAGGGCGAAGCCCTGCCAGGAGCAACAGTTGTCGTGAAAGGCACCACGGCCGGTGCGAGCAGCGGCGCCGACGGCCGGTTTTCGGTGCAAGCGCCTTCCAACGCCGTGCTCGTGTTTAGCTCGGTTGGGTTCACGCGCCAGGAGGTGCCCGTCAACGGGCAGTCCACCATCAACGTGGTGCTGGCCGCGGCCGACCAGGACCTGAACGAGGTGGTGGTAATCGGCTACGGCACGGCCAAGAAAAGCGACCTCACCGGCTCGGTGGCTTCCGTGAGCGGGGCCCAGCTGACGCAGGTGGCTACTTCCGACCCGGTGCAGGCCCTGCAAGGCCGCGTAGCGGGCGTGGAGGTCACCTCCAACAGCGGCCAGCCCGGTTCGGGTACCCGCATCCGCATCCGCGGCGTGGGCACCATCAACAACGCCGACCCGCTGTATGTGGTGGACGGCATCCAGACGGGGGACATCAGCTTCCTGCTGCCCACCGACATTGAATCGACCGAAATCCTGAAGGACGCCTCGGCCACGGCCATCTACGGCTCGCGCGGGGCCAACGGCGTGGTGCTCATCACCACCAAGCACGGCAAGGCCGGCAAAACCCAGTTCAACCTGTTCGGCTACACCGGCTACCAGGAAATCCGCAAGAAGCTGGACCTAACCAATGCCCAACAGTACGCAACGCTGGTAACGGAGGCGTACGCCAACGGTAAACAAGCCATTCCGGGCGATTATACCGCCATCCTCAACAGCGCTTTGCAAGGGGGGGCCACGGGCACCAACTTCCAGGATTTTGTGACCCAGAAGGGCCTGATTACCAACTACGCCCTGTCGGCCTCAGGTGGTACCGAGCAAAACCGCTACCTGATAAGCGGCAACTACTTTCAGCAGGACGGCATCATCGCGGCCACGGGCTTGAAGAAGTACGTCATCCGCGTGAACGACGACGTCGTGCTGACCGACCGGGTAAAGGCCGGGGTTTCCGCCACCTTCACCACGGCCAACCAAACGGGGGCCGGCGACGGCACGGGCAACGCTTTCTACAGCCCGGTGCTTCAGTACGCCACCCAGGCCAACCCCATCGGGTCGCCGTACAATGCCGATGGCAGCTACTCGTACGACAACATCACCAGCTTCACGCCCAACCTGGCCCGCTACATCAGCGAGCAGCAAGGCAACAAAACCCAGAGCAGCACCCTCTTCTCAAATGCTTACCTCGACGTAACCATTCTGAAGGGCCTGACCTTCCGCTCTACTTTTGGTGTCAACTATAACAATTACCACCCCAAGTACTACCAGCCGCAGTACTTTTTGGGGGCCAACGACCAACGCTCGCAAAGCGCGTTGATTGAAACCCGCGGCGAAAATGTGGGCTGGGTGTCGTCGAACTACATTAACTACACCAAGGACCTGGGTAGCAACAGCTCGTTTTCGGCCACGCTGGGCCAGGAGGCGCAGCGGGGCTACGGCAACAGCATTTCCATCTCGGGCTACAACGTGCCGGCCGACCCCACGCTTCAGTACATCTCCGCCGCTCGTTCCTCCAGTTCTACTGTGCGCAGCGGGCAGTACGATGGGGGCCTCATCTCGTACTTCGGCCGGGCCAACTACAACTTCCGCGACCGGTATTTGCTGACGGCGACCCTGCGCTTCGACCAGACGTCGCGCTTTTTGCCTGCCCACCGCACGGGTACTTTCCCTTCCGCTGGTGCCGCCTGGAACATTTCCAACGAGGATTTCATGAAAGGCCAAACCATCTTCTCCGTGCTGAAGCTGCGGGGCAGCTACGGCCTGGTGGGCAACCAGAACGCCGCACCCAACTACGGGTACGCCTCGACGGCCGTCAACAACCAATTGTACGTGTTCAACAAGACCGTGGCTCCCGGTCTGGCGGTCGCGACGCTCAACAACCCGGACCTGAAATGGGAAACGGCCATCACTACCGACTTCGGTATTGACGCGTCTTTCCTGGACAGCAAGCTGACGTTCACCGGCGATTACTTCAATCGCCGTACCAAGGACATGATTGCCCTGCTGCCCGTGCCGGACTACATCGGCCAGTCCCCGGCCAGTGCCAACGTGGCCTCGCTGTACAACCGCGGCGTAGAGCTGGCCCTGAACTACCGGAACGAAATTGGTAAGTTTGGTTACAACGTTGGGTTGAACTTCACCAAAATCAACAACCGCATCACCGACCTGGGCGGGGCCAGCCCCATTGCCGGGGCCAACGTCGATTCGCACCTTGGTTCTACCACCCTCACGTCTGTGGGCCACGAGATTGCCTCCTTCTACGGATTGCAAGCCGACGGCGTCTTCCACTCGCAGGACGAAGCCAACGCGTACAAAATTCAGCCCGGGGCCCAGGCCGGCGACGTTAAGTACATCGACGTCAACGGCGATGGCAAGATTGACTCCAACGACTACACTTACTTAGGCAGCGCCACGCCCCGCTTCACCTACGGGGCCTCGGTCAACCTGAGCTACAGCGGCTTTGACTTCAAAGTCCTGCTCTACGGCGTGCAAGGGGCTGAGGCCATCAACGCGGCTGGCTTCAACCTGAACAAGTCAAGCAACTTTGCCGGTCTGTGGACCAACTTCTACGCCTCGCGCCTGGACCGTTGGACGCCCGCCAACCCCAACAGCAACCAGCCCCGCGTTACGTCGTTTGACACCAACAACAGCGGCGACCTCACCTTCAAAACTGCCGGCGGCTACAACGACCGCTTCAGCAGCCGCTACGTGGAAGACGCCAGCTACCTGCGGGTGCGCAACATTGAGCTGGGCTACTCGCTGTCGAAAGCGGTGCTCAACACGTTCCGAATGAACGGGCTGCGTGTTTTCGCTTCCGTGGACAACGCCTTTACCATCACCAAGTACACCGGCCTCGACCCCGAGATTTCCACCACGGGCTACTACGGCAACGCCCTGGCATACGGCGTGGACAACGGCAACTACCCCCAGCCCCGCACTTATCGTTTGGGCCTCAACGTTCAATTTTAACGATATCCTACCATCCACATGAAAATTTCCCACGCAGCCCGAATTATGGCCGTAGCGGCCATCGCGGTGCTCTCGCCAGGATGCAAGAAATTCCTGGATAAAGACCCCCTCGGGGCCACCACCCAGAGCAACCTGTTCAACGACCCCACCAACGCTGTGCAGGCCGTGAACGCCATTTACGATGTTGCCTCCTGGGACCAGGGCCCCAAGTTCGGCGTCGGCGATTACGTGCCGCAGACCTATGAGTGGATGTTCGGCGACGTGATGAGCGACGACGCGGCCAAGGGCAGTAACCCCACCGACTTCACGCCCCTGCTGGAGCTGAAAACCTGGACGGTGACGTCGGGCAACGGGCCCATCAGCAGCCTCTGGGTGCACAGCTTCACCGGCATTGCCCGCGCCAACACCGTCATCAACAACATTGACGCCGGCACCATCGACGCCGCCCTGAAAACCCGCCTCAAAGGCGAAGCCTTATTCTTGCGGGGGTACTTCTACTTTAACCTGGTGAAAACGTTTGGGGGGGTGCCACTTTTTGAACAAGCGGTGTTGCCAACGCAAGCGGCGAGCGTGACCCGCGCCAGCATTGCGGATACCTACGCTTTCGTTGAGAAAGACCTAAAGGCCGCCGCCGCGGCGCTGCCCGAAAAAGGGGCCTACGCCGCCGCCGACCTGGGCCGCGCCACCAAAGGGGCCGCCAACGGCTACCTGGCCCGCGCCATCATGTACCAGTTGGGTACTGATAACACTAACAAGCACACCTGGCAGGAAGTGTACGACCTGACCAGCACCATCATTTCTTCGAGTCAGTACACCCTGCTACCCAACTACGCCATGATTCACCAGGCCCCGGGTGAAAACAGCAGCGAATCGGTATTTGAGATACAATTCTCCACTTCCAACGACGGTTACGGACCCATTTCGATCGGTACCACGAGCAACGTGTTCCAAAACAACCGCACGGCTGCCAAAGACGCCAGCGGCATGACCATCCCGGGCACCGGCTGGGGGTATGGTTTCAACAACCCCACCGCAAGCCTTGTGGGCGAGTTTGAAGCCAATGACCCGCGCCTGCTGGTAACAGTTTACAAAAACGGGGACTCGGTGCTCGGCCTTCCCATGGTCATCGACCCGGGCTTCAACGACACCGGGTATATGGACCGGAAAGTAGCCATTTTACAACCCGTCAACAACCAATCGGGCCCCCAGAACATCCGTAAAATGCGCTACGCCGACATTCTGCTGATGAAGGCCGAAGCCGCCGCTCAGCTCAACAAAAATTCGGAAGCTGTAACACTGGTGAACATGGTACGGGCCCGGGCCCGCAACTCCACTAAGCCTCCGGGCACGGTGTTAGGCACGCTTACCTACGACCCGGCCAACACACCGGCCGGTACCCTGCCCGACATCTCCGCCGGCCTCGCGGGTCCGGACCTGCTCAAAGCCATCTACCACGAGCGCCGGGTGGAGCTGGCCGAAGAGTCGCTGCGCTTCTGGGACCTGATTCGCACGGGCCGCTACTTTGGCGTGCTGCCTGCCGATGTGGCTTCCCGCGCCATGTCGCACAGCATCACTACGGGCGTGGTGAACCCCATCCCGCTGTTGCCCATCGAGCTGAACGATGCGCAAGTGTGGAAGTTGCCCCAGAACCCCGGGTATAACTAGTCCTTCCCGGGGCCCACAAAAAAGCCCGCCGACTCAGTTGAGTCGGCGGGCTTTTTTGTGGGTTGGGCAAAAGCCGCGTGACGGCGGGCTATAAGTACCCCGCCGGCTTCTCGCGCAGCAGGGCCACCAGGGCCGGGTCGTTGAATTGGTAGTCGTCGGGGATGCGCAGGTTGACGACGGTTTTGCCGGCCAGCGCATCGGCGAATTTCGCGTGCAGGCGCTCGGCGTGGCGCTTTTCCATGACGAAGATGACGTCGGCCCAGCCCAAGTGGCCGGCCGTGACGCGCACCCGGGCCCCGGCCTCGGTGCCGGCCGAGCGGGCCGCTACGGTGGGGTGGCCATCGAATAACAGTTCGGCGGTGGGGCTGCGCCAGCGGTTCTGGCTGCACACGAACAGGAGCTGGCGGGGCGGGGTTTCCGGCACGTTAGCGCACGTTAGCGCACGATGGCTACCTTCACTTTTTTGCCCTTTACCTTGGCGTTCTGCATCCTGGCCAGCACGGCTTCGGCCTGGGCCTCGGGCACGGCCACGAAGCTGTAGTGGTCGTGCACCTCGATGCGGCCCACGGCGTCGCGCTCCAGGCCGCCCACGCTTACCAAGGCCCCCACCAAGTCGCCGGCGCTGATTTTGTCGCGCTTGCCGGCCGACACGTGGAGCGACACCGTGCTGGGGCGCGGGGCCTTGGGCGCGGCGGTGGGCAGGGCGGGGGGCACCAGGCGGGCCCACTGCACGGTGCCGGCGGCGGGCCAGCTTTGCAGCTTGGCCTGCTCGGGGGGCGTCACGAGGAGGTGGGCGGTGCCGGTGGCCCCGGCGCGGGCCGTGCGGCCGGCCCGGTGCTGGAAGGTGTCGGCCTGCTCGGGAGCATCGTACTGCACCACGGTGTCCAGCTCGTCCACGTCGAGGCCGCGGGCGGCCACGTCGGTGGCCACCAGGGCGGTGGCCGAGCCGTTGCGCAGCTTCATCAGGGCCTTGTCGCGCTCGGGCTGGAGCATCTTGCCGTGCAGGGCCTCGGCGGCCACGCCCCGGCCGCGCAGGAAGCGGGTCAGCTCCTCTACCCGGTCGCGGGTGTTGGCAAATACCAGCGAGCGGCCCGCGTCGGGCTGGCTGATGACGTGGAACAGGGCGGCGGGCTTCTGGTCGGCGGCGGCCACCACGTGGCCGCGCAGCACCAGGCTGCTGGGCAGGGCGGCGGCATCGGCCGTGCCGCCGGCCACGTTGATGACCTTGGGCCGGGCCAGGTGCGAGCGCACCAGCTGCAACACCTTGTCGGGCATGGTGGCCGAGAACAGCAGCGTCTGGCGGCGCTGGGGCAGGCGGCTCACGATGGTCGCCATTTCTTCCTGGAAGCCCAAGTCGAGCAGCTTGTCGGCCTCGTCGAGCACCAGCACCTTCAGCTGGTTGGGGATGAAGGTGCGCTGCTCCAGGTGGTCGAGCAGGCGGCCGGGGGTGGCCACGATGACGTGCGGCAGCTGGTTTTCCATCGCCTTGCGCTCGTCGCGCATGGGGTGGCCGCCGTAGTAGGAGGCCACGCGCAGGTTGGGCAGGTGCTTGCCGAGCTGGCGCAGGGCGTCGCGCACTTGCAGGGCCAGCTCGCGGGCGGGCACCAGCACCAGCACCTGCACGGCGGCCTCGGCCAGGTCGAGGCGCTGGAGCAGGGCCAGGCCGTAGGCGGCGGTTTTGCCCGAGCCGGTGGGGGCCTGCCCGGCCACGTCGTGCCCACCCAGGGCGTAGGGCAGCACGGCGGCCTGCACGGGGGTGGGCGCGGCCCAGCCCAGCTCGGCCACGGCCGTTTGCAGGGCGGGAATTAAATCGAAGGCGGCGAAAGCGGCGGCGCGGGGCGCGGCGGGGAAATCAGAATCAGTCGGTTGCACCCGGCAAAGGTACGGCCGGCGCTACGGCAACACCTCGAAGGCCAGGAACTGGTTGATTTCGCGGGCGCTGAAGTTGTTGTCGGCCACGATGACCAGCGTGCGGTGGCCGTTGGGCAGCGGGGGCCCGAAGGCCAGCCCTTCGAGGTTGTCGAGGCGGTGGCCCAGGCGGGTGAGGTCGGCCACGAGGCGCTTGCGCACCGGCACGTAGGCGGCCCCGAACAAGGCGTCCCGGCCCTGCACGTCGGTGGCCCCGCGGGCGTCGATGGCGTACACCCGCACCCGCACTTCACCGGCGAAATACGAGCATTCGAGCGTCAGAAACTCGTGGTCGTTCAGGGCCAGGATTTCCGAGGTGCGGTTCACGTGGCCGGGCGTCGTCACCGGGTCGAGGGCGTACACGTACTGGTGCAGCAGGGCCCCGGTGCGGGCGTCGAGCTGGCTGAGGCGGTTGGGGTAGGGCGCGGCGGCGGGGGCGTCGTCGGGGCGGTCCTGCCGGACGGGGCTTTCCATCAGCAGCCACAGGCTGCGGCCGTCGGGGGGGCGGGCCAGGCCCTCGTAGGTGGCGTTGGCGCGGGGCCCGCGGCCGGGCGCCTTGTCGAAATGGAACAGCGGCAGCGCGGGCAGCGTGCGCCGGAAGGTCCCGGTGGTGTCCATTTCGCGCACAAACGGGTCGCGGCCCAGGGCCGGGTCGCCCTCGCTGGTCCAGTACAGGCCGGCGGTGGCGGGGTCGTAGCGGATGGCCTCGGGGTCCACGTAGGGGGCGGGGCGGGCCGGCTCGCCGGGCGCGGGCTGCATAAAGTGCACGCCCGTCACGTCGACCCCGTAAAAGCCCTGGGCGTCGTAGCGCAGGCGGGCGGTGTAGAAGCGGGCCGGCGAAAACTCGCCCTTGTCGTCGCTGAGCAGGTACCACGTCCCGTCCGGGCCCCGGTCCAGGCCCGAAATGCCGCCGAACACCGTGCCCTGCACCGGCAGCCCGTTCGGCACCACCACCTCCCCAATCAGCCGCAGCGCCCCGACCGTAGCCTGCTGAGAATGGGCGGGGCCACCGCCGGGGCTCCGGGGGGCGCAGGCCGTGGCCCCGGCGACCAGCAGCAGCGCGGCCGCGCGGCGCAGCGGCAACAAGAAAGGGCGTTTCATAAGGGAAAGGGACAGGCAGCGCTTGGTGGAACAATTGGGGGGCCCCCGTGGGCCGTGCCGCCCTCAGTTCGGGTCGTCCTCCACGTTCACCAGGCGGTAGCGCACGGCTTTCTTCTTGGGCCGGATGGGCAGGCCCAGGCGCAGGGCGTACACCTTGGTGAAGGTGGCCCCGAAGTAAAAAATCATGGCGCAGTAGAACACGAACAGCAGCACCAGCACCAGCCCGGCCGCCGGGCCGTACACGGGCCCCAGGTCCTGGCCCACCAGCAGCTTGCCCAGCACCAGCTCGCCCAGGCTGATGAGCGCGGCCGTGAGCAGGGCCCCCCGCCGCACGGCCCGCCAGGGCACCTTGGCCAGGCTGAGCGTGCGGAAGGTAAGCCCGAACCACACCGCCAAAATGAGGAAAGCCGCCAGCGAATTCAGCCCCCGCACCAGGTAGTACACGAAGGTGGTGTCGAAGTCGCGGATGGCGTCGGCGAACAGGCTCAGGGCGGCGTCGGTGCTGAAGGCCAGCACCGCCAGGCCCCCGGTGGCCAGCAGCACGCCCCCCGAGCGCAGCCGCTCGGCCACGGCCAGGCCCACCGAGCCGCTGCTGCGCCGGGGCCGGATTTGCCAGAGCTGGTTCAGCGAGTGCTGGATGATGGTGAAGAGCGTGGTGGCGATGAACAACAGGAACACAAAGCCCGCCCACGTCACCAGCCGCGAGCGGCGCGGGTCGGCCACGTTGCTGAGAATCTGCTCGATGAGGCCCGTGGCCGCGCTGCCCAGCAGGTTGCTGAGCTTGCCCAGCAGCATGGTGCGCACCAGGCTGCTGGGGTAGAGGGCCCGCAGCAGCTGGATGAGGATGATGAGGATGGGCGGCAGGGCAAACGAGGTGAAGAACGCCGTGGCGGCCCCCAGGCGCAGGGGGTCGTTGGCGGCCAGCTCGCGGGCGGCGTGGCGCAGCAGCAGCGGCAGCTCGTGGTACCAGGGCCCGCGCCGGTGCACGGGCAAGAAAGTGTGTGGCATGGGGCCCGGACGGCGGTAATTTTGCCCCGGCCGTAAGCGCAGCGGGGCCCGGCGAAGATACGCCCCGCCGGGCGGACCCCGTTTTTTCCCGATACCCCATCTATGACGGTTGATTCCTCCTCGCCTACGCCCGCCCCGCCGGCCGGCCCCGCGGCCCGCCCCGGCTGGCTGCGCCGGGTGCTGCTCGACCCGCTGGTGAACCTGCTCAAGGCGGGCCTCTCGCCGGGGCAGCTGGCCCTCACGGTGGGGCTGGGCGCGGCCCTGGGGGTGGCCCCCACGTTCGGCCTCACCACCGTCATCGCCACGGGCGTGGCCCTGCGCCTGCGCCTGAACGTGGCCGCGTTGCAGCTCATCTGCCACCTGCTCACGCCGGTGCAGCTGCTGCTGCTGCTGCCGTTTCTGCGCTACGGCGGCGAGCTGCTGGGCCAGGGCAACGTTATGGCGCACTTCACCCTGGCGCAGCTCCAGCGCCAGGTGCGCCACGAGCCGCTGGCCATCCTGCGCCTGCTGTGGCGGGCCGAGCTGGGGGGCCTGCTCGTCTGGGCGGTGGCGGCGGTGCCGGTGGTGGCGCTGCTGTACTTCGGGCTGCGGCCGGTGTTCCGGCGCGTGGTGCGCAAGCAGGAGGCGGAAACTGCGGCAGTGGAGCCCTAGAAGCGTTTCGCACCGAGTTAAAAGGGGCTTGCCGAGTTACACAGAGTAAAATACTTCCTCTGTGCAACTCGGCAAGCCCCTTTTAACTCGGTGCGAAACGCTCCAAAGGCCCTCACCCCATCGTGTGGTACACGGCCTGCACGTCCTCGTCTTCCTCAAACTTTTCGATGAGCTTTTCTACTTCTTCGGCCTGCTCGTCGCTGAGGGCCACGGTGGTGTTGGGCACGCGCTGGAGGGTGGCGCTCATCACGTTCAGGCCCTTGGCTTCGAGGGCCTTCTGCATCTGGCCGAAATCGGTGAAGGCGGTTTCGACCACCATGTAGGCGTGCTCGGCGCCGTGCTCGTCCTCCTCGTGGGTTTCGTACACGTCCTCGGCGCCCACGTCAATCAGCTCCAGCTCCAGCTCGTCGCGGTCGAGCCCGGCGGCGGCCAGCTTGAACACGCCCTTGCGGGTGAAGGTGTAGTCGGAGCTGCCGGCCGTGCCCAGGGCCCCGCTGTTGCGGTTGAAGTAGAGGCGCACGTTGCTCACGGTGCGGGTGGGGTTGTCGGTGGCGGTTTCCACCACGATGGCGATGCCGTGGGGGCCGTAGCCTTCGTACACAACCTCTTGGTAGTCTTTCTCCTCGCGGCTGCTGGCGCGCTTGATGGCAGCGTCCACGCGGTCCTTGGGCATGTTCACGCCCTTGCCGTTTTGGATGGCCGTGCGCAGGCGGGCGTTGCTGTCGGGGTTGGGGCCGCCTTCTTTCACGGCCATCACGATTTCCTTGCCGATGCGGGTGAAGTCTTTCGACATCCGGTCCCAGCGCTTCATTTTGCGGCCTTTCCGAAATTCAAATGCGCGTCCCATTATACAGTGAGCAGTTAGCAGTTAACAATAATCCGCGCGGGCCAAGGGTGGGAGGGCGGCCGAACGGGGGCGCAAGTTAGCAAGGCCGGGCCGGGGCGGGTAAAATTGCCGCGGCCCGCACCGCGTAAGCATTGTAAAATAGAATATTACGACTACTTTGCTCTCCTATACCCACCCCGTATGATTCGACCCGATACCCTCGCCCGAATTGCTTGCCTGGCGGCCCTGGCCGGGGCCCTGGGATGCCCCGCCGCGCCGGCCGCCCCGCCCCGGCCCAAGCCCACCGCCGTGCTCGACAGCCTGCGGCACCGGGCGGCGGCGCTGCCCCCCGACACCGCCCGCGCCCAGACGCTGAACGAGCTGGGGTACGCGCTGGCGCAGTTGGGGCAGTTTGCCGAGGCCCGGCCGGTGCTGCGCCAGGCCCAGCGGCTGAGCGAGCGGCTGCACTTTGCCACCGGCCAGGTGCGCGCGCTCACCGGGCTGGGCACGAGCTACCAGAACGAGGGCCAGTTTCCGCGGGCCCGGGCAGTGCTCGACTCGGCCGTGGCGCTGGGGCAGCGGCTGGGCGAGCAGCGCCGCCTGGGGGCCGCGCTGCTCGGCCGGGCCCGCCTGTGCAACGCCCAGGACGACTACGCCTGCGCCCTGGCCTCGGTGCAGGCAGCGCGGCAATTTTTTGCCGCGCGCGGCGACTGGGCGCACACCGCGCAGGCCCTGAACGGGTTGGGCAGCATCTACGTGAACCGCGGCGACTACCCCCGGGCCCTGGCCGCCCTCTTCGAGGCCGTGCAGCTGGCCCGCCGGCACCACGACGCCCAAACGGAAGTGAACTCGCTGGGCAACATCGGCAACACCTACCTCAAGCAGGAAGAGTACGCCCAGGCCCTGCGGGCCTACGAGCAGCTGCTGCCCCGCCTCGACTCGGTGCCCGACCAGCGGGTGCGGCCCATCGTGTACCAGAACATGGCCACCGCCATGACCCACCTGCACCGGCCCGAAACGGAGGCGTACTTCCAGAAATCGATGGCGGGGTTCGAGGCGCTGCACGAGCCCGCCGACGTGGGCCAGGTGCTGGGCAGCTACGCCCACTTCCTGCTCGAAAGCGGCCGCCGGCCCGAAGCCATCCGCGCCTACGCCCGCGCCCTGGCCCTGCTGCGGGCCGCCGACGACAACAACGCCGCCGCCGACGTGCTCAACGGCCTGGCCCGGGCGTACCGGCAAGGCGGCCAGCCGGCCCTGGCCGCCGCCCGCGCCCGCGAGGCCCTGGCCTTGGCCCAGCGCATCCACGACGTGGCCGACGTGCAGGCCGCCGCGTCCTTGTTGGCCGGCTTGGCCAAGGCCGGCGGCGACTACCGCCGGGCCCTGGCCTACACCGAGCAGGCCCAGGCCGCCAACGACTCGCTCTTCAGCCGTGCCAAGTCCGAGCAAATCGGGCGCTTGCAGGGCGACTTCCAGCTGGGCCAGGAACGCGCCCGGCGGCAGGCCCTGGCCCGCACCAGCGCCGCCCAGGCCGAGACGCTGCGCCTGCGCCAGCGCCAGCTGCGGGGCCTGGTGGCGGGCCTGGTGGCGGTGGCCCTGGGCGGGCTGGTGCTGGCCTGGCTGGCGCGGCAGCTGCGCCGCCGCAACCGCCTGGTGGAGAAGCAGCGGGCCGAGCTGACGGAGCTGAACGCCACCAAGGACCGGCTGTTTTCCATCATCGGCCACGATCTGCGGGCCCCGCTGCACGCGCTGCACGCCTTCGTGGAGCTGGTCAGCGGCCCGGCCCTGCCCCCCGAGCGCCTGCGCCAGTACACGCGCCACCTCACCCAAACCCTCGACCAGACGCTGATTTTGCTGGAAAACCTGCTGAGCTGGGCCGCCCTGCAAATGCGCGTGGCCGGCCCGCCGCGCACCGAAGCCCTGGCCCTGGCCGCCGCCGTGGACGACGCCTTCGCCCTGCTGGGCCCCGCGGCCGAAGCGGCGGGCCTCGCGCTGCACAGCACCCTGGCGGGCGGCGAGTGGGTGCGGGCCGACCCCGCCGCCGTGCGCCTCGTGCTGCGCAACCTGCTCGGCAACGCCCTCAAGTTCACGCCCGCCGGGGGGCGCGTCACGGTGGCCGCCGCGCCGCACGGCCCCGGCTGGCAGCTGGCCGTGGCCGATACCGGCCGGGGCCTGCCCGTGCCCACCCCGCGCCAGCTACTGCCCCCCGCCGGCCTGCCCCGCCGCCCCGCCGAAGGGCCCGGCCGGGCCCCCGGCGCGGGCCTGGGCCTGGTGCTGAGCCGCGACTACGCCCGCCGCAGCGGCGGCGAGCTGGAAGTGGCCAGCGCCGGCCCCGGCCAGGGCACCACGTTTTACCTGTCGCTGCCCGCCGCCGAGGCAGAGCTGATTGAAGCCAACGAGCCGAAAACGAACAAGGCCCTGGTGAAATAAAGAGCGAGCCATTCATTAGCTGTTAGCTTTTGGCTGTTAGCTGTTAGCTTTCCTTTTGACCGAGCCCCGCCGATTGACCGAGCCCCGCTGGGCTGATAACCTGCTGCTTGCAAGAACGAAAGCTAACAGCTAACAGCCAGCAGCTAACAGCCAGATACTTACTGGCCCGTTGGGTGGCGGCTCACCAGGCGCTGCTGCACCACCTGGGCCAGCACGGCGTCGCGGAAGGTGTGGCCCAGGGGCACGGCCCCGGCCGGGCCGAGGCACACCTCGTCGGCGGTGACGGCCGTGATGCGCGCGGCGTTGGCCAGGAACGAGCGGTGGGTGCGCACGAACTGGTCGGCGGGCAGCTGCGCTTCGAGGTGCTTGAGGCTGACGAGGGTGACGTGGACGGTTCCGCTCGCGAGGTGCACCTTCACGAAGTCGCCCATGGCCTCGGCGTAAGCCACGTCGGCGTAGCCCAGGCGCAGGAACTGCTGCGCGGTGCGGATAAAAAACGTGCCGTCGGGCCCCGGGGCGGGCGGGGCGCTGGGCGCGTCGGCGGGGCGCAGGCGCAGGGCCTTGTCGATGGCCCGCAGGAAGCGCGGAAACGCCAGCGGCTTCACCAGAAAATCCACCGCGTCCAGCTCGTAGGTGGGCAGGGCGTACTCGGGGTGGGAGGTGAGGAACACCACCAGCGGCGGCTGGCGCAGGCCGCGCACCAGCTCCAGGCCGCTGAGGCCGGGCAGCTCGATGTCGGTGAGCAGCAGGTCGGTGGGGTGGCGGCCCAGGTGCTCGAAGGCCGCCACCGGCTCGCCGAAAGTGCCGGCCAGGGCCAGGGCCGGCACCCGGCGCACGAAGCTGGCCACGAGGTCGCAGCACAGGGGGTCGTCGTCGAGCACGACGCAGCGCAGGGGGGGAGGGGCAGCGGGCATGGCAGTGAAAAAAGGCCCCGCAAGCCGCTTGCCGGGCCGGCACCGGCGGCAAGCAAGTAGACCCGGGGGCAGGTTGCCCGGGCAAGGTAAAGCCGGCCGGCCCGGTTTGGTACCCCCGCGCCGCGGCCCCGTCGACCCAGCCGGGGGTTGGTCGACTTTTGGGCGGGTCTGCTCGACTTTTTGCCCCGGCCCGGGCGGGGCGGGGCTACATTTCGACATCCCGCCGGCCTGCTTGGATCGGCGTAAATAAATCCCTTATCCCACCCATTTTCAGTTCATTGCCCATGCCTACGCTTAAGCCCGCCCTTCTCGTGCTCGCGCTGCTCCTTACCGGGGCCCTCCACGCCGCCGCCCAGTGCCGCGACCCCTGGGTAAGCCAGGCCATTCAGCAGGTGTACGGCCGCAAGCCCGTGGGCCAGGGCGAAGCCTGCGACTGCAACATTCGCCTCTACAACAGCGGCGCCTGGGGCAGCTACAACGAGCTGGTGGGCTACGTGCAGCAGCTGCGCCAAAGCGGCCTGCAATTCGGCTACGCCCCGCTTGGCAGCAACTCGGTGCTGGCCGTGGCGCAGGGCAAGCAGGTGCTCGCCGTGGCCGTGTTCGACGCCAGCGGCAACCTGGTGGCCTCGGGCGGGGGCAACCTGGTGGCTTCGGGCGGCGGCAACCTGGTGGCTTCGGGCGGGGGCAACCTGATTTCGCAGGACGGCGGGGGCTTCACGGGCCTGACCAAAAACACGGCGGGCTTCGCCTTCGGCAGCAACTACGGCACGCTGGGCGCGGGCCAGCGCCGCCTGCCCACCAGCGGCAAGGGGGCCCTGGTAATACACTAAACGCCGGGCACAGATGCTGCTGCGTGCGGCCTTCGGAAAATTGATTGTTGGCACGGTGGCCGGCGGCACGTGGCTGCTGTGGGTGGGCCTGGTGCTGGCGCTGGCCGCTGGTTTTTGAGGCAAGGTTCAGCACCCGTGCCTCGCCCAAAGCTGCGCCAAGCACTTGGTTATCATTTGTTCATTGATTAGCACCAGCTGGTCAGGCGCCTGCTTTTGGCTGCGTGCTCAACCGGCTTTTCCCAACCCGTTTTACTGCGTTCCGCACATGGCTGTTCCGACTACTTTTCGTAAATGGTGGGGCCTCGGCCTGGCTGTGCTCCTGGGCGGCCCGGCCCACGCCCAGCCGGCCTACAGCGGCCCGCCCGCCACGGCCTGGATGCAAAAAGCCCAAAAGCTGCAAGCCAGCGGCGACCGGGCCGGGGCCGCGGCCGCCTACGCGCAAGCCTACGCCGCCTACACGAGCGTGGACGACTCGGACGGCATGAAGGCGGCGCTGGCGGGCAAAGCAGCGGCCGGCGCCGGTGCACCAGCGGCGCCGGCGCCGGGGCCGGGGCGGGGCGCGGGGTCGGTGGCGGCCCCGCGCCCCGCCCCGGCCCCGGCGGCCGGCCCCGCGCCGGTGGCGGGCCACCTGGAAGGCAACAAGCCGGTAGGCCTGTTCTTCGTTACAAAGTCGGTGCTGGGCAATTTCCGCACCCTGTCGTACTACTTCAGCCCCGAGGGCGTGGCCTACGAAAACCCGGTGGGCCTGAGCCCCGCCGAGCTGGCCGCCACCCCCGAAAAAAGCAAGGGCCGCTACACCGTGGCCGGCAAAGCCCTGAGCATCGCCTGGACCGGCTACCCCCAGCCCGAAACGGCCGCCATGAACAGGCTCGGCGGCGGCTTTAGCTGGAGCGGGGGCAGCATCTTTTCGGCGGTGGGGCCCTTCAAAGGCCCCGGCCAGCTGCTGGGCACCTTCGAGGGCGGCACCAGCACCTACGCCTCGGCCGTGGGGCAGTCCGTGGTGTCGAGCACCCTCACCTTTCGGGCCGACGGCACCTACACCAGCAGCGGCGTGGCCACCGTGACCACGGCCACGGCGCGCGGCGTGGCCGAAACCGGGGGCTCGTCGCAGCAAGCGGGCCATTGGAAGCTCGACGGCTGGTACCTCACCCTCACCGACGCCCAGGGCCACACGGCCCGCGACGTCGCCTACCCCGTGGGCACCGACGCCAAAGTGACCCTTTTCCAGTTCAACGGAATGGCTTATGAGCGAAAATAGCCCCTCCCCCCGGCCGGCCCCACCGCCCATAAAAACCGCCCCTAAGCCGCTCAGCTACTGGCTGTTTATGCTGCTGAAACTGGCCGTGCTGGGGGCGGGCGCTTACGTCCTGTTCATGCTGGCCCTCATGGTCCTCTTCAGTTTGGGCTCTCCCCCTCCGCGCAACGGGCCTCTCCGGGAAATGGAAACTGAGCGGCAGCAGCGGAGCCACGCGTCCCCTGGCGAGCCGGGCCCCGCCACCCGCCCTTACCGACCATAAAAAGCCAGCGTTTCGGCGGGCCGGCGCCCGGCTGCGGGCCGCCGCTGGCCCGCAGCCGCGCTTCCAGTTCAACGGCCTCGCCTACGCGCGGCAGTAGACCGGCTAACCCGGCCGCGGTCGGTGCGCTTTGCGAAGTAGTAAACAACTGATTTTTAACCACTGAGATGAAAAGAGTGCTGGTGTGGCTCGTGGCCTTCGCGGGCCCGGTGGTCGTGGGGTTTTTTGCCCTGTTCGTGGTTCTCAGCCCCGGCTTCACCCAAAATTCCCGGAAAAAGCGGAAACGCGCGGAAGACCGGGCGCAGTCGTCCCAGGATTCGGCCTGGTTTGCAGCCCAATCCCGCCAGCAAAAAGACAGCGCGCGGAAAGCCGCCGGGCTCGCTCCAAACCCCGGGCCCTCTCCAAGCGGCGAGCAGCCCCGGCCGGGCGGCGGGCTCCGGTGGGGCCCGGGACCTGCCCGGCCAACCCCGGTTCCTTTTTAATCCACCCAACCTTCTCAACCTAAAGCCATGAAAACTGACGATTTACCCGAATATTCGGCCATGCGCTACGACTGGCTGGTGCCGGTGTGCCTGGTGCTGGCGCTGCTGGCCAGCTGCGGGGGCAGCAGCGCGGGCGGCGGCCCCGGGGGGCCGCCCGCCGGCAGCACGGCCGGCGGCAAGCCCGTGGGGGTGTTTTTCTTTATGGACGTCTTCAACAACCAGCACGTGTACTGCTTCACGCCGGCCGGGCAGGTGTACGTGGACCCGGCCGACTTCTCGGCGGCGGCCCTGGCGGCCCTGCCCCCCGGCCAGCGGGGCACCTGCGCGGTGAGCGGCCCGACGATGACCATCAAGTGGGCCGACGGCAGCACCAAAACGGGCAATTACCGCGCCGACCCCACCGGCTTTGGCTGCGAGGGCTCGTTCATGTGCGTGGCCCCGCTGGCCGGGGCCCGGCAGCTGGCCGGCGCCTTCGAGGGCCGCAACGCGGCCGTGCGCGTCGATGCCAATTCGCTGGCGGTGTACCGCACGCTCCACTTCCTCCCCGACGGCACCTTCACCCGCGACAGCTACGCCGCCGCGCACCTCAACACCGACCCCACCGACCGAGCCGACCTGGCCACCGACGCCGCCTCGGCGGCCCCCCGGCAGGCCGGCCGCTGGAAGCTCGACGGCTGGTACCTGACCCTGACCGACGCCCAGGGCACGGTGCGCGCCCCGGCTTTCCGCACGGACTGGGACGAAAAAACGGACCAGACGAAGGGCTTCTGCTTCAACGGCACCTCCTACAAAAGCACCGGCGCGCAGTAAGGCCCGCGCGGCTGGCCCACGTTCATTTCTTTGCGCCACCCCTTCTAACGTTTCCTTCGCCATGCCCCATCTTCGACGCGCCTGTTCTTGCACCGCTCTGCTGGTGAGTATGTTGGGCGCGGGCCGGGCCCCCGGCCAGCCGGGGCCCACCGGGGCGGCCCTCTTCCGGCAGGGCCAGCAGCTGGAGGCCGCCGGCAACAAGGCCGCCGCGGCCACGGCCTACCAGCAGGCCTACGCCGCCTACACGAGCGTGGACGACTCGGACGGCGTGATCAAAGCCCTGGCGCGGAAGAAGGCCCTGGCGGGCGCGGGGCCCGCCGCCGCCGGGGCCCCGCCGGCCCCCGCGCTTCGGCCGACGCCCGCGCCGGCGCTGCCGCTGGCGGGCAGCATGGCCGGGGGCCGGCCGGTGGGCCTGTTTTTCATGTCGCGCTACCTGATGGCGCTGCACTCGCTGGAAAAAGCGACCCACTACTTCACGCCGGCCGGCCGGGTGTTCGTGGACCCCACCGGGTTTTCGGCGGGCGAGCTGGCGGCGCTGCTGCCCGGCGCGCGGGGCACCCACAGCTTCGCCGGCAACAAGATGGCCGTGCGCTGGGCCAGTAACCAGACCGGGGACGGCCCCGTGGAGCCGCAGGCCACCACCTTCGCCCGGGACATGGGCCTGTTTTTGGCCGTGCGGCCATTCGCCGGCGGGCAGGCGCTGCTGGGCTCTTTCGAAGGCGGCAGCTCGGCGAGCCTGGGCAGCGGCACCACGGCCGTGGCCAGCGACCTGGCCTTCCGCCCCGGCGGCACCTACAGCCGCAGCAGCGCCCTCGGCAGCACCGGCGACGGGAGCACGGCCCGCGCCGGGGCCAGCAGCGCGGGCACGGGCCGCTGGCAGCTCAGCGGCCGGCTGCTCACCCCCACCGATGGCCAGGGCGCGGCGACGCGCGGCGTGGCCTACCCCATCGAAACCGACGACAAAACCGGCCAGCTGGTGCGCTTCTACTTCGGGGGGATTGGCCTACAAGCGGCGGTAGCCCGGCGGGCCGGCCGTACCGGTTGCCCTTGGGCCACCACGGCGCGGCCGGGCTACGGGCCATCGTTCCGGTAGGCAACGGCTTCTTCACCAACAAATTAATTTGTTTAGGAAGTCTGAAGATTCAAAGTTGCACGTCGTGCTGAGCCCGTCGAAGCATCTCTCCTGCGGTAGTACTCAAACAATTCTCCAACCTTCTTCCCCCATTTTTATGGAAACGCCCTGCCCATCTTCCGCTGCCCACACGCCGCCCGCGGCTGGCCCGGCCGCTGCTCCGGCCACCCGCCCGGCCCCCACCGCCCCGGGGCCGCCCGCCGGTGGGTTTGCCCGCGGCGCGGGGGGCCTCCTGCTGGCCGTGCTGGCGGGCCTGGGCCTGCTGGCCGGCGCGCTGCTGCTGGCCGCCGCCAGTCCGGGGGGCCGGCCGCTGCTGCTGGGGTCGGCGCTCTACCTGGGCTATTTCTTTTGGGCCCGCGGAACGCTGAAAGTGGAAACCAAAGTGCTCACGGGCATCGAAGCCGACCGCGACAACGCCCGCAACGGCGACTAACCGGCCCGGCCGCTGAAGAACTGGTTTTCGTGGCCTGCCGGTGAACGACCCCGCCCGTATTTTCCCACCCCTTTAATTCCGAGCTTCATGGACACCGTTCCGACTGCCGCCCCCGGGTTCCCGCCGGCGGGGGCCGCCGCTGCGCCCCCCGCCCCGCCGGCCGGGCCCACCTGCGAAGCCTTCGCCGTCAAGGTGGGCTACATCTGGCTGATGGTGCTGGCCCCGGTGGCCGGCCTCGTCCTGGCGCTGCTGAACCTGACCGCGGCCCCCAGCGCCCAGGGGCTGGTGCCGGCGGCGGCCCTGCTGGCGCTGGGCTACTGGGCCTGGCAGCGCGGCTACCGGGCCGTGCAGCTGGAGCTGCGGCCCGACGCCCTGCGCGTCCGGCCGGCGGCCCCCGGCCGCCCGGCCCAGGACGTGCCCCTGCCGCGCATCGCCAACTACCTGCGGCCCCAAGAATCGTACTACCAGATACTGGAGCTGACGCTGCACGGCGGCCGGCTCCGCTTCAGCAAGCGCCTGCGCACCCCCGCCGCCGGCCTCCTCACCCTCGACGACTGGGCGGAGGCGCTGGCCGCCCGGCTCGAGGAGGCCCGGCCCGCGGCCGCCGGGGCCCTGGCGGCCGCGGACGGCCCGGCCCGCGGGCTGGCCGCCGCCCGGCCCCGCGTCCTGGCGCGCACGGCGTTTGGGAAGGTGCTGGCCGGGGTGGCCACCGTCTGGGCACTGCTGGCGGCGGTGGCGCTGCTGGGCCCCGGCCCGCGCGTGCCGGGCTGGGTGTTCATGGTGCCCGCCCTCTACCTGGGCTACTTCGTCCGGGCCCGCGGCGGCGCGAAACCTGGCGTGCCGCCGCCCCAGGTCCTGGCCGGCAGCAAAGCCGACCGGGCGATTGGCAGCGAAGACCGCAACAACGACAACACCGCGTGGATGAGCAACGGTTGACGCCGCTGGGGGCACCGCGCGTTCATTTGCGGCGGGCCGGCGGGGCCCCGGCCACCAGCTCATACACGCCCCGGTTGCCGGGCGGGTAGCCGGCAATGGCAATGGTGAGGCGGCGCGTGCGGGCGTCGTAGCGGTAGGTGCCGCGCTGCACGTCGGGGCCCTTGGCGTCGGTAAAAAGGAAGCGGATGCTGTCGCCCTGCGTCGCGAAGCGCCCGTGCTGGGCAAACAGGCGCGGGCCGCTGTCGCCCATGAGCAGGCTCAGGCGCTTGTCGTAGGTGCCGTCGGGGCGCAGGGCCAGGGTGCCGCCCACGCCCGGCACCCGGGTGGGCGGGGCGTCGGTGGTGTGGTCGTACACGGTGTAGGCCGTGTAGCGGTACGTGGCAAAAAAAGCGGCGGGCGGGCCCGGGGCCGGGCCCGGCAGCAGCAGCGCGGCCAGCAAGCAGCGGGGGTAGGGCAGGGGGCAGAGGAACATAAAATGTCGGGCCGCGCACAATGGTTCGGGCGCCGCCCATTGGCAAAAATAGCGCCGGGCCCTACGCCCGGGGCTATTTGCGCTTTTTAGACGGTCGGCGCGGGCCGCGCCCGCGGCGGGCCAGCAGCCACGCCGCGCCGGCCAGCAGCAGGCCCGCGCCGAAGGCCGCGGCCTGGCGGGGCAGTTTATCGACGGGCTTGGGCGGCAGGTGCTCTACGCCGCTGGCATCGGTGCGGGCCGGCTCGTGCAGATAGCGGCCCTGGGCGGGCAGTTGGTAATGGGCGGCCAAGTGGTGCAAGCCTGCCGCGGCGGCGGGCCCCTGGATGACCGGGCCGTGGCCGCAGCCAATGGCGGCGGGCTCCAGAGCGGCCAGCGTTTGCACCGAGCGGTGGCACTGCGGCCAGTCGTAGTTGAAGGGCGGGCCGGCCACGCTGATTTTGGGCACGCCCACCAGCACGGCAAAAACCGATTTGTGGTCGGTGGTGGCGAAGGCGTCGCCGCCAAGCAGGGTGCGGTCGGCTTCGCGGAACAAGGCAACCTGGCCCGGGGCGTGGCCCGGCACGTGCAGCCAGCGCCAGGCGGGCAGGAAGGGCACCGCGTCGTCGGCCAGCGGCAGCTCCTGCACCACGTCGCCCAAGTCGGGCAGCTGGGTGGGGAAGAACCGGCTGGCAAAGGCCAGCGAGCCGCCCACGGTGGGGTCGCGCGGCGGGTACAGGGCCCGGGCCGTCACGTAGGGCAATTCCAGCGGGTGCACCAGCACGGGCACGTGCCAGCCCGTGGCCAGCGCCCGGGCCGAGCCCAGGTGGTCGAGGTGGCCGTGGGTGAGGACAATGGCCTGGGGCGTTGCCCCTGGCCCGTACAGCTCCTCGGCAGCGGCGCGGATGGTTTTTTCGCTGCCGGGCAGGCCGGTGTCCACCAACACCCACTCGCCGGGCGTGCCGGCATCAATAAAATACACGTTCACAAAGCGCTGAATGCGCAGCTGGGTGACGCCGGGGGCTACCGTATCCATAAAGTAATTTGCAGCAGTGGGTGAAGGAACGAATGGGCATACGGTGGCCCCGGCGGGCGGGGTACAACAGCGGCACCTCTCGGGCAGCCTCCAGGTAAACGGCTAGAATTAAAAATTTAACTATCAGGCAATTAATACATAATTATTAATTTAATAACGTGTTTGTGTAATGTATAAAACCGTGGATGCCAGATGAGCAAGACGGTTTTTCTACTTGTTTTTAATTCAGGAATAAATCTCCATTAAGGGCGGGGCGCTCGTCTGAAACCGGCGCTGGAACGTGCAGGGAAACCGGCCCTTTACCCGCCCACCCGCGCCGCCTGCCTATGCGGGTGGGGGCACCGCTTTTTCCAGCACCACCAGCTCCAGCGGCTGGCGGGGCCGGCCGAAGCGGGCGGTGGCGGGAAACGGCTCGGTGGCCCCGGTGCGCCCGTAGCCGCGCCGCTCGTACCAGGCCAGCAGCTCGGGGCGGGCCGCCAGCACGGTCATTTTCAGGTGCGAGCAGCCTTGCTGCCGGGCCCGGGCTTCGGCGGCGGCCAGCAGGTGCCGGCCCAGGCCGTGGGCCTGGGCCGCCGGGGCCACGGCCAGCGTGCCGAGGTAGAGGCGGCCGGCCTGCGCCTGCAAATAGACGCAGCCCAGCAGCTGCCCGGCGGCTCCCACGGCCAGCACGAAGCCCCCGCCCGGGGCCCCCAGCAGCTCGTGCAGCGCCGCCGCGTCGATGCGCGGGCCGTCGAGCAGGTCGGCCTCGGTGGTCCAGCCCCGGCGCGAAGCCTCGCCGCGGTAGGCATCGTTGACGAGGGCGGCCAGGGCGGGCACGTCGGCGGCGGTGGCGGGGCGGAGGGTGAAGGGCGGGGCGGGGGTGGCGGGTGGCACGGCGCAAAAGTAGCCGCCGCGCCGCGCAACCCCCGGGCCCCCCGGCGGGTTTAGCCGCCAGCCATTGTCCATTCCCATGAGCCCCGAAAATCCGCATTCTTTCCCCCCCGAAGCCTTCCGGCGGCAGGACGAAACCCCCGATGCCCACTTCTACCAGGCCCCGCGCTTCGTCACGCACATCGACGCCGGGGCCGTGGCGGCCGTCACGCAGCTGTACCGCGAGTATTTTCCGGCCGGCGGGGCCCTGCTCGATTTGATGAGCAGCTGGGTGAGCCACCTGCCCGCCGACGTGCCCTACCGCCGCGTGGTGGGCCTGGGCATGAACGCCGCCGAGCTGCGGGCCAACCCCCGCCTCACGGCCCACCTGGTGCAGGACCTCAACCAGCAGCCCGCCCTGCCCTTCGCCGACGACGAATTCGACGGGGCCGCGATTTGCGTGTCCGTCGATTACCTCACCCAGCCCGTGGCCGTGCTGCGCGAGCTGGCCCGGGTGCTGCGCCCCGGGGCCCCGCTGGTCATCACCTTCTCCAACCGCTGCTTCCCCAGCAAGGCCATTGCCGCCTGGCAGGCCCTCGACGACCGCGGCCACCTGGCCCTGGTGCGCCAATTCCTGCTGGCCGCCGGCGGCTGGGAGGGCATCGAGCTGCTTGACCGCAGCCCCCGCACCGGCGACCCGCTGTTTGCGGTGGTGGCCCGGGCGGAAGAAATAATTAAAAATTAACCCCCTCAGCTCTCCCGCAAGCCGCCGTGGCTGGCCTGTACCAGGCCGCCCAGCGCCAGCAAATCGGCCTGCGCCGCGGCCCACCCTTCGGCCGAGATGGCGCGGGTGGCGTCTTCAAGCACCACGGCCTCAAAGCCTTCGGCCAAGGCGTCTTTGGCGGTGAAATAGACGCAGTAGTCGGCGGCCAGCCCGGCGATGTACACGCGCGTGATGCCCCGGCCGCGCAGGTAGGCCCCCAGGCCGGTGGCCTTGCGGTGGCCGTTGTCGAAAAAGGCGCTGTACGAGTCGATGGCCGGGTCGGTGCCCTTGCGAAAGATGGCTTCCACCCGGTCGGTGTTCAGAGCCGGGTGCAATTCGGCCCCCGGCGTGCCCTGCACGCAGTGGTCGGGCCAGAGCATCTGGGGCCGGCCCAGCCACTCGATTTCGGTGAAGGCCGCGTGGCCCGGGTGGGCGCTGGCGAAGCTGCGGTGCCCGGCCGGGTGCCAGTCCTGCGACGCCACCACCAGCTCAAACTTGGATTGCAACGCATTGAGCTGCGCGAGGATGGCGTCGCCCCCGGGCACGGCCAGCGCCCCGCCGGGCACGAAATCGTTTTGCACGTCAATCAGCAGCAGGGCGTTCATGGGCGGAAATCAAAAAGGGCGTTTCGGGGCCGAAAAATAGGGCCCCGGCGGCAAAACCCGGCCGTGGGGCCCGCTGTTGGCGTAAGTCAAAACCGCACCTTCGCCCCAATTTTCCCCTCATGAACCTTTCCCACAACACCGTCCTCATCACCGGCGGGGCCTCCGGCATCGGCCTGGCCCTGGCCGTTCGCTTTTTACAGGCCGGCAGCACCGTCATCGTCTGCGGCCGCCGGGCCGACAAGCTCGCCGAGGCCCAGCAGCAGCACCCCGGCCTGCACACCCGCGTGGCCGACGTGGCCGACCCCGCCGAGCGCGAAGCTTTGGTAGCCTGGGCCACGGCCGAATTCCCGGCCCTCAACGTGCTGGTGAACAACGCCGGCATCCAAAACCGCCTGTCCCTCACCGACGAAACCGTGGCCTGGGAAACCCGCCGCCAGGAAATCGCCATCAACTTCGACGCGCCCATCCACCTAGCCACGCTGCTCGTGCCGCACCTGCGCCGGCAGCCCGGCGCGGCGGTCATCAACGTCACCTCGGGCCTGGCTTTCGCGCCGATGGCGATGATGCCGGTGTACTGCGCCACCAAGGCCGCGCTGCACTCGCTCACCCTCACGCTACGGCACGAGCTGGCGGCCGTGGGCGTGCAGGTGCTCGAAATCGTGCCGCCGGCCGTGAACACCGACCTCGGGGGCCCCGGCCTGCACACCTTCGGCGAGCCCCTCGACGCCTTCGCCGATGCCGTGATGGCCCGCCTGGCGGCCGGCGAGCAGGAGGTCGGTTACGGCTCTTCGGAACAGTCGCGCCTCGCGTCGCGGGCCGAGCTGGATACCGTTTTTCAGCGCATGAACAACCGGTAATTTCCGGGGCCCTAAAAAGTAAAAAAAGGCCGCCTGGAGTAATCCAGGCGGCCTTTTTTAATAAAGAAGCTATTTCAAAGATTCCTGGAGTGTCATGCTTCGGCTGCGCGGACGCCAGATAAGCATGACGTTCTGGGGGTGTTTCCAGTCAATTCTTAAACAGCTTCGCAATCTCAAAATAATTATGCCTTCTTCATCGCTTTAGCGGCGGCGAACTTGGTTTTCAAGTAGGCCAGGGCGAGCTTGTGGGCGTCGGCCGCATCGTCCTGCTTGAACTTGGGGTTCGAGGGGTTGGCAAAGGCGTGGTCGGCGTCGTAGCTCTTCACGGTCACCTTTTTGCCGGCGGCGGCCATGTCCTTTTGGAACTGGGCCACCACTTCGGGGTTGATCCACTTGTCTTGCGTAGCGAAAATGCCCAGCACGTCAGTGTTCAGCGACTTAAGGCGCTCCACGTTCTTCTCGGGCATGCCGTAGTACATCACGCAGCCCACCGTTTGCTTGCCGCCCAGCAAGGCTTCCTGCAAGCTCCAGCCGCCGCCGAAGCACCAGCCGATGGAGGCAAAGGCCGCCTTGGGGCCCGCGTAGGCTTCGGCCCCCTTGAGGATGGCGGTGGCGCGCTCGGTTTTCACGGCGGCCATGTACTGGCCGGCCTCGGCCTGGGTGGTGGCGATTTTGCCGTCGTAGAGGTCCACGGCGATGACGTTCACGTCGGGCAGCTCCTGGGCGTACTCGGCGGCTTCCTTCTTGATGTAGTCGTTCAGGCCCCAGTACTCGTGAATCACGAACAGGTACTTGGCGCTGGGCTTGGCGCTCTTGATTTCGAAGCCGTGGCCGGGCGTGCCGTCCGACGTTTTGAACTCGATGGTTTCGCCTGCGCCGGCGTAGGTGTAGGGCAGGGGCGTCTCGTGGCTGTTTACGAATTCTTCGCTGGAGGCCAGCATGGCGAAGGTTTCGGTGGCGGCCACCGGCTTGGCGCAGCAGCTGGCCATGGGGGCCATCGGGGCCAGTTTCTGGGCCTTCTGGGCCAGGGCCGGGGTGGCCAGCAGGGCCAGGGCCGCGCCCGAGGCGAGGAAAAATTGCTTCATGGGTGTTGAGAATTAGGGAAAAATTTGGATTGGCTCAACAAGTAGCAGGGGTGGGCAAATGTTTGAGAGCAGAGGAAATGCCCAAGGGCCGGCAGCTGGCCTTTGCGTCAGCGGCCCACTACTCGTTGCTCTCCCGGCCCGGGGCGTTGCCACCGGCCGTGCGGCGGCTAGCGGGCGGCTGGCGCAAAGCCGGTAGCCCGGCGTGTGGCCCCGGCATTTGGTAAATAAAAAACCGCTGCTACCTTTGCCCCGTCGCCAGCAACCGCTGGGGGCCCTGATCTGACTATGACCGCACAATTTACCGCAAAAGCCTGGTGGTGGCCGCTCCGTACTTCCGGACCGGACAGCCAGTGTGCGCGGTAAAGTCAGTGCTTGATTTTACTACATCCCACGAAGAGCCCGGCCGCCCAGCCGGGCTTTTTGCATATCCGGCCGGGGCCCCAACCACCCACCTTTGCCTCCCTTTCATGCCCGCCCAACCCCACCAGCTCCGCACCCGCCACCGCCGCCTGCTCGCCGATACCGTGACGCCCGTGGGCCTGTACCTGCGCCTGCGCGACCACTACGCCAACTGCCTGCTGCTGGAAAGCGCCGACTACCACGGCCAGCAAAACGCCTTCAGCTACCTCGTGTGCGAGCCGCTGGCCACCTTCGAGCTGCGCCGCGGCGGCGTGCTGCACCAGGCCCTGCCCGGGGCCCCGGCCACCACCGAAACCCTGGCCGAGCCCCGCGACGCCCTGGCCCGGCTGCGCGACTTCGCCGCCGCCTTCGCGCCCGACGCCGGGGCCCCCGCGTTCCCGTTTATCAGCACCGGCCTGTTCGGCTACCTGGGCTACGAGGCCGTGCAGGCCTTCGAGGACGTGACGCTGAACCCGGACAAGATTCCGGCCGGCGACATTCCGCCTATGCGCTACGGCGTGTACCGCTACGTCATCGCCTTCAACCACTTCCGGCAGGAGCTGCACATTTTCGAGCACAGCACCGACGGCGCCGAAGCGGCCCCCGACGGGCTGGACCGCCTCGAAAACCTGGTGCGCAACCCCGGCGTGCCGGCCTTCGATTTCTCCCTGAGTGGGGAAGAAAGCAGCAACCAGACCGACGCCGAGTTTCTGGTGCGGCTGGCGCAGGGCCAGGCCCACTGCCACCGCGGCGACGTGTTCCAGATTGTGGTGTCGCGGCGCTTCCAGCAGGGTTTTACCGGCGACGAGTTTAACGTGTACCGGGCCCTGCGCTCCATCAACCCCTCGCCGTACCTGTTCTACTTCGACTACGGCGACTACAAAATCTTCGGCTCCTCGCCCGAGGCGCAGCTGCGCGTGCAGGGCCCCGAGGCCAGCCTGTACCCCATCGCCGGCACCTACCGCCGCACGGGAGATGACGCCGCCGACACCGCCGCCGCCCAGCGCCTGGCCGCCGACCCCAAGGAAAACGCCGAGCACGTGATGCTCGTGGACCTGGCCCGCAACGACCTGGCCCGCCACGGCACCGACGTGGCCGTGCGCACGCTGCGCGAAATCCAGTTCTACTCGCACGTCATCCACCTCGTCAGCCACGTCACGGCCCAGCTGCTGCCCGGCACCGACACGCTGCAAGTGGTGGCCGACACCTTCCCGGCCGGCACGCTCTCCGGGGCCCCCAAGCACCGCGCCGTGCAGCTCATCGATGGCCTGGAGCCCACCGCCCGCGGCTACTACGGCGGGGCCCTGGGCCACCTTGGCTTCGACGGCAGCTTCAACCATGCCATCATGATCCGCTCCTTTCTCAGCCACGCCAACCAGCTCTACTTCCAGGCCGGTGCCGGCGTAGTAGCCGCGTCGGATATGAACTCGGAATTGAACGAAGTGCACCACAAATTAGGGGCCCTGCGCCAGGCGCTGAAGGCCGCGGCGGAGGTTCGGTAATTTGAACGTCCAGCGAGGCGCCTCCCCCCGGCCCCCTCTCCGAAAAGGAGTGGGGGAGACGGACGGTTCGCAAACGCAGATAAGCTAAATCGTTGAACGCACCCCCTCTCCTTTTCGGAGAGGGGGCCGGCCCCAAGGGGGTCCCGTGAGGCGCCCCGCTGAACGATGAAAATACAATAGATAATTAAAACTGACATGAAGATTCTCGTTCTCGACAACTACGACTCCTTCACCTATAACCTCGTGCAGCTGTTGCGAGAGCTGGGCCACGGGGCCGACACCACCGTTATCCGTAACGACAAGCTGGCCCTGGAAGCCGTGGACGCCTACGACGCCGTGCTGCTCTCGCCGGGCCCCGGCGTGCCGGCCGAGGCGGGGCTGATGCCGCAAATCATTGCGAAATACGCGCCCACCAAGCGCATCCTGGGCGTGTGCCTGGGCCACCAGGGCCTGGCCGAGAGCTTCGGCGCGGCGCTGTATAACCTGCCGGCGGTGGTGCACGGCGTGGCTACGGCCGCCGACGTGACGGTGGCCGACGAGAAGCTATTCCGGGGCCTGCCGCCGCGCTTCCAGGTGGGGCGCTACCACTCGTGGGCTGTGCGCCCCGAAACCATGCCCGCCGAATTGGAAGTAACGGCCCTCGACGCGGGCGGCGAAGTAATGGCCCTGCGCCACCGCCGCTACGACGTGCGCGGCGTGCAGTTCCACCCCGAAAGCATCCTCACCGAGCACGGCCCCGCCATGCTGAAGAACTGGCTGAGCTAGCGCTGTAGCGCGGACTTTGTAGTCCGCGGCTCTCGCTTCGTCCTACCGATTACCGTGCCGCGACGCGGACTACAAAGTCCGCGCTACAGCGCCAGCGCCAATTCGTTACTTATCCGCAGTTGTGAAAGACATCCTCACCAAACTATTTGACCAGCAGCCTCTGACGCAGGCCGAGGCCCACGCCGCCATGCGCCAGCTGGGCGAGGGCGGGGCCAACCCGGCCGAAACGGCGGCCTTCCTGGCCGTGTACCGGATGCGGCCCATCACGGTGGCCGAGTTGGGCGGCTTCCGCCAGGCACTGCTGGAGCTGTGCCGCGACCCCGAGCTGGGTACCCACGAGCTGGTGGACATTGTGGGCACCGGCGGCGACGGCAAAAACACGTTTAATATCTCCACGCTGGCCAGCTTCGTGGTGGCCGGGGCGGGGGTGAAGGTGGCCAAGCACGGCAATTTCGGCGTGTCGTCGGTCAGCGGCTCGTCAAACGTGCTGGCGCACTTCGGCGTCGATTTTGAGGACCGGCCCGGGCGGCTGCGGCGGCAGCTCGACGAGGCCGGCATCTGCTTTCTGCACGCCCAGACCTACCACCCGGCCATGCGCCACGCCGGCCCGGTGCGCCGCGAGCTCGGGCTGCGCACGTTCTTCAACATCCTGGGGCCCCTGGTGAACCCCGCCCGGCCCAACGCGCAGGTGCTGGGCGTATTCAGCCTCGAATTGCAGCGCGTGTACCACTACCTGTTGCAGCCCACTGGCACCCGCTACGCCGTGGTGCACGCCCTGGACGGCTACGACGAGCTTTCCCTCACCGACGCGGCCAAAGTGGTGACCGGCTACGAGGGCGAGCAGCTGCTGACGCCCGCCGGCCTGGGCCTGCACGCCGCCACCCTGGCCGACCTCGCCGGGGGGCCCACGGTGGCCGCCGCCGCCGCCGTGTTCGAGCATATTCTGGATGGCCAGGCCACGCCCGTGCAGCGCGACGTGGTGACGGCCAACGCCGCCCTGGCCCTGCGTTGCGCCCGCCCCGGCCTGGCCTGGCCCGAGGCCTTGGACCAGGCCCGCGAATCGCTCGACTCCGGGGCCGCCCGCGGGGCTTTTGCCCGGATGCTGGCGGCGCAATAGGCCCAAACATTGGTGGGCCCCTAAGGCTTGTTTCTGATAATACCCTTAATTTAAACGAGTGGAATGTTCGGCATGGCTGCTGATGGGCCCCGCAACTGATAACTACTCACTGATAACTGTTTACTGAAAATGAGTACCCCCACCATTCTGGAACGCATCGTGGCCCACAAGCGCGGCGAAGTGGCCGAGCGCCGCGAGCTGCGCCCGCTGAAGTTCCTCGAAACCAGTCTTTATAACCAGGCGCAGCCGCTTTCGCTGCGGCACTATTTGCAGCGGCCGGGCAGCAGCGGCCTCATCGCCGAGTTCAAGCGGAAGTCGCCCTCGCAGGGCTGGATCAACCGCTACGCGCCGGTGGAGCGCACTACGCTGGGCTACATGCAGGCCGGCGCGGCGGGCCTGTCGATACTCACGGACGGCGAGTTTTTCGGCGGCAGTAACGAGGACCTGACCACGGCCCGCCGCTTCAATTTCTGCCCCATTCTGCGCAAAGATTTCGTGGTGGACGAGTACCAGATTCACGAAGCCCGCAGCGTGGGCGCCGACGTGGTGCTGCTCATCGCGGCCGTGCTCGCGCCCGCCGAAATCCTGACGCTGGGCCGCCTCGCCAAAAGCCTGGGCCTGGAGGTGCTGCTGGAAGTGCACGACGGCGACGAGCTGGCCCGCAGCCTGCACCCCGACGCCGTGGACCTGGTGGGCGTCAACAACCGCAACCTGCACGACTTCACCCTGAACCTGGACACCTCGCTTAGCCTCGCCGAGGCCATTCCGGCCGGGTTTGTGAAGGTGTCGGAGAGCGGCATCAGCCAGGCTAAGTCCATCGTGCAGCTGCGCGGCGCGGGCTACCAGGGCTTTTTGCTGGGCGAAACCTTCATGCGCCACAGCCGGCCCGAGCGGGCTTGCGCCGCCCTGGTGCAGGAGCTGGCCGCCTTGGCCGGGGCCCCCGCACCAGCCCCGGTGCTGGTCTAACTTGTTATCCTTCAGCTCATGCAAACTTCCGCACCTTCGCAGTCAGCCGCGCCGTCCGACCTGCCTTCGCGCCTGTTGGTGAAGGTGTGCGGCATGCGCGAAGCCGCCAGCCTAACCGCCGTGGCCGACCTGGAGCCCGACTTCTTGGGGTTCATCTTCGCGCCGGCCTCGCCGCGCTACGTGGGCGATGTGCTCACCCCCGACTTGTTGCAGGGCCTGCCCGACCGCGTGCAGCGCGTGGGGGTGTTCGTGGATGCGCCCACCGCGCAGGTGCAGGCCACCGCGTGCCGCTTCGGCCTGAATTTCGTGCAGCTGCACGGCCACGAAACCCCCGCGCAGTGCGCCGAGCTGCGGGCGACTGGCCTGCGGGTCATCAAGGCGTTCGGGGTGGGGGAGGGCTTTGATTTTGACGCGCTGGGGCCCTACGTGCTGCACTGCGACTACTTTCTCTTCGATGCCCAGGGCCCCGCGCCGGGCGGCAACGGCCGGGTGTTCGACTGGCGCGTGCTGGAAAATTACCCCTGGCCCGTGCCCTACCTGCTGGCCGGCGGCCTGCGCCCCGAGCACGCGGCCGTGGTCCGCAACCTGCAACTGCCCGGCCTGGTGGGCATCGACCTGAACAGCGGCCTCGAAATTGCCCCCGGCGTGAAAGACCCCGCCCGGGTGGCCGCGTTTCTCGATGGGCTGGGCCGGCCCGGGGCCGCCGCGTAGATCCGTAATTACCCGTAACTAAATGAGCGAATTACCGCTTTTTCTGCCATGACTCCTGCTGCTATCACTTCTTACCGAACCCCCACAGCCCGCGGCTACTACGGCGAGTTCGGCGGCGCTTTTGTGCCCGAAATGCTGTTCCCGAACGTGGAAGAGCTGCGCACCCAATACGAGGAAATCCTGGCCTCCGCGAGCTTCCGCACCGAGTACGAGCAGCTGCTGCGCGACTACGTGGGCCGCCCCACGCCGCTATTCGAGGCCAAGCGGCTGTCGGCCAAGTACAACACCCGCATCTTCCTCAAGCGCGAGGACCTGTGCCACACCGGGGCCCACAAAATCAACAACACCGTGGGCCAGATTCTGCTGGCCCAGCGCCTGGGCAAAACGCGCATTATCGCCGAAACCGGGGCCGGCCAGCACGGCGTGGCCACCGCCACCGTGTGCGCCCTGATGAGCCTGCCCTGCGTGGTGTACATGGGTGCGGTAGACATTGAGCGCCAAGCCCCTAACGTGGCCCGCATGCGCCTGCTCGGGGCCGAGGTGCGCACCGCCGTCAGCGGCAGCCAAACCCTGAAGGACGCCACCAACGAGGCCATCCGCGACTGGCTCGCCAACCCCCTCGACACGCACTACATCATCGGCTCGGTGGTGGGGCCCCACCCGTACCCCGACCTGGTGGCGCGCCTGCAAGCCGTTATCAGCGAGGAAATGCGTAAGCAATTGCTGGAGAAAACCGGCTCTGAGTTGCCTGATTACGTGGTGGCTTGCGTGGGCGGCGGCTCCAACGCGGCCGGCGCGTTCTACCACTTCCTCGACGAGCCCAGCGTGCAGCTGGTGGCCGTGGAGGCGGCCGGCCACGGCATCCACTCGGGGCACTCGGCGGCCACGTCGGTGCTGGGCACGCCGGGCATCATCCACGGCAGCCGCACGCTGCTGATGCAGGACGCCGACGGCCAGATTACGGAGCCCTACTCCATCAGCGCGGGCCTCGACTACCCCGGCATTGGGCCCCTGCACGCCTGGCTGGGCACCACCGGCCGCGCCCGCTTCATCGCCATCACCGACGATGAGGCCTTGGCCGGCGTGCGCGAATGTTCCCGCCTCGAAGGCATCATCCCGGCCCTGGAAACGGCCCACGCCCTGGCCGCCCTCGGCCAGCTCGGCGCGGGCCCCGACGATGTGGTGGTGGTCAACCTCTCCGGCCGCGGCGACAAGGACCTGGAGACCTACATGAAAAACTTCGACAAGCTGGTGTAGCGCAAGGTTTCCAGCGCGAGGTTTCGCAAGGTTAAAATAGGTTTCGCTAAACGAAACGACGCGGTCGGCCGAGTCAGTGAAACCTATTTTAACCTTGCGAAACCTCGCGCTGGAAGCCAACCCGCGAAACCTATTTTAACCTCGCAAAACCTTGCGCGAATGAACCGCATCCAAACCGCCTTCGAGCAGAAGCAAAACCTGCTCAATATTTACTTCACCGCCGGCTACCCGGCCCTGGCCGATACCATGCCCATGGCCCAGGCCCTGGTGGCTGCCGGCGCCGACATGCTGGAAATCGGCATCCCGTTTTCCGACCCGATGGCCGACGGGCCGGTCATTCAGCACAGCAGTACGCTGGCGCTGGCCAACGGCATGAACATGCGCACGCTGTTTGGCCAGCTGGGGCCCCTGCGCGCCGCCCTGCCCGACACGCCGGTGCTGCTCATGGGCTACCTCAACCCGGTGCTGCAATTCGGCATTGAGAACTTCTGCCGCGAGGCCGCCGCGGCGGGCGTGGACGGCGTGATTCTGCCCGACCTGCCAGTGGCTGAGTACGAAGAAATGTACGCCGATACCTTCCGCCAGCACGGCCTGCGGCCGGTGTTCCTCATCACGCCCCAGACAAGCGAGGCCCGCATCCGCCACCTCGACAGCATCAGCGAAGCCTTTCTGTACCTGGTGTCGGGCCCCGGCATCACCGGCAACACCGGCCCGGCCGACACCACCGTGCAGGACGACTACTTCCGGCGCATCGAAGCCATGGGCCTGAAAACGCCGCGCCTCATTGGCTTCGGCATTGCCGACAAAGCCTCGTACCAGCGCGCCTGCGCCCACGCCGACGGCGCCATCATCGGCTCGGCCCTCATCAAGGCCCTCGAAGGGGCCCCGGACGCGCCGGCCGCGGCGGCCGCTTTCGTCGCCAGCATCAAGAATTAAGCTCCCAACCCACCCGTATGATTCTCCAACTCGAACCCCAGGCTTCCGTGCCCGCCCTGGCGGCGCACCTAGCCGAGCAGGGCTACAAAACCACCGACGTTACGACCCAGCACGCGCATTACCTGGTGGCCATTGGGAAGAAGGATTTCGACATCCGCACTATCGGCCAGCTGCCCGGCGTGCGCGACGTGCACCAAGTATCAGACGATTACCAGCTCGTGAGCCGCAAGTGGCGCGTCAAGCCCACGGTCATCGACCTGGGCGACGGCGTGACCATCGGCGAAGGCAGCCTGGCGCTGTGCGCCGGCCCGTGCAGCATCGAGAGTGAGGCGCAGATGGAAAAGGTGATGGACCACCTGCTCGAAAACGGCGTGCGCCTGATGCGCGGCGGCGTGTTCAAGCCCCGCTCGTCGCCCTACGCATTTCGCGGTTTAGGGATGGACGGTCTTCGATTATTCCATCAATTGGCCCGGGCCCGGGGCATCAAAATTGTGACCGAAGTGATGCAGGTATCGCAGGTCGAGGAGATGCACGACTACGTGGACGTGTTCCAGGTGGGGGCCCGCAACACCCAGAACTACAACCTGCTCGACGCGCTGGGTGGCGTGGACAAGCCGGTGCTCATCAAGCGCGGTATTTCGGGCTCGATTGAGGAGCTGCTCTCGTCGGCCGAGTACGTGTTTTCGGGCGGCAACGAGAAGCTGATTCTCTGCGAGCGGGGCATCCGCACGTTCGAAACGGCCAGCCGCAACACCCTGGACCTGAACGCGGTGCCCATCCTCAAGGAAAAAACCCACCTGCCCGTGGTGGTTGACCCCAGCCACGGCATTGGCCTGCGCGACTACGTGCCCGCGATGGCCCTGGCCGCCGTGCTGGCCGGTGCCGACGGCATCCTCTATGAAGCCCACGAAACGCCCGAAACCGCTGCTTCCGACGGCCAGCAGACGCTGAACTTTGCCGAGTCGGGCCGCTTGATTCGCAACCTGCGCCGGGTGTACGCCCTGCGCGGCGAGCTAGAATAGGGCCCCGTAGGTTAGAAAAGCCGCTGGTAAAAAAAATGACTGAAAAAAGGATGGGATATTTCTAATATTCCAAAACCGTCCTTATCTTCGTTGCAGTTATGAATCTCCAAGCCGCGCAACACGTCCGCCTAATGATTAATTGCCCTAAGCAGGGCAGCGTCGGGCCACGCGCGGTACTAGGAAAGCACGAAGTATGAAACCTACTTCCTCTCGCTAGAAACCACCAAAAGCCCGATTCCTTCAGGAAGTCGGGCTTTTTTTCGCTCTCCCACCAAGTGTTCCGCTATGTTAACGCAATCCCGCGCCCCCCGCTATTCTCCCCAGGACCAGCTGGTTTGGAAGGTGTTGTTTGACCGCCAAACGGCCCTGCTGCACCGGCGGGCCGTGCCCGCGTTTGGCGCGGCCGTGGCGCAGCTCGGCCTGTGCCGCGGGGCCATCCCCGACTTGGGCGTGCTGAGCGCCGAGGTATTCCGCCTCAGCGGGTGGCGGCTGGTGCCGGTGGGGCAGCCGCTAGGGCCCGAAGCCTTCCTGGTGCGCCTGGCGGAGAGGGAGTTTCCGGTGATGACGCGCATCCGGCCCATGCGCGACTTTGATTTCAGCCCCGAGCCGGACTTGTTCCACGACCTGTTCGGGCACGTGCCCATGCTGCTCGACGCGCAGTTTGCCGAGTTCCTGCACGCGGTGGGCTTGGCCGCGCAGGCCCTGGCCCCGGGCGACGACGACGCCCGGCGGGAATTGTGGGCCTTGTACTTCTTCACGGCCGAGTTTGGACTGGTGCTGCACGACGGCAAGCCGCACTTATACGGGGCCGGTTTGCTTTCGTCGGCCGGCGAAATTCACCACTGCGTGAATGAGGCCACCCCGCGCCCCATGTTTGACCTTGACACCGTGCGCCACACGCCGGTGCTCGGCACCCGCTTTCAAGACCAGTACTTCGTGCTGCCCGCCTGGGAAGAACTGGCCGACTGCGCCGCCGAGCTGGCCGGCGTGCTGGTGCCCGTGCCGCACCGGAACACTGCCTAGGGATTCTTATTAAATTCAACACAGCTGCCTTGGGCCGTCTCAAACCATGGTTTGGGACGGCCCAAGGCATGGAACGGTGCGCAAACCAAGGGGCCAGCCGCGACTTTTGGGGCATCGTTTCATCAACCCCAACCCCTTAGTCATGAACAACTTCCCCCGTTTTGTGCCGTCTGCGCACCCGTGCGCCCTGGCCTTTTCGCTGTTGCCATTGTTGGCCCTGGCCGGTACCATTCATTCTAATTTGTTTATTGAGTCGGGCAAACAATTTATTTTGGGCGGCGACCAGCGCGGCGCGTTCAAGGTAGCTGCCAAAAACACCGGTGCCGTGCCCGTCGAAATCCGCGAGCGGCCCAAGGGCGGCGGTACGTTTGGTAAAGTCACCTTAGCCCCCAGCCAGTCGGGCGTGCTGCAATTCGCCGCCGGCTCTACGGCTGTGCTGCTCAACCCCAGCGCTGCCACGGCCAACCTCGACCTCACCATCACCGGCGATGCCAAGCTGGGCATGACCTACGAGCCGGTGCAGGAATACGGCAGGCCAGCGCCGAAGCAATAGGTACTACGACGTGAAAGACCACGTGCGCTGACCTTGCGCAAGGCGTCATTTCCGCGCCAGTCAATCAGCGTTTTAAGCGTGGCGATGTTTTCTGGGGAAATTCCATGAGGGACCATGCCAGCCAAGGACTGCTTGGCGCACAACGGGCAACAGCGCAGCTTCACGGGAACTTACGAGTGCAAAATGTGCTGCTTCCCCTCGGTTGCTACCTCGGCCCCCAGTTCTGTGAGCAGGGCAAATAGGCCTACGTAAGTGCGGTTGAGGTAGATGAAGTGAGCCGAGCCGCGGGGCTCGCGCTGCTGGCGCAGCTCGGGGTCGGCCATTAGGTCGTCGCCCAAGGCGTAAAGGGCGGCCATATAGGCCGGGTCGCCGAAGTCGAATACGGGCTGGCGGAAGGGGCGACCCACCAGCTCCAGCGAGGCGCGCAGCGTGCGCAGGTACAGGGCCTGCATGGGGGCGGGGTCGCTGTCCCGCAGCACGTTGGCTTCGGTGAGCAGGGCCTGCAGGCGCGCTTCGTCGACGAAGGTTTCGGGGGCCAGCAGGGTAGTGAACTGGTGGTACACGTCGGCGGGCACTTCTTTCACACAGCCGAAATCGAGCACGCCCAGCGTACCCCCGTCTTCGTCGCGCATCAGGAAGTTGCCGGGGTGCGGGTCGGCGTGCACCTGGCGCAGCTCGTTGAGCTGGAACTGGTAGAAATCCCACAGGGCTTGGCCGAGTTGGTTGCGCACGGCCTGGCTGGGGCCCGTAGCCAGAAACTCTTTGAGGTGCTGGCCGGGCAACCAGTCCATGGTGAGGATGCGCGGGCTCGACAACTCGGGGTAATAACGCGGGAATTGCAGGTACGCCAGGTGGGCGCAGCGGGCCGCAATTTCCTGGCCCCGGCGCAGCTCCAGGGCGTAGTCGGTTTCTTCAATTAGGCGCGCTTCTACCTCCTCCAGGTACGGGCGGACCTGGGTTTCGTTCAGGCCCATCACGCGCAGGGCAATGGGCTTCACTAGGTTGATGTCGGACTTGATGCTGGCGGCCACGCCGGGGTACTGCACCTTCACTGCTAGGTCGCGGCCGTCTTTGCGGGCAAAGTGCACTTGGCCAATGCTGGCGGCCTGCCGCGCCGCCGGCTCAAATTCGTCGAACACCTGGAACGGCGACTTCCCGAATGCGTCCCGAAAAGCTTTGGTAACCAAGGGCCCCGAGAGCGGCGGCGTCTGGTACTGGGCCTGGGCAAACTGGTCGGAATAGGCCGTGGGCAGCATATTCTTTTCCATCGCCAGCATCTGAGCCACCTTCAGCACGGAGCCTTTCATCTCACTCAGGGCCCCGTACAGCTCGGCCGCGTTGGCGGTGTGCAAGTCTTCCATCGACGACTCCGCGCCGACGGCTCGTTTGGCGTAATGCTTCACGTAATTGGCCCCCACGTTCAGGCCGGTGCGGGCAAAGCGGGCGGCGCGCGCCACCTTGGTAGTGGGCAGGGAAGTAAGCGGCTGGTCGGCGGACATTGATTCTGTTAATTAATAACCGAAATTGTAATTAATTAAAAGGCCGTCATGCTGAGCTGGTCGAAGCGCCTTTTCCGCAGCGGTAATTGGTTACCTGCGCAGTAGAGGTGCTTCGACCAGCTCAGCATGACGGCCTTTTAGTTATCTACCAAATAAGATTTGCTTGAATTAATTAGCGCCGCACCAAAAACCGTACAAAATCAACGGCTGAATCCAAGGTGTTTCGGCCCACTAAATCGAAGCTCAGGGTGACGGCTTTTTCCACGGCGGCGTCGGTGCGCTCGAAGTTCACCGAGTCGTCTTTGGCGAAGAAGCTGAGCACAAACAGCACCTGCTGCCAGAAAAAGCGCGGGTAGCCGTCCTGCACGATGGGACGGTTGGCGATTTCGCCGCTCACGCGGCCATCGGTCAGCAAATCGGATACGAAGCGCTCGAAGTCTTGGCGAAAATCGTCGAGCACGCGGGGCGAGAGGCCGGGCATGCGGTGCAGCGAGCGGCGCAGGCTCATGAGGGCGTAAGAGCGGTTTTGTTTGAGAATCTCAAGCAGCGTATAGTAGAAGGCCAGCAGCTTTTCGCGGCTGCCGTAACCCTGCCACACCGGCTCGGCGGCGGCGGTGGTGCGGGCCTGCTTGCCAAAGTCGGCCCAGAGTTCGCGGTCGATGGCCTCGAAATTGGGGTAGTGCTGATAAAATTCCGCCTCGGCACCGCCCAGCTGCTGGGTGAGTTTGAACACCGACGCGGGCGGGTGGCCTTCGTTGAGCACGAAGTCCAAATAAGCTTGTTTGATGCGGTCTTTTTCCATGCTATACTAACCCGTTGGGGCCCCGAACGGTTCAGCCAGGACCGACCTAAATCATGCGGACGGCCTTGCCTACCCCGGCCTGGATTGGGCGAGTAAATATTAGTAAGGCCACCCAACTGCTGTAGCGCAGAAGCTGGAACTGGCAACCCTTCGAGTGGCTCGGCCTACGGCTAGGTTAATATTACCTGCTTACTTTTCTTCTTCCGCGTCTTCAGCCAGGTCCGACGCTTGCTTTCAAAATAAGTGTCAACGTAGGTGCTGAACAGCCACGATAAAAATAAACAAACGGCGTAGTAAACCAGGATGTGAATGTACTTTTCAACCGTTGAAACATTTCTAACGGTCAGGGCATAAAGCTCAAGTAACGGCCAGTGCAGTAAGTAGATTACGTAAGACATAGACGACCAAAGGAAATCCTTTTTAGGAACATCTTTTTGGTGAATATTAATGATCATAAATGGAATGGTTAGAATCGCTAAAGTAATATCTAACGCTTCTTGATAATTAAAGATAAGAACGGTAGCGGCGCTATTAAAGAAGAAGTTTGTTCTTAAACTAGGAATTGCGTAGTTTAAGCCTAGTATGATAGAGGCAATTAATAGACAAAATAATGCAAAATTCTCAGAAGCTGATATTCGGTATAGATAGACCGCGGCTCCGATTAGGAAGAATGGAATATAAGTAATCAAAGGGGGTATTTCTTTGGCGGCACTAAAAAAGTTAGTGTAAATAAATCCCAGAATTCCTAGTGAGAGAAGTGCAATGCCGCCGCTTCGTTTCACTCCAATCAACACCAATAACGGCACAACAAGATAGTACTGAACTTCAACATCGAGCGACCAAGCTGGCACGATGAATTGGTACTGGGCATTACCCAGGCCCAATACTAAGATATTCTGAATGATAATCCTATTAAAGCCGAGCGGTACGTTCGGTACCTCGTGTAAGAAGGAGTGCGCTACTATGCTGACGATAATGGCAAACAGGAGAATTATCCAGTAAGTAGGTAATAACCGCAAAAATCTGCTTTGTAAATACACCCAATATGATTGTTCGTAGTGAGAGTACTTTTCATTGTACATTTTAAATACCCAATATCCACTTAGCATAAAAAACACATATACTACGTATTGTCCAATGATTAAGAATGATACGGAGTGAAAGACCATTACAAACGAAGCAAGCATAAGTCGGAATATGCCAGGACTAATTTTTTTAAAGAAAAGTTTATAAATAAATTGCATGATTACGTTCTGTTTTTATGCTGTTAGTTTCGGGTTAATAAGTAATTTTATGTCTAAACTAATTATTATTTAAATATTTTAAGACGTAAATTAACATAAAGCTAGATAATTTATTGTCTGTATTGAGCAAGCCCTTTATATAATAAATACGATTGCAACTTGATTCGACAAGACTGGGTCAAAAGTAATACATTGCATCTTTAAATTATAGCAATTTGCTATACTAATGCCCGCTTTATGGTTTTAGTGATATAAACCAAGCCTTCTATAAGCAAGTTGTTCTATCAGCCTGATCCTAATAATGGCTGCAAATCTCATTGAGGGCTTGGGTACTAAGAAAGAAACGGGCGGCGAAGTTGAGGATATTGCGGCCCAAAAAGTCGAAGATCAGGATGACGGCTTATTTCACACCGGCTCGGCGGCGGCGGTGGTGCGGGCTTGCTTGCCAAAGTCGGCCCAGAGTTCGCGGTCGATGGCCTCGAAATTGGGGTAGTGCTGGTAAAATTCCGCCTCGGCACCGCCCAGCTGCTGGGTGAGTTTGAACACCGACGCGGGCGGGTGGCCTTCGTTGGGCACGAAGGCCAAATAAGCTTGTTTGACGCGGTTTCCCCCCATGGCCTGACAACCATTACCGGGACCCTGAACGGTTCGGTTGAAGCTGATTAAGCGCCCACGATTTTGCCGTCGCCGCTGGCTGCAATGCGCGCCGCCCGGATGGCTTCCACGGCGCGGTCGCGGCCAAATCTGTGGTCCACGATGGGGGCCGGGTAAGTAGCGGTGCCCACTTCGGGCACCCAGCGCTTCACGTACTTCAGCTCCGGGTCTACCTGTTCGAGCTGGCTGTCGGGGCTGTACACTCGGAACCAAGGGGCCGAGACGGCCCCGGTGCCCGCCATCCACTGCCAGTTGCCCACATTGTTGGCCAGTTCGTAGTCGAGCAGCTTGTCAGCGAAATATTTTTCGCCCCAGCGCCAGTCGATGAACAGCTGCTTGACCAGGAAGCCGGCCACGGTCATGCGCACGCGGTTGGGCAGGTAGCCGGTGGCGTTCAGCTCGCGCATGCCTGCATCTACAAGCGGGTAGCCGGTGCGGCCCGCGCACCAGGCCCGGAACTCGTCCTCATTATTGCGGTAGGGTACAGCCCGCATCTTAGGGTCGTAGGCTTCAGTGGCAGTGTTGGGGTAGTGCCAAAGCAGCATCATGAAGAAGTCGCGCCAGCTGATTTCAGCGAGTAGCTTCGGGTTCAGGGCTTTGGCCTGGCGCATGGCCTGGCGCACGCTCACGGTGCCGAAGCGCAGTTGCACCGAGAGGCGCGTGGTGCCGTTTTGCAGAGCGGGCGTGTTGCGGGTTTGGTGGTAGTGGCGCACGACTTCTTCGGCTGGTAAATCTGTGGTGGGCACATACTGCTCTTTGCGCTCGAAGCCCATGCCGGCCAGCGTGGGGCGCGGGCTGGGCTGGTCGGGGTCCAGGCGCTGCAAATGCGCCTGAGTAAAGGCCTCGGCCGAACCATAGGGTAGCAGTAATTCATCAGTTAGCCGGGCCAGGAAGGTCTTGTGGTAGGCCCCGAATACCTTGGGCACCGTGCCCGACTTAGTCATGATGTCGTCCTTAGCAAAGATTACCTGGTCCTTGTAAAGCAGAAAGTCCACGCCGCGACGGCGCAGCAGGTCCCCCACCTTGGCGTCGCGCTTCGTGGCGTAAGGCTCGTAGTCTTCATTGGTATGCACGGCAACCACGTCGAATTCCTGCACCAGTTGTTCCAGCACGTCAACTGGCCGGCCGTAGCGGGCCAAGAAGGTACCCCCAGCCGCTTCGGTTTCCCGCGCCAGGCGCTCCACCTGGTCGAAGATGTAAGTAAGCCGGGCATCGGCCTTGTTAGGCAAATGGTCGAGGATGTCGCGGTCGTAAATAAAGAGCGGCACCACCGGCAGGCCGCTGGCCAGGGCCTCCGCCAGGCCCACGTTGTCGTGGATGCGCAAATCGCGCCGGTGCCAGAACAGGCAGATTTTCATTGCTTAGGTGCCAATTTTTAGTTGTTTGCTGAATCTGTTTGGGAAGCTGCTAAAATAAAGTTAGAACGTCATGCTGAGCGAAACGAAGCGAAGCCGAAGCATCTCTCCCGCTCACCAACATTGCTTATTGCCGCAGTAGAGATGCTTCGGCTTCGCTTCGTTTCGCTCAGCATGACGTAAAACGGCTTCCTAAACAACTTCGCTGTCGGTTGCACATCAGTTAATATTTTGCTGATAGCTAAGGGACTATTTCAATTTGCTCATGCCGCCGTCCACAGCCAGTACCTGGCCGGTCATGAAGCTGCTGTGGTCGGACAACAGAAACGAGGCGGAGTAGGCCAGGTCTTCGGGCTGGCCGATGCGCTGCAAGGGGTGGCGCTTGGCCCCGGCCTCGGCCTTTTCGGGCGTGCTGAGCAGCGTAGCGGCTAGGGGCGTGTTGGTGAGCGAGGGCGCGATGCAGTTCACGCGCACATTGCTGGCGGCGTACTCGGCGGCCAGGGCCCGGGTGAGGCCCTCCACGGCGGCCTTGGCCGTGGCGATGCTGGCGTGGAAGCTCATGCCCGTGTCGGCCGCCACGGTGCTGAACAGCACCACCGAGGCGCCGCCGTCGGCCTTTTTCAGGCGCTTCATGGTGGCTTGCAGCACCCGCACGGCCCCGAGCACGTTCAGGTCGAAATCGGCCTGGAAGTCTTCGGCCGGGATGCGCTCGAAGGGGCGCAGCTTGATGCTGCCGGGGCAATATACCACGCCGTGCAGGGCCTCGGGCAGGTGGTCGAAGGCGGGGCCCACGGGCTGGGTCGCGTCGTAGGCGAAGTAATTGGTGTTCAGGGCCGCCAGCTCGGGCGAGAGGTGGCGCGAGGCCGTGTGCAGGTGGGCCCCCAGGCCGCTGAGCAGCTTGGCTGTGGCCAGGCCGATGCCGGAGGAAGCGCCGACGATGAGGAGTTGTTTTTGGTCGAAATTCATGAAAAAGTAAGCAGGGTGGGTGTTTTACGCAACTAGCTAACCCCGCTGCCAATGGCATGTTTATTTACCGATTACCGGGCCGGGAACTCACGGGTCCAGAATTAAATCGAAGCGGCCGTCGGTGAGGGCCACCGGTTGGGCGACGCCCGGCGCGGCGGCCGTGAGCGCAAACGTGCCTTGCAGGTGGCGGGTGGCCGCATCCCAGCCCGTAACGACGACCTGCGAGGGGCCTGGCGGCGCAGGGTAGTAAGTTAGCGCGGCTGGGGTGGCCGGCGAATTGTTTTGGGTACTGCTCTCCTGGTACGACGTGCCGCCCCGCGTCAGGGGGTAAGTACCCGGCCCGTGGAACGAACTGAGCGCCAGGTATAGCACGTGGTAACTGAGGCCTGCATCCTGCGCAGTAAGGTAGTCGGTGGCCCGCAGGCTCACACCGCCGCTGCGTAGCTGGCCCACCACGGCGCGGGTGTCGCCGCCAAAGATGCCCGCCAAGATGGTGCCCAAATTGTTGGAATTGTTGGCCACCGTGGGCCGGCCGTTGGCGTAGTACGCCAGCGTGTTGCTGCCGTTTACTGGGCCGCTGGGCAGGGCTGGCTCTACTTCTTCCGCCGTGAGCGAGCAGGCGGCGAGGAGCGGTAGCAGGGCGGCAGCCAGCAAGCGGCAGTAGGGAGAAGGATAACGGTTCATGGGCGAAAAAAGGAAATGATGACGCACGGCCGGGGTCCGCTTACCGGGCCCGGTGCAGCGGGCCCCCGAGTCGGTCGGCCCACAGCGTGAGCAACACGCAGTACACCGAATGCTCGGGGTTGAAGTGGGCCTGGCCGGCCAGGCCCAGGCGTAGGCCGCGCAGGGGCGGGGCCCGGAACCCGATTTCTACCGGCAGGCCCAGGGCCTGGTAGCTGCGGTAGGCGTAGTAATAGGTGGCATCGCTCGACGCCAGGCCGTTGGACAAGGTCGAGTAGCGGTACTCGCCCAGCTGGCGGCCCGCCACGTAGGCCACGCCTGCCGCGCCGTAGAGCAGGCTGCGGCCCACGGGCAGGCCATAGCCGGCCAGCGCCGCTATTTCCGTTTGGCGCGAGCTGGTGTTCAAGTGGTCTACCTGGCCCACGCCGGGCCCCGAGCTGGGCCCCCACCACTTGTAACGGGCACGGCCCAGTAGCAGCAAGTGCCCGGCGGTTTGATAATCACCGTGCAGCTCTAGGCCGTTGCCGAAGCCCAGGCCGCCGCCCCAGGTGTTGGCCGGGGCCCCGGCGGGCGTCTGAGCCAGGGTCAGGCTTGGCAAGAGGCAAGCTGTTAACGCTTTGAAGATGGTGCGCGATGCATACATGAGCATGTGGGGGCTGGGTTGGCTGACAAAAGCAAATGAAGTCTGCCCGTAAGACCCATGCAACCCAAAAAGTGGTTATATAGGACCCTAGTTTTGAGGTTTAATATTCTTAAATATTTAATGATCAAATTTTTAAGTACGATAAATGGGATATTTAAATCTCTTGCAGATGTGCGCGAAGTGGCGTTTAGGCTAAGGATTGCTTCGCCTCATTCGCTGGTGGCCGGCATGCAACAAAACCGCGAAGAATTAGCACGGGCGGGACCCCGGGCGTAGCTTAGCCGCCGGCTAGTCAACCGCCTTGCTTCATGAAAATCACCAAGCTGCTTGTCGCCAACCGGGGCGAAATTGCCATCCGCGTGCTGCGTGCCGCCACCGAGCTGAACATCCCCACGGTGGCCGTGTACACCCACGAAGACCGCTACTCGCAGCACCGCTATAAGGCCGACGAGGCCTACCAGATCGGCGGCGACGACGAGCCGCTCAAGCCCTACCTCGACATCGAGGGGCTGCTGCGGGTGGCCCGGGCCAACGGGGCCAACGCCATCCACCCCGGCTACGGCTTCCTGAGCGAAAACGCCACCCTGGCCTGCCGCTGCCGCGAGGAGGGCATCATTTTCGTGGGGCCCCGGCCCGAGGTGATGGAGGCGCTCGGCGACAAGGTGCGGGCCAAGGAGGTGGCCGTGCAGTGCCAGGTGCCCCAGATTGAGAGCAGCGAAAAGGAGCTGAACGACTTCGAAACCGCCAAAAGCGAGGCCCAGCGCATCGGCTACCCCGTGATGCTGAAGGCGGCCAGCGGCGGCGGCGGCCGCGGCATGCGCGTGATTCGCGACGACGAGCAGCTGGAGAAAGGGTTTTTTGAGGCCCGCAACGAGGCCCTGAACGCCTTTGGCGACGACACGGTGTTTCTGGAGAAGTTCGTGGAGCGGCCCAAGCACATCGAGGTGCAGCTCGTGGGCGACCAGCACGGCCACCTCGTGCACCTGTATGAGCGCGACTGCTCGGTGCAGCGCCGCTTCCAGAAGGTGGTGGAAGTGGCCCCCGCCCTGAACCTGCCCGAGCACCAGCGCCACCTCTTATACGAGTACGCGCTGCGCATCGGGCGGGCCGTGGGCTACGACAACGTGGGCACGGTGGAGTTCCTCGTGAACCCCGAGCAGGACCGCATCTACTTCATCGAGGTGAACCCCCGCATTCAGGTGGAACACACGGTGACCGAGATGATTACGGGCATCGACCTGATCAAAACCCAGCTCTTCATTGCCGCCGGCTACCCGCTCGAATCGCCCGAAATCGGGCTGGGGCCCGACGTGGTGGTGCCGCGCAACGGTTGCGCCATCCAGTGCCGCGTGACGACCGAAGACCCGGCCAACGACTTCAAGCCCGACTACGGCACCATCGTGGCCTACCGCTCGGCGGGCGGCTTCGGGGTGCGCCTCGACGAGGGCTCGGTGTACCCGGGGGCCGTGGTGTCGCCGTTTTTCGATTCGCTGCTGGTGAAGGTGTCCACGCACTCGGCCACGCTGGCCGGGGCAGCCCTGAAGATGCTGCGCACGCTGGAAGAATTCCGGGTGCGCGGGGTGCGCACCAACATCCAGTTTCTGCAAAACATCGTGGCCGACCCCGATTTCCAGGCCGGCCGCGCCACCGTTGATTTCATCAAGGACCACCCCGACCTGTTCAAGTTCGAAACCCGGCTCGACCGGGCCACGCGCCTGCTCAACTTCATCGGCGACGTGGTGGTGAACGGCAACGCCGACGTGCCCGCTGCGGTGCGCGAGGCCCCGCGCCCCGCGCTGCGCCGCCCCCGCCTGCCGCACTTCGACGCCGACGCCACGCCCGCGCCCGGTACCAAGCAGAAGCTCGACGAGCTGGGCCCCGAGAAATTCGCGGAATGGCTGCGCGCCGAGCCGCTGGTGCATTATACCGACACCACCCTGCGCGACGCCCACCAGAGCCTGCTGGCCACCCGCATGCGCACCTACGACATGCTGAGGGTGGCCCGCGCCTACGCCCAGCGCCACCCCCAGACCTTCTCGCTGGAGGTGTGGGGCGGCGCCACTTACGACGTGGCCCTGCGCTTTTTGCACGAAGACCCCTGGGCCCGCCTGGCCCGCCTGCGCGAGGCCGTGCCCAACATCCTGCTGCAAATGCTGATTCGCGGGGCCAACGGCGTGGGCTACAAGGCCTACCCGGACAACCTGACCGAGAAATTCGTGCAGGTGGCGGCCGAAACCGGCGTGGACGTGTTCCGCATTTTCGACTCGCTGAACTGGATGAAGGGCATGGAATCGTGCATCAATTTCGTGCGCAAAACCGACCGCCTGGCCGAAGCCGCCATCTGCTACACCGGCGACATTATGGACCCGAAGCGGACCAAGTACACGCTGGATTATTACCTCAAGCTGGCCAAGCAGCTGGAAGACGCCGGGGCCCACATCCTCTGCATGAAGGATATGGCGGGGTTGCTGAAGCCCTACGCCGCCACCGAGCTCATTGCCGGCCTGCGCGACACCGTGAAGCTGCCCATCCACCTGCACACCCACGACACCAGCAGCCTGCAGGCCGCCACCCACCTCAAGGCCGTGGAAGCGGGCGTGAACGTGATTGACGTGGCGATGGGGGCCCTGTCCGGCCTCACCTCGCAGCCCAACTTCAACTCGGCGGTGGAGATGCTGCGCCACACGCCCCGCCACCGCGAGTTCGACCAGGCCTCGCTCAACGAGTTCAGCAACTACTGGGAGGCCGTGCGCGAGCATTACTACCCCTTCGAGTCGGGCCTGAAAGCGGGCACCTCGGAGGTGTTCCAGCACGAAATTCCGGGCGGGCAGTACTCGAATTTGCGGCCCCAGGCGGCGGCCCTGGGCCTGGCCGATAAGTTCGAGGAAGTGAAGCAGCGCTTCGCCGACGTGAACCAGATGTTTGGCGACATCGTGAAGGTGACGCCCAGCAGCAAAGTGGTGGGCGACATGGCCTTGTTCATGGTGAGCAACAACCTGAGCCCGGCCGACGTGCTGGAGAAAGGCGAAACCCTGAGCTTCCCCGAGTCGGTGCGCGAGCTGTTCCGCGGCGACATTGGGCAGCCCGAGGGCGGCTGGCCCGCCGAATTGCAAAAGCTGGTGCTGCGCAACGAAACGCCCTTCACCGACCGGCCCAACGACCACCTGGCGCCCATTGATTTCGATAAGGAGTGGGCGGCGTTTCAGGAAACGCACCCCGGTGGCAAGTTCACCCACCTGCTCTCCAGCCTGCTCTACCCCAAGGTGTTCGCCGATTACTGGGCCCACCGGGAGCAGTACGGCGACGTGAGCCGGGTGCCCACGCCGGTGTTTTTCTACGGCCTGGAGCTGGGCGAGGAAACCATCGTGGAAATTGCCCGCGGCAAGTCGGTGCTCGTGAGCGTGCAGTCCATCGGGCCCGTGAACGAGGAGGGCACGCGCACGCTCTTCTTCGTCCTCAACGGCCAGACCCGCAACCTGGAAGTGCGCGACCGGGCCGTGGCCGTCACCAAAGTCAGTAATAAGAAGGCCGACAAGGGCAACCCCCACCAGATTGCCGCGCCGCTGCAAGGCATGCTCAGCAAAGTGCTGGTGGAGGCCGGGGCCGCCGTGCCGCGCAACACGCCGCTGTTCGTCATCGAGGCCATGAAGATGGAAACCACCATCACGGCCCCCCACGACCTCACCGTGGCCAGCATCGACCTGCCCGCGGGCACCCGCGTATCCGCCGACGACCTGGTGCTGACCCTTAGCTAAATTCTCCCGTGAAGCACCTTTTCCTGGCCGGTTGCCTGCTGGCGGCCCTGCCATTGGCCGCCCAAACCAACGTAAAAATCAAAACCAAGGCCAAGGCCCCGGCGGCTGCGGCCCCGCAGGTTTCGGCCGCCACGGTGGCGCGGGTGGAGCAAACCCTGGCCGCCGACGACATGCAGGGCCGCGGCACCGGCCAGCCCGGCGGCCTGCGGGCGGCGCGGTTCCTGGCCGGCGAGTTTGCCCGCATCGGCTTGCGGCCGCTGCCCGGGCTCAGCAGCTTCGAGCAAACGTTCACGGTTTACAAAAGCCAGCCCGGCCCCGTGGCCGCCGTGCTGAACGGCCAGCCCGTGGCGGCCAGCCAGGTGATAATGGCCTCGGGCGCGCCCGCCCTCAGCTGGACCAGCGAAGACGCCCAGCCCGTGGCCATTGTGCGCGTGGCGGCGGGCGAAAAGGCCCGGCTGGGGCCCCTGCTGCACCCCACGGCCAACACGCTGGTGGTGGTGGACACCACCCACGCCAAAGAGTTCGCGCAGCTGGCCAACTACCTGCGCCAGGGCACCATGAGCCCCGGGCCGCCCCCGCCTTTCGCCACGGTGGTGGTGCTGGCCAATGTGCCCGAAAAGTTCACCTACCGCATCAGCGCCAGCACCGCGCTGCGGCCCCTGGAGCTGCGCAACGTGGTGGGCCTGCTGCCCGGCCACGACCCGCGGCGCAGCCGGGAAAACGTTGTTTTCTCGGGCCACTACGACCACCTGGGCATCGTGAAGCCCTCCGCCGCCGGCGACTCCATTGCCAACGGGGCCGACGACGACGCCAGCGGCACCACCGCCGTCGTGGCCCTGGCCGAATACTTTAAGCAGAAGAACGACAACGCCCGGCCGCTCTTCTTCGTGGCGTTTGCGGCCGAGGAAGTGGGTGGGTTTGGCTCGCAATACTTCTCGAAGCAGCTCGACCCGCAGCAAGTGGTGGCCATGTTCAACATCGAGATGATTGGCAAGGAGGCCAAGTTTGGGCCCAAAACCGCGTTCATCACCGGCTACGAAAAATCGGACTTTGGCTCGTTGCTACGGGAAAACCTGAAGGGCACCGAGTTCCGGTTTGAGCCCGACCCGTACCCCGACCAAAACCTGTTTTACCGCTCCGACAATGCCACCCTGGCTCGGCTGGGCGTGCCGGCCCACACCATCAGCACCGACCAGATTCCGACCGACAAGCTCTACCACAGCGTGGGCGACGAAGTGGGCAGCCTGGACGTGAATAACATGACGGCCGTTGTTTCGGCCATTGCCCGCAGCGCCCGCGGCATCGTGGCGGGCACGCAGACCCCCACCCGCGTGGCCCTCGAGAAATAACCGCGGGCCCCCGACCGGCGCGGCGGGAACGGGCCGGGAGCCGGTGCGCCGTGCCGTGGTAGTAACTTTAGGCACTTTCCTCACTATTTATTCTGCGTAATGAAACAGTTGACGTTGCTGCTGCCGCTGCTGGGCCTGCCGCTGCTGGCCACCGCCCAAACCGACGACCAGACCCGCCAGATGACGAACATATTCAACAGCGGCTTCAGCCCCGTGGTCCGCAGCGGCTTTGAAGTACAGGGCAGCCCCTTGCTGCTGGCCGCCTGGACGCCCGCCGCGCTGCTGCTAACGGGCAGCACCAAGCCGGTAGCGGCCCCCGTGAAGTACGACCTGGTGCGCCAGGAGCTGCGGGTGCGCCGCCCCACCGGCGACTCGGTGGCCGTGACGGCCGCGCAAGTGCAGGAATTCACGCTGGCAGCCGGCAGCCCGGCGCGGCGCTTCGTGCGCCTGGCCGGGCCCGGGGCCCCCGCCGGCTTTGCCGAAGCCCTCACGCCCGGCCCCCACTTACAACTGCTCAAATACTACGAGAAAGTAGTGGAGACAGCGGCGGCCAGTGGCTCGGGCTACGCCAGCACCGCCACCACGAGTGCCTACGCCGACCACACCAAGTACTACCTAAAAGGCCCCGACGGGAAGCTCGCCGAAGTGCGCCCCAAGCGTGCCAGCCTGCAAGAAGCCCTGGCCGCCTACCCCGCCGCCCTCGCCGCCCTCAAAGCCCGCAAAGGCAGCCTCGGCAACGAAGCCGAGCTGCGCGACGCCGTGGCGGCCCTGGACCCCCTGGTGGCAAAGTAGGGCCCCGGGGCGCTGGCACGGCGCTGCGCACCAACCGGGGAATGGCCTGGCCGCTCAAGGCACAACGGCCGCAAGGCAGCCTTTGCGTTGGCTCCGCGTTTTTAGGGCACGCTGCTGGTAGCAGACGATCAGCTTTGCCTGCCCATGTTCCTCCGATTAATTTCTGGTCCGCCGCGCTTGTTGGTGCTGCTCCTGCTGTTTTTTTCGGCTCACGCCGTGCGAGCCGACGCCGATGCCGACCTTGCGGCCAAGCTGGGCTTCAAATTGATTCGCCTCGCCCAGCGGGGCGAAACCACGTCGTTTCTGGTGGCCGGCACGCCCGCGCAGCTGCGCCAGCGCAAGCCCGTGGTGGTGCTGTGCCAGGGCTCGGAAGTGCGGCCGTTGATTGCCGTGGACGACAAAGGGCCGTTTTTTATTGGCTGGCCGGGCGATTTAAAATCCTACCAGGACCGCTACCACTTCGTCATCGTCGGCAAGCCGGGCCTGCCCCTGGTGGCCCCCGTGGCCGCCCTCACGCCGGCAATGGATTACGCGGACCCCGCGACTGGCCGGGCGCCGCTGGCCTGGCTGGCGCACGACACCCCCCAGCAGTACGCCGCCACGGCCGAAGCCGTGCTGCGCTACCTGCGCCGGCAGCCGTGGGTGGACCCCCACAACACGGCCGTGGTGGGCGTGTCGCAGGGCTACCACACGGCGGTGTGGCTGGCGAAGCGGGACTGCCACGTGACGCACGCGGCCCTGCTCGCCTCCAATCCCTACAGCCGCCTGCACCAGTACGTAGCCGAAGTCCGGGCCGAGCAGTACCGCGGCACCCTTGCCCCGGCCCGGGCCCAAAGCCAGGTCGATTCGCTTTACCTGCAATACCGCGCCCTGGTGGCGGGCACCGAAGCCGCCGCCCGGCCGTGGAACGGCGACTTCTGGCGCAACTGGGTGTCGGTAACCAAGTACGCCGCCATCGACGCCATGCTGCGGCTGCGCATCCCCCTGTTCGTGGGCTACGGCACGGCCGACATTGGCTCGGCCCTGAACGACATCCTGCCCTTTGAGTTTGACCGGCGCGGCAAAACCAACCTCACGCTGCACGCCTACCCCGGCCTCGACCACCACTTCACCCTACCGCTCCCCGCCAAAGACGGCCACCCGCAGGCGCCCGAGTGGCACGGCGACGAGGTTTTTAAAGACGTGATGGCGTGGCTGGCAACCCCAGCCCACTAGCCGGCTGGCCACCAAGAAATAGGGGTTTTTCTAGTAGGCGGTTAGCCGGTAGGATTGTTCCCAAATAAAAATCGCACAAAATAAAAAGTGTCATGCAGAGCGCAGCGAAGCATGACGCTCTTTCGCTTAATTCAGGAGCAAGTCTGAGAAGCTGTTGAGTGAATAAAAACGGTCGTGCTGAGCTTGCCGAAGCATCCCTGCCGCAGCAGCAATCAGGCATTAGTGAGTGGGAGGCAGGCTTCGACAAGCTCAGCATGACCGCCGAAAGAGCGCTAAGGTTAGTTCAAACAGCTTCTAAGTAACCGAAAAGCCGGCCCTCACCGCCCCAGCCGCGCGGCCACGCCGGCCCCCACCGTGGTGCTGCCCGCGGCGGGGCCCCCCAGCACGCGCCCGGTGTTCACGTCGAGGCGCAGCCGGGGCTGGGGCCGCCAGTAGAGGCCGGCCGTGGCGCCGGTGTTCCAGTCGGTGCGGCCGGCGGTGTAGGCCTCCGCGAAAAAGCCGGCGCGGGGGCCCAGCGGGCCGTTCAGGGCCAGGGTGCCCAGGAACTGGCCGCGCTCGGTGTCGGCCAGCGTGAGGCCCGGCTGGCCGAAGCCCAGGTTGGCTTCCAGGCCGAAGCGCTGGCCCAGCTGCTCGCTCACGAGCAGGCGGGCCGCCGGGGCCCAGTGGGCCTGCTGCTGCGGTTGCGCCCCGGTGCCGGGCACGGCGGTTTCGGCCAGCAGGGCCACCTGGGTGCGGGTGTCGTAGTTGGGCGAGAGCATGAGCTTGGTGCCCACCACCAGCGGGGCCCAGCCGCCCGGCGCAGCGGCCGGGGCCCCCTCGGGGCCGGCGGGCAACGCGCGTGCGCCGGCCCCCTGGTACGGCTGGCTCACGCGCAGCTCCATGCCGTTGAAAAAGCCGATGCGCAGCGTGGGCGTGCTCAGCCAGCCGGCGGCCCCGGCGGGGCGCGGGGCCAGGCGCAGGGCCCCGGCTTCGAACTGGAGCTGGCCGGGTTGCAGCACCTGGGCGGTGACCGTCTGGCCCGGCCGGTCGGCGCGCAGGTTGCGCACGAAGGGCGCGTCCAGGTTGGGGTTGTTTTCTGCCGGCGTGTTTTGGGCCAGGGTGCGGCCGGCGCTGCCCAGCAGGGCGGCGAGGGCCCACAGAGTGGTCTTGCGCATGGCCCCTGAGACCCGGCGCTGCCCCGAATGGTTCCGGGGGCCCGGCAACCCGGCCGGTTCGGCTTGCGTAGCCGGCCCAATCCATTGGCTACCTTTCGGCATGAAACCTCCCTTCTGGCTCCTCGCTTCCGTCCTCATGAGCTTACCCCTGGCCCCGCTGCTGGCCCAGCCGGTGCTGCCGCTCTACACCGGCTCCATCCCCAACTCCATTCCCACCGCCACGCAGGAAAAGTCAACGCCCGAAAACGGCAACGTTCACGTCACCAACGTGGTGCAGCCGTCGCTCACGGTGTACGTGCCGCCCATTGGCACCGCCAACGGCACGTCCATCATCGTGTGCCCCGGCGGCAGTTACGCCTTCCTGTCGATGACCAACGAGGGCACGGAAGTCGCCCAGCGCCTCACCGGCATGGGCATCACGGTGTTCATTTTGAAGTACCGCCTGCCCAACGACGCCCTGCAACCCGACAAAAGCATTGCCCCGCTGCTCGACGCCCAGCAGGCCCTGCGCCTCGTGCGCCAGCAGGCCCCCAAGTACAACCTCAACCCCGAGCGCATCGGCCTGATGGGCTTTTCGGCCGGCGGCCACCTGGCGGCCACGGCCGGCACCCAGTTTGCCCACCCCGTGGGCCCCAACCCCGGCCCGGCCTCGGTGCGCCCGGCCTTCCTGATGCTGATTTACCCGGTCATCAGCTTTGCCGACAGCATCGGCCACGCCAACTCGCGCGTGAACCTGCTGGGCAACAACCCCCCGGCGGCCCAGCGGGTGCAGTATTCGGCCGACCGCCAGGTGACGGCCCAAACGCCGCCCACGTTCCTGGTGCACGCCCAGGACGACCCCCTGGTGAAGGTGCAAAACAGCCTGGCTTTTTACGAGGCCTGCCTGCACCACGGCGTGCCCGCCGAAGTGCACCTGTTTGCCAAGGGCGGCCACGGCTTCGGCCTGCACAACGCCAGCACCACCGACGACTGGTCGGAACGCCTGCGCGAGTGGCTGGCGGCCAACGGCTGGCTGACCCGCTAACGGCCGCCGCCGGCCGTTTTCGTGCGGAAACGGCCGGTTAGCTGTTTCCTTTGCGGAAGTTTTTTCTGCTGCTCCGGGCCCTGCCTATGCGTCTTTATTTTTACGCGCTTTTTAGCTGCCTGGGCTTTGCTGGCTGCGAGCAGCACCTGTACCGCCGCGACGAAGGCCGCCCCGCGCGGGTAGCCCCGGCCGGCCCCCTGCCCGGGCCGCCGCTCGCCGCCCCGGTTCCGCCGCGGCCGGCCCTCGCGGTGCCGGGCATTGCCCTGGTCATCAACGGCCAGCCCCACCGCCTGCTGGTGCAGGCCCGCAACGACTCGGCGCGGCCGCTGAGCACGGTGGCGTACTTTGCCGATGACGACCGGGCCCGGCAGCACCCTACGCTGGTGCGGGGCTTCGACGGCCGCTTCACGTTTACGCTGCGCGACGCGGCCGGCCAGCAGGTGTTCCAGCGCCAGCTGCGCAAGGCCGACTTTGCCAAGGTGGGCACGGCCGACATCGTGGTGGAAAGCGCCGTGGCCCCGCCCGCCTTCCTCGGCTACTCGGCCGCGCTGGGGGCCCTGGTGTTCACCGTCGATTTCGCGGTGCCCGACAGCGACGACGGCTTCCAGGCCGTGCTGCTGCTGAACCTGAAGGGCCAGGTGGTGCGCCTGAGCCCGGGCCGCGGCCTGAGCGGCGGGCCCGACTGCGACCCCGCCCTGGCCCACGACGGCCGCGCCATGCTCACCAACGCCGAAATCATCCGCCCCGGCCTGCCGCCCCTGCGCCTGGCCCGCCCCGGGGCCGACCTGGCCGGCGCGTTTTTTCTGACCGACACCACGGTGCTGGCCGTGTACGACCCCGGCAAAAACCGCCCCGTGCGCCTGCCCGACGGCCTGCTCAGCTACGAGCGTCGCGCCACGCCCCAGCAGCTCCAGGCCCCCAACGCCTTCGTGGTAAGCGTGGCCAACGGCCAGGTCCTCAGCAAGTTCCACTACCACGGCTACTACGAAGGCATGGGCTACAGCGTGCCCCACCACTGCCTGCCCGCCACCCGCACCTGCTACTTGCTCGACGAAAAGCGGGGCCTCTACCTGCTGCCCGCGGCCGCGCCGGGCCCCCCGGCCGTCATGAGATTCGCCGAGATGCCCCGGTTCGTGGCCCCCCAGTGGGCCCAGGAAGTGCGGTTCGAAATGCAGGGCGAAGACGCCCAGTTCGCCTTCTACGCCGACACCCTCCACCCGCGCCGCATCCGCTACCAGCGCCTGCAGGACTGAGCAGCGAGCAACTTGAGGCCCCGGGCCGTCGTGCTGAACGCAGTGAAGCATCTCCCCGCTGAGCAAATCAATCGTTTAACGACGCAGTAGAGATGCTTCGACAAGCTCAGCACGACGGCCCAGGGCCCCAAATTGCCCGCGGATCGCTGCCTAAACCGTCACCACTTCGCCGGTCTGGAAATAATAGATGATGCCCTGCACCTCTTCGTAGCCCAGCTGCTCGAACAGTGCGGCGTAGTGGCGCATGGGCTTGCGGTGGGCCTCCTGGGGCGGCGGCAGCCGGAAGTCGAGCAGCGTTACGCGGCGGCCCGTGCGGTCCAGCACCACCCGGTCGGGCTTGTAGGGCCGCAGGTGCACGCCGCCAATCAATATTTCGCGCTCCGTTTCCACGCTCAGGTGCGGGGCGAAGTAAGGGGCCAGGCGCGGGTCCGCCACGATGCGCGTCAGGCTGCCGGTCATCTCCTCGCGCTCCTTGGCGCTGATGATGCCCTCGGCCACGAGCTGCCCCGCCACCCGGGGCACGTCGGTGGCCGTCAGCAGGCGGCGCAGGCCGTAGTGCAGCTTGCGGTTCCACTCGCCCAGGCGCTGCTGCTCATCAAAGTCGAACACCGTGGCGGCGTGGCGGCGCAGCCGCAGGCGCTCTTCCCAGGGCGCGGCGGTGAGGTTGGTCAGGGCGTAAGTGCCGGCCGCTGCGGACTGGTTAGCAGGCTTTGGGGCGGCCAACGCGCCCCGCGACAGCACGAACGCCACCTGCTCGTCCTGCCACTCGCCCCGGCCCTGCAAGTAGCCGTGCAGCAAGTCGGCCACGGTACGGGCAGCGGCCGCCGGGGCCCCCGGCTCATCGTCGGCCTTGGCTGCTTTCCTGGCCTCGGGCCGTTTGCTGAGCACGTACAGCCGGTGCCGGGGCCGGGTGAAGGCCACATACAGCGTATTCAGCCCTTCCAAAAAGGTCTTTTCGCGCTCGTCGGTGTACTGCCCGGCCAGCGCCGTTTGCTGCAAGGTGGCATTCAGGCCCACCACTGCCACGTCGGGCAGCGAGGGCAGGGGCTTCTCATCGGCGGCCAGGTGGCCCCAGAGCAGGGTGTTGCGGTGCGGCTCCAGGCTCCAATCGGCAAATGGCACGATGACCACGCCGTAGGCCAGGCCCTTGGCCTTGTGCACGGTGGTGATGGTGATGGCCGCCCGCCCACCCGGCGCGTTGATGCTCACGCGGCCCTTGCGGGCCTCCCAGTCGGCCAGGAAGTTGCCCAGGTTATTGCCGTGCCGCAGGCTAAAATCCAGCGTCAGGTCCAGGAACCGGAACAGGTAGTCGCTCTCGCCGTTGCGCCCCAGCAGCCCAAACAAATCAATGAGCCGCTCCGACAGCTCGTACAGGCCCAGGTTGCCGGTTTCGTCTTCCCGCACGTCGTAGCCCAGGGCCCGCAGCTCGTCAAAAAACGGCTTGGCGTGTTTCTCGTTGGCAACGTCGGCCAGGTGGCGCACGCGGGCCGGCGTGGGGGCCTCGTGCCGCACCACCTTGTCCACGAGCAGCAGCGCCTCGGCCCGCGCCAGCGTGTCGGCCGGCTGGTGCAGCACCCGGAAGATGCTGATGAGCAGGTTCACCACCTCCGCAAACTCCAGCGCCAGCGAGTCGGCCGAAATAATGGCGTAGCCCCGCTCTTTCAGGAACTTGGCCATGATTTTGCTGGCCTGGCGCGTGCGGCACAGCACCGCCACGTCGGCCAGGGCGTAGCCGTCGGCCAGGGCCTGCTCCACCAGGGCCAGGGCCAGGTAGCAGGTGCTTTCTTCGTAGGTGAGCGCGGCCCCGGGCGCGTAGCCGGCCAGCGCCGCGCCGGTGTACCGGCCGGCCGGCGCGTCGTAGGCCTGGGCCGGCGCGTCCTTCTGGGTAAATAATAATTCCACGTGCCCGGCCGGACCCGCGGCGGCCCCGGCCGGCACATCCTGCCCAAAGTGCGCGTCGTAGATGCCCTGCACCAGCGGCAAATCGGCGTGCCGCCCGCTGGCCGCCGCGAAAAACGAATTATTAAATTCAATGATTTCCCGCGCCGAGCGGTAGTTGGTTTGCAGCGCTTCGGCCTTCAGCGCCGGCCCCACGGTTTCGTAGCGCAGGCGCAGCAATTCGCGCATTTCCGGCTCGCGGGCCCGCGCCGCCAGGGCCTCGGTATTGCCTTGGTGCAGGCGCAAAATCTGCTCCATCTCGCCGCCGCGCCAGCGGTAGATGGCCTGTTTGGCATCGCCCACCGCTAGGCTGTCGAAGCCGTTGGCCAGCGTGTTTTCCACCAGCGGCAGCAAATTATTCCACTGCAAAACCGACGTGTCCTGGAACTCGTCGATTAATAAATGCTCGTATTTCTCACCCAGCCGCTCGTACAGAAACGGCACCGGCTCGGTGAGCACGATGCTGGCAATACGGCGGTTGAATTCCGAAATCAGCACCACGTTCCGCTCGCGGCTAATCTGCTCTACCAATTTATTTAATTCGCTCAGCAGCGAGGCGTGAAATAAATACGGCTGCATGGCCGTGAGTAAGATATAATTTGGCAAAAACTTCTCGCGCAGCGTATCCAGCGTGGCCACCAGCTGCCGCAGCGGCTCCTTCACGGCATCGACGCGGGCGCGGTCGGCGGCGGTTTTTATTTTGCCGCTGTACCACTTGTCGTCGGCCAGCGTGGCCTGTACGTAGCTGTTGGGCCCCGCGCCGGCCGCCAGCAGCTCGGTCCCTTTTTGCACGTAGCCAAAAATGCCGCGCTTGCCCTGGAAGAAGTCGGCTTCCTGGGCCCCGGCCGCGTCCAGCACGGCTCCGGCGGCTTCCTGGGCCTGCGTGAAAGCCGCCTCAATGGCTGCCCGCTGCGCCCGGATGTCCCGGTCCAGCCGCCGGAAATCGGCCAAATCGAGCTTGCCCAGCTCCGCCACCGCCTCCTGTACCGTCTCGTTGAACAGCGCCCGGCCGAAGGTGGCCAGCTCCTCGGGCAGGCGGCTCCAGCTCTTGCCCTCGTCGGCGCGGCCCAGGGCGTAGTCGGCCAGCGTGGCCGAGAGCAGCCGGGTGTCGGTGTCGCGGTTCACCTTGTCGAGCAGCGCGGCCACGGCGCTTTGCAGCACGCTGTCCGTGTCCAGCTCCACTTCGAAGCTGGCCGGCAGCTCCAATTCCCGCGTGAAAGCCGTCACGATGCGCTGCACAAACGCATCGATGGTGCTCACGGCAAAATCGGCGTAGTGGTAGAGCACCAGCCGAAACGTGGCCGTGGCCCGCCGCCGCACCGCGTCGGGGCCCACGCCCAGCGCGGCGGCCACGTCGGCCAGCAGCGCGTCGGGCGGGCCCCCGGCCTCGGGGTAGGCGAAGCGCCGCAGCGCCCCCACGATGCGCGTTTTCATCTCGCCCGCCGCGTCGTTGGTGAACGTAATGGCGAGGATGCGCTTGAAATACGCCGGGTCATCGGTACCCAGCGCAAGGGTCAGGTATTCCTTCGTTAATTGGTACGTTTTCCCCGAGCCGGCCGAAGAAGAGTAAATGCGGAAAGAAGGTGCCATGAGCGCCGGAAAACTAATTATTTAAAACCGGAAGTTGGTAGTAAGCTGCACCGACTCAAATTCAAACTCTGTCACAGCCGACCGTTGCCCGATGCCGATGTGGTTCAAGCCGAACAGGTAGCGGCCCGCCAGACTCAAATTTCTCATCACGTAAAATTCCAGTCCCGCCGTTGCGCCAACACTGCGTTCCTCCGTATCGTGTGTTATGTCCTCGGAACTGCCGTTAACCCGTTGAGTGGCGCGAATCAACAAATCAAACTGAGGCCCCGCCATAATTTCAAGGCGCGGCGTCAGGCTGTATTTCAACAGCACCGGCAACGACAGGTAACCGAACGAGTATTCCGTCCCGGAAGTGTTGTTTTTTCCACCCATCAGCGAGTACAAGTATTCGGGTTGCAGGAAGAGCCTTTTGCCAATCGGGACTTGCAACAAGAAGCCGGTTACGAATCCCGGCTTCCAGGCGGTTTCTACCGGTGCCGCCGGTGCGGGAATGCCGCGGTTGAAATCAGTATTTGAGGAATTAAAACCAGCTTTAATGCCGAAGCTGATTTTATGAGTTGGTGCATGAACCGCCGGGTTTTGTGCACGTGCTTCAACAGTTAAATACAGCGCGGAAAATAATAATAGTAAATGCTTCATGCCAACGGCCCTAATTGATAGGATTCTGTAGCCACCCCACCATTTCCTCCGTTACCCGCACGGGCCGGCCGCTCTGGGGGTCGAGCAGCACCCAGGTGGTTTCGGCCTCGCACAGCAGCACGGCATCGGCGGCGCGGCTGAGGCGGGTGTGGCGCACCGAGGTGGCCCCGCTGGTTTCGCCCACCCAGGTGGTGGCCCGCAGGGCATCGCCGGCGAAGGCCGGGCGGTGGTAGCGGATGCGGTGCTCGCGCACCACCCACACGTACTGGCCCTGCTGCGCGGGCGGGCAGATGGCCAGCCAGTGGGCTCCGGCCACGTCCTGCACCCAGCGCACGTACTCCACGTTGTTGGCGTGGCCCAGGGCGTCGATAGCGGCGGCGGGTACCGTGAAATCGTGGGTGAACCGGAACGCGGGCGTTTCGGAAGCAAGCGGAATACTCATGGGGCTAGGGGGAGGGACGGGGCAAAGGTCGGCAGCGACGGAAAAATCCGGCGGCCTTGCGCAATTGAAAAGTATGCTTATCTTTGACGCAACCTAAGACATCAAGCCACGGTGGCCCAAACGCTTAGCGAAACTCCACAACCCACCACCATGCCCACCGGAACGGTAAAATTCTTTAATGACACCAAAGGCTTTGGTTTCATCAAAAACGACGAAACTGGCGAAGACATCTTCGTTCACATCAGCGACCTCCAAGTTAGCTCGATCCGCGAAAACGACAAAGTACAATACGAAGTAGCCCAAGGCAAAAAAGGCCCGAACGCTGTGAAAGTTTCGCTGGTTTAGTACCAGCTCCTGCTTTGCGACAAGAAAGCCCGCCTTTGGTGGGCTTTTTTTTGTGCCCGGACCCTTGGGCTGCGGGCCCGCGCCGCCGGGCGGAGGCCCGCAGCCCAAGGGTCCGCGGCGCAACTATTCTGCTTGCCGTAGCTTTTACCGCAAATTTTCCGTATCTTTGCACCCGCATTTGAGAATGGCCTCATGTTCGCACCCGCCAGGAGTTGGCGTTAACGCGTTGGCCGCGTAGTTTTTCCGGTAGTTTTTTCCCGCCTGTTTGTTGAAGGTAGAAGGAGGGGAAACGTCGCTGTATCGGCTGTTTTCAGAGCGTAGTCTCTTTTCCCCATTCTATTTCCAACTTATGGAACCCGAAAAAACCCAAGAAGCCGCCGCGGAGAAAAACGTGGTGCGATTTGATGAGCTGAACCTCTCCGCCGAGGTGCAGCGTGCCATCACCGAGATGGGCTACGAGGAAGCCTCGGCCATTCAGGCCGCCGCCATCCCCGCGCTGCTCGCCGGCAAAGACGTAATCGGCCAGGCCCAAACGGGCACCGGCAAAACCGCCGCTTTCTCGATTCCCGCCATCGAGGGCGTCGACGGCGACTCGCGCGACGTGCAGGTGCTCGTGCTCTGCCCTACCCGCGAACTCGCGGTGCAGGTGTCGGGCGAAATCCAGAAGCTCGGCAAGTACAAGCGCGGCCTGGCCGTGGTGCCGATTTACGGCGGCAGCAGCTACGACCGCCAGTTCCGGGCCCTGGAACGCGGCGTGCAAATCGTGATTGGTACCCCCGGCCGCGTGATGGACCACATCGAGCGCGGCACGCTGAAGCTCGACAAGACCACCAAAATCATCCTCGACGAAGCCGACGAGATGCTCGACATGGGCTTCCGCGAAGACATCGAATTCGTGCTCAGCAAAATGCCCCAGGACCGCCAGACGGTGTTTTTCTCGGCCACGATGAGCAAGCCCATCATGGAGCTGACCAAGAAGTACCAGCGCGACCCGCAGGTAGTAAAGGTCAACCACCAAACGATGACGGTGACCAACATCGAGCAGAGCTACTTCGAGGTGCGGGGCCCCCAGAAAAAGGACGTGCTCACGCGCATCCTCGACATGTACAACCTAAAATCGACCATCGTTTTCGCCAACACGAAGCGCATGGTGGACGAGATTGTGGCCGATTTGCAAGCCAAGGGCTACTTTGCCGAGGGCCTGCACGGCGACATGGGCCAGCAGCAGCGCCAGAACACGCTCGATAAATTCCGCAAAAACACCCTCGAAGTGCTGGTGGCCACCGACGTGGCCGCCCGCGGCATCGACGTGGACGACGTGGAGGCCGTGTTCAACTACGACCTGCCCGCCGACGAAGAATACTACGTGCACCGCATCGGCCGCACGGGCCGCGCCGGCAAGTCGGGCAAGGCCTTCACCTTCGTGAGCGGCCGCGACATCTACAAGCTGCGCGACATCATGCGCTTCACCAAGGCCCAGATTAAGCTGGAGCAGGTGCCGTCGTTCGCCGACGTGTCGGAAGTGAAAACCACCCTCTTCCTGAACCAAATCAAGGAGATTGTGGAGAAGGGCAACCTGGAGAAGTACGTGGGCCGCGTGCAGCGCCTGCTCGACCAGACCGAGGACATCACCTCGCTCGACATCGCCGCCGCGCTACTGAAGATGACCATGAAGGAAGACAAGCGGGCCGAGCAAAGCCTCGACGCCAGCCGCACGGCCGGCGTGGTGCGCACCGGCTTCACCCGCCTGTTCATCTCGATGGGCAAGAAAGACCGGATTCACCCCCGCGACATCGTGGACCTGATTTCGGAGAGCACCAACCTGCAAGGCGGCAAAGTGGGCGACATCGCCCTCTATGATAAGTTCAGCTTCGTGGAAGTGCCCAGCGAGTTTGCCGATGAGATTGTGGGCCAGCTCGGCCGCAGCAGCATCCAGGGCCAGCCGGTGAGCTTCAGCATCGCCACGCCCGTGCAGGACGCGGCCGCTAAGGAAGAAGGCAATACCCGCGGCCCCGGCAGCTTCGGTGGTGGCGAGCGCCGCGGTGGCTTCGGTGGCGGCGAGCGCCGCGAAGGCGGCTTTGGCGGCAACCGCGGCGGGGGCAGCTTCGGCGGCAACCGCAGCGGCGGCGGTAGCAGCTATGGCGACCGCCGCGAGGGCGGCTCGGGCGGCGGCTACAAAGGCAACCGCGACGGGGGCAGCGGCTACGGCAGCCGCCCCGCCTACGGCGACCGGCCGGCTTACGGCGACCGGCCCAAACCCTACGGCAACCGCGGCGCGGCCGGCGACCGGCCCGCCTATGGCAGCAAGCCGTACGGCAACAAAGGCGGCTTTGGGGGCACCCGCGACAACGAGGCCCGCCCGCCCCGCACGGAAAACTTTGACGAGTAGGAAATCCGGCAGGCCCCGTGCTACCGTAGGTTGTTCGGGTTGGTTGAAAGGCCGCCTGCTGGTTCTATTAGCGTGACATATTAGTCGTTATAACCCAATAAAAAAAGCCGCTCGACCGAGCGGCTTTTTTTATTGGGTTTTGGCTGGTCCCACCAAAGGCGGGGCGGCCAGTGGCTACTTGGCCGAATCGCGCAGCGACTTGATTTTATCGTGGGCATCGTGGATGCCCTGGGCTTGCTTTTCGAGCACCGCTTTCAGGGCGCTGGGCAGGTCCTGGGCCTTAAGGGCAGTGTCGTAGGCTTTTTTGGCGTAGTCTTCGCCTCGCTCGCACTCGTTGAGAACAGCCTTGTTGTCTTTGCTGGTCAGGGCCGCTTTCAGGTCAATCCAGGCGCGGTGCACGGTGCCAGTCACAGACGAGCCTTCGTTGGTTTTGGGGTGCAGGTCCAGCTTGAACATCTGGTCCTCTATCTCGGTGATGTAGCCAGCGCGTTGAACGGCAAAATGCTTGAAGGTATCTTTCAGCGAGGCGTCCTCTACGTCGGTCATGGCATCGGCGTAGCCTTTCTGGCCGTCTTTCAGGGTCTCAACCAACTCGTTGAGCAGGGCTTGGGTGGCTTTAGCTTCCATTTTAATACAAAGATTGGGTGAAAAATAACCCTCTTGTTTACTTGGCCCGCCAGCGGAAGGTTACAGTGCCGCCCTTCGATGACAGATTCTAGGTTATGAAGCATAAATTAATTCAGGGCCTGGTGCAGCCGGCTGCGCCATTGCACTCCCCGCGCAACCGCTAACGCGGCGAACGGCTCGGAAATTAATTTGATTCCTCGCCGAAACTTGCCATGGCCTGCCCGGCCAGAAAGCCGGTCGTCCAGGCAGCCTGGAAGTTGAAGCCGCCCGTCACGCCGTCGATGTCGAGCACCTCGCCGGCAAAGTAGAGGCCGGGCACGCGGCGGCTTTCCATCGTCGCTAAGTCAATATCGGTCAGCGCGATGCCGCCGCAGGTCACGAACTCGTCTTTGTGCGTGGTTTTGCCCCGCACGGCCAGCGGGGTGCGCAGCAGCAGCTCCAGCAGGCGGTTTTGGGCCTTGGCGGGCACGTCGCTCCAGCGCAGGTCGGGGCCGATGCCGGCCTGCTCGGCCAGGGTGCGCCACAGGCGCTGGGGCAGGCCCAGCTGCGGGTTGGCGGCCACGCCCTTGCGGCCGTTGTCCTGCCGGAACTGGTGCAGCCAGGGCCGCAGGGTGTCGTCGGTGTGGTCGGGCAGCCAGCTGATGAGCGCCGTGCCGGTGTAGGCCAGCTCGCTCAGGCGGCGGGCCCCCCAGGCCGAGAGCTTGAGCACGGCCGGCCCGCTCACGCCCCAGTGCGTGACGAGCAGGGGCCCTTCGTAGGCCAGCTTTTCGCCGGCCAGCGTCACGCGGGCGCGGGCCACGCTCACGCCGGGCAGCTCGCGCAGGGGCGAGTCGGGCACGTTGAAGGTGAACAGCGACGGCACGGGCTCGGCCAGGGCGTGGCCCAGGGGGCGCAGCCAGTCGTACTGGGCGCTTTTGGGCTGGCCGCCGGTGGCCACCAGCAGGCGGGCCACGGCCAGCGCGGGGGCCGGCCGCCCGGTTCCGGCCAGCCGGAGCTGAAAGCCGCCGGGCTGTGGCGTTATTTCCTCGACATTAGCGTTGGTGAACACCTGCACGCCGGTCCGGCGGGCCGCGTCTTCCAGGGCCCGGGCCACGGTTTCGCTGCTGTCGGTGACGGGGAACATCCGGCCGTCGGCCTCGGTCTTGAGGGCCACGCCGCGCCGGGCAAACCACGCCACGGTGTCGGGCACGCCAAACGTTTGAAAGGCCGCTTTGAGGGGCTTGCCGCCGCGCGGGTAGTGGGCCACGAGCTGGGCGGCCGACTCGCAGGCGTGCGTCACGTTGCAGCGGCCGCCGCCCGACACGCGCACCTTGCCCAGCAGCTTGCCGGTTTTTTCCAGCAGCAGCACCCGCAGGCCGGGGTTGGCCTCGGCGCAGGCAATGGCCCCAAAAAAGCCGGCCGCGCCGCCGCCCAGCACGGCCACGGTAGGGGCATTGGCAGAGGAAGAAGAACTGTTCACGCCGCAAATTTACGGCCTGGCGCGGGGCCACCGCTACATAATCAGCCATTAGCTATTAGCTGCTAGCCATTAGCTTGTTTTTTGACTGCCAAGGAGCTATGGCATAGAAAATGTCTGTTTAGTGGTGGCCTAATGCTTAGCAGTGCGGCAGGGCGGCCAGCACATCGTCGTGCCGAAACTCGTAGGGCACGGTGCGGCGCAGCAGGCTGCTGTCGATGCTTTTGCCGGTGGGGCCGGTTTCGGGGCGGAACGTGGGCGGTTCCAGGCCGAGGTAGCGGGCGGCCGCGGGGTAAAAGTCGCGCCGGAGCGGGTGCTCGGCCGCGGCCACGTTGAAGGTGTGGCCCCAGGCCCCGTGCCGGATGATGGCCCCGAGCACGCCCACGGCGTCGGTGAGGTGCAGCAGGTTGACGGGCGCGTTGCCCTGGGCCAGGGCCTGGCGGCCGGCCAGAAAGCGCCCGGGGGCCCGGCCCGGCCCGATGAGGCCGCCCAGGCGCACCACGGTGCTCTGCCACTGGCCGTAGCGGGGCACGAAATGCCCTTCGGCCCGCAGCACGTCCGACGCCGCGTCGCGGTTGCTCAGGGCGTCGGCCTCGCGCATGGCCCGCGGCTCGTCGGGGTACACGCTGGTGGAGCTGACGAATAGCACGTGCCCGATGCCGGCGGCCGCCACGGCGCGGTGCACGGGGCGCAGCAGGGTGGGGTAGGTGCCGGCGGCGGTGGCCCGGGGCGGCACGTTCAGCACCAGCACGCTGGCGGCTTTGAGCAAGTTGAGCAGCACACCGTCGGCGGGCGGGCCGAAATCGGTGCCGAGCTGGAGCAGGTGGGGCCGCACGCCCAGCTCGGTAAGGGCTTCGACCTGCGCCGGGGTAGTGGTGGTGCCCAGCACGGGGTGCCCGGCGGCCAGCAGGTGCCGGGCCAGGGCCGTGCCCAACCAGCCGCACCCCAGGATGGCCACGGTGGGCAGCGAAAACGACGGATCGTCGGAAACCGGTTCCATATGCGAAAGATTAGGCAAAAGCTCAACACTAAAAAGCAAAGCTGCGAAGGAAACCACCCTTAATATATGACTCCGCTAATAAAACTTTTCAGGCCCCCGCCAAAGCCGGGGCCCGGTGTACCTTCGGGCGGCCAATTCCCCACTCATTCCCGGTTGAATTTATGACTATGCCCTTTGCGCAACCCATGCTTCGCGACCACGCGCTGGCCGGCAAAACCATCATCGTGACCGGCGGCGGCACCGGCCTGGGCCGCGCCATGACCACCTATTTCCTCCAGCTGGGGGCCAACGTCACCATCACCAGCCGCAAAATAGACGTGCTCGAAGCCACCGCGGCCGAGCTGCGCACCCAAACCGGCGGCCGGGTGCTGGCCGTGGCCTGCGACGTGCGCAAATACGACGAAGTGGAGAATATGCTCGACGCCACCATCGCCGAGTTTGGGGGCGTGGACGTGCTCCTGAACAACGCGGCCGGCAATTTCATTTCGCCCACCGAGCGCCTGAGCCACAAGGCGTTCGACGTGATTGTGGACATTGTGCTGCGCGGCTCCTATAACTGCACCCTGGCCGTGGGCAAGCGCTGGATTGCCGACAAAAAGCCCGGCGTCATCCTCAACATCGTCACGACTTATGCTTCGGTGGGCTCGGCCTTCGTGGTGCCCTCGGCCGCTGCCAAAGCCGGCGTGCTGGCCATTACCCGCTCGCTGGCCGTGGAGTGGGCCAAATACGGCATCCGCAGCAACGCCATTGCCCCGGGGCCCTTCCCCACGGAAGGCGCGTGGAGCCGCCTTTTTCCCGAGCCGCTGGCCAGCCGGCTCGACCCGGCCGCCAGCGTGCCCCTCAAGCGCGTGGGCCAGTACCAGGAACTGGCCAACCTGGCCGCCTACCTGGTGTCGGATTTCTCGGCCTACGTCAACGGCGAAGTCGTCACCATCGACGGCGGCGAATGGCTCAACGGGGCCGGTGAATTCAACAAGCTCGGGATGCTCACGCCGGAAATGTGGGACCAAATTGAAAAAACCATGCGCCGCTGAATCGCACATTTAACGGATTTTTGGGGCCCCGCCCCTAACGAGTCAATAACCGAAAAACAGCAAAAAAGGCGGTCCGCTTGGGTCGCCTTTTTCATTTATCGATTGCCTATTGGCGCTGGACCGTCAGGGGCGGAACTACAAAAAATCCGTTAAATGTGCGATTATAGCTTGTACCCTGGGAAGCCTTTGGTGAACTCCTCTGGGGGGATGGGTTGGTTGACGACCATGTTGTAAAACTCGAACTTCTCGAACAGGCCCCGGTCGTCGCGTACGTCCACCACGATGGGGAGGTAAGTTTTAACATCGACGCAGAGGGTGACGCGGCGGCCGTAGCCGTTGGGCACCTGCAACACCTTGCCCTCGGGCAGGGCGTCGCCGGGGCCCAGGTTGTTGCGCTCCAGGATGCGGTATTCGCCGCAGCCGAACCGCTCGGCCACGGTGGTCACGGTTTCGTTTTTGCCGGCGCGGTAGGCCACGTAGCGAAACTGCGGGAAGTCGGAGCGCAGGACGTAGCACGGGTGGGCCAGCACGGCGGTGTCGCCGGTGTAGCGAAACGTGCGGCTAAAGGTGGCGTCCTGGCGCAGGGAGGTGGTGCGCAGCAAGTCGGCAATGGTGCCGAAGCCGGCTTGCAGCACGGTGTGGTGCTGGCCTTTGCGCATCAGGGCCCCCTGCGGGTTGAGGCTGAGCGTGACGTACGGGAAGCTGGCCGGGTACACCCAGGCATCGCCGCCGTTCTGGCCCGTCGCCCACAGCACTTCCACGTTTTTATTGTCTTTCAAGTACACCCGAAACGGGCTGAAAGACAGTTTCATGTTGCTGCTGGAAGGCTTCACGGCGTTGCCGATGCGCTCCTGCGCCCGGGCCGAGCACCGGAGGTAGCGCAGGCCTTCGATGGCCGTGCTCAGGCGAGCCACCAGCTGCTCGGTGGTGATGGCCGGCGCGGCGGCCGGCCGGCCGGCGGCCAGCAGCAGCCCCATTGTGCCAAAAAAAATACCCAAAAAGGCAAAGCGGCGAACCAACGACAAACGCATTAAAGCAGAAAAGAAGGGGAACCGACGAATCGATTGCCCGGGTAACGAACCTTAGTTCAGACTGATGGGAGGAAAGCGGGAGGCCACGGTGTCGAAGATGAACAGCTCGTCAATCTCGATGCCGCTGAAGTAGCGGTACAGCGGAAACTGCTCCACTACCGTCCGCACGGCCCCCGCGTCTTCGCCGTTGATGGTGACCCACCCCCGGCGGCGGTCGGCGCTGATGGCATACGTTTCGATGACTTTTTCTGTCAACAGGCGGTTGATGTGCGAACGGTGCCGGGGGATGAGGGCTAGAAAATCTTCTTCGTAAGTATCGGGCAGCGTAATGGTAACGACGAACGTGGGCATGGCGGGTGAAAACGCGGCCCGGGGTAGGGCAAGCAGCGTTGCGGTAAAGTTACGGCCCGGCCGGGCCTACGAGTGGCCCAGCTCGGCTACGCTGGGCAGGGTTGCGTCGCCCCGCGCCGGGGCCGCGGCTTCGTCCGGGGCGCCGGGGGCAGCACTGGCCTGGGCCCGCTCCCAGTCGCGGAACTTGGTTATCTCGCCCTGAAACTTGCCCACGAACCAGCTAATCAGACTCAGGTCGTCGAGGAAACCGATGACGGGGATGAAATCGGGAATTAAATCAATCGGCGACAGCACGTACAGCAGCACCGCCAAACCGGAAACAATGGTGGTGGTCGAAATCTGGCGGTAGTCGCCGCTGGCGTAGCGGCGCACGAGCCGCACCAGCGCCAGGGCCACGTCGAAAAGCTGCTGAAACTTATTGTCCTTGCGCTGCTCGTCGGCCAGTTTGGTGGCCACCTCGTTCAGCACCGCCACCACCTTGAACGGACGGCCCAACAGGGCGGTGGCCCGGGCCACAAACACGTTAAAAACGGCATTCTTGGAGATGCGAAGGCCTTTTTCGGCGAGGCTGGACATGGATGAGCGGTTGGTGAGGCAGCGCACCCGATACGCGCAACCGTGCCCGGATGTTATGCCGCCGTGCCTTGCTACGCGCCGTCTCGCTCGAACAGGGGCGTGGTGCCGCCCACCCAGTCTTTGTCCTTGTTGAAATCGACGCCAATCATGGCCCCGCGGCTCAGGCGGGCCAGGCCGGTAAGCAGGCGCGGGCGGGCTTCGCCGCGCTGCCACACGTAGAGCAGGCGGATTTCGCACTTCACCAGCCCGTCGGGGGCCTGCACCACGGGGGCGTAGGCCACCTTGTGCTGCAACAGGTAATGCGCCTTGTCGGGCAGCGCGTCCAGGTCGGCGGCCGTGAAGTCGAGCTTTACGCCGGCCCCGGCAAACGAGTACAGCGGCTTCAGCACGTAGTTTTCCAGGTCGGCCGGGTACGTTTGCAGGTCGCTCACGTAGTGGCTCGGCGGCACGAAGGGCCCCCGCAGCAACGGCAGCGTGAACTTGCTGACGCGGAAAAACCAGTTGGGGTGGCCCACCCATTCCACGTCCACGTCGTCGGTCAAATTAAACTCGGGTTTCAGCTCCGGGTAACGCGCCAACTCATCGAAAATAATGCGGTTATAAATGCGCTTAATTTGAATCTCGCGGCCGTCCTTCTCGTAAAATAATTGCCGCCCCTTTTTGCGGACGTCCATTAGGTTGACCACTTCGATGCCCCACGCTTTTTTGGACAGCGCAAAGTCGATGCGGGTCTTTTGCCGCTCCGGGAATAATTCCAGCAGCACCACGTGCTCGGCGGCTTCGTTGCCCAGAATCAATTGCCGCATCTGGGCGTGGTAAGCCGCGGCGTCGGGCACGGCCAGGAACGGCGACACACCGTCGGCAATGGGGTAGTGCTGCTGGAAAACCCCCGGCAGCCACGCCTGAAACGCGTAGAGCGATGGAAATCCTTGCAATTCAATTAGCTGCGGCTCCAGCTCGCCCTGCGCGTCGCGGCACACGGCAAAGTCGAACGTCAAAAACTCGGGCCGCCCGTCCTCATTCGGCACCCGCTGGTGCGGCGGAATGGCCGCTTCGGTAAGGGCTTTGAAGTCGGGCCGGGCAATGACATCGATGAGGTTTTCGCCGGCGGCGATTAGTTTTTCACGCAATCCGGCCGGTACGAACACCGGCGTTTCGGCCACTCGGAAATCGAGCTGGCCGGGCAGCTGGTGGTCGATGTCGGCCATCATTTCCCGGTATTTTTCCGGCGAAAACGCAGCGTTGAAAACCTGGCGGTAAGCGGGAATCATAAGCAGGAGTTAGGCTATTAATTTATTAGTTGTCAGGTGCTCGTTGTCAGTCGTTAATATTTTAAAATGGTAGTGGATTAATTCAGGGTGGCGGTTGTAGATTGGTTTATGGTTTACACCCAGCATTATTGCGCCAAGTGCGCCAGTGACCAAATCCGCCGCAA
>NZ_JABSNP010000014.1 GCF_013294115.1 Hymenobacter caeli | reverse complement strand
TTACGCCGTTTATCCGGCGTCTTCTTGGTCTTTTCTGCACTCATGACTCAGGAAATATACGTCCTGCTTCTGTGCGCCTTGACTAGACCACCTCAGGAGGTGAAAGTAGTTCGGCATCAGGCAATAAGCCAGTATCTGGCAGTGCGGCCGGATTTGGGCGCGCAGCTTGTGCAGAAAATGCAGGTAGTGGTCTGGCGTGAATAATACCTGTTGGCCGTTGTTGCCCCGGTTGTACACATGGTAGAGTTGGCCGGCTTCAAAGTGCATAGTAGCAAGGGTTTGGGGGCTCAATAATAGTTATCGAGTAGCAAATGGGGCCGTTGCCCCGGTCCGCCGACGCGAGCCGGCCGACCAGTTGTCGTTGCTGACGTTGCTAGGCTTGCGTGGTTGTCTGCTGCCTATAACGACCTAGCTGCCTGCAACGACAACCGGTCGGCCGGCTCGCGTCGGCGGACCGGGGCGACGGTCCGTTTGATATCAATCAAGCCAGGGCTTAAGCGGCGTCATGTGGCCTGGCGGGGGCGGGCGGGACCTTTGGAGTAGTAAATCACCTACTCTTCAGGGCATGCAAGCCGAACTTGAACTACCCGCCACCAGGCCGACGGCCCTACCCCCGCCCGCGCGGGGCGTGGAGTCGTTTTTCTACGACAATAAGATTGTCCGCGACTTCGGCGTGGCCACCGTCATCTGGGGCGTTATTGGGATGCTGGTGGGGGTTATTATCGCCTTCGAGCTGGCCCGGCCCGAGCTGAACGTGACGCGCTACACCACGTTTGGCCGCCTGCGGCCGCTGCACACCAATGCCGTCATTTTTGCCTTTGTGGGCAACGGCATTTTCACGGGCGTGTACTATTCGTTGCAGCGGCTGTGCCGGGCCCGGATGTTCTCCGACGTACTTAGTAAAATACACTTTTGGGGCTGGCAGCTCATCATTGTGTCGGCTGTCATTACGCTGCCTTTGGGCTACACCACCAGCAAGGAATACGCCGAGCTGGAATGGCCGATTGACATCGCCATTACGGTGATTTGGGTGGTGTTTGGCTGGAACATGTTCGGTACTATTGCCCGGCGGCGCGAGCGGCACTTGTACGTGGCTATCTGGTTTTACATCGCCACGTTTATCACGGTGGCCGTGCTGCACATCGTGAATTCGATGGCGCTGCCGGTGAGCTTTATGAAAAGCTACTCGATGTACGCCGGCGTGCAGGACGCGCTGGTGCAGTGGTGGTACGGCCACAACGCGGTGGCGTTTTTCCTCACCACGCCCTACCTGGGCATGATGTACTACTTCTTGCCCAAGGCCGCCGAGCGGCCGGTGTATTCTTACCGGCTCAGTATCATTCACTTCTGGGCGCTTATTTTCATCTACATCTGGGCCGGGCCGCACCACTTGCTCTACACCGCCCTGCCCGACTGGGCCCAGAGCCTGGGCGTGGCCTTCAGCATTATGCTGATTGCGCCGAGCTGGGGCGGCATGATAAACGGCCTGCTGACGCTGCGCGGCGCCTGGGACCGGGTGCGCACCGAGCCGGTGCTCAAGTTTTTTGTGGTGGCCATCACGGCCTACGGCATGGCCACCTTCGAGGGGCCCATGCTGGCCCTCAAGAACGTGAACGCCATTGCGCACTTCACCGACTGGATTGTGGCCCACGTGCACGTGGGGGCCCTGGGTTGGAACGGCTTCCTCACGTTCGGGATGCTCTACTGGCTGTGGCCGCGCCTCTACCGCACGCCGCTATTTTCCAAGAAGCTGGCTAACACGCACTTCTGGCTGGGCACGCTGGGTATTTTGTTCTACGCGCTGCCTTTGTATTGGGCCGGCTTCACGCAGGGGCTGATGTGGAAGCAGTTCAACGCCGAGGGCATGCTGCAATACCCCAACTTCCTGGAAACGGTGCTGCAAATCGTGCCGATGTACTATTTGCGCGGCATGGGCGGGGTGCTGTACCTGAGCGGCGTGTTCCTGATGATGTACAATTTGTACCGGACGGCCAAAGCCGGTACGCTGCTGGCCAATGAGCCCGCCCAGGCCCCGGCGCTGCTGCCCGAAGCCCAGGACCCGCACGCCCAGGGCGGCCACTGGCACCGCTGGATTGAGCGCCGCCCGTTTCAGCTGGCCGTGGGCGCCACGGTGGCCATTGCCATCGGCGGGGCCGTGGAGATGATACCTACCTTCCTGGTCAAGAGCAACGTGCCTACCATCGCGGCGGTGCACCCCTACCGGCCGCTGGAGTTGCAGGGCCGCGACCTCTACATCAAAGAGGGCTGCTCGAACTGCCACACCCAGATGGTGCGCCCCTTCCGCTCCGAAACCGAGCGCTACGGCGAATACTCCAAGGCGGGCGAGTTTGTGTACGACCGGCCTTTCCTATGGGGCAGCAAGCGCACCGGGCCCGACCTGCACCGCGTGGGGGCCAAGTACCCTAACTCGTGGCACTACAACCACCTGATGGACCCCACCAGCATGTCGCCGGGCTCCATTATGCCCGCCTACCCGTGGCTATTTGATAATCAACTGGATAACAGCACGCTGCCCGCTAAAATCCGGGTGTTGCAAAAGCTAGGTACGCCTTACCCCGCCGGCTTCGACCGCCTGGCCGTGGCCGACGCCGAAACCCAGGCCCGCGGCGTGGCCGCCGCCCTCAAAACGGAGGACATAGATGTGAAATCGGACCGCGAAATCGTGGCCCTCATCGCCTACCTCCAGCGCCTGGGCACCGACATCAAGGTGAAGCCCGCGCAGGTGGCCGCCACGGCGGCGCAGTAGCGGGGCCGCCACGCTATTCTTAACTCACTCATTATCATGGAAAAGAATGTTTTGCAATCCATCGCGGGCATCACGATTTACCCGCTCATCTCCTTCGCCATCTTCTTCCTCTTCTTCACGGCCCTGCTGGTGTACGTGCTGCTGGCCAACAAGCAGCACCTACGCACCATGAGCCAGCTGCCGCTGGCCAGCGACGACGAGGAAACGCTCAAAACCACCCTTAACCACGACATTTTATGCTAACCCTTCGCGCCTTCTCGCTGACTTCTTTGGGCCTGCTCACCGGCTTTATGGCCGCCGCCCAAACGCCCGGCACCGCCCCTACGCCCACTACGCTCCTGAGCTGGGTGGTGTGGTTTTTGGCCGGTGTGGTGCTGCTCATGGCCGTCATGATTGCTGTTTCGGTGACCTCGACCGCCCAGCGCCGCTACGAGGCTGAGCAAGGCCAGCCGACTGCCGAAGTTGTTGTGGCCCAGGCCGTCACGGTCAAAGAGGCTCCGCAGGTAGTCCTCCTCGAAGAGGCTGTTTACGCATGATACGGCCCCGGCAAGCACTACTGGCAGCCGGTGCGGTACTGCTGGCCACCCGCGCGGCCCTGGCCCAAACGGCGGCAACCAGTACCCCCGCGGCGGCCGACTCGAATTATGCGCTGGTCTGGTTCCTGCTGAGCACGCTGGTACTGGTAGGGATGGTGTTTCTGGTGTTGTTCGTGGCGCTCATCAGCTGGATGCGGCCGCAATTGCGCCAGCTCTACAACCTGCCCACGGTGCACGACACCTGGAGCGGGCAGGTGCTGGGCCTGCTGGTGGGCGACGCCCGGCTGGTGCAGGGCGAGGTGCGCGACGAGCTGCTCGACCACGACTACGATGGCATCCACGAGTTCGACAACGACCTGCCGCCGTGGTGGAAATGGGGTTTTGCCTTCACGGTGGTATTCGCCATCAGCTACGTAACGTATTACCACGTAATGCGCAAAGGCCTTTTACAAGGGGCCGAGTACGCCGCCGAAATGCAGCAGGCCGCCCTCTTCGTGCCCGTGGGTGGCGACGACCCTAACCAGGTCACGACCTACGCTGCCCTCACCGCCCCGGCCGACCTGAGTAGCGGCAAGTCCATCTTCGCCACCAACTGCGCCCCCTGCCACGGGGCCAACGCCGAGGGCAAAGTGGGCCCCAACCTCACGGACGAATTCTGGCTGCATGGCGGCAACGTGAACAACCTCTACAAAACCATCAAGTTCGGCATCAACGGCAAGGGCATGGTGGCCTGGAAAGGCAAGCTCTCGGGCAAGCAAATGCTGCAAGTGGCCTCCTACGCCCTGAGCCTGCAAGGCTCGAAACCTGCCAACCCCAAAGCGCCGCAAGGCGAAAAAGAAGCCGCCAGCAAGCCGGTGGCCAAGCTGTAATCGCCCCGGTCCGCCGGCGCGAGCCGGCCGACCGGTTGTCGTTGCGGGCACCTGGTGGTCGTTGCGAGAGCGATTACGCAAGCTTAACAACATCAGCAAAGTCAACCGGTCGGCCGGCTCGCGCCGGCGGACCGGAGCAACGGTTCCTTTTACCTATATCATGCCCACTACCCAACCCAAGCCCGATGCTTCGTACCGCGACTCGCTCTCGACGATAGGCGCGGCGGGCGAGCGGGTGTGGCTCTACCCTAAGAAGCCGTCCGGGCGGCTCTACGACTACCGCAAGTGGCTGAGCTACGGGTTTTTGGCGGTGCTGTTTGCGGGGCCCTGGCTGCGCATTCATGGGCTGCCGGTGCTGCTGCTGAACCTGCCGGCGCGCCGGTTTATCATCTTCGGGCAGATTTTCTGGCCCCAGGATTTCTTCGTGCTGCTGCTGACCACGCTCACGTTTCTGGTGTTCATCATCCTGTTCACGGTTGTGTACGGGCGCGTGTTTTGCGGCTGGGTGTGCCCGCAAACCATCTTTTTGGAGCTGGTATTCCGGCGCATCGAGTATTGGCTGGAAGGCGACGCGCCCCAGCAAAAGGCCCTCGATAAGCGCGAGCTGGACTGGGACAAGCTGTGGCGCAAAACCACCAAGCACGCGCTGTTCGCGGGGGTTTCCTTCCTGATTGCCAATACGTTCCTGGCTTACATCATCGGCACCGAGGCGCTGCTGCGCATCATCACCGACGCGCCCACGGCCCACCTGGAAGGGCTAGCCGCGATGGTGCTCTTCACGGGCGTGTTCTACGCCGTGTTTGCGCGGTTTCGCGAGCAGGTGTGCACCATTGTGTGCCCCTACGGCCGCTTGCAGGGCGTGCTACTCGACCAGGACAGCCTGGTGGTAGCCTACGATTACCAGCGGGGCGAGCCGCGCGAAAAGCGCCGCAAAAACGAAGCGCGCACCGCCGGCGACTGCATCGACTGCCACCAGTGCGTACAGGTGTGCCCCACCGGCATCGACATCCGCGACGGGGCTACCCAACTCGAATGCACCAACTGCACGGCCTGCATCGACGCCTGCAACAGCATCATGGACCTGGTGAACTTGCCCCAGGGCCTCATCCGCCACGCCTCGGTCAATGGCATTGCCACGGGCACCAAGTTCCGGCTCACGGGCCGTGTCAAGGCCCTTTCGGGGGTGCTGGGGGTGCTGTTGGTGGTGCTCGTCGGCCTGCTGGCCTCGCGGGCCAACGTGGCGGCCACGGTGCTGCGCACACCGGGCCAGCTGTTTCAGAAAACTGACCGCGGCACCATTACCAACCTCTACAACATCTCGCTGCTCAACAAAACCAACCAGCCATACCCCCTCACCCTGCGGGTGCTGGAGCCGGCCGGCGGCCACATCGCCCTAGTCGGCACCGATGGGCTGCTGCTGCCCGCCCAGGGCATTACGGAGGGCGTCTTTTTTGCCGAGCTGCCCCGCTCGGCCCTGCACACTACCAACCAGAAAATCCGCATCGGCATCTTCAGCCAGGGCCACTTGATAACGGAAACCGATACCAAGTTCTTGGGGCCCAGTCAGTAGCGCCGGTTCCGGTCCGCCGGCGTAAGCCGGCCGACCGGTTGTCGTTGAACGAGCCGGCTGGCTACCGTTGAACGAGCGGCCTACCCCCGGTCCGCCGGCGCCAGCCGGCCGACCGGTTATCGTTGAACGAGCCGACTGGCTACCGTTGAACGAGCTAGCCCAGCTAAATAAAAAGAGCTACGCACCAGCTACCAGCGCAACGGCCATTCCCCTTTCGATTCAACGACAACCGGTCGGCCGGCTCGCGCCGGCGGACCGGGGCAGGACCGGACCAGGAGCCACTTTTCATCTTACCTCATGACTACGCAACGCAACCTGTGGCCCTACGCCATCATTGCCACGTTCGTGCTGTTTGCCGGCTACATCGGCTACATGGTGCAGCAGGCCATGCGCACCGAGGTAGAGCTGGTGAGCCCCGATTACTACAAGCAGGAGCTGGCCTACCAGCAGCGCATGGAATCGGTGGCGCGCACGGCCGCCCTGCCCGCCCCGGTACAGGTGCGCTACGAGGCCGCCGCCCAGCGCCTGACGCTGGAGCTGCCGGTTGCCCTGGCGGCGGCCGGCGTGCGGGGCCAGGTGCACTTCTTCCGCCCCTCCGACCAAAAGCTGGATTTCACGCTCCCCTTTGTGCCCACCGGCCAGCCGGCCCGGCAACTGCTCAGCACGGCCCGGCTGCGGCCCGGCCACTGGCGGCTGCGGCTGGACTTTACAGCCGGCGGCCGGGCGTATTTTATTGAAGAAGAGCTTTCTATCTAACTCGTGACGCAGCCGACCATCTAGCCGCCGGTTAAATTCTTTCAACGACAACCGGTCGGCCGGCTTGCGCCGGCGGACCGGGGTATACTGCTTCCCTCTTATGGTGTGGGCTGGTTTCTTGTTTGGGTTGCTGGGCAGCTTCCACTGCGTGGGCATGTGCGGGGCCATTGCGCTGGCGCTGCCCGGCGCGGGCGGGCCGCGCTACCTGGCCGGGCGCGTGCTCTACAACCTGGGCCGCGTGAGTACCTACGCGCTGCTGGGCGCAGCGGCGGGGGCCCTGGGCCAGGGCCTGCGGCTGGCGGGCTGGCAGCAGGGCTTATCGCTGCTCTCGGGGGGGCTGATTTTGCTGCTGGTCGCCACGCCCGAGCGCTGGCTGGGCCGGGTGGCGGGCGCGCTGGGGCTGGCCGCCGGGCTGGGCCGGGTGAAGACGCAGCTGGCCTACTACTACCAGCGGCCGGGACTGGGGGCCCTCTACACCACCGGCTTGCTCAACGGCCTGCTGCCCTGCGGCCTCGTGTACCTGGCCCTGGCCGGGGCCCTGAGTGCCCCGGGCGTGGGCGGGGCGGCGGCCTACATGGGCCTGTTTGGCCTGGGCACGCTGCCGCTGATGCTGGCGCTCTCGCTGAGCGGGCAGCTGGTGCCGCTGGCGTGGCGGCAGCGCCTGCGCCGGGCCGTACCCGTAACGGCGCTGGCCTTGGCGGGGCTGTTCATTTTGCGGGGGCTGGGGCTGGGCATCCCCTACCTCAGCCCGGTGCTGGGGGCCCCCGCGGGGGCCCCGGGCCGCCAGCCGGCCACGGTGCACTACTGCCACGGCCCGGCCGCAGCGGGGCACTAACGGTTCGTTCGCAGTCCCGCAGCCACTTGTGTTAGCTCATCCTCACCTTCTTACCGGTGCCATGCAAACCATTCTCGTGCCCATTGATTTTACGGCCGCGTCCGAAAACGCGCTGCTGTACGCCAACAAGCTCGCCCTGCGCCTGCCCGCCGAAATCGTGCTGGTGCACGGCGGCCCCGGCTTCGCCCCGGCCCCGGAGCGGCGCGAGGCCCTGCTTCGCCGCCTCGAAGCCTTTGCCGAACGCCTGCGCTACCAGCAGCTCACCCGCCAGAACGGCCGGCGCATCGCCTATTTCTACCACGTGGCCGCCGAGCCGCTGGCCGCGAGCCTGCAAGTGCTGGTGGCCGGCTACTGCGCCGACCTGGTGGTGACGGGCCTGGTCCTGACCGATTGCGCCGCCGCCACGGCCCTCGGCACCCCGCTGGGGCTGCTGCCCGAGCAGGTGAGCTGCCCGGTGCTCGTGGTGCCGCCCGGCCGGCACGAGCTGGCCAGCCGCATCGCGGTGGCCGGCGATTTCGCGCGCCTCGACGGCCGCCAGCTGACGCCCCTGCTGGCCTTCGGGCGGGCGCTCAGCCCCCGGTTCGACCTCGTGCAGTTTTACCCGCCCGCCCGCGCGGGCCTCGCGCCGTTGAAAAAAGCCTTGCTGAGCGCCCGCGCGCACTTGCCCGGCGCGGCCGTGCACCTGCTGCCCGAAGAAGACCCGCTGGAGGGCATCGGCGAGTTCTGCGCCCAACAGGCGACGCAGCTGTTGGTGCTGGCCACGGCCGATGGCTGCCTGGTGCGGCGCTTCTTCAACCCGCACTACCTCAAAACCAACGCGTACCACCTGCGCATCCCGGTGCTGCTGCTGCCCACCAGCACCCTGCCCACCGAGGCGTGTTGCGCCAGTTGCAGCCTGCGCCAAGCCGCCGAAGCCCGGCTGCTGGCCCAGCCTTCGGCAGCCACTGCCTAACGGCCGCATCCGCGCCGGTTCACCGGCGGTAAAACCTTGTACTGAACCAGCCGCGTGACAAGCTAACCCACTTTACCACGGCCCCCGGTTGAACCCGGCAACCGGGGGCCGTACCGAATCCATCCTGATGAGCCCGCCGCCCCAGGCCGAATGGCCCCACAGCCTGACGCCCGCGCCCGGTTCGCTGGAGGCCGAAACCCAAGCTTGGCTGCGGCAAAGAGTGGCCTGAGCCAGCTAGCAATGAACTGTTAGCTATTAGCTAATAATTTGGTTAACAGATGTCTGGCAAAAATCCAATGCACGTTTACTTTTGCTCGACTGCTTGAAAACCGATTCGCCGGCGTGAGTCGCATGGCCGGCTGGCGGGGCGCTAGCGGCTTACTTCTTCCAACGCAAACAACTCCACCAAAGACGCCGCTAATTGGTTGGCTTCGCCGCGCTGGCAGGCGGCTTTGAGCTGCAGCACCGGCAACTTGAGAAACTTTTGCACCAGGGCCCGGGTGACGTCGTCCAGGCGGCGGGCTTCGGCAGCGCTCAGCGGCGGCTGGCACCGCCCGATTTCCTGCTGCCGCAGCTGTTCCAGCGTCCTTTTCAGCTTTTGAATGGCGGGCGCGAACCGCATTTCCCGGCTCCGGTCGCGCAGGGTGGCCAGGCTTTCGGCGATGATGGCCCGCACCTGCGGCACGGCCGCCACCCGGCCGGCGAGGGCCGCCGCGGCTTTGCGCTGCACGTCGTCGATGTTGTACACCAGCACGCCGGGCACTTCTTCGACCGCCGCCTCCACGCTGCGGGGCACCGCGAGGTCGACGAAAAACTTGGGGGCCCAGCTGGGCCAGGCGGCCACCAGCTGGCGCGTGAACAGCGGGGTGGGCGCGGCGACGCACGAAATGATGACGTCCGCCGCCTGCACGCCCTGCGCCACCCGGGCAAAGTCGAGCACCGGCAGGCCGCACTCGGCCGCCAGGGCCCGGGCCGGGCCGGGGCTGCGGTTGCACAAGGTGACCTCCGCGAAGCGCTTGCTTTTGCCGAAATGGCGGCAGATGTCCGCCCCAATTTCCCCCAGCCCCACGATGAGCACGTGCGGCCGCGCCACGCCGGCCGTCAGTTCGGCCACCAGCGCCAGCGTGGCGTAGGAGGTCGAGGCCGCCCCGTCGCGGAAGGCGGTTTCCTGCTGCACGCGCTTGTTGGCCGCCAGCACGGCGTGCAGCAAGCGGTGCAGAAACGGCCCGGCGGCCCCGGCCGCCGCCGACTGCTGGTACGCCCGCTTCACCTGGTGGCCAATCTGCGGGTCGCCCACCACTTGCGCGTCCAGGCCCAGGGCCACTTCGAACAAGTGCTGCGCGGCGCCGCCGGCCGCGTCGAAGGCCGTGAAGCAGGCGCGGTACTCCAGCACTTCGGCCACGCCTTTTGCCCGCCCCAGCGCCGCGATGATGGCCTCGCCCTGGTCGTGTGCGGCGGCGTAATAGATTTCCGTGCGGTTGCAGGTGCTGAGCACCAGCAGGTCCGTCAGGGCCAGGTCGCGGCGCAGGGTGTGCAGCAGCTGGCCGCAAGCTGTTTCGTTCAGGGCCAGCAACTCCCGAATCGCCAGGGGGGCTTTTTTGTACGAAAGGCTAAGGGCCTTGAAGGGGTAGTGCATGGGGCGTGGCCGCTCGTGGCAGCAGGTGAAGCGCGGCTGCTGGGCCCGGATGATTGCGCATGCAAAGGTTTCGGCCGGCCCCCCCCCGGCCCCATGAGCTCCCACAACCTTCTGCTTGATTGTCATCATCCCTAGCTTCCGCGCGCTTCCGTGCGCGCGCGGGTAGGGCCTGCGCGCAACGACTACGGGCGCAACAAGAAAGAGCGTTCTGCTCATCGGAAGCCCCTTTATTCGCGCATGAGCACTTAGCGCCCGCCATTTCTTTCGGGTCGGGGCCCCGGCCACCAGTGGGCGCGGCGCAGCTTGGCGGGCTGCAACACCCGGATATTTTTGGGAGTCGGCTTGATCAAGCCGCTTTGGTTATACCCGCTCAGCGTGCGGGTCAACGGCTCGGAGGCCGTGCCGGCGGCGGCCAAGTCGTTGCGCGCAAGCCGGATGCTGGGGCCTGCCCCCCCCCCAGCTTGCGCACGCCGGCGCAGCAGCGTGTCGGCCACACGCCGGCGGATAGCGCCGTAGGCCATGACCAGCAGCTGCGCCTCCCGCTTGTGCTCGCGGCCCGCCGGCAGGCGGATAACTGCTGGCCCACGGCCGGGTCGCGCAGCAGCAACTGGATAAAATCGTCCGGCGGGGTGTAGACCAACTCCGGTTCGTGCACGGCTCCGGCCAGCGGTCACCCGGGTCGGCCGGTGGGCTGATGCGGCGAGCCTGCGCCGGCCCTACCTCCTGCCCAGCGCGGCTTTGTACCCTTCCACCCAGCCCACGCCCGCCAGCGCGGCCAGCGCGCACCCGCCCAGGGCCCCCGCCGGCACGGGCGCGAAGCCGAACAGCCGCTGCGCCGCCGGCACCAGCAGCGCCACCAGCAGCAGGGCCAGCGTGAGGGCCAGCATCAGCCAGAGCACCCGGTTGGGCACGCGCAAAGTTTGGAACACGGACTGCGTGAACGAACGGTTGACCAGCGTGAGGCCGATGTTGCTGAGCACCAGCGTGGCAAACACCAGCGTGCGCCCCACCGGCAGGGCCGCGCCCTGCTGCATGAAGTAGTAGTACACGCCCAGCACCGCCGCCGCGATGCCCAGGCCCTGCGCCAGGCTGCGCCCCAGCTCGGGCCCGGCCAAAAAGGTGGCCGTGAGCGGGCGCGGCGGCTGACGCATCTGGCCGGCTTCGGCGGGCTCGTTTTCGAAGGCGATGGAGCAGGTGGGGCCCATCACCAGCTCCAGGAAAATGATGTGGACGGGCGTGAACAGGTTCTCCCACTTCCAGCCCGCCAGCAGCGGCACGGCCACCGTGAGCACAATCGGGATGTGGATGGACACGACGTAGAACACCGCTTTCTTGAAGTTTTGGTAGATGCGCCGGCCCTGGGCGATGGCCGTCACCATGCCGGCCAGGTCGTCGTCGACGAGCACCAGCGACGCGGCCCGGCGGGCCACTTCGGTGCCGCGCCGGCCCATGGCCACCCCGATGTGGGCGGCCTTCAGGGCGGGGCCGTCGTTCACGCCGTCGCCGGTCATGGCCACCACTTCGCCGTTGGCTTTCAGGGCCTCCACCACTTTCAATTTGGCCTCGGGAAACATGCGGGCAAACACGGCCGTGGGGCCGACTTGCCGCCGCAGCGCCGCCTCGTCCAGGGCCATCACCTGCGGGCCGGTGAGCAGCGCATCGGCCCCCGGCAGGCCCACCTGGCGGGCAATGGCCTGGGCCGTTTCGGGAAAGTCGCCGGTTGTCATTTTTACCCGGATGCCGGCGTCGGTAAAGGCCCGGATGACCGCCGCCGCGTTGGCCTTGGGCGGGTTTTCAAGGGCGATTAACCCCAGGAACTCCCACTGAAAATCGTCCTGCGCGGCCGGAAAATCCGGCCCCGGCGGCGTGCCCCGCGCCACGCCCAGCACCCGGTAGCCCTGCGCCGATAAGTCCTGCGCCACGCGGCGGATGGCTTCGGCCACGGCCGGCGCGGGGCGGCACACGGCCAGAATGTGCTCCACGGCCCCTTTGCCGGCCACCCGCAGCTCGCAGCCGGGGCCCCGGCGCACGTGCGTCATCATGGGGGGCGCGCCGGCCAGCGGGTACTCGTGCACCAGCGGGCCGGGCGCGGCGGCCGCGGCGGGGTCGGCGGCGGCGAAGGCGGCCACGATGGCTTTTTCCATGGGGTCGAAGGGCTCGGTTTCGCTGGCCCAGCGGGCGTAGGCCAGCACCGGGGCGGCGGTGGCCGGCAGCGGGCCGGGCACGGCCACCCGGGCGGCGGCCGCGCCGTCGTAGAGCTGCGCGACGCGCATCCCTTCCTCGGTGAGGGTGCCGGTTTTGTCGGTGCAGATGACGGTGGCCGAGCCCAGGCTTTCCACCGTCTGGGGCTGCTTGGTGAGCACGCCCAGGCGGCTCAGGCGGGCCGCGCCCAGGGCCATGAAGCTGCTGAAGGCCACCGGGATTTCCTCCGGCAAGATGGACATCGCCAGCGTGAGGCCAAAGAGCAAGGCCGTCACCCAGTCGCCCGACTTGGCATAGTTCACGCCCCAGACCAGCGCGAAGGCCCCCAGCCCCACCCAGGCCATGCGCCCCACAAACTGCTGCACCTGGAGCTGCAAGGGCGTTTTTTCGGTGGTAATCGCCTCCATGCTTTTGCCGATGCGGCCCAGCCGGGTGCGCGGGCCCACGGCCGTGAGCGTGAGCCAGGCGCTGCCCGAGGCCGTGCCGGTGCCCCCGAACACCGCGTCGCCCGCGGCCTTGGCCACCGGCACGGCCTCCCCGGTCAGGATGGCCTCGTCGGCCGAGAAGTCGTTGGGCTCCGCCACGGTGCCGTCGGCGGGCAGGCGGTCGCCTTCGGCCACCAGCACGGCGTCGCCCACCACCAGGTCTTCGACCGGCACGGTGGCCAGGGCCCCGTTGCGCCGCACCCGGGCGCGGGGCTGGGTCAGGGCGCGCAGGGCCCCCAGGGCCGCGTCGCTGCGCAGGGCCTGGTACACCGAAATGCCGGCCACCACCAGCAGCGCCGCGCCCAGCGCGACGGCTTCGGCCCCCTCGCCCAGCGCCACGTACACCCCGCAGGCCACCAGCAGCAGCAGAAACATGGGCTCCGTCACCACGTCGCGCAGCGTGGCCAGCAGGCCCGTGGGGGCGTTGTCCACGAGCACGTTGGCTCCGTGCGCGGCCCGCGATGCGGCCACGGCGGCGTCCGTCAGGCCCGGCGCGGCGGGGGTAGTGGCCGGCACGGCGGCAAGGGTAAGGTTGGGCACGGCGGGGAAATAAAAAGCGGGGGTTGAAGTAATTTTCCGGTTGGGGGTTCCGGCTGACTCCCGGCGGCGGGGCCCGTCCCACCAGCGGGCCTTGCATCAGGTAAAAGGGGCCGGGCGCGTAGAGGGCGGGCACCTCGGCCTCGTCCAGCAACTGCCGCAGGTTGATTTCCACGGTGCGGGCGATGGCCGTGACCGGCGTGGGGCCGCCGGTGGGCCAGCTCGGCCGCCGGCAGGTAGCGGGCCAGGGCGGCGGCGGGTTCCAGGCCGCGCAGCGTTTCGCCCAGGGCGTGGCACCAGGCCACCTGGCGGCAGGCCACGGCCCGCAGCGGCGGGTCGGGCGTTTGCAGCGCCGCGTCGGGCACGAAGCCACGGACTTGCAGCACCAGCGCCCGCGAATCGTTCACGACGGGCCCTCACATCTTGCGGGCTTCCCACCAGCGGTCGTACAACTAGCTGGTTTCGAAGGCCAGCAGCAGCGAAATCGAGCTGCCCAGGATGGTGGGCAGCTGCAACGGAATCAGCGGCAGGTGGGGCCCCCGGGCCAGCTTCAGCAGGTGGAAGCAGGTGGAAGCAGGTAGAAATGAGCAGCACCCGCCCCGCGTCGGCGCGGGTGTGCTTGAAAATGTAGCGCAGGGGAAACGTCGAGCCGAGCAGCATGGCGAAAAGAAACAGGGGGCCCCGCGCCGGAAAATAACCCGCAGCGGGCAACTGCCGCCGCTAGGCCCGCACGAACCACTCCACCGGGCGGCGCGGGCTCACGGGCGGCGGGACAGCCGCACCCCCACCTCGGCGGCTTGTGGGGTGGCGGGCCGCACCTCCCAGCGGCACCGGTAGCCGAAGTGGGCGGCGGCGTACCCCAGGTTCTGCGCGAAAGCGCCCAGCGAGAGCGTGGTTTCGTGCTGGGTGGGGCCCACTACGGGCAACCAGCCCCGGGGGGCGTTGCCGATGACCCAGTGGTAGGGCCCGGGCAGGCGCACGGTCCAGGGCTGGGCGTTGTGGCCGCTGGGGGCCAGCGCGGCCAGGTGCAAAATGTGGCGGGCGTCGGCCGGCAACAGCCTCACGGGCAGCGGTTGCGCCTCCGCGCCGCGCCGGCGGGCGTCGGCGAGGGTGGCTCGGTCTCGGGCGTAGTCGCTCAGCAGGGCGGTGCCGGTGGCGGCCGCGGCGGCCACCGGCAAGAAGGAGCGGCAATTGATGGTCTCAGCGGTAAAGGATGGGCCGGCGCGCCCTCAAGCCGCCGGGGCCAGGCCGGCGAGCAGGCCGCTGGCGTACTGCGCCGCGGTGGCGGTGTGGTCCGGCGGGCCGGGGGCGGGCCGCACCTCGGCGGCCGTGGGCAGCACCAGCACCGGCACGGGGCAGTCGGCCAGCAGCCGCGCCGTCACGCTGCGGTGGAACAGCTCGCCCCAGTAGCTGCGCTGGCGGGCGAACACCACCACCAGGTCGGCCTGCGTGTCCTGCACGGCGGCCAGCACGCCGGCTTCGTAGTCGTCGCGGGCGTAGCCCCGCAGCTCGGGGATGGGCAGCCCGTCCACCAGGCCGCTGGCTTGCACGGCCCGCAGGGCGGCGGCGCAGCCGGTATCGTCCTCCACCCCATCCGACACGTGGGCCACGACCAGCGCGGTGCCGGGCCGCGCGAGCAGGTCGCGCAGGGCCCCGGCGGCCGGGGCCAGGGCGAACGGCTCGCGGTCGGCGGCGATGAGGACGCGGCGCGGGGGCTGGTCGGCCGGGGCCCCGGCGGGCACCACCAGCAGCGCGTGCTGCCCGGCCCGCAGCAGCTCGGCGCAGTCGGCCACCACGCTGGCGGCGGGGCGGGCGGGGTCGGGCTGGCTGAGCACGAACAGGGCCGGGTGGTGCCGGGCGGCCACGTCGCGGGCCACTTCGGGCAGCAAGTCGGTGGTGACGAGCACGGTGGCGGGGGTGCGCAGCGCGGCCGCCTGCCGGTGCAGGGCCGCCGTGGTGTCGGTTTCGGTGGCCAGCTCGTCCTGGCGGTAGCGCTCCCCCACTATCTTGTAGGGGTCGTAAAGCGCGGCGCGGTTGACGTGCAGCAGCACCAGGGGCCCGTGCAGGGCCTGGGCGAGGGTGTCGGCGTAGCGCTCGGCGTGGCGAGCAGCGGGGTAGAAACCGGCAAAAACAACGAGGGTGAGGGGCATGATCGGGTGGAAAAAAAGTGAGAGGCGGCGGCCAGGACCTAGCCAACTAGGCACTATTGCAGAACGGAGTGGCACTTTATTTAAGTAACGGGCGGGAACGGAGCACCACTCCGTTCTACCGGTGGCGGGGCCCTACGCCCCGGTGGGCGCCGAGAGCAGCAGCACGGGCACCGGGGTGCGGCGCAGCACCTGGGCGATGACGCTGCCGTTGAAGAGCTTGTGCACCCAGCCGTGGCCCTGGTCGAGCAGCACCAGCACGTCGGCTTCCACTTCGGCCACGGCTTGCAGGATGCCCGCGGCCGTCGATTCGTGCACTACCTGGTGCAGGGCGCTGCGGGGCAGGGCGGCCGCCAGCCCGCACTGCTGGGCCGCGTGCAGGCCGTTCCAGCCGGCGGCGGGGGCCCCGGGGGGCCGCACGTTTACCACGGCCACGTCGCAGCCCAGCGCGTCGAAGAGCGGGGCCAGGGCCCGCGCCTGGGGTGCAAGGGCGAAAGGCCGGTCTTCGGTGGCCAGGGCCAGGCGGCGGGGCGGGTGCCGGGCCGCGGCGGGCAGGTGCTCGGGCACCAGCAGCAGGGGGTAGCCGGTGTCGTGGGCCAGGGGCAGGGCGCGGTTGCTCAGCCACTCGTCGAGCAGGCCGTGGGTGGCCGAGAGGCCGGCCACCACCAGTAGGGGGCGGTGCTGGGCCAGGGCCCCGGTCACGGCGTCGTACCAGTCGGTTTCGACCAGCTCGGCGGTGGCGGGCACGGGCAGCGCGGCGGCCACCCGCGCCAGCGAGTCGCGGGTTTCGCGCACGTAGCCCGGGTCCATCACGGGCAGCAGCACGCCGTATTCCGCCGCGGTAACGGGCACCGGAAAGCACACGTGCACCAGGTGCAGCACGGCCCCCAGCGGGGCGGCCAGCGCGGCGGCGTAGGCCCGGGCCCGCTCCCCGGCAAGCGAAAAGTCGGTGAGGACGACGAAGTTGGGTTTCATGGAAAAGTGGCTGAAGATGAAAAATTTATCGACTGGTGGCCCGCGCCGGAGTGGTCCGGCGAAGGCACTTCAGGCCTCTACCAGGTGGGCTGGTTCGGCCACCGGCTGCTGGGCGGGGGGCCCCGGCGCGGGCAAGGGCGAAGCCTCTGGCGCGGGCGGCGGCACCGCGGGGCCCGGCGCGCGCCGGCGCAACCACCACTTTTGCGCCTCCACGGCCCAAAACACCCCGCTCGACGCGGCCAGCACCAGGCCCAACTCGCCTCCGCTCAGGGGCTGGGTGCTGAGCAGGCGGTTTAGAAAAGGCAGGTAGATGGCCAGCAGCTGCAAGCCCACGGTTATGCCCACGGCCGCCAGCAAGGGCTTGTTGGACCGCAGGCCCAGGCGGAAAATGGACGCGCGCCCCGACCGCACGGCCAGGGCCAGGCCCAGCTCGCTGAAGCAGAGCACGCTAAAGGTTACCGTCTGCCAGTGCGCGTCGCCGTCGCGCCGGGCCCAGGCCTGCGTGCCGATGGTGAGGGCCCCCAGCAGGGCCCCTACGGCGAGGACGAACCAGCCCAGGCCGTCGGCGAAAATGGTTTGGCGCGGGTCGATGGGCGGGCGCTGCATGGCGTCGGCCTCGGCGGGCTCGTAGGCCAGGGCCAGGCCGGGCAGGCCGTCGGTTATCAGGTTGACCCACAGGATGTGGATGGCCAGCAGCGGCACCGGCAGCCCCAGCACCGGGGCCACCGAAATGGCCACGATTTCGCCCACGCTGCCCGCCAGCAGGTAGCGGATGAACTTGCGGATGTTGTCGAACACCCGCCGCCCCTCCCGCACGGCCTGCACGATGGTGGCGAAGTTGTCGTCGAGCAAAATCAGGGACGCCGCCTCCTTGGCCACCTCCGTGCCGGTGATGCCCATGGCCACGCCGATGTCGGCGTTTTTGAGGGCCGGCGCGTCGTTCACCCCGTCGCCGGTCATGGCCACGAACTGGTGTTTATCTTGCAAAGCCTTGATGATGCGCAGCTTCTGGGCCGGGTCCACGCGGGCGTACACCCGCACGCTTTCCACCACGGCGGCAAAGGCCGCATCGTCGAGCCGGGCCAGCTCGGGGCCCGTGAGCACCTGCTCGCCGGGGGCCGCGAGGATGCCCAGCTGGGCGGCAATGGCCTGGCCGGTGAGCTTGTGGTCGCCGGTAATCATCACGCACTTGATGCCGGCGGCCCGGCACGCGGCCACGGCCTGGCGGGCCGCCGCGCGGGGCGGGTCCAGCATGCCGGCGAAGCCCAGGAAGGCAAGGCCGGTTTCGACGGCGGCGGGCGTAGGGTCGGCGGGCAGCGCGGGCAGTAGCCGGGCGGCGTAGGCCAGCACCCGGTAGCCCCGGCCGGCCAGCGCGTCCACGCGCCGCGCCAGGTCGGGCACCGCGCCCTGCTGGTCGGCGGCGAGTTTTTCAAACAAAACGCCCGCGGCCCCTTTCGTCACCACCAGCACGCCGGCGGCGGTTTGGTGCAGCGTGCTCATGCACTTGCGCTCGGCGTCGAAGGGCAGCTCGGCCACGCGCGGCAACCGGGCTTCGAGGGCCGGGCGGGCGTAGGCGTGGTCGGCGGCGTAGCGGGCCAGCGCCACCTCGGTCGAGTCGCCCACCCACTGGCCGTCGTCGCCCCGGGCCGCGTCGTTGTTGAGGGCCATGGCCGCCAGCAGCGCGTTGCTTTCGCCGAAGGCGGGCAGGGCCGCGCCGGGCGCTTCGTACACGTCCTGCACCGTCATCCGGTTGAGGGTGAGCGTGCCCGTTTTGTCGGTGCAGATGTAGGTAACCGAGCCCAGCGTTTCCACGGCGGGCAGCTTGCGCACCAGGGCGTGGTGGCGCACCAGCCGCGTGGCCCCCAGGGCCAGGGCCACCGTCACGAGGGCCGGCAGGGCCTCGGGCAGCGCCGCGATGGCCAGCGACACCGCCACCAGCAGCAGCCCGCGCAGGGGCTCGCCCCGCCCCCAGCCCAGCAGGAAGTACAGGGCCCCCGCCGCCAGCGCCGCCGCCGACAAGCGCGTGCCCAGCGTGGCCAGCCGCTTTTGCAGCGGGGTCGTCACCGCCGCGGTTTGGACAAGGGCGGCGATTTTGCCCAGCTCGGTGCCCATGCCGGTGGCCACCACGTAGGCCGTGGCCCGCCCGTTGGTGACGAACGTGCCGCGGTAGCCCAGGTTGCGGCGGTCGCCGAGGGGGTAATTACCGGGCGGCAGCGGGGCGGCGTTTTTCTCCACGTTGGCCGACTCGCCGGTCAGCGACGATTCGTCCACTTTCAGGGCGTGGGTTTCGAGGAAGCGCACGTCGGCGGGGATGACGTTGCCGGCTTCGAGCAGCAGCACGTCGCCGGGCACCAGGTCGGCGGCGGCAATGGTTTGGGGCGGGCCGCCGCGCCGCACCTGCGCCTGCTGGGCGGCCATTTTTTGCAGGGCGGCCAGGGCTTTGTCGGCCCGGTATTCCTGCCCGAAGCCCACGGCGGCGTTCAGCCCCACGATGGCCAGGATGACGTAGGCCGAATTGACTTCGCCCACCAGCACCGACACGCCGGCCGCCCCCAGCAGCACCAGCACCATCACGTCGGTGAGCTGGTGGAGCAGCAGCCGCCACCCCGATTTCTGCCCGGTGGCCACCAGCACGTTGGGGCCGTGCGCGGCCAGGCGCTGCCGGGCCACGGCGGCGGAAAGGCCGGCGGGCGAGGTGTGCAGCTCGTGGGCGACTTCCGCCACTGGCACCAAGTAGTAATCCATAAAATGATTGACTGTTGCCGCGGAAAGGCCGCGGGACGCGGCTCCGAAGCCTGTGTCTTCCGCCTAAAAGAGCGGGTAGCCGCAAGCGCTTCGGAAAGGCCGTTGCCCCGCAAGGTTCCGGCAAGCGCCCCGGCCAGTCCATGACGAACGTCATCCGTTGGCCTGATGCTAGTCAGGGCCGCGCGGCGGGCGGCGGCGGAACCTTTGCCAACCCCTGCCACCCAGCAGCACCGCTGGCCAGCGGCGGCCTCCCCCCATTTTTTTACTTGCCTCCCTTTTACTTGCCTCCCATGACAGCCGAAACGCCCAAAAACAAGACCGGTAAAGTCTTCCTTTCCCTCCTCGCCGGTGCCGGCGTGGGGGCCCTCGCCGGGGTCCTGCTCTACTCCGAGAAAGGCCTCGCGCGCCGCCGCAAATTCCGCAACCTGCGCGTAGACCACCGCCTGCACCTGCGCGGCGACTGGGACCAGCTCAAAGGCAAGCTGCAACACAAATACACCCAGCTCACGGACGACGACCTGGCCTACGTGGAAGGCAAGGGCCACGAGCTGGTGGGCCGCCTGCAAGCCAAGCTCGGCAAGCGCAAGCGCCAAATCGTCAAGCTGCTGAACGCGCTGTAAATCATTGGTTAGCAGATGCATAACGCGCCCCCCGCCGGGCGGCAGTACCGGACCAGACGGGTCCGGCTGCCGCCCCACGGGGGGCGCGTTATGTGCTTATCCTGCACGCTGGCCGGTGGCGGGTACCACTCAGGTGACCAAGCGGTAAACCACCAGCCCAACCCCGACGGCGTAGAGAACGGTAAAGATCAGCTGGTTGTGCCGGGCCAGGCGGTTCGGCAGGAAAATATCAAAGTTGTCTTTGGTCGAATCGGAGTACCTCCGGGCCAGCACCGTCAACGGGCAATGCCGGTCGAAGAGCGCCAGAACGAGGCCTTCCCCCGCAACCAGGCCCGTGGCCACCCCGGTGTAAAGGGTCAGCCGGTCGGCCAGGCCACTGTATAGAATATAAACAATAGCGGCGACGAAAAAAGCCCATACCGCCGTGTGCAGTAGCTTGATTAGCAACAGCTTCCGGGCGCTGCTCATGGGTGGGCCGCTACGCCGGGCAGCTGCCCGGCCCCCACTGCCGCCCGGTTGCTCGCCACCCGGTGCAGCAGCGCCCGCTGGGCGGCGGCCACGTTGGCGGCCTGCCCGGCCCAGGTTTCCAGCGCCGGCTGGTGCCGGGCCCGGGCCCGGCCAATAGAGAACGTCAGGGCCCAGGGCAGCGGCCCGCCGCGCGCGCGCATGGCCGCCGGGTGGCGCGTGGCCTGCTCGGGCGACTGCCCGCCCGACAAAAACGCCACGCCCGGCACCGCGGCCGGCACCATGCGCCGCAGGCAGGCAAGCGTGGCGTCGGCTACCTGCGCCGTGGTGGGCTGCCTGGGGCAGTCGGGGCCGGCCGGCACCATGCCGGGCTTCAGCAGCAGGCCTTCCTGGGCCACGCCTTGGGTGCGCAGCTGGGCAAACACCTTGTGCACTTCCTCCGTCACGGCGGCGCAGCGGGCCAGGGAGTGGGGGCCGGCCGGGGCTCGTGGGCCGGCGATGGTTTCCGCCTCCCGGTGCACGGCCGGCTCCGCGGCAGCCGCCACCAGCTCGGGGTCCAGCAGCCCGGGGTACATCGCCAGGTGCAGCAGGGCCAGGCGGGCGGGCAGCGGGGCCCCCAGCACGGCCGCGTAGCGGGCGGTGTGTTCAGCCGATTTGGCTAGGTTGGCGGGCACCGGGATGGAGGGTTCCATAACGGAAGGGAACGAAAGACTTGGTGGATGAAGCTCCCTGTTGCCATCTTCAACCTTCTTCCTCGGCCGGCAGCACCAGCACCGGAATGGGGCTCGCGCGCAGCAGCCGGGCCGTCACGCTGTCGTGCAACAGCCCGCCCAGCCAGCCGTGGGGCCGGGCCACCACCACCAGCAGGTCGGCCTGCTGGCGCGACGCTTCGGCCAGGGCGCCGTCCACCACCGTGGGTTGGTACACTTGGTAAAGACTTTCGTCGCCCACGGCGTCTACCAGGTCGTTGGCCCGCACCGTGCCCAACACGGCGGCCACGTCGGGCGTGGCCGCGCCGTCGGTGAGCACCTGCACCACGCCCAGCGTGCCCCCGGTGGCCTGCAGAAGCCGGCGCACCAGGTCCTGGTGCGGGCGCAGGCCAAACGGCTGGCCGTCGACGAGCAGCAGCAGGCGGCGGGGCGGAAAGGCGTCCCAGCCGGCGCCCGGCACCAGCAGCAGCGGGTAAGGCACGCGGCGCAGCAGGTTCATCGCCGTGCCAACCACGAGTTCTTCGGGGGCGATGAGCGGGTCGGGCCGGCCCAGCACCAGCAGCAGCGGGTGGCGGTGCCGCACGGCTTCGCGCACGGCGGCGGGCAGCGCGTCGTCCGAAATGTCCACTTCGGTGGGCACGGGCTGGTCGGTAGCCAGCTGTTGCAGGGCGAAGGCCGTTTTTTGCTCGCCCCGCCACGTGTGGTAGCTGTCGCCGTATTCAGCGGGGGCCAGCAGGTTGTCGTGGCGCACGTGCAACAGCACCAGTTGGGCGTGCAAAGGCACGGCCAGCCCCGCCGCGTACGAAAGGGCGCGGTTCGGGACGGCGTAAAAATCGGTCAACACAACGAGCGACGGGGTCATGGTAGCAGAGGTTAAATGAGAAGGTGGCCGCTACGGGCCGGGGCGAACCGGCGGCCGCTCGGTGTTTGCGGCTTCTGGGTCGACTGGTTCGGCGGCCGGCGGGCCGGCCGCGTCGGGCAGCCAGTTGTGCGACATCGTGGCGTCGGCGTCGCGCTCGGTCCGCCGCGCCTCGGCGCTGGCCGCCCCCCGCCGGCCCGTAGAGCGGGGCCGGGAAGGAAAAGTGTCCAAAGGAAATTTCATCGGTGGCGGGGCTAAGCAGCGGCGTTACAATTCATGTTCTGCCGCCACCAGCAACTCATTGTCCACGTAACGGGCCCCGGCGCGGTAGGCGTCGGCGGCGGCCTGCCCGCGGTCGAGCCAGGTGTCCACCAGGCCGGTGAGGGTGGCGCGGCCCTGCTCGGCCAGCACTTCCACCGCCTGGTTGTGCAAGCTGGCCGACCAGAAGTACCGCGCGCGGATGCGCTCGGCCAGGGCAAAGTCGGCGTTGGGCTGCGGGGCGTAGGCTTGGAAGCCGTCGAAACCGGGGCTGGCGGCTACGGTTACCCAGTTGGCCAGGTCGGCCACGCCGTTTACCCCCGCCGCCACGGCGCCGGCCTGCCGCTGCTCGAAGTGGCTGCCCACCTGCCCGTAGAGCGAGGCCTTGCCGTTGCGCACGCGCACACTGAAGTCGAAAAAGCCCAGGTACGGGTCGCGGGCCAGCGCCGCCTTGATGGTTTGGGTAACGTCGTCGTCGGGAATAAAACGGGCGGTGCGCACCTTCAGCAGGTTCTGCACGTCCCACACGCCCACCACGGCGCGGGCGTCGCGCTCGGCGTCCTGCTTGGCCCGCAGGTTGCCCACGGCCCCGCTCAGCGTCACGGTGCCGTTGTGCACCAAAATGATGGGCTGGTAGGAGAGCACCCGCGGGTCGTAGAGGAACGTGGCCCGCACCGCCGCGGCAATGTCCTCGTCGGAGCGGTCGGCGTACTTGGTGCGCCGCAGTTCCGGGCTCAGCGCCCAGTAGGCCACGAACAGGTCGCGGGCGTCCACGCGGGCCGCGCCGGCCCGGTAGGCGGTGGTCACCACCTGCGCCTTTTCGGCCGCCGAGCCCACCGTGCCCGACAGGTGCACCACCCGGTCATCGGTCCGCACCTCGACCAGGGCGCTGTGCACGCGGATGTCCCAGTCCAGCAGCTCGCGGATTTGGGTCGTGATTTCCTCGTCCGAGTTCTGAAGTTCGCCCCAGCGAATCACCAGTTCGTCGGCGGCGAGGCGGCGCACGCCCCGTACCCCGCGCAACACGCGCAGCACCAAGGCCTTTTCGGCCCACGACTGCACCGTGCCGGCGGCCGTAATTACGCCGTCGGCGGCCGTGCAGTGGACGTTGTAGCCGCTGGCGGCGGGGTCGTCGGCCAGAGCCGCGGCCACGGAGCGCTGCAATTCCTCGTCGGGGACATCCGGCGTGCTGATGATTAGTTCGTTCACCACGCCGCGCACGCCGCGCACGAGCAGGGCAATTTCCTCGGCCCGCTCGCGGGCGAGCAGGTTGTCGGCGATGCCGGTCAGCAACACAATGCCGTCGTGGGTGGCCACGTCTATCAGGTGCGTCGAAACGCCCTTCTTGGTCAGAAAAAACAGTTCGACGGCGGCCATGATGTCGGCATCCGTCACGCGTTCCGCCGTAGCGGGCTGGACGTCATAATCGAGGGGCTGCATGGCTGGAAAGGAAAAAGTTTTTGGGCGAAAGGGTACGCTGCCCGGGGCCCAACTGGCCCGGGTAGACCGGTTGAGAAATGCTACCGTAAAAGTCACCTCCTTCCGGCGCCAATACTTTGACGATGATTACCTTAAATAGATGATTTTTATCATCCCAGCGGCCAGGCGCAGGACCAGCCGGTGGCGCGCACCAGCACGTAGCGCACCCCGTGCGCCCAGAACTGCGCCGGCACGGGGCCCAACGCGTCGTCGGGCCCGAACACACTGGCTGCCCGGGCTCCTTGCGCCGGGGGCGCGGTGAGAGTGGCCAGGGCCACCTCGTAAAATTGCAGCCGGTGCCGGACTGCGTTGGCTTGCTTCAAAAAATAGCGCTCAAACGCCAGGGTGCTAGGCACGGTCGTGTTCATGGGAAGCAGGAAAAAAGCCGCTGGGCCCCGGCGGGGCGCTGCCAAAAGCTGGTAGTTTTGCCCCCGTGGGGCCCACCCGGCGCGTGGCCGGGTGGCGGCTCCATTGATCCTAGTTCTTCCCCTCCCATGCAGCAACTTTCCTCTTTGCGCGCCTTGCCGCCGGTTCTTTCTTTCCGCTGGGTGCTGGCGGTGTGTTGGCTGTGCTTGCTGGGGCAGCGGGCGGCGGCCGAAGAGATTAAGTCGCCCAACGCCAACCTCACGCTCACCTTTGCTTTGCAGGCGGGCGGCGTGCCCACCTACAGCCTCGCCTACAAGGGGCGCGCCGTCATCAAGCCCAGCCGGCTGGGCCTGGAGCTGAAGGAGGGCCCCGGGCTGGCCGACGGCTTTGCCGTGGCCGACGCCAAAACCACCGCCTTCGACCAGAGCTGGCAGCCGGTCTGGGGCGAAGTGAAAACCATTCGCAACCACTACAACGAGCTGACCGTCACCCTCAACCAGACCGCCACCAAGCGCGTGCTGGTGCTGCACTTCCGGGTGTTCGACGACGGGCTGGGGTTCCGCTACGAGTTTCCGCGGCAGCCCGCGCTGGCGTACTTCGTGGTGAAGGAGGAGCGCACGCAGTTTGCGCTGGCCGGCGACCACAAGGCCTTCTGGCTGCCCGGCGACTACGACACCCAGGAGTACAGCACCACCACCTCGAAGCTGTCGGAGGTGCGCGGCCTGATGAAAGCGGCCGTGACGCCCAACGCCTCGCAAACCACGTTTTCGCCCACCGGGCTGCAAACACCGCTCATGCTCAAGAGCCAGGACGGCCTGTACATCAATATCCACGAGGCGGCGCTTATCGATTATTCCACCCTGTCGCTGGAGCTGGACGACAAGAACTTCGTGCTCGCGGCCCACCTCACGCCCGACGCCCTCGGCGACAAGGGCCACCTGCAAACGCCCTGCCTGTCGCCCTGGCGCACGGTCATCGTCAGCGACCGGGCCGGCGACATCCTGGAGTCGAAGCTGGTGCTCAACCTCAACGAGCCCACCAAGTACCCGGACACCAGCTGGATCAAGCCCACCAAGTACGTGGGCGTGTGGTGGGAGATGATAACGGGCAAGAGCACCTGGGCCTACACCAGCGGCGGCAACATCAAGCTCGATTCCATCGACTATGCCAAGCTGAAGCCCAACGGCACCCACGCCGCCAACACGGCCCACGTGAAGGAATACATCGACTTCGCCGCCCAGCACCACCTCGACGCCGTGCTGGTGGAGGGCTGGAACATCGGCTGGGAAGACTGGTTCGGCCAGAGCAAGGACTACGTGTTCGATTTCGTGACGCCGTACCCCGACTTCGACGTGGCGGAGCTGCACCGCTACGCGGCCGGCAAGGGCATCAAAATCATCATGCACCACGAAACCAGCGGCTCGGTGCGCAACTACGAGCGGCACCTGGAAAAAGCCTACCAGTTCATGAACGACAACGGCTACACCGCCGTGAAGAGCGGCTACGTGGGCGACATCCTGCCCCGCGGCGAGCACCACTACGGGCAGTGGCTCAACAACCACTACCTCTACGCCATCACGGAGGCCGCCCGGCACCACCTCATGGTGAATGCCCACGAGGCCGTGCGCCCCACCGGCCTGGCCCGCACCTACCCCAACCTGATTGGCAACGAGGCCGCCCGGGGCACCGAGTACGAGGCCTTCGGGGGCAACAACGTGGACCACACCACCATCCTGCCCTTCACCCGCCTCATCGGGGGGCCGATGGACTACACGCCGGGCATTTTTCAGACCCGCGTCAGCGCCTACAACCCCGCCAATACGTCGTTCGTGCACAGCACCCTGGCCCGGCAGCTGGCCCTGTACGTGACCATGTACAGCCCGCTGCAAATGGCGGCCGACCTGCCCGAAACCTACAACAAGTTCCTCGACGCCTTCCAGTTCATCGAGGACGTGGCCGTGGATTGGGACGACTCCAAAGTGCTCGAAGCCGAGCCCGGCGACTACATCACCATCGCCCGCAAGGCCAAGGGCCGCAGCAGCTGGTTCGTGGGCAGCACCTGCGACGAAAACGGCCGCACCTCCGCCATCAGCCTGCGCTTCCTCGACCCCGGCAAAAAGTACGTGGCCACGGTGTACGCCGACGCCAAAACCGCGCACTACGAAACCAACCCGCAGGCCTACACCATCCGCAAAGTCGCCGTCACGAACCGGTCGAAGCTGACCCAGTACTGCGCGCCGGGCGGCGGCTACGCCATCAGCATCGTGGAGGGCCCCGGGCAGCGCTAGGGGGCCGCTGCGAGTTGAGTTATCGAGGGAAACAGGCTTGTGGGTTAGCAGGAAAAGGCCGTCGTGTCGAAAAAGGCGGTCATGCCGAGCGCAGCCGAGGCATCTCGCGTGCAGCAGTAAATCAATCGTTCAACAGGGTTGATTACTACTGCACGCGAGATGCCTCGGCTGCGCTCGGCATGACGTTCTCACAAGCTCTTTACAAACGTTTGGACAGCTCCTACAAAAAGCCGACAGAAAGCCGCGCTAAAATTGCGGTTTTTAACGCGGAGAATGCGTGGGGCGGGCATGGACTCGCGGCCAGCCAGGCAGGCCATTGGAAGTTTATCGTATGCGGTTTTTTACTGATTATTTGAAGCGGGGCGGGGTAGCGGCGCTGTTTTTTTTCGTGGGCCTGGCCGGGGCCCGGGCCCAGACCGGCAGCGTGCGGGGCACCCTGCTCGACGCCGCCACCCAGCAGCCCGTGCCGTTTGCCGACGTGATACTGCGCCGCGCCGGGGCCGACTCGGCCCTGGTGGCGGGGGCCCAGACCACCGCAACCGGGGCCTTTGCTTTGGAGCGCCTGCCGCTGGGCGCCTACTCGCTGCGGGCCCTGGCCGTTGGCTACCGGCCGGCGCGGATGGCCGTGGCCCTGACGGCCGCCGCGCCCGCCTTGCAGCTGGGGCCCCTGCGGGTGCGGGCCGCGGCCACCCAGCTCAAGGGCGTGGTGGTGACGGCCGAGCGGCCCGCGGTGAGCAACAGCCTCGACAAGCTGGTCGTGGACGTGTCGAAAGACTTGACGGCCACGGGCGGCACGGCCATCGACGCGCTGCAAAACGTGCCCTCCGTGACGGTGGACCAGACCGGGGCCGTGAGCCTGCGGGGCTCGACCAACGTGCAGATTTTCGTGGACGGCAAGCCCACCAACACCACCCTGGACCAGATTCCGGCCAGCAGCATCCAGAGCATCGAAGTAGTCACCAACCCCTCGGCCCGCTACGATGCGGCGGGCTCGGCGGGCCTGCTCAACATCGTGCTGAAGAAGGACCGCCGCGACGGCCTCAACGGCCAGGCCGCCGTGAACGTGGGCACCCAGGACAAGTACAGCACCTCGCTGGGCCTCAACTACCACCGGGGCCGCCTCAACGCGTTTGGCTCGTACGATTTCCGGCAGGACCGCCGCACCAGCTACGGCACCCTCGACCAGACGACGACCTTCGCGCCCACCGACCCCGCCACCGGCCTGCCGGGGGCCCCGCAGACGCTGCTGCTGCACCAGGACCGCAGCGGCGTGGCCTACCAGACCTCGCACGCCGTGCGCCTGGGCCTCGACTTTGAGCTGACGCCCACCCAGACCCTGACGCTGGCCGTGCAGCCGCGCTTCAACCGGCAGGCGGGGGCCGACCAGCTGCTCTCGCGCCAGCAAAACACCGCCGACGGCCGCCCCGTGCTGCTGGGCACCAACGACCGCGCCAACACCAACCAGGGCCACAGCCGCTCGGCCGACGCGACCCTGGACTACCGCCGCACCTGGGGCGACGCGCAGCCCGGCCGCGAGCTGACGGCCAGCGCCACCTACGCCCCGGCGCAGAACGACAACGAAACCAGCGCGCGCATCCGCTACCTGCCCAACGACTCGGCCACCACCCAGCAGCAGCGGCCCACCAACCGCCTGCTCCAGGCCGCCGCGCAGGTCGATTACGTGCACCCGCTGGGCGAGAAGAGCCGCCTCGAAACCGGCCTGCGCAGCACCCTGAACCGCTACGACCTCGACTACTTTTTCCGCAGCGCCACGCCCCTGCGCTTCGACCCCTCGAACCGTTTCGTGTACACCCAGCACGTGCAGGCGGCCTACGCCACCTACGCCGGGGCCCGCGGCAAGCTCCGCTACCAGGGCGGGGTGCGCGCCGAGCTGACGAACCAGGCCGGCGACCAGCAAACCACCGGCGAGCAGTCGGCCCGCCACTACCTCGACCTGTTTCCGAGCGCGGTGCTGGCGTATGACTTTACCGCCGACCGGCAGGTGCGCCTGAGCTATTCGCGGCGCATCCAGCGGCCCGACGCGGGCGAGCTGAACCCCTTCCCCGACCGCTCCGACCAGCTCAACCTCGTGACCGGCAACCCCCTGCTGCTGCCCGAGTACGTGCAGGCCTTTGAGCTGGGCCACCAGCAAACCTTCGCCAGCGGGACTTCACTCAGCTTCAACGGGTTTTACCGGCTCGAATCCAACACCGCCCAGGGCTTCCGCCAGGTGATTACCGACCCGCTCACGGGCTACGTCGTGACCAACACCACCCGCCTGAACCTGGGCACCGAGTACACCGCCGGCCTGGAAGTGGTGGGGGCCACCGCCTTGACGTCGTTCTGGAAGCTGAACGGCAACGCCTCCACGTTCCGGCGCATCATCAAGGGCTCGGGGGCCGGCACGGCCATCAACACCAGCGCCCAGGTGTACACGGCCCGCCTGAACACGGTGCTTACGCCCGTGAAAAAGCTCGACCTGCAGCTGGCCCTCAACTACCGCTCGCCCGTCAACACGCCCCAGGGCCAGCGCCTGGCCTCGTTCAACGTGGACGCGGCGGCCAAGTACACCGTGCTGCACGAGCGGGGCACGATTACGCTGCGCGCCACCGACCTGTTCAACACGCTGCGCTTCGGCTTCGACACGTACAGCCCCGGCTTGACGGCCTTCAACCGGTTCAAGCGCGAGTCGCGCATCGGGTTCCTGGGTTTCAGCTACCGCTTCGGGCAGGCCCAGGCGGGCAAGCCCAAGAAGAACGAGCAGCCCGACGAGGCCGGCGGCGGGTTTGAATAGGCCCCCGGGGATTGGCCGGGTTCTTGTGAAGGGCCCCCGAACCCGGGCGGTAGCCGGCCGTATAGCCTTCGGCCGAACCCGTCCATTCCATCCCTTACCATTTCTTCAACCCACCTTTTTCGATGACTACCAAGCACTTCCTCGCCACCCTCGGCTTCGCTTTCGCCCTCAGCGCGCCGGCTTTTGCCCAAACCACCACCTCGGACGGCGGCGACAAAACCAAAACCGTGGAGGACGGCATGACCACCAAAACCAAGGTGGCCGACGACGGCAAAATGAAGGTGAAGGCCAAAACCGACGCCGGCGACCGGATGAAAGCCACCACCAAGCCCCGCAAAGGCGACATGGCCGGCATGGACATGGGCAAAGGCGTGATGGTGGGCGGGGCCATGATGACCCCCGACAAAGACATCGTGGACAACGCCGTGAACTCGCAGGACCACACCACCCTGGTGGCCGCCGTGAAAGCCGCCGGCCTGGTGGAAACGCTGAAAAGTACCGGCCCCTTCACCGTGTTCGCCCCCACCAACGAGGCCTTCAACAAGCTGCCCGCCGGCACGGTGGACAAGCTGGTGCAGCCCGACATGAAGGACAAGCTCACCACCATCCTCACCTACCACGTGGTGCCCGGCCGCCTTACCGCCGCCGACCTGAAAGACGGCCAGACGCTGACCACCGTGGAAGGCGAAACCCTAAAGGTGTCGAAAAAAGGCAAAAAAGTGATGCTGACCGACGCCAAAGGCGGCACGGCCACCGTTACCATCCCCAACATCATCGACTCGAACGGCGTGACCCACGTCATCGACGCGGTGCTGATGCCGACCAAGTAGGCTGCGGCTTGCCAAGCAATGAAAAGCCCCGCCGGAACCTACCGGCGGGGCTTTTTTGCGTTCGGTGGAGCCCTGATTCAGGCGGCCAGGATATCGACGTACTCGGCGCGGTGGCGCTGGACGAAACCGGCCATGAACTCGCACGAGGTGCGTGCTTTTAGGTGCTGGGCGCGGGCGTAGGCCAGGGCGGCGCGGGCCAGCTCGTCGGCCACGCCCTGGCCGCGCAGGGCCTCGTCGACGAAGGTGTGCACGAAGTCGATAATGTTGGCGGCGGGCAGCTCGTACACCAGTTCGCCGGTGTGGCCGGCCCGGGCAGTGGTGAAGCGGTGGGCGGCGGAGTCGTGGTGGATGGGCATGGGGACGGACTAAAGATTTGGGGATTGGGAGGAAAGCAGTGCCTATTGCCGGCCTTGGGGTGAACGGCCGCGGCCGGTTTGCGTAAGCAAGGGGGCGGCCCGCGCACCGGGCCCACCTTTCGCCTACTTACCCTTCGTTTATATGGATACGCAAAACAACAATCTTTCATCGGCCCCCGACCAGGAGGCCCGCGCCAAGGAAGCCCACCTCAACCCCAACGACCCGGCCAAGGACGCCGAGGCCGGCACGCCCGGCTACGGTGATTTTGGCAAGCCCACCGACGCCAACGCCCCGAAAGGCCGCAGCGGCTCGAACGACAACCCCGACGAGTTCAGCGCCATCCGCGACGAGGCCAAAGCCCAGGACCACCCCGACAACCGGGAGGACCAGCCCGGCCACGTCATGCAAAACCAGGCCACGGAGCTGGTGCGCGAAGTGCAGGCCAGCGGGGCCGAAGCCGAGGAGCTGGACGCCGCCTGGGCCAAAGACGACCCGCGCTACGCCGGCGGCGGCACGCACAACATGCGGACCGCCGGGGCCGACCCCAACCAGGCCAACCGCAACATCGCCGCCGCCGACCAGGCCGCCAGCAAGTAGGGCCCCGGCCCGCCGCGCTTTTTCATTTACCCTTTCCCGAACCCCATGTCCCCCACCACACCCGACGCCAACCACCAGGAGCAGCCCGAGGAAAACGGCCTTTCCACCCCCATGCTCGACGCCGCCACCTACGGCCAGCAGCTCGACAACAACAACTCGTCGGGCCAGGAAATGGCCGACGAGATGGACGACTCGCTGCGCAACGACGAGCAGGAAATGGCCGCCAGCAACCGCGTAAACGGCCAATTCGCGTCGGCGGACCCCGACGAGCTGCCCAAGCAGCTCACCGACCCCAGCGACCGGGCCTTTACGCTGCCCGAAGAGCAGGGCCCCAATTAGGCCCTGGTAGCGCAATGAGCAATGCAGAATGAGCAATTGAAAATGCCCGCCTGAATCACCAGGCGGGCATTTTCAATTGCTCATTCTGCATTGCTCATTTGCTTCAAAAAGCCCAGCCCACCTGGCCGCCGCCGTAGTAGCTGCGGCCCGGCGCGGGCTGGAAGTAGCGGCTCCCGAAGGCATTCAGGTCGTTGCCGAGGCTGTAGCGGCGGTCCTGGGCGTTGTCGAGGCCGGCGAAGAGGTTAAGCTCCAAATGGCCGGCCAGGGTGCGCCGCCAGCCGCCCCGGGCCCCGTACACCCAGTAGCCCGCCGCCGCCGCCGTGTTGGCATCGTTAAGGAAAATACTGGCTTGGTGGCTCAGGTTGGGGCTGAGGTAGAAGCCGGTGCGCTCGCTGAAATCGAGGCCGGCGCTGAGGGTTTGGGGGGCCGTGCCGGGCAGGCGGTTGCCGCTAGCGTCGGCCGCCGGCCCGGCGCAGGAACCGAACCGGAAATCGTTGTAGGCAAAGCTGGCCCAGGCCCGCAGACTCGTGCCGGTGGTTTGCACATCGTCCGTGCCAGGCACTTCCCGCACTTGCCGCCACAGCCAGCCGCTGAGGCCGGCTTCGACGCCGCGCTGGTGGGTGGTGCCGGCGTTGTTGAACACCGCGATGCCCTGGGCCGTGGTGCTGCTGGTAATGGTTTCGCGCAGCTCAAAATCGAACACCGCCACTTCGTAGCGCAAGCGGTTGGCCAGCAAGCTGCCCCGGGCCCCCACCTCGTAGCTCACGCCGCGCTCGGCCTGCAGGCCAGCGTTGAGGCTACCGTCAGAAGGCCGGATTTCATCGACGGTGGGCGGCGAGAAGCCGGCGCTGACGCTGGCGTAGGCCGCCAGGCCCGGGCCAAATTCGCGCAACAGCGCCACGCGGGGCGACACCTCGGGCCGGAAGTCGCGCACGAAGCGGTAGGCGTCGGGCTTGGTCAGCGCGTCGCTCACCCGCTCGATGTTGTAGTGCAGGCGGTTGTAGCTGGCGGCCACCGTGAGGAGCAGGCCGGCGGGCAGCTCGTAGTCGGCCTGCGCGAAGGCGAAGCCGGTGGTGGTCGTGATTTCGTCGTCGTAGCGCAGGGCCCCGGGCGTGCCGCCGTTATTGTCGTAGCTGCGGCCGTCCACAAACCCGAGCTGGTACTCCCCGCCGGCTTGCAGGCGCAGCACCCGCCCGGCCAGGGCGGTGCGGTAGCGCAAGGCCGTGCGCCCGCCCAGCCCCAGCCCGGTGTTGCGCTCGTAATCGACCAGGTAGGGCGTGCGAATGGCCGTGCCATTCGCGTAGAGCGTGGTTTCCAGCCCCAGCGCATCGGTGAACTGGTACGTGTGCGTGAGGCCCAGCAGGGCCGTGCGCGAAGCGTAAAACGCCTGCTGGGCCACCGTGCCGGGCGCGGCGGCGGTGCCCGGCCGGGCCTGGCGCGGGTCGGCCTCGTACTGGGCGCGGGTGAGGCCCCCGGGCAGCTGGTAGTCGATGTCGGTGTAGAGGAAGTGGGCGGCCAGGGTGGCTTTGTCGCCGGTGGTAGTGCGGGCGTCGAGGGCCAGCACGTCGCGGCGCAGGGCGCTTTGCTGGCGGTAGCCGTCGAGCTGCTGGTGGGCGTACTGGGCGCGCACGGCGCTGGTGGGGCCCGCGGCTTCGGCGGTGGCGCCGTAGCGCAGCAGGCCGTAGCTGCCCACGGTGGCCCCGGCGCTGGTGCGGGCGGTGCCGGCCGCCACGGCGGGCGTTTCGAACAGGGCCACGCCGCCGGTGCCGGCCCCGTACACGCTGCCGCCGGGGCCCTTCACCACCTCCAGCCGCCCGATGATGGCGGGGTCGAGCAGGTTGAGCGGGGTGCTGCCGCCGGCCTCCGTGTAGGGGATGCCGTTGTAGTACACCTTCACGTTGCGCACCCCGAAGGGCGAGCGCAGCGTGCTGCCCCGGATGCTGAGGCGGTAGCTGGCCGTGGCCCGCTCCTCCAGCCGCACGCCGGGCAGCGTGTTCACGGCCTGCGTGAGGGCGGCGGGGTTGAAGCGGTCAATCGTCTGGGCGTCAATCACGCCGATGGCGGCGGCGGTGCGGCGCAGCGGCAGCCGCTGGCCGTAGCCGGTCACGGGCACCTCGGCCAGGCGCACGGTGCGAGCGGTGTCGGCGGGGGCCTGGGCGGCGGTTTGGGCCCGGGCCCCCAGCGGGGCCAGCAGCAGCAATAAGGAGTAGCGAGGCATCATGGATGGTTTGTACCGGGGCGGGGGCCGCCTCACCCCCTAGCCCCCTCTCCGAAAAGGAGCGGGGGGAACTAGCGCTAATTCTAGATTTTAGAAGCTAAGACTAGCAGCTAGTTCCCCCTCTCCAACGGAGAGGGGGCTAGGGGGTGAGGCGCTGCATGCGGCGGACCTGGGACGGAAGCCCCTGGGGCCGGTACGGCAATTTTACGCCAACCGCCGCCGTTAGCTTCATTAATTTCACCGCCGGACCCAAAGTTCCTAATTATGCACTTCTACCTGCCGCGCCGCTACCGCCGCCCCCTGCTGTTTCCCCCGGGCCTGCTGGCACTGGCGGGCTTGCTGTGGCTGGGCTGCGTGGCGCTGGGGCCCTGGCGGGAATGGCTGAAATTGAAAAGCGTGATGCAATTGACGATGCCTGTGCTTCCACTTTCTAAACACTCAGAAACTGGGCCTTTTATTCTGCCTTCTTCAGCCAAAGTCCGCTCTATGGGCCCTTGGCGCGATAATTACATTACCGGAAAACCAGAAGGTAAAGCACACGAATATGCTGGTATAACCAATGATGTGCGCACCATGATGGCCGACTCTGCGCATCATGGCGGGGTCCGCGTGCGCTTTGCACCTACGGCCCATTATAAGGATTTGGTCTTCGTATTGGACTTAATGAACCGCGAAAAGAGCAAGCGATATTGGTTAGACATCATTAATAAACCTGTGACTTTTTATACTATTGTTAAGCCCCGTCATCGAGGCGACTATGAATTTGGGTCAGATGTCGTTTGGACTCGGTACACAGCGCCCCAAATTCCATTATGGACTCGTCTTACCGACATAAATAATTGGTGGCCGTTATTTCAAATTCACACCGAGAGCTGGCAAATGCTTTTACAACCCGAGTGGCGCGCCTCCATGTGGTTCCTAGCGGCGATTGTCGCGCTCGGCGGCTGGCGGATAATGGGGCCCCGGCGCAGCACTCAAACGCCGTAATCCGCGTTATTTAGGGCATATTTCCTCCTAGCTGCCTTAATGCCCGCCCTCCCGCCCGACCTGCGCCGAGCCCTGCTCCAACTGCCGCAACGGGAAAAAGACCAGCTCCTCGCCCGCCTCGTGGCGCAGGACGCGGTGCTGACCGAACAGCTCGCCTACCGCCTGCTAGAGGGCCCCGACGCGCTGGACACCCGCCGCGCCGCCCTGCGGGCCCTGGTCGATGACCCGGTGCGGGGCTTCCACCAAACGCCCAACGACTTGCTCGTGGTGCTGCGGCAGGTGCAGGCCCGGCTAGCCTACCACGCCAAGATTACCGAGGATGTATTTGGGGAGGCCGAGCTGAGCTGGCGCCTGCTGGCCAACGTGTTCCGGCACCAGGGCCCCACCGTGGCGCGGCTGCACGGGCCCAGCCAGCCGCTGCTCCAGCACCTGGTGCGCCGCGCCCAGGAGGCCCTCCGGCTCAGCCAGCGCCTGCACGACGATTATCACCTGGAGCTGGCTGCCACTGCCACCGCGGTGCTGGGGGCCCTGTGGCAGTCGGGGGCCGCGCCGCTGGCCCGCGAGGCGGGCCTGCCGCGCACCTGGGGCCCCGGGTAGCGGCGGGCACGTCTTTTCGGGGCCGGCGGCAGTACATTGGTTCTGCCTTTCCCACTCCCCCGCGCCATGTCCAACCCCGCCGCTGCCCCCGCCCCGCACCTTTCCGCCGCCGATTTGCGCCTGGCCCTTGAGGAGTTGGACGCCAAAATCCACACCCTGCGCCAGCGGGCCCACGCCACGGCCGCCGGCTCGCCCGCCACGTACCAGGCCCACGCCGACGCCCTGGAGGCCAAACGCGCCCGCCTCGCCGCCCAACTCACAGAGCACGCCGATGCCGGCGCGGCCGAGCCGGGGACCTGGGCCAGCATCTGGCGCGGTGTTGAGGCGCTGCGCGAGGACTTGCGCAACCTCCTTTAAGCCCCGCCAAGCCCGCCGCGCGGGCCATTTGCCGCGCGGTGCGGCGGGCGGCCCGCGCTTGCCATTACACGTTTCAGAGAAAAAATAGCAGTCCGGCAACAAACGACAAAATATTGCATATTCGCCGGGTGCAGAATTTGCCAACCACTCAAAAAATGCCGTATTTTACCCATAATCAAGGAGTTTAGACGCTTCCTGGTTTTGATAAAATATGGATAAAACATTACGTATCTGCTGGTTGCTATTGCTGCTGTGGGCGCAGGCCGCGCGGGCCGCCGACGGGCCGCCCACCATTCCGGGCCGGCTGGTGGTGAAGCTGCGGCCCGGGGGCGCACCGGCCGCCCTGGCCGGGGCCCTGCGGCAGCTGGGGGCTACCGACTGGCAGCAGAAGTTTCCGCACGCGCTGCCGCAGGACCTGGAGAAGCCCGGGGCCGTGGACCTGCTGGCGGTGTACCAGCTGGCCGTGCCGCCCGGGCTGGCCCTGGCCCGCGCCCGGGCCGTGCTGCTGGGCACCGGGGTGGTGGAGTACGTGGAGCCGCTGTACGTGCGCCAGCCCCTGTACCAGCCCAACGACCCGCTGGCCGACTCGGCCCTGGCCGTCGGGGCCCAGGGCCAGTACTACCTGAAAACCATCCGCGCCTACCGGGCCTGGGACGTGGTGCGCGGCGACAGCACGCTCGTCATCGGCATCACCGACGGCGGGGTGCGCCTCACCCACGAAGACCTGCGCCACCAGGTGAAGCACAACTACGCCGACCCCGTGAACGGCGTCGACGACGACCACGACGGCTACGTGGACAATTTCACCGGCTGGGACCTGGCCGACAACGACAACGACGCGGGTTTCGACCCCGCCATCGACCACGGCTCGCTGGTGGCGGGCGTGGCCACGGCCCAGGCCGACAACGGCCGCGGCATCGCGGGGGCGGGCTTCAACTGCCGGTTCCTGCCCCTGAACATTTACCCGAATACGCCCAATGGCGCGTTCGCCGGCTACGAGGCCATCGTGTACGCTGCCGACCACGGTTGCCAGGTCATCAACATGTCGTGGGGCGGCGCGGGGGGCTACTCCAGGTTCGAGCAGGACGTGTGCACCTACGCCGCCGTGAACCGCGACGCCGTGCTGGTGGCCGCTGCCGGCAACACCAACGCCGATTTGCTCTTTTACCCGGCGTCCTACGACCACGTGCTGTCGGTGTCGGGCGTGGATTACGCGGACCGCAAAAGCCCCAATGCTACCTACTCGCGGCGCCTCGACCTGGTAGCCCCGGGCATTGACATTCTTACCACCTACGGCTACCTGGGCACCAACTCGTCGGGCCCACCCGATGCCGACTACATCGCCGTGGGCGGCACCTCGTTTGCGGCCCCGCTGGTGGGGGCGGCGGCGCTGCTGGTGCGGCAGCGGTTTCCGGCCTACACCGCCGCCCAGGTGGCCGCCCAGCTGCGCCAAACCGCCGACCCCGTGGACGCCGTGCCCGGCAACGCTCCCTACGCCGGCCGCCTGGGCTCCGGCCGCCTGAACGTGTACCGGGCCGTAGTGGCCCCCGCCCGCGAGGTGCGCGTGACGGCTGCCGCCTTCGACCCCGTGCGCCGGGCCTACGCGCCCGGCACGGCCCTGCGCCTGGCGGCCACCGTGCAAAACCTGCTGCTGCCCGTGGCCGACGTCACCGTCACGCTCAGCTCGCTCTCGCCCTACGTGGCCGTCACGCAGGGCTCGTTTGCCGTGGGCAGCCTGGCCACGCTGGCCACCGCCGACAACGCCGCCGCCCCCTTTGCCCTGGCCGTGGCCGCCACCGGCGTGCCGCTGAACACCCTGGCCACCCTGCGCTACCGCATCAGCGGGGCCGGCGGCTACCAAACCGACCAGTACGTGGACCTGCTGCTGAACCCCGACTACGTGACCCTGGACGCCGGCGACCTGCACCTGAGCGTGACCAGCCGCGGCAAGCTGGGCTACGACGACCTCGCCGCCACCCTCGGCGAAGGGGCCTCGTACCAGGACGACGTGCCCCTGCTGAGCGAAGGCGGCCTGTTGCTGGCCACCTCCCCCACCCGCGTGGCCGACCGCCTGCGCAGCACCGGGGCCAACACCCGGCAGTCGTTTTTCAGCACGGCTCAACTGGCCGCCCGCCCGGCCGGGCCCCGCGCCGACCAGCAGTTTCAGGGCACGTTTCAGGACACCGTGCCCGCGGCTGGCGCAGCCGCCCGCTCGGTGGGCGTGCGGGTGCGCCAGCGGGCCTACGCTTGGGCCACGGCCCCCCGCCAAAACTTCGTGGTGCTCGAATACACCTTGCGCAACCTCACCGCCGACACGCTGAAGCCCCTCTGCGCGGGCCTGTTCATGGACTGGGACCTGCCCGGGGCCCCCGGCCGCAACGTGGCCGCCTACGACACGGCCCGGGCCCTGGGCTACTGCTACGACCCCGTGGCGTCCCGCGTATTTGCCGGGGTGCAGCTGCTACGCGGCGGGGCCCCGGCCGTGTACTCGCTCGACAACAACGCCCCCGCCGGCAGCCCCGTGCGCCTGGCCGATGGCTTCTCGCCCGCCGAAAAGTACCTCACCGTGAGCAGCGGCACCGCCCGCGCCCAGCGCACCGCCGGCCTGCCCACCGGGGCCGACGTGTCGCAGGTGGTCGGCACCCGCTTGGCCCACCTGGCCCCCGGCGACTCGGTGGTAGCGGCCTTTGCCGTATTGGCCGCCCGCACTTTACCCGAGCTACAAGCCGCCGCCGACGCGGCCCGCCTCGCCTACGCCACGCTGCTGCCCGCGCGGGCCACGGCCGCCAAGCTTGGCTTCGCCGTGTACCCCAACCCCACCACCGGCCCCCTGCGCGTGGAACTACCTACCGGCTTTGGCCTCACCGAAATCCAGATGCTAAACGCCCTAGGCCAAACGGTGCTGCGCCGCCCCAGCCACGGCGCTTCGACAGACCTGGATTTGACGGACCTGGCCCCAGGTTTCTACACGGTTAGGGCCCTGGGTGTGGGCGGCGTGCTGGCGCGGGGGGTGGTACGGCGGTAGGCAGGCCCAGTTGAACCGAGCCAATGGGTAGCGAAATGATACCGGCCAGGCCGATTATCTTAAGCTATCCTTAAGAACTAGATGAAAGTTTATCCGTTCAAAGGTCTATAATTCATCTAATTATAACCTCAACAATGAAAAAAATCGCCCTCCCCGCTTTGTTAGTTGCCGGCATGTTGTTTGGCACCAGCTGCTCGTCAAAGCCCGATAGCACCGCCACTGCCAAAGACGTGAACGACCAAAAAGTGGACAACGGCACCGTGGCTACCGCCGCCGGCTCTAAAACCGACACCAAGGACGTGACGGACTACATGGTAGACTTGGCCAACACCGGCCGCACCGAATTTGAGCTGAGCCAAGCCGCCGCCACCCGCGCCACCAGCCCCGCCGTGAAACAATACGCTACCCAAACGGTGAGCACTCACGCCAAGGACGAGGCCGCAATGAAGGATGAAGCCGCTAAGCGCAACATCACCCTGCCCCCCACCCTGAACGCCGACAGCCAAGACATGCTGGCCAAGCTTCAGGGCGAAAAAGCCGGTGCGGACTTCGATAAGAAGTACCTCAACGACATGGCCGACGTGAATGACAAGGCCATCAGCAAAGCCCAGGACCTCATCAAAAACTCGCAGGATCCGGCCCTAAAAACCTACGTGCAGAAAATGGTGGACGACGACCAGAAACACATGGCCGAAGCCAAGCAGCTGCTGTCCGCTATGAAGTAAAGAGCCAAACGCTATTATAAGGCCCCCGTTCGTTGCGTCATTCGCAGCGGATGGGGCCTTTTTATTAATTTACAACGCATTGAACATTTCTAAATGCTGCTATTGTAGCCATTGACTCAGATTTTATAATGCCCAACGCCTTAGACAGGTGGTACTGCGCCGCCTCGGAAGCAGCGTTTCGGCGGAGTTATATTTGAGCGGCTTAGCGCCGGCCGTCCACACGGTTAGGGCCCTGGGCACGGGCGGCGTACTGGCGCGGGGGGTGCTGCTGCGGTAGCGCACTCATTACTCTCTTATTATTTACCGTGAGTAAGCCCAATAGTATCAACATTTTTCGCATTCATTGTGATTAAGAACGTCTCACTAAAGCAATCCCGAAGCAATACTTCATTTATCAATTAGTAGATATTAATAAGACACACGCCATTTAGATGCTGTTTCACGATATTTCTCTCGAAAATGACAAAAATTATTAGTTTATCCACTGCAGTTGCTGTCAAGTTATTCTTATTTTAACATTTCCTTGCGTTGGAAAGGCGATGGGCGAAGAGTGCTACTGGCGGCCGGTACGGTAGAAGCAACTCACCGCATCGAGTATTTGCCGCAGGCATTTGCGGTGCACTGGCAGCAACGGAGCAATAACTTGCCATTGCGGGTCAGTAAGAGATTGATGGCATTCAATCTATCATAAAACAAATTGGGGCTCAAGACCTCTGCACGCAACTCACTGATCCTTTTTATTTTACTCTATTTCCTATTTCCCTAAACTTTTCAAGTTACTAACGAGCAATTATAAATATTAATCTTCCATTAAATTTAGGCTAAAGAAGATTGATACCGAAACGCTTCCACAGTGCAAAACGCTCGTGCATGGCCTAATTAGCTGCCACGCCGGGTTGCCAACACGTGACATGAGTTGTTAAATGAAGTTAAAAGTATATCTTTGCAAAAAGATTTTTGAAGTTTTATTTTTATTATTATGAATACAGTTGTTCAGCGCCTAACTTCTAATAAGTATTATATCAAATCTGCTGCATTAGGCAAACTAGCCTTTATCACTGGCAGCATTCAATCGATTATCAGCGCGTTAAGTTTACTAAGCGGAGTTTTGATTATTCGCTTGTTACCAACCAAGGAGTACGCATTATACACCCTCATAAATACCACACTGGGGACCATGCTCATTTTGGCGGACGGGGGAATAACTACAGGAGTATTAGCGCAGGGAGGACAGGTTTGGCAAAGCAAAGAAAAACTCGGTCTGGTAATAGCAACAGGGCTAGATTTAAGGAAAAAATTCGCTATTGGCAGCTTGCTTTTGGCCACCCCTACATTGCTTTATTTGCTACGCTTACATGGAGCAAGCTGGTTAATGTCTGGACTATTAATTTTGGCACTTGTACCTGCATTTATCACATCGCTATCGGACGGCTTGCTTCAAGTAGCGCCTAAATTAAAGCAAGATATTACAAGCGTACAAAAAAATGAATTAGGTGCCAACGTAGGACGCTTAATCATTGTAGTACTAGTCCTGTTCACTTTTCCATTAGCTTTCATGATAATTTTGGCGGCTGGAATACCTCAAATTTGGGTAAACCTAAGGTTACGCAAAATCTCTGCTGGCTATGCCGAAATAAATCAGTACCCTGACCCAGCTATCCGCAAAGAAATTTTAACTTTTGTTAAACGCATACTACCTTATTCCATATACTACTGTGTATCTAGCCAAACAACGATTTGGCTTATTTCAGTTTTTGGCAACACGACTTCTCTGGCGCAAGTTGGGGCTTTAGGAAGGCTGACAATGGTACTTAGTATTTTCACAACTGTGTTCGGAATGGTGATAACTCCCCGGTTCGCAAGACTTGAAAAAAATTCTAAGGACATGCTCCGAAAATTTCTTGCTATTCAAGCGTTATTATTTGCTTTCAGCGCTTGTGTTGTAGGGATAGTTTATTTATTTCCGACGCAAATACTTTGGGTGTTGGGCAAGGGATATGCTGGACTCAGAACAGAACTTCTGTTAAGTGTGATTTCAAGCTGTGGAGCTCTAATTGCTGGTATTTCTTACTCACTTTACACAAGCAGAGGTTGGGCTATCAAACCATTAATTGCGATATCAATTAATATAGCTACTACTATACTAGCTGCCGTTGTATTAAATATTAAAACCTTACGAGGTGTTTTATTCCTAGGTATATCTATCGAGGTAGTCCAAATAGTCATGAATATATTATTTGCAGTGATAAAAATAAAACGCACACTTAAGAATAATCAGTGAGCATTATCTACTTTCACAATAGACCATTCAATTCAGATTACATAATTTTTTATATCGCTTATGAATATTTTGTACCGCATTTATTTTAAATTTGAAAAAATTATAAATAAGAGACGCATGAAGGGCGTCCATGATAAACTTTTATTTTGTGGTACTAACGTAATAATTGACGGTACTTGCCACATAATAATGCCTCAAAGAATGGAAATTGGGGATAACACTTCAATTTCCTCATATACAACTATTTATGCTACTTATGGTGTTAAAATTGGTAAAAATTGCCTAATTTCCAGCAACTGTGGTATTTCTTCTTATAATCATATTATAAACTCTTCTAACAGACACAGAGACGTGGCCGAAGATATTAAATATTCAAAACCGGTGGTGATAGGCGACAACGTTTGGATTGGAATGAATGCTTGCATTTTACCGGGGGTTAAAATCGGTGATGACTCTATCATTGGGTCTGGCAGTGTAGTTACAAAGAATGTTCCGCCCAGAGAAATATGGGCTGGAAATCCAGCTCGTTGCATAAAAAGTATTTAAATATTTATTAACAGATTGACGGTGGTCTATTAAGGAGTAATATTGTGATTTAACACGAGGTTTTTACCCAATATTTATGTACTCGCTGTTGCAGCGCGCATACCCGACGCAACGGCATATAGAGTGGGTAGGCCAAATATTAGTGCAAAGCGTGCCGTTAGCAAGCGCGGTGCATGCCAGTTGCCGTGGCTAAAGCAGTGCAGTAGGCCCGGGTGGCGAAGCTACTGATCGAACGCAATTCGCAGCGAAGTATCGTGCGGGCTACGAGTGTTGCGCGCACGACGATGGCCAAATTGCCAAAGAAAAACGGCCATAGCCGCGCTGATACCGCCGCAACTACGCCCAAAAAAGACGCAACGCAAAAAGCCGGAGGCCCTCAAACTGGATGAAATACGAACCTTTGTCGGCCTGCGTACACGCCAAGCGTAGCTTTGGTTGACCTGACCGTCGAGCGGGCCTCGCGCCGTATCGTGGCACGGGTGCTGGGCTGTCACGACGCCACTGCTCAGCGCTTGCGGGCCGCGCTGCACCGCTACCCACCACTGCCGCCACATGCGGACCAGTGGGAAGCCTACGCCAAGCTCTTGCCCACACACCGGCCCCGGCCCCGACCCAGGCCCAAAGGGAGCGGCAACTCCAGCATCGTGGAGGCGGTCAACCGCTCTTTGTGCCAGCGTTGCGGTGTGCTCGTGCAAAAATCCTGCTCATTCAGCAAAAGCCCGGACAGGCATACAGCACGCATCAAAAATATCATCGATAATTATGCCCTTACCCTAAATTGAGACTACCCTTTTTTGCCGATTCTTTGCCATAAAATTCTTTGTGACTTTAGCCACAATTTTTAATTCGGGTAACCTGTTTGATTTCCTGGCGGTTTTCATCAAATTAGATTTTACCTGAATTGAAAAGGCACTACTTCCGCGCCGGCCGCGCCCCCATCACAAACGCCAACTCCCCACCGCCCATCACCTCCGCTACGGGCAGGAACGGCTGCGTGAGCAGCTTACCATTGAGGCGGGCCGACTGGACGTAGACGTTTTTGGGGCCCTGGTTTTTGACGGTGACGGTGAAGGTTTTGCCGTTTTCGAGGCGGAGCACGGCGCCTTGCACGAGGGGGCTGCCGAGGGCGTACTGGCCCGAGGCGGGGGCCACGGGGTAGAAGCCCAGGGCACTAAAGATGTACCAGGCGCTCATCTGGCCGCAGTCGTCGTTGCCGCCGAGGCCGTCGGGGCCCGGGTGGTACTGGCGGGCCAGGATGTTGCGGACCTGGGCCTGGGTTTTCCAGGGCTGGTCCGTCCAGTTGTAGAGGTAGGCCACGTGGTGGGCGGGCTCGTTGCCGTGCACGTAGCCCCCGATGATGCCCTCGCGGGTGATGTCCTCGGTTTCGGCGAAGAAAGAGTCGGGCAGGGGCGTGGTGAAGAGCGAATCGAGGTGTGGCACGAAGCGGCGGTTGCCGCCCATGTATTCGATGAGCGCCTGCGGATTGTGGGGCACAAAAAGGCTGTAGTTCCAGGCGTTGCCCTCGATGAAGCCCTGGCCGTTGGTGCTGAGCACGTCGAATTTCTCCCGAAAAGAGCCGTAATCTTTTGACGTTGATTTAGTAGCTGCACGGGGGCGCATGAACCCAATACGGGCATCGAACACGTTCTGCCAGTTGTTGGCGCGGTCCCTAAATTCGGTTGGATTATCAAGGGCAGATTCATCGACGAAATTGGCAAGCTGATCAATGCACCAGTCATCGTAAGCATACTCCAGGGTGGTGGACACGGAGGTACCGCTGCGGCCGTCGGGCACATAGCCATAATCTATATAATCACCCAGCCCGTCGAACCAGCGGTGGCGGGCAGTGGCCACGCAAGCATCCAGGGCTCGCCAAGCTTGGTCGCGTGGTACAACGCCACTTATCACGGCGTCGGCAATCACGGAGACGCTGTGGTAGCCGCTCATACACCAGTTTTCGTTGGCGTAGTGGCTCCACACGGGCAGCATGTGCTCGGCGCTCTGGTCGTAGTGGGCCAGCATACTCTGAACCATGTCGGCGTTGCGCCGGGGCTGAATCAGGTTGAAGAGCGGGTGCAGGGCCCTAAACGTGTCCCAGAGCGAGAACGTGGTGTAGTTGGTGAAGCCCTCGGCCTAGTGGTTGTTCTGGTCGAGGCCGCGGTACTGGCCGTCCACGTCCTGGTACATCGTGGGGCTGAGGCAGGCGTGGTACAGGGCCGTGTAGAAGTTGTCCTTGTCGGTTTTCGAGCCCTGGATTTCGACCTTGCCCAGCTCCTGCTGCCACAGGGCCTGGCCCTGGCGGCGCAGGGCGTCGAAGTCTCAGCCCGGGGCCTCGGCCCGCAGGTTGCGCAGGGCCCCGGCGGTGCTCGTGGCGGACAGCGCCATTTTCAGCAGCACCTGCTCGCCGGCCTTGGTGGCAAAGTCGAAGTGCAGGCGCAGCTGGTGGCCGGCCAGGTCGGGCCAGTCGTGGGCCTGGTCGAAGCGGCCCCAGAAGCCGCGGTAGGGCTCCTTGGGGTCGTAGCTGCGGCTGCCGTAGTGGGCGAAGGGCTTGGAAAACGCCAGCGCGAAGTACTCGGTGCGGGTGCGGCCCCAGCCGTTGGTTTGGCGGTAGCCGGTCACCAGCGAGTCGTTTTCCACCCGCACGAACGTCCACACGTTCTTGCCCGGGTAGTTGTAAATGCCGGCCATCAGGTCGAGCACGATGTGCGCGTCGGCGGCCTGCGGGAACGTGTAGCGGTGCACGCCCACCCGGGCCGTGGCCGTGAGCTCGGCCAGCACGCCGGGGCCCTCGAGCTTCACGCGGTAGTAGGCCGGCTCGGCCACTTCCGTTCAGTGCGAGTAGCGCGAGCGTTAGCCGCTGCCGGGCCGGGCGGCGGTGCCGGGGTTGAGGCGCAGGGGCCCCACGGTGGGCATCACCAGGAAATCGCCGAGGTCGGAGTGGCCCGTGCCGCTGAAGTGGGTGTGGCTGAAGCCCACGATGGTGGGGTCGTCGTACTGGTAGCCGGCGCAGCAGCGGTACACGTCCGGGTTGTACTTGCCGTCGGGGGCGGCGTAGCTCAGCGTGTCGGTGTCGGGGCTGAGCTGCACCATGCCGAAGGGCACCGTGGCGCCGGGAAAGGTGTGGCCCATTTTGGCGGTGCCCACCAGCGGGTGGGCGTAGGGCACGAGGTTGGCGGGGCCCTGGGCTTGGGCGGCCCCGGCCAGGCCCAGCAGCAGGGCCAAGGTTGCGGTTTTCATGCCGGTAAGTACGGGCTACCGGGCCAAACACGGGCGGCCGCAAACGGCCGCCGAAGGCACAGCGCCCGCTTATTGGAGCACGGAACCGCTAAATTTATCTACTATTTTATTTAGCAAGCAATGGATGGGTTACCACCAAAATACAACAGCCAAACAAATAGGATATTACCTAATTTCATCCAAAAAACACTATAAATTATCATTATATCAAGAATAAATTGCGGTTGAGCTAATAAAATAGGTTGCCAATTATTTTAGTGGGTCAAAATAATTTCGTATCTTTGGGCATGTCAAACGTCAAGCTCCCGACCCCGCCGCCCGTTCAGCTTTTCGCCCGTTGCGTGAACGCCGACCAGCGCCCCGCCGACTTCATCGGCGACTGGCCCACCGCCGGCCGCGTGTACCCCGTGCGGGTGTTGCCCCACGCGCGCACCGGCCAGCCGCAGGTGCACGTGCTCGGTTTTTATGCCGAGCGGCCCTACGGCGCTTTCGCCGCCCACCGCTTCGAGCAAGTGGCCGAGGTGTGGCTCAACTAACCTTCTTCCCCCACATTCCCGTTGTTGAAACGCCCCGCCGGCCAGCTGCCGGCGGGGCGTTTTCGTGGGCCGGGGCCCCGCTACTGCCCGGTTTCTTCGGGGGGCTTGCCGGTGCGGCCGTACTGGTAGAAGATGCCCGCTTCGAGGGGCGTCCAGAGGCTGGCTTTCTGGCCGGCCGCTTTCAGGGCGTCGTTGGTCCAGGTGTTGCAGGTGTAAAGGATGCTGTAGGTGGAGTTGGCCTCGTAGAAGGCGTCGTCGGCCCCGTAGCTGTGGCCCGGAATCCACTCCACTTGGCCGGCCGCGTCGCGCCGGAAGCTGGCCTGCACGTAGGCGATGAGCCGGGCGTACTCGGCGCGGCTCAGGTGCAGCACGATGCAGGCCGGACCGGGCGCCAGGCCGGCGGCCCGGTAAAAGGTGGCGTGCATGGCCGTGGTGCTCAGCCAGAAACCCGCCTTGAGGGCCGTGCTGGCCTTGAGCTGGGCCCAGGTGGGCGTGTCCATGTAAAAGCCCTTGTCGCCCCAGCCGATGCCCACGTAGTCGAACGTAGAATCGTTCGATTGGGTGTGGTCGTAGGGCAGCTCGCGGCTCCAGTCGATTTGGGTGGAATGCACGGGCAGCACGAGGTCGGAGTGCACGCCGTTGGAGCGGATGAACACGCGCACGTCGGCCGGCGCGGCGGGGTCGGCTTTGGCCACCGGGATGCGCCCCAGCCCGAACGCCGCGCCCAGGTACACGGCCACCACGGCCACCAGCACCACCACGGCCAGGCCGGCTATTTTCAGAATCTTGCGGAGAATGCGGGCCATGTTGCGGTCGGGGGTGGGAAGAAAGTACGGCGTTTGGGCGGCGGCAGATGCGGGGCCGGGGCCCCTACCTTTGGTTTTTTACCCGCGCCATGCCCGCCCCCGAAGAAGTGTACAGCATCCCGGCCGCGTACCGGAAAATGGAGAACACCCACATCCTGTTCTGGCTGCTCAAAGACATCAGCTGGTGCATGATTTGGAAAACGCTGGGCCTGCTGATGATTGCGCCCACGCTGGGCATCGCCATCGTCATCGCCTGGCGCACCCGGGGCCTCAAGTCGGAGCTGGCCCACAACCTGGCCATCGTGTGCTGGATTACCGCCAACTCGTACTGGATGGCCAGCGAATTCTTCAGGTTCGACGCGCTGGTGGTGGCCCCCGGCATCAACGGCAAGCACCTGGCCCTGGTGCCGTTCCTCGTCGGGCTGGGCATTTTGCTCTACTACTACCTCGTGCAAAAGCCCCGCGAAGCGCGGGAAGCGCAGGTGGCCGCGCTCTAGAGCTGGCCGCCCACGGGGCCCGGCCGCTGGGCGTCGCGGGTGTTTTTCTGCACGGCGATGGCGGCGAACAGGGCCAGTAAAAACGACATGCCGTAAAAGCCCTTTTCGCTGAGCGTGAGCGTGGCGTTCCAGAGGCCCACCACCAGGAGCAGCACGGCCAGCAGCGTCGAGAACCAGCTCAGGCCGTAGTAGATGTTGGTGACGGGGATGCCCTCGAGGCGGTCGCGCACGCTTTTTTGCAGCGAAACGGCCGAGAACAGCCCGTACATGAGGATGGTGAAGTAGTAGCCCTTTTCGTTGAGGCCCATCGTGGCGTTCCACAGGCCCACGAGGAAGGCCCCGATGCCCGCCAGCAGGGCCACCCAGGAAGCACCGATAAAAGCAGGCGACGGTTGTTGTTGTTGCGGCGACATGGCGCGGTGGGCGGGGGCTGAGTGAGGAGCTAATGAAGCGGCAAGTAAGGCAGAAACCGGCCAACCCCCGCGCCGGCCCCGGGGCCCCGCCGCAACCTTCGGGCCGCCCCGCCCGAACAATGCCTTCCTATGCACTTCTCCGTCATCACCCCCACCCACCAGCGCCGGGCGCTGCTGCCCGAAGCCGTGGCCAGCGTCCGGGCCAGCATCAGCGCCCCGCTCGACTTCTCCTTTGAGCACCTGGTGTTCGACAACGGCTCGCGCGACGGCACCGCCGCCTACCTGCGCGACGCCGCCGCCCGGCCGGGGCCCCCGCTGCGCCACTGGCACGCGCCGGGGCGGCAGCTGGCCGGCCACGCCCGCAACCAGCTCATCCGGCAAGCGCCGCCCGACGCCTGGCTCGTGCCGCTCGACGACGACGACCTCCTGCTCCAGCGCACCCTGTTCCACTACGCCGCCCAGATTAAGGCCCACCCCGGCCGGCCTTGGTTCGTGGCCGATTTCCTGCGCGTGGACGAGCAGGGCCGATATTTACCCAGCGAGGACTACTACGCCTGGGCGTTCGACAGCCCGTCGGCCATGCTCCGGGCCATCTTCCGGGCCGAGCACTTCCTCCAGGGCAACGTGTGCTACAGCCGGGCCCTGTGCGACCAGGTGGGCGGCTACGACGGCGAACTGGCGATGGCCGAAGACCTCGATTTGTACGTCCGCTTCCTGCTGGCCGGGCACCTGCCCGTGGTGTGCCCGCACGTCAGCCACCTCCACCGCTTCCACGCCCGCAACGTGAGCACCGGCGTGGACGCGGCCCGGCACAACGCCGACCTGCGGGTGATTTACCAGAAGTACCGGGAACCGCTGGGGGCCCTGGGCGTCGCGGAGCCGGGGTAGCCGGGGGGCCGTGCGGGGCTTGCTCATAGGAATTTCACGCAGTGTTCCGCAGTGTAAAAGCGCAGTGTTTCGCGGTGTCGTTGAACGAAAAACACCGCGAAACACTGCGCTTTTACACCCCGCAACACTGCGTGAGAGGCTTTCAGCAAGTTGCCAGCAGGTTCTATAGTAACTTCGGCAGCGCCGTTATTTACCAAACTTATGACGCCCACAACGCCCGAAACGCCGCCCCACGCCGCGCTGCACACCTGGCAGCAGCAGATGCAGCGGCCGCCCTCGCGGCTCGACCGCTTCGCGCGGCGGGTGCAGCTACGGCTCAACGCGCTGCTGCCCGAGCGGGTGCACCGGGCCATCACGGCGGCCATCAGGCAGATGGTGCGGGGCGTGCTCTTTGGCAGCACGCACACCACCCGCCGGCCCCTGGCCGACGCGCCCCTGGCCCGGCGCGAAGCCGAGGTGCGGGCCCGCATCCGCGACTACGGCACCATGGCCACCGCCGAAGGGGCCGTGACGGGCGCGGGCGGCTTCCTGCTCGGCCTGGCCGATTTCCCGCTGCTGCTGGGCTTCAAAATCAAGCTGCTCTTCGACACGGCGGCCCTCTACGGCTACGACGTGCGCGACTACCACGAGCGGCTCTACGTGCTCTACGTGTTCCAGCTGGCCTTCAGCAGCCAGCACACCCGCAACGCCACCTACCAGCGCCTGGCCGACTGGAACGCCTACTGCCAAACCCTGCCCCCGGACGCCGCCGACTTCGACTGGCGCACCTTCCAACAAGAGTACCGCGACTACATCGACCTGGCCAAAATGGCCCAGCTGGTGCCCGTCATCGGGGCCGCCGTGGGGGCCCTGGCCAACTACAAGCTCATCGAACTGCTCGGCACCACGGCCATGAACTGCTACCGGATGCGGTACCTGGCCGCGGAGGAAGCGTTGCTGCTGGAGTAGCAATAATATTTAAGACACCGGATTAGCCACTATACAGACAAATAGTGTGAAAGCATAAACTAAAAGTCTGATTTTTATAATATCACTTTCTATAACAGAATAATGGACAGAATTTTCCAATTCTCTACCGTGTGCTATATCATGTCTTCTTTTAAGAACGCCACTTAAGAAATCATCCCAAAGCGTTAAAGAAGCGCTTTTAGTATCATCTATACCTAAAAAATTAATTTCCGTTGAGTAAGGAAACATCATAGTTGATATTAGTAAATATTGCTCAACCTCAACGCAAATAATATCATTGTCTGATTTAGTATTTGAAAATACCAAATCTAATCGCGATTTTTTTAATTGATTAAAGAAGTTTTTTATACCAAACATTTCAGCGTATTTGTCTAATATAGTTGCTTTAGGATTTGCGTTTTCATCATAGGAAAAATATTCTTTTTTAAATTTTATATCTAAACCACTCAATACTTCTTGTAACTTTTTTATTTTCTCATTACTAACTTTAGAATTTCTATCCTCATTAGGACTAATCACAAAATGCTCACAAAGTCTCCTTTGCAAACCAGGACTAGAAGCACTGAAACTTGAAAAATTATTAATATCATCAAGTGCATTTTTAATAAGGTCTTTCAAATAACCTTCAAAATGCGCCGATAGAAGGACTTGAGCTGATCTGCACAAAGCATCATAAAGAGGTTCGTTTTTATCAAAATGAACTTCTGCCTCTTTAAGTATTAAATCAACCTCGTTGAACCTTTTATTTAACGAAATAAGGCCAGCATTGACAAACGTACTCATGACACAAACACTTCACGTGCCATATCAATACGGCTTATTAGTTTTAAGCTATCTAAATTAGAACCAATAAGATATTCATAGAAAGAAGAATCTTTAAAAAGGTTTTTAAAACCTGAAATTTGCTTCGGATTAATTTTAGGTTTATCAAGATTTATTTCCGCTGCCACAGAGATAGTTAATGCATCATAAACTGCTGCATTAAAATTCGATTGTTTTATTAATTTAGAACCCTCGTATTTATATTTAGCGAAAGCTAGTTCACCAAATGAGTTAATGATAATATCCATTGTTTTTCTAAACAAACTAGCATAATTACGCATTTCTTGCTCTGAAAGTTGATTTTTAGCGTCTAAGCTTTCAGAAAGAAAATCCTTAAACTGCTTACCCTTGGCTTTTTTATAATTTTTATAATTATCATTTATTAATGAAAAAAATCTTAAAACAAGTTCGACATCTTCCATTTTTTGAACTTTTGAATTTTTATCAGAACCTTTCAACGGAATTTGCAATAATTTCTTAAAGTTAAGATCCTCAGAAAGTTCTTTGCATATATTATTAAAAGGACCACGTAAAATAGCATTTCTTAATTCATGAGATTCAAGCCTCACTGAACCAGAATTAAGTCTTTCAAAAATATCATATTTAACCTGGGGATCAACTGTTGAATCAATACGGAGGCACTTGATTGTCCTGTCTTCAAGGCGACGTAGTAGAAATGGTGGTAAATCACGATAAAAGCACCCGTCTAAATCATCTAGAATATCTAGACCTTCTAAAGCAAATTTATTATCAAAGAAATTTGCAATTGCAGTAAGTCGTTGTTGTCCATCAATCACTGAATACCGCGCTCCTTCTTCATTAGCGTCAACATCAATATCGTAAGATAAATATACAATAGGGATAGGTATATTTAATATGAGACTTTCTATCAGTTTTGAAGAAGTTCCAGCAGTCCAACGGTGTCTTCTTTGGTAATCTGGATCAAGCTTAATTATGTTTTGGTTTATCTTTTTAACTAATGTCTCTAAATCATATTCAATGCTCTGAGTTTTGACAGTCCGTTCACGGGCTTTGCTTTGTAAATTATCAAGGTTGAATTTCAGACTCATGGCACTACCTGATTAAATGAAGCTTTTAAAAATTTAGGTTTTACAGAAAGCTTACACTTTCCATAGATTGCGAGTAAAATATACGCAGAGCACAGAAACACAACGGCCGCCCCAGGAACTGAGACGGCCGCGGTTGGATAAGCCACCAATTAACCGCGTTACACCGCCACGCCGCTTTCCTTCAGGCGAATTAGGTTCAGGGCCGAGCCGGCTTTGAACCAGGCGATTTGGCCCTCGTTGTAGGTGTGGTTGAGGGTGATGAGGTCGGTGTCGCCGTCGTCGTGGCGCAGGCGGGCTTGCAGGGGCTGGCCGGGGGTGAAGCTTTCCAGGCCCAGGATGTCAACAAGGTCGCCTTCCTGAATCAGGTCGTAGTCGAGCTTGTTGGCGAAGGTGAGGCCGAGCATGCCCTGCTTCTTTAGGTTGGTTTCGTGGATGCGGGCGAAGCTCTTCACAATCACGGCCCGCACGCCGAGGTGGCGGGGCTCCATGGCGGCGTGCTCGCGCGAGCTGCCCTCGCCGTAGTTCTCGTCGCCGATGACCACCGTGCCCACGTTCATGCTCTTGTAGGCGCGGGCCGACTGCGGCACCGTGGCGTAGCCGTCGCCCTGCACGGCGAAGTTGCGCACCGAGTTGGCCTCGCCGTTGAAGGCGTTGGTGGCCCCGATGAGCATGTTGTTGGAGATGTTGTCGAGGTGGCCGCGGTACTTCAGCCAGGGCCCGGCCATTGAGATGTGGTCGGTGGTGCACTTGCCCTGCGCCTTGATGAGCACCCGCAGGCCGGTGATGTCCTTGCCTTCCCAGGGCTTGAAGGGCTCGAGCAGCTGGAGGCGGTCGGAGGTGGGGCTCACCAGCACCTGCACGCCGCTGCCGTCGGCGGCGGGGGCCTGAAAGCCGGCGTCCTCCACGGCAAAGCCGCGGGGGGGCATCTCCACGCCGTGGGGCTCGTCGAGCCGCACGGGGCCGTTGGTGCCGGGCAGCGTGTCGGTGAGGGGGTTAAACGTCAGGTCGCCGGCGATGGCGAAGGCGGTCACGATTTCGGGCGAGGCCACGAAGGCGTGGGTGTTGGGGTTGCCGTCGTTGCGCTTGGCGAAGTTGCGGTTGAAGCTCGTGATGATGGAGTTCTTGCGCTTGGGGTCGTCGGTGTGGCGGGCCCACTGCCCGATGCAGGGCCCGCAGGCGTTGGCCAGCACCACGCCGCCCATCTCGGCAAACGTGTCGAGCAGGCCGTCGCGGGCCACGGTGTAGCGCACCAGCTCCGAGCCGGGCGTGATGGTGAACTCGGCGGCCACGTGCAGGCCCTTGCTCACGGCCTGCGCGGCGATGGAAGCGGCGCGGGTGATGTCCTCGTAGCTCGAGTTGGTGCAGGAGCCGATGAGGCCCACTTCCAGCTTCTCGGGCCAGCCGTGCTCGCGCACCGCGGCGGCAAACTCCGAGATGGGCCAGGCGGCGTCCGGCGTGAAAGGGCCGTTCACGTAGGGCTCCAGCGTGTTGAGGTCGATTTCGATGAGCTGGTCGTAGTACTTGCCCGGGTCGTTATACACCTCGTCGTCGGCCCGCAGGTGGGCCCCCACGGCGGCGGCGGCTTCGGCAATTTCGGCGCGGCCGGTGCCGCGCAGGTAGTCGCCCATCTTCTCGTCGTAGCCAAACACCGAGGTGGTGGCCCCGATTTCCGCGCCCATGTTGCAGATGGTGCCCTTGCCGGTGCAGCTCAGGCTCTCGGCACCTTCGCCGAAGTACTCCACGATGGCCCCGGTGCCGCCCTTCACGGTGAGGATACCGGCCACCTTCAGAATCACGTCTTTGGCCGAGGTCCAGCCGCTCATCTTGCCGGTCAGCTTCACGCCAATCACCTTCGGAAACTTCAATTCCCAGGGCATCCCGGCCATCACGTCCACGGCGTCCGCGCCGCCCACGCCAATGGCCACCATGCCCAGGCCGCCCGCGTTGGGGGTGTGCGAGTCGGTGCCAATCATCATGCCGCCGGGAAAGGCGTAGTTTTCAAGCACCACCTGGTGAATGATGCCCGCGCCGGGCTTCCAGAAGCCGATACCGTACTTGTTCGACACCGAGGCCAGGAAGTCGTACACTTCCTTGTTTTCGGTATTGGCTTCGGCGAGGTCTTCCGTCGCGCCGTCCTTGGCCTGGATGAGGTGGTCGCAGTGCACGGTGCTGGGCACGGCGGCCGTGGCCTTGCCGGCCTGCATGAACTGGAGCAGCGCCATCTGGGCGGTGGCGTCCTGCATGGCCACGCGGTCGGGGGCAAAATCAACGTAGGAAACGCCGCGCTCGTAGGCTTGCTTCACGTCGCCGCCGTAGAGGTGGGCGTAGAGAATTTTCTCGGTGAGGGTGAGCGGGCGGCCCACGGCGGCGCGGGCCGCCTCGATGCGGGCCCCCATGCCGGCGTACACGCCGCGAATCATTTCCAGGTCAAAAGCCATAAGAAGAGTATATGAGAGTGGTTGTGCAAATGTAGCATCCCCATCAGGGAACGCCTAATCCGGCCATTGGCCGTTATTTAGCCGTTGCGCTCGGCCTCGGACAGCAAAAAAGGACCGTCATGCCGAGCGCAGCCGAGGCATCTCGCGTGCTTCGTTGCTCCGATTGAGTTACTGCCGCACGCGAGATGCCTCGGCTGCGCTCGGCATGACGGCCTGTTTGAGACGTTTTTTATTGGGGGGCAAGCCCGCTGCGCTTGTTCTTCTAACTTACCCGGCCCGGGCCGGGTTGTGCGGGATTCACCTTTGTTTTTTACTTGTCACCATGAAGAATACCACGCTCGCCCTGCTGGCCGGGGCCGCACTCAGCCTGGCGGGCTGCCAGGGAAATTCCACTAAAACCGAAACCGCCGCCACCACCGGCACCCCGGCCGCCGCGCTGCTCACCCCGGGCCCCTGGCGCGGCGAGCTGGCCGCCCAAGGCCAGAAAATTCCGTTCCTGTTCGAGGTGAAAACCGAAGCCGGCCAGCCCGTGGTGTACCTCATCAACAAGGGCTTGAACGGCGAGGAACGCCTGCGCTGCCCCGAAATCTCGGCCGCCGGCGACTCGGTCACCATCAAGCTCCACGTGTTCGACGCGGCCCTAGTGGTGCGGGCCGACGGGGCCGGCAAGCTCAAAGGCACGTGGGTGAAGTACGACGCCAAGGGACCGTATAGGGTGCCGCTGGTGGCCTCGGCGGGCGCGCAGCCGCTATTTGCTGATGATGATAGTGGCGAAAAAAAGTTTATAGTTAGAGTGTCTGGCGGACAAAAAGATATCACTCTGAAGGTTTTATTTAAAGACGAAAAAGGAAATTCGTACCGAGCCGTTGGTATCCTTGATTACACCGGCAAGAACTACACAGGAACGTTTTTAACTTCAACTGGAGACTACCGATATTTAGCGGGCAATATAGTGGGCCGAGAAGACGGTTCGCACATTTTTTTATCAACATTTGACGGAAGTCATGCCTTCCTTTTCGATGCAAAAGATGCTAGTCACGGTAACGGTGCTTTCTCAGATATAAAAGGCGACTTTTACTCCGGCAAATCGGGCCACGAGACTTGGACGGCCACCCTCGACCCTAAGGCCAAGCTGCCCGACGCCGACACGCTCACCTACCTGCGCAAGGGTGAGTCGCGGCTGAATTTTAAGTTTCCAAGCATCGCGCAGGGCAGCATCTCCCCCACCGACGCCAAGTACCGGGGCAAGGTGGTGGTGGTGCAGGTGCTGGGCTCGTGGTGCCCCAACTGCATGGACGAAACCGCCTACCTGGCCCCCTGGTACGATAAAAACAAGCAGCGCGGCGTCGAAATCATCGGCCTCGGCTACGAGCGGATGCCCGAGTACGACCGGGCCGCCGCCCGCCTGCGCAAGCTGAAGGAGCGCTACCACATCGGCTACGACCTGGCCGTGGCCGGCGTGTCGAACAAGGATTCGGTGGCCAAGTCGATGCCGCAGCTGGCCAAGTTCCTGGGCTTCCCCACCACCGTGTTCATCGACAAGAAAGGCGCGGTGCGCAAGATTCACACCGGCTTCTCGGGCCCCGGCACGGGCAAGTATTACGCCGAAGAAACGGCCGCTTTCAACCAGGAAGTGGACAAATTATTGAAAGAATAGGCGGGAACCACGGCCGAAAAGCACGCGGGGAGGACGGGGAAATATTCGCAGTATATTACTAATCAAACCCCGGCCGTTGTCCACGGCCGGGGTTTGATACGGCCATTTTCCCACCCACCCCTATTTCGTTTCGGTCATGAAAAACATCCTGGTTGCCACCGATTTTTCCCCCGAGTCACACCACGCCTTTAGCGTGGCCGTGCAACTGGCCCGGCACACGGGCGGGCAGCTCACGCTGCTGCACGTGCTGGAAGCGGCCGAAGGCGCGGCGGGCGGCTTCAGTACTGTGGGCGGGCCGGTGAGCGGCCACAGCATCGACGAAATCTTCGTCATCAAGCTGATGGAGGCCACCAAGCGCCGCCTGCACGCCCTGCGCGACGAGGCCGCCCAGCTGGCCCCCGGCGTGCCGGTGCACGACGAGGTGGAAATGGCCCGCGTGGGCGACGGCATCCTGGCGGCCGTCCAGCGGCTCGGCACCGACCTGGTGGTGATGGGGGCCCGCGGCCACGGGGCCGTGGAACACTTTTTCGTCAGCTCCACCACCGAGCGCCTCATCCGACTGGCCCCCTGCCCGGTGCTCACCGTGAAGCACCCGGCGGCCGACTTCGCCGTGCGTAACATTGTGTTTCCCTCCGATTTTTCGGGCGAGGCCGCCGGGGCCCTCGACGGCCTGCGCCAGGTACAAGCCGCTTTCCCCGGCGCAACGCTGCACCTGCTGCACGTGGCCGCGGGCGCGGACGGCCACGTGGCCCAGCAGCAGATGCAGGATTTCGCCAACGAGCACCGCCTCGCCAACTGCTTGGCGGCCGAGGTAGACGCCGGCCAGGTCAGCGCCGGCATCGAGGCCTACGCCCAGCGCGTGGCGGCCGACCTGGTGGTCATCCCCACCTACGTCCGCTCGGGCCTGAGCCACTTCCTGCGCGCCAGCATCGCCGAAACCGTGGCCACGCACGCCTTCCCGCCGGTGCTGACGTACCATTTGGCAGGGTAGGCCACACTATCTTTGAAAAAAGCACTTTCTATGGAAACGCAAGCCATCGAGATTATCGAAACCGAAATCGTTCTGGAGAAAGCTATGTCGTTGAACTACTCCCGGTTAATTCACCGCATAAGCACCGCCTTGCTTCCTTACGAAGAAAAATACGACATCCTGCCCGAACTAGAATTTGAGCTGAGCGGCGGACGGTTGAAGCCCGACGTAGCCATTTTGCCGCGCTTGGCTTACGATTGGGAAGCGGACATTATTCGTTACCCAAACCCGCCCATTACGGCCATCGAAATCTTATCACCGACGCAATCGTTCGATTTTCTGGCGAACAAAATTCGGCATTTATATTTTCCAAGCGGGGTGCAGTCAGCTTGGTTGGTGATACCAACGGTACGAACCATCGTGCTTTTCCTACCCGGAACCCCTCCCAAAGTAATTTCCGACGGGACCCTGAACGACCCGGCTACGCAAATAGAAGTGCGGTTGGACGTTATTTTTCGGTAAAACAGGTAGCCCGGTATCCATTCCTAAATTGCCGTTGAAGCGCTTTAGCACGGCAATGTGGGGGATGTACTCGTCCAACAACCGGCTATGCCGGGCGCAGCCGCAGCCGCACCTGGAAGTCGCCGCGGGGGCGCAGGGTGATGAGCGGCTGCTCGACGACCGGCGGCTGGCCTTCGGGCCACTCCACGTCGAAGGTGCGCAGCAGCTCCACCGCCACCAGCTGCATTTCGGTGAGGGCGAATTGCAGGCCCACGCACAGGCGGGGCCCCCCGCCAAAGGGCGCGTAGGCAAAGGGCACCAGCGGGCGGGGCGCGTCGGGCGCGAAGCGGGCGGGCCGGAACTCGGCGGGGGCGTCCCAATGCTGGGCGTCGCGGTGCAGGCCGTAGAGGAAGAGCGAAAACAGCGTGCCTTTGGGGATGCGCAGGCCCTGGTAGTCGTCGTCGGCCAGGGCCACGCGGTCCACCATCCAGGCGGGCGGGTAGAGGCGCATGGTCTCCTGCACGGCGCACAGGGCCCGGCCCAGGCGGGGCAGGTCGGCAAAGGCGGGGCCCCGCGCACCGAGCGCGGCGGCGGTTTCGGCCTGGATGAGGCGTGCCTCGGCCGGGTGGTGGGCCAGCAGGTAGAGCAGCCAGGTGAGGGCGTTGGCGCTGGTTTCGTGGCCGGCCACGAGCAGAATCAGGGCCTCGTCGAGCACCCGGGCGGGGGCCATCGGCTCGCCGGTGTCTTCGTAGCGGGCGTCGAGCAGCATTTGCAGTAGGTCGTCGGGCGGGGCGGGGGCCCTGGGCGCGGCGCTGGCCGCCTGGCGCTGGGCAATGTAGCGGCCCAGCAGCGCCCGCAGCTCGGCCGTGCGGGCATCGGCGCGGCGGAACCGGCCCCGTAGCCGCCGCCAGAAGTTGAAATAAGGCTGGCGGATGGTGCCGATGTAGAACGCCTGGATTTCGGTGATGAGCTGGGCCAGGCGGTCCAGCTCGGCCTCGGCGAAGCTGGTGCTGAACACCGAGCGGGCGATGATGCGGAACGTGAGGCGCGTCATCAGCGCGTGGGCGGGCACGGCCACGGCCCCGCCGCTGGCGGCGGCTTGCTGCGCCAGCGGGGCCAGGGTTTCGGCCACAATTTCCTGCATCAGCCCGGTGAGGCCCGCCACCCGCTGGCGGTGGAAGCCGGGCTGGATGAGCCGGCGCTGGCGCAGCCAGTCGGGGCCCTCGTTGGTGAGCAGGCCGTGGCCGATGTAGCGCGCGAAGCCCAGCGTGAAGGCCGATTTGGCGTAGTTGCGGTGGTTTTTCTGCAACACGTGCTGCACCAGGCCGGGGTCGCGGGTGAGCACGCTGGGCTGCACCCCGCCGATGTAGAGCCGGGCCGTGTCGCCGTAGCGGGCGTGGATGGCCCCGAGGGCCCCGAGGGGGTCGGCCGCCAGCTTCAGCGAGTTGCGCAGCGACTGCCAGCGCGGCACCTGGGGCAGGGCCCGCGGCGGGCGGGCCCCCAAATTGTCGTCGGCCATGGCGTGCAAACGGCCCTGTTGGGCCGCGGCGCAAAGGTACGGCGGCGGCGGGCCCACCCTTTTCCCGGTCCGCCGCGTACACCCCCGCAGCCCCGCCCCGGGGCCCTACCCTTTCTTCAAAACCAACCCGCTTGCCCATGTGGATTACCCAGAAGCCCGACCAGAACGCCCCCCTCGACGAATTGCAAGGCCGCGCCGTCGGCCTCAAGTTTGAGTGCAACCACTGCCACACCGAAGTTTTCACCGACCTGCTCGGCGTACCCACCCCCGACCCGATGGCCGACTCGCTGGCCGACACCGACCAGTACGAAAAGGAAGAAGTGAAATGCCCCGGCTGCGGCATGGTGCACACCCTGGAAGTGGACGCCACCTTCGATGGCGTAAAATTCAAAGTGAGCGACGTGGCCCCGGGCAGCGTCAGCTACCAGGTGGCCGAGCCCAAAGGGTAAGCGCTAGAAAGCCCGCGCTGCCCGCAGTTTAGCGCGGAGCGCGTAACTGCGGGGTGGTAAATGGGGCGAGTTTGTAACTCGCAAAATTGAACGGCCCGCCCGGCGCAACCCGCCGGGCCGCTGCGCGGCCGTGAGTCGCAGACCCACCCCGTCACCCGGCCAGCAGTTACGCGCTCCGCGCTAAACTGCGGCCAGTACAAGGCTATTTTTCCCGCTCAATGGTGTAGTTAATCAGCTGCTCCAGCGAGGTGCGACTGGCCGAATCCGGGAAGGTGTGCAGGATGGCAAGGGCCTCGTCGCGGTACTTTTTCATCGTGGCAATGGCGTAGTCCAGGCCCCCCGACTGCTTCACGAACTCGATGACCTGCTGCACCCGCTCGCGGTGGCCCTCGTTGTTTTTTACGTTGAAAATCATCCGGCGCTTTTCGAGCCAGCCGGCCCGCTGGAGGGCGTAAATCAGCGGCAGCGTCATCTTTTTTTCCTTGATGTCGATGCCCACCGGCTTGCCGATTTCGGCCGTGCCGTAGTCGAACAGGTCGTCTTTTATCTGGAAGGCCATGCCCACTTTCTCGCCGAAGAGGCGGGCCCGCTCCACGGTTTCCTTGTCGGCCCCGGCCGAGGCGGCCCCCACGGCGGTGCAGGAGGCGATGAGCGAGGCCGTTTTTTGGCGGATAATTTCAAAATAGACGTCCTCCGTGATGTCGAGCTTGCGGGCTTTTTCGATTTGCAGCAGCTCGCCTTCGCTCAGCTCGCGCACGGCGTTGTTCACGATTTTCAGCAGGTCGAAGTCGTCGTGGGCCAGGGCCAGCTGGAGGCCCCGCGAGAGCAGGTAGTCGCCCACCAGCACGGCTATCTTATTCTTCCACAGCGCGTTGATGGAGAAAAACCCCCGGCGGTAGTTGCTCTCGTCCACCACATCGTCGTGCACGAGCGTGGCCGTGTGCAGCAGCTCAATCAGGGTGGCCCCGCGGAAGGTGGCTTCGGGCAGCGGGCCGGCCGCGTCGGGCAGGGCAATGCGGGCCGAGAAGAACACGAACATGGGCCGGATTTGCTTGCCCTTGCGCTTCACGATGTAGCCCATAATCTTGTCGAGCAGCAGCACGTTGGTGCGCATCGACTGGCGAAATTTGTGCTCAAACTCGTCCATTTCGGCCGCGATGGGGGCCTGAATCTGGTCGAGGGAAACGGAAGAAAGCTGCGGCATGGCGCGGCAATGATACGGCACAACGGCCGAGGCTGGGCCGGGCGGCGCGGCAAACCTTTTGCGCCGCCAACGCATTAATTGCGGGCCCCGGCCGCGCCGTGCATCGCCGGGCCCGCCCGGCTTCCCTCATTTTTGCTCATGCTCGTCCACGCTTCGTTCACGCTCACCGGCTTGCGCCACGGCCGCCCCTTCGCCGCCGACGCCACCTACCGCCCCGACGGCCGCCCCAAGCCGGTGGTGGTGTTCGTCCACGGCTTCAAGGGCTTCAAAGACTGGGGCCATTTCCCGCTGCTGGCCGATTTTTTTGGCGAACGGGGCTTCGTGTTCGTTAAGCTGAACCTGTCGCACAACGGCCTGGTAGTGGGCGGCACCGGTGACCTAGAGGATTTGGACGCCTTCGGCCGCAACAATTTCAGCATCGAGCTGGACGACCTGGGACAGCTGCTGGACGCCCTGCACGCGCCCGGTACCACGCCCCTGCCCCCCGCCGAGCTGGATCTGCGCCAACTGTACCTCGTGGGCCACAGCCGGGGCGGGGCCCTGGTGCTGCTCAAAGCCGCCGAAGACGTGCGGGTGCGGGCCGTGGCCACCTGGGCCGCCATCGCCGACATCGACCAGCGCTGGGACCCGGCGGTGCTGGCCGAGTGGCGGCGCACCGGCCAGCTGTGGGTGCCCAACAGCCGCACCGGCCAGCCCCTGCCCATGCACTACCAGATTGTGGAGGACTACCAGGCCCACCGCCCGCGCCTCGACGTGCTGGCCAACGTGGCCGCCCGCCTGCCCCAGCCCCTGCTGCTCGTGCACGGCGACGCCGACGAAACCGTGCCCCTGGCCGCGGCCCACGCCCTGCGCCAGGCCAAGCCCGCCGCCGAGCTGCTGGTGGTGCCGGCGGGCACGCACATGTTCGGCGGGGCCCACCCCTGGCCCGGCCCGGCGCTGCCCGCGCCGGCGGCCCTGGTGGCCCAGCGCACGGCCGAATTTTTCGCCCGGCAGGCGTGAGTGCGCCGGTCCTGGCCTACCTGCTGCTGGGCAGCAACCTCGGCGACCGGGCCGCCTACCTGCGCAGGGCCCGCGCCGGCCTGGCCGCAGCGGGCGAAATCGTGGCCGTTTCCGGCCTTTACGAAACCGCCGCCTGGGGGCGGGCCGACCAGCCGGCCTACCTCAACCAGGCCGTGGCCCTGCGCACGGCCCTGGCCCCGGCGGCTTTGCTGGCCCACTGCCTGGCCACCGAAGCCGCCGCCGGCCGCGAGCGGCACGAGCGCTGGGGCAGCCGCACCCTCGACGTGGACATTCTGCTCTACGGCAACGAAATTATTGACAGCCAAGACCTAACGGTGCCCCACCCGCGCCTGCCGCTGCGCCGCTTTGCGCTGGTGCCCCTGGCCGAAATTGCTGCCGCGGCCGTGCACCCGCAGCTGCACCAAACCGTGGCCGAGCTGCTGGCGGCTTGCCCCGATGAGTTGGCCGTGCGGCCGTGGCCAGGGGAATAGGTACTACGGCAAAACCCGGGGTCGGGGTACCACCCCCATCGCCCGGCACCCAGCTTCCTCCCTCAATGCTGGGGCCCTACAATGGGCGGGCGGTGGCGCAGCTCGGCCACGTTGTGGCCCACGCGCAGGGCCGAGTAGCCGAGCCAGGCGGCCAGCACGCAGCCATTCAGCACCTGCCGCCAACGCACTGCCCCCGCAGTGGGCCAACGGGCCAGTACCAGCAGTAGCACGGGGCCGGTCACCGGGGCCATGTAGCGTTCAGCGTCGTGCACGCCGCCAGTGCCTAGCCGGTAGGTCACGGCCACCACGTGGCCCAGCACATTGGCCACCGTCAGCCACCAACACAGCTGCAGGGCGGCCGTAGGGGTGGCCAGCCCCACGCGCCACGGCCGGCCCGCGGGCCACAGCCACGCCAGCAGGCCCACCATGCCCAGCGCCCAAAAAGCGAAGGGCAGGGCCCCGTACCATCCCGCGGCCAGCGGACTGAACCAGCGTAGCACCACAAAGCCGTACTGGGCCTGCAATTCGGCCAGCATCGACCACCCGCCGGGCACCCTAACGACGCGAGGGCCGGCCAGCGCCGTGTGAATGTTCCAGAGCATCGCCCCGCTTGCGCAAACGAAGCCGTGCGCCACCAACTGCCAGCGGTTGCGCGTGCGCCAGGCCGCGTTAGCCAAGAGGCCTGCGCCGGCTCCGAGCAATAAAAACGCCCCGGAAGTTCGCTGCAAAGGCAATAAGAAACCGGCCAGTGTGGCCCAACCCAACCAGCGGCCGTTGTTGGTCCGCAGCCAGGCTAGCAGCGCGCCGCTGTAAGCCGCTACTAAAAAAAAGAACACCGTTTCCGACCAGATGAACTTGGCCGGCACCAGTATGGCCGTGCTCAAGGACAGTGCGAGGGGCAATACCCAAGCCCGGGGGGCAGGCAGCAAATGATTGCCGGCCCGGCTCCAGAGCAATAAGTGGCCCAGCAAAGCCAGTGCGTACAAGCAGCGAAGCGAAGCGAAGGAGCTGAATACGCTCAACAGGGCCGGGTACAGGGGCCCCCACAGGCGGTAAGGAAGCCCATCGGGGCCCAGCATCTGGCCGCTGGTGCGCAGGCTACGGGCCGCAGATAGGTAGCTGAACGAATCGCCGGTGCCACCGAAACCGCCCTGACTGAGCACCCAGTACAAGCCCAGCACCACCACGGCGGCCACGGCTCCGGCAAACTTTGCCCGCGCTGGCGCGGCGCCCAGCTCGGACGGCCTGCTCACGGCGCCGAGGCGACGGTGGCCGTGGGCACAATCTTTTTCACCAGGCCCTGGAGCACTTTGCCGGGGCCGCACTCCACGAATTCCAGGGCCCCGTCGGCGGCCATGTGCTGCACCGATTGGGTCCAGCGCACGGGGGCCGTGAGCTGGGCCAGCAGGTGGGCCTTGATTTCGGCTGGGGCCCGGTGCGGCCGCCCGTCCACGTTCTGGTACACGGGGCAGCGGGCCTCGCTGAACGGAGTGGTTTCGATGGCCGCGCCCAGCGCCGTGGCCGCCGACTGCATCAGCGGCGAGTGGAAGGCCCCGCCCACTGGCAGCAGCAGGGCCCGCTTGGCCCCGGCGGCTTTCAGCTGCTCGCAGGCCCGCCCCACGCCGCGCACCGCGCCCGACACCACCAGCTGGCCGGGGCAGTTGTAGTTGGCGGCCACCACCACGTCGCCCCCGGCGCTGATTTCCTGGCAGATGCGCTCCACCACGTCGTCGGCCAGGCCCAGGATGGCGGCCATCGTGCCGGGCTGCTCCTGGCAGGCGGCCTGCATGGCCTGGGCGCGGCGGGCCACCAGGCGCAGGGCATCGGCGAAGGTGAGCACCCCCGCCGCCACCAGGGCCGAAAACTCGCCCAGCGAGTGGCCGGCGGCCATGCCCACGGCCCGGTCGGGCACGGCCACGAACTGGGCCACCGAATGCACAAAAATGGCCGGCTGCGTCACGTCGGTGCGGCGCAGGTCCTCTTCCGAGCCGTTGAACATCAGCTCCGTGAGCGAAAAGCCCAGGATGTCGTTGGCTTGGGTAAGGAGCTGGCGGGCCGGCTCGCTCTGCGCAAACAGCTCGCGGGCCATGCCCGGAAACTGGCTGCCCTGGCCGGGGAAGATAAAGGCGGTCTGAACCACGGATTTAGCGGATTTAGCGGGTTGGTCGGATTTTGGGAACGGCCCGCCGGGGGCGGGGGCGTTGCCAAACGGGGCCGCAAGCTGCACAAAAAGCGCGGTTGGGCAAAAAAAAGAGGAGGCCCGGGGCCTCCTCTTCCTGCTTGTTCAAGGCCCGGGAGGTTCGTCCGGGGCCGCGCCGGCCTAGCGGATAATCTGCACCCAGCCCTTGTAGGTGCGGGTGGTGCTGGCGGCGTCGGCAAACTGCACCTCGGCCAGGTAGTAGTACAGGCCTTCGGACACCTTGCCGCCGGTGCCGGCCTCGCCCGGGCCCCCGCCGCTCCAGTTGATGAAGACGCGGCCAGTGGTGGTGTTCTCAAAAACCTTCACGCCCCAGCGGTTGAAGGCCTGGAAGTGCACGCTGCGCAGCGGGCTGGCCGTTTTGGGCTGGAACGTATCGTTCTGGTTGTCGCCGTTGGGGGTGAAGATGTTGGGCAACAGGAAGAACACGCACTCGGTCTGGCAGGCCACGTTGCTCAGGGCCGAGCGCACGCCGCCCGCGCCCACGGCCTGCACTTCGTAGCAGCCGGCCGGGTCGGGCAGGTTGCGGTGCACGTAGCTCAAAGCGGTGGTCGAGTCGATTAGCGCAAACGCCCCGTCGGCGGTGGGCCGGTAGAAGATGCGGTAGTAGCTGGCCGCGGCGTTGCAACCGGTGGGCAGGCTGCCCACCGTCCAGCGCAGGGCGTTGCTGTAGCGCTGGTTGGGGTCCGGGTAGCTGGGCAGCGCGGCCAGGCTGTCGCAGTTGGCCGGGGCCAGCGTGAGCACCGGCACGCAGGGCTGGTCGAGCAGCGTGGCGCAAATAATTTGGCTCTTGTTGAGCAGCCCGCTCAGGTAGCCCGTGGGGTTGTACTGGCCCGTGGTCAGCACGTAGTAGCAGTAGCTCTGGCCCTTCACCAGGGCGGGGTCGCTGTCGGTGAAGGTGCCGCCGGTGGCCGCGGTGGCCGGGGCCCCCACCTGCGCAAAGGGCCCGGCGGGCCCCGTGCCGCTGCGGAACACCCGCGCCGGCTGGGCCGTGTTGTCCCAGGGCGTTTGGTAGGTCCAGCTCACGGCCACCGTCTTATTCAAGCCGTTGGCGACGACGCTGGTGCGCACGCTGCTGGCCGTGGGCGAGGTTTCGACGGTTTGCGTCGCGCCGGGCTGGGCCGACGAAGCATAAAACAGCTCCAGCTTGTACGTGTACTGGTTGGCCGTCGTGTTCAGGCCCATGTCCACGTACGACGAGTCGGTGAGGGCAAACGGATCCGGGCGCACCAGCGCGTAGGTGGTGGGGGCCAGGCCCACGCCCCGCGAGAGCCGGTAGCCGGCGGGCGCGGCCAGCGTCTGGCTGAGGCCGGCGCGGGCCGGCGTCCAGCGCACGGTAATTTGCCCGGTGGTGGGGTCGGTGCGGTCCACGTCCACGTTTTTGAGGCGGGCCGCCAGGCCGGTGAGGGTCACGCAGGCCTCGGCCGAGGGCAGGCTGGCCCCCAGGCCCGGCAGCGGAAAATCGGCGTAGATGCGGTAGCTGTAGGTTTTGCCGCGCACCAGGCCCGCGCCGTTGTTGTCGTCCTTAAAAGCCGACAAGTTGGCCGCTACCGAGCCAATCAGCGCGTAGCCCGTCGAGGCGGGCAGGCCCGTGTCGCAGGGCCCCGGCGTGTAGGCCAGGCAGCCCTCGCGGCGGTAGATGCGGATGAAGCTGGCGTTGGCGCAGGTGTAGCGGTCCCAGGTCAGGTTCACCTGGTTCACGGCCCCCACCACGGGCGTAGCCACCAGGCTTTGCGGCGGGGGCCCTACCACGGTGATGCGCCACACCTGCTCATCGATAAGTGGGAACTCGGGGGTCGGCGGGCTGTCCTGGGCCTTGAACACCACCGAGTACGGCTCCTTGGCCACGTTGCTGCAATCCGTGGTCCAGGTAAACGTGCCGCTGGCCGTGGGCGGCCCCGTGGCGGTTTGCACGAAGCGGGCCGGCGGAATGACGCCCGAGAAGGCCGAGAGCGTCACAGGCGTTTGGGCCGCCGCGCCGGGGGCCGTACCGTCGGTGGCCGTCACCGCGCCCGTTACGGTAGTGCCCGCCACCACGCAAAGGTCGGGCGGGATGGTGAGGATGGGCCGCAGGTTGTTGGTCGCCACCACGATAATCTGCATGTCGCGGACCACGTTGCCAATTAGCCGATGACCAAATTCGGTTCTGCGCCATTCTTCCACGTTAAAGGCCACGTTGTACAGGCCTACCTGCAAGGGCGTATTCCAGGTAAGTTGGCCAGTGTGCTCGTCCTGCACAAAAATAGCAGATGCCCCGGGCTGACCAGCCGGTACCCCGTTGTAGGCTACTTGTTTAGCCCCAGCATTGGCAGGTATTTGTTGGGGAAAAACAAAGCCTGTGCAGGTGGTGGGCGCTGGCATATTGCTGGCACCCGGTACGGCAGACTGCTGACTGGTGCGCAAATGAAAAGCCAACGAGTCGCCGTCGGCATCGTAAGCCCCGGGGTTGTGCAAAAACACTTGGTTTTGGCCCGCTTTATCGACAGCTGGGGCCCTCAGAATTGGCGAATGGTTTACGCCCAGGGCGGGGTCTATGGTAACGTTGGCGCTGATGTAAAAGGTCTGGTTGACCGAGTTGGTCATATTCAATACCGACTTGTTACGATTTTCGCCGATGAAGCTAACCAAGTACAACGGCTTGGTGGCCGGGTACGTGTGCTCGAACAGGTAGATGTTCAGGCCGGTGTCGGGGTTTTTGGCCAGCGGCACGGCATTCGGAGTAGTCCGCCGGATGGCGTGCTGCACCGTACCGTCGCCAAAGTAAATAGTCACCGTGTCCTGCACCACGGGGCTGCTCAGGTCGGTGTAAAGAATCATGCGGAAGAATATCCGCCGCGGGTTGTGGCTGGCGGTGGTGTCCACTTTGGCTTCGATGTTGCCGGCCCGCAGGTGGGTGGCCCGGGCCGTGCCCGGCAGCAGGGCCCCCAGCGCCAGCAGCAGCCCCATTGCCGCCGGCCGCCAGTTGTGCCAATTAGTGAAAAGTGCCGTCATAGCCGTTGATTGAAATAAGTCCCGCCAGCGTCGGGAATAAACCGCTTTGCGAAGCTAACTTTTTTTTACCCTCGCGGGTTATCCACATGTTCCGCCACGCTGCCAACGCTTGTCTCAGCCGATAGATTCACTTCGGCAGGCGGGGCAGAGAAAGGGTTAGGTTTTTTGCCTGGGCGTCCCTCCGGCCCTACCTTTGGGCAGCACACATTTACTTTTTTCCGCCGTGCGGACCGTTTTATGAGTTGGATTTCCAAAACTTTTTCCAGTAGCATCGGGCGCAAGATTGTCATGTCCCTCACGGGCTTGTTCCTCTGCACGTTCCTGGTGGTCCACCTCGTGGGCAACTTGCAGCTCTTTAAACACGACGACGGTGCGGCCTTCAACACGTATTCGCACTTCATGGGCACCAACCCCGTTATCCGCACCATCGAGTGGGGCCTGGTGCTGGGCTTCGGCTTCCACATCTACGAAGCCTTGATGCTGACGCGCCGCAACCAGACGGCCCGCCCCCAGCGGTACGTGGCTAACCACTCGGAGCAAAACTCGGAGTGGACCTCGCGCAACATGGGCATCCTGGGCAGCATCATCTTGGTTTTCCTGATTGTGCACCTGTACAACTTCTTCTGGCGGGCCCGCTTCGGCACGCTCGACCCGGACATCAACCAAAACGACGACCTGTACACGCTGGTCGTCAGCTCGTTTAAGCAGTGGTGGTACGTGCTGCTCTACGTGGCGGCGCAAGCCTCGCTGGGCTACCACCTGTGGCACGGCTTCGGCTCGGGCTTCCAGACGCTGGGCCTGAACCACCGCAAGTACACGCCGCTCATCAAGGCCGTCGGCTACGGCTTCGCCGTGGTGGTGTCGGCCGGTTTCGCCGCCATGCCCTTGTATTTCTTCTTGTTTACCGATGCCCAGGGTCATTTATCTTCGACCGTGGCACCGCTGGTCCATTCCCTCACGCTAGCCCTGAAATAATGTTTCTGGATTCGAAAGCTCCCGAAGGCCCCCTCGCCGAGAAATGGGACCAGCACAAGTTTAACGTCAAGCTCGTCAACCCCGCCAACAAGCGCAAGTACGACGTCATCGTGGTCGGCACCGGCCTGGCCGGGGCCTCCGCGGCCGCCTCGCTGGCCGAGCTGGGCTACAACGTGCACGCCTTCACGTACCACGACTCGCCGCGCCGGGCCCACTCCATCGCGGCCCAGGGCGGCATCAACGCGGCCAAGAACTACCAAAACGACGGCGACTCGGTGTTCCGCCTGTTCTACGACACCATCAAGGGCGGCGACTACCGGGCCCGCGAAGCCAACGTGTACCGCCTGGCCCAGGTGTCGGTGAGCATCATCGACCAGTGCGTGGCCCAGGGCGTGCCCTTCGCCCGCGAGTACGGCGGCCTGCTGGCCAACCGCTCGTTCGGCGGGGCCCAGGTGAGCCGCACGTTCTACGCCCGCGGCCAGACCGGGCAGCAGCTGCTGCTGGGGGCCTACTCGGCCCTGAGCCGCCAGGTGGCCTACGGCAAAGTGAAGCTGCACACCCGCTCGGAGATGCTGGACCTGGTGGTGGCCGACGGCAAAGCGGCCGGCATCGTGACGCGCAACCTGCTGACGGGGGCCGTCGAGAACCACGCCGCCCACGCGGTGGTGCTGGCCACCGGCGGCTACGGCAACGTGTTCTACCTGAGCACCAACGCCATGTACTGCAACGTGACCGCCGCCTGGCGGGCCCACAAGCGCGGCGCGTACTTCGCCAACCCCTGCTTCACGCAAATCCACCCCACCTGCATTCCGGTGTCGGGCGACTACCAGTCGAAGCTAACGCTGATGTCGGAGTCGCTGCGCAACGACGGCCGCGTGTGGGTGCCCGCCACCAAAGAGTTGGCCGAGCGCCTGCGCAAGGGCGAAATCAAGGTGAGCGACCTGAAGGAGGACGACCGCGATTACTTCCTGGAGCGCAAGTACCCCGCCTTCGGTAACCTCGTGCCGCGCGACGTGGCCTCGCGCAACGCCAAGCAGATGTGCGACGAGGGCCGCGGCGTGGGCAGCACCGGCCTGGCCGTGTACCTCGACTTTGCCGATGTTATCGGCCGCATCGGGGCCGACGCGGTGAGCCAGAAGTACGGCAACCTGTTTGCCATGTACGAGAAAATCACCGACGAGGACCCCTACAAGCTGCCGATGCGCATCTACCCGGCGGTGCACTACACGATGGGCGGCCTGTGGGTCGACTACAACCTGCAAACCACCGTGCCCGGCCTGTACGCCACCGGCGAGTCCAACTTCTCCGACCACGGGGCCAACCGCCTCGGCGCGTCGGCGCTGATGCAGGGCTTGGCCGACGGCTACTTCGTGATTCCGTACACCATCGGCGACTACCTGGCCCGCACGGCCCCCAAGCCCGTGGACACCAGCCACCCCGCCTTTGCCGAAGCCGGCCAGGCGGTGCAGGAGCGCACCGCCAAGCTACTCAGCATCAACGGTAACCGTACGCCCGACCAGTTCCACAAAGTGCTGGGCCACATCATGTGGGAGTACTGCGGCATGGCCCGCAACGCCGAGGGCCTGACGTTTGCCAAAGCCGAAATTCAGAAGCTGAAGCGCGAGTTCTGGCAGGACTTGAAAATCACCGGCACCAACGAGGAGCTGAACCAGGCTTTGGAGAAGGCCGGCCGCGTGGCTGACTTCATCGAGCTGGGCGAGCTGATGATTGACGATGCCCTGGACCGGAACGAGAGTTGCGGCGGCCACTTCCGCGAAGAGTACCAGACCCCCGAGGGCGAGGCCCTGCGCGACGACGAGAACTACGCCTACGTAGCGGCCTGGGAGTTCATGGGCGAAAACGAGCCCGAGCGCCTCAACAAGGAGGAGCTGCAATTCGAAAACGTTAAGCTGACCCAGCGCAGCTACAAATAATTATTGTGAGCTGTTAGCCATTAGCTGTTAGCTGTTAGCTCTGTGCCAACGGTTTAGCCGCTTTGATAAAAGCTAACAGCTAATAGCCAACAGCTAACAGTTAGAGAGAAAATGGCCGGTTCCAACCCCAACGCTAAACCGATGAACCTGACCCTGAACGTGTGGCGGCAGCCCAGCCGCACCGCGCAGGGAAACATGGTGAAGTACCAGGTAAAAGACATTTCGCCCGAAATGTCGTTTCTGGAAATGCTCGACGTGCTGAACGAAGACTTGCTGCATAAGGGCGATGACCCGGTGGCCTTCGACCACGACTGCCGCGAGGGCATCTGCGGCTCGTGCGACCTATTCATCAACGGCCGTTCGCACGGCCCGGAGAAGGGCACCACCACCTGCCAGCTCCACATGCGCAAGTTTTCGGACGGCGACACCATCACCATTGAGCCCTGGCGGGCCAACTCCTTCCCGATAAACAAGGATTTGAGCGTGGACCGCTCGGCCTTTGACCGCATCATCCAGGCGGGCGGCTACGTGAGCGTGAACACCGGCGGCGCCCCCGACGGCAACGAGATTCCGATTCCGAAGGACATCGCCGACCGCGCCTTCGAGGCCGCCACCTGCATCGGCTGCGGCGCGTGCGTAGCGGCTTGCAAAAATGCCTCGGCCATGCTGTTCGTGTCGGCCAAGGTGTCGCAATTGGCCCTGCTGCCCCAGGGCGACGTGGAGCGCAAAACCCGCGTCGAGAACATGGTGGCCCAGATGGACAAAGAAGGCTTTGGGGCCTGCTCCAACATCGGCTCGTGCGCCGCCGAATGCCCGGTGGGCATCTCGCTGGAAAACATCGCCATTCTGAACCGCGAGTTCCTCTCCGCCAAAGCCACGTCGAATAACCTGGCGTAAAACGCTTTTTTTGTAAAAAAGCGCACCGGGCAACTGGTGCGCTTTTTTTATGCGCTCCGGGCCTTGCGCCAACGGTTATGACCAGTGGAACAAGAGATTATGTATAATATATATTATTTTCAACTGTTTAGCAGTCGCTTAATAGCCCGAAGCAATTGAGAGTTGTTGTTCAGTTCACCCAATTTATTCTAAGCGCCACCTGGGAACCCAATTCGAGCAAATACGCGAACAGCAACTCGCCGGGTTGGAAAAAGTGGGATGCTTAAAACATGGCGTTACCGGGGCCCCGGGCATGTTCCGCTGCGCCGCGCCCGGCATACTGGCCGATTTGCTGCACGGGGCCTTGCGAGCGTGGCGGAGCAGGTAGTAACGGACAAATCAGAATACGGCACCGCCGACATGTACCGGCAAATCATGAACGAAGTGGGCGCGCCCATTGAGGCGGCCATGAGCAAAGCCAGCGAAGCAGTAAAAGCAATTACCAAGGCCCAGACATTCATCGGCGTGGGCCAGCGATGCCCCGACGGCCTCGTGGCGCTCGGCTATGGGAGTCTGGCGCTGTGCGACGAAAAACAAGGATGACTCCGCGGCCCGCGAGCAGGCTGCCTACAATGCATTGGACCAGTGCTGGCGGGCCACCCGGACTCTGCCGCGCAACCAACGGCGGCGGGTGCGGTTTAACTGCTTTACCGGTACCATTTCTTCCCATCCCGCTTTGATTACCCTGCTCGTCGGTACCAACCGTCCCAATTCCCGTGCCCGCCGCGTGGCTACCCTCTACGCGTCCTTACTGCACACACTGGGGGCCGAAACCCAATTTCTGGACCTGGCCGACCTGCCCACCGACGTGCTGGAAAACGCCCTGTACCACAACACTGGCAAGCACGAAGCCTTCAACCAGCTCGCCGCCCGCCTCGACGCCAGCGACAAAATCGTGTTTCTCATTCCCGAGTACAACTGCTCGTTTCCAGGCGTGTTGAAGCTGTTCATCGACGCATTACCGTACCACGGGGGCCTGCGCGGCAAAAAAGCGGCCCTGGTGGGCCTCGGTACGGGCAGCCAGGGCGGGGCCCTGGCCCTGGGCCACCTCACCGACGTGCTCATGTACCTCAACTCGGCCGTGCTGCCCCAGCGCGTGCGCCTGCCCTTCATCGATAAGGAGCTGACCGCCGACAACCAGTTGGCCACTCCCTTGCTGGCGCAGCTGCTGCGCGAGCAAGCGGCGGCGCTGCTGGCGTTTTAGCTTTGCAGCGCCCGTCAAGTCCCGTTTTCTTTGGCTGATACCGTTCCCTTTGCGCCGGCCATTGCCGATTACACCGTTCCCGGCAGCCTGCCGTCGGGCTACCGCCCAGCCCTAAACGGGGTGCGCGCGCTGGCTGTGTGGCTGGTGGTGCTAGGGCACTGGACGCTCGCGCCCTTTCCAGTGGGCGAAATGGGGCGCCTCACGTTTTTCGTACTCAGTGGCTACCTTATTTCGGGCATCGCCTGGAAGCAAGGCTTGTACCAGGGGCCCCCAGGCCGGTGGGGGGGCCCGTTGCGCACGTTTTACCTGCGGCGGGCACTGCGCATCATTCCTCCTTATTACCTGGCGTTAGCCTTGGGGGCCTTGTTGCCCCTGGCTACGCTACGCGAGTACCCGGCCTGGTTTTTACTCCCGGTTTCCAACTTGCTGTTTTACCGCATGCACCACTGGGGCGAGGGCGTGGGCCACTACTGGACAATGGCCGTCGACGAACAGTTTTACTTGCTCTGGCCCCCGTTGTTATTCTTACTTGGCAAGCGCAACGCTTGGCTGCTGGCCTTGGCCGGGGCCAGCTTGGTGTTTCGCATCGTTTGGAGTGCTCACGACGGGCCCGACTTTGTGCTGGTACTGCTCCCCGCTTCCCTCGATTTGTTCGCCCTCGGCGCTGTGCTGAAGCTGATTGAGCGGCGGCCCCGGGCCCACCGGCTGGCGCGGGGCCAATGGGCCGCACTGGCCTGGGCCTTGTGGGTGGGCTTGTGGCTCCTCACCCACCTTACCAACCACCATTACCTGTGGCTGCTCGTTTACCCCAGCGTGGGCGGCGTGGCGGCGTTTGTCACCCTGAATTGGGTACTGAACCTGCCCGTGCGGACCCCACGACGCCCCAGCCTGTTGCTGCACCCGGCCCTGCAATGGCTGGGCCAGCGCAGCTACGGCTGCTACCTCTACCACTTACTGCTGCCAGTATTCTACCAGCGGGCTGTTTATCATGTAGTTGCCGATGAGCACTTGCGGGCCCGGCTGCTGGGGCCGTTGCCCACTGTGCTGGTGCTCACGCCACTGCTGCTGCTGCTAGCCGCCGCCTCCTGGGCCTGGCTGGAGGCCCCCCTCGACCGGCTCAAGCACCGGATTTCCTACCCGCCTGCCAGCGCGGGCAATTAACCCAGATGAAGGGAATTCAACGCAAAGCCCGTTCCGAATGCATTCGGAACGGGCTTTGCGTTGGTAATGCGAAATAACAATTAGTCCACGTTGTCGTGCAGGAAGCGGTTGTCGCCCAGCAGCTCATTGTCGTCGGAGAGGTTGAAGCGCGAGATGTTCTGCTCTGAGCTGGGCACCACGGTTTCCAACTTCACCTGGCGGCGCAGGTAGGCCGGGGCCTCGTACTGCGTCACGGCGTCGGGGGGCAGGCCGTGGCTCAGCTCCTGCAAGCGGCGGCGGCGCTCCTCGGCGTGGGCGTCGAGCGGGCGCGGGCGCGGCGGGGCCGTGGTGTGGTTGGCCGGTAGCAGCACCGGCTCGCCGGGGGCCGCGGCGGGCTGGCCCGTCAGGGGCGGCACGTTGCCAGGGACCGACGGGCCGTCGAGGGCGTAGCGCCGGGCGGGCTCGCCCGCCGGGGCCCCGAAGCTGGGCACGAACGGCGCGGCGGGGGCCCCGGCGGGGCCCGCGGCGGCCTCGGGTTGGTGCCCGGCAGGATCGCCGGCGGCCTCGGCGGGGCGCTGGCCGGGCGTGGCGATGGTGTGCGCCTCGCGGGCAAAGCCCGTGGCAATCACCGTCACCCGGATGCTCTGGCCCAGGGTTTCGTCCACGCCGTGGCCGAAAATCATCTCCGCGTCCTGCCCGGCCTTGTCCTGGATGTACTGCGTGATTTCGGTCAGCTCGTCCATTTCCAGCTCATGCTCGGCTCCCGACATGATGGAGAGCAGAATCTTTTGGGCCCCGTGGATGTCGGTGTTATTGAGCAGCGGCGAGTTCAGGGCCTCCTCGGCGGCGCGGCGGGCGCGGTTTTCGCCGTCGGTGATGCTGCTGCCCATCACGGCGGCCCCCGACTGCTTCATGGTCGTTTTCACGTCCTCGAAGTCCACGTTCACGTCGCTCGTCACGGTGATGATTTCGGCAATCGACTTAGCCGCCGTGGTCAGCACCGTATCGGCCTTGGCGAAGGCGGCGCTCATCGTCAGGTTGCCGTAAATCTGGGGCAGCTTGTCGTTGAGAATCACCAGCACCGTGTCGCAGTGCGCGCTCAGCTCCTTGATGCCTTCCTCGGCCTGCAAGCGCTTCTTCTTACCTTCGAACAAAAACGGGGCCGTGACGATGCCCACCGTGAGGATGCCCAGTTCCTGGGCCACCTGCGCGATGACCGGGGCCGCGCCCGTGCCCGTACCGCCGCCCATGCCGGCCGTGATGAAGAGCATTTTGGTGCCCTGGTTCAGCAGCTCGCGGATTTGCTCCTTGCTTTCCAAGGCCGCCTGCCGGCCGCGCTCGGGCTTGGCCCCCGCCCCGAGGCCCTCGGTCAGGTCCACCCCAATCTGAAGCTTGTTGGGCACCGTCGAGCTTTGCAGGGCCTGCTGGTCGGTGTTGCAAATGATGAACTCTACGTCCTTGATGCCCTGCTTGTGCATGTGCTTCACGGCGTTAGAGCCGCCGCCGCCCACCCCAATCACCTTAATGATGGACTTCGTTTGGGCAGGGATATCGAATTTGTAATTCATGGGGAATAATTGTTTAATTGTTGGTGGTTGAATTGTTGAAGCGCTGATGCGTCCGACAACCAACTGCACACATGTTAATCAACGTCGACTCATAATATTGAACGACAACAATTTAACTATGCAACCATTTAACAATTAATAAGATTTGTCGTCGTAATCGTCAATCAGCAGCCCCTTGGTGCGGCTGAGGATGTCTTTGAAGAAGCGGCTGGCGGCCCCGGGCTCCTTGGGCTCTTTCTTGGCTTCGGGGGCCGGGGCGGCCAACGGGCGCGGCGGCGCGGCGGCCACGGGGGCCGGGGCCATTGGCAGCGCGGGCTGCGGCACCACGTAGGCGGCGGGCTCCTGCTCGTACACGGGGCGCGGGCTGCGCTCTTCCAGGCCGTGGTAGCCCGAGAGCACGAGGCCCACGGTGGTGGCGTACATCGGCGACTTCACGGCCTCGATGCGGCTCTTGCCCAGGTGCTGGTTGGGGTAGCCGATGCGGGTGTCGAGGCCGGTGATGTACTCGGTGAGCTGCTCCAGGTTCTGGAGCTGCGAGCCGCCGCCCGTCAGCACGATGCCGGCCGAAAGCTGGTCGTGCAGGCCCATGCGGTAGATTTCGGCGTACACCAGCTCCATGATTTCCGACATCCGGGCCTCGATGATGTAGGCCAGGTTTTTCAGCGAAACCTCTTTGGGCGGGCGGTTGGGCAGGCCGGGGATGCTCACGATTTCGTGGTCGCTGGCTTCCTCGGCAATGGCCTTGCCGAACTTCACCTTCAACTGCTCGGCCTGGCCGGGGGCCACGTTGCAGCCCTGCTTGATGTCCTGGGTGATGATGTTGCCCCCGAACGGCAGCACCGCCGCGTGGCGGATGATGCCGTCCTTGAAAATGGCCAGGTCGGTGGTGCCGCCCCCGATGTCAATCAGGGCCACGCCGGCCTCTTTCTCCTCCTCCGAGAGGATGGACATGGCGCTGGCCAGCGGCTCCAGGATGAGGTCGGCAATTTCCAGCCCCGCCTTGGTCACGCACTTGTTGATGTTGTTGATGGCCGTGCTCTGGGCCGTGATGATGTGGAAGTTGCCCTCCAGCCGCACGCCCTCGTAGCCCACCGGGTCCACAATGCCTTCCTCGTAGTCCACCTTGTAGTCCTGGGGCATTACGTGGATGATTTGGGAGCCGGGCTGCGTCACGAGCCGGTACATGTCCTGGGTGAGGCGGTTCACGTCGTCGGGCCCGATGGTGTCGGCCGAGTTGCGCGTGATGCTGCCGTTGTGGCGCAGGCTTTTGATGTGCTGCCCGGCAATGCCCACGTTCACCACGCCGATGCTGATGCCCGACTGCTCCTCGGCCTGGCGGATGGCCCGCCGGATGGCGTCCACCGTCTTGTCGATGTTGAGCACAATACCCCGCGACACCCCCTCCGACACGGCCTTGCCCATGCCCAAAATCTCGAGTTTGCCGAATTCGTTTTTACGGCCCACCAGGGCGCAAATTTTTGTGGTGCCAATGTCGAGCCCGACGACGATTTTGTCTTGTTGCATGAGGGGGGTGCCTGGTGAAAGCAGTGGGGGCGGGAAAAAAGAAGGACGGGCCAAGGCCCAATGTAGCTATATATCAGCGAATTATTATTCGCAAATGATTTGATTTTGGTATTCCACGTTCACGCGGTGGTAGGTGTCCCAACCGAGTACTGATGGAATTTGGCGGTAAAATACCATAAGCTTGGCGAATTTTTCGGGAATGGCATCCGGTGGGCCGAATTCGATGCGTTGGTCGCCCACCTGTTGGGTGAACGAAAGCCGCCCGTCGGCCCCGATGGCCACCTCCGCCACCTGCGCCCGCCAGAAGGGGTGCTCGTCCACGAAACGCAGGAATTCGAGGTAGCGTTGCCCCGTGCTGTCGCGGAAAAAAGTGGCCGGCAGGGCCGCCCCGCCGGGCCGGGCCACCGTGGCCACGCGCGCCGTGTAGAGGGGCGAGAGCGGCAGCGGCTGGCCGGCGGCGTCCACGTAGGTGTCGAGGCGGGCGTCGGGGTGCGTGAGGCGGGCAATGGGCCGGTTCTGGGTGATGTCGGCGTGCAGGTCGCCGGCCAGGTCGCGGTACACCTGGGCGGTGCGCACAAACGGGTGGGCCGCCAGGCGGGCCTCCAGCACGCGCAGCCGGGGGCCCGCGGGGCGGGTGCCCAGCACCGGCTCCTGCCCGCCCTTGGTGAGCAGGGCCGTCACGCCCCGCTCGCTGATGAAATAATTATCGACCTCGTTGGTAATGCGCACGTCCACGGCCCCCACCGGCCGCCGGGCCTGCCGCACGGCGGCGAAAACGCCCAGCCCGCCCAGCACCAACAGGCAAACAAAAGCAACCAAAAAATTACGAATGGTACGGTGCATAAAAACAAATAAGAATTCCAGCCAATGGCGTGGGCAGGTCAGAAATTTATTAAACCAAATGCGGTGAGAAAATCGAATAATTTATTAACTCAGGTTTTCCCCTGCATTGGGACGGACGGGTTATTATTCCACCTTTCCCCAAAAATTAATTTCAACTCCGGCACCAGCGTATCCACGTCGCCAGCTCCCACGGTGGCCATTATTTCGACGGCATCGGCGCGGGCCGCGGCCAGCACCTGGGCTTTGGTCTGAAGGGATTTTACCGGGCTGGTAATGTTGGCCAAAATAATTTCCGAAGTGACGCCGGGCAGCGGTAATTCGCGGGCGGGGTAAATATCCAACAAAATCACCTCATCTGCAATACTTAAGCTGCGCGCGAAGCCCTCGGCAAAGTCGCGGGTGCGGGTAAACAGGTGGGGCTGAAACACCACGCGCAGCCGCCGCCCCGGGTACAGGGCCCGCACCGAGCGCAAAAACGCTTCGATTTCGCGCGGGTGGTGGGCGTAGTCGTCGAGGTACACTTGCCCGCCGGGGCCCGTGGCCACGAACTCGAATCGCCGCTTCACGCCCCGGTAGGCCGCTACGGCGGCAATTAGCGGGGCCCCGCTCACGCCTTCGAGCTGCGCCACGGCGGCGGCGGCCAGCATGTTTTCCACGTTGTGGAAGCCCGGTACGGCCAACGCCAGGCCGGCCACGTCGCCCAGGGGCCCCTGCAAATCAAAGTGAAACTCGTGGCCCCGGGCCGTTACGTGGGCGGCAAATAAATCTATCCCTGGCGCGGCGGCCAGGCCGTACTGAATGATTTGCGTGCCAACCGGCGCGGCCTGGGCCACGCTCGGGTGGGCCGTACAATTAACGAGCAGCGTGCCGCCGGGCTTAATTTGGCGCACGAACTGCCGAAACGATTCAATCAGCGCCTCCTGGTTGCCGTAAATGTCGAGGTGGTCGGCGTCGGTGCTGGTCACGATGGCCACGTCGGGGCGCAGCGTGAGGAAGCTGCGGTCGTACTCGTCGGCCTCCACCACCACGGGCGCATCGGCCGCGCGCGACAGCAGCAGGTTGCTGCCCAAATTTACGGCGATGCCGCCCAGGAAGGCCCCGGCGTCGTGGCCGGCGTGGTGCAGCAAGTGGGCCACCATGCTGCTGGTGGTGGTTTTGCCGTGGGTGCCGGCCACGGCAATCGTGCGCCGGCCCTGCGTGAGCACCCCCAACACCTGGCTGCGCTTGCGGATGTCGTAGCCCTCGGCGCGCAGCCAGGCCCACTCGCGGCTGTCGGCCGGAATAGCGGGCGTGAGCACCACCAGGGTTTGCGGTTTATTCTCCCGAACTACGGCCGGAATATTTTCCACCGCATCGGCGTAATGCACGTCAATTCCTTCCGCTTGCAAAGCTTGCGTCAGCGGCGTCTCGGTTTTATCGTAGCCGCTGACCTGGTGGCCATTGGCTTGGAACCAACGCGCCAGCGCCGACATGCCGATACCGCCAATACCGAGAAAAAAGACGTAGGGGAATTGGTCCAAATTATAATTTAAAATATTCGCGCAAAGTCTCGCAAAGTGGAAAATAAGTTTCGCTTAAACGAAGCGGTTTTATACTTTAATTAATTTCAGCAACTCGTCCACGATGGCCGTGGTGGCGTTGGGGCGGGCCAGCTCCCGCACCCGCGTTTGCAGCTGCTGCTGGCGCTCGGGGTCGGCCAGCAGGCGCAGGGCTTCGTCGTAGAGGCGCTCGGGCGCGTGCTCATCGGTGATGAGCACGGCAGCGCCCTTGTTCATCAGCGCCAGGGCGTTTTTGGTTTGGTGGTCTTCAGCCACGTTGGGCGACGGCACCAGGATACTGGCCTTGCCCGTGAGGCACAACTCGCTCACCGACAGGGCCCCGGCACGACTCACCACCACGTCGGCGGCGGCGTAGGCCAGGTCCATGCGGCGGATGAATTCGAGGGCGTGCAGGCCGTCGGCGGCGTAGGGCGCGGCTTGCGTTTCGGCCTCGGGGAAGTAGAGCTTGCCGGTTTGCCAGAGCAGCTGCACGCCAGCCGCTTGCAGGCGCGGCAGGGCCGCCGCCGTGGCCAGGTTGAGGGTACGGGCCCCCAGGCTGCCGCCCACCACGAGCAGCGTCTTTTTGGCCGGGTCGAGGCCGAAAAATTGCAGGGCTTCGGCCCGGTCGCCGCCCTCAATTTCGGCCCGCACAGGGTTGCCGGTAAGCACAATTTTATCCGCCGGGAAGAACTTCTCCATGCCGTCGTAGGCCACGCAAATGCGGCCCACGCGGCGGCTCAGCAGCTTGTTCACCAAGCCGGCGTAGGAGTTTTGCTCCTGGATGAGCGAGGGCACGGCGCGGCTGGCGGCGGCCAGCAGCACCGGGGCCGAGGCGTAGCCCCCCACCCCCACCACAGCGTCGGGCAAGAACTCCTCAATCAGCTTGCCCGCCTTGCGCACCGAGCGGAATACCTTCACTGGAAACAACAGGTTCTGGGGCGTGAGGCGGCGCTGCAAGCCGCTGATGTCGAGGCCCACGATGTCGTAGCCGGCCTCCGGCACGCGCGTCATCTCCATGCGGCCGTTGGCTCCCACGAAGAGGATGGCCGCGTCGGGGTAGCGGCGGCGCAGCTCGTTGGCAATGGCCACGGCCGGGAAGATGTGCCCGCCAGTGCCCCCGCCGCTGATGATAATACGCAAGGGAGTCGTATTTGACATTTCGCGCAAGGTTTCGCGAGGTTTAAATTTAAGTTTCGCTGCGTGTTTGTACGTGGTAGCTGGCGCGAGCGCACACTGCTAATTATTCATTGCTCATTCCTCATTGATTTCACGCATACGCCCCGCGCTGGCTCGGGATGCGGGGCGCGTTGGGGTCGGAGCCCACCACGGGGCGTATTTCGGGCTCGCCCCGGCTCACGGCCAGGATGATGCCGATGCTGATGCCGGTGAATATCAACGAGGTGCCGCCCATGCTCAGCAGCGGCAGCGGCAGGCCGGTGATGGGGCCCAGGCCCACGGCCACGCCCATGTTCACGAGGGCTTGCAGCACCAGGCTGAAGCTGAGGCCCGCCGAGAGCAGGCCCCCGAAGGCGCCGTAGCTGTTCATCACCGTTTTCAGGCCCCGGTACAGAAAAGCGAGGTAGAGCAGCAGCACCACGGCCCCGCCCAGCAGGCCGTATTCCTCGATAATGATGGCGAAGATGAAGTCGGAGTACGGGTGGGGCAGGATGTTGCGCTCGGTGCTTTTGCCGGGCCCCTTGCCGGCAATGCCGGCCGTGGCAATGGCAATGTAGCTGTGCTCCAGCTGAAACGGCGTTTTTTTGTTGGGGTCGGAGAAGCTCGACACCCGCGACATCACCGTGCCCAGGCGCTGACCGGCGGCCAGGCCGGCCCCGCCCAGCACCACGCCGATGGCCACCATCACGGCCATTTGCTTGAGCGGCACGCGCCCGATGAACATCAGCAGCATGCACGTAGCAAACAGCAGCAGCGCCGTGGACGCGTTGCTCAAAATAATTAATCCGCAAATCACCCCCACCCACAGCATCACCGGCAGCAGCGTCGATTTAAAATCGTGCAAGTGCTGCTGGCGGCGGCTGAGCATGCTGGCCAGGTGCGAAATCAACGCCAGCTTGGCCAAATCCGAGGGCTGGAACGTCTGGTTGATGACCGGGATGGTGAGCCAGCGCGACGCCTCGTTAAGCGTGGTGCCGCCCACAAAAAACGTGTACAGCAGCAGCGGCACCGAAACCAGCAGCGCGTAGAGCGACAGCCGCGAGTAGTGGCGGTAATCGACGCGGTGGGCCGCAAACATAAACCCCAGCCCCACCAGAATCAGGCTGGTGTGCTTGAAGAGGAAATGCTCGGTGTTGCCGTCGCTTTTCTTGTACGCCAGCGTGCCGGTGGCCGAGTACACCACGGCGATGCTGATGACGGAAAACAACAGCACGATGGCCCACAAAATGGGGTCGCCTTTCAGGTTGCGCTGGAGCCAGTTGTGGCGGGGGGTAACAGCTTCCATAAATCGCAGATTTGGCAGATTATAATTAATTTACGCGGGTTCGGAGGCAATTAATTCCTGCACCGCGGCGGCGAACTGGCGGCCCCGGTCTTCGTAGTTCTTAAACAGGTCGAAGCTGGCGCAGCAGGGCGACAGCAGCACCACGTCGCCGGGGGCGGCCAGGGCGGCGGCGCGGCGCACGGCGTCGGCCATGCTGTGGGTTTCTTCGAGGTGCGGCACCACGGTTTCGAACGCTGCGCGCAGCTTGGCGTTGTCCACCCCCAGGCAGACGAGGGCCCTGACTTTCTGGTGGGCCAGGTCCACGAGCGACGAATAGTCGTTGCCCTTGTCGGTGCCCCCGGCAATCCACACGATGGGGGTTTTAATGCCTTCGAGGGCGTACCAGGCGGCCTCCACGTTGGTGGCTTTGCTGTCGTTGATGTACTCCACGCCGGCCACGTGGCCCACGGCCTGCAAGCGGTGGTCGGCGTTTTGGAAGGTGGCCAGGGCCCCTTCGATTTGGGCAATGCCGACACCCGCCACGCGCGCGGCCAGCACGGCGGCCAGCACGTTCTGACGGTTGTGCTCGCCGATGAGCGGCGACTGCGCCGTGCTGATTATTTCCGTCTGGCTGTAGTAGCCGGGCAGCAGGTCCACGCAGAGCCGCGTCGCCGCTTCGTAGTAGCCCGCTAGGTGCAGGTCGGGCCGGCGCTCCAGGCCGAACGGCATTTTCAGCATCGGCCGCAGCGCGGCCTGGAAATAGCGCGTGATGTTCTCGTCGTCGGCGTTGTAAATAAAATAGCCGCTGCTGTCCTGCTTGCGGGCGATGCGCAGCTTGGCGTGGGCGTACTCGCTGAGCGAGTAATTGTAGCGGTCGAGGTGGTCGGGGGTGATGTTGAGCAGCACGGCAATCCAGGGCCGGAACTCGTGCGTGTCGTCGAGCTGAAAGCTGCTCATTTCCAGCACGTAATAGTCGTGCTCGTCAGCAATAACCTGCTCGGCAAAGCTGCGGCCCACGTTGCCACCCAGGCCCACTTTCAGGCCTGCTTCCAGTAGCAAGTGGTGGGTAAGGAGCGTGGTGGTGGTTTTGCCGTTGGTGCCGGTAATGCAAATGCACTTAGCAGCGGTATAGCGGCCGGCGAATTCTATTTCGGAAATAACCGGCGTTTTCTGCTCGCGCAGGGCCTGGATGACCGGCGCTTTCTCGGGAATGCCAGGGCTTTTAATTACCTCATCGGCGGCCAGAACCCGGGCCAGCGTGTGCTGGTTTTCCTCGAATTCAATCCCGGCCTGGACTAATTTCTCCCGGTAGCTGGCCTGAATGGTTCCGCGGTCCGACACGAACACGGCGTGGCCCTTGGCCTGCGCGAGCAGCGCCGCCCCTACCCCACTTTCGGCCGCGCCGAGGATGACGATGTTCATGGTTAGCGCAGCTTTAGCGTGACCAGTGTGATGACGGCCAGCATGATGCCGACAATCCAGAAGCGCGACACGATTTTGGATTCGTGGTAGCCCAGCTTTTGGTAGTGGTGGTGCAGCGGCGACATGCGCAGCAGGCGGCGGCCCTCGCCGTACTTCTTGCGGGTGTACTTGAACCAGCCGACCTGCACGATGACCGACAGGTTTTCAATTAGAAACACGCCGCACAGAATGGGAATTAATAATTCTTTGCGCACGATGAGGGCCAGCACCGCGATGATGCCGCCCAGGGCCAGCGAACCGGTGTCGCCCATAAAAACCTGCGCCGGGTATGAATTATACCACAAAAAGCCAATGCAGGCCCCCACGAACGCCGTGCAAAAAATAACTAATTCGCCCGAGTCGGGAATAAACATGACGTCCAGGTAATCGGCCAGTAAAGCGTTGCCGCTCACGAAGGCGAAAATGGCCAGCGTGATGCCGATGATGGCCGAAGTGCCGGCCGCCAGCCCGTCGAGCCCGTCGGTAATGTTGGCCCCGTTGCTGACGGCCGTTATCAGAAAGATGACAATTGGGATATAAAAAATACCGTAGAGGCCGTTGAAAAACGTGCCCGCCGTGGCAAATAAATCGCCGTAATTCAGCTCGTTGTTTTTCAGGAACGGCACGGTGGTAATCATCAGGTGCACGTCGTGGTACACCTTGCTGGCATCTACCTCCGAAAGGGTACCATTGGCCAGCAGGTACTGGCGCACGGTCACCTCGTTGGAGAAAAACAGCACCCAGCCCACCGTGAGGCCCAGGCCCACCTGGCCCAGCACCTTGAAGCGCCCGCTCAGGCCCTCTTTGTTCTTGCGGAAAATCTTGATGTAATCGTCCAGAAACCCTATCAGGCCCAGCCACACGGTGCTCAGCAGCATGAGGATGATGTAGATGTTGCGCAGCCGGGCCAGCAGCAGGACGGGGACCAGAATGGCCAGCAAGATGATGAGGCCGCCCATCGTGGGGGTACCTTTTTTCTCGTTCTGCCCTTGCAGGCCCAGGTCGCGGATGGTTTCGCCCACCTGCTTGCGCTGGAGCAAGCGGATGAGGCGGGCCCCGAAAAACTGGGCGATGAGCAGCGACACCACCACCGCCAGGCCGGCCCGGAACGTGGTGTACTGAAACACCCCGGTACCGGGCACGTGAAAATGGTCGTGGAGGTAGCGGAAGAGGTAATAGAGCATAGGGCAATCCGGGTACTTAAACTAAAAACAGAACGTCATGCTGAGCGCAGCGCAGCGGAGTCGAAGCATCTCTCCCGCTGACTAATCCTGATTACTGCTGCGGGAGAGATGCTTCGGCAAGCTCAGCATGAGGTTCTATTTATTCAATCCTAAAAAAATCTCAATTAATACTTCCTTGTCGTCGAAGTGCGTTTTCACGCCCTGCGCGTCCTGGTAATTTTCGTGGCCTTTGCCGGCTACCAGCACAATGTCTTCGGGGCCGGCCCAGGCCACGGCGGCCCGGATGGCGGCCCGGCGGTCGGGCTCGGTGGCCACGCGGGCGGCGTCGGGCGGCAGCACGCCGGCCTGCATCTGGGCCAGGATGTCGAGCGGGTCCTCGAAGCGCGGGTTGTCGGCGGTGAGCACGACTTTGTCGGAGAAGCGGGCGGCGAGGGCGGCCATTACGGGGCGCTTGGCGGCGTCGCGGTTGCCGCCGCAGCCCACCACCGTCACGATGCGCTGCTCGGGCCGCCGAATTTGGTGCAGGGTCTGGAGCACGTTTTCCAGCGCGTCGGGCGTGTGGGCGTAGTCGACGATGGCCGTGATGCGCTGGCGCGGCGACACCACCGGCTCGAAGCGGCCGGGGGCCGTGGCGAGGCCCGAGAGGACGGTGAGCACCTCCGTGGGGTCTTCGCCGAGCAGCACGGCGGCCCCGTACACGGCCAGCAGGTTGTAGGCGTTGAACACGCCGATGAGCCGGAACTGCACCTCGCGGCCGTCAATTTCCAGGAACAGGCCGTCCACTTCGTTGGCAATGAGGCGGGCCCGGAACGTGGCCGCCCCGCGCAGCGAGTAAGTTTCGCGGCGGGCGGCGGTGTTTTGCAGCATCACGGGGCCCCGCTTGTCGTCGGCGTTGGTGAGAGCGAAGGCCGTTTTGGGCAGCGCGTCGAAAAAGCCTTTTTTGGCCTTCAGGTAGTTGTCGAAGGTGCCGTGGTAGTCGAGGTGGTCGTGGGTGAGGTTGGTGAACACGCCACCCGCGAAGCGCAGGCCGGTGGTGCGGTGCTGGGCCACGGCGTGGCTGCTCACCTCCATGCAGGCGTGGGTGCAGCCTGCGCCTACCATGCGGGCCAGCAGCGCGTTCAGGCGGATGGCGTCGGGCGTGGTGTGGGTGCTGGGAATCACGTCCTCATCAATCTGGTTCTGCACCGTGCTCAGCAGGCCGGCGTGGTAGCCCAGCTCGCGCAGCAGCTTGTGCAGCAGCGTGGCGCAGGTGGTTTTGCCGTTGGTGCCCGTCACGCCAATCAGCTGCAGCTGGCGCGACGGATGCCCGTGAAAGGCCGCCGCCACCAGGCCCAGGGCCGCCGCGCTGTCGGCCACCTGCACGTAGGCCACGGTGGGGCTCAGCACGGCCGGCAGCGCTTCGCACATAACGGCCGCCGCGCCCTGGGCCACGGCGGCGTCGATGTACTGGTGGCCGTCGGTGGCCGTGCCGCGCAGGGCGCAGAACAGCTGCCCGGGGCCCGCCGCCCGCGAGTCGAGGGTGAGGCCGGTGATGGGCACGTCGGCGGGCCCCTGCTGCTGGAGCACGGCCACGTCGGCGAGGAGGGAAAAGAGCGGGAGAGAAATCAAGCTGGTGTGCCGTTGGGCGGCGGAGCCGCAAAGTTTCGCGCGGCCGGGGCTAAGCGCTGCGCGGAGATTTTTTGGGTTTGCCGGCGGCGAGGCGGGTTTTGGCCAGCTTCGCTTTGGCGTCGGTTTTCGTTTTATTCACTTTGGGGTCGGCCTTCGCTCTGCCCTTCGCCTCGGGCCGGGCCTTCGTGCGGGCCTTGGGTTGGTCCTCGGGTTCGGCCTCAACCGCCGCCTTAGCATCCGCCGGCTTGGCCGATTTGGCCAACTTGGCCGCGCCCCGGGTCGACTTGGCGGCTTTGGGGGCCAGGGGCTCGGGGTCGGCGGGGGTCAGGAGCTTGTTTTCGGCCAGGTCGGTGTGGTCGGGCGCGGGCAGGGCGCGGGGGGCGTCGGCGCGGGGGCCAGTTTCGACCAGCGTGAGGGCAATGGCGTCGCCCCGCTTGTAGGGGGCCCCCACCGGCAGGCTTTGCTCGCGCACGCGGCCCGTGCCCAGGGCCCGCACGTGCAGGCCCCGGTTTTCGAGCAGGAACAGCGCGTCGCGCAGGCTCAGGCCCCGGGCGTTGGGCACGCGGCCGGTGCGCACGGGGTTCACCACCAGGGCCACGGTGCGGGCGTGAAAAGCCGTGTCAGACGCGGCCCGCACCCATTCCTCGCCGCCGGTGGCCAGGGTGTTGCCGGCCAGGCCCAGGCGCTGGCAAACCAGGGCCAGCTCGTCCTGCATGCCGGCCCGCACCAGCGGCACGCGGCTCTTGTTCAGGCGGGCCTTGGCCAGCAGCGGGCGCTGGCTCAGCAGGTCGCGGGCCATGCACTTGTCGGCCACCTCGCGGAACACCGGCGCGGCCACGTCGGCCCCGTACACGCGGCCGTTCTTGGGGGCGTCCACCACCACGATGCAGCTGTACTTGGGCTTGTCGGCCGGAAAATACCCGCAGAAGCTGGTCGAGTACAGCTTGGTGTAGTGCCCGCCCTTAAATTTCCAGGCCGTGCCCGTTTTGCCGGCAATGGTGTAGTCTTTGGGCTGAATGGCGCGGGCCGTGCCCTCGGCCACCACGCCCTCCAGCATGGCTTTTAGCTTGCGCAGCGTGGCGTCGGAGCAGATTTTGGGAATCAGCACCCGCGTCGGAAACTCCTGCACCACCTGGTCGGCCTGCTTCACCTGCTTCACAATCATGGGGGCCACCTTCACGCCGTTGTTGGCCACGGCGTTGTAGAAGGCCAGCGTTTGCAGCGGGGCCAGCTTCAATTCGTAGCCGATGCTCATGGTCGAGAGCGAGGTGTGGCTCCAGCTGCGGTCGGTGGGGTCTTTCACGTAGGGCAGGGCCTCGCCGTTCATCTGGAAGCCCAGGGGCTTGTCGAGCCCAAACCTCTTGAGGTAGTCGGTGTACTGGCTGGGGTGGGCCCCGAAGTGCTCCTGCACCAGCCGGGCCACCCCGATGTTGCTCGACTTCTCGAACACCTGCTGCACGGTGATGCGGCCGTTGGGGTGCGAATCGGTTTTCACGGCCCCGCCGATGGCCATGCGGCCCGGCCCGGTGTCCACCACGTCGTCGAGCCTGAGGCTGGGAAACGCCTCCATCAGGGCCATCATCGAGGCCAGCTTAAACGTCGAGCCCGGCTCGGTGCGGCCCTGGTCGGCGAAGGCGTAGTTGTAGTCTTCCTTGTAGGTGTCGTCGGCGGCCTTGCCCAGGTTGGCCACGGCCTTGATTTCGCCGGTGGCCACCTCCATCAGAATCACGCAGCCGTACTGGGCGTTGTTGTCCACCAGCGACTTGTAGAGCGCGTTTTCGGCCACGTCCTGCAAGTTGATGTCGAGCGTGGTTTTGATGTCGTAGCCCGGCTGGGGCTTGATTTCGGTGCCGTCGTAGAGGGGCTTCACGCCGCCCGGCACCCGCTCAAACAACGCTTCGCCGGCCTTGCCCGCCAGGCTGGGCCCGAACGTGAACTCCAGCCCGGCCCCGTGCTGGTCTTCGTTGATGAAGCCCACCGTGCGCTGGGCCAGGCCCCCGAAGGGCCGGAAGCGCTTGTCCACCTGCTCAAAGATGGCCCCGCCGCGGTGGCGCTTGGCCCGGAAAATGGGCCAGTTGGCCAGCATCTTCTTCTCCTGGAAATTAATCTGGCGCGGGTTCAGGCGGATGTAGCGCAGGGCCGGGTCCTTGGCCGCGTGGGCGTTGACGAGGCGCTGCTTGTACTCCTGCACGCTGCGGTCCTGGAAGAAGTGCGACAGGTGCCAGGCCAGCGAATCGACGCCGGCCTGAAACACCGATTCCTCCACCACGCCCGGGTCCCAGGCCACCCGGTAGAAGGGCAGCGAGGTGGCCATGATGCTCTCGTTGTCGGAGTAGATGTTGCCCCGCGTGGCCGGCACCGATTGGTAGCTGATGCGCCGCTCCTGCTCCAGGGCCCGCCACCGGGCCCCCTCCTGGAACTGGATGCGCGTGGCCTTCCACAGGATAAGGCCCGAGAAAGCGGCCACCCCCAGAAAGGCCAGCCGCACCCGCGTCACAATCGACTTTTTAACGCTGCCTTTCATCGGCCGTGGGAGGTATGGGGTTGGGTACGAGCCGCCTGCTTGTTGTACTTCGTTGTACTTTTTTGTACTGGCTTTTTATTGTCGGGCTTACGGCTGCCCTTGGCTTTTGCCTTAGCTGCCAGCGGCCGGGCCACCCGGCGGGCCGGTCCCGGCGCAGCGGCGCGGGTCGAATCGTCGTCAATGGCCGCGATGATTTCCGGGCCCCCGTCGCCGGCCGTGGCGGCGTAGCGGCGGCGGCCGGCCAGGGCGTCGGACCGCTGAGCGGCCAGCGAGTCGCGGTTGGCGCGGGCGGCCAGGGTGTCGGCCGTCAGCACGGGCATCAGCTCCAGGGCAGCGGCGTCGAGGTGGCCGGCGGGCACCTGGATGCGGAAGGGCGGCGACGAGCTTTCGACCAGCCCAAAGGCGGCCACTTTGCGGGCCACCTCGCTCTGCTTGCTGGCCTCCATGTAGTCCGATTTCAGGGTAGTATAATCGGCCCGCAGGTCCTCGGTTTCCTGCTTGAGGCGCTGGATGTTGCGGTTCATGCGGTTGCCGTAGTGCGTGTTGCCGATGTAGAGCAGCACGAGCAGCATCACGAAGAGCAGGTGCGGCAGGTAGCGCACCGGCAGCCCCTCGCGGAAGAGGTGGTCCACGCTCGTCGCCCGGTCGAGCAGCGAAAAGAGGCTCCAGGTGCGCGGCGGCCGCGGGGGGCGCGGCGGCCGCCGAGCCCGCACCGGCCGCTCGGGGGCCACCGCCACGGGCTCGGCCGCGGGGAGCGGCGCGGGCACGGGGGCCGGCTCCGGCTCCGCGGGGGGGCGGGGCACGTTGGCGCGGCGCGGCGCTTCGGTGGGGCGGTAGGTGTTGGCAGCCAATTTTTTTAATTAAAAATCAGGAATGAGCAAAAAATCGGGATTTGGCGAAGATTAGGTCGTCATGCTGAGCTTGCCGAAGCATCTCTCCCGCAGCAGTAATCAAGGATTAGTCAGCGGGAAAGATGCTTCACTACGTTCAGCATGGCGGCCTGTTTTTTGTATTTTGAGTTACTGCTAATTTCTTTTCATCCCCTATCAATTCCGCACCGCAACCCGCAATTTAGCGCTGCGGGCCCGGCTGTTCTGGGACACTTCCTCAGCCGAAGCCTCTTCGGGGCGGCGGTTGAGGGCGGTGAACGGCTTGGTTTCGTGGCCGAAAAAGTCTTTTTCTACCTCCCCAAAAAACTTTCCCTTGGCGATAAAATTCTTGGCCAGCCGGTCTTCGAGCGAGTGGTAGCTGAGCACCACCAGCCGGCCCCCGGGGCGCAGCACGTCGGCGGTTTGCAGCAGCATTTCCTGCAAGGCCTGCATCTCCTGGTTCACCTCGATGCGCAGGGCCTGGAAAACCTGGGCCAGGTACTTGTTCTCCTTGCCCCGCGGCATCACACGCTGGATGGCAGTTTTCAGGTCCTGGCTGGTGGCCAGCGGCCGCCCGCGCCGGGCCTGCGCCACGGTGGCGGCCAGGGTGCGGGCGTTGGTCACCTCGCCGTACATCCCGAAAATGCGGTGCAAATCGGCCTCCGGGTAGTCGTTGAGCACATCGGCGGCCGTGGGGCCCTGGTCGGCGTCCATGCGCATGTCCAGGGGCCCGTCGAAGCGGGTCGAAAAGCCCCGCGCTGGCGTGTCGAACTGGTGCGAGCTGACGCCCAAATCGGCCAGCAGGCCGTCCACGGGCAAGGCGTCGCGCTGGCGCAGCTCGGCGGCCAGGTCGCGGAAGTTAGCCCGCACGAACGTGAATTGGGACCGGGCCAAGCGGGCGGCTTCGGCCTCGGCGTCGGCGTCCTGGTCGAAGCTGTAGAGGTGGCCCGTAGTCAGGCCGTCGAGGATGCGGGCCGAGTGGCCCCCGCCGCCGAAGGTTACGTCCACGTAGCGGCCGGCGGGCTGCACATCGAGGCCGGCCAGGCACTCGGCCAGCAGCACGGGGCGGTGGTAGGCGGTATCGTTGGGGCGCGGCTCCATCGTCAAAAGGCCAGGGTGGAATCGGTGGCCAAAAACTTCTGCGCCTGCTGGCTAAACGTCTGCTGGTCTTTGACGAGGAACTCCTCGTAGCGGGCCGGGTCCCAGATTTCGCAGCGGTTGCCCAGGCCCACCACGATGGCCTCCTTCTCGATGCCGGCGTAGCGCAGCATGGTGCGCGGCAGCATGAAGCGGCTGATGCTGTCCAGCTCCACCTCCGTCATGCCCCGGAAAAAGTTGCGCTGGAACTGCCGGTACTCCTCGTTGAACTCGTCGAGGGCCATCACTTTGTCGTGGATGACACGCCAGGCGGCCCGCGGGTACAGCACGAGGCAGGGCTCGAAGCCGCGCACCAGCACGAGCTGGTTGCCCGATGCGTCGGGCAAGTTGGCCTTCACCTTGGCCGGGAGCACGAGCCGCCCCTTGGGGTCGAGCTTGCATTCGTATTCGCCGGAGAGCAGGTGCATGGCAGAGGCCAGAAAATGGGGAGGGAAGCAAACAAAAGTACGGGCCCCGTTTTGAATAACAACCACGATTTACCATTATTTACCACAATTTGAAACTGGTTTCTGGGCCATCTAGGGCACATCCGGGCAGGGGCCGCGGCCGGTTTGCCAAAATGGCAGCTACCTTCGGGTTCGTTCCCAACCGTTTTGCTTATGCGCTTGCTTCGCCCCCGTTCCGCCGCTTTGCTGCTTGCCGCCGGGGCGGCGCTGCTGCCCGGGGGGCCCGGCACAGCCGCCCCGGCCCGCCCCCGGCCGCGGGCACCGGTGGCCATCCTGTTCGTGGGCAACAGCTTTTCCCACGGGGCCCGCCTGCCGGTGCTCACCTACAACAGCGCGGCCATCACCGACGAGAATTACGGCCAGCCCGCCGGCTCGCCCCGCGCCGAGGGCGGCGGCCCGGGGCCCTGGGGCGGCATCCCGGCCATCTTCCAAAAGCTGGCCGACGAGGCCGGCCTGCGCTACGACGTGCACCTGGAAGCCATGAGCGGCCAGACGCTGAAGTTCCACTTCGACCATGCCCTGGCCGTCATCGGCCAGCCCCGCTGGCAGGCGGTGGTGTTGCAGGAATACAGCACGGGGCCCCTGCCGGCCCGGCGCGGGGGCAAGCGCGCCGAATTTAACGACTACGCCACCCGGCTGGAGCAAGCCGTGCACCGCGCCAACCCGGCCGCCAAGCTCTACCTCTACGAAACCTGGGCCCGGGCCGACCTCACCTACCCGCCGAACCGGCCGTACTCGGGCCAGCCCGTGGACTCGATGACGGCCGACCTGCACGCCGGCTACTACGGCCTGGCCCGGGCCAACGGCCGCTTCGCGGGCGTGGCCCCGGCCGGCGACGCCTGGCTGCGGGCCATCCGCACGGGGGTGGCGCTGCCCAACCCCTACGCCCCCGCCCCCGGCCGGCTTGACCTGTGGACCGATGACCACTACCACCCCAGCTCCTCGGGGGCCTACCTGAACGCCTGCGTGCTGCTGGCCACCCTCACCGGCCACGACCCGCGCCGGCTGGGCCCCCGGGAGCAGGCCGCCGCGGCCCTGGGCCTGTCGCCGGCCGACGCCGTGGCCCTGCAACGCCTGGCCTACGAGCAGGTGCGGGCCGCGCCGGCGGCGGAGCCCGTGAACGGCTTTGGACGGAAGCATCCGCCCAAAGCCAAGCGATTGAAAGCCACAGCGGACCGATAAGTCGGCGGGGCAGAATCCTGCACGCGGCGGGCCCGGATTTTAGCGGCTTGCAATCCCCCGCCGCCGTACCTTTGCTGCGTGCAAGCCCGGTCCCATTCGCTCGTCCGCCGCATCGTCAGCCTCTGGCTGGCCGCGCTGGTGCTCACCGCCTCGGTGGGCCTCACGGTGGCGCGGCACACCTGCCGGTTCAGCGGGCGCAGCCGGGCCAGCCTGGCGCTGCTGGGGCCGGCCCCGCGGGGGTGCTACGGGGCCACTACGCCGCCCCGCGTCAAGGACGGCTGCTGCGACTTCAGCACCCACCTGCACAAGCTAACGGCCCCCGCCGACGCGCACGCCATCAGCAAAGTGCTGGTGCCGGGGCCCCTAATGGCGGCGTGGCTGCCGGGAGCCGCGTGGCCGCTGGCTCCGCAGCGGCGGGCGCGGGTAGCGGCGGCGGGGCCGCGCTGGTTTGCGGCCGATGCCTCGCCGCCCCCGCGGGGCGGGCGGGCGCTGCTGCGGTGGGCGGGCAAGCTGGTGGTTTAGGTTTTTTCGGACGATGCGCCCGCCGGTGAGGGGGCGCGGCCGGGGCTTTTTAGCCCGGGCTATTTCTTTCGGAAAACCTTAACTTTCAGCTATTATGAAACCTTTGCGCGGGCTGGGCCCGCTGCTGCCGCTTGGCAGGTTATTACCCCTATTATTGTTTCTAGGGGCCCCTACCCCGGGCCAAGCCCAAACCGCGCCCGGCCCGGTGCACGGCGAAATCACGGAGCAAACCACGGCCGCGCCCCTGCCCGGCGCGGTGCTGCGCTGGCTGGCCGACGCGCCCGCGGCCGCCGACAACTTTCCGACCGCGGCCGCCGACGCGGCGGGGCATTTCGTACTGGCCCGCCCGGCCCGCGCCGCCGGCCGCCTGGTGGTGCAGGCCCTCGGCTACCGGCCCGACACGGTGGCCGTGGCCGCCACCGGCAGCCCCTACCTGCGGGTGGGCCTGCGCCCCGGCCTGGAGCTGGGCGAGGTGACGGTGACCACCCGGGCCCTGGCCTACTCGGCCCTCACGCCGGCCAACACGCAGGTGATTTCGGCCCGCGACCTCACCAAATCGGCCTGCTGCAACCTGGCCGAGAGCTTCGAAACCAACGCCGCCGTGGAGGTCACCACCTCCGACGCCGTGTCGGGGGCCAAGCAGATTCAGCTGCTGGGGCTGGACGGGGCCTACTCGCTGCTGACCGTGGACAACCAGCCGGCCCTGCGCGGGCTGGCCGCCCCCTACCGCCTGGGCTACCTGGCGGGGCCCTGGATCGAGAACATCGAAATCATCAAGGGCACGGGCTCGGTGGTGAACGGCTACGAGGCCATTTCGGGCCAGGTGAACGTGAAGCTGCGGGAACCCGAGAAAACCGACCAGCTGCTGTTCAACGCCTACGGCAACGACCTGGGCAAATTCGACGTCAACCTCAACGCCTCGGCCCGCCTCAGCCCCAAGTGGAGCACCGTGCTGCTACTGCACACCGACCACCTGGGCCAGCGCGTGGACCGCAACCACGACGGGTTTCTGGACCTGCCGCTGGCCACCCAGTTCAACGCCCTGGACAAGTGGAAGTACATTTCGGGCCACGGCGTGGTGACGGAGGTGGGCCTGGGGGCCCTGCACGAAACCCGCCAGGGCGGCCAGCTGGGCTTCCGGCCCGACGCGCCCGACGCCTACCGCCAGGCCTGGGGCACCACCCAGACCACCCGCCGCTACACGGCCTTCACCAAGACCTCCTACACCTGGCCCACCCGCCCCTTCCAGAGCCTGGGCCTGCTGATGAACGGCACGAGCCACGACTTCAACTCGACGTACTCGTTCAGCGAGGTGACCGGGCCCCGGCGCTACGACGGCACCCAGCGCACGGGCCAGGCCACGCTGCTGTTCCAGAGCATCATCGGCAGCACCAAGCACGGCTACCGGGCGGGCCTGAGCTACCTCTACGACGACTACCAGGAGTATTTCAGCGACGGGCAAACCTACCTGACCGAGACGCCGGCCGACGCCGACGCCCGCGAGCACCGCGTCCGCCACGAGCGGGTGCCCGGGGCCTTCGCCGAGTACACCTACCAGGACAGCCGCCACCTGACCTTCGTGGCCGGCCTGCGCACCGACCGCCACAACCTCTACGGCTGGCAGGTGACGCCCCGCCTCAACGCGAAGTACGACGCCGGCCCGAACAACATTTTCCGGGCCTCGGCGGGCCGGGGCTTCCGGGTGGCCAACCCCATTGCCGACAACGCCAGCCTGTTGGCCAGTGCCCGCCAGTTCGTCATCGGCACCAACCTGCGCCCCGAAACGGCCTGGAACACGGGCGGCAGCTACACGCACTACTTCACGCTGTGGGGACGCCAGGCCACGTTCGTGACGGACTACTACAGCACCGTGTTCGGCAACCAGGTGGTGGCCGACATGTACACCGCGCCCCAGCTCGTGCTGATTGACAACCTGGGCGCCACGGGCCGCTCCTTCGCCCATAGCCTACAGGCCGAGCTGCAAGCCGAGCCCGTGAAGGGCCTGCAAGTGAAAGCGGCCTACAAGCACCTCGACGTGCGCACCACCTACGACAACGAACTGCTGCCCAAGCCCCTGACGCCCGCCAACCGCGCGTTCCTCAACCTGGGCTACGCCTCGGCCTTCGACAAGTACCGGGCCGATTTCACGGTGCAGTGGTTCGGCGAGCGGCCGGTGGCCCACCTCGGCAACGACGCCACCCACGCGCACGGGGCCGGCTCACCGGCCGTGTACTACGCCCCGCGCTACGCGGCCCTCAACGCCCAGCTCACCCGCGCCTTCAAGCGCCTGGAAGTGTACGCGGGCGTCGAGAACCTCACCAACTACCGCCAGCCCAACCCCATCGAAAGCGCGGCCTTCCCGTTCAGCCCCAACTTCGACGCCGCCATGGTGTGGGGCCCCGTCTACGGCCGCCTCACCTACGCCGGCCTGCGCTACCGGATTGAGTAGGTAAATAAGCTGCTAGCTTTTAGCTGCTGGCTGTTAGCTTTTGTTCTGACTAACAATGATTGAACGGCAAAACAATATTGAATTGACGTGGGTCAAGCATTTAGCCGGTCAGATTTCAACCAGGCGAGCCATCATGCTTATCTGGCTTCATTTTCGCACTAATCATCTCATCATTCTCGTTACCCATTTATGAAATCCTTCGCATTTTTCCTATTCACCGCCCTGAGTGCCGCCGGCCTCAGCGCCCAGGCCCAGACGGCCCCCGCCATTGCCCAAGCTGCCACCGGCACGCAAACGGTCCAATTCAAAACCTCGGCCGTGTGTGACATGTGCAAGGCCCGCCTCGAGAAGAGCATGGCCTACGAGAAAGGCGTGCAAAGCGCCACCCTCGACGTGCCCACCAAGGTGCTGACCGTGAACTACCGCCCCGACAAAACCAGCGTGGCCGCCCTGCGCACCGCCGTGCTGAAAACCGGCTACGACGCCGACGACCAAACCGCCGACGCCCACGCCTACGGCCGCCTCCCCGACTGCTGCAAGAAAACCGCCGCCGCCCATTAATCAAAACCGCAGATTAAGCAGATTTAACGGATAAGAACGGATTGTTGGAGCGCTCGAAAGACATTTATTAGGCCACATCAGTTAAAAAAAGGCCACTCAATGAGTGGCCTTTTTTACGCAAATAGCCGGCTTCAACAAGCCGTTCTTGTCCGATAAATTTACTTAATCTGCGGTTCAGGGCTTTGTTTGCCACAGCCGCCACCAGGGCAGGTAGGGCTGGTCGTGGTGCTCGTAGTGGTAGCCAAAGAAGTAGCAGCTCACGAAAGCCCACACGTGGTGCCGTAGTTGGCTGCGCGAGTGGTGCTGGTTGTCGGGCGCGTGCTCGCCCCGGTGGGGCAGGTAGGTGCCGAAGAAGAACAGCTGCAACGTGGCCAGCACGGCCGGTACCATCCAGAAGGCAATAACGCTGGCCTGCGGAAAGTAAAGCTTCAATACGTTGTAGGTAACGGCCATCAGCAGCACCTGCCACCAGGTCACGTAGTTCCAGGCGAAGCGGGCCAGCCAGGGCAGGAAGCCGGCGTAGTGCTCGGGGTGGAAATCGGGGTCTTCCTGGGTGCCTACGTGGCGGTGGTGGTCGTGGTGCTTGGGCAGCTGGTTTGGGAACCAGTTGTAGGCAAACAGCACCGTGGCCACCGTACCGATGGCGTTGTTGAGCCGCTTGTTCGGGCTCACCACGCCGTGCATGGCGTCGTGGGCCGTGATGAACAGGCCGGTGTAGAGGTGCGTTTGGAGCAGCACCAGCAGGTACGGGGCCGGCGAGTGCCAGTTGGGCCGGTAGCCGGCCAGCAGCCACGCCAGCAGCCCGCCCCAGGCGGCCATTATCAGCAGGGCCGCTGCCACGCCCTTGCCGGCCAGCGGCGCGGGGGCCACGCGGCGGGCGGATACGGAAGGGGCAGCGGACACGCTCATCAAGCTAACTCTAAAATTACAGCGCCACCAGCGCCTCGCGCACCTGCTCCATCAGCCACATGGGCGTGCTGGTGGCCCCGCAAATGCCCACCGACTGCCCCGGCTCGAACCAGGCGCGGTCAATGTCGCCAATGTTGGAAATGAAGTGCGTGGCCGGGTTGGTATCCTTGCACACCTGGTAAAGCACCTTGCCGTTGGAGCTTTTGGTCCCCGACACGAACACCACCTGGTCAAACTGTGCCGCGAAGCGCCGCAGGTCCTTGTCGCGGTTGCTCACCTGCCGGCAAATGGTGTCGTTGGCGTTGATGCGGTAGCCGCGCCCCTCCAGCTCGCCCTTGATGCGGTAGAAGCTGTCGGTGCTTTTGGTGGTTTGGCTGTAGAGGGTGAGGTCGGCGGGCAGCTCGTGGGTCAGCAGCTCGTCGAGGCTTTCGAACACCACGGCCTGGCCGCTGGTCTGGCCCAGCAGGCCCAGCACTTCGGCGTGGCCGTGCTTGCCGTAAATAAAAATCTGCTCGCGCTTGTCGAAGCTGGTTTTGATGCGGTTTTGCAGCTTCAGCACCACCGGGCAGCTGGCGTCAATCAGGGTCAGGTTGTTTTCGAGGGCCAGCTTGTAAGTGCTCGGCGGCTCGCCGTGGGCCCGGATGAGCACCGCCTCGTCGCGCAGCTCCGCCAGCTGCTCGTAGTTGATGATGCGCAAGCCGCGCCGCTGTAGGCGCTGCACCTCCTCGTCGTTGTGCACAATGTCGCCCAGGCAGTAGAGGTACCCCTGCTCGTCGAGCAGGTCCTCCGCCATTTGAATGGCGTAAATCACTCCAAAGCAAAAGCCGGAGTTGGGGTCGATGCGAACACTAAGCGACAAAGGCACCATATGGCAAGGTAACCGGAAATGCTCACGTAAGGTTGCGGTTACAGTTTGCCAAACCCGCAGGGGCCCTCCCCGACCCCGGCACTTCTGCGCGTACAGTTGTGCCTTTGTACCCATCGGCGGGCCACCCGGGGGCCCCCGGCCCGTCTGCCCGCCGCAGCCTGGCCACGGCCAGGCTACCAAACAAAAGGGCCTCCCGCAGCTGCGGGAGGCCCTTTTGTTTAAAGAACGAAGTTTTCAGAACTTCACCACGCGGCCGTGCACTTGCTGGCCGCCCACGTTCACCAGGTAGGTGCCGGCGGGCAGGGCGCTCAGGTCCACTTCGCCGTTGGCCGGCAGGGCCATTTCCTTCACCACGCGGCCCATCATGTCGCTGATGCTCACGCGGGGGGCGGCGTCCGCCAGGGCCTGGGGCAGGCTAATGGTCAGCTTGCCGGCCGTCGGGTTCGGGTAGATGCCAATGGCCACCGCGCCGTCGCCCTGCACCGACACCACGGGCGAGTAGGCCACCGTGCCGTCGAGGTCGATTTGCTTGAGGCGGTAGTAGCTCAGGCCCGGCAGGGGCTGGCGGTCCACGGCGTCGTAGCTGGTGCGGGCGCTGGAAGTGCCCTGGGCCGCTTTCGAGAGGATGGCCGTGAACTGCCGCCCATCGGCGCTGCGCTCCACGTCGAAGCTGCGGCTGTTCTTCTCGCTGGCCGTCACCCAGTTCAGGTTCACCTGCTTGCCGCTGCGCCGCGCCGTAAACGACACCAACTGTACCGGCAGCGGGCTCAGCGGCTGGTTATTGGGTACCAAGTAGTTCTCAGCGTTCAGCACCCCGTCGTTGTTGAACTCGAAGGCGTAGAAGTAGTACTGCGTGTTGGGGTCAAGACCCGACACGTTGAAAGTGCTGGAGGCTCCGCTGAACACCGCGTAGGTATTGCTCGAAGCCTCGATGGCCGAGCCCTTTCCGAACACGTAGGCCCCGTTGCTGTCGGTAGTACCCGGGTCGAAGTTTTGCTTATCCTGTGGGAACAGGTTGGTAGGAAATTGCGCATACGTCGGGGTGGCAATCACCAGGCGGTTTTGGCCGTAAGCCGTACCTGCTGGCGGGTTGCTCAGGTTGAAGGCAATGTTCACGCTGGTCCCGTCGGTGCTGCGCGTGACGCTGGCCGTGGACTGCACCGTGGGCTGGGTGCTAATGGCAAATCCGGAGGCCTGGCCAAAACCGCTGCTCAGCACAAAATAATTGCCGTTGCTGAAGCTTGGGTTTCTGAACTGTAGCTCCTGCGCCGCGTTTCCTACCCGCACCGGCGCAAAGCGCACCATCAAGTTCTGGGAGAAGTTACCCGTCATCGGGTCGGGCATCACGGTGCCCGTCGTGTCGTAGGTCATACCGCCGTCAAGCGAAAACTGAAATGCTGGCGTGCGCTGCGGGTTGCGAGCCAAGTCAGACCCATCGGCGGGGAAGCGAATGTCGACGTTGCTTCCCAGCAGGAAGCCGTCGAGACGCACCGTCGTAGCCGCCGATGTGGTCCCTTTTACGATGTCCGCCGGAAAGGCCGGAATGGTCCGGCTCAGGCGAAGGGTAGGTTGGCTAATGCCCGTCACCGACACGTCGGCGGTGCGAGCCGGTGAGCTGGAGCTGCTAATGTTCGCGTTCACCGTCACGGCGTTGTCGCCCGGCACGAAACGCACGTAAACGGTCTGCTGGGGCACGTTACCGTTCATATCGGGCACGTAGGTAAGCGAAGAGGTAAAAGTGACGTTATCGCTCGATACCTGGAAATAACCGGCGTTGGGGCCAGTCGGGGCCACCGTCAGGTTTTGCAGCAGGTTGGTGCCCGATACCCGGAACGACTGCGAAACCGACGTAGTGGTGGGACGGGTGGCGAACGTGAAATCGTTGCCGTTGGGATTAGTTGCCGAGATATCCGAAATCTTGCCGCTGCTGTTGTTGGCCGTCACCACTACCGTGGCCGAGGCGGTGTTGCTAGCTGCCGCGATGGTTTCGCTGTAAGCCGCGCCGGGCACGGTGGCCACCAGCTTCACCTCAATGGTTTGGGTGGCTACCGTGCCGTTGGTTTGCGTCAGGGTGAGGGGGTTGCTGGAGAAGGCCCCTCCGGCCGAAGCATTCCTGAACTGCAGAGTATTGGCGCTCGGCGTCAGCACAATGTTGGCGGTCAGGTTGGTACCGCTCACGTCAAACGTGCGGGTATTGGTACTGCCACTGCTGGTCACGGTGCCAAAGTCGATTGCGCCGGGGTTCACAATAACGGTAGGACCAGTAGGGGCCGGGGTAGCCGTACCGCTCACCTTCACGTACCTAGCCACCTTAGCAGTGCTTCCGTTGGGCGTGGATACGATTACAGAGTCTTTGTACGCCTGCGCGGCCGTGGGCGTGAAGCGCACGTCGACGGTGGTGGTAGGGATCGTACCGTTGGTTACCGTCAGCACAATCGGATTGGTCGAAAACACGTCCGTGCCGGTGCGAATGCGGAATCCCATGGGCGGCGTGATGGTCACGCTGCTTTGTAGGTTCTGCCCGCCAACCGTGAACGAGTTGGTGGCCGTGCCCGAATTACCTACCACCACCGAGCCGTAGTCGGGCAGCGTTGTGGGCGACACGTTCAGCACGGGGGTGGGCATTACGCCAGTGCCCGACACCGACAGGCTCTGGTCGGCAGCCCCGGGGCTGGTCAGGGTCACGTTGCTGACGTAGCCCTGCGCCGCCGTGGGCTTGAACACGATGTAGACCGTGGCGTTGGTCACCGCTCCGCCATTGGGAGCCAGCGACACCGACGAGGTGTACGTGCTGTTATCCGTGCTTACCTGAAAGCCGGTGGGGGCCGTCACCACAATGGGAGCGGTGAGCGAAGTCCCGTTCACCGTCACCGTCATCGGGTTAGACTGCGTGTTGATAATCTGGTTATTGAACCCTAGCGCTGCTGGATTGATGGTGATGGTTGGCGTACCAGGGGTACCGGTACCCTTCAACTGAATACGTACCGGAGCGGGCGTTATCGTGTTACCATCGTCGTCAGAAGTAGGAAGATTAAAAAACGGCTGGATAGTGGTAGTAGCCGTAGGACTAAATCGTATATATATTACTGTACTGATGTTGCCACTACCATCGGGTACTAGGCCAATAGTGGAAGGCGAAGGGATGAACGTGGTACCATTAACACTGCCTTCAAACTTATTAGGAATGTTAAAAGTGATGTTAGTACCGCTCACAAGACCGCTTCCAGTCACGGTGTAAGATTTGGCAGCCGACTTGGTACCCACGGCCACCGACCCAAAATCTTGCGGATCGCCCGCAGCATTTGGCGTTATAGTCACCGTTTGGGCAAAGCCCAACCCGGGCAGGGCCGTTAGCAGACACAGGCAGAGCCACCGCAGCCAGCTTTTTGAAAAAGAGTAGGAATGTTTCATCATTTTAAGGGTAGGCGCGTGAGCTTAGTGGATAGGAAAGTTAATTATGAGAGATTAAATTGAATTTTACAAGGACGGGGTTTGGCCAAATACAACTCCTATTCATTTCCAGAGCATATTTTCATACGCGAAGTTATACTAATCCAAGCGAACCCCCAATACTACATTTCGATTCATAGGGTTGCACAGTTTGGTAATACCTGCCTAAAAGCCCGATCAGAGCATAAATTCGTCTTTTGCAATTCTTCTATCTTACAAATTATCGCCTTGATAATTAATATTTTGTATTGAAAATGGCTCAAATTGGGAAAAATTATTCAAAATGGGAGCGTAGTAGGATTTTGGGGGTTTAGTAGGCCCTGGCTTGGCCCTGGCAGGCCCCCGGGGTTGCACTTCGCCGGGGCCAGCGCCCACGTCGCGGTCGGCCCACCGCACCAAACGGCCGCGGGGGCCCGGCGGCCCCTTCCGGTTGGGAAGAGGTTCGCCGGGCCCCCGCGGGTTGCAAAGCGCCGGTTACCTTTTTGTTAGTTCACTCCGCCACTTCGCCCAGGCGGGCCGCGTCGGCCCCGCTCACGTGGCCGCGGGCCACCAGGAAGCTGCGCACCGTGCGAAACGCCTCCGCATCGAGGCCCGATCGGGGGTGGGCCAGCGCCGAGCTGAGCAGAAAGGCCTTGTCTTCGTCCACGTGCTGGCTCAGGCCCAGGAAGGCGGGCAGGTTGCTCTCGACCGAGAAGCGCAGGAAGCGGATTTCGGCGTTGTCGGGGGCCAGGGCCACGGCCTGGGCGAAGGTGCGGGCCGCGTCCTGCACGTAGGCGAGCTTGTTGAACATGGACGCGTCGCGGGCGCGGATGGCCTGCGCGGCGGCTTTGTAGCCCAGCACCAGGGCGTCCTGGTCGTGGTAGTCGGCCAGGAGCTGGTAAAAGGCTTCGCCGGCGGCTTTGTCGGCGGCGGCCAGCTCGTAGTGGCGGCGCAGCTGCGCAGGGTCGTAGGGAGAGGGCATGGCAAGGAAAGTGAGGGGCCCTGGGCGCGGCGCGGCCGCTGCCGGGGCCAGGGTGAGCAGTAAAAGGGCCAGTGGAAGGCGCACGGGCCGCAAAGCTACCGCCACCCAGCTGCCCGGCTTCAAATCCGCGCCAGCCGAAACCGGAAGTAAGAGCCCAGCAGCAGCAGCAGCTTGGTGTTGGTGGGCACCCGCACCCGCTCGTGCAAAATGTGCGCAGCCGGCGCTTTCCTGATCTTATAAAAGAGCTTCAGGTAGTACACGTAGGCCAGGTACACCCCCAGCCGGGCCGGGCGCGGCAGCTGCTGAATGCCCGCGTAGCCGGCCTCGAAATCGGCCCGGATGTCGGCTTCGATTTCGCGCTTGGCCGCGTCGTCGAAGCGGTGGTAGGCCACGCCGGGGAAGTACACCCGGCCCCGGTCCTCGTAGTCGGAGCGGATGTCGCGCAGAAAATTCACTTTCTGAAACGCCGCGCCCAGCCGCCGCGCGGGGCTCCGCAGCTGCTCGAACAGGGCCGGCTGCCCGTGGCAGAAAATGCGCAGGCACATGAGCCCCACCACTTCGGCCGAGCCGTAGATGTACTCGTTGTACAGGCCCGGGTGGTAATTTTGGTCCTCCAGGTCCAGGGCCATGCTGTACAAAAAGGCGTCGATGAACTCCTGGTCGATGCCGTACTCGTGCACCACGGCCTGGAAGGCGTGCAGCACCGGGTTCAGGCTGAGGCCGGTGGCCAGGGCCTCGGCCGTCTGGCGCTGAAAGTCGGCCAGCAGTGCCGCCCGGTCATGGCCGTGGAAGGTGTCCACAATTTCGTCGGCCCAGCGCACGAAGCCGTACACGGCGTACACCGGCGCGTGCAGCCGCTCGTCGAGCGTGCGGATGCCGAGCGAAAACGACGTGCTGTAGCGCTTGGTAATGAGCTTGCTGCACGCCAGGCTGGTATCAGTAAAAAGTTTAACGTGGTCCATTGGCTGAATTAAAAATTATGAATTATGAATTATGAATTAAAAATTGAGTACGCCAGAATCACACCGTAGCCCTCCCACTTTTAATTCATAATTCATACTTCATAATTCATAATTATTTAATTCTCTTTAAGTACCTCCCCCGCCACCACTTGGCCCGAAATAAGCGAAGGCGGCACGCCGGGCCCCGGCACGGTGAGCTGGCCCGTGAAATACAGGTTATTGACCTTTTTGCTTTTCAACGTGGGCTTGAGGATGGCGGTTTGCCGCAACGTGTTGGCCAGGCCGTAGGCGTTGCCCTTGTAGCTGTGGTAGTCGGCCTGGAAATCGCGGTGGGCGTAGCCGCGCTTGTACACCACCGCGTCGCGGATGGGGTGGCCGCAGTGGCGCTCCAGGCGGTCCATCAGCTGGTCGTAGTACCGCTCGCGGGTGGCCTCGGTGTCGGCCAGGCCGGGGGCCACGGGAATGAGCAGGAACAGGTTTTCCTGGCCCTCGGGGGCCACCGTGGGGTCGGTTTTGCTGGGCACCGAAGCGTAGAACAGCGGCCGGCTGGGCCACTGCGGCGCGGCGTAAATCTCGCGGGCGTGCTGGGTCAGGTCCTCGTCAAAAAACAGGTTGTGGTGGCGCAGCTTGTCGAGCTTCCGGTTCACACCTAAGTAAAACAGCAGCGACGAGGGGGCCATCGTGCGGCTGTCCCAATATTTTTCGTCGTAGTGCCGGTACGGCGGGGCCAGCACTTCCTGCTCGATGTGGTGGTAGTCGGCCCCCGCCACCACGGCATCGGCGGCGAAGAAGCCCTGGGCAGTGCGCACCCCGGTGCTGCGGCCCTGCTCCACCACGATTTCCATTACCTCTTGGTTGTAAAGAATTTCCACGCCCAGCTCCTGGGCCAGGCGCACCATGCCTTCCACAATTTTGTGCATGCCGCCCAGCGGGTACCAGGTGCCCAGGGCCAGGTCGGCGTAGTTCATCAGCGAGTACAGGGCCGGCGTATTCTCCGACACGGCCCCCAGGAACAGAATCGGGAACTCGACCAGCTCCAGCAGGCGCGGGTCTTTGAAGAAGCGGCGCACGTGCTTGTGCATGCTTTGCAGCACGTCCATGCGCAGCATGTCCACCAGCAGCCGCGGGTCGGCAAACTCCAGCACCGAGCGGCTGGGCGCGTACACGAGCCGGTTGATGCCCACCTCGTACTTGTAGGCCGCCTGCTTCAGGAATTCGTCGAGCCGGGCCGCGCTGCCGGGCTCGTAGCGCTCGAACAGGGCCCGCAGCTCGCTCATCTTCGCCGGGATGTCCACGGCTTCGGGGCCCTTAAAAATGACCTGGTACGAAGGGTCGAGGCGGACCAGCTCGTAGTAGTCGGACACTTTTTTGCCGAAGCGGGCGAAGTATTTCTCGAACACGTCGGGCATCCAGTACCAGCTCGGGCCCATGTCGAAGGTGAAGCCCTGGGCCCGGAACACGCGGGCGCGCCCCCCGGGGCCCTCATTTTTTTCGAGCAGCGTGACGCGCCAGCCGGCCTGGGCCAGCGTGCTGGCCGCGGCCAGGCCGGCAAAGCCGGCCCCGATGACGACGGCCTGTTTCGGTGAGCCTGCGGGCGGTACGGGGGCCGCACCAATGGCAGCGTTAACGGCGATAGTGACAGCGGATGCGGCAGTGGTGGCAGCGGACACAGAATGAGGTGCGAAGACAAACGTGGTGGGAAGAACGCAAAGAATTTTAACAGAAACCGCCGGCCCCGGCGCTGCTTGTGCAACGCCCGGGCCGGCGGATAGTTTTAAAGCCAGCTTGTTTGGTACCTAATCTTCCATGGCGTCGCTCACATCGGCAGCGCTGGCCCCCACCGGGGCGTACACCTGCAAGGCAGCTTTGAGCTCTTTGCGGGCGATGTGGATGCGGTTTTTGACGGTGCCAATGGGAATTTGCAGCTTCTCCGCAATTTCCAGGTACTTGTAGCCGATGTAGTACATCATAAACGGCGTGCGGTAATCGGTGCCCAGGCCGGCGATGGCCTCGTTGATGTCGCGCACCACAAAGTCAGACGTGGCCCCGTTGTGGGTGATGTAGTTCTGGTCGGTGTTGAAATACTGGAAATACTCCGTCGAATCAATATTGGAGCTGCGCTTGGTAATCTTGTTGTAGTTGTTGATGAAGGTGTTGCGCATGATGGTGTACAACCACGCCTTCAAATTAGTACCCGCCTTGAATTTATCTTTGTTCAAGAGGGCTTTGAGCAGGGTTTCCTGCACAAGGTCCTTGGCGTCGTCGGCGTCGCGGGTCAGGTTGAGGGCCGCGGGCCGCAGGGTAAGGGATATTTTCTGCACTTGCGAAGTGAATTCAAGCGAAGTCATAAAGTCTTGTTTTCGTGACAGAATAAACAACCAATGACCCAACCCAGAATTCTTGCGAAAAACGACGGCCGGCGGCTTCGCTTTCCAGTTGTTCTGAATGGTGCTGCAAGGTACGGCTCACAAGCGGGCAACGGCTTGGTTCAGGACCCACTATATGTTAACTTTTTGCAATTTAACCATAAGCAGTGCTTATAGCAGTCCGGCAAAAGTTATTAAATGTCTGTACATCAATGGTGGTGCGCCGCGCTAACGCTGGCAGCTTAGGCCCGGGGCAGCTGGGCGGAGGTGCTGGCAGTCGGGCGGCGCAGCCGGGTTTGCTCGCGGGCCAGGCGCAGGTACTTGGGCGATACCCACAGCAGGCCAAACTCCACGGAGCCGTCGCGGCCGGTGGTTTTGTGGTGCATCTTGTGGGCCATGTTGAGGGCCCGTAAATAGGGGTTTTGTGATTTTTTCCAGAACCGCAGCCGGCCGTGAATCAGCACGTCGTGCACGAAAAAATATACCGTGCCGTAGGCGGCGATGCCCACCCCCACCCAAAACCACCAGCGGCCGCCGTTGGCCCCGGTGATGAAAAGCGCCGCGGACAAGGACCCGTAAATCACGAAAAACAAGTCGTTGCGCTCCACCGGGTGCGGGTGCCGCACGTGGTGCGAGCGGTGCAGCACCCACAGCGGCCCGTGCTGCACAAACTTGTGCATGAACCACGCCCACAGCTCCATGAAGGCGAACGTGGCGAGGGTGACGGCGGCGGCAGGCAAAAAAGACATGGAAAGCTAACCGGCAAACGCCGCGGTTGGTTTTAGGCGGGCCAGGGCCTACCAGCTGATTTTTTCCTTGCTGAGAAAAGCCCCGATGCCGCGGCGGCAGTCGTCGGAGCCGCGCAGCTCGGCGTTGCGCTGGGCGGCAAAGCGCAGGGCCTCTTCGAGGGCCATTTCGGGCAGGGCGGCCAGCATTTCCTTGGTTACCTCCATGCTCTGGCCCGAGTTTTCGCGGCACATGCGCTGGGCGTAGGCCCGCACGGTGTCGGCCAGGGCCTCGGCCGGGGCCAGAAACGTGACGAGGCCCAGGTCGAGGGCCGTTTGGGCCGATACCACGTCGCCGCTGAGCAGCAGCTGCTTGGTGCGGGCCTCGCCGATTTTGCGCAGCAAAAACACGCTCACAATGGCCGGCAGGAAACCGATTTTGACTTCGGTGTAGCCGAACTTGGCTTCGGGCACGGCAAAGGTGATGTCGCAGATGGCGGCCAGGCCGCAGCCGCCGGCGATGGCGTGGCCCTGCACCTGCCCGATGACGACTTTTTTGAGCGTGTAAATCTGGTGGAACAGCTGCATGAGGTGCGTGCTGTCCTCCAGGTTGTCGGTGTAGCCGAAGCCTTGCAGCTCCTGGATGTAGGCCAGGTCGGCCCCGGCGCAGAACACGTCGCCCGCCGCCCGCAGCACCACCACTTTGCAGTTATCGTCGGCCTCGGCGTGGTCAAAAGTTCGCTTTAGCTCCGTTACCACGTCGGCGTTCAGCGCGTTGCGCTTGTCGGGGCGGTTGAGGGTGATGTAGCCGATGCGCTCCTGGCAGTGGTAGGTGAGGTAGCGCAGGGCTTCGAGTTCGGGCGTAAGCAGGTTTTCCATGAGCGGGCGGAATGGCGTGGGGGCAGGCCGGCGGGGCACAGTAAAGACCAGTTCGGGGGCCGCGGGGTGGCATCCCGGTCGGTAATTAACGCAAAAACTTGGCGGTTGGTCGGCAACTTTCGCCGATGTCCGCATTTACCCGGCCCAACCGGCCCGGTTGCGGGCCCAAACTGCGGCGGGCCCGCGGCTCAGCGGCCCGGCGGGCGCCGCCGGAACGCGCCCTGGGCCGTCACGTCCCAGGGGCGCAGGCCCAGGGCCCGCAGCGCCGAATCGTGGCGGGCCACGTACCAGCTTTTGCACGACGAGTCGAACACGACCTGCACCTGCGGGCCGAACGCGGCGGCGAGGGCTTCGGGGGCCACGCGGGCGTTGCGGCGCAGCACCAGCACGTCGAGGGGCGTGGGGCGGGCGGCGGGGGCCAGCCGGCCGCTCACGAAGCCCAGGCGCAGGCCGTGCCAGCGGGCCAGCACCACGGGGCTGGTTTTCAGGTAAAACTTGGGGTTCGCGCTGTCGGCATCGGCGAGGCGGCGCACGGGCACGGCGGCCCCGCGCCAGCCCACGCGGCAGGCCGGGGCCCGCGCCCCGCGCTGGATGAGGCCGGGCAGCAGGCGGTAGGTGCGCTCGGTTTCGGAGAGCGGCAGCGAATCGGCGGCCACGAACTCGGCCGTGGCCCCCTGCCAGAAGCCCACCACCGAGCGGCGCGGGATGCTGTACACCACGAACTCCTCGAGCGGGGCCCCGGCGCGGGCCTCGGCCACGCGGCTGCCGGCCAGGGCCACCGCCAGGCCGGCCCCCGCGCCCAGCCAGCCCAGACGGCGGGTGTGCTGCCAGGCCAGCCACGCGCCCAACAAGCCAAACACCAGCACCGTTTGCCCGGCCGTGACGTGGATTTCGCGCACCAGGGCCCCCGGCAAGGCCCGCCCAATCCAGAAAATGTACTCGTTGAACAGCAAAATCATGCGCTCGAATACCCAGGCCACGGCCTGCGGCAGGTAGTCGAGGACGGGCGCGGCGGCGGGCAGCGCCAGCGCGGGCAGGGCCACCAGGCCTTTCAGTACCAGCAGCCCGAGGCCCACGTACACGGCCCCGCTGGAGATGGGCACGGCCACGAGGTTGGAAAGCAAAAAGCTGAGCGGGAACTGGTGGAAGTAGTAAAGCCCCAGCGGAAACGTGGCCACCTGCGCGGCCAGGCTGAGGGCCGTGGCCTGCCACACGGCGTCGGCGGCCCAGCCCGCGCCGCGCCAAGCGCGCTGCACAACCGGCGGCTGCCAGGGCCGCTGGCGGTTGGCAAAGTAGGCGTGGGCATCGAACCAGCGCCCGATGCGCGGCTGTAAGTACACGATGCTGAGCACGGCCAGAAAGGAGAGCTGGAAGCCCACGTCGGCCACCAGAAACGGGTCGTACACGAGCAGGCAAAACGCGGCCACGGCCAGCGTGTTGAAGATGCCGTCCTGCCGCTCCAGCGCCCGGCCCACGATGACGAAGGAGAACATTACCGCCGCCCGCAGCACCGACGGCGAGAGGCCCGTCAGAAAGGCGTAGGCCCAGATGACGGCCAGCCCCACCCCCACCGACCAGTACCGGAACCCGCGCGTGCGCCCGAAACTCACCCGCAAAAACCACGTCATGAACCCGAACAGCAGCCCCACCTGCAAGCCCGACACGGCCATGATGTGGGTGGTGCCGGTGGCGGCGTAGGCCTGCTTGGTTTCGGCGTCCACGTCGTCCTTGATGCCCAGCACCAGCGCCGAAGCCATGCTGTACTCGCGCTTCGGCTTAATGTAGTGCTTGAAAACCCCGTCGAGCTGCGCCGCGGCCCGCATGCTGATGGCTACCAGGTAGCTGGGCGGCCGCGTGGCCACCACCCGGTACTGGTCGGGGTGGATGAACTGCTGGTGGTACACCTGGTGGTAGGCCAGGTAGCGGCGGTAGTCGAACTCGCCGGGGTTGAGCGGGGCCTTGCTGGGGTCGGGGTGGCCGCGCACGAGCCACACCTCGCCGTAGCGCGGGGCGGGCACCCCGCCGGCCCGCGGCACCGACACCCGGATGCCGCCGGTGGCCGTGCGCCAGCGGCCGGCCACGCGCACGGCCCGCACCCGCAGCGTGGTGGCGTAGGTGGCGGGCCGGGCCACGGTGTAGTCGTCCACCACGGCCTCGTAAGCCTCGGTTTGGGCCGCCACGTGCGTGAGGTGGTCGGCCCGGCGGCTTTCGGTGGCGCGTTGGGCCAGCGCGGCCCCCAGCGCGGCCACGGCCAGCAGCGCCAGCAGCCCGGCCGCGTCGGTGGCCGCCGGGCCGGGGCGCCGCACGGCCAGCAGCAGCAGGGCCCCGGCGGCCCCGGCCAGGCCCAGGGCCCCGGGCCACGCCGGCGGCCAGCCGGCCCCCAGCACTAGGCAGGCCACAATGCCCAAAATCAGCGCCGGGGTGTAGCGTAGGAAGGGAAAGGTGGCCCAGGTAATCATGCGTGCGGGCCCCGGGGGTGGAGTAGCCCCGGGCCCGGCAAGGTAGCCGGTGGCGCCCGGAACGGCGGCCACCGGCTACCTTGCCGGGCCCGGGGCGGCTGTTATCTTGCCCAACAAACCCCGCGCCCACCCATGCTCTCCTTGTTTCGCCGCCTCAAGCTCAGCTACGCCGTTTACAACCTGTTTCAGCGCCGCCGGCTGGTGCACAACGTGCCGGTTTACAAGAAGCTGGGGCTGAACAAGCGCTATTTTTCGCCCGTCAGCAGCCGCGATTTTGCCCACTTGCCCCCGCCCGTCGTTGGCGCGGGCCCCGCGCTGGCCCAGCGGCTGGCGGCGTGCCCCGCCTTCGGGGCCGTGGGCGCGGCCGGGCAGGCCAGCCTGCTGCGCTTCGAGGCCGACGGCTTCGCGGTACTGCCCGGTTTTTTCAGCCCTGAAGCGGTGGACGGCATCAACGCCGACCTGGCGCAGCTCATTGACCGCCGGCAGATTGGCCTGCGCTACGGCAACAAATTCATGTTTGCCTTTCGCCAGTCGGCCCGCATCCGGCACGCGGGCGAGGCCTCGGGCCTGCGCGACCTGGTATCGGCCCTGCTGGGCCACGAGGCCCAGCTGTTTCAGAGCATCAACTTCCTGCGCGGCAGCGAGCAGCACACCCACTCCGACAGCATCCACATGAGCACGTACCCGCTCGGCGGGCTGGCCGCGGCCTGGGTGGCGCTCGAAGACATCACGCCCGACAACGGGCCCCTGCACTACTTCCCCGGCAGCCACGCGCTGCCCTACTACCTCAACGCCGATTACCAGAACGAGGGCACGGCCTGGCTCATCGGCGACAAGGACTACTCCGCTTACGAGCGGTTCATTGCGGGCCGCGTGGCCGCGCTGGGCCTGCAAAAAGAGGTTTTCCTGGCCCGCAAAGGCGACGTGTTCATCTGGCACGCCAACCTGCTGCACGGCGGCGAGCCGCACCGCGACAAAGCCCTGATGCGCCGCAGCATGGTGTTCCACTACTTCAGCCCGGCCCACGTGTGCTACCACGAAATTACCCAGCGCCCGGCCTTGCTGTAGCGGGGCGCGGCGGCCGGCTACCCGCCCAGCACCATCTTAAAGTGCTGAATGCCCGCTTCCTCGAACATCTCCCCTACTTTCTGGAAGCCGTGGCGCGCGTAGAACGGCACGGCCCGCAGCTGCGCGTTCAGGTACACGGTGGCGGCGGGCAGCTCGGCCCGCACGTCGGCCAGCACGGCGTGCAGCAGCGTGGCCCCGATTTCCTGGTTGCGAAACGCGGGCAGTACGGCGAAGCGCTCCAGCTTCACACCGCCCGCGGTTTCGCGCCAGCGGGCGGCCCCGGCGGGCGTGCCGTCGGGGGCCCGGGCGAGGTAGTGGCGGGCGTCGCGGCGGTCGTGCTCGTCGTTTTCGAGCGCGGCGGGCACGCCCTGTTCGGCCACAAACACGGTTTCGCGGATGGTAAAAGCGGCGTCGAGGTCGTGCAGGTCGGCAACGCGGAAGGCGGTAGCGGGCATGGGATGAGCCGTTTGCACGGCGGGCTAAAGCAAAAGGGCCCCGGCTTTCACGCCGGGGCCCCGCTAAAGTCCGAAATAATCGGCGGTTGAAGGCGGTTTACAGCGCCTGCTCGTGGTTCAGGGGCAGCTCGGGTTCGGCCGCGGGCAGGCCGGCTTCGGCCTGCTGCTCGCGCAGGCGGCGCTCGTGGCGCTCGTCGCGGCGCTGGCCGTTCTGGCCGCTTTGCTGGCCCTGGCGGATCATTTCCTCGGTGTCGTACTTGTCGTAGGCTTCCACAATTTCCTTCACCAGGCGGTGGCGCACCACGTCTTCGGAGGTCATCTCGACGTAGCCGATGCCCTGCACGTTTTTCAGGATGTCGAGCGCCTGCATCAGGCCCGATTTCTGGCGGGTGGGCAGGTCAATCTGGCTGCGGTCGCCGTTCACCATCACCTTGGCCGTGGGGCCCATGCGGGTCAGGAACATCTTAATCTGGCTCGGCGTGGTGTTCTGGGCCTCGTCGAGCAGCACGAAGGCGTTGTTGAGCGTGCGGCCGCGCATGTAGGCCAGGGGTGCGATTTCGATGATTTTGTTCTCCTGGTAAAACTTCAGCTTTTCGGCCGGAATCATGTCCTCCAAGGCGTCGTAAATCGGGCGCAGGTAGGGGTCTACTTTCTCCTTCATGTCGCCGGGCAGGAAGCCCAGGCTTTCGCCGGCCTCCACCACGGGGCGCGAGATGATGATTTTCTTCACCTCCTTGTTCTTCAGGGCCCGCACGGCCAGGGCCACCGAAATGTAGGTTTTGCCGGTGCCGGCGGGGCCCAGCGTGAAGGTCAGGTCGTGCCGCATCACGGTGTCCACCAGCTTTTGCTGGTTGGGCGTTTTGGCCTTGATGACGCCGCCCTTGGCCCCGAACAGAATCACGTCGGGCGAGGCGGCCAGCACCCGGCCCTCGGCTTCTTCGCTCGTGGCCGACAGGTACTGGGTCACGTCGCGGTCGGTGATGGAGCCGTACTGGTGGTAGTGCTCGATGAGCGAGGAGAGGATGTCGTTGATGCGGGCGATGACTTCCGTCCGGCCCTGGATTTTGATTTCGTTGCCGCGGCTGATGATTTTCGAGCCCGGAAACGCGGCCGCCAGCTGGCGGATGTTCTGGTTGTCGGTTCCGAGGAAATCAACCAGCGACATGTTTTCAAGGGTGATGACTTTTTCGACCAATCTTTTGGAGGTGAGGAAGTGAGGGGAAGACGGGCAAGCGGGGCCGTGCCGGGCGGCCGGTTCTCGGCGCAAACCGGCTACTTTTGCGCCGGCCCGAGTGGTTCAACAATACTACGAAAAACTACGGAACGCGGGCACGGTACATGGGTTTGATAACGCTGCTGACGGATTTTGGCTACCGCGACCATTACGTGGCCGCGCTCAGGGCCCGGCTGCTGCGCCTGGCCCCGGGCCTGCCCGTGGTCGACATCAGCCACGGCGTTGAACCCTACAACACCGCGCACGCCGTGCACGTTCTGCGGGCCGTGTTCCGCGACTTTCCGGGCGGCACGGTGCACGTCGTCGGCGTGAACGACCACGGCGCGGGCCCCGAGCCCACCTGGCACGCCGCCCGCTACGCCGAGCACTACTTCGTGGTGGCCGACAACGGCATCCTGGCCCTGCTCTGCGACGGCCCCCCCGACGAGTGGGTGGCGCTGCCGGCGGCCGCCACCGCCTCGCCCACCCGCGACGTGCTGCTGCCCGCCGCCGTGGCCCTGGCCCAAGGCGCGGTCCTGGCCAGCCTGGGGCCCCTGGTCACGGATTTGTACCTGCTCACCAACCGCCAGCTGCGGCTGCAAGACCACCGCATCACGGGCCACGTGGCGCACGTGGACCACTACGGCAACCTGATTACCAACATCTCGCGCGCGGCGGTAGAGGCCGTGGGCCACGGCCGGCCGTTCAGCGTGCATTTTGGCCGCGAGGTGGTGCGCGAGTTGCAGCCGCACTTCTCGGCCGCGCCGCCCGGCGAGGCCGTTTCGGTGTTCAACAGCCAGGGTTGCCTGTGCCTGGGCATCTGCCAGGGCAACGCCGCCGAACTGCTGGGCCTGCACTTCGACTCGCAGGTGGACGTGCGGTTTCCGGTGGAGTAGGCCCCGGCGCGGTTTGGCGACTGGGTTCAAGCCGTAAAAAAGAACGTCGTGCTCATCTGGCGTCCGCGCAGCCGAAGCACGACGTTTTAATGATACGCCAATAGAGCAATAAAGCCTACTTGCCAAACGCCTTTTTTAGGTCGTCGGCGGCCAGCTGCTCGGCTTCTTTGGCCTGGGGCACCACGGCCCCCATGCCGTAGAATTCGTGGGTCGTGCCCGGGTAGAGCTTGTAATCGACTTTCACGCCGGCTTTTTGCAGGTTGTCGGCCAGGGTTTTGCCTTCGCTCATCAGCGGGTCCAGCTCGGCCCCGATGATGGTGGTGGGCGGCAGGCCTTTCAGGTTGGCGTTCACCAGGTCGATGCGCGGGTCTTTGCCGTCGGCGGGGCTGCGCAGGTAGTTCTTGAAGAACCAGCCCATGGCGGCCTTGTTGAGGGGCACGTAGTCGGTGGCTTTCAGGTAGGACGGCGTGTTCTGGTCGTAGCCGGCGATGGGGTACACCAGCACCTGGTACTTGGGCAGGGCTACTTTCTTGTCGCGGGCCATCAGGCTGACGGCCCCGGCGAGGCCGCCGCCGGCGCTTTCGCCCACCACGGCCACGTTCTTGGGGTCGCCTTTGATGCTGGCAGCGTTCTTGAGCACCCACTGGTAGGCGGCGAAGCTGTCGTCGTGGGCCGTCGGGAACTTGTGCTCCGGGGCCTGGCGGTAGGCCACCGACACCACCACGGCCCCTACTTCTTCGGCCAGGGCCTGGGCGGAAGAGCTGTAGGTGTCCACGCCGGCAATGACCCAACCGCCGCCGTGGTAGTACACGATGACGGGGAAGGGCGCGGTGCCCGTTTTGGGCGTGTAGATGCGGGCCCGCACGCCGGGCACCAGGGTTTTGCCCACGGTGTCCACGTTCATGGGGGGCACGGGGATGCCGGCCGCTTTCATTTCCTTCATAGCCGCGTCGGCGGCGGTGGGCAGCTGGCGGGCCGCCTGGGGCGTGACGGACGTGAGCGGCGGCGACTTGAAGCTCATCAGCTGCTCAATCACGGCCTGCATTTCGGGGGCGATGGTGGGGCCCCAGGCGGGCTTGGGGCCGGTGGGCTTCACCGCGCCGGCTTTGGCGGTGGCGGTGCTGTCGGAGGCTTTGGTTTCCGAGCCGGGCACGACCACGGTGGTTTTACTGGCGTCGGTTTCGGCGGGCTTGCCGTTGCAGCCGCCCAGCAGCAGGCCAGCGGCCAGGGCCGCTAGCCAAAGCGACGCGGCGGAACGCGAATAAATGGTGTTCATGAAGGAAAAAATGAAATGCTATGATGAATTAGGGTGGCTTACGGTCCGGCAGAAACTTAGTTCAGCGCCGGGCTTTGGTGGGCGCGGGTTGCCACCGGGCCATCTTTGCCCCTCACCAACTGGTTTCCGCTATGCTGCTGCGCGTGGTTCGCATGACGTTTGACCCGGCCCGGGTGGCCGATTTCCGGGCCATTTTCCGGGCCACGGCCCCCCGCATCCGCCAGCAGCCCGGCTGCCGCCACCTGGAGCTGTGGCAGGACGCCGACCAGCCCCACATCTTCTGCACCTACAGCCACTGGGACGACGCGGCGGCCCTCGACGCCTACCGCCAATCGGCGCTGTTCGGCGAGGTGTGGCCGGCCACCAAGCGGCTGTTCGGGGCCCCGCCGTTTGCCTTCTCCTCACTCACCCGCCGTGACGAGGCGTGATTTCCGCCAATTCTTTAATGCCACGCAGTAGAATGGGGTGACACGCCGTTTTACAGCCAAAACATCAGCGCCAGCCGCCGCCCAGGGCCTGGTAGAGGTCGGTGGTGGCCTGGAGCTGCTGAAGGCGGTCGTTGATGCTGCTGAGTTGGGCGGCGAGCAGGCTCTGCTGCGAGGTCAGCACGTCGGTGTATGTGGCCGAGCTGTATTTTACTAGTTCCTGGGTAAAGTCCACGGCCCGTTGCAGCGAGGCGAGCTGGTTGGTGCGGATGGCCACCTTCTCGCCGGCCGTCTGGTAGGCAAACAGGGCGTTGGATACCTCCTGGCCGGCGTTCAGCAGCGTTTGCTGGTAGGTGAGCAGGTACTCGTCCTGGAAGCCCTGGGCGTTGCGCAGCCGGGCCCGGTTGAGGCCCTGGTTGAAGATGGGCTGCACCAGCCCGCCCACCAGCGTACCGAACAGGGCATTGGGCGAAAACAGGTCGCGGACGCTGGTGTTGGTGAGGCCGCCGTTGGCCGTGATGGTGAACGAGGGGTAGAAATAGGCCCGCGCCGCGTTGGTCTGCTCGAAGTAGGAGCGGTAGGCGGCCTCGGCCTCCTGCACGTCGGGGCGGTTGCGCAGCAGCTGGCCGGGCACGCCGGTTTGCAGCAGCGCCGGCTGGGTTTGAGCGGCCAGGGTGCTGCGCTCGATGGGCCCCGGGGCCCGGTTGAGCAGCAGGCTGATGGTGTTTTCGGTCTCGCGGATGTTGCGTTCCAGGTCGGGAATCGAGACCTGGGCCGCGTACAGGTTGGCCTCGCTCTGGGCCACGGCCGCGCCCGTCAGGATGGCGGCATCTTTCAGCAGCTTCGTGGTTTCCACGTCCTTGATGCGGTTCTGCACGGTCTGGCGCGTGATGGCCAGCTGCTCGTCGTAGGCCAGCAGCAGGTAGTAATCGTCGGCGATGTTGGCGATTAGCTGGGTTTGCACGGCGCGGCGGTAGGCCTCGCTTTGCAGGAGCGCGGCCACGTAGCTGCGCTTGTTGCTGCGCAGCTTGCCCCAGATGTCGGCCTCCCAACTCGAACTGAGCGTGAGCAGGTACTGCTGATTGAATTGACTGGTGACCACGGCGTTGGGGTCGTTGGTGCCGGTGCCCGTGGTGCCCGTACCGGTTCCGCCCGTTCCCGTACCGCCGGTGCCGGTACCAGTACCGCCGGTGCCAGTACCGCCGGTGCCAGTGCCCGTCCCGGTACCGGTCGTACCCGTTCCTGTCGTGCCGGTGCCCGTGATGGTGCCCACGCCGGTATTGTTGTTCGACCGGGACTCGGTGGCGCTGCCCCGCGCCGAGAGGCTGGGCAGGAACTGGGCCCGGCTCTGCGCCAGGTTGGCCTGGGCCCGCTGAATGCGCGTGACGGCGATGCGCAAATCCAGGTTCTGGCTCAGCCCTTCCTCCAGCAGCTTTTGCAGCGGCGCATCGGCAAACACCGCGCGCCAAGGCATCGTGGCGATGCTGGCGGTATCGGCAGTGCCCGCGCCCCGGTAGAGGTTGGGCGCGGCCGCGTTGGGGCCCTGGTAAGGGTGCAGCGCGGCGCACGCGCCCAGCAGCAGGGCCCCTAGCAGCGGGAACCAGTAGCGTACCTGCTTAGTTATTAACGGTTTTACTGATAGCATGATAACGGTTTCATAGGCAGTGTGCGAAGCTCGGTAGCGGAGAGTCCTACGCTGGCACGGGCTCCGGCTTGGCGGCGGGGGCACCGGGGGCCGCCGGGGCCCCGGGCGGGGCTTCGGCTTCCTCGCGCTGCATCTGCTCCAGCCGGTCCTTGGGGGCCCCGTTGATGCGCTCCTGCAAGCCCTCAAAAATCATGTAGAGCACCGGAATCACGAACACGCCCAGCAGGGTGCCGAACAGCATGCCGCCAATGGCCCCCGCCCCAATGGAGCGGTTGCCGTTGGCCCCCGCGCCGCTGGCAAACAGCAGCGGCATCAGCCCGAAAATGAAGGCGAACGAGGTCATCAGAATCGGCCGCAGGCGGGCCTTGGCGCCTTCCAGCGCGGCGTCGGCAATGCTAAGCCCTTTGAGGCGGCGCTCGGCGGCAAACTCCACGATGAGGATGGCGTTTTTGGAGAGCAGGCCGATGAGCATAATCACCGAAATCTGGAGGTAGATGTTGTTGTCGATGCCGAAGAGCTTGGCAAACACGAAGGTGCCGGTGAGGCCCACGGGCAGCGACAGCAGCACTGCAAACGGCAGCAAGTAGCTCTCGTACTGCGCACTAAGCAGCAAATACACAAACACCAGGCACAGCGCAAACACGTAAATGGATTGCGTGCCACTGCTCTGTTCCTCGCGGCTCAGCCCCGAGAATTCGTAGCTGTAGCCCGGCGGCAGGTGCTGGGCCGCGGCGGCCTGGATGGCCGTGATGGCCTGGCCCGTGCTGAAGCCCACGTTGGGCGAGCCCTGCACGGCCATCGAGTTGTAGAGGTTGAAGCGGGCCACGCTTTCGGGGCCGTACACACGCGTCAGGGTCACGAATTCGGTGATGGGCGCCATCACCCCGGAGCCGGTGCGCACCTGCACCTTGCCCAGCCCGGCAATGTTGGCCCGGTAGTTCGTATCGGCCTGAATGACAACGCGGTACTGCTTGCCAAAATCGTTGAAGTTGGAGGCGTACAGGCTGCCGTAGTAGCCCTGCATCACGGCCAGGATGCCGCTGACGGGCACGCCGGCCTCGGCGCACTTCACGGCGTTCACGCTCAGCAAGTACTGCGGAAACGTGGGGTTGAAGGATGTGGTGGCGTACTGGATTTCGGGCCGCTCGCCCAGGGCCGCCAGGAAGCCCTGGGCCACCTTGTAGAACTCGTCGGTGCTGTGGGCCCCGCGGTCTTGCAGCTGAAACTCGAAGCCGCCGTTCAGGCCGAAGCCCGAGATGGTGGGCAGCGAGGTAAATACCAGCTTGGCGTCGCGGATGTAGGCAGTTTTCTTCTTCAGCAGCGCAATCACGTCCTCGTTGGTCACGCCCGGGCGGTCGTCCCAGTTCTTGAGGGCGATGATTTCCTGGGCGTAGGAGCTGCCCTGGCCGGCGAGCGAGTTCTGGCCCACCGTGCGCAGGGCATTGGCCACGGCCGGGATGCTGCGCGAGAGGCTGTCCACCTCGTCGGCAATGACGGCGCTGCGCTCGAGCGAGGCGGCCGGCGGCAGGGTGATGTTGACGAAGAGCGTGCCCATGTCTTCGCGCGGCACGAAGCTCGACGGCGTGTTGGTCATCAGCAAGTACAGGCCCCCACCGAACAGGCCCACGAACACCAGCGCCAGCCACTTGCGCGCCGTGAGGAAGCCCACGCCAGCAGTGTACTTGCCCACCAACGCGTCGTAACCGGCATTAAAAGCCACGCCGAAGCGCTGCATGTACGTGCGCTTCTCCCCTTCCTTGGGCGCTTCGTTGTGCGTCGGCGGCTTAAGGAACAGCGCCGCCAGGGCCGGGCACAGGGTCAGGGCGTTCACGGCCGAGATGAGAATGGCCACCGCCAGCGTGATGCCGAACTGCTTGTAAAACACCCCCGTAGAGCCGCCGATGAACGTGACCGGCACGAACACCGCCGCCATCACGAGCGTGATGCTGACGATGGCCCCCGAGATTTCGCCCATGGCGTCGATGGCCGCTTTGCGCGAGGACGTGTAGCCGCTTTCGAGCTTGGCGTGCACGGCCTCCACCACCACAATGGCGTCGTCCACCACGATGCCGATGGCCAGCACCAACGCAAAGAGCGTCAGCAAGTTGATACTAAACCCGAAGACGTACAAAAAGAAAAACGTGCCCAAAATGGACACCGGCACTGATACGCCGTGGATGATGGTGGACCGAAAATCCTGGAGGAACAGGAAAATCACCAAAAACACCAGCGCGAAGCACTCCAGCAGTGTGTGGATCACCTTCTCGATGCTGGCGTCGAGAAACTTGTTGATGTCAACCAGCAGGATGTAGTGCACGCCGGCCGGGAAATCCTTGGCCGCCAGAGCCAGCGCCGCTTTAGCGTCTTTAATCACCTGCGAGGCGTTGGAGCCCGCTACTTGGTTCACCGACACGCTAACGGAGGGCTTGCCGTTCACCGTCACGCGGGTGTTGTAGGCCTGGGCCCCTAACTCCACGCGGGCCACGTCCTTAAGCCGCAGAATCTGGCCCTGGGCCTGGTCGCGCAGGATGATGTTGCCGAATGCCTCCGGCGACTGGAGCTTGCCGGTGTACTTGATGATGTACTGAAACGACTGGTCGCCGTTCTCACCGAACTTGCCGGGGGCCGCCTCCAGGCTCTGCTGGTTGAGGGCCGTGGACACGTCGGCGGGCGTGAGGCCGTAGTTGGCCATCACGTCGGGCTTCAGCCAGATGCGCATCGAGTAGGTGCGCTGGCCCGAGGCCGTGGCGTCGCCCACGCCATTCACCCGCTTGAGCTGCGGAATGATGTTGATTTCGGCGTAGTTCTGGAGGAAGGTTTGGTCGTAAGCCGGGTTGTCGCTGTAGATGGACGCCGTTATCAGGTTACTGGTCTGGCGCTTGCGCACCTGCACGCCGGCCTGGGTCACCTCCTGGGGCAGCACACTGGTGGCGCTGGCCACCCGGTTTTGCACGTTCACGGCGGCCTGGTCGCCATTGGTGCCCACCTTGAAGTACACCTGGATGGTGGCCCCGCCCTCGTTGGTGGCCGTGGAGGTCATGTACGTCATGCCCTCCACGCCGTTGATTTGCTCTTCGAGCGGCACAATCACGCTTTTCTGCACCACGTCGGCGCTGGCCCCGCTGTAGGAGGCCGACACCTGCACCGTGGGCGGCGAAATGTCGGGGTACTGGGCAATGGGCAGCGTGTACAGCCCCAGCAGCCCGAGCAGCACAATGAGCACGGAAATTACCGTGGACAAAACTGGCCGCTCAATGAATATTTTCAGCATCTATTTGTCTGCTAATATTTTATACTAAAGCAGGTCGTCATGTCTCGGCTGCGCTCGGCATGACGACCTTGGAATTTTACAGGACCCAACGGCCTGACAATTACTTATTCTCATTTCCCGCCTTGGCTAGCGAGGCGGCAAACACGCTGTCGGCCTGCACCGGACGGGGCTTAATCTGGCCGTTGTCCTTGAGGCCGCTCACGCCTTCGAGCACGATGGTCTGGCCTTTTTTCAGGCCCGAGCGCACCACGAAAAACTGGCCGTCGGGCGTGGGCTGCACCGTAACCTGGGTGTTGTGCACCTTGTTGCCGGGGCCCAGCACGTACACAAATTGCTTGCCTTGCAACTCATACGTCGCGCTTTGCGGCACCAGCAGCGCGTCCTTAATGGTGCGCGGGGCCCGGATGGTGCCGCTGCTGCCGTTGCGCAGCAACCCCTGCGGGTTGCTGAACGAAGCCCGGAAGCTGCTGGAGCCCGTTTGGGTATTGATCTGGCCGATGGCGGTTTCCACCCGGCCCGTTTGCTTGTAGAGGGTGCCGTCGGCTAGCAGCAACTGCACGTTGGGCCGCTGGGCCAGCTTTTCTTGCAGCGTATTGCCGGGGCTGTCGCGGGTGAAGTTGAGCAGGCTTTTTTCGTTCAGCGAGAAGTACGCGTAGACGTTGGCAATACCCGTGACGGTGGTGAGCGGGTCGGTGGAGGTAGTGCTGATGAGGCTGCCGATTTTGTTGGGAATGGTGCCCACCACGCCGTTCACCGGGCTCAAAATGCGCGTATAGCCTACGTTGGTGCGGGCGTTGGCCAGCGTGGCGCGGGCCTGGGCCAACGCTGCCTCCTGGCCTTGCAGCGTGAACTGCGCTTCCTGGAGCGCGTAGGGGCTGATGATGTCCTTGTTTACCAAAGGCCGGAGCTTTTCCACACCCATGCGGGCCGAATTCACGTTGGCCACGGCGGTTTGAATGCCCGCCTGGGCCGTGTTTACGGCCTCCTGGTACTGCGGCGCGTTGATACGGAACAGCGGCTGCCCCTTCTTCACGGGGGCCCCTTCGTCCACGTAAATGGCCTCCACGAAACCGTCCACCTTGGGCCGGATTTCCACGTTTTGCTGGCCCTGGATGGTGGCCGGAAAATCGTTGTAGAGCACCGTGGTGCGCGGCTGCACCTGCACCACGGCGTAGGGCAGGATTTTGGGCGGGCCCCCGTCTTTGCCGCCGGGGCCTTTGCCGCCCGCGCCGCCGTCGTCGGCAGCATCTTTTTTGCCGCCGCAAGCCACGGCCAGGCCCAGCAAGGGCACCCACACGGCGGCGCGGCGTGCCCAATGAACAAACGATAAAGTAGTAAGCACCATAAAGAGAAAGTATTCCGCCATTAACGAAAAAACCTCGCCGCTGGCTACCTCCCGGGGGCCGTTCTCGCCGGGCCCCGCCGTTGTGCCGCCGAACCGGGCAAAACCATCGGGCGGCTTTGGCGGTAAGCAGGAGCCCACTGCCCGGCCCCGCGCCGCCCTACCTTCGCCCCATGCCCGCCCCCACCCCTACCGACTACTTCGCTTTCTACGGCCTGCCCGAGTCGTTCCGGCCCGACGAGGCCGCCCTCAAGCGCCTCTACTACGCCAAAAGCCGCGAAACCCACCCCGACTTCCACGCCACTTCCAGCCCAGAGAATCAGGCCGAGATGCTGCGCCAGGCCACCCTCAACACCTACGCCTACCGCACCCTGGCCGACGCCGACCAGCGCATGGCTTACTTGTTGCGCCACCACGGCCTGCTGGTGGAGGGCCAGTCGGAAAAGCTGCCCCCCGACTTCCTGATGGACGTGATGGACCTCAACGAGCAGCTGATGGAGTTGGAGCTGGACCCCACCCCCGCCGCCGTAGCCCCCGTGGCCGCCGAAGCCCAGGCCCTGGCCGATGGCCTCGACGCCGGCATCGAGCCGGTACTAGCGGGCTACGAGCAGCTCCCCGCCGACCACCGCTCCGCCGCCCTGCACCAAGTGCTCACCTATTACCTGAAGAAGCGCTACCTGTTGCGCATCCAGCGGCAAGTGGCTACCTTTGCGGCCCGCTCCTGATACCGGCAGAGCGGAATTGTTCTAATCAAGCTCATCCTGCCCGGATGGCGGAACCGGTAGACGCGTTGGTCTCAAACACCAATATCGCAAGATGTGCCGGTTCGACTCCGGCTCCGGGTACGACACACTGCTACGGGAACCCCCGAAAAGCCGCCTCTCGCGTTGTAGAAGGCACTTTTCGGGGGTTCTTTCGTTTGGGCCACTACGCGACATATACCTACTTACTACGGGAAGTACGCCCCCAAACACGCCCCCAGTTACGCCCCCACTCACCCCCAATTTTTATTAGCATGACTATTCAATTTGAGCGGCGGGCAGACCGCCCCGATTCGGCCGGCCGGTGTGTCATTCACTTGCGGGCGTACTTCGACGGCCAGCGGTTGCGGCTGGCAACCTCAGAACGGTGCCTGGCCAACGAGTGGAACGAAGAGAAGGGCCGGTTCCGGAAATCATTTGCCGGGTACCAGGACGCCAACGATGTTTTGGATGCGCTGGACGGGAACGTGGTGAAAGCCTACCGAGAACTGCGCACGGCGGGAGTGGCGGTTACCCCTACCCTGTTGAAAGAGGCCTTGGCTCCAAAAGTGGCGGCGGCCGACCTGCCGCCGGCCCCGCTGCTCACGGACTTGTTCGGGGCGTACATCGAGGTGCTGCGGGCCCGGGGGTTCCGGTTTCATACTCTGAAAGGCTACAAGACGGCGCACAACACGTTGTTGGAGTTTGCGGCGACGCGGCCCAACCGGTTGACGACGGCCGCTTACGACGCCGAGATGCACGACGGGCTGTTGGGGCACCTGCGGGACGTGCGCGGGTCGGCCCAAAACACGGTGGCGGGCGTGGTCAAGCAGCTCAAGCCGTTTCTGGCGTGGGCCCGCGACGAGCGAGGGCAGGCGCTGGCCGTGGACCCGGCCAAGCTGCGGGTGGAGTGGGAGGACGTGGAAAAAGTGTGGCTGACGGCCGCCGAGCTGGGACGGCTGGAAACGGTCAAGTTGCCCGACAACCTGGGGCCCGTGCGGGACGCTTTTCTGTTTTGCTGCTACACGGGGCTGCGCTACTCGGACCTCTCGGCCCTGCACGCGGGCAACGTGAAGGAGTGGGACGGCGGGCGCATCCTGCGGCTGACGCAGACCAAGACGCGCACGGGGGTCAGCATCTACCTCACGCCGCCGGCCGGGGCCCTGCTCGACAAGTACGCCGGCACCCGGGAGCGGCTCTTGCCCTCGACGGCCAACCAGGTGATGAACCGCTACCTCAAGCGCATCTGCCGGCTGGCGGGCGTGGCCGACGCGGTGGAAGTGGTGGAAACGCTGGGCGGGCAAATTATGAAGCGGCCGGTGGCGAAGTGGGAGTTGGTGAGCATGCACACGGCCCGCCACACATTTGCCACGCAAAGCCTGCTGCGCGGCATGCCGGTGGAGGTGCTGCAAAAGGTGCTGGGCCACGCCAAGATTCAGACGACGATGATTTACGCCAAGGTGGTGGAAGACTTGCAGCACCAGACCATGCGCCGGATTTGGGAAGGCACCGGGGCCGGGGCCCCCGTTGGCGCGGGGGTGCGGGCCGAAGAAGTGTGCGCGGTGGTACCGGACGGCCCCGCGGCGCAAGGCCTAGCGGCGTAGGCGGGGCTTTGCTTGGGCGTTCTCGCATGTACACAACGGCCTGTGCGCTGGCCTGTGCGTGTTAAAAGCATTCTGGAGAAGTAACGCCGTTGCTCCCCAAGGTGAAATACTGCCCACTTATAGCGTCACCGAGCATGATAAACGTAGAGGAGAGGCTACTTGCAAAACACTTTCAGCGGCACGACCACGGAGGGCCGGCGGAAGCGACTCATGCGGGCGGGCTTGTCTGCGGTGGGCACATGAAAGACCACGTTGCGACGGATACTCTCGGCGAGCTTGCCAACGGCCGAAGCTGGGATGGTATGAGCTGCTTGGTAGCGCTTTATCTCGGTAATGGCCTCGATGCGCCCGCTGCTGCTCACTTGGCAAGTAAAGGAAATGAAGCCCCGCCCCAACCCGCACAGGCTGGTTCTTTCGGCTACAGAAAACGCCTTTTGCGCCGCTTGGGCAAGGGCTTGGGGCGCTGCTAATCGGATTTCATCGGGGTCGGAGTACGTGGTATTGGGCGTCGTTTGTCCATGAACTTGCTGCAAGCCGCTGGCAAAGCTCATAAGCGTAGTGAATAGGATGCCTGTGGGCTTCATGCGGCGGCAGCTGGGCGCTGAGCACCTGGGCTTTCAATTTCGTGAAGGGTACCGGAAGTTACAGGAGCTGGCAAGTGGGCTGGGGCTTTCAAACTGTTGCCCCAATAATACTGCTCATCTGTTACCAAAAAATTAGCTTTACCACTGCTCCCAATAGAAATATGGCTTGGATGGTGATGGCGATGCCGAGGGAAAAAGTTAGCCACTTCTCACTGTAAAGTTTTTTCTTGTAAGGAATTAGAGCCGCAAATCCGCCTAGAATGAAACTGATGGCTTGGAGTCCAAATACAAAGGAAACGAGCGTTGCCCGCCGCATTTCCGGCGAATGCGCTAGCACTGCCTCGCCGGTGAGGCGTTGCCCGTTGCCCGCAACTAAGTTGCTGAATAGAAGGTTGAGCCCGGCCAGGATGGCCAGCGCAATGAGTTGTTTTTTATTTATTTCCCGCATACCGCCGCGGAGCACTTCCGCATGAAATGTAATGAACCGCTTCGTACCCGGGGCCGGCCGGGCGGGCAAGATACCAGGACCCAGACCCAGTAGTAGCCTGCAAACGGGGTTGTACAGCGTGCCAGGAGCGGTACAGCACCAGCAGTATTGCAAAAATCGGAGCCATTTGCATCACGCTATCAGGTGCTAGGGTCCGGCATTGCGTGGGGCCGGCGGCGGAAATGGTAAGGTTGCGAAGCTGCGGTTGACGCGAAGAAAGGCTTGGTTCTGCCGGGCCGTGGTGCCATCGTGCAAGGCATTTATCCGGCCCATTAGGGTTTGGCCGTGCCAGGAGATTTGTAGGATGCCCGGCACGTCATCCGATTCTATCGTGTAGGACCCAGTCCGCACCGTGTCGGGGTTGGCAAAACGCAGCGTGCGGAAGAAAGCTTGCGTTAGGTCAAAGAGGCTATCGGCACGGGCGGCGGGCACAGCCAGTTCAACGGTATCGAGCCGGTCGCTTTTGGGTGGGGCGAAGATGCTGTACCCGCCGCCGTGGTGTTGGATGAAGTAAGCGAACATTTCAGCTTCGGCCGGGGCCGGGTGGTTTCGGAACTGATAAAACCGCTGCTTCTTGCTGCGGAGCTGGAACTCCTCGCCGGGCATCTGCAACACGATTCGGTAACCGTAGCTTTTTTCCAATTCAAACGTGGGCGCGTGACGGCACGCGGCCAGCGCCCCGAGCAGTAGGAGTTGGCAGGGGCGGGCAATAGTTGTGCGACAAAAAGACCACATGGGGTTTCGGAAGCAGGATTACGGGGACCGAAACTAGCACCTAAAAGCTCCTGCCAACTCGGTGCCGCCGGGCCGACGGGAAGCCGTGTAACTACGGCTCAGGTACGGGCGAGCTACGGGGCAAGTACGGGCGAGCCACGGCCGGCGGGCGCTGCTAGCGGTTGACCAAGGCCTGGTGGAGGGCGGCGCGCACTTCGGGCTCGGGCAGGCCGGTGTAGGCGCAAAACTCCCCGACCGACACGTAGGAGCCGGTGGGTTTGCCGAAGCGGGCGCGCACGCGCTGGAGCAGGCGCTTGGCGGCGTCGTAACCGTTGCCGGTAATGGTGGCGGCTTCTTTGGGGTGGATGGCGACCTGGGGCATGAATACGGGGCAAAACGGGGCACTTGCGGGCCTACGAATATACAACCCGTAAGGGCACCCGGTAGGTTTGTGGGCATGAACGGGATGCGAACAGCGCAAGGATTGGCGCGAACAATTTTGGTGGTAGCAGCGGGTGCCCTGGCCGTAGCCGCGGGGCTGGGGTTGACGCCGCAGGGCGGCCTGGGGCCACCAGTGGCGGGCCGGGCGCTGGCCGGGGAGCGGCCCGCGCTGCTGCGGGCGGTGGTGGTGGAACCCGCCTGGGAAGCGGCCCGGGTGGTGCGCGTGGTGGACGGCGATACTTACGAGGTGCTAACGGGCGGGCAACTGGTGCGGGTGCGGCTGCTGGGTGTGGACGCGCCGGAGCACGACCAAGCTTTTGGGGCCCAGGCGACCGACTCGGTGGCTGCGCTGCTGCGCCCGGGCGGGGTGGCACCGCTGGTGTGGCTACGCCGGCAGGGCACGGACCTGTACGGGCGGACGCTGGGCCGGGTGCGGGTGCCGGCGGGGCCGGGCGGGCCGGCGCGGGCGCTGGATTCGCTGCTCGTGGTACGCGGCTGGGCGTGGGCCTTTGACCCGAACCGGGCGGTGGCGGGGCGGGCCGCGCAGCAGCTGGCGGCGCAACGGGCGGGGCGCGGGCTGTGGAAATGCGGGGCCGCGGCCGCGGTGCCCCCGAAGGTGTGGCGGGGATTTACGGCAACCATTAAACGGCGCTACGGGGTGGGCTGCACCTGGTAGCAAGGCCGGTAACGCAAGCAGTCGGACTTATTCTTTTTCTCACTTTATTTTTTTTATTATGGCACAACAGACCGGTATTTTAGGCATTCAGGGCACCGTGGGGGGCCTGGTGTTTGCCAAGGACGGGAGCATCCGGCAGAAGCCGGCTTCCAACAAGGCTAGCTTTCAGGCCAAGGACAGCATGGCGCGGGTGCGCGAAAACGCCAGCGAGTTCGGCGGGGCGGCCACGGCCTCAAAGCTGGTGCGCGACTCGCTGCGCGTGGCCATCCAGGCGGCCAGCGACAAGCGCATGGTCTCGCGCCTGACCCAGGCGATGCGGGCCGCCATTGCCCTGGACGGGGTGCATGACCGGGGCATGCGCCAGGTGCTGAAATCTAACCTGGCCCCGCTGCTGGGCTTCAACTTCAACCTGGGGGCAGGCATCGGGCAGAACCTGTTCTTCCAGTACACGCTGACGGGCAACGGCCAGGGCGTGACGCTGGCCATTCCGAGCTTGAACCCGCAAACGGACATCGCGGCCCCGACCGGGGCCACCCACTACGAGATTGTCGTGGGGGCGTCGTCGGTGAACTTCCTGGGCAAGACCTACCAGCAGGCGGCCGTGGCCGCGCCGCTGGGCATTCTGCCGCTGAACGGCGCGGCGCTCACGAACCGGACGGTGGTGGCGACGTTGCCGGCCGCCCCGGGGGCCGACGACCTGGTGGTGGGCGTGCTGGGCGTGAACTACTACCAGCAGCTCAACGGCAAGTACTACCCGCTCAACAACAACGCCAGCAACCCGCTGGCGGTGGAGTACGTGAACGTGGTGGCTTCGGCGGTGCCGGCGGGCGGGGGTTCGGCGACGAGCTACGACACGACGCTGACGGGCCCCAACCAGGACGCGCAGGGCGTGACGCTGGCCGCCTCGGCCGGGGACACCTTCGGCTTCAACGCCCTGGCGACCGGCGGCTCGGCCCCGGCCAGCATGGACGTGAGCGTGGGCGGGGCGCAGGTGGCCTCGGTGGCCTACCTCGACCGCTACGCCGGCCAGGCCTTCACCTTCACCCACAACGGCGCGGCCCACACGGGTGCGTTTGCCGCCACGGTGAACTTCTAGGGCCTTCGCCTCAGCAACCAATCGAGCCGGCCCGGGCAGCACGCCGGGGCCGGCTCTTTTTTTTACTCCTTCCCATCATTTTTTATGAGCACTATCTCCAAGCCGCTTTCCGGCTTCATCTTCAACGGGGCGGCGCTGGCGCTGGCTTCGGCCCCCTGGAAAAACAACGTGCGGGCCCTCTATGGCTTCAACACGGCGGGCACCAGTTACCAGGTATTTAAGCCCACGAGTCAATTCAATTCCCTGACGCAACTCGCCCAGGACGGGGTTTACATCGTGGATGCGGCCACGCCGGGCTTTGAGTTGCCGGGGGCCACGCTGACGGCGGCCGGCAGCGCCGACATGGGCGGGGCGGGCCTGGGGGCGGGGCCCCTCTCCTTCGCCACTTTCGACGTGACCAACAACGGGGGCAACGTGCAGCTGCACGTGAACGTGGCCTCCACGGACGCGGGCGACCACGCGGTGCTGGTGACCACGGACGCTTACCCAACGGGCGCGTTCAAGCTGGACCTGAACACCGAAATCGGCATTGGCCTGGGGTCGTTGCCGGCGGGGGCCAGCTACTCGGTGGCGGTGGTCAACCGCTTGGGCAACCTGCTCACGCGAACGTTTACCGTGCCGGCCAGCAGCTAGCAGCGTGACGGGCCGTTGTACGCCCTGAACAGGCCGGCTTCCTTGGGTGGGGGCCGGCCTTTTTCGGGCCAACAGAAGTGGTTGGCGTTCACTTTTACGGCGCGGCTTACCGCTGGTGCAGTTTTTCTTAAATGGCGGCTGGGATGGCGGCATCGCTTCGGTTGCCGAGCGGGATGAACTCCTTTTGCTGGCCGGTTTTCGTGGTCACGTACACGTTACCGCCGTGGGGATAGGGCCCCATGCCCCATTTCTTGCGCGGGTCGTGGGCTACGTGGGGAAGAGTATTCGATGGCCAGCCGCGCGGCGGTCAAACATACGCCGGGGCCCGTGTCAGCAGGCGCTGTATCTTGGGCCTTTATGGCAGAATCAACGCTTTTAACGCTGGCCGGGCGCATCCAACACCTGCACGAACGGACGCAACAGGCGGCCGGGCAGCAGGTGAACTACTGGCTGACGGTGCGCAACTGGGTCATCGGCTGGTACATCGCCGAATACGAGCAGCACGGCGACGACCGGGCCGCCTACGGGGCCCGGCTGATGCCGGAACTGGCGCGCCGCTTGCAGCAAGTCCGGGGCCTGTCGGCGCAACAGCTGTACCGGTGCGTGGACTTTTACCGGACCTACCCGGCCATTCTCTCAACGCTGTCGAGAGAATTGGCCGGGCTGGGGTTGCCCGCGCTGCCGGGTGGCGCGCAGCCGACACCACTGGCGAACCGTTCGCCTTACCATTGAATACCCGCTTTTTGGCAGGTGTCTGGCAGTACCGGCCCGAGGTGGTGTGGTAACACGTCGTCGTTGTCGCGGGCTCCTTTTAGGTGGAATAACGCTATTCAAAATAGAAATAGAGCCAGCTGCTGTTTCCAGGAATCAGCCTTATCTAATATTATAGACCTTTGTTTTACTCTATTTCTGTGCATGAGATAGCGCTAATTAATTGCCGCAAAACTCATGGGGATATTCACACTATATGGGGCTGAAACGCCGCTTGCACTACACACAGCGATGGTATTTATGGTTAACACACCTGTTCCACCTCGGGTAGTCATAGTTCCCAAGAACTTACTATCACCAAAGTTTAGTGTTAAATTGTTTCCAACAACAGAAGCGCTGGTAAGAAAGAAAATATTTTTCCCACCCGAACCTACGTATGTGCCATCACAACCACCAACAATCACAGTCACTTGTCCTCTACCCACGGCTTTACCACTCCCAAATTTGAACTCTAATACCCCGCTTGTGTAAAGAAAAGGATTATCACAACAAACAGAATTAACACGTGGGACAACGGTTACAGCGCTTTCACTAATGGCAGTATAAATTTTTAGCCGCTGCAATTGGGTGCCGTTGATTTGAGTAGTTGGGCTGTCAGGGGTATTGGACGGGGGAAATTTAAAGGGTTTGTCGGAAGGAGAAAGTTCTGCTCCTTGGGCGGATGAGATGCCACCACTTAAAATTATAAATGCGCCAATTGCTCCATAAACCACAAATGCAGTTGTGATAGCTGTTGCTGTTCCGCCAGCGAACGCTACTAGACCGGCACCGATTGCACCTAGACCGAGAAATCCGTATCCAACAGCTGCAACAGCTTTCCCACTATTAATATCTATTTCTCTAATGTCAGCTCCAACGTTTTCAGCAGTTGTCCGGCTGGCACCAGCCGTATGAGCAGGGCCATTTTTTTGATTGGTTCCTAAAACAGTTAACCACTTGTTTGCTGAACTGCTGGCTGAAAGAGGCACCTCGAGAAAGCGTTTTGAATCAATAATACCTGAGGGAGACATGGCGTACGGTATGTTCCCTTGTTCCATCATTGACGCAGGCGAGGCAAGTGGACCAATGGGAATCTTAACTTTATTATAGGTAGTGACCCCACTGATGGCATAAGCATTGTTGGACGTATTAAGTACGACTCGCTTCCTAAGTTTGGTATAGTCGGAAGCCCAGTCGATTCGATACGCACTGAGTACTATAGTTGTCGCATTTGGGTAAGTGAAAGTAAATAGTAGCGTATCTTTTACGACTCCTTTGCTACAGTAAAGCGTTTTCACTCGTAGACTATCGTCTAGAAAAGCATTCAGGCTTAGGCCCGAACTGGCATCGGCAACCACTAATTGGTTGATTTTTCCGGGTTGGCCATCAGCGTCGAAATCGCCATAATGGTACTGAGTAATATGATTACTGGAAATATATGCCAGCAATTTATTGGTTTGATTGGCTTGACTCGGATCTGCTGCGGCAATGACCAATTGCCGGAACGTAGCGGGCTCGATTTGCTGCTCTTCTTCCCGCGAACAACTGCTGCCCACCAACAATGGCAGAAGCAACAACAGGGCATAAATGAACGAGGTGGTTACGGGTGCTTTCATAACGAGGGTGTAAGCAGTTGAATTAAAAAATGAATCGTAAGCGCATCCGACCGGAAGATTGAAGCAACTAATGCGGAAAGCGGGCAGTTCGCTTACGCTGCTTGCTGGCAAGTATTTGAAGCAAGGAGACTTGCCCGTACACGTTGGCCCCGTAAGCATTTGCTCCAGACCACAGGGCCACGAGGTTATTTGACCCGACCACCAACGGACCCAGGCGCAGCATAGCTCCCGCCGCAAATTGACGGTAGTTGTTGGTCATGGACAGGGGGAAAGCCAACTCGAAGCGCCGGGTTTCCAAACGCGGGGCTACAGACAACCATGAGAAAGTGCGCGTGCCAATGGCATACCGAATACGCAGGCCCTGGCTGGCGGAAGCATTGAGGTATAAGTAGCGGGAAAAATGATAATCGAAATCGACGTTTAGAGCCGTTGGTAAGCCCGTTGTAAAATGGTTTTCTAACGGAGTGCCTGCAGACTGAAAAATCTGTGGAATTCGAGTTTCATAATTGCTCAGGTCGATACCAATATAACTAGGCGGTTGCACCGCAGCATCCGTTAAAGAAATATTGTTGACTGCAACGGTATTGTTGCGATAAGTGATGGCTCCGATGTCCGTAACCGATACACCCAACCGGTACAGATAAGTGCGGTGGGTATCATTGGCCGACAGTTCTTTGTTTACTGGAGCCCCCCCCACTGTGCGCCGCGGCCGGTATTCGTAGACGAACCCAACATCACCTCCCCAGCCCGAACCGGTAGCGTTTTGCCCTAGTAGCAAGCGCCTAGCTGTTTGTAAGTCTAAACGTGGTGTTTCTTCGGGGTAGGAATAGCCGTAGGCTCCTTGTAATTGATGTAAAAAAAGAATGCCGTTCCCGCCAGCGTATGCACTCGGTGATGTTTCATAGTCGATATTATTGCCCTGCGCATAGGCTGCACCCAAGCCAATCAACCATTTTCCAGTGAGACCTACTTTCAAGAAGTGTGGCCCGGTATCCACGAGTACTTTTCCGTAAGTCAAGCTTCGTTCTGTGACGGTATTATAATTAAGGTTAAAAGAGCTATTGTGCCATGCGCTTACTGTACGAAAACCTTCGATGGAATTTTGTAGTAGGCTAGCAGAAACGTCGTTACCTTGAAAAGCGGTGCGCACACGCGTGCTCAAGGCAATGCCACTTTTTGGGCCCAGGCGAACCAGCAATCCAGGACCTCGGAGTTGAAAGCCTACGCTGAATATGCGGGGTTGGTTGCTAGCAAGAGCAGTCGCGTTAGTGCCTTGTATGTTGAAATCGGCACCTGGATGCAAATAGCTCCAAGGACCGGTGTACGCGTAGGCTGAGTTAGTTCCGTGAGCGTCGAAATCCGCGATTTGCAATTGTATAGCGTAGCGGTTATCTGCCACTGTAGCAGGATTCCAAAGCACACCTCCGATGCCAGCGTAGTTGCTATGCGCACCGTCGAACTGCTGCTGTGCCCTGACTCGGTTAGGCTGAAGCATGAGCAGTCCGTAAATGTAAATCAACGGCCTCAGGATTCTTTTCATACAATTTTGACTTGATGACATGACGACTCGCAATTCTCCAATACCGAAGCCAAAGGATATTCCGCTTGATGAGTAACCCAAGCCGGCAAAGGGTAACCAAAGTTGCGGAGCCCTTTTGACAGTAAATTTGCCAGGGAAAAGGATCAAGCACAACAAAATTACTGTTTGTCAATACAATGTACAATACCTATAATTAGGTATTGTACATTGTATTGACATTTTTTTGATCAGCTCATATCCCCGTCTGCTAAACCTCTTGATACTCGGCGTGGGCGCGCAGCAGGCGAGTGTATTTCTTACGGCCTTGCGCGAGAAGGCCGGGCAAATTGAATAGTTCCACCTGCCAGACTTCAAAGGGTGCTCTTTTTTGTACGCCGATGATGGTAAAGCGCGTCGCGCCCAGCACGTCGGCGTATAGGGCGGCTTGGCGGTCGTAATCGTACTGCTCGACGGTGCCGCAAAACTGGGCATAGTCGCGGGCGCTGGTAGTCTTAAAGTCTACGAGGCCCACCTTTCCGGTTTTGGGGCTGGTGTGCAGTAAGTCCGGCCGAATTTTAATCAGCACGCCGGTGGCCAGGTGCGTGGCGGTGTGGGTGGCTTCGGGCCGGCCCCGAAACAACAGATCCCGGCAGTAGCGCTGCCGGCGCACAGCGCCGGCCAGTGCCTCCACCAGGGCCCAATTGCACCGTTCGTCGGTGCGGGCGTACCGGCCGGGCTCCAACGTGGCGGTGTGAAAGTGGCTGCCGAAGGCCAAGGCTACGGGATTGGGGGCGTTGGGCTTGCCTAACAGCTTGGCCTTAAGAGTGCTGAGGTCGGTATTGGAGACGTGCGGCAGGGCGCGGTGCTGGGCCTGAGTCAGGCCGGGGTGGTGGGTGAGGGCGGTGAACATCTTTTCAAGGAGCAATGAACAGTGAGCAATTAGCAATCAGCGGATGAGGGCCAAGCGGGTCGCGTCGGCGGCGCGGTGCAGCCAGAGGTGGGCGCTGCCGCAGCCGACGCGGTAGGCGGGCTCGGGGAAGAGCTGGCGCACGGCGGGCGCGAAGTCGCGCAGGTCGGGCAGCGGGTTGGTGTTGGCCAGCAGCTCGCGGAGCTGGGCGAGCTGCGCGGCTTCGGCTTCGTCGTGGGGCGGCTGCTCGATGTGCAGGCGGGGCGTTTCCATCGGGGCGGGTAGTGAGGGCCCCACGGCGGGTGCCGTGGGGCCGGGGGCACTAGGCAGGTTGGGGCAACTCGGCGGCGGGCAGCTCGGCGGCGGGGGTGTGCGGGTCGCCGTCCTCGGGCACGGTGTAGCCGTGCTGGATGCGGATGTCGGCCGCGCCGGTGTAAGTTTCGGCCCGCCAGATGGGCAGGTCGCGGGCGTAGTCGCGGCGGGCGGCGACCTCCTCGGCGGGGGCCGGCTCGTAGCTGAACTGGGCGATGTAATAGGTGGCCGTTTTGCCCTCTTTCGTGGTCTGCTTTTTCTCGGCCGTGACTTTCACCTGCACGTCGGCCAGGGTGAGGTCGTCGTAAAACAGCGGCTCGATGAGGCGGTACAGATTTTCGACCGAGTAGCCGTGGAAGAGCACGGCGCAGATAGCGCCCTTAGAGTCGGCGAAGAACAGCTCGGCCCAGAGCTTGCGGCCCATGTTCAGAATGTCGTCCTGGAAGATGCGCCAGGCCAGCGGGATGAAACTGAGCGAGCTGCCCAGCGGGACGGTGCCGCCGAGGTTGAACTGGCCGGCTTTGGCATCGAAGCGGATTTGGCGCGGGTGGCCGGGCAAGTAGCGGAAGCGCGAAACCCGCGCGACTTCGCCCGTGGCTTCGTTCACCTGGTCCAGCTGGTAGGCGCGGGGGCCGGGTGCCGGCGGGGCCGTGGGGCTGAGCAGGGCGGCGGGGGCGGCGGCTTCGGTGGTGGCGCTGCGCTGGGCGTTGATTTTGGTTGACATGGGGTAAAGGGTAAGAGAAATAAAAAAAGTGGGGCCCGTTGGCGGCCGGCCCCGTCGCCGTGGGGGGTTAGCGGAATTGCTTGTCGTGGCACAGAATGGCGCGGCCCACGATGGCATCGACGCCGCGGGCGGCCGGCTGGTGCTGGTGCCAGAGGTAGGTGGCCAGCAGGTTGAGGTAGGCGGGGCTTTTGAACTTGCCCTCGTCGTCGATGATGAGAATCAGCTCGGGCGTGAGGCGCACCACGTCCACCAGGCGGCAATCGAGCAGGGCGTACAGCTCGGCCAGCTTGAAGCTGCGGCCGTTGGCGGGGTGGACGGGCTGCGGCTCGGCACTCATGGGGTCGAGCAAGTGGGATTGGTAAGCAGTAGCGGTGTGGGGCATGGCGGGGCGGGGTTACTGAATGGCGGCGTGGGCCTGGGTGGCCGGGTAGGCGTGGGCGCTTTCGTAGTAGAGGCGCACGGCGGCGGCCAGGGCCTCGTAGCAGGTGCGGCCGGTGCCGCGGTACTGGCCGGGGCAAGCCGTGCCGGCGGGGGTGGCGACGGTGACGGTGTAGCGAGTGCCTTGAGCAAAGGCGTAGCCGCGCACCGAGCAGCCGGCGAGGGGGAAGCAGGCGGCGGCCACGGCGGAAAAGCTGGGGGTGAGGCGGGCAATCATCGGGGGCGGGGGCTAGCAGGCGTGGTAGCGGTGATAAGCGGCATCGAGGATGCGGGCGCGGCGCTGCCCCTCGGGGCTGGCCCAGTAGGCCCGGGCAGCGGCGGCGAACACGGCGCGGGCGGCGGCGCGGGCCTGCTTGGCGGCGCGGCGCTCGGGCTTGGGGGCCCTGGCCGCGCGCAATTGCCAGCAGTGTTCTTTGGCGGCGGCGTACACCCGCTGGGCTTGGGCCAGGGCGACGCCCGGCGCAAGGGCCGCCCCTGCCGGCGCGGCAGGAGCGGCGGTGGCGACGCTAGGCACGGGCCGGGACGCCAGCGTATGCATCCTCGGCCTGCATGACGGCCCACACGGCGGCAAAGGCGTAGCCGGGGGCCACGGTGCGCAGGGCGCGGAAGGCCTCGCGCAGGGCCTGGAACGGGCACGGGCTGTGGCCCTTAAAATCCTGGGCCGGCTGGCCTTGCTGCGGGGCCAGGCGCAGGGCGATGTACCACTTGCTGCCGCCCTCGTCGTAGGTGGCGGCGGACTGCGAAACGTAGATGCCCGAAAACGAGCAGAGGGCGGGGCCCTGCCAAGCGGCAGCGGCGAGCTGGAGTAATTGAGTGGGCTGCATGGCCTGTAGGAGTTAGGCGGGGGGATGCGCTGCGGAGCGGGCCGGGCCCAGCTCGCGCCGCGGGCGCAATGCGAAACAGGTCTTTCCCATTTCTTATACAAATATAACCCCTAACGCCGTATTAATTACTATTTATTACGAATATATAAGTAAGAAATATTGTTCCATGTGAAACATATTACGAGTAAAATAGCGTAACTTGTAGCATGGAAAAAGACAAAAAGGTAGTAGCGGTGGTGGGAAGCCGGAGCGTGCGCAGCTGCGCGGCCCTGGCGGCGCGGTTGGCAGAACTGGCCCCCGACCAGGTGGTGAGCGGCGGCGCGGCGGGCGTGGACGCCCTGGCGGCGGCCTGGGCCCGGGCGCACGGCGTGCCCCTGCTGGAGCTGCGGCCCGACTATGCCGCCCACGGGCCCACGGCCGCCACCCACGTGCGCAATGCCGAGATTGTGCAGCGGGCCAACTTGGTGCTGGTGGTGTGGGACGGAAAGAGCAAGGGCACGCTGAGCACCCTGCGGGCGGCCCGGCGGCTGGGCCGGCGCTGCGAGCTGCTGCCGCTGGACTGAGGCACCCTCAGCAGGGGCCCCACGACGGGCCTTGCCACCCAACTGAACGCCTTGGATGCCTTGCCGGGGGGTTTGGGGGCGGGCTGAGGCCCCCAATGGACACTCGGCGGAGCCGGCCTTGTGAGGGTGGAGCGGCCTTTTTCGGCCGCGGAACCCGAGGAGGATGACCGGGCGTAAGCCAGTGCATGGTGGCGGGGGCTTGGGGCCCTCCCCAATGAAACCCTCCGCGAAGCGGGCCTTATTTCTGCCTGCGTGGCTGGAACGCAAATACTACTCGCGGGCGGCCGGCATTTTCCGCCGGCGGCCTGCAACCGAATTGGTGGGGCTGGTGCGCGGCGTGGGGCCTTTTTCGGCCCTGCGCGGCGTGGCAGCGGTGCGGTGGGCTTGCCCCGGGCGGTGACGTTGGCAGCTGAGGATGCGGGGGGATAAGGCCGGCTGACCAACGGGAAGCGGGCCGCGGCGTTGGGCCGGTGGTGGGGGCCGGCCTGGGCGACCCTTGGGAGCCGGGGCCGGGCGCGGGTGGGTGGTCGCGGCGGCGTCAGGGAGTGACTTCGAGGAGGTGGGCGGGAAGCGGCCGGCCCGGGGCTTTGGCGACTGGAAGCCGGCGGAACGGCGCGGCGGCGCAACAACGTGCAGCCAGCGCAGCATGCAGCCGGTCTGGAAGGAGCGAAAGCGCTGGGCGGGCCGGGGCGGTGGGTTTGGCGGTAGCGGGGCCCGGCCGAACGTAGCGCCCGGAGCCCTGCAAGCGCAGCGAACGAGGAGCGGAGGTACGGGCGACGACTGAGCGCAGCGCCGTGTGGGCGGAGGAAGCGCAGCGAGGCGGGGCCCCGCGTTGGGCGGTCGTCGCGGGGGCAACGGGAGACGCCGGAGAAATACGTGAGGGATGGCAGCCAAGCGACCAACGGGAGCTGCCCGCAGGGCCGCAGCGAAGCGGAGTGGCGTACAGCCCGACCCCGGCCCGCAGCAGCGCGGAGGGCCGGGGGCACGCCCAAAAAATACAATTTCTAGCCCTAATCCAAAGTGAACCGAAAATGGTTAATTTCTCGTAAGTTCGTATAAATTATGTATTCTCATTATCTACGAAATCATGCTGTTTGCTGACACGAAAACCGGGCACTTGCTGCACATCATCGGCACGGCCCTGGCGGGGCAGGTGCTGACTCAGGAATTAGCGCCGGTTAACCCGCACGTAATCGAGGTGTACAGCCACTTGGTGATTCAGGTGCTGGTGGCGGTGGTGACCATTTGGGCCACGATTCGCAAGACGTTGCAAAAGCCGGAAGCGGTGGTGAAGCTGCCGGCGGCGGCGGTGCCCGGGGCCAACGGCGGAGCTTTGCCGGGTGCCTCCCCTGCGCCTGCCGGGCAACCGGGCGAGCCGGTTCTACCCTAGTTAAGAGTGCTGATGCTTAGTCTGTTTACTTTTCACCTTTAGCCGAATTTTCCGATGGAAGCTGCGAAAAAATTAAGTTTGTTGGACCGAGTGGCGCTGCCGTCGCCCGTGTTCTGGAAGAAAGTAAGTGCGGTGGGCAAGGCCATTGGCGGCCTGGGGCTGGTGCTGGTGGCGGCCCCGGTAGCCTTGCCGGCGGCGGTGCTGACGGCGGCCGGGTACCTGGTACTGGTGGGGTCGTTGACGGCGGGGCTGTCGGCGCTGACCGTAGCGCCGGGGACCACGGGCACGAGTGGGGGCGTTGCGCAGCCGGCGGGCGAAGCCGGCACTTGGTAGCATGACGCCGGCGAAGGTTACGTTTGGCGGTTTGCGCGCCGTGCCGCAGCTGAGCGCGGCGCAGCTGCTGACCCAGCGGGCGCGGTTGGCGCAGGCGGTGCCCAGCCTTGGGGCGGCCTACGTGCGGGCGCTGGCCCGCTGGGAGAGCGACCCGGTGCTGCGGTTGGTGGGGCGGCCCATCGTTACGGAGTGTTTCCGGTCGGTGCAGCGGCAGGACGAGCTGTACGCGCAGGGCCGGACCACTCCGGGGCCCATTGTGACCTACAAGCGCGGCGGGGAGTCGAAACACAACGTGTTGCCCTCGGTGGCGCTGGACGTGGCCTTTGTGCTGCCCGGCGGGGAGGTATCGTGGTCAGGACTGCTGTTGAGCAAGTTTGCGCGGCTGATGATAGCGGCGGATGCGCGGGTGCATTGGGGTGGGGACTGGCCGGGGTTTAAGGACCGGCCGCACTTTGAGGTATAGATTAAAAACGAAACGAGCGGGCCAGATGGTCCGCTCGTTTCGTTTGGTTGCACTTTGGTCGTGGTGCCTTGTTCCAGGCTCGGCAGCGCGTGCTGCTTGGTTGCGGTACTTTACTAGGCGCTCGGGTACCAATTGCGCAGCCAAACGTCAATCTTTTTGTTGGCCGCGTTCACGGTTTTTTGAAAACGGCCACGTCGTTCAGGCAGTTCTGGCCGCGCTCTACTTCTAACCGGCCCGTTTAACCGGCCCGGTAAATGGGGAAAGGGCAAAAATGTGCTTTTCTCCACTACCAACCGGCTCATTATTTTGGGGAGTGTAGAGGAGGTCAGGATATTCTCTCTACAGTTGATAAGGCCCAGTGGTTTGGTCACCTTAATAAAACAAATGATATAGTATTTAAATAATTATTGCAATATTTATAAATTTATGTATCTTAGCACTGGTGATATGCGCGACTCTTATGAATCATTCAACGCTAAAGTGGGCCTGTGGACTGCTCTTAATCGTAAACATTCAGCGTTCCTTTGGGCAACAGGGGTTTGACTTAGCGCACAGTAACCATGCAGGCTATAGTGGAGTTGCGTGGAATCCGGCTACCCTAGCTGCTAACCGGTATGCGGTGCAACTCCAATTAGCTTCGGTCGAAGCGCACGCTGCCAACTCAGCTTACCGATATTCCGGTCCGTGGCTTCCCTGGCATCAGCAAGAGGGGCTGCAGCTCACGCCTACCAACCTTGACCCTGTGAATGATGGCCGCACCAAGCTATTTGACGTGTCCCTACAGATCCGGGGTCCCAGTGTATTGGTTAATATTGGCAAACAGGGTGGAATTGCTTTTTCTGTCAGAACCCGACAAGCTTTTCAAGGCAACACCATTGCTCCCAGTTTATTGAAAACGAGCATTGGTGGGCTGACTTCGCCGGCGAACTGGTCCGGTGCTACGTTTAACTTGAATGCAACGGCCTTGTCTGAATGGAACGGCAGCTACGGCCGGGTACTGCTGGAAAAAGGGGCCCACCAATTGAAAGTCGGTGTAACCGTGAAGCACCTGTTTGGCATAGGCGCTGCCTACCTCCAGGGCCGCGACGTGAACTATGAAGTGCTTAGTTCGCCGGCGGGCGGGGATTCTCTCCTCTTAGTGCATGATTTTCAAGGGGCGTATGGTGTTGCTAACGCCGATGCTTTTCGGGAGCTTGATTTATTAAAAACTATTGGTTGGCTAACCGGCCGTAACGCTTCCGGGTACGGCTGGGGGGCCGATGTGGGAGTGGCTTACGAGTACAGGCCTTCCTCACCGATTGCAGAAGCTGGAGCGCCGCTGCCTTCCGATAAGTCATACCGTTTTCGCGTAGGTGCAGCCTTGGTCGATCTTGGGTCCGTTTATTATGACAAATCGAGCCGTTCCTACCCCAGCATTGAACTCCACGAAGCCCACGTGAGCCAAGACGATGCAAGCAATTTCTACCCCACCAATTTTGACAATAAGCTCAGCGACATAATGCGCCTGCGCCGGCTGTCCGCTCAACCTTCTTTAAGGACCGGACTGCCCACGGTCCTCAACCTGGACCTGGATTACCACATGCGGCGATCCCTGTACCTCAACGCTGCGGTAAGCCAGGGGCTACGAGGGCATTACGCTATTGGCATGCGGTCTTTCTCTTACGCTTCGCTGACGCCCCGCCTCGAAACCCGTGGACTGGAGGTGGCGGTGCCTTTATACATGATGAACGATTACCGCAACTTCGCCACTGGCTTTACATTGCGGTTTCGCTCGCTCCGCGTAGGCACCAATAACGTCATGGGATTCTTCTCCAAGACGAATCCTTATGGGATGAGTTGCTACGTAGAAGGCTCCCTACTGGAATTTGAAAAAGGAAAATCCAGCAAGCGTGGCCGGCACTCAAAGCGCCGGCAAGTGCTCACCCCTCCGTAGAGATGGCGGTTAAGGATTATCGAATTCAAAAACACTTCCGGGTAGCTGCCATCGACAAGTAAACAGCTTGAGCCAGTGCTAAAAGTGGGGTAATGCATTTTATACTTAACTGATGTTGTCATGAACACCTCTAAGCACCGCTTTGCATTTGTGCTTGCTATCAGCCTTTCCTTGTTTGGCTGCGAAAAAGAAAGCCAAGAAATAGAGCAAACTCCCCAGGGCGTTGGCGACACCCTTAATGCTGAAGACAATGAATTTTTAGAAGCTGCCAGCGCTCCTAACCCCACCCTTCAGGAAATACTGGACAGCGACGGTAAGCCTTTGGCTCGGAGGGGAAACGGCTCCAGCACCGGGACGCAAGACCAAGCTGGAACATTAACGACTGACATGCTGAAGTATGCGCAGACTTTGTGTGATAAGAAAAAGCTGCCAATGCCCGGTAAGGGTACCGACGAGCCAACACATTACGGGTTAGTATACAGCTTTGGGCAACGCGACCTCGATCATCGGTTACCTCCGCCGAAGGGAGACTCTTTGCATCGAAGTTATAAAGTGATTGGTACGGATTGCTCCGGGCTGATGATCAATCTGCTGCAAAAAGTCGGCATCAACATTGACGGGAAAAACACCAGTGTTTCTTCTTTTGAAGTCGAACTAAACAAGGCATTAAGTCAAAATGCTAGTTTCGCCGGCTTAAGTGCGGTAAACAAAGGGCGTATACCAGCCAATGAAATAAAGAGCGGTGATTTCATCTTGTGGAGGAAGTACGGAAGAGACCACATGGGAATTATTGCTCCGCTTACGGGCGACCGCCTCCGAATTTTTCAATCCAATGGCACGGGTACTCCTAGTCTATGTACAGTCCAGCCCGAATGCAGCACTCTGACCGCTACCCAACGTAGGGAGAGGGCAAATTCAGAGCAGGAGAAAAACCTGGGCACTTCCAGAGGTGTCCACCCTTTGGATTTCGCTATGCTCATAGGAAATTCTTCCATTGGAGCCACTTTAAATAAATATTGGGGAGAGCATTATGAAGTCTTACGCATTCAGGTCCTCTCCATCAAGCCGGAACTCACCCTGGGATTTGTTAAACGGCAGTACAATTTCGAAGCAAGCATCGGTCAACTACCCCCCAATGGGAGCCTTTTATGGGATTTTGGGGACAAAACTCCGGTAGTGCCGACGACTGGCGTTAAAGTAAGCCACAGCTACGCTGCGGTTGGCACGTACACTACTAGCCTGCGCGTGGTAGACGCCAGCGGCAAAGAGTTCAGCAAAGCATCCGCTAAAACGTCAATAACTGACTGTTCTCAAGCCAACATTGCCGAGATGGCATTCTTGTTGGGGCCGGGGGGGCAAGGCAAGGTCTGGCGCTGGGCAACTTTTGCCGTTACCTCAGCTGGGGATTGCCAGGGGCCGACCACTGGCAATCCCACTATAGATTTTTTTCCTAATGGAAAAGTTACCTTTCAAAACCTAGGTGCGGTAGGCAAGTACAATGTTAAAGGATGCACATACATATCTGCAAAGAACTCGGGTACTGGAAGTTATTGCTTGCAAAGCAAGCATTTGTTGTTGAAAGTAGATGCGAGCAATGACTATGACGGTGGCGATGTAGAAGCAGATATTGTAAATTTTACCGCTACCAAAATGACCCTTATTGCCCCCTCCAAGGAAGGAATTCCGCTAACACTCTACCTTGTAGCTGATTGAGGCGATTTGGAAAATACAGCCAATTAGAAGTTAACTAATTTAAGGCCAACGCGATCTAGGTATGTATTAGAGCAGTCCATACGCGGCGTATAAAAGCCGGACAAGCATTTTTTAAGCCATACCCAACTACTTCCCATCCTAAGTGGGGTAGTCGTGCGTAGTCGTTTTTGCCAAACAGGTCATGCTGGAATTGTAAGCTCCCCTTCAAAGTGAGCCAGTCAAAAATAGAGGTCAGGCAGCTTGTCGAAACTCGATGGGGGTTAAGAAGTTAAGGGCCTGATGGGG
>NZ_JABSNP010000013.1 GCF_013294115.1 Hymenobacter caeli | reverse complement strand
GCGGCTTTTTTTCATGAATAGTTAAAAATAGAAGAAGTGAAAAGTTACTACTTCTCTCTATTTTTGACTGGCTCACTTTTAGGGGAAGCTTATAGTTTCGCGGCTGCTGTTGGTGGAGCATACGTTGGGTGTAAAAAACCTGAATGCTACTGATTGAATAGTGTCTTTCAATGAAAAGCGCCGCGGTGGCGAGCCTGTTTTTTTAGCAGGCTCACCACCGCGGCGCTCTTTACATAGGAATAGCTGCAGCTTATAGCCGCAAATTAACGATATAGAGTACTTACTCGGTCTGGGCTGACGCTGACGATGCGAATGGGCACTTGCAGCTCGTGCTCTAGAAAAGTGAGATAGGACAACAGGTTTGAGGGGAGCTGGGTGGTATCGGTGAGTTGGGTGAGGTCGCTGTGCCAACCGGGTAGCGTTAAGTACTCTGGGGTAACGGCATCCAGTTCACCAGGGTCAGGCAAGCGGGGGGTGGATTCACCGGTGGCGGTGCGGTAATGAGTACAGGCCCGAATTTCCGCAAAGCCATCGAGGACGTCGGCCTTCATTAGGTGCAGTTCGGTAACGCCGTTGAGCATGATGGCATAGCGAAGCGCGGGCAGGTCGATCCAGCCGCAGCGGCGGGGGCGGCCGGTAGTAGACCCGAACTCGCGGCCAGCCTGGCGAATTTGTTCGCCAACTTCGTCGAGCAGCTCGGTAGGGAAAGGACCACTGCCCACGCGCGTGCAGTAGGCTTTGGTGATGCCGAACACCTTGTCTATGTGGCGGGGGGCGATGCCAAGGCCGGTACAGGCCCCGGCGGCAATGGTGCTGGAAGAAGTAACGTAGGGATAGGTACCAAAATCGATGTCCAGTAAAGAGCCTTGGGCTCCTTCGGCCAGCACGCGCTTGCCTTGGGTGAGCAGGTCGTTAAGCAGGTATTCGGTATCGGCGAGCTGTAGCGTGCGGAGGAACTCGACGGCAGAGAAGAAATCGGCTTCGAACTCTTCGATTTCCAACCCCTTCTTATAAGGAGCAGCGATGCTGGCATGATGGGCAACGGCTTCCTTATAACGCGCTTCAAAATCGGGCAGCAGGATGTGGCCCACGCGCAGGCCCACGCGGCCAATCTTATCAGAGTACGTGGGGCCAATGCCTTTAAGGGTACTACCGATTTTGGTATTGCCACGGGCCTCTTCGCTGATGCGGTCGAGGGCCCGGTGCGAAGGCAGAATGAGTTGGGCTTTTTTGGAAATGTAAAGATTGTGGCTCCAGTCTACTCCCCTGGCGGTGAGTTTTTGCAATTCGCCGCGGAACACGACGGGGTCGAGCACAACGCCGTTGCCAACGATGTTGAGAATGTGGGGGTGGAAGATGCCGCTCGGCACTTGGTGCAACACGTGTTTGACACCATCGAAGGTGAGGGTGTGGCCAGCGTTGGGGCCGCCCTGGAAACGGGCTACGGCATCGTAGGTGGGAGCTAGGACATCGACAATTTTGCCTTTGCCTTCATCGCCCCATTGGAGGCCTACTAATACGTCTACGGGCATGGTGGTTTGGGTAGTGGGTAGCGGGCAGCTAGGCTGCTTATTACCTTGATTGGAATTAATTACTGGGGGAAGGCTTACTGATTCGGAGCCCTTCTAGCGCGGTACACTGGATTAAGGATGGAAGACAGCAAAAAAATAGCCGCCTAGAGGGCGGCCGGGGTCAACTGATGGCGGGCGGCGGCTTCGTCGGCGGCGATGGTGAAGATATTATTGAGCTTAGTAAGGGCCAGCAGTTTGCGCGGGTGGTCAGCGGGGTTGATGAGGACCATCTCGCCGCCGCGGGTACGGAACTTCGTGAGTAGCGACACTAATACCCCGATGCCCGTGCTGTTGATGTATCGCACGTCCGACAAATCGATGGCGCAGCTTGTGACGGCGGCCCCAAGGTATTCATTTACGGCCTGCACGAGCGGCGCGGTATCGGGGGGGCCAACTAAATCGCCGGCGAGGCGCACGAAGAGGATGCCGTTGTGCAGGGAACTGGTGGTGGTCATGCGGGCTCTTGGGCGCGGGCGGCCTTGGCGCGGCAGTCGCCGCAGATGCCGTAGAGGTTCAAAGAGTGGTGCAAGATATGGAAGTTCAGCAGGTCGCCCACCATCGTTTGGATGCCGTGGATGCGGGGGTCGCAGAATTCCACCACTTTATGGCATTCGGTGCAAATGACGTGGTCGTGCTGGCGGTAGCCGTAGCTCTTTTCGTACTGGGCCAGATTACGACCGAACTGGTGCTTGCTGACGAGGCCCTGTTCGACCAACAAGTCCAAGGTGTTGTACACCGTGGCGCGGCTCACCTGTAAGTTGCGGGCCTTCATGCCGACGTACAGCTCCTCCACGTCGAAGTGGCCCGAGCGGGCGTATATCTCTTCGAGAATGGCATAGCGTTCGGCCGTTTTGCGCAGTCCTTTATTTTCGAGGTGGGCCGTGAAGATTTTTTTGACCTCCTCCAACTTATCCACGTTTAGCGGGGCCTGCGAGGCTACGCTGGGGGTGTGCTTGGCGGCGTAGCCGGTTTCCGAAGAACCGCCCACCTCCTGCCCTGCCGTTTTAGCCAGGTCTTTGGCAGCCGATGAAGTGACGGAAAGTGGCATTTCAAGTGGAATTATGGGATGAGAAGAAATGAGACGGGGCTCCGGGCGGCACGGTGGTCAGTGATAACGGTTGGTTTCACATTTCAAAGTAAAGATGGTAATGCTTGGCGCAACCGGGGTTGAAAGCGGCCTGGCACACCGGGCAGGCATTGTCGCAGGCGAAGTACTCGGCGATGGTGAGCGTGCTGTGGCAGTTGCCGCAGAGAATGCCGGGTGTTTGCCGCTCGGTTTTGCCCCAAACAACGGGCGGGTGGCCGGCCGTTTCGTTGTGGCACTCGATGCAGGCATAAAAACTATTGCAGCACTTGAATTTGATGGCCACGAGGTCGCGCTCGGAATGGTAATGAGCGCATTGAGTGCGCCCGTTGACGCCAATGCCGTGGCAAATGATGGCGGCGGGGGCCCCCACGGGTGGCTTAGGAGTCAAAACGTTCTACCTGCAATACGCCGTTCACTTTGTTCAGGCGCTGGATGAGCTTGGTAAGGTGGTCGGTGTCGTTGACGAACACCATAATCTGGCCCTCAAAAAATCCATCGTTCGAATCGACGGTGATGGAGCGCATATTCACCTTTAGGCTGGTGGAAATAATGCGGGTGACGTCGTTGACGATGCCCACCCGGTCGGAGCCTTTGAGGCGGATGCCGGCCAGAAAGGCCAGTTCTGACTGCTCCGTCCACTTGGCGCGGACGATGCGGTTGCCGTAGTTCGACATCAAATCGACGGCCCGGGGGCAGCTGGTGCGGTGGATGATGAGGCCCTGGTCGGTTTCGAAGCCGAACACGTCGTCGCCGGGGATGGGGTTGCAGCACCGCGCCAGGCTGTGATTGAACTTGTCGGTGCGCTCGCCCACCACGAGCATATCGGGCCGCACGCCCCGGATTTTTTGTACTTCCGTATCGAACGACTTGGGTTCGAGCGCGGGCGGGCGCGGCGTGGTATCGGTGAAGAGCGACTCGCGGATTTCGCGGCCGTCGAGCTGGCCCACGGCCAGGCGGTAGTAGAATTCCTGGGCCGTGGGAACGTTGAAGTAGCTCAAAACCCGGTTGAAGGTGTCCTGCGTGCAGGGCACCCCAATCAATTCCATCCGCTTTTTCAGGATGAATTTTCCGTCCTCGGCCTTGGCGCGTTTGTCGTCACGCAGGAATTCCTTGATTTTGGAGCGGGCCTTGGACGTGGTGACGTAGGTCAGCCATTCCTCGGTGGGGCGCTGCTTGTGCGAAGTCAGGATTTCCACTTGGTCGCCGTTGTGCAGCTGGTAGCTTAGGGGTTCCAGCTTTTGGTTCACTTTGGCCCCGAGGCAGTGCAGGCCGATTTGGGAGTGGATGTCGAAGGCAAAGTCCAGGGCCGTGGCCTTGTCGGGCAGGATGATGAGCTTGCCCTTGGGCGTAAACACGTACACTTCCTTCACGAACAGGTTCTGGCGAAACTCGTCCATGAATTCGAGGGCGCTGGACTTGTTGGTTTCCAGCATCTCGCGCACCTTGCTCACCCAAGTTTCGATGCCGGATTCGGCGTGGGTGGGGTCGGCAGTTTTATACTTCCAGTGGGCAGCGTAGCCTTTTTCGGCGATGTCGTCCATGCGGCGCGAGCGAATCTGCACTTCCACCCACGAGCCCGAGCGCGACATCACGGTGGTGTGCAGGCTCTCGTAGCCGTTGGCCTTGGGCGTGCTCACCCAATCGCGCAGGCGGTCGGGGTTGGGCTGGTAGAAGTCGGTCACGATGCTGTACACCTGCCAGCAAGCGGCTTTTTCCTGCTCCGGCGGCACGTCCAGAATCACGCGAATGGCGAACAGGTCGTACACTTCTTCAAACGGGATGTTCTGCTTTTTTATCTTTTTGAGGATGGAATAGACGCTTTTCGGCCGGCCCTTGATTTCAAATTGAAAGCCCTGGTTTTTCAGCTCCTCGTCAATCGGATGCACAAAGTCCTTGATAAAGCGGTTACGGGCGCTTTGGCTCTGCTTGATGCGGTCCTTGATGTCGGCGTACACTTCCGTGTCGGTGTACTTCAAGTACAGGTCTTCCAGCTCGCTTTTGATGACGTAGAGACCCAGGCGGTGGGCCAGAGGAGCATACAGGTAGAGCGTTTCAGAGGCGATTTTCAGCTGCTTGTGGCGCGGCATCGAGTCGAGGGTCCGCATGTTGTGCAGGCGGTCGGCGAGCTTGATGAGGATGACGCGCACGTCTTCGCTGAGCGTGAGCAGCATCTTGCGGAAGTTCTCGGCCTGCTCGGAAGTGCCGTAGTCGAACACGCCCGAAATCTTGGTCAGGCCGTCGATGATGCGGGCCACTTTGGGGCCGAACTCGCGCTCCACGTCGGATATCTCCCAGGCCGTGTCCTCCACTACGTCGTGCAGCAGGGCCGACACGATGCTGGTGGTGCCGAGCCCGATTTCCTCCACCGCAATCTGGGCCACGGCCAGCGGGTGCAGGATGTAGGGCTCGCCCGACTTGCGGCGCATCTCTTTATGAGCCTCCAAGCTGGTGTTAAAGGCCTTTTTGATGAGCTTGGCGTCGTCGCCGTGCAGGTAGGGCTTGGCCGTGCGCAGCAAGCGGCGGTACTGGCGCAGGATTTCCTGGCGCTCGGCTTCGATATCGATAACGGGGGACATAGCGGTAAAATAACAAGCGCGGGGCGAAAAAAGTGTTCGGGCCCCTGCCAAGGGCCGGCTCCGGGGATAAGTGCGCGGGTTTTGCGAACCTACCAAACAATCAGTACCTTTGCGGGCCCGTAGCAATTGGCTCGAGGCTTTGCCGCGGATATGGCGAAATTGGTAGACGTGCCAGACTTAGGATCTGGTGCCGCAAGGCGTGTGGGTTCGAGTCCCTCTATCCGCACTAGTTACGCTTTTTTCCGGCCCTCAGCTTTGCAGTTGGGGGTTTCTTTTTACCACTAACCCGATGGGTGCCCGCGCGGCGGGGGCCCTCTTTTGCCGCTAATGAACATTACGCTGGACCGCAACGACGAGCAGCTGACCGGGCTGCTGACCGTGCATCTGACCGAAGCCGACTACGCCGCCACCGTGGACGCGCAAATTAAGGACTACACCAAGCGGGCCCAGGTGAAGGGCTTCCGCCCCGGCAAAGTGCCCGTGGGCATGGTGAAAAAGATGTACGGCAAGGGCATCCTGGCCGACGAAATCAACAAAACCCTGGGCAAGGCCGTGGACGGCTACGTGAAGGAGCAGAACCTGCGCCTGCTGGGTGAGCCCCTGCCGGTGGCCAGCGACGTGGATTTCGATACCGCCAAAGATTTCGATTTTCAGTTCGAGCTGGGCCTGCTGCCCGAAGTGGAGCTGCCCGCCGACGGCACCATAGAAGTGGAGCGCCACCAGGTGAGCCTCGACGAGGACACCGTGCAGCAAACCAACGAGCAGATTGCCCGCCAGTACGGCGAAACCACTAACCCCGACGCTTCGGAAGCCAACGACTACCTGTTTGGCAAGCTGAAAAAGGCTGCTGAGGAAGGCGAAGGCCGCACGGTGCTGCTGCCTATAAATAAGGTAAAGAACGGCGCGGAGCAGTTCATTGGGGTGAAAGCGGGCGACGTGCTGACGTTCGATTTGCAAAACGCTTTTGACCACGACGCTACGGCTATTGCCAATTTTTCGGGCCTAACCAAGGCCGAAGTAGCCGATGCCAGCGGCGACTACGTGCTGAGCGTGGAGAAAATCAATCGCACGGCCGCCCCGGAGATGAACCAGGAGCTGTTCGACAAGGTGTTCGGCCCCGAGGCCGTGTCGAGCCAGGAGGAGTTTGACGCCAAGGTGCGCGAGACGATGCAGCAGAACTACGACCGCGAGAGCGACGGGGCCCTGAACAACGCCATCGTGGAGAAGCTGGTGACCGGCCTGGACATCAAGCTGCCCGCCGAGTTCTTCAAGAAGTGGCTGGTGCGGGCCAACGCCGGCAAGCTCACCGCCGAGCAGGTGGAGGAACACTACAACGACTACGCCAAGGAGCTGAAGTGGAGCCTGATCCGCAACAAGGTGGTGGAAAAAGCCGACCTGAAAGTGAGCAACGACGAGATTGTGAACCGCACGCTCGACAAAATCATGGGCCAGTTCAGCATGCCCAACATGCCCGACGACATGCGCGAGTCGATGCGCGGCTACGCCGACAGCTACCTCAAGCAGGATAATGGCAAGCAGTACGTGGCCGAGTACGAGGCCATTCTGGCAGAGAAAGTGCTCGAAAACCTGCGCGGCAAAGTTGTTGTTACCGATAAGCCCGTAACGGCCGAAGAATTCCGAAACCTGAACAGCTAAGCAGCGCAGGTTTTGAATCGGAAAAGCCCTTACTTTGACGGTAAGGGCTTTTTTGTTGGCTGTTTGTTTACAACATTAGGGCCCCGGAACCGTCTTTTGTTTTGCCACCGGGCCAGCGACTGCTTACCCCCTTATTTTTCCTTCTAATGCTGAATAAACAAGAATTCCGCAAGTTTGCCGTGAAGCACCAGGGCCTGAGCGGCCTGGGCGTGGACCAGTACATCCAACACGTGGAAGGCCAGACCCGCGGCGGCCTCATCATGCCCACGGGCATGACCCGCTCGGTGATTGAGGAGCGCCCCACGCGCTTCGCCGAAATCGACGTGTTTTCGCGCCTCATCATGGACCGCATCGTGTTCCTGGGCACGGCTGTGGACGACTACGTGGCCAACATCCTAACGGCGCAAATGCTGTTTCTGGAGTCGGCCGATGCCAAAAAAGACATCCTGCTCTACATCAACTCGCCCGGCGGGTCGGTGTACGCGGGCCTGGGCATCTACGACACGATGCAGTACGTGAACCCCGACGTGGCCACGATTTGCACCGGCCTCGCCGCCTCGATGGGCGCCGTGCTGCTGGCCGGCGGCGCGGCCAACAAGCGCTCGGCCCTGCCGCACGCCCGCGTCATGATTCACCAGCCGTCGGGCGGGGCCCAGGGCCAGTCGTCGGACATTGAAATCACGGCCCGCGAAATCCTGAAGCTCAAGAAAGAGCTGTATGACATTTTGGCCCAGCACACCGGCAAAACGTACCAGGAAATCCACGACAACTCGGACCGTGACTACTGGATGCGGGCCGACGAAGCCAAGGAGTACGGCCTGATTGACGAAGTGCTGGAGAAGAAGAAAGCCTAAATCGCAGATTTTGCAGATTTAAAAGGATTTCGCTGATTCAACAAAAGAGGCCCCTGCTACGCTAGCAGGGGCCTCTTTTGTTGCCTGGTTACGGGCTCAGCTTACCTTACCGCGATTGTGGCGGGCTGGAATTCGGGGTGGCCGGCTTGCCAGAGGGCGAAGGCGTACATGTTGGCAAAGTTGCGGAAGGCCACTTTTTTGTCTTCGGTGAAGTGGCCGTTGTCGTAGTTGACCTGCATGAGCACGGGCTTGCCCGAGGTGCTGGCGGCTTGCAGGGCCGCGGCGAACTTGCCCGGCTGCCACACGATGACGCGCGGGTCGTTCATGCCGCCCACGCACAGCACGGCCGGGTACTTGGTGCCGGCTTTCACGTGCTGGAAAGCGTCCATCTCGTAGAGGCCCCGGCACTGCACCGAGTCTTTGACGGTGCCAAACTCGGGGGCGTTAACGGGGCCGTTGGGCGAGTTCTCGAACCGCATTGCGTTGGAGCAACTCACGTTGCTGATGGCCGCCGCAAATAAGTCGGGCCGCTCGGTAATGGCCCGGCCAATGAGGACGCCGCCCGCACTAGTGCCCTCGCCGATGAGGTGCTGGGGGCTGGTGTAGCTGTTTTTGACGAGGTATTCGCCGCAGGAAATGAAGTCTTTCCAGGTGTTGGGCTTGGTGGTTTGGTAGCCGGCGCGGTACCAGGTCTGGCCTTTTTCGGAGCCGCCGCGCGGGTGCGTCACGGCCACCACCACGCCTTTGTTGAGCAGGGCCAGGTAGCGGGTGCTGAAGTAGGGCGTGGCCGAGATGCCGTAGGCCCCGTAGCCGGTCATGTAGCACACCGCCTGCCCGTCTTTTTTCAGCCCTTTGCGGTAAATCAGCGTGAGGGGCACCTGCGCCCCGTCGTGGCCGGGCGCTTCCACCTCTTCCACTACCAGGTCGGCCACGCCGGGGTACTTCGCGGGCACGTCGAAGCGGCTAACGGCCAGCTTCCGGGTCGCGGGGCTGTAGTCGTACAGCGTCAGGGGCTGTTTCCAGGACGTGACGTCGACCAGCACGTCGTTGCTGCGGGGCGCGTCGAGCGGCATCACGGCGGCCGAGCCGTTGAGGGGCAGCGGCACGGGGGCCCACTGCTTGCTGCGGGGGTCGTACTGCCGGATTTGGTCGTTGATGCCGTCGTTGAGCGTCACGAACAGGAAATCCTTCGTGGAGCTGATGCCGGTGATGTGCAGCTTGCCTTCGGGCAGCAGCACCCGGGCGGTGGCGGGGCTGGGGTTGGCCGCATCGGTGACCAGAATCCGGCCCCGGGGGGCCCCCTTGATGCTGTAGAGGTACAGTTGGCCGCCCAGCTTCAGGTAGTTGTACACACTGTCGGCGGGCGCGGCCAGGCGTTTCCAGGGAATGGTGGGCTTGCGCAAATCAGCCGGGGCGGCCACCCACGCATTTATCCGGTTGTCAACTGAACTTAGGCCGCCGTAAATCTGGGTTTCGTCGTCGGAGAAATAAACGTAGGGATACTGGTCGGGCCGGATGCCCAGCTGGGGGTACTTGGCCCGCGAAAACAGCTCGGGGTCGGCCGCGGGGTCGGTGCCGAGCCGGTGCAGCCGCGCCTTGGTGTCGAGGTTGCCCTTGGGGTCTTTGGGGTCGTTGGAGTTTTGCGGCGTGTAGAGGAAGCCGCTGTTGTCGGGCAGCCACGTCACCTCGCCCCCGAACACGGACGCAATGGTTTCGGGCCGGAAGGCCTTGGTGGCCACCGCCAGCGTGCGTAGCGCCGACAGCTCGGCCCCGCCCTCCTGCAAGCCGATGACCACCTGCTGGCCGTCGTTGCTGGGCGTGAAGGCCGCCATGGCGTAGGTTTTGGTTTTATCGTAGGCCGCGGGGTCGAAGAGCAGCCGCTCGGGGCCCGTTTTGCCTTCGCGCAGGTACAGCTTGCCCACGGCTTCGGTAGGCAGCGTTTTGCGGTAGAAGTAGCGCGTGCCGCGCTGCTTCACCTCGCCGTAGCGCACGGGGCGCAGCTTGTCGTAGCGCACAAAGGCGCTGATGAGGCTGTCGCGGCCCGGAATCTGGTCGAGGGCCTGCTTGGTGTAGTCGCCCTGGGCCTGGAACCAGGCCTTCACTTCGGGGCTGTTGGTGTCTTCGAGCCAGCGGTAGTTGTCGACCACGGCCTGGCCGAAGTAGGTGTCGGTGACCGGGCGCTTGGGCGTGGCGGGCGGGCCCTGGGGCCCCTGGGCGGCGGCAACGCTGGCCAAGAGCAGTAGTCCGGGAAGCATCCTTTTCATAGCGGGCGGGGGGTTGAGGTGGGGGAAGAAACGATGCGGCGGCCGGGAAGTGGGGCCTGGTGCGGGAGTGGCCCGGCCGCCCCGGCACCTGCCCCGGCGGAAGCCGGGCGAAAGCTTCAGGGCAGCGCGGTGGCCCTTCGGAGCCAGTGCCAGCGCCTAGTTTAGTTCCGGCCAAATATTATTTACAAGCTGGCGACCAAATATATAGTATTTTTATATATTTTCATCCAATCTTAATTGCCGTCATTTTCAGCGGCATTGCTCTGGGCCGGCCGGGGCCGCTGGCGCGGGGGTGCGGGGGCAGGTTGCGGGCCCGGCGGCACCAATCGGGCGTTCCCAGACGTTGGGCACGTTGTACCTTTGGGGCCCTTTGCCTGAAATACTGCCCTACTTATTACCATTCTGTTCCGATGGCCGAAATATCCTGCTCCTTTTGCAACCGCAGCAAGCGTGAAGTCGCCGTCATGATTTCGGGCATCAACGCCCACATTTGCGAGAAATGCGTGGGCCAGGCCCAGCTCATCCTCGACGAGGAGGCCAAGGCCCAGGAGGCCGGCAAGCACCCCAAGTTCAACCTCATCAAGCCCCGCGCCATTAAGGAACACCTTGACCAGTACGTCATTGGCCAGGACGAGGCCAAGCGCGTGATGGCGGTGGCCGTGTACAACCACTACAAGCGCCTGATGCAGAAACCCCAGGACGACGAGGTGCAGATTGAGAAGTCCAACATCATCATGGTGGGCGAAACCGGCACCGGCAAAACCTTCCTGGCCCGGATGCTGGCCAAAATCCTGCAAGTGCCCTTCTGCATCGCCGACGCCACCGTGCTGACGGAGGCCGGCTACGTGGGCGAGGACGTGGAGAGCATCCTCACCCGCCTGCTGCAAGCCGCGGATTACGACCTGGAAGCCGCCGAGCGCGGCATCGTGTACATCGACGAAATCGACAAGATTGCCCGCAAGAGCGACAACCCCAGCATCACGCGCGACGTGAGCGGCGAGGGCGTGCAGCAGGCCTTGCTGAAGCTGCTCGAAGGCACGGCCATCAACGTGCCGCCGCAGGGGGGCCGCAAGCACCCCGAGCAAAAGATGATTTCGGTGAACACCGAGAACATCCTCTTCATCTGTGGGGGGGCCTTTTCGGGCATCGAGCGCATCATCAAGAGCCGGCTGAACACCAAGCCGATGGGCTTCGCCAAAACCAACCTGGAGGAGCAGGTGGACACCCAGAACTTCCTGCGCTACGTGTCGGCTCAGGACATGAAGTCGTTCGGCCTCATCCCCGAACTGATTGGCCGCTTGCCGGTGCTCACTTTCCTCAACCCGCTGGACAAGACCACGTTGCGCCAGATTCTGACCGAGCCCAAAAACTCGCTCGTGAAGCAGTACAAGCGCCTGTTCGGCATGGAAAGCATCGACCTCGACTTCACCGAAGAGGCCCTGGCCTACATCGTGGACAAGGCCGACGAGTACCGCCTGGGGGCCCGGGGCCTGCGCTCCATCTGCGAGAGCATCATGACCGACGCCATGTTTGAGATGCCCGACGAAGTGGGAGCCGACGAGCTGGTCATCAACCTGAGCTACGCCCGCAGCAAGTTCGAGAAGTCGCCGCTGCGGCACATGCGGGCGGCTTAACGCAATTAAAAATCAGGAATTAAAAATGACCGCCTGAGTAAGCGGTCATTTTTAATTTTGGCAGTGGCCTAAAACGGGGTGATCGGGCTAATTTTTCGTTCGTCGGACCACTCTGACAATACCCCGGAGCCGCTGTTCAACCGCCAGAGTGGCCCGACGAAGCCCTTCGGGCAATTCGCCGGACCACCCCGTTTTAGACCACCGCCCTAATTTTTAATTCCTGATTTTTAATTCATCTTTCAAGTAGCCAACCATTAGCGCGGCCGTTTTTTGGGCGGCTTGCTGCTGGCCGAGCTTGGTGCGGATTTCGTCGTAGCCGGCCTTGATGCGGGCCTGGTAGGCCTCGTCGGTGAGCAGCAGCTTCAGCTCGTCCATGAGGTTGCGGGCCGTGAAATCGTTCTGAATCAGCTCTTTCACCACGGCGTGGCCGGCGATGAGGTTGACGAGCGAAATGTAGGGCACCTTGATGACCAGCTTGCCGATGGCGTAGCTGATGTTGCTGGTGCGGTAGCACACGATTTGGGGCACGCCGAACAGGGCCGTTTCGAGGGTGGCGGTGCCACTGGTGACGAGGGCGGCCGTGGCGTGGCTCAGCAGGTCGAAGGTTTGGTCGAAGACGAGGCGGATGCCGTTGCGCTCGAAGTGCTGGTAATAGACGCGGTCGAGGTTGTCGACGCCGGCCACCACGAACTGGTAGTCCACCATGAACGGGGGCAGGATGGCCAGCATCACGTGCAGCATCTCCTCGATTTCCTGCTTGCGCGAGCCGGGCAGCACGGCGATGATGGGCCGCTGGTCGAGCTGGTTGCGGGCGTGAAAGTCGGCCGTGGGCACAAACTCAGCCACCGCGTCGGCGGTGGGGTTGCCGGCGTAGTCCACGGGGTAGTCGAAGCGCTTATAAAACTCTTCCTCGAACGGCAGGATGACGAACATCTTGTCGACCCGGGACTTTACCTGCTCGACGCGGCCCTCGTTCCAGGCCCATATTTTGGGCGAAATGTAGTAGAACACCTTCAAGCCCTGGGCCTTGGCGAACTTGGCCACCCGCAGGTTGAACCCGCCGTAATCGACCAGGATGAGCACGTCGGGCCGGTAGGCTTGCAGGTCCTTTTCGCACTCCTTGAGGTAACGCCGAAACTTGAGCACCCCGGTGGCGGCTTCCAGGAAGCCCATCACGGCCAGGTCCTGGTAGTGGTGCACCAGCTCGCCGCCCACGGCCCGCATCAGGTCGCCGCCCCAGAAGCGAAACTCCGCGGCGGCGTCCTCCGTGCGCAGGGCCCGCATGAGGTCAGCGGCGTGAAAATCGCCCGACCGTTCGCCGGCAATTAGGTAGTATTTCATGCTGAGTTATGAGTTATAAGTTATGAGTTATGAGTTAAGGCCTAGGAGTGACATGCTGCTTAACTAGCTAAATGCCAACTCATAACTCATAACTTTTAACTCATAACTAAAATCACCCGTAGTACTCCACGAAGTTGCGGGGCGTTTCGTAGAGCTTGACGCAGTGGAGCTGGGCGGGCGTGATGGCGGGCAATTCGCGGGCCAGGATTTGCCAGAAGGCCACGGCCAGGTTTTCGGTGCTGGCCATCTGGCCGGCCAGGAAGGGCACGTCGAGGTTGAGGTTTTTGTGGTCCACCTGGTCGGTCACGTGTTCCTTGATGAGGTCGGACAGGGCCTTGAGGTCCACGACGAAGCCGGTGTCGGGGTCGGGGGTGCCGCGCACCGTTACCACGAGGTCGTAGTTGTGGCCGTGCCAGTTGGCGTTGGCGCAGGGGCCGAACACCTCGCGGTTGCGCTCGTCGCTCCACCGGGGGTTGTGCAGCTTGTGGGCGGCGTTGAAGTGCTCGTGGCGGCTGACGTAAATCATGGGGGTGCGGGGGAAACGCGCTGGCCCGCCGCTTCCCGTATTTTCACCGCAAATATACGCCGCCGGGCCCCCGGCCGGGCCCTGGGCGCGGGCGGGCCGTACCTTTGGGGGCTCCATTCTTCTCGCTTATGATAGTCGTCACCGGTGCGGCGGGCTTTATTGCCAGCGCCCTCGTTTCCCGCCTCAACGCGGCCAATTTCAACGATGTAGTGGTCGTGGACAACTTCTCGGTGGAGAAGAAGCTGCGCAACCTCGAAGGGAAGAAACTGCGCGAATACGTGGACCGGGAGGATTTTTTCACGTGGCTCGACGCGCACCACGCGCAGGTAGAATTCGTGTTTCACCTGGGGGCCCGCACCGACACGGCGGAGATGGACCCGGCCGTGTTCGACCTGCTCAACCTGAACTACTCCAAGCAGATGTGGCGGGCTTGCTGCCAGTACCAGCTGCCGCTGGTGTACGCCTCGTCGGCGGCCACCTACGGCGACGGCACCCTGGGCTACACCGACACCGACGCGGCCCTGTTCCCGCTCTACCGGCCGCTGAACCCGTACGGCGAGTCGAAGAACGACTTCGACAACTGGGCCCTGGCGCAGGCGGAAAAGCCGTATTTCTGGGCGGGGCTGAAGTTTTTTAACGTGTACGGGCCCAACGAGTACCACAAGGGCCGCATGGCGTCGGTGGTGCTCCACGCCTTCAACCAGATTCAGCAGGACGGCTCGATGACGCTGTTCAAGTCGCATAACCCCGACTACGTGGACGGCGGGCAGATGCGCGACTTTGTGTACGTGAAGGACGTGGTGGAAGTGTGCTTCTTCCTGCTGCACCACCGCAAGGATTCGGGCATCTACAACCTGGGCAGCGGCACGGCCCGCACGTTCATGGACCTGGCCCTGAATACGTTCGAGGCCATGGGCCGGCCGGCCGATATTTATTTTAAAGATACGCCGGAGGACATCCGCGACAAGTACCAGTACTACACCCAAGCCGACATGCAAAAGCTGAAGAGCATCGGCTACCCCAACGCCTTTGCCTCGCTCGAAGAAGGCATCCGCGACTACGTGCAGCAGTACCTGCTGCCGGAGCGCTATTATTAGCTGCCGTTACGCAGTCGGAAGCCGCTCTCCCGGGCGCCTCATCCCCTAGCCCCCTCTCCAAAAGAGAGGGGGAACTAGTTTTAGTCTTAGTATTTAAAAACTAGTTTTTTAAAGCGAGAGCTAGTTCCCCCTCTTTTTTGGAGAGGGGGCTAGGGAGTGAGGTGCACCTCAGGGGCGGCCCCAACCACGTGGCAGCAGCTAGTACCCCAAGCAGTTACCAACCCGGGGGCCCGGGCCGCGTATCAGGCCAACACCCGCCTAATCTTTCTGCTTTGACTACCTCGCGTTCGGTCATTACTATCGTGGGCGGCGGGTTCGCGGGCACGGCCCTGGCGCTGCACCTGGCGCGGCAGCCGGGCCTGCTGGCGCGGGCCGCCGTGCACCTCGTGGAGCCCGGCCCCGCGCCCGGGCCCGGCCTGGCGTACGCCCCCGGCCCGGCCGAGCGCCTACTGAACGTGCGGCCGGGCAACCTGAGCCTATACCCCGACGAGCCCACACACTTCGCCGATTGGCTGGCCCGGCAGCCCGAAGTGGCGGCCGGCGTGCCGGAATTTGCCCCCCGCCCCTGCTACGGGCGCTACCTGGTCCAGGCGCTGGCCGCCGCGCAGGACTCGGGCGGCGTGCGCTGGCACCGGGCCGCCGCGGTGGCCGCCCCATTGGGCCCCGGCGGCCGGCGCGCCGTGCGGCTGGACGACGGCACCGTTATCGAAAGCGACTACGTAGTGTTGGCGCTGGGCAACTTCCCGCCCCCATCACCCGCCGGGCCCGACCTGGCCTACCTCGCCCACCCCGGCTACCACGCCGACCCGTGGGCCCCCGGGGCCCTGGCCAGCATCGGCCCCGACGAGCCGGTGCTGCTCGTGGGGGCCGGCCTCACCGCAATGGACGTGCTGGTGGGCCTGCACCGGCAGGGGCACCGCGCCGCGGTGGTGGCCGTGGCCCGCCACGGCCGCTGGCCCGCCATGCACGGGCCCGCCGGGGTGGCGTACCCCAGCTACTACGACGAGCTGGCGGGCCTGCCGACGGTGAACGGCGTGGTGGCCGTGTTCAAGCGGCACGTGCGGCGGGCGGCGGCGCAGGGGCTGGGCTGGCGGCCGGTGCTCGACGCGCTGCGCCCCGACCTGGGCCGCATCTGGTCGGCGTGGCCGCTGGCCGAGCAGGCGCGGTTTCTGCGGCACCTAGCCCCGCTGTGGGGCGTGGCCCGCCACCGCAGCCCGCCCCAGAACACGGCCACCGTGGCGGCCCTGGCGGCGGCGGGCCAGCTGCGACTGGTGGCGGGCCGGGTGGAGGCTTTGGCCCCGGCCGGCCCCAACCTGCGGGCGACGGTGCGCGAACGCGCCGGGACCGCCGCCACGCACCTGGCCCGCCACGTGGTGTGCTGCACCGGCCCGCTGTTCGACTACGGCCGCATCGACGCGCCGCTGGTGCGGCAACTGCGGGCGGCGGGCCACCTGCTGCCCGACCCGCTCGGCCTGGGCATCCGCACCGATGCCCACGGGGCCCTGCTGGCGGCCGACGGGGCCCCGGTCTCCGGCCTGTTCACGCTGGGCCCCAGCCGCCGGCCCGCGGCCTTCGAATCGACGGCCGTGCCGGAGCTGCGGCTCCAAGCCGTGGCCCTGGCCGCCGAGCTGGCGGCCCGCGTGGCGGCCGGGTAGGCCGCAAAAAAGCCGCTGGCGCGGGGCCAGCGGCTTTTCGAGCAAAAATGTGGGCGTTGCTACGCGGCCAGGCGCTCGTCGGCCGCCGGGTACATGGGCCGCACGGTGGCTTCGGGCAGGGCGGCCGGGGCCGGGCGCGGCGCTACGTCGTCGGCGTGGCGGCGCAGGGCCCGCATGAGCAGGTACTTGTACTTCTCGGCGTCGGCCAGGGCTTGCTCCAGGGCGCGGAGGGCGGCGTCGTAGGCCACCACTGGCTGCAAGTCGCGGCGCGGGCGGCGGGCTTCAAACACGTGCGGGGCGAGGTATTCGGCGGGAGCTTTCATGGCGGAAGAGAGAATAATTTGCGGGGGGTTTCTTAGCTGATTAATTAACCAAAAACACCCGTTTTTCATTCACTGCAACTGTTATTTTCAGCAAATTATACTTACTGTATATCAGTATTTTAAATATAATTTGCCTTAACAAATCTGCTCCTTAGCGCTACGCTATTTGCAGCACGATTTTGCCGAACTGCTGGCCGGCTTCAAGGCGGCGCAGGGCAGCTTCGGCTTCGGCCAGCGGGAAGATTCCGTCCACCACGGGCACGAGCTTGTGTTCGGTTACAAAGGCCAATAAATCGTCAAAGTCCTGCTCCGAGCCCATCGACGAGCCCAGGATGCTGAGCTGCTTCCAGAACACTTTGCCCGGGGGCACGTCGGGAATGTTGCCCAGCGTGCCGCCGTAGAACACGATGCGCCCGCCCGGCGCGGCGGCGTCGAGCAGGGCCCCGAACGCCGGACCACCGGCGCTGTCGATGATGACGTCGAACGGGCCCCCGGCCTGCTTCACCAGGGTTCTGGCCCAGCCATCGGTCTGGTAGTTGATGCCGCCGCGCAGGCCCAGGGCGGACAGCCGGGCCAGCTTGTCGTCGGAGCCCGAGGTGCCCCACACCTCGCAGCCGTGGGCCACGCACAGCTGGGCCGCCACGATGGCCACGCCCCCGCCAATGCCCGTGACGAGCACCCGCTCGCCGGGTTGGGCCCGGGCCCGGGCAAAGGCCGCCCGGTAGCCCGTGAGGCCCGCCAGCGGCAGGGCCGCGCCCTGCGCGTCGGTGAGGTGCGCGGGCAGGGGGCGGATGTACTGGGCGGCGGCCGTGATGTACTCGGCAAACGTGCCGGGGTCGGGCATGCCCAGCACCACAAAGTCCTTGGCCTGGGCGGTTTGGCTGGTGCCCCAGCGGCGGCCGGGGTTCACAATTACGCGACTGCCCACGGCGGGCGCGTCGGCGGGCACGCCGAGGCCCCAGGCGGCCACTTCGCCCACGCCGTCGGCCCCGAGGGTGCAGGGCAGCGCGATGCCCGCGTACTGGCCTTTCTGAATCCAGACGTCGCGGTGGTTGAGGGCGGCGGCGCGGAGCCGGACGAGGATTTCGCCGGGGCCGGGCACGGGCGCGGGCACGTCGCGCAGCACCACGGGCTGGTGGACGGCATCGAGCTGAATGGCTTGCATAAGGAATGGGGAAGAGTGACGGCCCGGACGCGGGCCAGCGTTGGTGCTACAAGAGTAAGGCAGGAAGGGGCATTGCGGACAACCCCGGGCCTTGGAGGGGCACCGCTTGCGCGGGCTCGTACCCTTTGCGCTTCGCCTGGGAAAGGCAGCCTACAGCCTCACGCCGTTTACCAAGTGCGCCACGTAGTAGGCGGCCCCGGCGGCGGCGGCCCCGGTGGCGGCCATCTTCAGGGCCCCGGGCACGGGGGGCTGGCCGGTGAGGCGGCTCTTGAAAAACCCGAACACCAGCAGGCACAGCAGCGTGATGGCCCCCGACCAGAGCAGCCCCTGCTGGGGCGTGGCCGTAAAAAAGTAAGCGCTGAGCGGGATCAGGCCGCCCACGGCGTAGGCCGCGGCGATGGTGCCGGCGCTTTTGGGGGCCTGCTTGGGGTCGGGCTCTTCCAGGTCCAGCTCGTACTTCATCATGAACTTCACCCACTGTTCCGGGTCCTGGGTCAGCTCATGGGTGGCCTGGGCGGCGGTGGCGGGGCTCAGGCCCATGTTGGCCAGCAGCTCCTGCACCTCGCGGCGCTCGGTGTCGGGCACGGTGCGCACCTCGGCGTGCTCGCGGGCCAGCTCGGCGGCGTAGTGGTCCACCTCGGTGCGGCCGGCCAGGTAGCCGCCCAGGCCCATGGCGATGGAGCCGGCCACGATTTCGGCCAGCCCCGCCGTGATGACCAGCCCCGACGACTGCACGGCCCCGCTCAGCCCCGCGGCCAGGGCAAAGGGCACCGTGAGGCCGTCGGACAAGCCAATGACAATGTCTTGCAGCACGGCCGAGCTGGACAGGTGGTATTCGCGGTGCAGGAAAGGCGGCATAAAATGAGGGGGCGGAATGAGGACGGCCCGGTACCATCGGTGAAGGCCGGGCCCTCACCATACTCCCCAAGCCAGCGCATGGTTCGGCCGGGCCGGGCCGAAACGGCCGGTTGGCGCGGGCCCCATCACTATTCGGGCATTGCCTTGTATAAACCGGCCGGCGGTGCGTAGCTTTACTGAAGCCCGCTGACCGCGCTTTTTAGCAATAAATGGTCATTGGGCACCGTTCTCTAAAGGCGGCGGATAGCGTTTTTTTTAAGCATCCGCTGGCTAGTCTGCCTACTATCCCGCCCCATTATGCCCGCAGCGCTACCGCGTCCTACCCTATCCGCTACGCTTATTTCTTTCCTGCCAATTACTACGCCGGGCCCGGCGGCCCGCACCGGCCACCGGGGCCCGGCTAAGCGGCGGCCGGCGGCCGGCTGGCTGCTCGCGCTGCTGCTGCTGCTGAGCGGCGCGGCCACCACGGCCCGGGCCCAGCAGGCCACGCCGCCGCCGGAGTGCGCGGCGGACGAGAAGTTCGCCAACACCTGGTACTTCGGCTTCAAGGCGGGGCTCGACTTCAACGCGGCCACCGATTCCATTCCGCCCAAGGTGCTGACCGATGGGGCGATGGATGCCCCCGCCGGCTCGGGGATAATGTCGGATGCCAACGGCAAAATCCTGTTCTACAGCAACGGGGAAACCGTTTGGAACGGCGACGGCACCGTGATGACCAATGGTACGGGGCTGGCGGGCAACCGCTTTTCCACCGACGGCCCCCTGCCCATCAGGATGCCGGGCACCGTCATGCCGGGGCAGCCGACGCGCTACCTGCTCTTTACCCTGGACAGTACCGCGGGCCTGAATTATTCGCAAATTGACATTCCCGCGGGTGGCGGGCCGGGCACCGTCATCGCCGCCACCAAAAACACGCCCCTGGCCCGCGGCACGGCGGAGAAGCTAACGGGCGTATTTCACAAAAACGGCTGCGACATCTGGGTTATCGCGCACGGCTGGGGCACTGCCAAAACCGGCAACGACAACCGCGGCGACGCCTTTCTGGCCTACCGCGTGCGCCTGATGACCGGCGTGGATGCTACCCCCATTATTTCGGCCATCGGCAGCCTGCACGCGCCGAGTGCGTCGCCCGTGGGCTACAAAGGCCAGATGAAGGTGACGCCCGACGGCCAGCGGCTGGCCCTGGCCCGCTACAGCGAGGTGCTGGGCGACAGCAGCAGCACCGTGGAGCTGTTTGGGTTTGACACCAGCACGGGCCTGGTGAGCGCCAATCCCCAGGTGCCTTACATTGTTGACAAGGGGGCGGGGAAATACTACGGGGTGGGGTTTTCGCCCGGTAGCTACCTCTACGCCACGGTGATGAACCCGCCCCAGCTGCTGCAATTCGACATCAGCGGCAACGGGCCGGTTACCAAGCAGGTTATTCCGCTCAAGCAAAAAATGCCGGCTGACCTGGGCTCCTTGCAGGCCGCGCCCGACGGCAAGATTTACGTGGCCCGCAACAACCAGCCCGCGCTGGGCTTCATTGCCTACCCCGACTCGCTGGGGGCGAAAGCCCGTTACGCCGATGACAGCCTGCAGCTGGGCGGCCGCCTGAGCGGCCTGGGCCTGGTCAACTTCAACCAAAGCTCGCTGCTGCGCGTGGGCCCGAGTTTTGAGATAACGGGTTGTAAGCAAATTTCTTTTAAGGCCCCGCCCATCGACTTTGACGGGAAAACCTACGCCTGGAAATTTGGCGACGGGGCTACCTCCAGCGAGGAAAATCCCGTGCACGTTTACGCTACGCCCGGCACCTACACGGTGACGCTGCGCATCACGACCGCGTGCTTCTGCCGCGAAAGTTCGGGCTCCATCTTGGTGCCCGACCTGCCCAAGCCGGGTGGCATTGCCGCCCCTCAGGTGCTGTGCGCCGGAACCGCGCCGGCGGCCCTTACCAGCACTACGGCTGCGTCGGGCGATGGCGGCCTCCCGCTCGTTTACCAGTGGGAATCTTCGACGGATAATACTACTTTCAGCGCTATTGCGGGGGCTACCGGTGCAGGCTACCAGCCCGCAAACCTGCCGCCCGGCACCACCTATTTCCGGCGGCGGGCGCAGCTGCTGCTGCCCAGCGGCTCGGGGCCCTACTGTACCCCCACTTCCACAGCCTCGGTAGCCATCACCGTGCTGCCGGCCGTGGTGGCCGGCAGCATCGCGGCCGACCAGGCCGTGTGCGCCGGCGCTACCCCCGCGCCGCTGACGAGCGCCGCCCCGGCCTCGGGCGGCAGCGGCACGTTTACCTACCAGTGGGAAGCCTCGCCGGACAACATCACCTGGACGTCCGTTGCCGGGGCCACGGCCGAAACCTTCGCGCCCGGCCCCCTCACGGCCACCACGTACTTCCGCCGCCAGGCCCTCTCCGGGCCCTGCAACGCGCCGTCCAACGCAGTGGCGCTGACCGTACTACCTGCTCTGACGGCCGGCACCATCGCCGCCGACCAAGCCCTCTGTGCCGGCGGCACCCCGGCCCCGCTCACCGGCAGCGCCCCGGCCACGGGCGGCACGGGCCCCGTCGCCTACCAGTGGGAGGCCTCGGCGGACAATACCGCTTTCGCCCCCGTTGCCGGGGCCACCGGCGCGGACTACGCGCCGGGCCCGCTCACGGCCACCACCTACTTCCGGCGGCGGGCGAGTGCCAGCGGGACCTGCGCCCCGGCCGTGTCCAACGTCGTCGCCATCACCGTGGCCCCGGCCCTGACGGCCGGCACCATCGCCGCCGACCAGACGCTGTGCAACGGGGCCACGCCCGCGCCGCTCACCAGCACGACGGCAGCGGCGGGCGGCCCGGGCGCGGTTGCCTACCAGTGGGAGTCATCGGCGGATAACACTAACTGGACCGCCGTAGCCGGCGCTACCGGCCCCGACTACGCGCCCGGCCCGCTGACGGCCACCACCTACTTCCGGCGGCGGGTGAGTTCGGGGGTCTGCGGACCCGCGTATTCGCCGTCCGTGACCCTGACGGTGCTGCCGGCCTTGGTGGCCGGCAGCATCGCCGCCGACCAGACCGTGTGCGCCGGTAATACCCCCGCCCCGCTCACCAGCACAGCGGGGGCCAGCGGCGGCACGGGCAGCTACGGCTACCAGTGGGAGGCCTCGGCCGACAACGTTGCCTGGACGGCCATTGGCGGCGCTAACGGCGCCGACTACGCGCCCGGCCCGCTCGCAGCCACTACCTACTTCCGCCGCCAGGTAAGCTCCGGGGCCTGCACCACCGCGCCGTCGAACGTCGTGACCCTGAACGTGGTGCCGGCCCTGGCGGCCGGCACCATCGCCGCCGACCAAGCCCTCTGCGCCGGCAGCACCCCGGCCCCGCTCACCGGCAGCGCCCCGGCCACGGGCGGCGCGGGCCCCATCGACTACCAGTGGGAAGCCTCGGCGGATAACACCACCTTTGCCCCCATAGCCGGGGCCACCGGCGCGGGCTACGCGCCGGGCCCGCTGAACGCCACCACCTACTTCCGGCGGCGGGCCAGCTCGGGCAGCGCCTGCGCCCCGGTCGTGTCCAACGTCGTCACCATCACCGTGCCCCCGGCCCTGGCGGCCGGTACCATCGCCGCCGACCAGGGGCTGTGCCTGGGCGCTACCCCGGCCCCGCTCACCAGCACGGCGGCGGCCAGCGGCGGCACGGGCAGCTACAATTACCAGTGGGAATCCTCGCCGAATAATAGCACCTGGACGGCCATCCCGGGCGCTAACGGGGCCGACTACGCGCCCGGGCCCCTGACAGCCACCACTTACTTCCGCCGCCGCGTGGCCTCGGGGACTTGTGGCCTGGAGTACTCGTCCTCCGTGGCCCTGACGGTGTTGCCGGCGCTGAGCGCGGGCAGCATTTCGGCCGACCAGGACATTTGCGCCGGCAGCACGCCGGCTTCGCTCTCCAGCACCACCGAGGCGGGCGGCGGCACGGGCACGTATGCCTACCAATGGGAAGCGTCGGCGGACAATGCCAACTGGACCGCCGTAGCCGGGGCCACCGGCCCGACTTTCGCGCCCGGGCCGCTGGGGGCCACTACTTACTTCCGCCGGCGGGCAACTTCGGGCACCGGCACCTGCTCCACGGCGGTTTCCAACGTCGTGGCGGTGCGGGTGCAGCCCGTCACCACGCCCACCGTGAGCCTGGATACCCCGCCCACGCAGTGCCCTGGCACGGCCCTCACCTTCACGGCCGTAGTCGCGAACGCGGGCCCTGCGCCCACTTTCCAGTGGTTTGTCAATAACGTGGCCGTGGCCAGCGGGCCCACGTTCACCAGCAGCACCCTGGTTACCGGCGACCAGGTGCGGGTGGAGGTGACGCCCACGGCGGGGCTGTGCAGCACCGGGCCGGTGGCGGCCACCGTCGCGGTGACGCGCACGCCCACGCCGCCGCCCACGCTCGCCATTGCCGTGCAGCCGGCCGGGCCCGTGTGCCCGGGCGAGCCGCTCACCTTCAGCGTTGCGAGCATCAGCGGGGCCGGGCCCGCGCCCGCCTACCAGTGGCTGGTAAACGGCAACAACGTGGCCGGGGCCACCAACCCGGTCTTCACCAGCACGACGCTGCGCGACGGCCAGGTGGTGACGCTGCGCCTGCGCACGACCGATGCGTGCGGGCAGCCCGTCACGGCCGTTTCCAACGGCGTGGCCGCGCAGATTCTCCCGCCGGTGCTGGTGAGCGCGGGCCCCGACAAGCAGATTCTCCTCGGCAGCTCCGTGCTGTTGGAAGGCAGCTCCAACGGCACGCCCGTGGTGTGGACGCCGGCCACGGGGCTGACGTTCCCGACCAACGACCAGCTGCTGCCCGCGGCCTCGCCCACGGTGACCACGACCTACACCCTTACGGCCGGGACCGGGGGCTGCGCCAGCTCCGACCAGGTGACGGTGACCGTGCTGCCGCCCATCCGCATTCCCAACGCCTTCACGCCCAACGGCGACGGCCGCGACGACACCTGGCAGATTGAGTTCATCGAGCAGTTCCCCGACAACACCGTGAGCGTGTTCAACCGCTGGGGCAACAAGATTTTCTCGGCCGACCACTACAGCCGGGCCAACGAGTGGCGCGGCGACATCAACGGCCAGCCCGCGCCGGTGGGCACCTACTACTACGTGGTCGTCACGCGGGGCCCGCTGGGCCGGTCCTACAGCGGGCCAATCACGATTCTATACTAAATAAAACGTCCTCTTGCGCTTGTCGAAGCAGATTTCCTTTCTTCCTGGCCAGACCCTCAGGCAATTATTGTTATGAAAAGAACCCTACCTCTGCTGCTGCTTTCGCTGCTGCTGCTGCTGGCCGCCGCGCCGGCCCGGGCCCAGCAGCAGGCGCAGTACAGCCAGTACATGAACAACAATTCCCTCCTGAACCCGGGGGCCACCGGCGTGGAGGACTACATCGACGTCAAGCTCAGCTACCGCACCCAGTGGGTGGGGCTGGAAGGGGCCCCCAAGACGTACTACGCCAGCATCAGCTCCTCGCTGGGCAAGTGGCGCAGCACCAGCAAGCGCACCATCCGCGACCGGCACCGGCCGTTTCACGCGCTGGGGGCCCTCGTGTACAACGACGTGACCGGGCCCACGAGCCGAACCGGGGTATACGGCTCCTATGCCGTCAACCTGGTGCTGACGAATAAAATCCGCATGGCCCTGGGCGTGTCGGCGGGCATGCAGCAGTTTGCCGTCGACGGGGAGCAGCTGCACTTCTTCGACCCCACGACCGTGGCGGCCAGCGCCGCTTCGCGGGTGCTCGACGGCTCGGTGGGCGTGTGGGTGTACAGCCCCGATTTCTACTTCGGGGTGTCGAGCGCGCAGCTGCTGGCCAACCGGCTCAACTTTTCCTACGGGCCCAACCAGGTGGACGCGGGCGCGCCCGGCAACTCCCTGCGGCGGCACTACTTCGCCACGGCCGGGGTGCGGGTGAAGCTCGACGACGACTGGTCGCTGGTGCCGTCGGTGCTGGTGAAGGCCGTGGACCCGGCCCCGCTCTCGGTGGACCTCAACGCCAAGCTCAAGTACCAGGACCTGCTGTGGGTGGGCGTGTCCTGGCGGGCCTTCGACTCGGCCGTGGCCATGGTGGGCCTCAGCTACGAGCAGCTCACGCTGGGCTACTCCTACGACGCCGGCCTCTCCGGGCTGTCCGGCTACCACGCCGGCAGCCACGAAATACTGCTGGGGCTGCGGCTGAAGAAAAAAGCCCAGGTGGTGTGCACCAACAAGTTCTGGTAGCAAGGAGTAGTTTGGCGGGCCCGGACGGAGCAAAGGCTTCCCTTGCTGGCCCGCGGCGAAACCGCTTCTGGCGGCTTACCCGCTCAGCCAAGTAACTGGCAGTAAATTTTTTGAGGGTTTTGCTGCGGGCCTGCCCGCGCAGGCGGTTCCGTGGACTCAGCGAAGGCTTGGGGGGCGGCGCAGCGCTCTGCTGCCCGGTTGGCGCTGCGCCGTGGGTGAGTCCGGTTGGGGCGGGCACAGCAATACCGCGGGACCTATTTATCGCATGTTGTCGGGCCCTAGGGTGGGTACAATCGGAGTAGCCTTCGGTGAAGAAGGACGCAACAGACGGTTGCCGGAACGCCTTTCCAGTGCGCAAAAACCACCCCTGCTCCACAACGGCTTGATAATTGAGAGCCAATGGTTTTGGAGTGCATCAAGACCAGATACGTTACAGAGCAGTGAAAACCGCATCCTCACCGAATCACAACATTTTACATTAAATATATATTATTAAAATAATATAACTAAATCTTTGCAAAAAACGATTTTGGGAAATCTAGTTTTTTAAATATTTTTTGTATTTTTTGTAGCTTTTTCATTAAAGTAGCATGAACTTTGAGTAGTTGTCTTTTAAACCGCGGGATACTTTTCGGATAGTACCCGCTATAAAAGCAGCGATTGGCAATTTGGCTTTAAACAATGTTGCTACATACGTTATGATATAGGAAAAATATTTTTAGAAATATTAATAATCCTAAGCCGAAAGCTTCCATTACTCGTCTAATGGGATGCGATTTATCCTAATCAGTTTCTACTAGTTGTATCAGATGTCCTCCTTTATATTAGAAGCATTGTTTGCGGTAGCCCAGCGGGGCCGGCGGCAAGCCACCGCGGCCCTTGGGCGGTTGGGCCGGGGCTACGGGGCCTGCCTGCTGCTGCCCGCATTCGTGGCGCAGGCCCAGTCGACAGCTCCTCCGGTGGGCACCCCGGGCCTAACGGTGGATTATTACCGCGGCTATTTCTACGGAAAACCAGCGTTTTTCACGAGCACCGTCCCCGCGATTCACAACCGCCCGGTGGAACAGCTAAACTTCGTGGAGGCCGAAACCGACAACTTCGCCGTGGGCAACGTGGCTACGTACTACGCGCCCGGCAACCCCGACGAGTTCAGCGGGCGCTTTCAAGGGCAGTTGTATGCCACCACGGCCGGCACGTACACGTTTTACTTGGGCTCGGACGACGCGGCTTACCTGTGGGTTGATAACAATGCGCAACCGATTGCGCTTAACAGCAGCGATGCTTTTTCTTTCCGAGAGGCCACTGGCGTGCTTGCCCTGGCGGCCGGCCTGCACACCGTACGGGTTGACTACGGCGAGCACGGCGGCAGCCAAGGCCTGGTGCTCCAGTACGCAGGGCCCGGTATGCCGAAGCAGTTGGTCCCCAATGGGGTGCTGTACAGTCAAGGCGAGGCCATTCAGCCGGTGCTCATGCGCTTCGAGGCGGTGGCCAACGACCAGCAAGTGCAGTTGGACTGGGCCACGGCGGCCGAAGCCAACAGCACGGCTTTCGTGGTGCAGAAATCGACGGACGGCGTGACCTTCAGCGACTTGCTGCGCCAGCCCGGCGCGGGCACCACTTCGGCTACGACCAGCTATGCGGCCACCGACCAGCAGCCCGCCAATGGCAGGAACTTCTACCGCATCGAGCAGATTCGTAGCGACCGGCCGCCGGTGTACTCCCCGGTCAAGGTGGTCGAAATTGTTCCCATGCCGTTTGCAGTCAGCATCTACCCGGTGCCCAACAACGGTACGTTTTTCGTGCGCGTCCAACCAGCCAGTGCTGGCCCAGCCCTCCTGGAAATAGTCGACATGATTGGCCGCCACGTGTACCGGCAACAGGTACCGCTCCAAGGCAGCGCACCGCAGTTGATAAACCCCAACCTGGCCATCGGCATGTACATTTTGCGCCTCACCACCAGCGCTGGCACCCTGGTGCAGAAAATGCCCTTGGGCGGCTGATTGCACTAGTTGGCAGTTGACCAGTGGTCAGTGGCTACCCGATGGCTCGCCACTGACAATCCATTTTCGTTCGGAAAGTACTCAAAAGGCTCGTTGGCCGCCGTTTTCGCGCGGCGGCCAACGAGCCAACGGCGCAACAGGGCACTACACTGGCTTGAGGTTGAAAAACCGCTGCTTCACGGCTAATACGGTCATTCAGTTACCGGTTTCAAGCCAACGAGAGCCAGGGGGGCCGCTACCAGCCCGCCCATCAGCAGGCCCCCCAGGTGGGCGGCGTTGTCAACATTGCCCGACAGGCCGGAAATTAAGTTACTAAGCACCAAGTACAAAACCAGGCCCAGCATGGCGCGGCGGTCGAATTTATCCAGCACCAGCTGCTTGCTGAGCAGCAGCGTCAGCAGCAGCCCGTAGAGCCCGAAAATGGCCCCGCTGGCCCCCACCGAGTTGATGCCGCCCCGGTGGTACCACAGCGTGGCCAGGCTGCCGGCCGCGCCGCTGGCCAGGTACACGGCCAGCAGGCGGGCCGCGCCCACCCGGGCTTCCAGCAGCACCCCCAGCAGCCACAGGCTGAACCCGTTGAGCAGCAAGTGCGTGGCGCCGGCGTGCACAAACACGCTCGTGAGCAGCCGCCAGGGCTGGCCGGGCAGCGTGAGGCTGCTCACGTTGGAGCCCCAGCGGGCCAACTCGTGGCCGGTGGGGTCGGTGGCCGACACGCCGCTGGCCGTCATGGCCGCCCACACCGCCGCGTTGAGCCCCAGCAGCAGCGGCGTGGCCCAGAAGCGGCGCGAGGGCAGCAGCGCCCGCAGGGCCGGGCCCCAGCCGGCAGCCGGCGCGGGCGGGGCCGGGGCCGGCGGGGGGCCGGGCGCGGCGGGCACCGGCACCAGGGCGCGGCGCTGCAGCTCGGCCACGGCGGCGGCCCCCACGGCGGGCGGGTAGCGGGCCGCGTGCTGGGCCAGGTAAAACAGCTCGGCGTCGGGCCGCTCGGCGAAGTGGGCCGTGGCGCGGGCGGTGCCGTCGTCGGGCGGGGGCAGCGGGGCGGGCTCTTCCATGCGCAGGCTACCGCGAAGTGTTGCCTTCCAGCACGATGCGCTTGTAGGGCCGGCCCGATACGGGCGACACCGGCAGCAGGCCACCGACTAAATCCTCCGCTTCGGCGGTGCGCTTGTTCATTTCTTCATCAGTGCGGAAGCGGTCCTCAGGCAGCAGGGCGGGCAGGTTGTCCAGGATGTGCTGCTGGTTGCCGGACGCGTCCTTCATGCGCTGGAGCTGGCCTTGCATGGTGGGCCCGAAGCTGAACCCGTACATATTGGCGCGGTTCCACGCCTGCCAGGTTTCACGCACCAGCCGGGCCTGGTCGGCAAAGTTGGGGCCGGCCTGACCCGCATCGGCCCGGCCGGTGAGGTACTCGGTTTGGGCTTCGGCGGTCCAGAAGCGCTTGGCCAGCTCGCGGTACTGGCGCAGGTGTTGGGCGTTGGCCTGCTCGGCGGCGGGCACCTGGCGCAGCTGCTGCTCGACGGCGCGGGCCACGGCCGCGTCGTAGTTGGGCATGGCGTGGGTGGCTTCCTCCACGAGCTTGGGCGGGGGCATGCGGCGCTTGGCCTCCAGGCGGGCCTGGGCCGCGGCAGCAGCAGCGTCGCTGCTCTGCTTCAGGTAGTACGTGCCGCCGCCCAGCACCAGCAGGCCCAGGCCCAGGGCCGCGGGTTTCAGCCAGGCACGCGGCGCGACGGCGTCGGCGGCGTCGGCGGCAGGGTTGGTTGGCAGCTCGGGCGCGAGGGGCGGCGGCGCTGGCAGCGTGCCCCGGTGGCGCAGTTCCTGCTGGGCCCCGGCCACCAGCTCGGGAGCGTATTGGGCGGGGTTCTGGACGAAAAACAACAGCTCGTCGTCGGTTTTTTGCCGGTAAAAATCGGAGGCAGCGGCCACGGAAGGTAGCGTGAAGGGTGGAAGGAAGATAAAATAACGGGCCCGCGCCGGCGGCCGGTGCGGGAATGCCGCCCCAAGTTCGGGTGCCGCGCGCAAAGCCCCGCGCAGCGTCCAACCCAACCGCCGCGCCGCCGCGCCGTAAGCCGGCAGGAAGAACGGTGAACAGCCAGCGGGGAATGGCTAATCAGCAACTGCCACTACTCTTGCCAACCGGCCGCCGTTTCTTCATCAACCCCTTAACCACCAGCCCACCCATGCCCGCTCCCGAACAAAACCCCACCGACCCCCGCCCCGACGACGCCAGCACCGCGGCCACCCAAAACTCCGGCGTTGACCGCGACCAGAACGCCAGCGGCAACCCCGAAGCCGGCAACCTTGCCACCAGCACCCAGGAACACATGGGCGACGGCGCGGGCATCCGCGGCGACTACGGCGACGCCGAGCAAACCAACGGCCTCGAAGGGGGCCCCGACCAGCCCCAGACCGACACCGAGCTGACCGGCTCGTGAGAAAGGGCCCCGGGGCGTCGTAATTTGCCGTCGTTCTATTTCCTTGCTTGAATGGCTGTAGTGCTGCGACGCCCCTTTTTTCTTCTTTTGCTGCTGGCGGGCCTATTCGGCCAGCGGGCCCGGGCCCAGGCCGACTCGGTGGCCGCCCCGCCGCCCAAGCGCGAGCTGCGCGGCTTCTGGATTGCCAGCGTCGAGAACATCGACTGGCCCAACCAGCGGGGCGAGGCCCCCGTGCAGTACCGCGCCGAGTACCGCCGCCTGCTCGACGCCGGCCAACGGGCGGGCCTAAACGCCGTGTTCGTGCAAATCCGGCCCGCCTCGGACGCCCTCTACAAATCCAGCCTGGAGCCCTGGAGCAAGTGGCTCACCGGCCAGCAGGGCCGGGCCCCCGACGGCGACGCCGACCCCCTGCCCTACCTCATCAGCGAGGCGCACCGGCGCGGCATGGAATTTCACGCCTGGTTCAACCCGTACCGGGCCAGCCTCGACACCGTGACGCGCCGCTTCGGGGCCCTGCACCCCTACCGCACCCACCCCGAGTGGTTCGTCCGCTACGGCAGCTCGTACCTCTACAACCCCGGCCTGCCCGCGGTGCGGGCCCACATCACCCGCGTGATTATGGACGTGGTGCGGCGCTACGACATCGACGCGGTGCACTTCGACGACTACTTCTACCCCTACCAGGAGCCGGGGCTTACGTTTCACGACGAGCAGACCTTCGCCCAGCGGCCGGCCGAAGAGCAGGCATTCGACCAGCTCGGCGACTGGCGGCGCAACAACGTGAACGTGCTCATCCGGGATTTGCACGACAGCATCCGCACGGCCAAGCGGTGGGTGAAGTTCGGCATCTCGCCCTTTGGCGTGTGGATGAACAAATCGGCCGACCCCAACGGCTCCGACACCCGCGCCGGGCAGCCCAGCTACGCGGCCCTGTACGCCGACACGCGCCTGTGGCTGCAAAAAGGCTGGATCGACTACGTGGTGCCGCAGCTGTACTGGAGCACCGGCTTCCGGCTGGTGCCCTACGCCACCATGCTGGATTGGTGGACGCGCAACCGCTACGGGCGGCACCTCTACATCGGCCAGGGCACCTATCGGATGCTCGAAAGCACCCGCTCCGACACTACCTGGCGCAACCCCCGCGAGCTGCCCCGGCAGGTGCGCCTCAACCGCAGCTACGGCGGCGCGGCCAGCGGCAGCGTGTTTTTCTCGGCCAAGTCGCTGCGCGACAACCCGCTGCACACCACCGACTCGCTGCGCCTGAACCTGTTCCGCTACCCGGCGCTGGTGCCCGCCATGCCGTGGCTCGACGCCGTGCCGCCGCGCCCCGTGGCGGGCTTTGCCCTCACCCGCGCCGGCCGCGTGGCCACCCTCAGCTGGCAGCCCGGCCCGGCCGCCGCCGACGGCGACGTGGCCGCCTACTACGTGCTTTACCGCTTCGGGCCCGGCGAATACCCCTCGCCCGACGACCCGCGCCACATCCTGGCCCTGCCCCGCGCCACCCCCGGCCACGGCACCACGTTTATCGACACCACGGCCGCGCCCGGCCAGTCCTACGCTTACTACCTCACCGCCGTGGACCGCCTCCACAACGAGAGCCGCCCCGTGAGCCTGCGCACCAACGGCCAGCTGCCCACCGAAATCGTAATGGCCTCGATGCCCGGCGTGGCCGCCCTGCCCCCGCCCGCCCCCGCCCGCCCCCCGGAAGCCCCGAACCTGAAGTTCCCCGCGCTGCGCCCGCTAGGCACAGACGCGGAGGCGGCCAGCAACAAGCTCCGGGCCCCGGCGAAACCCCAGCGGCGGGGCTTCTTTGCCCGGCTGTTTGGCGGCGGATAATGCGCACCGTATTCACAAAAAAAGGCCCTTCTCCGTTAAAAGAAGGGTCTTTTTCTGTGAATACGACACGAAGTTTACAGCGCCTTAACGCTGAAATTCACTGTCACGTCCGTGGTGGAGGTGCGGTTGATGGCCGTCACTTGCAGGGCCTCGTACTGGTCGAGGCCGCGCAGCTTCACCAAGATGACGTCGCCTACCACGATGTTGTCGAGGCTGGCAACCTGGGCCGTAGCGGCCGCGGCGGTATAAGCCTGGCGCACGCTGGTGAGGGTGGCCGCGGCGTACACGGCCGCGGTCGAGCGCACGTAGCGGGTCGCGTTCAGGGCCTTGAACTGCACGGCGTTGCCGGCCGTGCTGCTGATGGTGAGGTCCTTGGCCGTGGCGGCTCCGGCGGCGGCCACGGCCGCGAAGGTCGTCAGGTCGTAGGCGGCCAGGTCGCCGCCGGTGGTGCCGGCGTAGGCCAGGGCCCCGGTGCGTACCGTGGCGCTAAAGGCGGTGGGGGCCCCTACCGCCACGCCGGTGGCGGCCGTGGCCGAGGTGCGCCGCGCCGGGGCCCGCACCGTGGCCTCGAAACGGAACGTCACCGACTGCCCGGCGCTGCCGGCGGGCAGGGGCTCGTCCACGTTCAGGGTGGTGGCGGCCCCGGTGGCGGCGAGCTTGCGGCGGTCGATGCGGCGCTCGGCGGCGGGGCCCACCTTGGCGTACACGTTCAAGCTGTCGAGGTCCTTGTACAAGGTGCCGGCGGCGGTGAACAGCGCGGCCGAGGTGATGCCGCCCGCGTTCAGCGTGAGGTTGTAGCGCACCACGTCGCCGGGGGCGGTGCCGGTGGAAGCGGTGCCGAGCGTCACGTTGGTGGGGCCCGAGTTGATAGCCACGGTGGGCGTGGCTTCGGCCAGGCGGAAGGTCAGGCTGAGGTACTTGCTTTGGCCGTTTTGGGCGTCCACCCGAGCGTCCACGCGCACGTTGGCCTTGTTGGCCCCGGCGGGCACCGTGTAGTTCACCACCAGCGTATCGCCGTTCTTGCGCTTCGAGAAGGCCGGCGCGTAGGGGATAGTCTGCACGACGGTGGAGTCGCGGCCGGGCTCAATTTTTTGCAGAATTACAAGCTGCTTGACGGGCGAGGTTTGCTGGGCGAACAGGATTTCAATCGGGATGACTTCACCGGTGGTCAGCTTGACGCTGGTGCCCGTGCCGGAGCCAAACGTGGCCGTACCCGTCACGCTGCGCACCGTCGGCAGCTGCCCGCCCACCTCGGTGTAGTAGGTATCGAGTGCTTTTTTGCAGCCGCTGGCCAGGCCGGCCAGGGCCAGCGCCGCGCCCAACAGCTGGAGGGAAGTGGTTTTCATGGGAAGAAAAAGCTAAGTCCGTGGGGGCCCTATTTGGAATCGAACCACATCGGGCGGGTGATGTAGTCGGGGTCGTTGCCGCCGATGCGGTTGATTTCGGTGGGGTTGTAGAGCACTTCCGTGGCCCCCGGCAGCAGGCGGCGCGGGTAGCGCAGGGTGGGGTCGGCTTTGGTGGCCAGCACGGAGTTGGCGTTGGTGGGGTAGGTGAAGTTGACGTAGAGGGCCGGGTCGAAATCGAGCCGGCGCAGGTCCGACCACGAGTCCGGGTTCAGGAACATGGCGATGTACTTCTGCTCCACGATGGGGCGCAGCGAGGTGAGGTCGGCCTCCGTTTGGGGCACGGCGGCGCTGGCCAGGTAGGCGGCAATCTGGGCGTCGGTGATGGCCGGCAGCGTCACGGCCGGCGGCGAGAAGCTGCCCCCGGCGCTCACCTTTTTGATGTGGGCCCGGATGCCTTCGCGCAGCGCGGCCAGGGCCCGGGTTTTGTTACCGGCCCGGTAGGCGGCCTCGGCCTCGATGAACTTCAGCTCGTGGTAGGTAATCACCTCGAAGTAGCCCGGCACGTCGCGGGCGTACCAGCCGCCGTAGAAATCGGTGGTGTTGGTGGTGCCCGGCGTCAGGTTGGCGGTGGTGGGCGTGCCCACGCCGGGGTTGGCCCCCACGCTGGTGGTGGGCATCAGCACCCCGAAGCGCGGGTCCGCCACGCCCGGAAACGTGGTGCCGTTGAGGTACTTCACGATGTTGGCCGAGAACGTGGCCGTGCCGAAGTTGGCCCGCGTGACGCCGAAGATGTTGGTGGTGCCCACAATCGGCGACACCGCCGTTTGGTACTGAAGCTGGGCGTCGTCGGTGCTGGCTTTGAAGGCTTTGTCGCACAGGGCCAGCACGGCGGCGGGGTCGTAGCTGGCCTTTTTGGTGAGGTGCTGGGCCTCGCGGGCCTTCAGGGCGTAGGCCAGGCGCACCCACTTGGCGGGGTCGCCCTTGTAGAGGATGTCGCCGCTTTCGCTGGGCGAGAGGCTGTAGAGGGGGCGGAAGTTCTGGCCCGGGTCCTTGCTCATCTGCACGATGCCGTCGTCGAGCAGCTTGTTCACGCTGGCGTACACGTCCTGCTGGGCGTCGTACTTGGGCGTGTAGTTGTTGCCGCCCTGGTAGGCCTCGGTGAAGGGCACGTCGCCGAGCATGTCCGTCACGTGGGCCAGAATCAGGGCCTGCATAATTTCGCCGGCCCCCACGTAGTAGGGCGAGCCCTCGGCCAGCGCCGCCGCTTCCATGCCCGGAATGTTGCCGCCCGACTGGAAGTACGAGTAGTTGAACGTGTTGGTGCTCTGGGCGTTGGTCAGGAAGTACCCGTCGATGGCCGTGCCGGCCGCCCGGCCCACCACGTACTGCGTGATGTAGGGCGTGCGCAGGGCCGTGAACATCTGCGTCTGGATGCCGTTGGAAATGACGCCCGGCAGAATGAAGTTTGGCGTGGACGTGGTGGGGTTGTTGGGGTTGTTGTTCACGTCGAGGTACTTCTCGCACCCGCCGAGGGCCCCCGCCCCCAGCAGCAAGCCCAGGCTTAGTAGGTAGTTTTTCATAGTTGATAAGTAAGTTGTTAGATGACTGAGGGGTTGTCGTTCGGCAAGCGCCTCACCCCCTAGCCCCCTCTCCGTGGGAGAGGGGGGACTAGTTTTTAGTTTAAGCTTCTAGACTAAAAGCTAGAGCTATTTCCCCCTCTCCCACGGAGAGGGGGCTAGGGGGTGAGGCGCTCCTGGAACGGACGCCCTCAAAACGTCACGCGCACGGCCATGTCCACGCCGCGGGTGGCGGGCACGTTGCCGTAGTCGATGCCGCCCGAGCCGCCGCCGCGCACGCCGGCCCCGGAGGCCGCCGTTTCGGGGTCGGCCCCGGTGTAGTGGGTCAGCAGCACCAGGTTGCGGCCGGTCACGCTCAGGTCCACGCCTTTCAGAAACGACGAGGCCCCGCCCAGCCAGCGGGTGGGCAGGGCGTACCCCAGGGCCACGTAGCGCAGGCGGGCCCAGGAGCCGTCCTCCACGAAGGCCGTGCCCACGCGGTCCAGCACGTTCTGGTAGTAGCTCTGGGTCAGCTCCACCGCTTTGGTGTTGGGGGCGTAGGTGCCGTCGGCGTTGCGCACCACGCCGCCGAACACGGCCTGCTTGTAGCGCTCGGCGGTGCGGGCCGAGGTGCCCACGTTGGTCTGGTACCAGTCGTTGCCGTTCACCACCACGCCGCCCACCCGGAAGTCGAGCAGGCCGGTCAGGCTCAGGCCCTTGTAGGTGAAGGTGTTGGTGAGCTGGGTGGTGAAGCGCGGGGCCCGGTTGCCGGCGTAGACGAAGGCCGTGCCGGCCGTGGGGTAGCCGGTGGCATCCACGATAATCTGGCCGTTGTACGGGCTGCTGGGGTCGTTCACGCGGTTGAAATCGGTGGCCGCCAGGCCCGAAATGGCTTTGCCCGGGAAGGCCCCGCCCTCGTGCACGTCGGTGATGAACGTGTCGGACTGGTACACCACGGTGAGCGGCGACGGCAGGCTTTCCACGTTGTTGGTGTTGTGGTAGAAGTTGGCCAGCACGTCCCAGCTGAAGCCGTTGGCGTTGCGCACGGGCGAGCCGGTGAGGCTGATTTCCACGCCTTTATTGGTCACCACCCCGCCGTTGATGTACTGGAGGATGAAGCCCGTGGCCTGGCTCACGCGGGGCGCGATGAGTTGGTCGACGGTGCGCGAGTAGTAGTAGTTGACGTCCAGGCCCAGGCGGTTTTTGAAAAACTGCACGTTGGCCCCGTACTCGTAGGTGCGGGTGCGCTCGGGCTTGAGCAAGGGGTTCGAGCCGTAGAAATCGTTGCGGAAGCCGCCGCCGATGTACGTGTTCTGCGTCAGGCTCGACAGCACCCGGTAGGGCCCCGTGTCGCGGCCCACCTCGGCCACCGACGCCCGGATTTTGCCGTAGTTCAGCACGTCGTTCTGCTCCAGGCCCAGAATTTTGGTGAACTCGTAGCCCAGGCCGGCCGAGCCGTAGAGGAAGCCCTTGCCGAAGATTTTGCCCTCGTCGGGCCGCGGCAGCGTGGACGACTGGTCGTAGCGGGCCTGCAATTCGAGGAACAGCTGGTCGTAAATCGAGGTGCTTAGGCGGGCGAAGTTGCCGATGAGGTGGCGCTTCGAGTCGCGTTGCAGGGCCCCGCGGTTCACGGTGTTGTTGAGGCCGGTGAAGTCGGGGTTCTGGAAAATCAGGCCGATGTAGTCCACGGCCTGGTCCTTGTTCTCCTCAATCGTGTTGCCCACAATCAGCGAGCCGCCGAAATGCTCGCCGAAATTGTGGGTGAACGTGGCCAGCGTGGTGGCCGTAATCAGCCGGAACTGGTCCACGGTTTGGGCAATGCCGCCGTTCTGGTTGCCCACCTGCGAGGTGCCCACCGCCCGGATGGAAGTGGAGGTGGTGGTGTAGAAATCGGTGCCAATATTGTGGCTCAGCGTGAGCCACTTGGTGGGCGCAAAGCTGAGCTGCACGTTGCCGATGAAGCGGTTGGTGCCCTCGCTCTGGGGGTTTTTGGCCACCGTCCAGTACGGGTTGTCGGCGTCGGTGCCGTTGCCCAGGGCCAGCAGGCGGCGGCGGCTGCCGTCGGGGTTGAGGTAGTTGCGGGCGTCGTCGCCGCGCGGCCAGTTCAGCAGGCTCAGCAAAAAGCCGCCCGACGACCCAAACAGCCCGGGGCCCTGCAAGGGCCGCACGCTGCCCGTGTTCAGGTACTGGGCCGAGCCCGTGACGCTGAGCTTGGGCGAAATCGTGGCCGAGCCCGAGAGGCGCACCGTCGTTTTGTCGTAGGAGCTTTGGGGCACCACGCCGTTCTGGTGCAGGTTGGAAGCCGAGGCGAAGAACGAAGCCTTGTCCGAGCCGCCCGACATGGTGAGGAAGTTCTGGAAGGTGGTGCTCTTCTGGAAGAAGTTGCCCACGTTGTCGTACACCGGCTGGCCCGCCGCGAACCGGGGCCCCCACGACTGCCGCGTGGTGCCGTCGAAGATGCCGCTCGCGCCTTGCCCGTACTCGCTTTGGGTGGCGGGCAGGCGGTTCACCTGGTCCACCGACACCTGGCTGCGGTAGTTGAGGGTGGTGCGGCCGGCCGAGCCTTTTTTGGTCGTAATCACCACCGCGCCGTTGGCGGCCCGCAGGCCGTAGAGGGCGGCGGCGGCGGGGCCCTTCAGCACGGTCATGCTGGCGATGTCCTCGGGGTTGAGGTCGCCGGCGCGGTTGGAGGCCCCCACCGAGCGGCCCAGCAGCCCGTTGAAGGCCGAGCCCCCGCCGGGGGCCGTACTCTCCTGGAACGAGCTGTTGTCCATGATCATGCCGTCAATCACGAACAGCGGCTGGTTGTCGCCGTCGAGCGAGGTGCCGCCGCGGATGACGATGGAGGCCCCCTCGCCCGGCGAGCCGCCCGAGGAGGTGATGTTCACGCCGGCCACCTTGCCTTGCAGGGCGTTCACCACGTTGGTCTGGCGCGAGTCGATGAGGTCCTTGCCCTGCACTTCCTGCACGGCCGTCACCAGCGTGCGCTTGTCCTGCTTGATGTTGTAGGCCGTCACCACCACCTCGTCGAGGCCGCTGGCGTCGGCGTCCAGCGCCACGTCGAGGGTGGCCCCGGCGGCCGGCCGCTCCACCGACTTATACCCGATGAAGCTGAACACCAGCGTGGCCCCCTCGGGCACGTTGGGCAGTGCATAGCGGCCGTCGGCGTTGGTGGCGGTGCCCACGTTGGTGCCCTTCACGAGCACGTTGACGCCCGGAATGGGCAGGCGGTCCACGGTGCCCACCACGGTGCCCGCCACGGCGCGGGCGGCGGGGGCCGTGGTTTGGGCCCGGCCCGCCGGGGCCAAGGCCCCTTCGGCGGCCAGCAGGAAACCCAGCAAGTAAAGTTTTTTCATAGGTGATTTTTCAGGTTAGGAAACGGTGCAGCGTTCAAAAAACGGCCCCGGGGCCGGGTACCGCCAGGGGCCAACCCAGGCAAAAGCGGTGCGGGCCCCGGCAGCGGCGGCCATTTTATTTCAACAGAAAATGCAAGATTGCAAAACAATCGGATAATGCACGTTTGATGAAATAAAATTATTCAAATATGCTTTTGAATTACCCGGGGGTTCAGGGCGTAGCGGGCGGCTTCCGGGCGGCGCGGGGCCCCGGAAACCCGCCTTAAATTGCCCCTGCTCACCCTCCCCCGTTTTTGCCCATGCGCGCCACCACCCAAGCCGCCCTGGCCACCACCGGGGCCCTGCCCCTGGCCGAGGCCTCGCAGCCCGGCCGCCTGCTCAGCCTCGACGTGTTCCGGGGCCTCACCGTGATGGCCATGATTCTGGTGAACAACCCCGGCGACTGGGGCCACATCTACCCGCCGCTGGAGCACGCCGAGTGGAACGGCTGCACGCCCACGGACCTCATTTTTCCGTTTTTCCTGTTCATCGTGGGCGTGAGCCTGGTGTACGCCCTCGACGGCCCCAAGCGCCGCGGCGCGCCCCGGGGGCCCCTGCTGGCGCGGGTGGCGCGGCGGGCGGCGCTGCTCTTCGGGCTCGGCCTGCTCACGTCGCTCTACCCGCATTTCGACTTCTCGACGGTGCGGATTATGGGCGTGTTGCAGCGCATCGGGCTGGTGTTTTTCGGGTGCAGCGTTATCTTCCTGACGACCAGCTGGCGCACCCAATTGCTCGTTCTGGGGGCCCTGCTGGTGGGCTACGCCGGGCTGCTGCAAGCGGTGCCGGTGCCCGGCTTCGGGGCCGCCAACCTGGCCCCCGCCACCAACCTGGGGGCCTGGCTCGACCGCCTCGTCCTTACCGAGCCCCACCTCTGGAAAACCTCCCGCACCTGGGACCCCGAGGGCCTGCTCGGCACGCTGTCCGCGCTGGGCACCGGCCTGCTGGGCGGCCTGGCGGCCCAGTGGCTGCGCCGGCCCGCCCCCGAGCCGGCCGCCAAAGTGGCCTGGCTGTTCGTGGCGGCGGGCGCGGCCATCGTGCTGGGCCTCATCTGGAACGGCTGGTTTCCCATCAACAAAGCCTTGTGGACCAGCTCCTACGTGCTGTATGCCGGGGGCCTGGCCGGGGCCGCGCTGGCGGCCCTGTACTGGCTGTGCGACGTGCAGGGCTACCGCCGCTACGCCGGCCCGGCCCTGGACTACGGCGTGAACGCCATCACCGTGTTTTTCCTGTCGGCCATCCTCTCGCGCACCTTCGGGCTGTTCAAGCTGCTGGGCCCCCAAGGCGACGCGGCGGGCCTGAAGGAATGGCTCTACGAGTGGGGCATCGCGCCGTGGTTTGCCGACCCGCGCAACGCCTCGCTGGCCGGGGCCCTGGTGCTGCTGCTCATCTGGTGGGGCATCCTGCACTGGATGCGCCGCAAAAGCGTGGTGGTGAAGGTGTGAGGGGGACTGCCGCCCGGCCCGGAGTTACGGCGGGGGCTTTATTTGCATTATCCCTCCTCCTTCCTTTCCGCCATGACCAAGTTTCTACTGTTACTCTGCGCCGCGGGCCTGGCCGGCGCGGCCGCCCACGCTCAGCCCGCCACGACGACGCCCCCCGCTGCCACCGCGCCCGCACCGCTCCCTGAAGCCCAGCGCCAGGCGGCGCTCGACTTTTTGGCCGCTATTCAAATAAAGCAGCAGATGGAGCGGCAAATTGAAAAGATTGTTGAGGCACAAGCTGCAGCCCAAGTGCAGTTGGCGGGTAACCCACCGGAAGCCAAAGCTGCTCAAGTCGCAGCAATGGAACAAATGCGCAGTTTCTACCAAAAAGCCATGAGCTGGGAAGTGGTGCGGGAAGACCTAGTGCAGGCGTATGGCACCACATTTACAACCACTGAGTTGAAGGACCTAACGGCCTTTTATCGCTCCGACTTGGGGCAAGTGTACCTGCGCAAACAGCCGGAAGCAGGAAAATTGGTAGCAGCCGCTACCCAGCGCCGCACCCTGGCCCTGATGCCGGAAATGCAACGCATAATGCAGGCCCAGCAGAAGTGGAACGACATCCAAAAGGCCACGCCCAAAATGCCGGGCCAATAGCTTTATTTCCATTAATTTACCTTTCTCAGCTTGAAAATCCTCATCATCGGCGGCGGCAACATGGGCCTCACCTATGCCCGCAGCTTCGTGCGCGCCCACATCACCTCGCGGCTCGACTTGCGGCTGCTGGCCCGCTCGCCCGCGCGGGTAGCGGCCCTGGCGGCCCACGAAATTGGCACGGTGTGGGGCACGCCCGAGGAATGCGTGCCGGGGGCCGGCATCATCATCCTGGCCGTGAAGCCCCAGGACTCGGGGGCCCTGTTTGCGCGGCTGGCCGGGTTGGTGCGGCCCGAGCAGGTGGTGCTCAGCATCATGGCCGGCGTGACGGTGGCCACGCTGCGCCAAGCGCTGGGCACGCCCAAAATCATCCGGGCCATGCCCAACCTGCCCGCCCAAATCGGGATGGGCATGACGGCCTTCACCAGCACCGACGAGGTGAGCCGCGCCGAGCTGGTGCAGGTGCAGAACCTGCTCAGCACCACCGGCAAAACCATTTACGTGGAGAACGAAGCGGCCATCGACGCCAGCACGGCCATCTCGGGCAGCGGCCCGGCCTACGTGTACTACTGCATGGACGCGCTGATGGCCGCCGCCGCCCAAATGGGCTTCGCCCCCGCCGAAGCCGAGCTGCTGGTGAGCCAGACCTTCCGGGGGGCCGTGGAGCTGTACTCGCAAGCCGGCCTGAGCTGCGCCGACTGGATTGCCAAGGTCTCCTCCAAGGGCGGCACCACCGAGGCGGCCATGCGGGCCTTTGGGGCCGGCCAGGTGCGCGAGGGCCTGATGGCCGGGGCCGGCGCGGCCCGCGACCGGGCCGAGGAACTGGGCCGATAAAGGGGCGAACGGCCGCTTCGCCCGCTAAAACCTAATTTTTAGTATTTTAGCCGTCCCTTCTTCCCACATCGCCTTCGCTTCACTTTTCCACATCTACCCGTCTACCGCCATGCGTTTTACGTGTTTATTTCTGCTCGCGACGGCGGGCTACTCAACGGCCCGCGCCCAGCAAGTAGGCCGGGGGGGCACCGCGCCCACCAACCTGGAGTACGTCAGCCAGCAATTGGAAAAGGGCAAAGGCAACGCAGCCCTGGCCGGCGTGCAGGGCACGCCCCTGCTGGCTTCGTACTGGACCCAAGGCCGGGTGCTGACCGCCAACGGCCCGGTGGCGCACGTCTGGCTGAAGTACAACCTAGCCAATGAGCAGCTGCTGTGGCGCCGCCCCGCCGGCGACTCGCTGGAATTGAACACCGCCCAAATCACCGAGTTCACGCTCGGCGACTCGCTGCGCGGCAGCCGGGCCACGTTTCGGCGCTACCTGGCGGCCCGCATCGAAGCGCTGGCCCTGCGCACCACCTTTTTTGAGGTACGCTACGACGCCGGGCACTCGGCGCTGCTGCGCCAGCGGGCCAAAACCGTGGTGCACGCCACCAGCAGCGGCCCGTCGCTGACGGAGGGCCGCCCGCCGTCCTGGCAGGAATCGACACAGTACTTTGTGAAGCGCGCCGACAACGTGGTGCTACCGGTGCGCCTCAACGAAAAGTCGCTGCTGGAGGCCCTGGGGCCCGCCCAGGCCCCGGCCCTCACGGCCTACGCCAAGCACGAGCATTTGGCCCTCAAGCAAGAAGGCGACGTGGCCCGGCTGCTGGCTTACTACGACACGCTATAAGCGGCCGAAGCACGTATAGCCTGCATTGTCACGACCAGCTGCTGGGCGTAGCCCTGCACCCACTTGCTGCCGAAGCACGTATAGCCTGCGTTGTTACCCCTCAATTTCCTTCGTATGCGGCTCTTTCTCGCACTACTGGTTGCCTTCGCCGGCCAAATGGCCCGGGGCCAAAACATAACGGACGCTAAAGACGGCATCAGGGGCGTGGCCGACTCCAGGCAGCACGAAAGTCTTGTACAGCAGCAGAACCCGGCCCCGAACAACGGCCAGTACGCCGCGCCCCCGCGGGCCAACGCGCTGCCGGCCGGCCCCGCCACTGGCGGCACCTACCTGTTCCCGTACTGGACGCAGGGGGTGCTGCGCTCGTACGCGGGCCCTGCCCGGCGGGCCTGGCTGAAGTACAACGTCATAGACCGCCAGCTCGTGGCCCGTACGGCGGCCGGCGGCGTGGCCGTCGTGAACACCGACAACCTGCGCGAGTTCTCGGTGGGCGACTCGGCCCAGGGCCTGCGCCTGACCTACCGCCGCTACCGCGACGCGCGCGTGCCCCAGCCAAAGCTGCGGACGGCTTTTTTTGAGGTGCACTACGACGCCGGCAAAACCGCCTTGCTGTGCCAGCGCACGGCGTTCCCGAACCGGGAGAGCGTTTTGCAGTACTTCCTGAAAACGTCCGACCACCTGCTTACCCCGGTCAAGCTGGCTCCCCGGCCCCTGCTGGCCGCCTTGGGCCCCGCGCACGCCGATGCCCTGGCCGCCTACACCGAACAGCAGCGGCTGAACCTGGGCCGGGAATCTGACGTGGCCCGGCTGCTGGCCTACGACGACGCGCTGTAGCCGGACGAGGTAGAAATATTGGGGAACGCAACCCGATTTAAAAATCCGGCGGTAGCCTAAAACGGGGTGGTCCGGCGACTTTTTCGGTTGTCGGGCCACTCTGACAGTACCCCGAAGCCGCTGTTCAATCGTCGGAGTGGCCCGACGAAACCCTTCGGGCAATTCGCCGGACCACCCGGTTTTAGACCACCGCCAAAAACCCGTAGGGCCCGGCACCGGGTCTCACCCAGCCGAATGCTCTTTTCAGGACTAAAGCGTCTGAATTTCCGCGTCCGACAAGCCCGTAATCTCGCTAATCGCCGCTGCGTCAAAGCCGCGGGCTTTCATCCGGCGGGCCTGCTCCAGCAGGCCTTCCCTTTTGCCCCGCGCCAGGCCCTCAGCTAATCCCTCGGCCTTGCCTTGGGCCTGTCCCTCGCGGATGGCCGCGGCCAGCAGGGTGCGCTCGGAGCTGATGGAATCCCAGTACCGGTCGTAGCCGGCCAGCTCGTCGCGGGTAAAGGCCGATTCGCGGAGGTACTCGACGGCTTCTTCCAGCTCGGGCTGGGCGAGCAGCTCGGGCGGGATTTGCTCGGTCTGGTCGCGAATCTCGGTGAGGTAGCGCATCCACAGCACCTGCATGCGCTTGGCCAGCAAATTATCGGGCCGAAACTTGGGCAGCTCCACGAAGATTAGCTCCAGGCCTTCGAGGCGGCGCTCGGGCTCGGTGCTGTGCACGAAACGGTAGTGGTGGTAGAACTCGGACGAGGCGGGCTCAAAAATCTGGTCCACCAGGCTGAGGGCGTACACGGGCTGCAACCCCTCGTACTGCCGGCCCCGGCCCAGCTGGCTCACGTAGGCCTTGGAAGCGTTGAAGAGCACCCGCGACTTGAACGAGTCGGTCCACAGCATCTGCATCTCCACGATGAACTGCCGGCCGTGGTTGTCGCGGCAGCGCACGTCCACGATGGTGTGCTTGAAGAGCGGCACCACCGGCACCAGCTCGGCCGGCAGGTACTCTAGCGACTCGATGACCTGCCCCTCGTCCAGGGGCAGCAGCGCGTTGAGGAAGCTCCGCAGCAGGTGCGGGTGCTGGCCAAACACCTTCTTGAAGGTCAGGTCGTTCTTGGGGTCGAGGTAGCGCATGGGCGGGCGGGCCATGAGCGCCCGCCCGGCGAAGGTACGGCCCCGGCCAACGGCCCCCGCCCCCTCTCCTACGCCACGGCGTAGCCCGCGAAATCCTTGCGCAGCTGCGTTTTGAGGAGCTTGCCGGTGGCCGTGTGGGGCAGCTGGTCCACGAACTCCACGGCGTCGGGCTCGCAGAAGCGGGCCACTTTGCCTTTGAAGAACGCCAGCAGCTCCTTGGCCGACACGTCGAGGCCCGGGCGGCGCACCACGATGAGCAGCGGCCGCTCGGCCCAGCGGGCGCTGGGCACGCCGATGACGGCGGCCTCGGCCACGGCGGGGTGCGAAATGGCCAGGTTTTCGAGGTCGATGCTGGAAATCCACTCGCCGCCCGACTTGATGACGTCCTTCGAGCGGTCGGTGATTTGCATGTAGCCGTCGGGGTCGATGGTGGCCACGTCGCCGGTGCGGAACCAGCCGTCGGCCGTCAGCTCGCCGGGCGTGCCGCTGCCGAAGTAGTCGCGCACCACCCAGGGCCCCCGCACCAGCAAGTCGCCGAAGGCCATGCCGTTGTGGGGCAGGGCGATGCCTTCGTCGTCCACAATTTTCATGTCCACCCCGTACACCACGCGGCCCTGCTTGGCGCGGATGGGCAGGCTTTCGGCGGCGCTCAGGCCCTTGTGCTTAGCCGTGAGGCGGGCCCCGGTGCCCAGGGGGCTGGTTTCGGTCATGCCCCAGGCGTGGGTGATGGTCACGTGCAGCTCGTCCTCGAAGGCCGTCATCAGGGCCGGCGGGCAGGAGCTGCCGCCCACCACCGTGCGCCGCAGGGTGGAAAACTGCCGGTGGCCCTCGCGCATGAATTGCAGCAGCGCCAGCCAAATGGTGGGCACCCCGGCCGAGAACGTCACGCCCTCGCTCTCAAAGAGTTCGTAGAGGCTGGCGCTGTCCATGCCCGCGCCGGGCAGCACCAGCTTGGCCCCCACGATGGGCGCCGCGTAGGGCAGGCCCCAGGCGTTGACGTGGAACATGGGCACCACGGGCATGATGACGTCGAGGGCCGCGCAGCCGAGCGAATCGGGCAGGCAGGCCGCCAGCGCGTGCAGCACCGTGGAGCGGTGCGAGTAGAGCACGCCCTTGGGCTGGTCGGTGGTGCCGGAGGTGTAGCAGAGCGAGCAGGCCGTGTTTTCGTCGAACAGCGGCCACGCGTAGTCGGCCCGCTCGGCGCTGAGCAGGTCTTCGTAGCTGCACAGGCCGGGCAGGGCCGACTGGGCGGGCAGGTGCTCGGGGCCCGCCAGCAGCACCCATTTCTCCACCTGGGGGCAGATGGGGGCCAGGCGCTCCACGAGGGGCAGAAAGGTGAGGTCGAAGAACAGGAGCCGGTCCTCGGCGTGGTTGAGGATGTACACCAGCTGCTCGGGAAACAGGCGCGGGTTGACGGTGTGGCACACCGCCCCGATGCCGGCCACGCCGTAGTACAGCTCGAAGTGGCGGTGGGTGTTCCAGGCCAGGGTGCCCACCCGGTCGCCGGGGGCCACGCCCAGGCGCAACAGGGCCTTGGCCAGCTGCTTGGCGCGGCGGTGGGCGGCGGCGTAGGTGTAGCGGTGAATGCCGCCCTCGGGCAGGCGCGCCACGATTTCGGTGTCGGCGTGCCATTTGGCGGCGTGTTCGAGTATGCCGGCCACGCGCAGCGGCTCGGCCATCATCAGTCCTAACATAAGCGGGCGGGGTGGGAATGACACCAGGCCCGTAAGGTAGCAAAAGGCGGGCGTTTCGGCCCAAAACCAGCCCGGCGGCTCAACCTTGGCCAGGCTTCACCGTTGAACCCAACGCCCACGCTTTGCGTAGCGGCCGCTATGCCCACCGCTATCAATGAATACAACCTACCAATCGGCTGATTTTCTGGATATTATCTACCAAAGCCACCACAATATCCTGCTGGGCCGCTGGCTCCGGCCCGTCACGGAAGCGGAGGCCCGCCGCGGCTACGACGACCTGCTGGCCGCCGCCCAGCCGCACCGGGCCCGCTACTGGCTGCTCGACATCCGGCGGCGGCACCGCAGCGCCCCGGCCACGCTGGCCTGGCTGCTGGGCGAGTACTACGACCAGCTGGTGCACGCGCTGGGGCCCCCGGTGTGCCTGGTGTACTTCATGGCTCCCGGCCTGCGCGAGGAGTTTATGCAGGACGGCGTGGTGCCCGAGCCGGCCTCCTACGCCGGCCAGCCGTTCCGCATGAACCAGGTGATTACCGAAACCGACGCCGTGGCCTGGCTGCTGGGCGAGCAGAAAATCAGGTAGCGCCGGGGCGCTGGAAGCCGCGGCGTTACGCCAGTGGCAGCACTTGGCGCAGCAGGTAGCGCCGAATGAAAAAGCGTGCTGCCCACACCGTGGCCAAGCATAAGAGCGCAGCCGCCGGCAACGCCCGGTTGGCCGGCAACACCCAATGCACCAGCACGCCCAGCACCGCAAAAGTCCCCACGACGCAGGCATAGTACGTGCGCACCAAACGTTTCCAAGCGGCTTCCGATACGCTGGTGGCCACGCCGGCGGGCAGGCCCTGCGTCCAGCGGCGGAACAAGGCGCTGTCAGTGAGGGCCGGCGGGTTGGCCATCAGCGCGGCAGCAACCACCACGCCGGTTCCGACTATGGCCAAGGCGAAAGTGGACATTTCGTTGGGTGCGAGCACGAGCAGCTAGGCATCAAGGGGTAAACGACGACGTGAATATAGGGCCCTGGTGGCAAATCGATAGCCGTTAAACTACCTAACTGCAAACGGCCTGGCCCCACATTCTGGCCGGGGCCCCTACGGGTTCAGCACACTCTCGATGGCCGCCTGCATGATGCCCGTGCGCAAATTCAGCTCCGAAATCTTGTTGTTGCGGCGCGTCGGGTGCACCCGGTTCGACAAGAATACCACCACCAAATCATACTTGGGCTCGACGTAGAAGGCGGTGCCCGTGTAGCCGGTGTGGCCGTAGGCGGCCGGCGACGAGCCCGGGGCGAAGTTCAGGGCCGGGTTGGCGGCGGGGCGGTCGAAGGCCAGGCCGCGGCGGTTGTCGGGGCAAAACTGGCAGCGCGTCCACTCGGCCAGCAGTTGGGGGTCGAAAAGCTGCTGGCCGCCGTAGCGCCCGCCCCAGGCGTAGGTCTGCACGAGCTTGGCCACGTCGTTGGCGTCGCCAAACAGGCCGGCGTGGCCCGAGAAGCCGCCCAGCAGGGCCGCGCCTTCGTCGTGCACCGTGCCGTGCAGCAGCTGCCGGCGGAAGGCCGAATCGACCTCCGTGGGCACGAGGCGGGCCAGCGGGAAGCGCCGCGCCGGCCGGAAGCCCAGCGTGGTGGCCCCCAGCGGCCGGTACACTTCGCGCTGCAAGTAGTCCGCAAACGTCCGCCCCGTGCGGGCCCGCACCAGCTGCGGGTACAGCATAAACGAGAGGTCGGAATAGACGTAGCCCGGCTGGGCGTTGAGCGGCGAGGCCCCGATTTCCTGGTTGATGCGGGCCGGCAATTTGCGGCTCGCCCACAGGCCCCGGGCCACCAGCAGCGGAAACCGGGCCGACGAATCGGCGCGGAAGTAGCGGCGGCGCAGGGCCCCGCTCGGCTTCCGCAGCTCCTGCCAGAACGGGATGAACGCCTTGAGCCGGGCCTGGTGGGCCAGCACGTCGCGCATCTTCAAATCCGCCTTGTCAGTGCCGCGCAGAAAGGGAAAGTAGTTGCCCAACGTGCTGTCGGGGCTGAACTTACCCGCCTGCTCCAATTGGAGCAAGGCCGGCGTGGCGGCCAGTAATTTGGTGAGCGAGGCTAGGTCGTAGAGGTCGTCGTTGGCCACGGGGCGGGGCACGCGCAGGGCCCCCGTGGGGGCGGCGGTTTCCTGGGGGTGCCGGGCTTTTTTCAGGGGCCGGATGGGCGCGGTTTCGTCGTAGCCGGCGTAGGTCTGGTTGCCGTAGCTTTTGCGCAGCACCACGGTGCCGCGCCGTGCCACTACTACCTGGCAGCCGGGCACGGCCTGGGCCGCCAGGGCCCGGCCCACAAGGCTGTCGAGGCGGGCTTCGAGGCGGCCGTCGAGGCCCACGTCTTCGGGGTGGGCGTAGCGCAGGCGCAGGCCGCCGGCGGTGGTCAGGCCGAAGCCCCGCGGCAGGGCGTTGCTCACCGTGACGGGCAGCGTGCCCTGGGCCCCCACGCCGCCGAAGATGAGCTGGGCGGCCAGGCTCTGGGCGTCGGGGCTTTCCTGGTAGGCCAGCACCACGGCGGCGGCCCGGTCGAGGTCGCGCACCTTGGCCACGGCGTAAGCCGAGCCAAACACGCTGAGCACCAGCGTCTGGTGCTGGCCCACCAGCTCGCGCAGCAGCAGGTTATCCTCGGGCGTGATGCCGAAGTTGGTGGCCGGCAGGCGGCCCAGGCCTTGCAGGCTCACCAGCACCAGGTTGTAGGGTTTCAGGGCTTCGCGCAGGCGCGTCAGCTCATCGAGCGTGGGGGTGGCCGGGGCGTGGAAGTGGGCGGTGGGCACGTAGTCGGCCACCGCCCGCTGGAAGTCGGTAGTGTCGCGCGGGGCCCCGCCGAGCACCAGCGTGGCCACCCGCAGCGTGTCGAGGCGGCGCAGCGGCAGCAGGCTCCGCTGGTTGCGCAGCAGCGTGAGGCTCAGCTCGGTGAGGCGGTGGCTGAGGTAGCGGGCGTGGGGCGGGTTGAGGTCGGCGGCGAGGTTTTGCAGGTCCACGGGCCGGTAGTGGTTCAGCCCGGCCCACTGCTTGAGGGCCAGCACGCGGCGGCAGTGCTGGTCGATTTCCTTTTGCGAGATGCGGCCGCTGTCCACGGCCGCCCGCACCATGCGCAGGGCCAGCGGCACGTTTTTGCTGAACTCCAGCACGTCGTTGCCGGCTTGCAGGGCCCGCACGTCGGCCTCGCCGGCCGGGTACTTGCTGATGACGCCCTTCATGTTCATGGCATCCGTGAAAATCAAGCCCTTAAAGCCCAGCTGGCCCCGCAAAAAGCCCGTTATCACCGGCCGCGAGAGCGTGGTGGGCACCCCGGTGCTGTCCAGGGCTGGCACGTTGAGGTGGGCCACCATCATGCCCCCCAACCCGCTGGCGATGAGGCCCCGAAACGGCGGCAGCTCCAGCGAGTCGAGCCGGCGGCGGTCCACGCGCACCAGCGGCAGGGCCAGGTGCGAGTCGGTGTCCACGTCGCCGTGCCCGGGAAAGTGCTTGGCCACGGCCAGCAGGCCGGCGTCCTGCATGCCGCGCATGTATTCGCGGCTGGCGCGCGTCACGGCCGCCGGGTTTTCGCCCCAGCTGCGGAAGCCGATGACGGGGTTGGCGGCGTTGTTGTTCACGTCGACCACCGGGGCGAAGTTGACGTGCATGCCCAGCCGCCGAAACTGCCGGGCCACCTCGCGCCCCATGTCGTAGAACAGGGCCGTGTCGGCCCCGGCCACCGCGCCCAGGCTCATCTGGTACGGGAATTTCTCGATGCTGTCGAGCCGCATGCCCGCGCCCCACTCGCCGTCGAGGGCCACCAGCAGCGGCACCCGGGCCTGGCCCTGGTAGCGGTTCAGCAGCTTGGATTGCCGCACCGGCCCCCCCTGGAAAAAAATCAGCCCGCCCACCCCGTACTGCTGCACCAGGGCCGACACGGAGTCCTCGTCGATGCGCTGCCGGTTGGAGTACGCGGCCACCATGAACAGCTGCGCCGCCCGCTGGTCGGGCGTGAGCACCCGCATCAGCGAGTCGACCCAGGCCGAGTGCAGGTACTGCGTGAAGGCGGGCTGCTGAGAGTTAAGAGTTAAAATTTTTGAGTTAACAGCTGGCTTACGCTCCTTGTGAGCAGCTTTTAACTTATAACTTTTAACTTTTAACTGCGGCGAAGCGCGGCGCTGGGCCGGGGCCAGCAGCGGGGCCCCCAGCAGCACGAGCAGCAGCAGCCGCCGAAGAAATAAGGAATGCAAGGGCAAAGGGAAATTTTTTCCCGTGAATGTACTGCGCACCCCGCCCAAACGCGGGCCCCGGCCGCCCTAATCATCGAGCAGCCGAAACGTTGCCGGCCGACCGCCGCGCCCGGGTGCACAACGCAAAAAAGCCTCCGGCGGGGGCCGGAGGCTTTACTTTATGCGCAAGCCGATGGGCGCTTCCGCTTACTGGCGCAGCAGCGGCAGCGTGGCGTTGACGCCGTTGCCCTGCACCCGCACGAAGTAGGTGCCGCTGGCCAGGGGCCGCACGTCCAGGGGCTGGGGGCCCGGCTGGTAGGCGTAGCGCAGCACCACGCGGCCCGTCAGGTCCAGCACCTGCACGGCGTAGGTGCCAGCGGGCAGGCCGCTCAGGTCCAGGGTGGCCTGGCCGGTGGTGGGGTTGGGGAACACGGCCACCGCGGCGTTGGCCACCCGGCGAAAGGCCACCGCCACGGGCTGGGTCAGGTTCCAGGCCCCGTTGTTGTCCACCTGCCGCAGGCGGTAGTAGAGCACGCCGATGCCCAGCGCCCCGGCCCCGGTATCAGTGTAGCGGTAGTCCGACGCTGTGCTCACGGTGCCGTGGCCGGGCAGGGCCCCGACTTTCTGAAAGGCCTGCCCGTCGGCCGAGCGCTCCACGTCGAAGTGGTGGTTGTTCAGCTCCTGGGCCGTGCGCCAGTTCAGCAGCGCGTCGGCCCCCACGGCCACGGCCGTGAACTTGGTCAGCTCCACGGGCAGCGGGGCCACGATGGTCACCGCGTCGGGGGCGAGGGTGCCGCCCGGGCTCGTGTAGGCCGTGGCCGGGGCCGTGAGCAGGGCGATGATGCGCTGGGGGTCGAGGTAAGTAGCGGCGGCGTTGGACTGGTAGGCCACGTTATTAACCGCCGCCGGGGCGATGTTGGCCTTGAAGCCGAACTCCACACTGGCCCCGGCCGGCACGCTGAGCAACGGGTTGAGGACAAACGCCGGGGCCGTTGCCCCAACCGTGGGCGCGGTGTAGTCGGTGCCCGCCACCAGGGCTTTGGTGGTGCCGTCGGCGTAGCGGAGCAGGGCCCCGGTGGTGCTGGCGTAGGTGAACAGCCCCGCGCTGTTGGTGGCCAGCGCCGGCACGGCGCTCAGGCCCGTGAAGCCGCCGCCGGTGTTGGACACCGTCATCACGTAGGAAGCCGGGTTCACGCCGCTGCCCGAGCGCGTCACTTGCGGGGTTGTGGCCCGCAGCGCAACGGTGGGTGCCGGCGCGCAGGCAGTGCCCGACAGGCTACCTGCCAGGTTAATGTTGGTGCTGGCCAGGCCCGGGCCGCCGCCGGTACCGCCGGCACCGGCCGTGACCGACGAGGTGACCGCAGCCGTGCTGTAAACGATGCCGCCGCCCCCGCCCCCGCCGCTGGGGGCGGTGCTGCCCCCGTCGCCGCCCTTGGCTTGCACGCTGACCAGGCCCAGGCCGGAATCAGCCGTCAGCAGCACCGTGCCGCCCGCGCCGCCGCCGCCGCCGCCGCCCTGCGTCGCGAGGGGGCTGGTGCCGGCGGTGCCGTTGGCCAGGATGGTGCCGGTGCCCACGACGGTGCCCGAGCGCACCACGACGAGGCCGCCGCCCACCCCGCCGCTCGATTGCAGGGGCGTGGCCGTGCTGTTGGTGCCCGCGCCGCCGCCGCCGCCCAGCTGCAAGCGGTCGGTCGTGAGCGTGGTCGACGCCGCCCCGCCGGTGCCGCCGTTGGCGTTGGCACCGCCGTTCGCCCCCGTCTTGCCCGCGCCCCCGTTGGCCCCGCCGCCCCCGCCCGCGTCGGCGGTGGCGACGAAGTTCTTCTTGTTAGTCGTCGTGCCGTTGTTGCCGCCGCCGCCGCCCGTGGCCGGGGCCCCGCGGCCGTAGCTGCCGTTGAGGTAGGCATTGGCGGCGTCCGTTTGCGCGGCTGTGCCGTCGTACACCGACAGCGGCCGCCCCGCGAGGCCTTCCGCTTTCGAGCCGTGGATATTGCCCGCGGCGGTGAGGTAGGTGTTTTCGTCGAGGGCCGAGGTGGTGCTACCGCTGCTGGTGCTTTGCCGGCCGGCCCCGCCGCGGAAGCCTTTACCGCTCATGTCCAGCGTACCGCCGACGCCAAAATTGGTTTGCCCGGCCACGTCCATGGCCAGCACGCCGCCGGTCGTGCCGTTCCAGGCCAGGCCTGTTACCGTGCCGGCAATGGTGAGCGACGAGTACTGCGGCACCCGGATAACCTGGAAGCGGCGCTGCCCCGTGTTGCCGCCCGTGGGCCCCGCGTTTGCGTACGTTTTGCCCAGGGCCCCCGCCAGCTGTAGGTTGCCGGCACCGTCCACGCCGCTGGCAGCCACGGCGTACTCGTACTGGCCGGCGGTGTAGTTGGTGGTACTCACGGCGCCGTAGCTGGCGGTGCTGGTCACGTCGATGTTCGCGCCCTGCATCTGCATAATTAACAGCAGGTCGCCAGCGGCGATGGGGGCCGCCGTGTTGCCGGTGGGCGTGGTACCCACGGTCAGGAATTTGTTGCCGGCCGCGGCCGTCAGGCCCGGGTAGTACGTGTTGGGCATTGCGGTACCATTCAGCGTCACGGGGCCGTCTTTGCCGGGCATGGCGCAGGCGCCGGCAATGTTGGCCGCCCCGGCCACGGTGGTGGTAATGGCCGACGAGTTATTGCCCGGCACCACGTCGGGCACTGCTTGGCCGCTGGGGTAGGCGTAGTTGGCCGTGCTGGTGTAAACGGTGCCCGCCGCCGCCGCTGCGGGGATGGTCACGGTCACGGTGTTGGTGACCGATGCGCCGGCCACCAGCGTGGCCTGGGCAAACGTAACCACGCCGCTAACGGCGTTGTAGGTGGCCCCCGTCGGCACCCCCACACCGGTCAGCCCGACGGCCAGTTGCAGCGTCGGGATGACGTTGGTGGCCGTTTCCTGGCCGTTGTTGCTGGTCGTCACCGCGTAGGCAATGGTCGAGCCCGGGTTGGCGCTGGCCGGGCCGCTCACGGCGGAGGCCACGTCGGCCCCGGTCACCACCACCGTGATGGTGGCCGGGTTGGAGATGTTGCCGTTGAGGTTGTTGACGGTGTACGGAATCGCGAACGTGCCCGAAAAGCTGCCCACGGGCGTGAACGTCACCGCCCCGGTGTTGGTGACGGTGAAGGTGCCCTGGGGCACGGTGTAGGCGTGGTCGATGGGCACGGTCGTGGGGTCGAGGTCCACGGTGGCCGGGTCGATGGCCGGGGCCCCGCTGGGCACCGCGTCGTTGGCCAGCACGCTGAACACCACCGGCGCGTTGTAGCGGGTGCCGGTCAGGTCGTCGTTGGCGATGGGGGCCTGCACAATTTCCAGCGCCCGAATCTCGTGGATGCTGTTGTTGCCGCCGGTCGAGGCCGCGAAGCCCACCCGCAGCGTGGGCGGCGGGTTGGTCACCGTCACATTGTTCACGGTGGTGGTCAGTGTCTGCCCGTTCTGAATTCGCACCGTGATGCGGTACGTGACCGCGCCGGACACGGCGTTCACCACCGGAATCACGTTGATGTAGGCCTTGCGGTACCCGGCGGCGGCGGGGGCCGTAACGCGGGCGCTGCCGCCGGCGGCCAGGTTGAAGCCCAGCGTGCCGGTGCCGGCGAGGTAGGCGTAGCCGTTGGTGGGCGTCACGGGGTCGTAGGGCCCGCGCAGGGCCACGGCGTTGGGCACGAAACCCGCCCCCCCCACGCGCCCCTCCGTGGGGTTGGAGTAGTTGCCGTACTCGTCGAGGCCGATGCCCAGGTAGCCCTTGGTGACGCCCGCGGACACGGGGGCCGCCGTTTTCTTGTCGTAGCCCAGCGAGCCGCCCGTGGCCCCGATGGCGAACTGGCCCGCGCCCGGGTCGGTGCCGGCCCCGTCCACCAAAAACACGCTGATGCCGTCGGCCGGGGCCGGCACGGCCGGCGTGCCGCTGGTGCTGGTGGTGCCGTAGGCGAAAAACTCGAAGGCGATGCTAAAGCCGTTCGGCGTGCCAAACGTGAGGTTGTCGATGGCGTAGCCGGCCTGGTTGCCCACGGCGTTGGTGAGCCGCAGCGCCCCCGCGCCGGCGGCGTCCAGGGGCGTGGTGCCCGCCGCCGTGAGCTGGGCCGTGCCGCCGAGGGTGAAGTTCGACGTGCTGGTGCCGCTGAACGGCGCAGCGCGGGGGAAGGTGATGGTCTGGGCCTGGGCCTGCGCGGCCAGCAGGCCCAGCAGCAGGGCCCAGGCACGCGCAAGAGCGGCCCGCCCGCGGAAAAGCGCGCGCGGCGGCGGGGTAATCGTTATGGTCATAGCAAAGAAGGAAAAGGGTGGATGGGCAACGGGTGAGGCAATCGGAACAGACTATGATGGCATATTAAGAATTATAAATTGTACTTTAAAATAAATAGTAACATTTATAATAGCAGTAATTAGGCAATAGCAACTTTTAAAGCATTCATCAAAAATATGGTTTATATTTCAAATATGAAAATTCTATAAATATAATTTTCTGCATTGGCGTGCTCGGGCACGGGCGCGCCGGGGGCCCGGCGGGTTGGCGGGGCACCCGGCGGCCGGCACCCGCGGGACCAGCGCCGCGGCTGCGGGCCGCCGCCGTTGAAAGGCGGCCGGACGGGCCGGAAGTGTCCGGCTGCGCCGCTGTCCCGTTCTGAGTAGTTGCGCGCGTCAGCTCCCACGCGGGACAAAAACGTGTCCCGGTGCCTCCGGTTTGGCCGGTGCCCAACGCCCGGGCGGCCCACGCTTGCCCGAAACTGCACTGCGCCAGCAGTTGCACCGCACCCGGTGCCGGGGCACGCGCACCACCGACCGAGACGCTAGGCGGCGTCGCTACGCCGTTCCGCCGCCGAAACCGCTCTAGCGGCGAAAATGCACGGAGAACGTGGAGCCCACGCCCAGCTGGCTTTGCACCTCGACGCGGCCCCCGGCGTTTTCCACCAGCTTTTTGACCATGTACAGGCCGATGCCGCTGCCTTCCACGTGGTCGTGCAGGCGCTGGAACATGGCGAACAGCCGCTCCTCGTCGGCCAGGTCCAGGCCCAGGCCGTTGTCGCGCACGGCCAGCACGATTTCGTCGGCCACGGCCCGGCACGCGAGGCAGATGCGCAACGGCCGCTCCGGGGCGCGGTACTTGATGGCGTTGCTGAGCAGGTTGTACACCACGCTGCGCAGGTTTTTCTCGGCGAGGGGCACCGGCGGGCAGCCCTCGGCGGCCACGTCGAGGCGGCCCCCGGCGGCTTGCAGCTGGGGGGCCAGGTCGAGGCACACGTCGGCGATGACGGCCCGCACGTCGACCGCGGCGGGCTCCGGGGCCAGGGCCGCCTCCTTCTGCACCTCGATGATGGCCGCGAGCGACTCGATGGTGCGCTTGAAGCGGTCCACCGAGTCCTGCATCATGGCCAGGATGGGCGGCACTTGGTCGCCGGCCCAGGCGGCGGCCGGCAGCTCGGCGGCAAGGGCCTGCACCAGGCCTTCGAGGTTGGTAATCGGGCCCTTGAGGTCGTGCGAGGCCGTGTACACGAAGTTGTCGAGGTCCTCGTTCACGCGGGTGAGCTGCTCGTTGTTGGCCCGCAGCTCGGCCCGGGCCTGGGCCTCCCGCTCCAGGGCCAGCCGCTGCTCGTGGATGTCGGTGAAGGTGCCAATCCACTGCACGATGGTGCCCTGGGCATCGCGCGAGGGCAGGGCCCGGCCCAGCATCCAGCGGTAGTAGCCGGCCGCGTTGCGGATGCGGAACTCCGCGTCCAGCGGCTCGCCGGTGGCCAGGCTGTGGCGCAGGTGGGCCAGGGCGGCGGCATGGTCGTCGGGGTGGATGAGGCGGGTCACCGGCCGGTCGGCGGGGGCGGGCCACGCCTGGCCCGTGTAGTCGAACCAGCGGCGGTTGAGGTAGGTGTTGACGCCGGCCGGGGTCGCCGTCCAGGCAATCTGCGGGATGCCTTCGAGGACGCGGCGGGCCTCGGCAGCGGCCTGCTCCACGGCCTGGCGGGCGGCCTGCTGGCGCAGCAGCTCCTCGTTGGCGCGGCCGAGCAGGGCGTTTTGCTCGGCCACCAGGGCCCGGATGTCGCTGATTTCCTGCTGCGCCGAGAGGTCCGTCACGAGCACGGCCAGCGCCGGGGCCCCGTTGAACAGCATCTCGTTCATCGACACGGCAAACGGCCGCAGCGGGCCGCCCGGGCTTTGCAGGGGCAGCTCGCCCCGGGCCTTGCCGGCCCAGCCGCGGGCCAGCAGCCCGGCCCAGTAGCCCTGGAAATCAAGCGGCACGAAGGCCGCGAAGGCGCTGCCCAGCAGCGCCGCCAGCGGCTGGCCCAGCAGCCCGGCCAGGGCGGCGTTGGCGTACAGCACGGTGCCCTCGGGGCTGAGCAGCAGGGCCCCCTCGTTCATTTGCTCAATAAGGGTGCGGTAGCTTTCGTCGGCCCCCTGCAGGGTGAAGATGCGGGGCCCCTCGGGCCCCTGGATGGCCAGCGCGTCCACGGCCCCGGTGCGCACGGCGGCAATCAACTCCTCGGCTTCGCGCAGCCGGTGGCGCAGCTCGTCGTTTTCGCGGGCCAGGTCGTCGGGGGCAGGCGTTGCGGGCGTCGTCGTCATGGCAAGGGCGGGGCGGGCGGCAGGCTGAGGGCGGCCACCACGGCGGCCCGGTCGGAGAGGTCGCCCACGAGCCGGCGCTGGGGCAGCGGGCGCACCCGCACCAGCGTGGGGGCCGCGATGATTTGCTCCTGCTGGGCCAGGTGGGGCTGCTGGTAGATGTCCACAATCAGCAGGCCGTAGCGGCCGGCCAGGTGCAGCTCACAGATTTCCTTGCAGTTGCGCACGGCCCGCGTCGAGTTGGGCGTGGCCCCCGTCACGTAGAGGTGGAACACGAACTCGGCCGTCGGTTCGGGCAGGTCGTCGGCGGGCGGGGTGGGTTCGGCGGCAACCACGGCTTAGCGGGCCCCGCGCGGGCGGATGTCGAGCCCCACCAGCACCCGCTCCTCGTTCGAGAGGTCGCCGATGACGCGGCGCATGGGTTCGGGCACTTTGCGCACCAGCGTGGGCACGGCCAGGATCTGGTCGCCCTCGGCCAGCTGCGGGTGTTGCAGCAAGTCAATCACTTCCAGCGAGTAGCGGCCCTCCATGTGCTGCTCGCAGTAGCGGCGCAGGTTGGCCAGCGCGGCCACCGACTTCGGCGTTTGGCCGGCCACGTACAGGCGCAGCTCGAACGTTTCCCCTGGGGCGGGCAACGCATTCCCCGCCAGCACTTCCCTCGTATCAGTCATCATGCAGTTTTATACGGCCTAAGCAGGGGTTTCGGATGGGGCGCTGGGCCCCCCGCTGGGGCGGCCGGCGGCCAGGGTGCCGCGGTCGCGGTCCTGGGCCTGCTGGCGGGCCTGGGCCTGGTCGTTCACCCGGCGCAGCTCCTCCTCCACCGACTCGAACTCGGTGCGCAGGTTGTTGATGGTGGCTTCCAGCACCCGGCGCTTGCGCTCCAGCTCGCGGTCGTTGCGGTCCACCTCGAACTGCGCGGCCCGGGCCACGGCCTGCTCCTGCAGGCGCTGGCTGAGGCGGCCGGCCCCCGTCACGATGCCCAGGGGCCCGATCACCACGTCGAGCAGCTCGACGCCGCGGGCGGTTACCACGAACTCGCGCACCTGGTTGGAGTGGGCCATGCCCCGCGACTTGAGGATGCTCAGGCCGCGGTTGCGCTCGCCGATGCCTTCGAGATCGCGCACCGAAATCCAGGTGTCGACCAGCGACGACACGCCTTCCTCGGCCAGCTCCACCAGGCCCCGGCTGCCGCTGACGAGGGCCGTGAACAAGGCCGTGACGCCGTGCACCTTCAGGTAGTCAATCAGCCGCGTGAGCATGCTGCGCACTTCGCTGGCGCTGCCCACCGAAACCAGGTTGCTGATGGGGTCGATGACGACGGCCTGCGGCCGGAACTGCCCGATGAGCTTGTGCACCACCACGAGGTGGCGCTCCAGGCCGCTGAGGGTGGGCCGCGAGGCTTCGAGGCGCAGCAGGCCGCTGGCGATGTACGGGGCCAGGTCGAGGCCCACGGAGCGCATGTTGCGCACGAGCTGGGCCGGCGATTCCTCGAAGGCGAAGTACAGGCAGCGCTCGCCGCGCTGGCAGGCGGCGAGGGCAAAGGCAACGGCGAGCGTGGTTTTGGCCGTGCCGGCCGTGCCGGTGAGCAGCGTGCTGGTGCCCTGGAACCAGCCGCCGCGCCCAAACATAGCGTCGAGCCCCGGCACCCCCGACGACACGATGTTGTCCGACACTTCGTGCTCGAGCCGGAGGGAGGTGACGGGCAGCACCGAGAAGCCTTCTTCGGTGATGAGGTAGGGGTACTCGTTGGTGCCGTGGGTGCTGCCGCGGTACTTCACCACGCGCAGCCGCCGGGTGGTAATCTGGTCAATCACCCGGTTGTCGAGCAGGATGACGCAGTCCGACACGTACTCTTCCAACCCTTGCCGGGTGAGGGTGTGCTCGCCGCGCTCGGCGGTGATGACGGCCGTCACGCCCTTGTCCTTCAGCCAGCCGAACAGCCGGCGGATTTCGGCCCGCAGCAGCGCCTGGTTGGTGAAGCCCGCGAACAGGGCTTCCAGCGTGTCGAGCACCACGCGCTTGGCCCCGATGGCGTCGATGGCGTAGCCCAGGCGGATGAACAGGCCTTCGAGGTCGTACTCGCCCGTTTCTTCGAGCGCGGCGCGGTCGATGTGCACGTGGTCGATGCGCAGCTGCTTGTTGGCTTGCAGGGCCCCCAGGTCGAAGCCCAGGGAGGTGACGTTGGCGGCCAGCTCGGCGGCGGTTTCCTCGAAGCTCAGCAGCACGCCCGCCTCGCCGAACTGCTGGATGCCGCGCACCAGGAACTCGATGCCCAGCAGCGTTTTGCCGCAGCCCGCGCTGCCGCAGACCAGCGTGGGCCGGCCCCGCGGCAGGCCCCCCTCGGTGATTTCGTCGAGGCCGTCGATGCCGGTGGGGGCCTTGGGCAGCCGGGGCAGCGCGGGGGCCGCGGCCAGGGGTTTCTTTCGCATAGAATGGGGTGTACGCGGGCAAAGTTAAAGCAGTTTTGGAACTACTAAGGGGCGCGTGGGGCGCCGCAAACCCGTTGGCCGCCGGCCCCGGCCCGGGGCCGCGCGGCCGAAGCACAACGGTGCCGGCGGACAAGTTGCCGCCCAAACGAAGGTAATCCGTCACCTTCATTGTCTCGCCGGGCCCGTAGCTTGCCGGTCGATTTCGTTTTCCGCTGAACGCCCCATGAAAAAACTCCTCCTCGCCGGGCTGGCCACCGCCGCCCTGGCCACGGCCTGCAACCAAACCAAAACCGCCGACGCCACCAGCGGCGCGGCCACCGACTCGGCCACCACCGGCGCGGCCCCAACCGACCCGCAGGCCCTGGGGGCCCTGTTCGACGCCTTCTGGGAAAAGCAGTCGCGCCTCGACCCGCTCTCGGCCACGGCCCAGGGCGACAACCGCTACAACGACCAGCTGCCCAACGACGGCACCCGCGCCTACCGCGACACGCTGCGCACCTTTTACCAGGATTATCTGACGCGCCTGGAAAAATTTGACCGCGCCCAGCTGGGGCCCAACGACCAGCTCAGCTACGACATCTTTCAGTACCAGCTGCAGCAAAGCCTGGCCGGGCTCAAGCTGAACACCTGGATGATGCCCTTCAACCAGTTTTATGCCCTGCCGCTGACGCTGGGCCAGATGGGCTCGGGCGAGGGCATCCAGCCCTTCAAAACGGTGAAGGACTACGACAACTGGCTGGGCCGGGTGCGGGGCTTCACGGTGTGGGCCGACACGGCCGTGGCCAACTTCCGGGCCGGCGTGCGGGCCGGCGTGGTGCTGCCCCGGGCCCTGGTGGTGAAAATGGTGCCCGAGCTGCGCGACCTGGCCGTGGCCGACCCCGCCAAGAACCTGTTTTACAGCCCCATCAACAAATTCCCGAAGGACTTTTCGGCCGCCGACAAGGCCCGGCTGACGGCCGCCTACAAGCAGGCAATTAGCACGGAGCTGAACCCGACGTTCCAGAAGCTGGGGGCCTTCCTGCAAACCGAGTACCTGCCCAGGGCCCGCGCTACCAGCGGCCTGGGGGCCCTGCCCGGCGGCCCGGAAATGTACGCCTACCTGGTGGCCAACTCCACCACGACCGATATGACGCCGGCCCAGATTTACCAGCTGGGCCTGGGCGAGGTGGCCCGCATCCGGGCCGAGATGGAGCGGGTAAAGGCCAGCGTGGGCTTCAAGGGCGACCTGCGAGCCTTCTTCGAATACATGAAGACGGACAAGCGCTTCATGCCCTACCAGACGCCGGCCCAGGTGCTGGCCGCCTTCGAGGCCATCCACCAGCGCATGGAGCCCAACCTGCAAAAGATGTTCCTCCACGTGCCCAAAACGCCGTTTGAAATCCGCCAGACCGAGGCCTTCCGCGCCGCCTCGGCCTCGGCCGAGTACAACCAGGGGGCCCCGGACGGCTCGCGGCCGGGCATTTTCTACGTGCCCATTCTGGACGCCACCACGTTCAACACCACCTCGGGCATGGAGTCGCTGTTCCTGCACGAGGCCATCCCCGGGCACCACTACCAGATTTCGCTGCAACAGGAAAACACGAGCTTGCCCAAGTTCCGGCGCTTCGGCGGCCAGAACGCCTACGTGGAAGGCTGGGCCTTATACTGCGAAAGCCTGGGCAAGGAGCTGGGCCTCTACACCGACCCCTACCAGTACATGGGGGCCCTGGGCGACGAGCAGCTGCGGGCCGTGCGCCTGGTGGTGGACACCGGCCTGCACAGCCGCAACCTGACCCGCGAGCAAGCCATCCAGTACATGCTCGCCAACCTGCCCCTGAGCACCCCGGACGCCACCTCGGCCGTGGAGCGCTACATGGCCATCCCGGGCCAGGCGCTGGGCTACAAAATCGGGGCCCTGAAAATCCGGGCCCTGCGCACGAAGTACGAGCAGCAGCTGGGCCCTAAGTTCTCGCTCAGCGCCTTCCACGACGAGATTCTCAAGGACGGCTCCATGCCGCTGGCCGTGCTGGAGAAGAAGATGGACGCCTGGGCCGCGGGGGTGAAGTAGCGCGGCATCTTTACGTAACTGCTTCGGGGGCCCTATCTTGGTTCTTCGCACCAATTCTCTTTGCCCAATGAAACTCCTCTTCGCCGCGGCCCTCGGGGCCCTGCCCCTGCTGGCCCAGGCCCAGGCCCAGGCCGAAACTTTCGTACTGAAAGGCAAAGTCGCCAACCCCAAGGCCGTCGATAAGGTCTACCTCGGCTACCCTATCGCTGGCAAAATAGTGACGGACTCGGCAGTATTGAAAAAGGGTGCATTCTCGTTTAAAGGCACCGTGCCGGGGCCCACGCGGGGCACCCTCTTATTTGCTCATCAAGGCACGCGGCTGAACAAAACGCACGATATGAGCATCCTATACCTTGAGCAGGGCACCGTAAAAGTGGTTACCGCCGATTCAGCCGCCAAGGCCACCATCACGGGCACGCCCCTCAACGCATTGCAGGCCCAGCTAGACACTCAACTCAAGCCGCTGAATGCGCAAGACAAGGCCTTGGGCAAGCAGTATATGGCCGCTCGCGCCAAGCAGGACAAGCCGGCCATGGACGCGCTCGAACCCAAGTTCGATGCCATCGCCGAAGGCGAAAAGAAGGTGGCCACCGACTTCGTGGCGGCCCACCCCGACGACCGGTTCAGTCTGTTTGCCATCAAGCAAGCCGTGGGCTACGCCCCGAAAGCGGCCGACTACGACGCGCTGTTCCAGAAGCTTTCGCCCCGGGTGCGGGCCACGCCCGAGGGCCAGAAAATTGCGACCCAGATTGCCAAGCTGCAAGCGGTGGCCCTGGGGGCCCTGGCGCCCGACTTCACCCAAAACACGCCCGAGGGCACGCCGCTTACGCTCTCGTCGCTGCGCGGCAAGTACGTGCTCATCGACTTCTGGGCCAGCTGGTGCGGGCCCTGCCGCCAGGAAAACCCCAACGTGGTGGTGGCCTACAACGCCTACAAGGACAAGGGCTTCACCATCCTGGGCGTGTCGCTCGACAAGGAAAGCGGCCAGGGGGCCTGGGTGAAGGCCATTGCCGCCGACGGCCTGGTCTGGCACCAGGTGTCGGACCTGAAGTACTGGCAGAACGCCGTGGCCCAGCAGTACGGCGTGCAGTCCATCCCCCAGAACTTCCTGCTCGACCCCGCCGGTAAAATCGTGGCCACCAACCTGCGCGGCGAGGAGCTGCAAACCAAGCTGGCCCAGCTGCTGACGCCGGTGAAGTAGCCCCGCCGCCGTGCGCTGCCCGAAAGCCCGGCCCCGTGCCGGGCTTTTTTGGGCCCCGGCCGCCGCGCCCCCGGCCGGCAACCTTGCCCCACCGCCAACACCTTATGGAACCGCAAGCCCGGGCCGCCCTCGTCGCGGAATTAATTGAGCTGATGGCCGGCGGCAACGCCCACGTGCCCTTCGCGCAGGCCTGCGCCGGGCTCGACGCCTCCCTGCGCAACCGGGCCGTGCCGGGCCTGCCCTACACCATCTGGCACCTGGTGGAGCACCTGCGCATCGCGCAGCACGACATCGTAGCGTTTTGCCTCGACCCGGCGCACGTGTCGCCCGCGTGGCCGGCCGGCTACTGGCCCGCCCCGGGCGCGGCCGTGGACGAAGCCGGCTGGCAGGCCGCCCTCTACGCCATTGCCCACGACCAGGAGCGGTTCATCGACTTGCTGAACGACCCGGCCACCGACCTGCTGGCCCCGCTGCCGCACGGCACCGGCCAGAACATCTTCCGCGAGGCCCTGCTCATCGGCGACCACCAAGGCTACCACACCGGCCAAATCGTGCTGCTGCAACGCCTGCTGGGCGACTGGGTGTGAACTATTGGCTTTTAGCTTTTAGCTGCTGGCTATTAGCTTCTGTCTTGGGTTGAAGGTGTGGTACTAATCAGGCATTTACATCCATCTTTGGCTGACTTCTTACCGGCGGCCCCGGGGCTACGCCACCAGCCGGTGCCCCACGCCCCGCAGGTTGAGGATGACGATGTTGGGGTCGTGGCGCAGGTGCTTGCGCAGGCGCGAGATGAATACGTCCATCGAGCGGGCGTGGAAGAAGGAGTCGTCGCCCCAGAGCTGGAGCAGGGCCGTTTGGCGGTCGAGGGGCCGGGGCTGGTGGGCCACGAGCAGCCGCAGCAGCTCGGTTTCGCGGTGCGAGAGGGTGGCGCTGAGCTGCCCGTCGAGCCACAGCTCCTGGCGCAGGGGCACGAACGAGTAGCGGCCCACAACGGTGGCCCCGCGCTGGGCTTTTCGTTGGGCCCTTTGCCCGGGCCGCCCCGTGCCGTAGCTTGCGGATGCGGGGCCCCGGCCGGCCGCACTCACCCTAACCTACGCTGCGGATGCTGTACAAACTACTCTTGCTGTTGGCGTTGACGGTGGGCACGGCCGCATCGGCGGGGCCCGCCGCCGCGCAAACTGCCCCGGCCGACACGGCCGCGGCCCGCCGCCCGGCCTTCGACGTGGAGGCCGCCACCCGGCACTACCTCGACACCCTCACCCCGGCCCAGAAGGCCAAGTCGGATGCTTACTTCGAGGGCGGGTACTGGCTCCAGCTCTGGGACCTGGTGTACGCGCTGGGCGTGGCGGGCGTGTTTCTGGGGCTGGGCTGGTCGCGGTGGCTGCGGGCCCGCACGGCGCGGCTGCCCCGCCTGTGGCAGCGCAACTGGGCCTACGCGGCGCTGTACCTGCTGCTGGCGGCGGGGCTGAGCTTCCCGCTCACGGTGTACGAGGGCTTTGTGCGCGAGCACCAGTACGGGCTTTCCAACCAGACGTTCGGGGCCTGGCTGGGCGAAGATTTAACGGCCCTGGCCCTGTCAGTGGGGCTCGGCAGCCTGCTGGTGCTGGCGCTGTACGGGGCCATCCGGCGCGCGGGGGCCCGGTGGTGGGTGTGGGGCACGGCCATCGTGGGGGTTTTCATGGTGGTGGCGGTGGCCGTGGGGCCGGTGTTCATCAGCCCGCTCTTCAACCACTACACGCCGCTGCCGGCGGGCCCGGTGCGGGCGGGCATCCTCAGCATGGCCCGCGCCAACGGCGTGCCCGCCGACAACGTGTACTACTTCGACGCCTCAAAGCAGAGCAAGCGCATCAGCGCCAACGTGAGCGGGCTGGGCCGCACCATCCGCGTGTCGTTGAACGACAACCTGCTGCGCCGCTGCACGCCCGCCGAAGTGCAGGCCGTGATGGGCCACGAGCTGGGCCACTACGTGCTGAACCACATCCCCAAGATGCTGGTATTTCTGCTGCTGCTGGTGGGCATTAGCTTTTGGGGAGTTGATTGGGCGTTTGGCCGACTGGTGCGCCGCTACGGGGCCCGGTGGGGCGTGGCGGGGCTGGCCGACGTGGGCGGCCTGCCGCTGCTGGCGGCGCTGTTTGCAGTGGCCGGTTTTCTGGCCACGCCCGTCACCAACACCATCGTGCGCACCAACGAGCAGGAGGCCGACATGTTCGGGCTGAACGCGGCCCGCCAGCCCGACGGCTTCGCCACCATCGCCATGAAGCTGTCGGAATACCGCAAAATCGAGCCCACGCCGCTGGAGGAAATCATCTTTTTCGACCACCCCAGCGGGCGCACGCGGGCGCAGTCGGCCATGCGCTGGAAGGCCGAGCACCTCGACGGGCGCTAGGGCCCCGGCGGGGCCCGCAAAACCTGCCTACTTTGCGGGCCGGCGGCCGGCCGGCTGGTGGCCGGGCAGCATCAAATTCAACTATTTCAGGGCCGCTTTACCTTATGCGCAAACTTCTTCTCACCGGCCTGGGGGCCCTGGCCGGGCTCGCGGCCTGCAACCAGACCAAGGCCCCGGTGGCCGCCACGCCCGTTGCCGATTTCCCCGCGCTGCTCGGCGGCTACTGGGAGCGGCAGGCCCCGCTGTTTCCGCTGGCCGCCACCAGCCAGGGCGACAACCGCTTCAACGACCGCCTGGTGAACGACCAGACCCGCGCCTTCCGCGACTCGCTCGCCGGCCTCTACCAGGGCTACCTGGGCCGGCTGGGCCGCTTCGACCGCGCCAAGCTGGCCGTGGGCGACCGGGTGAGCTACGACATCTTGCAGTACGATTTGCAAACGCGGCTCGAAGGCCTCAAGCTGGGCCTGGCCGTGGGGGCCGACTTCCCCAACAGCTGGATGATTCCCTTCAACCAGTTCGGGGGCCTGCCGCTCTCGCTGGGCCAGTACGGGGCCGGCACGGGGGCCCAGCCGTTCAAAACCGTCCAGGATTACGACAACTGGCTGGGGCGCGTGCACGGCTTCCCGGTCTGGGCCGACTCGGCCATCGCCAACTTTCGGGCGGGCATGAAGGCCGGCGTGGTGCTGCCCAAAACGCTGGTGGCCAAGATGGTGCCCCAGATGCGCGACCTGGTGGTGAGCGACCCCGCCAAGAGCCTGTTCTACGGCCCCATCACGCTGCTGCCCAAGGGCTTCGCCGACGCCGACAAAACCCGCCTGACCACTGCCTACCAAAAGGCCATCCTCACCGAATTGGCCCCGACGTATAAAAAGCTGGGCGACTTTCTGGCGAAGGAATACTTGCCCCGCGCCCGCGCCACCACTGGCCACGGGGCCCTGCCGGGCGGCAAGGCGCAATACGAGTTTCTGGTAAAAAACTGGACAACCACCCGCCGCACGCCGGCCGAAATCCACGACATCGGCCTGCACGAGGTGGCCCGCATCCGGCAGGAGATGAACGCCGTGCGCACGCAGCTCGTGTTCCACGGCGACCTGAAGGCGCTGTTCGAGTACATGAAAACCGACCGGCGCTTCATGCCTTACAAAGAGCCCGAGGACGTGCTCAACGGCTTCCGCGCCATTCAAACCCGGATGCAGCCCAACCTGAAAAAGCTGTTCACCCGGGTGCCCAAAACGCCGTTTGAGGTGCGCCAGACCGAAGCCTTCCGCGCCGCCTCGGCCTCGGCCGAGTACAACGCCGGCACGCCCGACGGCGCGCGGCCCGGCATCTTCTACGTGCCCATCCTGGACGCCACCCAGTACCGCACGCCGGGCATGGAGTCGCTGTTCCTGCACGAGGCCATCCCCGGGCACCACTACCAGGTTTCATTACAGCAGGAAAACACCGCCCTGCCCAAGTTCCGGCGCTTTGCCTGGTACGGGGCCATGGGCGAGGGCTGGGCCCTGTACTGCGAGAGCCTGGGCAAGGAGTTGGGCCTCTACAAAGACCCCTACGAGTACCTGGGGGCCCTGAGCCAGGAAATGCACCGCGCCGTGCGCCTGGTGGTGGACACGGGCATGCACAGCCAGGGCCTGACCCGCGAGCAGGCCATTGCCTATTCGCTGGCCAACGAAGCCACCACCCGCGCCGCCGCCACCGCCGAAATCGAGCGCTACATGGCCATCCCCGGGCAGGCGCTGAGCTACAAAATCGGCCAGCTCAAAATCCGGGAGCTGCGCAACCGGGCTGAACAAAAGCTCGGCGGCGGCGAGCACCTGCGCGAGCACTACCCCGGCCAGTACCGGGACAAGTACAGCCTCGCCGCTTTCCACGACGAGCTGCTGAAGGACGGCGTGATGCCGCTGGACGTGCTGGACAAGAAGATGACCCGCTGGGCCGACGCGCAGTAGCGGGCCCCGTGCCGTTTGCTTTTCAAAAAGAAAGCCCCGCTACCGGGGCTTTCTTTTTGCCCAGTATTGTAGTAAAGTGAATATTATTTAATCTTATAGTTCATTATTTGGTCGTTCTTGTGCGCTCAAATGTTCAGATTTCCCTTCATGAAAAAACTGTTACTGCCCCTGCTCGCGGCCGGCACCCTGCTCACCGCTGCCCCGCCACACGCCGCAACCGCGCAAAAAGGCAAACCTGCTGCGAAACCCGCCGCCAATGCGCCGGCACCGCCGGCTGCCTCGGCCCCGCTAGCCGCGCTGTTAGAACAATACAACGACCGCAAAAACCAGCTGTTCCCGGTGTTTGCGACGTTTCTGGGCGACAACAAGTACGACGACCGGCTGCCCAACGACCAGACCCAAGCCTTCCGGGACACGGCGCGGACTTTCTACCAGCGGTACCGGGCGCAGCTCCACACGTTTAAACGTGCCCAACTCCGCCCGGCCGACCAGTTGAGCTACGACATCCTGGACTATGAGCTGACGCAGCAGCTGGCGGAGTTTCGGTTCAACAACTGGCTGATGCCGTTCAACCAGTTTCAGTCCTTGCCCAACGTGCTGCCCTTATTCGGGTCGGGCAAGGGCCCGCAGCCGTTTAAGACGGTGCTCGACTACGACCGGTGGCTGGCCCGCCTGCGCGGCTTCCCGGCCCTGAACGACTCGGCCATTGCCAACTTCCGGCGCGGGATGCGAGCCGGCGTGGTGCTGCCCAAAGCCTTGGTGGTGAAGCTGCTGCCCCAGTTGCGTGCGATGGTGGTGGCCGATCCGGCCCAAAGCTTGTTTTACGGCCCGGTAGCGGCGTTTCCGGCCAGCTTCTCGCCGGCCGATAAAGCCCGCCTGACGACGCTTTACCAGGCCGCCATCCGGCGCGACGTGCTGGTTCCCTACCAGAAGCTGGCCGACTTTCTCGAAACCGAATACTTACCCCGGGCCCGCGCCACGGCGGGCTACAACGCGCTGCCCCAGGGTGCGGCCCGCTACGCCTACGCCGCCGAAGTGGGCACCACCACCACCCGCACCCCGGCGCAGATTCACGCCATCGGCCTGGCCGAGGTAGCCCGCATCAAGGCCGAGATGAAGCGCGTGAAAACGCAAACCGGCTTCAAAGGCGACCTGAAAGCCTACTTCGCGTTCGTAAACACCGACCCGCAATTCCGGCCTTTCAAAACCGACCAGCAGGTGCTGGACGCCTTCCGGGCCGTGCAGGCACGCATTGCACCGGCGCTGCCAAAGCTGTTTAATCACATGCCCAAAACCGGGTTTGAAGTGCGCCAAACGGAGGCCTTCCGGGCGGCTTCGGCCTCGGCCCAGTATTTTCCCGGGGCCCCCGATGGCTCGCGGCCGGGCGTGTTTTACGTGCCCATTCTCGACCCGCTCAAGTTCAACCCGGCCGCCAACCCGGCGATGGAAACGCTGTTTCTGCACGAGGCCATTCCGGGCCACCACTTTCAGCTGTCCTTGCAGCAGGAAAACCCCAACCTGTCCAGCTTCCAGCGCATGGCCAGTTATAACGCTTTCGTCGAAGGCTGGGCCTTGTACACCGAAAGCCTGGGGCAGGAGCTGGGCGTCTTTACCGACCCAAATCAATTGATGGGCCACCTGGGCGCGGAAATCCACCGGGCCCTGCGCCTGGTGGTGGATACCGGCCTGCACACCGGCCAATTGACTCGCGAGCAAGCCATCCAGTACATGCTGGACAACGAGGCGATTAGCGAGCAAAGTGCGACGGCCGAAGTAGAGCGCTACATGGCCATTCCGGGCCAGGCGCTGGGCTACAAGACCGGGCAGCTCAAAATCAGCGAGCTGCGGGCCCGCTACGAAAAACAGCTGGGCCCCAAATTCAACCTGCGTGCTTTTCACGATGAAATCCTGGACGGCGGTGCCATGCCCCTGGCTGTGCTGGAAAAGCGGATGGATGCCTGGGCCGCCCGGCAGCGGTAGGCGGAGTAGGGCAGTTTGCTGGGCCTTTGAGCTAGCCATAAAATATTAACAACAAAGTACTTATCCTTCTTCTTCGCTCTATGCGTCGATTCTCTCTACTCCGCTGGGTCCTGGCCCTGCTGGTCACTTGCCCGTTTGCGCCCGCGCTGGCGCAAAAAACCAAACTAGCCGCGAAAACCACTGCGGCAGCGGTGCCCAAAGCTGCCTCCGCGCCGCTGGCAGCGCTGTTTGAGGCCTACTGGGACGAGCAGGCCCGGCTGTTTCCGCTGGCAGCTACGACGCAGGGCGATAACCGCTACAACGACCAGCTGCCTAACGACCAGACCCAAGCCTTTCGCAGCCAGGTGCGGGCGTTTTATCAAAAATACCAGGCCCAGCTGCGTAAAACTGACCGCAAAGCTCTCAGCGTCAACGACCAAACCAGCTACGACATCCTCGACTACGACCTGAGCACCAAGCTGGCCGACTTGCAGCAGCCTACCTGGATGCTGCCCTTTACCCAATTCGCTAGCTTTCCCAACTCGATGGGCCAGCTGGGCGCGGGTACGGGCAACCAGCCCTTCAAAACGGTGCAGGACTACGACAACTGGCTCGGGCGCGTGGGCGGTTTCCCTGTCTGGGCCGACTCGGCCATCGGCAACTTTCGGCGCGGGATGCGGGCCGGCGTGGTGCTGCCCAAAGCCTTGGTGGGGAAGATGATTCCGCAGCTCGAAAGCTTCGTGGTGACGGACCCGGCCAAAAGCTTGTTCTACGGGCCGCTCACGAAGTTTCCGGCCACCTTCACCGACGCCGACCGCAGCCGCCTCACGGCCACCTATCAGCAAGCCATCCGCACGCAGCTCGTGCCCGCCTACGCCCGGCTGGCCCGGTTTCTGAAAACCGAGTACCTGCCCCGGGCCCGCGCCAGCAGCGGCATCGGGGCCGTGCCCGGCGGCCCGGCGATGTATGCCCAGGCCATCCGCTTCTGGACCACCACCGCCCGCACGCCCGCCCAGCTTTCGCAAACCGGCCTGGCGGAGGTGAAGCGCCTGCGCGCCGAGATGGAAAAGATTAAAACACAGGTTGGCTTTCCGGGCGATTTACCCGCGTTTTTCACGTTTCTGAACACCGACCCGCGCTTCACGCCCTATAAAACCGAGGCCGAGGTGCTGGCGGGCTTCGCGGCCATTCAGGTCCGCATGGCGCCCAACCTGCCCAAGCTGTTTGGCCGGGTGCCCCGCACCGGATTTGAGGTGCGGGCCACCGAGGCGTTTCGAGCGGCATCGGCCGCGCCCCAGTACAGCCGCGGCACGGCGGACGGCTCGCGGCCGGGCATTTTCTACGTGCCCATTCTCGACGCCACCAAGTTCAACACCGTCACCAACTCGGCGATGGAAACCCTATTTCTGCACGAAGCCATTCCGGGCCACCACTACCAGGTGTCGTTGCAACAGGAAAACACCGCCCTACCCAAGTTCCGCCGCTTCGGCAGCTACTCGGCGTTTAACGAAGGCTGGGGACTGTATACCGAGAGCCTGGGCCCGGAGTTGGGCCTCTACACCGACCCGTACCAGCAAATGAGCGCCCTGATACTCGACGTTCACCGTGCCATCCGCCTGGTAACGGACGTGGGCCTGCACACCGGCACCATGACCCGCGAAGAAGCCATCCGGTACATGCTGGCCAATGAAGCCACCAGCGAGCAGTTTGCCACGTCCGAAATCGAGCGTTACATGTCTTTGCCCGGCCAGGCGCTGGCCTACAAAGTGGGCCAGCTGAAAATTCGGGAGCTGCGCGCCCGCTACGAAAAGCAGCTGGGACCCAAGTTCGACCTGCGTGCTTTCCACGACGAAATCCTGGCGGGCGGCACCATGCCCTTGGCCGTGCTGGAGCGGCGGATGGACGCCTGGGCGGCGGGGCAGCGGTAGCATTCAGCAGATTTAGTCACCGCACCTGCTTGGCTAGCGAACTGCTTTCCTGGGCTTCTCTTTTGATTTTCACCATTCTTCTCTCTCGCTCTATGCACAAGTACTTCCTGGTTCTGCTCACGGCCACAGCATTTCTAGTTTCGGCAACGGCCTCGGCCCAGCAGCTGCCCGCCCTCACGGCCAAGGACTACGCTCGGGCCGAGGGCTTCCTGGGCTACAATACCCTGCCGCTAGTCGACCGCAGCATGGGCGCGCCAACCTGGCTGGCTGGCGACCGGTTTTGGTACCGGGTGCTGACGCCGCAGGGCAGCGAGTTCGTTCTGGTGGACCCGGTTCGCAAGACCAAAACCGCCGCTTTCGACCCGGCTAAGCTGGCGGCGTCCCTGGGCACGGCCAGCGGCAAACCCTACGAGGCGGCCCGCCTGCCGTTTCGCACCTTCACGTTTTCGCCCGATGAGAAACAGTTACTATTCGCGACCGGGGACAAGAATTGGCAATACGAAGTGGCTAGTGGCCAGGTCAGTGCCGACCCCATCCCAGCCCTGAGCGCGAGCGCCGTGGCCAGTGCCTTAAATGAAGTCGCGTCGCCCGACGGCCGGCGGGTGGCGTTTTTGCGTGACTACAACTTGTGGGTGCGCGACACCAAGACCAAGGCAGAAACTGCGCTGACCACCGACGGCATCAAGGACTATGGCTACGCCACCGACAACTCGGGCTACGCGACCACCGACAAGCCGGTGCTGCTCTGGTCGCCCGACTCGCGTAAAATCGCCACTTTCCGGCAGGACCAGCGCCAGGTGAGCGACATGTACCTGGTGACGACCAACGTGGGCCAGCCGACGCTAAAAACCTGGAAGTACCCCTATGTGGGCGACCAGAACGTTATCAGCATCGAACGGGTCATCCTAGAGGTGGACCAGCCGAAAGTGGTTCACCTTCAGCTGGCCCCTGACCCCCGCGGCAACACGGGCTGCCTCAACCTGGCATGTGAGGGAAGAATGGGGGATGTTGAATGGAGCCCAGATGCTACGCAACTGGCGTTTGTATCCAGTTCGCGCGACAGCAAACGAGTGAACTTCCGCGTGGCGGACGCTGCTACTGGCCGCGTGCGGGAAGTCTTTTCCGAAACAGTACCGACGTTTTTTGAATCAGGCCGCGAAGTCACCAACTGGCGCTACCTGCCTAAAACCAAGGAAGTAATCTGGTGCTCGGCCCGCGATAACTGGGGGCACCTCTACCTCTATGATGCTGCTACCGGCAAGCTCAAGCACCAGATTACGAAAGGGAGCTGGGCAGTGAGGCGACTGGTGCGGGTGGACGAGAAAGCCCGCCAGCTTTACTTCCTGGCCAGTGGCCGCGAGCAGGTAAATCCTTACTTCACCTACCTATACCGCATTGGCATGGACGGCAAGCATCTCACCCTGCTCACGCCCGAGGCCGGCAACCACGCGGCCACGTTCGCGCCCTCGGGCCGCTATTTCATCGACAACTATTCACAGTATAACGCGCCCCCCATTAGCCTGCTGCGCGCTCCTGACGGCCGGGTTGTGCTGCCCCTAGAAAAAGCCGATATTTCGCGGCTCACCGCGATTGGCTGGAAGCCGCCAACGCCCATTATGGTCAAGGCACAGGACGGACAATTTGACCTCTATGGCCTGATGTACACGCCATCCACCCTGGACCCGGGCCGGAAGTATCCGGTGGTCAACCTCGTTTACCCAGGGCCGCAATATGGTACGGTAAGTGCAACCGGGGGCTGGTCGTTTGCCGCGGCGCGGGGGGATAATCAGGCGCTGGCCGAGCTGGGCTTCGTGGTGGTGCTGATTGAAGGCAGCTGCAACCCGTACCGCTCCAAGAGCTTTCAGGATGCGTGCTACGGCAACCCAGCCGAAAACACCCTTTCTGACCAGGTGACCGGGCTGCGACAGTTGGCTCAGAAGTACCCGTACCTGGACCTGAACCGCGTCGGCATTTGGGGCCATTCCGGCGGCGGGTACGCGGCGGCGGCAGCCATGTTTCGCTACCCGGATTTCTACAAAGTAGGCATTTCCGAGTCGGGCAACCACGACCAGCGCAGCTACATAAGTGGTTGGGGGGAGCGGTACGTCGGGTTGCTCACGCCGCAGGCCGACGGCACGTCCAATTACAGCGCGCAGGCCAACGCGCCCTTGGCCAAAAACCTCAAAGGCAAGCTGCTGCTGGCTCACGGCCTGATGGACAACAACGTGCCGCCCTACAACACGATGTTGGTGGTCGACGCCTTAATCAAAGCGAATAAAACCTTCGACTTGGTAGTGTTTCCGCAGGCGCAGCACACCTACGGCCCCGATGCGCCCTACATGACCCGGCGCCGGTGGGACTACTTCGTGCGCAACCTGGCCGGCATGGAGCCGCCGCAAGACTACAAGATGCTGCCCAAGACCGACCCGCGCGACGGGGCGCTATAAAGAAAGGGAAAGCAACTGGACAAAAAACCGCCGTTCGCTGAAGAAACCAGGAGCGGCTCGGTTACGTGGGCCCCTTGCCTGGGCTGGCAGGGCAGTTTGCTGGCCCTTTCTTTTAGTTAAAAACACTGATAATAAATCACTTGCCCACTTTCCCCACTTTATGCGCTCCTTTTCTTTACTCCGCTGGGCCCTGGCCCTGCTAACCGCCGGGCCGGCCCTGGCCCAAACGCCCGCACCCAATGCCATCCGGGCGGTGAAGTGTGGGCGCTTGCTGGACGTTCGCACCGGCCGCATCGTTGCCAACGGCGTGGTGCTGGTGCAGGGCGAAACCATTCTCCAGGCCGGTGCCAATCTGCCGATTCCGGCCGGAGCCGAGGTCATTGACCTGGGCAACGCGCTGGTGCTGCCCGGCCTGATTGATGCCCACACCCACCTGCTGCAAAACTACCGGCCCGAGCTGGGCGGCGACGACAACAACATGCTCCTGACCGTGGCCACGCTGAGCACCGCGCGCCGGGCCCTGCTGGGCGCGGCCATGGGCCGCGAAGACCTGGAGGCCGGCATCACCACGGTGCGCGACCTGGGCAACAGCGGCCACAACGGCGACGTGGCCCTGCGCGACGCCATTGCCAAGGGCGAGGTGGTGGGGCCGCGCATCGTGGCCTCCACCCGGGCGCTGGCCGCGGCGGGCGGGCAGTTCGGGCAGCTCACGCCCGCCGCCCAGGCCCTGGTGGCGCAGGAGTACGTGGCCATCAGCGGCGTGGAAGAGGCCCGCCGGGCCGTGCGCCAGGCCCTCTACGACGGGGCCGACTGCATCAAGGTCATCGTGAACACCGACCCGCGGGTGGTGTCGCTGGCCGAAATGAAGGTCATCGTGGAAGAAGCCCACCGGGAGGGGCGGCCCGTGGCGGCCCACGCCATCGGCGACGAGGCCACGCGCATCGCCGCCGAGGCCGGGGTGAACTCCATCGAGCACGCCTACACCGTGCCCGACGACGTGCTGAAAATGATGGCCGCTAAGAAGATTTTTCTGGTGCCTACCGACTACCCGGCCGAATTTTATACCAGCGCTTTCCCCGCGCCGGCCAGCGCCACCCCCGAGCAGCGCCAGCAGTACCAGCAAGGCGCGCAGGGATTTGCCGCCGGCAACAACAAGCGCCTGGCCCGCGCCGTGAAAGCCGGCGTGCGGATTGCGGCCGGCTCTGATGAGTACTACCAAGTGCCCGGCAAGACGCGCGGCCAAAGCAGCCTGCAGATGTTCCGGGCCTACGCCGCGGCCGGCCTATCGCCGCTGGAAATCATCCGGGCCGCCACCCTCAACGGGGCCGAGCTGCTGGGCCTGAAGGACAAAATAGGGGCCCTGGCGCCGGGCATGGCCGCCGACCTCATCGCCGTGGAAGGCGACCCCCTGGCCGACATCACCGCCCTGGAGCAGGTGCGCTTCGTGATGAAGGGCGGAAAAGTAGTAAAGAACGAGCTGCGGCCCAAGTGAGGCCCGCTGCTTCAACGCCGACGTTTCCCCCCTCGACCCACAGAGCCGGGCCACGCGCACCAAGAACTACTCGCACTACTGCTACTTCGCCAAGATGCGGGGTAGCCACAATAATTCATTTTTTTTATGAAGCGAACCGCAGCCCTTCTTCTTTTTTGCATTGCCCTCCTTGGGGGCCCCTACTCATGGGCCCAAGGAGCAAAAAGTCCGCTTCGCCAAGCCGCCGTCGATACGGCTTTCCTGCTGCCCGTCAACGGGGTGAAGCAGTACCTGGAGATTAAAGGCGCCTCCAAGACGAAGCCCGTTTTGCTGTTTATCCACGGGGGCCCTTCTTGGCCGGCCACGCCCATGAACCGCAAGTACAGCCAGGCCCTCGCCAACGACTTCATTTTTGTGTCGTGGGACCAGCGCAACTGCGGCAAGTCGCAGACCGACACGACGGTAGCGCTGACGCCCGGGCTGTACGTGGAGGATGCCCACGTGGTGACGCAGTTCCTGAAGCAGCAGTACCACCAGCGCAAAATATTCGTCGTGGGCCACAGCTGGGGCAGCCTCATCGGGGTGAACCTCGTGCAGAAGTACCCACAGGACTACGCCGCCTACATCGGGGTGGGGCAACTGGTGAACCCGGGCAAGTCAGAAATGCTGGCCAGAAACCACGTAGTGCAGCAGGCCACGCTGCGGAAGGACACGGCGACCCTAGCGGCGCTGGCCAAAATCCCGTTTTCGGAGGCAGGAGGCTATCCAAACGGCCTGGCTGGCCTGTCGCGATTCCGGATGGTTTCCGATAAGTACCTCGCCAGCAGCGAGGTGGCGGAGCTTCCAAATCCGATGACGCTGTACCCCGATTATCAGGCCCTGGATTGGATGACCCCGGTACTGCGGACGTACAAGCTGCTGAGCAGCTACATGGATGGGGGGAAAACAAATCTGCTGAAGCAGAACACCTTCCAACTGCCCGTGTACCTCCTCGTGGGCAAGTACGACTACACGACTTCCGCGGCGCTGGCGCAGCAGTATTTCACGGCCATTAAGGCCCCGAAGAAACAGCTGTTCTTGTTTGAGCACAGTGGGCATCAACCGAGTTGGGAAGAGCCCGCGCTTTTTCACGCGCGCCTGCTGCAAATCGCGGCAGCTAACAAAACCAATTGAATGAATCCAGCAACGTATTGAAATAAAGCTACTTAATAAAATCTGCGCATTTACACGCACTCACTATGACTCCACTTCGACCGCTGCTTTTTGCCAGCGCATGGGCGCTGCTGCCCCTACTGGCCCCGGCCCAGACCCTTGCCCCACCCGCCGCGCCGGCCGATGCAGCCCGCGCCGCCCGTATTGCGGCCGTCTTCCCGGTGCTGGATAAGCTCTACGCCGACTTTGCCGCCCAGCGCCACGTGCCGGGCCTGGCCTACGGCCTGGTGGTGGACGGGCAGCTGGTGCATACCGGGGCCGTGGGCTACACCGACGTGGCGACTAAAACCGCCGTCACGCCGCAGTCGGTGTTTCGCATCGCCAGCATGACCAAGAGCTTCGTGGCGCTGGCCGTGCTGCGCCTGCGCGACGAAGGCCGCCTGCGCCTCGACGACCCGGCCGAAAACTACCTGCCGGAGCTGAAAAAAGCGCCCCACGCCCCCACCGATGCGCCGTCCATCACCATCCGGCAGCTGCTGAGCCACAGCGCGGGCCTGCCCGAAGACAACCCCTGGGGCGACCGCCAGATGGGCCGCTCCGACGCCGAGCTGAGCGCCCTGGTGGGCGGGGGCCTGAGCTTTTCCAACGCGCCGGGCGTGGGCTACGAGTACAGCAACCTGGGCTTTGCGCTGCTGGGGCGCATTGTCACGCGGGTATCCGGCCAGCCGGTGCAGGCCTACATTAGCGAGAAAATCCTGCGCCCGCTGGGCATGGGCCACACCACTTGGGACTACCAGCAGGTGCCGCCCGCCCGCCTGGCCCACGGCTACGGGGCCCCCACCGCCGCCGGTCCCGGCCCGGAGGAGCCGCTGCTGCCCCGGGGCGAGTCGTTCGCGGCGCTGGGCGGGCTGCTCACCTCGGTCGAGGATTTTGCGAAGTACCTGGCGTTTCAGGCCGATGCCGCGCCGCGGCCGATTACGGCGGCTACCCCCGACGCCGGGCCGGTGCGGCGCAGCTCGGTGCGCGAGATGCAGCAGCCCTGGTCGGCTACTACCCTGGCCGTGAACCGCCGCACCCTCAGCGGCCGGGCCTGCCCCATTACTTCGGCTTATGGCTACGGCCTGCGCATCGCGCAGGACTGCGACGGCCGCCGCTACGTGGGCCACAGCGGCGGGCTGCCCGGCTTCGGCTCGTACTGGCTGCTGCTGCCCGAATACGGCATCGGCGTGGTGGCCTTCGTCAACCAAACCTATGCCGCGCCCACGGCCCAGAACTACGCGGCCCTCGACACACTGATCACGCTGGCCGGGCTGCGGCCGCGGGCCGTGGCCGCCTCGGCCATCCTGGCGCAGCGCAAGGCCGAGCTGGCGGCCATGCTGCCCGATTTCAACACGCCGGCCACCAATCCGCTGTTCGCCGAAAACTTCTTCCTCGACGAAGACCTGGCCACGCGGCGCAAGGCCGCCCAGGCCCTGCTGGCCCAGGCGGGCCCCATTCGTAGCGTCGGCGAGCTGGAGCCGGAAAACCAGCTGCGCGGCCGCTTCCGGCTGCTGGGCGAGCGGGCCACGGTGGAGGTGTTCTTCACCCTGAGTCCCGAAAGCCCGGCGCGGGTGCAGCACCTCGACTTGCAGCTGCTGCCCACGCCCTGAAGCGGGGGCCCTAAGGCACCATTGACGCTATGCAGCAAGCACACCTGGGCGTCCTGCTGCGCCCCGCAAAGCATTTATATTGGTTTGGTGAACGGCTCAATTGGCGCAGTGGAAACGCTTCACGGGGCACAGCAGGACGTTCTGGGCGGCCAGCATCGAGCTGAAAGTTCGCCAGCCACCAATCCACTCACCGCACGGCAACACGCGCTCCTCTAGTTGCGCACTAGTTGCAATACCTGGCTGAAGTGTGCGCCCTGCACCCGCACCAGGTACGCGCCCTTGCTGAGCCGGCCGGCGTCGAGCGCCACGCGGGTGCCACCGGTAGCAGGCGTGGCCGGCTGCACCGCCCGGCCCAGCAGGTCGAGCACCGTGACGGTATAGGGGCCGGCGGGTAGGGCCCCCAGGTCGAGGGTGGCCGGGCCGGCCCCGGTGGGGTTGGGGTAAAGCTGCGCCGTGGCGGCTGCGGCGGCCGGGCCCGCCGTGGCCAGCGCCGTGGCGGGCCCGGCGAGCTGGTAAATGGTGCCGCTCTGGTCGTCGGAGATGAACAGCTTGCCCTGCGGGTCCACGGCCGTATCCACGGGGCGGCCCCAGACGCTGCCGAGGCTGGGGCCGGTGAAGCCGGCCACCAGGTCGGCCTGCGGGCCGGGCGTCTGGGTAGCCGCGTTCCAGGGGAAGTACGCCACCTTGTAGCCGGCAGGCGCGGTGCGGTTCCAGGAGCCGTGCAGGGCGATGACGGCCGCGTTGCGGTAGGCCGCCGGGAAGGCCGTGCCCTGCAAAAACGTGAGGCCCAGCGCCGCCGAGTGCGCCGGAATGCCTTTGCTGATGCGCGTCATGGCGGCGAGGTCCACGTGGCCGTCGCGGTTCCAGTCGTAGTCGCGGTCGAAGGGCATGTTGTCCATCCCGGCGTCGGGGTTAGGGTTGTAGAAGGGCCAGCCGTAGTTGGCCCCGTCGTTCACCTGCGTGAACTCATCGGGCGGGTGGTTGTCCACGTATTCCGGCAGCACCTGGCCGTACTTGCCGGTGCCGTCGTCGAGGGGATAGGGGGTGTTGTCGCGGTTGTTCACCGCCACCCACAGCGTGTTGGTGCCGGGGATGAAGGCCAGCCCCTCGGCGTTGCGCAGGCCCCGGGCGAAGAGCCGGCGGTTGCTGCCGTCGGCGTCGTACTGGTAAATGGCCCCGCGCACCGGGTCGCTCTGGGTATCGGAGGCGCAGGCGTTGCAGGTCGAGGCGATGCTCACGTAGAGCTTGTGGTTGCCGTCGAGGGCCAGGTTTTTGAGCTGGTGTCCGTAGTTGCCCATCAGCTCGGGCGTGCTGGCGTCGGGCAGGCCGGCGATGACGACCTGGCGGCCCTGGCCGGTGAGGTCGCCGGCCTGGTACACGTAGCGGTTTATCTGGTTGCTCTCACTCAGGTACAGGTACGTGGTGGTGCCGATGGTGTGGAACACTATGTCGTGCGGGTTGCGCAGGCCGGTCACGAAGTCGGTCACCACCGGCGTTCCGCCCGCGCTGCCAGGCCGCACCAGCGCCACCTTGCCGGCCCCGGGCTGCGAGACGAGCAAATTACCGTCGGGCGTGAGGGCCAGGAAGCGGGCCCCCGGCACCCGCGCGTACACGGCAATGGCGAAACCCGCCGGCACTTGCAGCGTCCGCGGCACGTCGAACGGGGCGCTGGCCAGGGCCGCGGGCACCGTGAGCGGCACGGTGGCTGCCGCGGGCAATTGCGCCCAGGCGGGGCCCGCCAGGCCCAGGCCCAAGCCGATGGCTAATAGGCAACGACCCGCGCCCAGCACGGCTGATTTGTACGAAGCGGTGTTCATATTGGACGAGGGGCTAAATAGTGAAGAAGGATAGACTCCCAATCAGTTAAGCTACCGTTTTTGGTCACCAAAAGTTCACCGCCCCGCCTTCAAGGCCTACCTGGTACAACTCCCGGGTCGGCGCGCGGAGGCACCCGTACCACCAAGCTGTGCTGGCACCGCAGGGGTCTGGCCCTAGGGGCCCTCACGCGAGACCAGGCACAGCTTGGTGGTGCACACGGCACACCCCCCGCGCACCCTGGTCCCGAAACCGCGCCTTTCGCCTGTAACTTGGCCCGCCGGGCACGGGGCCCGGCCGGCCCCTTCCCTCCCTTCGCCTTATGCCCGCCACTACCCCGCCGCCGGCCGCGCCCGCCTTTCCCAAATCGGTGCCCTTCATCATCGGCAGCGAGGTGGCCGAGCGGTTCAGCTACTACGGAATGCTGACGATCCTGCCCACGTTTCTGGTGGCGCAGTTCTTCAACCCCGCCCACAGCGGGGCCCTAACGGCCGGGGCCGAGGCGCGGGCCAACGAGCTGGTGCACTCGTTTTCGGCCCTGGGCTACGCGCTGCCGGTGGTGGGGGCCCTGCTGGCCGACTGGGTGCTGGGCAAGTACCGCGTCATCCTGTACCTGTCCATTCTGTACTGCGGCGGGCACGTGCTGCTGTCGGCTTTTCACAATGACCTGAGCGGCTTCCGGCTGGGGCTGCTGGTGGTGGCGGTGGGCATGGGCGGCATCAAGTCGAGCGTGACGGCCAACCTCGGCGACCAGTTCACGCCGGCCAACGCCTCCCTCCTGCCCAAGGCCTACGGCTGGTTTCAAATGGCCATCGACGTGGGCGCGGCGCTGGCCACCGTGGTTACGCCGCTGCTCTACAAATACTTTGGGCCGGCGGTGGCCTTTGGCGTGCCGGGGCTGCTGATGGCCACGGCGGCGTTCACCTTCTGGCGGGGGCGGGGGCGCTACGTGCGGGTGCCGCCCACCGGCTTCCGGGCCGGCCTGCGCCAAACGCTGGGCCCCGGCGAGGGCCGGGCCGCGCTGCGCCGCATCGGCGTGGTGTTTGCCTTCGTGCCGGTGCTGTGGATGCTGAACGAGCAAAGCTCCTCGGAGTGGGTGCTGCAAGCCACCCACCTCAACCGCGAGCTGTGGCCGGGCTTCACGCCGCTGGCCGAGCAGCTGCAGGTGGCGGGCATCGTGTTCGGCATCGGGCTGAACCCGCTGCTCACCTACGGCATTTACCCGGCCCTGGCCCGGCGCGGGGTGCGCGTGACGCCGCTGCGGCGCATGGGCGCGGGCATGGTGGTGGCGGCGCTGGGCGTGGCCATCGTGGGCGGGGTGCAGCGCAGCGTGGACGCCGGCGGCCACCCCTCGGCCTGGTGGCAGGTGCTGGCCTACTGCGTGCTGGTGGCCGGGGTCATCACGGTGGCCATCACGGGGCTGGAGTACGCCTACACCCACGCACCCAAGGCCCTCAAAAGCCTCACCACGGCCCTGTGGGTGCTCACCATCGCGGCGGCCAACTTCGGCCTGAGCCTGCTCAACGGCAGCATTGCGCGGGGCGGCTGGCTGGCTGGCCTGCACGGGGCCAACTTCTACTGGTTTTCGGTGGCGCTGATGGCCGTGAACGTGACGCTGTTTGCCCTGGTGGCCACGCGGCTGGAGGAGCGGGTGTACGTGGGGGCACCTCACCCCCTAGCCCCCTCTCCTGCGGAGAGGGGGGACTAGTTTTTAGTCTTAGCTTCTAAAATCTAGAGCTAGTTCCCCCTCTCCGCAGGAGAGGGGGCTAGGGGGTGAGGTTCCAATAGGCGGGTCTCCACGCATTTTCATTTATGGCTATAAAAAGAACGCTTTGTGCCTTACCTTGACGCACCGCTCCACCAACTCTTAGCCGCATGAAAAACCTGCTACTCGCCGCCCTGCTGCTCACCGCCGCCGGGGCCCCCCGCGCCCAAACCGCGCCCGCCCGCCGCGACGTGGGCAACCTCACCATTGAGGGCATTCCGGCCCTGCCCCCCGACCTACTCGCCCGCGTGGACCAGTACCAGAACGTGCGCGGGGCCAGCGTGGCCGACTGGGACCGCGACGGGAAGGGGCTGTTCGTCAGCACGCGCTTCGCTGAGGTGCCCCAGATTCATTACGTGGCCGGCCCGGGGGCCGACCGCCGGCAAATTACCTTTTTCAAGGAGCCGCTGGCCACGGTGGCCACGTGCCCCGACAAGCGGCAGAACGGCTTTTTGTACAGCCGCGACCAGGGCGGCGACGAGAACTACCAGCTCTACTTCTTCGACCTGGGCACCGGCAGCTCGCGCCTGCTCACCGACGGCAAGAGCCGCCACGTGTTTCAGGGCTGGAACCGGGCCGGCACCCAGCTCGCCTACGTGGGCAACCAGCGCAACGGGGCCGACCTGGACCTGTTCGTGGTCGATTTCCCGGCCAAAACCGCTGCCCCGCCCGCGGCGCTGCTGGAGCTGAAGGGCGGCGGCTGGCGCGTGGCGGCGTGGGCCGACGACGGCCGGCAGATGGTGTTGCAGAACTACAAGTCGGCGGCCGAAAGCGAGCTGTTCCGCTTCGACCTGGCCAGCCGCCAGCTGACGCCCCTGCACCAAACCGCCGCGCCGGTGGCCTACTCGGGGGTGGAGTTCAGCCGCGACGCCAAGGGGTTGTTTCTGGTTTCCGACGAGGGCAGCGAGTTCCAGACCCTGCGCTACCTGGACCTGGCCAGCGGCCGGCTCACGCCGCTCTCGGCCCCGATTCCGTGGGACGTGGAGGGGCTGGAGCGCAGCCGCGACGGCGGCCAGCTCGTGTTTTCCACCAACGAGGGCGGCTACTCCAAACTCTACGTGCTCGACGCCAACACCCGCGCCTACCGGCCCGTGGCCAACGTGCCGAAGGGCGTCATCGGCGGCTTTAAGCTGAACGACGACGGCCGCCGGCTGGCCCTGACGCTCGCCTCGGCCACGAGCAGCGCCGACGCCTACGTGCTGGATTTGGCCGGCGGCCAGCTCACCCGCTGGACGACGAGCGAGGTCGGGGGCCTCAACCCGGCCGCTTTCGTCGAGCCGGAGCTGGTGCAGTACCCCACCTTCGACCAGGTGAGCGGCCGGCCGCGGCTGATTCCGGCGTTCATCTACCGGCCCAAAAACGCCCGCGGCAAGGTGCCCGTGCTGCTCAGCATCCACGGGGGCCCCGAGGGGCAGTCGCTGCCCAACTTCAGCGCCCTCATCAACCTGCTGGTGAACGAGCTGGGCGTGGCCGTGGCCGTGCCCAACGTGCGCGGCTCGACGGGCTACGGCAAAACCTACCTCGGCCTCGACAACGGCCCCCGGCGCGAAGACTCGGTGAAGGACATCGGGGCCCTGCTCGACTGGATTGCGACCCAGCCGGGCCTCGACGCCACGCGCGTGGCCGTGTTCGGCGGCTCCTACGGCGGCTACATGAGCCTGGCCACCATGACCAACTACAACGAGCGCATGCGCTGCGGCATCGACCTGTTCGGCATCAGCAACTTCGCCACCTTCCTCAAAAACACCAGCCCCTACCGCGCCGACCTGCGCCGCGCCGAGTACGGCGACGAGCGCGACCCGGCCATGCTGAAGGCGTTCGAGGCGATTTCGCCCATCCACAAAATCAAAAACATCACCCGCCCCATGCTCGTGTACCAGGGCCAGAACGACCCCCGCGTGCCGCTCTCCGAATCGGAGCAGATGGTGGCCGGCCTGAAAAAACAGGGCACCACGGTCTGGTACATCCTGGCCAAAGACGAGGGCCACAGCCTGGCCAAAAAAGCCAACCGCGACTACACCTACGGGGCCATGATGCTGTTTTTGCAGGAGAATTTGCTGCGGCCGGGCATTTAGGGCTGGGGCTGCTGGACGAGTAAGGTCATGCTGAGAAACAGTCATGTAAGTGGGCCGTCATGCTGATAACATAGGCCGTCATGCTTCGGCTCCACTTCGTTCCGCTCAGCATGACGGCCTCTTTGGTGGCCTACTTGAAAGCCCCTGGGCAAAGCGCTATGACCTCGGCATAACAACTAACTGATTAGCTCCCCCCCACCCGGGGCCCTGATTGCCAATTGGCGCAGCCCAACGTAGCTTCGCGGGCCCCGCTCGGGGCCCCGCATCCTGGCTTTTCCCTATTTTTCCTTCGATGACGCACATTAACTACTGCCTGCGGCAAGGGCTGGCCGCCGCGCTTTGCCTGGCCGCTCCCCTGGCCGCCACCGCCCAGAAGAAGCCGGCCCCGGCCGGCAAAGCGGCCAACGCCGAAAGCGCTATCCACGAGGCCGACATCAAGCGCGACTTGTACGCGCTGGCCGGCGACCACTACCGGGGCCGCGAGGGCGGCACCCTCGACGAGCTGAAGGCCAGCGTGTGGCTCGTCGACCAGATCCGGGCCACCGGCATGCTGCCGGCCGGCGACGACGGCACGTACTTCCAGTGGTTCAACCTGCAGCGCACGCGCCTGGGCAAAAGCAGCACGCTGCGCATCGGCACGCACGACGTGCGGCTGAACGAGGACGGCGTGGTGGTGGCCCCCACCAACGCCAGCATCACGGCGCCGCTCGTGTACGTGGGCACGGGCTCGGCGGCGGAGCTGGCCAAGGTCGACGTCAAGGGCAAGGCCGTGGCGGTGCAGATTGCCGGGGCCCCCACCGACGGCATCAGCTACCGGCGCTACGTGTTCGGCAAGTTCGGCGGGCAGGCGGGCGAGCTGGTGAAGGCCGGCGCCGTGGCCGTGGTGTTCGTGTCGGACGCGCCCGCGCAGGCCCTCTACGACCACTGGAGCCACATTTACGAGCGGGGCCGCTACAGCCTGCCCGGCGCGGCCAGCACCAAGGTGGTAAGCACGCCGCCCGTAATCTGGCTGCCCGCCAGCGCCGCCGCCTGGGTGCAGCAGGCCGGCCAGCAGTTCAGCACCGAGCTGAAGGTGGAGAGCTTCCAGTACCCGTCCGTCAACCTCGTGGCCAAGATGCCCGGCACCGACGCGCAGCTGAAAAAGGAGTACGTGCTCTTCAGCACCCACCAGGACCACGACGGCGTGCGGGCCCCCATCGCCGGCGACTCGATTTATAACGGGGCCGACGACAACGCCACGGGCTGCGCGGCGCTGCTGGCCATCATGCGGGCCTTCAAGCAGCAGCCGGGCCGGCGCTCGGCGCTGTTCGTGTACCAGGGCTCGGAGGAGCGCGGCCTGCTGGGCTCGACGTACTTCTCGGCCCACCCCACCGTGCCGCAGGCGTCCATCGTGGCCGTGCTGAACGCCGAGATGATGGGCCGCAACGCCCCCGACAGCGCCGCCCTGCTGGGCAGCACGCCCCCGCACATGAACTCGTCGGACCTCGTGAAAACGGCCCTGGCGGCCAACCAGCAGGGCCCCAAGTTCAAGCTCGACACCGAGTGGGACAAGCCCACGCACCCCGAGGGCTGGTACTTCCGCTCCGACCACCTGCCCTACGCCCGCCTGGGCATCCCGGCCATCATGTACACCTCGCTGCTGCACGTAGACTACCACACCCCGCGCGACGAGCCCAGCCGCATCGACTACGCCAAGCTCACGAAAATGACCCAGTGGATGTACCTCACCGGCTGGGCCGTGGCCAACCGCACCGCGCCGCCCGCCCGCGAGCCCGGCTTCAAGCTGGAGCGGTAATTTTTTACCGCGCCTTGGCCGCACCGGGCCCCGGGCCCGTATGACGCGGACGCATCGAAAGCTCTTCCATGAATTTTACCAACCCCGAATGGGCCTTCGTTATGGGCCGCCTGCTGCTGGGCGTCAGCTTTTTGGCGCATTTGCTGGTGCGGGCCCCCAAGCTGGCGGCGTTTCAGGCGGGGCTGCTGAAGCAGTTTGCGGGCACGCTGCTGCCGGCGGCGCTGGTGGGGCCCTACGCGCTGGCGCTGCCGTGGGCCGAGGGGGCCGTGGGCCTGCTGCTGGTGCTGGGCTGGTGCACGCGGCCCGCGCTGGTGGCCACCATGCTGCTGCTCACGAGCCTGCTCTTCGGTAGCAGCCTGCTGGAGCAGTGGAACACCGTGGCCATCCAGCTGCTGTACGGCCTCTACACCGTGGTGTTGCTGCTGCAAGTGCAGTTCAACCGCCTGTGCCTCGACCGCATCGGCCGCTACCGCTGAGCCTTATTCAGCTATTAGCTGTTGGCCTTTAGCTGTCAGCGCTCGTTCAATCCACCAAATAGTTGGCCGGAGTTATTTGTTTGATTAATAAGGCCAGCTGATAACCACCAACTGCTCATTGTTCATTGTTAGAAATGCACCACATCACCGCCGCCGACATCCACGGCTTCGAGAAGGTTTTTCGCCTCAACTTCGTCAACGGTTTGCCGGGCTTCAAGTCGGCCAACCTGGTAGGCACGGCCGCAGCCGACGGCTTCCCCAACCTGGCCATTTTCAGCTCCGTGATTCACCTGGGCTCCGACCCGCCCCTGCTGGGCATGGTCACGCGCCCCACCACCGTGCCGCGCCACACCTACCAAAACCTGAAAGACAGCGGCTGCTACACCCTCAACCACGTGCCCACGGCCAAGCTGGCGGCGGCCCACTACACCTCGGCCGACTTCCCGCCCGGCGTTTCGGAGTTTGGGACCTGCGGCTTCACGCCCGAGTACCACGACGGCTTTGCGGCCCCCTACGTGGCCGAAAGCGCCGTTAGCATCGGCCTGCGCTTCCTGGAAGAGCACGCCATCAGCAACGGCACGGTGCTGATTGTGGGCACCATTGAGCACGTGTACTTGCCCGCCGCCGGCCTGCGCGACGACGGCACCCTCGACTTGGTGAGCATGGGCACGGCCGCCATCTCGGGCCTCGACGGCTACCACGTGGTGGAGCCGCCCGTGCGCTTCGGCTACGCCCGGGTGGGCCAGCCCCCGGTGGCCCTGAAATAGGATTTGGGTTTGAGTTAAAAGGTAAAAGTGAAGAGCTAAAACCTGCCGTCCGCTTTTAACTCTTCACTTTTGACTCAAATAACGCCCTATGAAGCTGCTACCATTGCTTTTGCTGGCCGCGCTACCGGGCAGTCTGCCTGCGCAGCCCACGCCCGGGGCCCCGCCCATTGATTCGGCCCGGGCCCGGAAAATAGCGGCGGCCTTTCCCGTGCTGGATAAGATTTACGCCGATTACGCGGCCCGCAACCACGTGCCGGGCCTGGCCTACGCCCTGGTGGTGGACGGGCGGCTGGTGCACGCCGGGGCCCTGGGCTACGCCGACGCCCGGGCCCGCACCGCCGCCACCCCGCAGTCGGTGTTCCGCATCGCCAGCATGACCAAGAGCTTCGTGGCCCTGGCCGTGCTGCGCCTGCGCGACGAAGGCCGCCTGCGCCTCGACGCCCCCGCTGAAACCTACCTGCCCGAGCTGAAAAAGTACCGGCCCAATACCCTCGACGCGCCGCCCGTCACCGTGCGGCAGCTGCTGAGCCACGCCGCCGGCCTGCCCGAAGACAACCCCTGGGGCGACCGGCAGATGGGCCGCTCCGACGCCGCGCTGGCGGCCCTGCTGGGCCGGGGGCTGTCGATGGCCAACGCCCCGGGCGTGGCCTACGAATACAGTAACCTGGGCTACGCGCTGCTGGGCCGCCTCGTCAGCCGCGTGGCGGGCCAGCCGTTTCAGGCCTACATCAGCGCCCGTATTTTGCGGCCCCTGGGCATGAACGATACTTACTGGGACTACCGCCGGGTGCCCGCCGGCCGCCTGGCCCACGGCTACCGCTGGCAGGCCGGCGCGTGGCAGCCGGAGCCCCTGCTGCCCAACGGCGGGGCCTTCGCCGCGCTGGGCGGGCTGCTGACGACGGTGGAGGATTTTGCCAAATACCTGGCGTTTCAGGCCAGCGCCTGGCCCCCGCGCCCCGGCCCCGACGCGGGCCCCGTGCGGCGCAGCTCGGTGCGCGAGATGCAGCAGCCCTGGACCTTCAACGCCCTCAACGCCGCCTACCGCTACCCCAGCGGCCGGGCCAGCCCGATGGTCAACAGCTACGGCTTTGGCCTGCGCGTGGCCCGCGACGGTGCCGGCCGCGGCTACGTGGGCCACGGCGGCGGCCTGCCCGGCTTCGGCTCGCACTGGTGGCTGCTGCCCGACTACGGCGTGGCCGTGGTGGCCCTCGACAACCTGACCTACGCCGGGCCCACGGCGGCCAACTTCGCGGCCCTCGACACACTGGTGGCGCTGGCCGGCCTGCGGCCCCGGGCCCCGGCGGGCTCGGCCATCCTGGCGCAGCGCCAGGCCGAGCTGGCCCGCCTGCTGCCCGCCTGGGAGGTACCGGCCAACTCCCCGCTCTTCGCAGAGAATTTCTTCCTCGACGAACCCCTGGCCGGCCGCCGCCAAGCCGCGCAGGCGTTGTTTGCCCGGGCCGGCAAAATAGGCTCGGTGGGCCCGCTGGTGCCGGAAAACCAGCTGCGCGGGCGCTTCCTGCTGACGGGCGAGCAAGCCGCCATCGAGGTGTTTTTTTCCCTGACGCCCGAAACCCCCGCCCGGGTGCAGCAGCTGGATTTGCGGCTCCTGCCCCGCTAGCAGCGGCGGGGCGCCGGGCGCACCGGGTCTGGCGGGGTACCGGGCCGGGCCCAAAAAAAGCCCGCTGCCGGGCGGGCAGCGGGCTTTCCGGGGCAGCAGACGATTATTTGGGGGCCTGGGTCTTGTCCACCGGCGTTTTGGCGTTGCTCGTCGATTGGTCGGCCACCGGGGCCAGCTTGCCGTTGGCCGACTGCGGCGAGGCCACGCTGCTGCCGGCCGGGGCCGAGTTGAGCTGGTCTTTGGCGGTGCCGTTTTTGATGGCCGCGGCCGAGCCCTCGCCGCCGGCCGGCTCCACGCGCTCGGCGGGGTAGCTCACGCGGGTGCCGTTGTCGATGCTGTCGCGGTAGACGTCGGAGTTGCGCCAGGTGGGCGTCCAGTTGAAGCTGTTCTTGTACTGGAGGTCCACGCCCGGGCTGTTGGGGGCGTAGTCGCAGGCGGTGAGGGCCGTGGCGGTGCCCAGCAAAACCAGGGCGAGGCGGAAGGAGCGGGTCATATAGCGAAGCAATGAAGGGTAATTACCCACAAAGTACGTAGATTTTGGCCGGACGGCTGCCTGCCAACGCCGTAAACAGGGCCACAGATTTCACTTTTTAAGCCGCCGGCCGCCGGCCGCCGGGCTCCTTCCCTCCCCCACCCGCTTCCTTCCCCGCTGCCCATGTCCGACCTTCCCAACGAACGGCCCTCGCGCCTGCGCCGCGCCCTGGCGGCGGTGGGCCGCGTGGCCACCGCCCCGGTGCGGGGCGCGGCCTACCTGGTGCGCTCGGGCCAGGCCCACCAGCACTTTTTTCTGCCGGTGCTCAACGGGGCCCTGGGCGACCAGCTGGCCGCCCGCCGCGACCCGCGGGCCATCCGCATGAGCTTCCGGCGCAACGGCCGCGACGCGTCGGTGGCCGCCCTGCGCCTGCGCGGGCCCCGCCGGAAAACGGTGGTGTTCGTGCACGGCCTGATGGGCGACGAGCTGATTTGGCAAACCGGCTTCCAGGACCCGCCCGGCCACGCCCGCTACGGCCCCCGCCTGGCCCGCGAGGCGGGCGCGCGGGCCCTGTACCTGCGCTTCAACTCGGGCCGGCACCTCTCCGAAAACGGCCGCGAGCTGAGCCACCTCCTCACGGCGCTGGTCAGCGCCTACCCCGAGGCCATCGGCGAGCTGGTGCTGGTGGGCCACAGCCTGGGCGGCCTGGTCATCCGCTCGGCGGGGTACTACGGAAGCGAGCAGTGGGCAGCGGGAAATGGGGAGCGGGCAGCGGGCCAGGCAGCGGAGCGCGGGGAGGGAGCAGCGGGAAGCAAGGGCCCCGGGAGAACTAAAAAGCCCGTTTCCGTTACCGGTCCGCTTCCCACTCCGCACGCCCCACTTCCCGACCCGCTGGCAGAAAAAGCTCCCTGGCTGGCGCACCTGCGCACAATATTTCTGCTGGGCACGCCCAACGACGGCTCGTGGCTGGAGCAGAACAGCCACTTCACGGCCCGGCTGCTGCGGCGCATCGACTTGTTTCCGACGCGCTTCCTGAGCAATGCCCTCAACCAGCGCAGCAACGGCATCAAGGACCTGCGCCGCTCCGTGTTGGTGGACGAGGACTGGCAGGGCGCCCACGCCGACGACCCGGCCCCGCCCCGCACCGCGGTGCCGCTGCTGCCCGGCGTGGCCTACCACATCCTGATGGGCAGCTGGCTGAAAACCAACCGGCCGGCCGCCCTGCGGCAGTACTTCGGCGACGGCCTGGTGGGCCGCGGCAGCGCCCAGGGGACCGAAATCTTCGGCAACGAAGCCGCCCTGCCGCCCGGCACCAGCGTGCGCACCGCCGAGTTTGCCCAGCAGCACCACCTCGGCCTCCTCACCCACCCCGAGGTGTACCAGTACCTCAAGCACTGGCTGTAGCCGCCCGCCCCGGGCCGGCGGCCCTCTCCCACGCGCAACGGCCGCCCCCGCCCCCGGGGCGGGGGCGGCCGCGCGGCAAGGGGTGGAGAGGTTGTTTGCCGGGGCCGGAGCGGCCGCCGCGCTACTTGTTCGTGGCCGGACCGGTGCCGGTGCCCGCCCCGGTGCCGGCGGCGTTCGTGGAGCCGCTGGGGCCGCTGCCCGCCGGGGCGCTGCCGCCCGTGCCCCCGGGTGCGCCGCCCCCGTCGCCGCCGGCGGGTGTGCTCATTGCGCCGCCGCTGCCGGCGTCGCTCGTCGCGCCCGCCGTGGTGGGCATGGCCCCCTTGGTATCGGTCGTGTCGGCCCCCGAGGCGGTGGTGGGGGGCTCGGCCGTGCCCGTGCTGGAGGTGCTGCCTTTCGAGCCGCAGCCGCCCAGCAGCGCGGTGCCCAGGGCCAGCGCGGCCAGGTAAATGGGAGGATTTTTCATGAGAAAACCGGGTTGAAAGTGAAGGTTTTTGAAAAGGAACGCGCCAGACTTTACGGACGCGGCCGGGCCAATGGCCACCGCGCAAACCCGTATTTTTGGCGATAACTACGCAGAAGCAAACCCCGCGGCCACCGGCGCGTTGTACGGGCACGGCCCGTTTCCGTCCGCTTCGCCATGCCCCCCACCCCGGCCCCCGCCGTTATTCTCTTCGACGGCGTTTGCAACCTCTGCCACGGCTTCGTGCAGTTCGTCATTCGCCACGACGCGGCGGGCCGCTTCCGGTTCGCGGCCCTGCAAAGCGCCGCCGGCCGGGCCCTGCTGGCCGCCCACGGGGCCCCGCCGCCTGCGCCCGACCCCGAATCGGTGCTATTGCTCCTGAACGGCCGCCTCTACTCGCACTCGGGGGCCGTGCTGCGCATTGCCCGCGAACTGGGGTGGCCCTGGCGGCTGGCGGCGGCGGGCTGGGTGCTGCCCCGCGCCTGGCGCGACGGCCTCTACCGCTTCGTGGCCCGGCACCGCTACCGCTGGTTTGGCCGCCAGGAAAACTGCCTGCTGCCCACGCCGGCCCTGCAAGCGCGGTTTCTGTAGCCAATCCTGACCCGGGTGGGCCGCCCAAAAAAGCCGGCTCCTATGACGGGAGCCAGCTTTTTATGCACTAGGGCTTGGCGGGCGGGGCCACGCTATCGGTGCGGGGCGGGTCGGCCTTGTCCAACGAGTCGAGGCTCGAGGTCTTGACCTTCGAGCTGGGGTTGGTGGTGTCGGAACCCGGCGAGCCCTGCGAGGTGGAGTCGCCGTCGCCGCCGCTCTTGTTTTGGCAGGCCCCCAGCAGCGCGGTGCCCAGCGCCAGCGCGGCCAGCAGGGCCGCAGGTTTTTTCATGTTCATGGCAGGAGCGTTTACGTTTTTAAAGACCAGCAGAAGCGCCGCCGGGCTATACGGCAACCGGCCGGCTACGGCCGTTTCCGGCGGCACTCGGCCTCGTACACGCGCCGCCCCAGCTCGCGCAGGAAGGGCAGGCCGATGGTGTCGTACTCGTACTTGTCGTCGTTGAGCACGCCGTCGGCGTTCACGTACACCACGGCGCTGAGCAGGAACTCCACGCCCCGGGCCGCGTCCGTCACGTAGGCGTTGTCAATCAGGAAGCCGTACGACTCGCCGATTTTGTTGAACACCCGCACGCCCGGCGGCAGCGCCGCCTGCCCGCCCCCGCCCAGCAGGTACTTGCCGTAGGTGGCCAGGTAGTGGGCGGCGTCGTAGCGCGGGCGGGGGCCGTGGGCGGGCGCTTCGGCCATGGCCGTGCGCAGCAGGGCGTAGTCGGCCGGGGCCAGGGCGGGGCGGCGGCGGGCGGGCAGCGTTTCGGGGAACAGCAGGGCCCGCAGCACCCGCTGCTGGTCGCGCAGCGGAAAGATGTTTTTCTGGCCGAGGTCGAGGGGCCCCGCCACCACGGCGTCGCCCACCACGTGCGCCCGGCCGATGGCCGTGCCCCGCAGCCGCCAGTGCGGCACGGGCCCCGCCCAGTACGCGGCGGGCTGGTGGTAGAGCGGCTGGCGGCAGGCCGTGTCGGCGTAAAAATCGACCGGGTTGGTGTGCCTAGAGTTGGGCGGCGCGTCGCCCACGGCCAGGCGGCCCACGATGCGGCTGCGGCGCAGCCCCAGCTGCCGCAGCCCGGCGTTGAGCGCCGCCGGGCCCACGAACTCGTAGAGGCGGTTGTAGGCGTCGTTGTCGCTCACGAGCAGCACCCGGCGCACGTAGTTGGCCACGGTGGGCCGGCCGCTGGCGCTGCTGGTGTCGCGCCGCACCCGCGCCTGGCCCGCGAAGGCCGAATCGGTGAGCATGGGCGAGTCGGGGGCGAGGCCGGGCACCTGGGGGGCCAGGGCCCGCAGCCGCGCCAGGGCCAGGGCCACGGTGGGCAGCTTCACGGTGCTGGCGGGGTAGAAGTACTCGCGCGGCCGCAGGCGGTAGCCGTAGCTGCGGAAGTGGGCCCGCCCCCGGGCGTCGCGCCGGATGCGGGTGTACAGGATTTGCACCCGGTAGGCGGCCGGCCGGGCCAGCACCCGGCCCAGGCCCAGGGTGTCGCGGCGCAGCAGCTGCCGCAGGGGGCTGGCCAGGCCCTGGGCCGCGGCGGCGCGGGGCGCGAGGGCCCCGGCCAGCAGCCCCAGCAACCCCAGCAGGCGGGCCACGGGGCCCCCACCGAGCCAAAATTGTGGCGCACGGAGCAAATGCATGCGGTAAGATAAGGGGCCGGGGCTATTCGGCACCGGGGCCACGGCGGGGGTTGGACGGTTGGGGGGCCCGCGCTTAGTTTTACCGGCATACCCTCCACTTTTTCATCTTATGAAAACACTTTTCCGCACCGGACTGGCCGCTGGCCTGCTCTTCACTGCGTTGGCCCCGGCCCGTGCCCAGGCCGTGGCCAACGGCGGCTTCGAAACCTGGGCCGCCCGCAGCGGCACCGACGCGCCCACCAACTGGCTGACCGTGGACGACGTTATTGCGGCCCTGCTCACGCGCTTTCCCACGGGCACGTTCACCAAGGCCACGGACGCCCACGGCGGCGCTTTCGCCCTGCGGCTCGAGACCAAATCGACGCTGCTGGGAATCATTCCGGGCGGGGCGACGCTCGGCACCAAGCTCGGGCCCCTCACCGCCGCCGCGCCCGCCGGGTTGCCCTTCACGGGCCGGCCGGCCGTGTTCCAGTTCTACTACAAGCTCACGGGGCCCCAGCCGGCGGCGGCCAGCGACGGGGCCTTCGCCGAGGTAGCCCTCACGCGCACCGTGGGCGGCCAATCCGTCGTCATCGCCACGGCCGCGCGGGTGTTCACCACCGTCACGGCGGCCTACGTGCTGGCCCAGCTGCCGCTCACCTACACCTCGGCCGCCGCCCCCGACTCGGTGCACATCAGCTTCGGCTCGGGCCTGATTGACGTCTCGACCGGGGCCCCCACGGGCGGTACGGCCGGCACGGTGTTCCAAATCGACGACGTGGCCTTCGCCGGCACGGCCACCGCCACCCGCGACGCCGCCCTGGCCGCCGCCCTCACCGCCGCGCCCAACCCCAGCCCCGGGGGCCGCTACGTGCTGCGGGCCCCGGCGGCGCTGCTGGCCGCGCCCCTGGCCGTGGTGGACGCCGCCGGCCGCGTGGTGCGCCGCGAAGAGGCCCCCCGCCCCCCCGCCGCCACCCGGGCCCTCGACCTGAGCGGCCTGCCCGGCGGCGTGTACACCTTGCGGCTCTTCACTCCCAAAGGCCTGATTGCGCAGAAGCTGCTGGTGCAGTAGCGCGGGCCGGATGAACCGGTTGGCCTTAGCCAGAAGTCAACAAAGCGCTTCGCAAGGGCGCTTTTGGGCTCCTGGCTTCTGCTTTGGCGGGGGCAGGCGGGCCCCCGGCCGCAGCGGCGCGGCAACGGGCGCGGGGCGCTGGCGGGGCAAGGGGCCGGCCTGGCCCCAACCATCAATAGGCCAAAACGTAACAGAAGTAGCAAGGCGTTTTTTACCCCTTTTTAGCCCATTGGGCCCGTCGTTACCGAGGAATTGCCTTGGCCGAGCAGGCCCTGAAAATTGCCCAACAGCTTCTACCCTTCAGCTTACGTTCAATTAACCCTCTTTTACTTCTGAAAAATGAAAATACTTTTTCGCATGCTATCAGCGCTGGCAACCGGGGCTGCCCTGCTCGCCGCGCCATCGGCCCACGCCCAAACCCCGGCCGTTCCCAACGGCTCCCTCGACACCTGGGTAACGCGCAACGGCGCGGAAGAACCCCAGGGCTGGCAGACGTTCGACGACCTCTACCTATTCGTTATCAAGCAGTTTCCCATCACGGGCGGCACGCACACCACCGCCAAAACGGCCACTGCGCACAGTGGCGCTTACGCAGCCCAGCTGCAATCCATTCAGTTCTCAACCAATACCGGGCCGGTGGTGCTGCCGGGGTATCTGTTCCTGGGCAATGCGATAGTAGACCAGAATCTGACCGGGGGCATTCCGTACACGGCGCGGCCGTCGAGCCTACAGTTTTACTACAAGCTGGCCGGAACCGGGGCCATCGCCGACTCGGCCGCGGCACAAGTGATTCTGACGGCCACCGTGGGCGGCCAGCCCGTGGTAGTGGGCTTTGGCGGGGGCTATTTTACGGCCACGGCCACGAATTTCACCCTGGCTAACCTGCCCATTAGCTACGACCCGACCACCTCGGTCGCGCCCGACACCGTGCGCATCATCTTTGCGTCTGGCGTGGCCGATAACCTCACGGCCGGCACTACCCTGGTGGTGGACGACGTGGTACTCGTGAACAACACCGTCACGGCCACCCGGGCCAGCGCCGACCTCAGCGCCGGCCTGGGGGCCTACCCCAACCCCAGCGCCGGCGGCGCCTACACCCTCAGCTACCCCAGCGAGCCGGCGCTACTGGCCGCGCCCCTGGCCGTGGTGGACGCCACCGGCCGCGTGGTGCGCCGCGAAAGTGCCCTGCGGGCCCCCGCCGCCACCCGGGCCCTCGACTTGAGGGGCTTAGCGGGGGGCCTCTATACGTTGCAACTTTTTACCGACAAGGGCCTGATTGCGAAGAAGTTGCTGGTGCAGTAGCGCGGGCTGAAATTCATTGGTGAACTCGCTTCCCGTGACTAACAATGGTGCCTGATGGGCACCATTGTTAGTCACGGGAAGCGGCCAAACGGAACATACACCGCTCGCGGGCCACGAGACCGTGCAACCAAATCTTGCTTTCTAGGCTCCGTTCGTTGGCTATTCACCTCACCTACCCGCGCCATGCGCTTTCGCTACGCTTGCCTGTCAGTGCTGCTGCTCAGCCTGGCCACCGGTTGCGGGCGCCGCACCGACCCCGCCCCGGCCCAGTTCACTTGGACCACCTTGCCCTACGGCACGCCGGCACTGACCAGCTTTTCCGAGGTGTATTTTATGTCGTCGCGGGTGGGGTGGGTCATTGGGGGCTACACGCCCGACCAATCCCCGGGCCAAACGTCGGTACTGCTCGCCACGCGCGACGGCGGCGCTACCTGGACGCGCACGGCCCTGGTGCCACTTCTTACTTATTACAGCGGGTTTGGGGCGTTGGCTCCGGTGAGCGAACAGCTGGTGTTCGCTTCGGGCTTCGCGCCCACGGGAAACCAGAGCGCCCCGCGCGTGCCCGCCACCTATAAAAGCCTCGACGGCGGGGCCACTTGGCAACGGCTGCCGGGTGCGGGGTACGCCGGCGGGGCCCGCCTGTACTTTTTCAACGAGCAAACGGGGCTGGCCTTTGCCGACCGGCAGATTCAGCGCACCACCGACGGCGGGGCCTCCTGGCAACCCGTATTTGCACCGGCGACAGGCAATTGGGACAAAGTGCAGTTTCCAGCGGCGGCGGTGGGGTACGCGGCGGGCGGCTACGTTTCGTATGGCACCGTCTTGGGTGGCTATTTAAGTAGCGGTAGCCTGGCCAAAACCATCGACCAGGGGGCCACTTGGCAGGCGTTGCCCTGGGAACACGGCAACATCAGCTCACTTTCGTTTATAAGCGCCACGGTGGGCTTTGCCGCTACTTTTCCCAATAATCAACTGTTCAAAACGCGGGACGCCGGGGCTTCCTGGCAGCTTGTCAACGCTCAGTTGCCGCCCTTGGGCAACGTATCTTTTCTGAGCGAGCAGGAAGCTTACGCTACCAACAACCAGCAAATCCAGCACACCACCGACGGGGGCCTTACGTGGCAGAAAGCCTACGAAGTACCATCCAACTCCAAGTACTCCACGGCCATCAGCAGCCTGATTTTTCCAACGCCGACGGCAGGTTTTGGGGTCACCCCCGATGGGCAGCTCATCAAGGGCACCCGATAAGGGAATCCGGCTTTACCCGAAAGGCCCCAACCGCCCCGGCGTAAACCGGCGGCCGTTGGGGCTTTCTTAATGCCGAACCCAGCCTAAGCAGTGGCCGGGCCCCTGACCACTGTTTACGCGGCTGCCGGCACGGCCAGCACCACGCGCAGCTCGCCGAAGCCCACGCCCACCGTGAGGGCGGGCGCAGTGAGGCCGGTTTCCAGCGTGGCGGGGGCTATTTCCAGGGGCTGGCCGTCGGCCGACGCACCGGCCGGGGGCCCGGGCAGGCCGTGCAGCACCACGCGGTAGGTGGCGTAGGCGGGCTGGTAGGGCCCCTCGATGGTCTGGCTGATGGCCAGCCCGGTGGGCGAGCCGGTGAGGGCGAAGCGGCGCACGGTGCGCTGGTCCTGCTCCTGGTAGGCGTAGCCTTCGCCGCCGTCGTCGTAGAGCACGCTCTCGGCGCTGCCGTTTTTGTAGTACACGTGCAGGGTCAGCTCGTCCACCACTTTTTCGCCCACGAATTGCAGCACGGGCTGCATGGGCACCACGGCCCCGGCCTTCACAAAGAGCGGGATGCGGGCGAGGTCGGCGCTGGCCCACACCTCGGTGCCGCCGGCCTTCACCTCGTCGGTCCAGTAGTAGTACCAGTCGCCGCGGGGCAGGTACATCCAGCGGCCGTCCACGCCGGGCGTGGTGATGGGGCAGACCAGCAGGTGGTCGCCGAGGCTGAACTCGGCCATCCGCAGGTAGGTTTCGGGGTCGTTCTGGTCGAGGAAGGTGAGCGGGCGCAGCATGGGCGTGCCCTGGGTGGCGTACTGCCAGAACGTGCTGTACACGTAGGGCAGCAGCCGGTAGCGCAGCTCGATGAAGTGCCGGGCCAGGCTGGTGTAGGGCTCGCCGAAGCTCCAGGGCTCCTGGTCGTTGTGGTCGCCGGAGGAGTGGGTGCGGAAAAACGGGTGGAAGGCCCCCAGGGCAATCCAGCGGGCGTACAGCTCGCCGTCGGGCGTTTCGATGAAGCCGCCGATGTCGCTGCCGATAAAGCTGAAGCCGCTGATGCTCAGGCGCTGGCACTGGATGTTGGCCAGCCACAGGTGCTCCCAGGAGGCGATGTTGTCGCCGGTCCAGCCCGAGGAGTAGCGCTGGCCCCCGGCGTAGGTGCTGCGCGTGATGGTGAACGGCCGTTTGGGGTAGGCGAAGCGCTTGACGCCGGCCGCCGTGGCGCGGGCCATCTGCATGCCGTAGATGTTGTGGGCCTTGAGGTGGGAGGCCGGCTGGCCGTCGTAGTCGAAGCGCACGTCGGCCGGGAAGGTGCCCTTCTCGAACACCGCCGGCTCGTTCATGTCGTTCCAGACGCCGGCCACGCCCACGTCCTTTATCAGGCCCTCAAACAAGCCCGCCCACCACTCGCGCACCGGCGGCTTGGTGTAGTCGGGGAAGTTGCAGAGGCCGGGCCACACCGTGCCCTTCATCAGGGGCCCGTCGGCGCGGCGGCAGAAGTAGTCGTTGGCCAGGCCTTCGTTATAAACCGAATAGCCCGGGTCAATCTTGATGCCGGGGTCGATGATGACGACGGTTTTGAAGCCGTCGGCGGCCAGCTCCTGCACCATCCGCTGGGGCTCGGGGAAGTGCGTGGGGTGCCAGGTGAAGCAGCGGAAGCCGTCCATGTAGTCGATGTCGAGGTAGAGGGCATCGCACGGAATCCGGCGCTCGCGCAGGCCGGCGGCAATTTCCTTCACGTTGGCCTCGGGGTAGTAGCTCCACTTGCACTGGTGGTAGCCCAGCGTCCAGAGGGGCGGCAGCTCGGGCGGGCAGGTGAGCAGGGTGTACTCCTGGGTTACTTCGAGCAGCGTGGGCCCGTAGATGAAGTAGTAGTTCAGCTCGCCGCCGTTGGCCCAGAAGCTGGTGACGTCGGCCCGCTCGGCGGCGAAGTCGAAGTAGCTGCGGAAGGTGTTGTCGAAGAAGATGCCGTGCGCGATGCGCTGGTGCAGCACGTGGTAGAAGGGGATGTTCTTGTAGAGCGGGTCGGAGCCCTTGGTGTAGCCGTAGGTGTCGGAGCCCCAGTTGGTGAAGCGGTGGCCGCGCAGGTTCATGTTGGCGGGCTTGTCGCCGAGGCCGTAGTAGTGCACGCCGGGGGGCACCAGCTTGCTCATCTTCACCTGGTCGTTGCCGGTTTCGTCGTCGTACTGCCAGTGGAAGCCCTTTTCGTCTTCGCTCAGCACCGTGCCCGAGCGGTCGAGCACGCGGGTTTTGAGGCCTTGCTTCTGCACCGTGCAAATGAGGCGGGCGGTGGTGAGGCGGTAGTGGTCGGGCTTCTCCACGAACTCCAGGAACGTGGGGCCCGGGCGGGGCGCGTCGGCCGGCACGGCGTAGGAAAGATCGGGCGCCAGGGGCCCGTCGGTGAGGTAGCGGAAGCGCAGGATTTTATCGGTCACGACGTGCAGCATCAAGCGCACGCCGTTGTCGCAGGCGAAGAGGTAGCGGCCGGGGGCCAGCTCGTCGGCCCGCCGCGCAAGGCCGGCGGTGTGGTCCTGGTGGCCGGTGGCCGCCAGGTCGTTAAGCATGTAATTATTCTCCTGTATCGGGGCGTTCATATCGGCTAGCTAAGGGGCGGAAGCGGGGGCCGGGCGGGCGAAAAAAGGCCAATCGGGCCGGCGGGCGCATTATTTAAGTACGCAAGTTAACCCCGCCCACAGGCGCGGGAGGCAAAAAAAGGCCGGGGGCCGGCGTACTCTCGGCGTACTGGATAATTCGCTCGGCCAACGCACGGCGCTTGCCCGCCGCCCGGAAGGATGCCATCTTTGCCGGCCGTCCCCACATTTTCCTATTGGCCCCGCCATGACCACGCCCCCTACCGTTCTGCTCGTGCTGGCCTGGGACGACGACGACCCCGCCGTGCACCGGGTGGCCCCCACCGACGCGCTGCCGGCCCGGCCCACGCTGCCGCTGGTGCGGGCCCTGGCCGCCGAGCAACCCGTGCTGGCGCTGCTGCCGCAGCTGCCGCCCGGCGGCCCGGCCGCCCCCCGCCCCGCCCCCGGAAGCGCAGATTTTGGCTCACGGTTGGTTGGCGTGGCCGATTCTACCCCCGGTACGCTGGCCGACGCCGCCCCGGCGGCGGCCCCGGCGCTGCCTACCGCCGAGGCCCGGCCGCTCGCCGTGCAATTGCGCCAGCCGCTGGCGCAGCGCGTGCCCACCGGCTGGCAAACCCCCACCGCTCCCTACGCTGGTCGCGCCGAAAGCCCGGCCGTAGCCCCTACGCCGGCCCCACCGTTCTCTCTGCCCGCCCCAGCGGTTGCCCCCCCACCCGAACCGGAAGAATCTAATTTCCCGGCGGTAGTCGGGGCCAACCCCGGAGCCCCGGGGCCGGCTACCGCGCCGGTTTCACTATTTGAGGAGCCCGAGGAAGAAATCGGCACGGGCGAGGCGACCGCCCTGGCCGAGGACAACGACCCGGTACGGGCGGCCCCCGCGGCGGCGCCCGCGCCCGCGGGGGCCGCCACGGCTTCGCTCACGCAGGGGCTGGCCGCGCTGCAACGCCCCCCGGCCGGGCCCGGCGCGGCCCCCGCGCCGGCCTTCGGCCTCACCGACGACCTGCACTACCGCGTCATCCAGTACGCCCGCTTCGCCACCTACCTCTCGGACCACGACACCGAAGACGTGGGCGCGATTTACGCCCCCGACTGGCCCACGTGGCTGGCGGCCCTCGAAATTGCTTACCGCCGCCGCCGGCCCCTGGTGCTGCACCTGGGCCTGCTCGCGGCCGAGTCGGCGGCCCCCGCCGAGCGCGGCTGGCTGGTCGAGCTGGAGCGCTACGCCCTGCGCCGCGCCCACACCGTGCTGGTCACGACCGCCGCGCTGCGGGCCCAGGTGCTCCGGCACTACGGCCTGCCCCCCGGCCGGGTGCGGGTGGTGCCCGCCGACGACGCCGACGGCATCCGGGCCGCGCTGGCCAGCGTCGGGGCGGCCGGGGGAGCGGAGAAGACCAGGGCGGCGGCAGCGTTGGCAGGGCCAGAAGCCGCCCGCTAGCGCTTCGCCGCCCGGCCTTGTTTCTTGCTCCACCCGTCCGTTTCAACCCCAGGTTTTCGCTTTTTCCGCCTTTCTCAGGCTTCTACTTTCTTCGTATTTTTCCATGGATCCTTTCCAAGCCGAGCAGGAGTTTGACGCCGTGCTCGAAGCCGACAGCGCCGACGGCGGCATTTTCGTGGCCGTGCCGTTTTCCGTGCCGGAAGTGTACGGCACCAAGGGCAAGCTGCCCGTGCAAACCACCCTCGACGGCTTCCCGCACCGCACCACCCTGGCCCCGCTCGGCGACGGCCACCACGGCCTGCCGGTGCCTAAGGAAGTGCGCCGGGCCCTGGGCAAAACCGTGGGCGACACCCTGCGCGTGGCCCTGCGCCACGCCCCCGAGGTGCACGTCGTGACCCTGCCACCCGACCTGGCCACGGCCCTCGACGCCACGCCCGCCGCCCGCACGTTCTTCGAAACCCTCCCCCGCCCCGATCAGCGCGACTACGTGCGCTGGCTCGACGGCGCCAAAACCGCCGAGGGCCGCACCCAGCGCCTGGCCACCACCGTCCAGCGCCTGCGCAACGGCCAGAAGCGCGCATAGGGGCCTCAGGATCCCGTGCCACGCTGACTCGCGCTGGCCGCAGTTTAGCGCGAAGCGCGTAACTGCGCGCCACGAAACGGAGCGAGTTTGTAACTCGCAGATTTGCCACACCAGCCAACCAACAAATGGCCTACCCCATCCGCCACCAGCAGGGCCTGTACTTCATCACCTGCACCGTCGTGGAATGGCTGGACATCTTCACCCGCCCGCTCTACAAAGACCTCATCATCGACAGCCTGCGGTATTGCCAGGCACACAAAGGCCTGGAGCTGTACGCTTATTGCCTGATGACCAACCACCTGCACCTCATCGCACGGGCGGCGGAAGGCTACGCGCTGTCCGACATCATGCGGGATTTCAAGAAATTCACCGCGAAGCAAGTGTTTCACGCGCTGCACGTTAACCAGCAGGAAAGCCGCCGCCAGTGGCTGGAGTGGATGCTGCACAAGCAGGGCGAGTTCAACCCGCGCAACACCCACATTCAGCTGTGGCAGCAGCCCAGCCACAACGTCGAACTGCAATCTGATACCATGCTGCGGCAGAAGCTGGAGTATATCCACCAAAACCCCGTGCGGGCAGGCATCTGCTACCGGGCGGAGGACTACGTGTATTCCTCGGCTTCTTTTTATGCGGGGCTGGAGGCGGTTTTGCGGGTGGAGCTGGTGTGAGGCCGTTCTGCTTTGCGAGTTACAAACTCGCCCCGTTTCGTGGCGTGCAGTTCGCTGCGCTTAAACTGCGGCCAGCGCATCCTCGCATTTAAGGCCCCGCCGCCAGCCAAAACTGCCGTGGTGCTAGAGTTGCTTTGGCCTCAGTACAACCAATTAACCAATAAAAATAAGTTACCCAACCATCCCTTGAAACCTGACCTAAGATGAGTTCACGAAACTCATCTCCAATCCTAGTTTCGTAAACTTTGAAAGGTGAACGAGTTTCTTAAACTCAATGTGGACAATAGAGCACTTTTGCCAGGTTGGTAAATACCCTTAGGCAGCGGTTTACTTAAACGAGCTGTTCAATAGGCTTCAAAGCGACTTATCAATCACTGAATAGGAATCAAAGTCGATGCCCATCACCCGGTTGTTCCGAAAGGCGTAGTGGTAAATGATTCTATCCACGACAAACTCCACGGTTACGATGCGAATGCCGCGGACTTTTTCGGTGGGAACGGTCACAGAATACGCGCGCAGGAGTTCGGGTAAGGTAGAGCCGAGGCGGACGCCGTTGGCGAGGATGATTTGCGGGTCGACCACGTGCCCGGAAATGACAGTGGCCCCTTCCTCGGAATCGTCGTAAAACTTCACCGCGCTGTTGCCGAAGCGCAGCAGGGTATAAGGGTAGGGGTCGCCTTGGGCGTAGGCCACGCCCTTTTTCGCGGTAAACAAAGGGTAGCGCGTGGTCAATGCCGCGGCCCGGGCAACCCGTCCAAACGGGTAGACCACTGCCCGGTCGGTGGAGACGACCACCAAGGTGTCAGCTTTAAGGTAGGCGTCGTACGCTTCTTCCCCCGGGGGCTTGGTGGCTAGTTCCAGCGTGTCGGTGCGCGGAATTGGCGGCCGAGCGTCCACCGCTGGCGAGTTAGGCACGGCGGCCTTTCCTTCGCTGGAGGTATCGTGCTGGCAACTGGTCACGGCAGCAAATCCGAGAAGGAACAGGGTGTTAGGGCGAAACATGCGAAAAGGGAACAAACGACTCGAAAAAGCTGAGCTCAAAGCTAAGCGAGCCCTTTTAGTCTATACATCCTCGATACGAAGTACCCAGCGGAAGTTCACTTAAACGGTGGTGGCTGTTGCAGAACCCGCGAGGGAGCAGGGCAACAGGCTCGGACAGCAGCTACAGGGTGAGCAAACGCACGCTTGCGAGCGTTCCGAGCGCTGTTTGGCTCGCCGAGGCATCCCGCCACAGGGACCGGCTGAGTTCTGCAACAGGCACGGTGGTATTACTACAGTCATAACCACTTAGGACCCCCAAGCCCCTAAGCCAGGGCCAGCACCAGGGCCACGCGGCTGGGCAGGTACACGCGCAGGTGCTGCTCGTAGGTTTCGTAGATGTAGTGCTCGTCGGGCCGGTCGAAGCCGCCGAAGGCACTGCTGTCGCTGGAAAGCACCACGCGGTAGCGGCCCTCCTTGGGCACCCAGAAGCGGTAGTCGGGCTGGCTTTCCGTGACGTGTAGGTTCACGATGATGACCAGGGGGCCCCGGGCGAAGGCCAGTACCTTGTTTTCCTCGTCGTGGTGCAGCAGCTGGGCGGGGCCGGCGGCCAGCACGTGGCGGGCCTTGGCCAGGTGAATCAGGGCCTGGTCGAAGGCGCCGAGGAAGCGAAATTTCAGGTCGGGGTTGTCGGCCAGGCTCCACTGGCGGCGGGCGTACTGGTAGCTCCAGCCGTTGCCCTCGCGGGGGAAATCGACCCACTCGGGGTGCCCAAACTCGTTGCCGATGAAGTCGAGGTAGGCCTCGCCGCCGGCCGCCAGCGTCACCAGCCGAATGATTTTGTGCAGCGCCAGGGCCCTCGCGGCGTTCGGGTCGGGGTCGGCCGCGCCCATGTGGTGGTAGATGCCATCGCCGAACAGCCACTGGGCCAGGGTTTTGTCGCCCACCAGGGCTTGGTCGTGGCTTTCGGCGTAGGCCACGGTTTTCTCGCCTTCGCGGCGGTTGGTGAGCACGTGCCAGAGGTCGCCCAGGTTCCAGGCCTCGTCGGGGGTGTGCTTGAGCAGCTTGATCCAGTAATCGGGGATGCCCATGGCCAGGCGGTAGTCGAAGCCGATGCCGCCGTCGGCCAGGGGGCGGCACAGGCCGGGCAGGCCGCTCATGTCCTCGGCCACCAGCAGGGCCCCTTTCTTGAACTCGTGCACCAGCGTGGTGGCCAGCTGCAGGTACAGGATGGCGTCCTCGTCGGCCCCGGGCCCGAAGTACTGGTCGTAGCCCACGAAGGCCACGCCCTCGCCGTGGTGGTGGTAGAGCATGCTCGTCACCCCATCAAACCGGAAGCCGTCGAAGTGAAACTCCTCCAGCCAGTAGCGCAAGTTGCTGAGCAAGAACTGCTGCACCTCGGGCCGGCCGTAGTCGAAGAGTTTCGAGTCCCAGCCCGGGTGGTTGCCCCGCTCGCCCTTGTGGAAGTACAGGTTGCCCGAGCCGTCGAAGTCAGCTAAGCCCTCGGCCTGGTTTTTCACGGCGTGCGAGTGCACCACGTCGAGCAGCACGGCGATGCCGCGGCGGTGGGCTTCGTTGACCAGGTACTTCAGCTCCTCGGGCGTGCCGAAGCGCGAGCTGGGCGCGAAAAAGTTGGCCACGTGGTAGCCAAACGAGCCGTAGTACGGGTGCTCCATCACGGCCATCAGCTGCACGCAGTTGTAGCCGTCGGCCTCGATGCGGGGCAAAATATTGTCGGCAAACTCGCGGTACAGGCCCACGCGGCCCTCCTCGGTGGCCATGCCCACGTGCGCCTCGTAGATGAACGGCTCCTTCACGGCCGCCGCCACCCGGAACTTCTGGTCCGTCCAGGCGAAGCCCACGGTGGGGCGCCACACCTGGGCGGCGTAGTCCTTGGTGTGGTCGTCCTGCACCACGCGGCGGGCGGTGGCGGGCAGGCGGTCCTGGGCCCCGTTGGCGCTGACGACGTGCACTTTGTACTTGCTGTTGTGCACCAGCCGGTCCTTGTAGTCCTTGTCGGGCAGGAAGATTTCCCACACGCCGTAGTCGAGCCGTTGCAGCGGGTCGGCCCGGCGGTCCCAGCCGTTGAAGTCGCCCACCAGGTACAAGGCCTCGGCGCCCGGGGCCCACTCGCGGTAGCGGAAGCCGCGGCGGCGGCCGTCGTAGTGCAGGCCCAGCTGCTGGTGGGCCGTGGCGTAGTCGGCCAGCGAGCCGTGGTGCTGCTCGATTTCGGCCAGGCGGGCGGCCAGGCGGGCCTGACGCTGGCGCAGCACGGGCTCGTAGGGGGCGAGCCAGGAATCCTGCTGCACGAGCGGCAGCGGAGGCACGGGAGCGGCGAGCGGGGCGGTGGGTTCCATGGGCGGGGCGGGAAGGGTTGGCGGGTGATACGCGAAAGGTAGCGGCGGGGCGGGAATGGCTGGGCCGACGGCCGGCCGCTACCCTTTTGCCGGGGGCCCGGCAACGGCCGGGGCAACGTAATGCAAGGCCTCTTTTAGCCAACCATTGGCTGGTCCCGGCGAACCCCGTGCAACCCTTTCCCTTCGCGGAGTCCCTTTTAACGAACAATTTACCTAATTTCTCCTTTCATAATACCCTTTTCCACGGCTCCTTACCTACCATGCGCGCTTCCCTTCTATTCGGGGCCCTGGCCATCGCCCTTCCCCTGGTGGGCGCGGCCCAATCCGTTGCGCCGGCCAGTCTATCGCCCCAGTTTTTCGTGGGCCTCGGCGGGGCCGTCAACACCTATCAGCGGTTGGACGGGTTCGACAAAAATTCGCTGGCACCCGTACTCACGGCGGGGGTGCAGCTGCGGTCCCGACTGGCCCTGCAAATCGGGGTCGGCTACCGCCAACGCACCGACCAAAGCAGTTTTTCAGGAGGGGGCTACCTGGACGACAGCGGCCAGTCGCAACCGAGCAGTTCGACCAGTTCCTACTACCAACGCCGGCTGCGCGTGCCCGTGCTGGTGCGCTACGGCGTCACGCGCGGCGGGCAAGGGCGCTTCCAGGTGGATATGTTGGGCGGCTTAACGTTGGAGCGCTACTGGAACGGCTACGATTACGTGGTCACAAACGAAAACACTAAGGCCGTGGTGCAGAATGACTTTTACCACGGCGCGGCCAACGGCCTTTACTTCACGCTGGGGCCCAGCGTGCGCTACCGCGTCGGGCCGCACCTGGACTTGACGGGCGACGCGGTTATCAACTGCCTGCTACAGCGCAACACCGCGCCTTATTACACCTTTTCCGACCGGCTCTCGGGCAATCTGGCCCTGGGCATTCGGTACCGTTTTGCCAGACTTTAACAGTGCGGGCGTACTGCGCAGCACGCCGGGGCCCCAACGCCAGAAAGTGGTAATTGGGCGGAAACGGGGTTACTTGCGACTATGAAAATTCGTGTAATCGTTTTGCCTTTGGCCGTGCTGGCGGCCTGCACCAGCGGGCAGCCGCGCGCGCCCAAGGCCGGGGCCCCGGCGGCGGCGCTGGAAGGCTCGGGGCTCTCGACGGTGCCCACCGGGGCCGCCGCGCCGCTGCTGGCGGCCCACGCCATGGTCATCTCGGCCCACCCGCTGGCCTCGCAGGTGGGGCTGGCCATTTTGCAAAAAGGGGGCAATGCTTACGATGCGGCCGTGGCCGTGCAGTTTGCGCTGGCCGTGGTGCTGCCCGTGGCGGGCAACATCGGCGGCGGCGGCTTCCTGGTGTACCGGGCCCCCGACGGCGCGGCCGGCACCCTCGACTTCCGCGAAACGGCGCCCGCCGGGGCCACCCGGGATATGTATTTGGATGCGGCCGGCAACGTGGTGCCCGGCCTGAGCACCGCGGGGGCCCTGGCCGTGGGCACGCCCGGCACCGTGGCCGGCATGGTGGCCCTGCACGACAAGCTGGGCCACTTGCCCTGGGCCGCCCTGCTGGCCCCCGCCATCCGGCTGGCCCGCGGCTACGCCCTCACCGAGCGCGAGGCCGGGGGCCTCAACCGGGCCCACGACGATTTTATCAAGTACAACCCCGGCAACCCCTCGGCCTACGTGCGCCCCGGCGGCACCTGGCACCCCGGCGACACCGTGCGCCTGCCCGAGCTGGCCTCCACCCTTATCCGCATCCAGGACCAGCAGCGCGGCGGCTTTTACCAAGGCGAAACGGCGCGCTACCTGCTAGAGGAAATGCGCCGCCGCGGGGGCCTCATCACCCAGCAAGACCTCGACGGCTACCAGCCCAAGTGGCGCGCGCCGCTGCGGGGCCAGTACCGCGGCTACGACGTCATCACGATGCCGCCGCCCAGCAGCGGCGGCGTAGCCCTGCTGCAAGCCTTCCAGATGCTGGAGCCCGTGAACCTCAGGGCCCTGGGCTACCACACGCCCGCCGCCACCCACCTGCTCACCGAGGTCGAGCGCCGCGTGTACGCCGACCGCGCCACCTACCTCGGCGACCCCGATTTTGGGCACGTGCCGGTGGCGCAGCTGCTGGCCCCGGCCTACAACAAGCAGCGGGCCAGCACCATCCGGGCCGACGGCCGGGCCACGCCCAGCGCCGAGGTAACCGCCGGCCCCGGCCTGCCCGGCTACGAAAGCAACGAAACCACCCACTACAACATAGTGGACGCCGCCGGCAACGCCGTGAGCTGCACCACCACCCTCAACGGGGCCTTTGGCAGCAAAGTGGTGGTGCCCGGCGCGGGCTTCTTGCTGAACAACGAGATGGACGACTTCTCGGCCAAGGCCGGCGTGCCCAACGTGTACGGCCTGGTGGGCGGCACCGCCAACGCCGTGGCCCCCGGCAAGCGCATGCTCAGCAGCATGACGCCCACCATCTTAGCCCGCGGCGGCAAATTGGCCCTCGTGGTGGGCACGCCCGGCGGCAGCACCATCATCACCGGCGTGCTCACCACCATCCTCGGCATCGTGGACTACGGCCTCGACCCGCAGCAGGCCGTGGCCGCCCCGCGCCTGCACCACCAGTGGCTGCCCGACTACCTCGACGCCGAAGCCGGGGCCCTCACCCCCGCCGCCCAGGAGGCGCTCCAGGCCAGCGGCTACACGGTGCACCCCCGGGGCCCCTGGGGCCGCATCGAGGCCATCGAGGTGCTGCCCAACGGCCAGCTCGCCGGCGGGGCCGACCCGCGCGGCGACGACAAAGCGGTGGGGTATTAAATCAGCTGTCATTGCCCCGCTCGTTGCCACGGCAACCAAGCGCTTTAACACCAAAAAAGGCTGCTAACCCGTAGGTTAGCAGCCTTTTTTTGAGCCGGTGGGCGGCTTAGCCTTTCAGCTGCGAGCCGGCGGCGCTCAGGGCCTGGCCCAGCTGCTGGAGCTTGGCTTGGGCATCGGGCGTGGCCGACGACGCAACCTTGGAGGTGTGCTCACCGAGGGTGCTCAGGCTCTTGGACAGGGCACTGGTATCGGAAGCGCCGCTGCTCAGGGCGTCGTGCAGGTTCTGCAGCTCCGAGCTGATGCCCGAGAGCTGGGGGTTGCCTTGCAGGGTTTTGATCCAGCCGGCGATGTTGGGGCCAGCGGCACCAGCAGCGTTGGCGAGGCCGCCTTGCAGGGCGTTGAGGGTGGCGTCGAGCTGGGCGGTGCCGCTCTGCGATTGGGAGTTATCCATGGTAATAGGGGAAAGGGTGAGGGTGAGATTATGCGGTATCAACCCTAGCCTTCCCCAATTGTTAAGTACTTTAGGTACAATATTTTGTCCCGCTAAAAGAAATGATTTGGTAACAAACTTTAGGAGATTTCAAAGGTTATGCAGCGGCTCGGGCAACCACCGTCCGGCGCACCGCCGGTAACCAATTGGCGACTTGCTCATTCGGTTTGCAAAGACGAGCTTGGAGCACGCGAACGGCCCCCGGCGGCCTGCCGCAGGGGCAGGCCGCCGGGGGCCGTTCGCGTTTTAAAATTAATTTTTAGTGCTGCGCCGGCTGGGTTTTGGCCACCAGGCGCAGGTTGCCGGCGGCGGTGATAAGCTTCTGGCTCAGCTCGCGGATTTTGTCGCCGTTGCCCTGGAAGTTGTGGGTGCCCAGGGCCGCTTGGGCCGTCAGTTCGCCCATGCGCTGGAAGGCGGTGGCCATGCCGGCGGCGTTGTTATTGCCGATGTGGGTGGTGAGGGCTTCCAGCTCCTGCACGATGGGGCCCAGCACTTTCTGGTCGCCGCTGCGCAGGTAGTGCACCCAGGCGTTGATGTGGTTCTGGCCGGCGCTGGCGTCGCCCACGAAACCCTTTTGGGTGGTGTCGTACAAGGTGCGGATGCCGGCTTCGGCTTCGGAAATGAGGTTCATAGGTGGCGGACTGCGGGGGTGAGAAAATGGGTAATCAGTTAGTTATAGTTATTCGTTGTCAGTTGCCAGATTGTTCAAAAAAGCCAACGACTGATAACGGACAACTGACCAAAAAAAGCGCAGGGCAAAAATACACCCGGGGGCCGGCCCGCCGCTACGCGTCGGCGGGCGGGGCCGCCGATTGGGCCGCCCGCACGGCGGGGTGCTGCGGGTTGAGCACGATGACCGAAAACGGGTGCTGCTCGCCCTCGCGTTTCTCAATGCGCAGGGCCCCGGCCGTGCGCAGGCTGTTGATGAGGTCGCGCCGCTCGTACTCGGGCAGGGCCGGAAACTCGTCGGTGAGGCGGCGCAGGAAGGGCGTGAGCCACAGCTCGCCCACGGCCCGGTGCTGGCTCAGGCGCAGCAGTTCGGCCGCCATGAAGGCCAAGCAGCGCTGCTCGTCGGGGCTGGCCAGGGGGCGCACCGGGTCGAAGGCGGGCGGCGCGTCGGCGGGCGGGGGCGGGGCGGTGGGCTTGCCCACGGGCTCGGCGGCGGGCATTTTGGCGGGCACCAGGCGGTCGGCGCGGCGGGCTTCGAGCAGGGCCAGGGTGGCGGCGGGCAGCAGCTCGCGGGCGTCGATGAAGTGCTGGGGGCCCAGGTTCTGGAGCAGGTCGCCGGAGGTGGCCTCGCGGAAGCCGGCCACCAGCACCTGCCGGGCCTGCCGCCGCAGGTGTTGCAGCAGCGGAATGTAGTCGCGGTCGCCGGCCACGAGCACGAACGTGCCGATGTCGGGCCGGGTGTAGAGCACTTCCAGCGCGTCGATGCAGAGCTGCATGTCGGCGGCGTTTTTGTGGTGGGTGCCCAGCACGTTGCGGGTGGCCACGCCCATTAGGTACAGGCCGCCCTGGGGCGCGGTGGCCAGGCGCTCGAAGTCGGCGTAGGCGTTCAGCACCAGGCAGTCGAGGCCCTGCTGGGCCAGGGTTTCGCGCAGCTTGCGCACCAGCGCCAGCACGTAGTCGTTGAGGTCGGGCGGGTCGTGGAAGTGGTTTTTAAGAAAGTAGTACACGTTCTCAAAATCAACAAAAACGGCCGCGTAAGACGGCGCAGCGGGAGCAGCACGGTTCGCCATGGCCGCAAAGGTAACGGCCGGCGGGGGCCCTCCGTAACTTGCCCGCGCCCTGCTCTGCCCGGCCGGTTCTGCCCCGCCAGCGGGCTCCGCCGGCCGCCCAGGGCCTTTCTTTCCTGCTTGCCTACTCATCCATGCAGCCGTTTAAATTCGCCCGCCTGCGCTACCGCCCCCTGGGGCCCGCCGACGCGGCCGGCCTGTTTGCCCTCGACAGCAACCCCAACGTGCTGCGCTACCTGGGCACGCCGCCGCTCACCGGTATTGCCCAGAGCCGCGCGGCCCTGGTGCGCATCCAAGCCGATTACCGCGCCGGCACCCTGGCCCGCTGGGCCGTGGAGCGGCGCGACACCGGCGAGTTCCTGGGCTGGGCGGGCCTGAAGCTGAACCACGACCCGGTAAACGGCCGCAGCGGCTTCATCGACCTGGGCTACCGGCTGCTGGAGCCGCACTGGGGCCAGGGCTACGGCACCGAGGCCGGCCGGGCCTGGCTGGCGCGGGGCTTCGGCGCGCTGCGGCTGCCGCTGATTACGGGCTACGCCGAGGCCGCGCACGGGGCCTCGCGGCGCATCTTGGAAAAGGTTGGGCTGGCGCTGGTCAACCTGTTCGACGACGCCAGCGGCACGCCCTGCGCCTGGTACGAGGCCCGCAACCCGGCCGCGGGGCCGGCTTAGAGAGCGGCGCGCCGCTGGGCCGCTCCTACAGCCGGGCCAGCTCCGTGCGCAGCTCTTCGAGCGTTACGGGGTGAAACTGAAGGCTGGGCGGGGCCGGCTGGCCCAGGCTGACGCCGCGGGTGGCCAGGTACGTGACGCCATTCTCGCGGCGCAACGCTACTATGGTAGCCGCCGCACCGTCGGGCACCTGCTCGAACACCGCCGTGTTGCCCTCGGTGCGCGTGCTGGCCAGGATGCTGCGCTGCCCCTGGAACACCAGCGACACCACCGTGGCCGGGCCGGGGGCCTGCACCGCGAACTGAACGCGCGGGCCAGGGGCCAGCAGCCGGTCGCAGTTGATCCAGCCCAGCCCGCCGGCCACCAGTTCGTAGCCCAGGCCCCCGGCCAGCGTTAGCGGGGCAGCGCCGGCAAATTGCTTGGCAAATTCGGCCCGGGCCCGCCGTGCTTCTTGCACCAGCAGTTCCTGCGTGTGCTTTTCCATTTCCAGCCAGGTGATGCCCACCAGGCGCTTGCCGCCGCGGGCGTACAGCACCACCAGCACTCCCTGCGCGGGGCTGGTGGTGCGGCGCCCGTGGGGCAGCAAAATGCTTTTAAAGCTGGCTGGCCGCTGCCGGGGCAGCTGCGTAGCCGCGGCCATTATTTTCGCACCGAGCACGGAATCGCCCTGCACCAGCCGCGGCTCCCGCACGGTGCCCGTGCTGTCCACCGCCAGGCTGATTAAAATGGCGTGCGTGACGGTGACGTGGTTTTCCTTGCTCAACCCTTTCAGCTGCTGGCGCTCGAATTTGCTAAGCGCGCGCCGACGCTTGAGCCGCGCCAGGTCGGTGGCCGACGGCGGTACCAGCCGCTCGAATTCCTTGAGCAGCGTAGCGTCACCGTTGTCGAAGCGCGGCCAGCGGGCACCTTTGGGCGGGGGCAACGCCACCCAGCGCCCCGTGGAGCGGGCGGCGGGGGTGCCGGCCGGCAGCTGCCAGTCGAGCCCGTGGCCGGACGCGGCCACGCCCTGGTAAAGCTGCATGCCGGGCCGGCGCTGGGCAGCGGGCAGCTGCAACAGCACCCGGGCCCCGGGGCGCAGGGCCACGGGCTGCCCGGCGGCCGTGGCCTGCAAGTGCAGCATCCCGCCGGTTTCGAGCAACTCGGCCCCGGTGGCGGTGCTCAGCCCCGCCAGCAGGATGTCGGGCGTGGAGTAAAATTCGCGCAGCTCCCGCCGCACCGGGCCGCTGCCGGCCGGCACGTCGAAGGCCCGGCCCGGCACCACCAGCCGGGTGCCTTGCTCGGCCACCAGCACGGTGTCGCGGCCCGGCCGCACCTCGAACACCTGAAGGCGGGGCGCGGCCCGGGCGCAAAAGGCCGGCAAGTCGTCGTCGGCGGCATCGGCGGGCTGGGCAGCCTGGGCCCGCTGCGCCGGGTCGGGGCCCGCCAGCGGCGCGGCGGGGCCCGGGGAGGCCGCTGCCACCGGCGCGGTGGGCGCGGCGCCGCTAGCCGACCGGCGGGGGCCCGCGGCGGGCTTGCCTACCCAGCGCAGGGAATTCGCCAGGGGCCCGGCGGCCAGCGGTGGGGCTGGCCGCGCAACGGGAGACGGGGCGGTAGCCGCCGTTTGCCCGGCTCGGGTGGCCGCCGCGGGGGCCGCGAGAGTAGCCGGCCCGGGCTGCGGTGGGCGTTGCGCGGTTTCTGCCCGCTGGTCAGCCGAGCAGTTGGTTAGGGCGAGCGTACCGGCCAACAGGCCGCCGAGTAGCAGTAAGCGAGGGTTGGATGGCATTGGACAAGGAAAGGACGGCCAGGACCACTGTGGGCTAGCCAATTGGGCTCAATATAGCTCGCGGCGGCCGGCGGCGGGGCGGCGTTTGGGAACTGGCGCGGTCTTTATCTTGCGCCATGTTCACACGCCTCCTGCCTTGGCGCTGGTGGGCACTGGCCCTGCTGCTTGGGGCCTGCCACAACGCCCCCTCCACCACGGCCAGCCCACCGTGCCCGCCGCCCGCGCCGTTCGCCGTGCGGCACCCGGCCTGGGCCGCCAGCGCCAGCCTCTACCAGGTCAACGTGCGCCAGTACACCCCGGAGGGCACCTTCCGGGCCTTCGAGGCGCACCTGCCGCGCCTGCACCAGATGGGCGTGGGCATCCTGTGGCTGATGCCGGTGCAGCCCATCGGCGTGGCCCGGCGCAAGGGCACGCTGGGCAGCCCGTATTCGGTGCGCGATTATTACGGGGTGAACCCCGAGCTTGGCTCGCTGGCCGACTTGCAGCACCTCGTCGGCGCGGCGCACCGGCTGGGCATGCACGTCATCCTCGACTGGGTGGCCGACCACACCAGCTGGGACAGCCGGCTGAGCCAGGAGCACCCCGACTGGTTTGCCCACGACGCGCAGGGCCGCTTCGTGCCGCCCGTGGCCGACTGGCAGGACGTCATTGCCCTCGACTACGGCCGGCCCGGCCTGCGCCGCTACATGGCCGAAAGCATGGCCTACTGGGTGCGCGACGTGGGCTTCGACGGCTTCCGCTGCGACGTGGCCGGCCTGGTGCCCACCGACTTCTGGAACGCCGCGCGGGCCGGGCTGGAAAAAATCAAGCCCGTGTTCATGCTGGCCGAGTGGGACGAGCTGTACGCGCCACCCTTCCTGAAAAAAGGCGCGTTCACGCCCCGCACGCACCTGCTCGAACAAGCCTTCGACGCCACCTACGCGCTGCGGCTGCACTACCTGCTCGACAGCATCGCGCAGCACCAGAAACCCGTGGCCGCGCTGCCCGCCTACTTCGCCGCCGAGCGCCGCCGGTACCCGGCCGGCGTGTACCTGATGAACTTCACCAGCTCGCACGACGCCAACGCCTGGGACGGCCCCGAGGGCCAGCGCCTCGGGGCCGACGCCCGGGCCCTGGCCGTGCTCACGGCCCTGCTGCCGGGCATCCCGCTGGTGTACAGCGGCCAGGAAGCGGCCTCTGCCAAACGGCTGCGCTTCTTCGACAAGGACACGATTGCGTGGAAAGGCCACGCGTTGAACGCCTTCTACACCAACCTGCTGCACCTCAAGCACGACCACCCGGCCCTGCGCAACGGCGACGCCTGCGCCCGCTTTACGCTGCTGCCCGCGCCGGCCGGCTGCTTCGCCTTTGAGCGGGCCACGGCCGGCAACCGGGCCCGGGTGTGGGTGGCGGTGAACCTGGGCCCCGTGCCCCAGCGCCTCGGCCACCCCGCCGCCACCGACACCGACGCCTTCGCCGACCTGGGCCCCCCGGTGACCGAGACACAGGTGACGGTGCCGCCCCACGGCTGGCGCGTGCTGACGACGCGGCAGCCGTAAGGACTGGCATTTGGCCGCCGCTGGGCGGTTTGCAGACTACAACAAGTGCTGCCTTTTACGTACTTAACCTGCCTGATGAACAGAAGAAAACGTATTCGAGGCACGCGGCGGCATTGTCGCGCCTTGCGGGCCCATGCCGAGCGCCCCACTGCGCTCCGACCCGTGGATATCTTGTGGCTTACCCGTTTTCAACGCACCTCCTTCAATGTCACTTCTGAACCTTGGGACGAGATGCAACCGCTGCCGCCGCTGTTTCAGCCGTTGTGGGCGGCACGTTTGGTGAAGACGTTTCAGCAATGGAGCGCCGAACTTGCAGACCGGTATCCAAGTTTTTACTTAGCTCTGGAGCTGCACTCCCCCGACAAGCTTAATACCTTTCGGCAGAGCCGCTTGGTTGTTCGCGTGGGGGAACAACAGGCGCAGGACGATAGCCGGTACAGGAGGGCCTGCACGCAGCCGTTGCCGGCGCTGTACCAAACAGTTCCGGGCATCGACGCCCTGCAATGGCTGGCCTACGAACAGCTTTTTTATTATACACCCGAGGAATTTGTTGAATACAATGCCCGGGTTCCCAACAAGCCCTTCTGGGAGGGAACCACCGCTCACGGCAACCCCTGCATTGTAGTACTCGCCGGCTGGTTTTGGGTCGGCCAGGCCCCCGGCACGGAAATTCATCCGGCGTGATGCGTCTCGCATGCGACGTGCGGCCCGGATGAAGCAACTTGCCAGTTCATGTAAAAGCTATTCAAATACTAGTGGGGCCGGCCCCGCCCTTACTTGCGCCAATGCCCGACCATCCCGACGCCCCCCTGTTCGCCGTGCGCCACCCCGAGTGGGCCGCCAACGCCACCATTTACGAAGTAAATGTGCGCAACTACACGCCCGAAGGCACCTTTCGGGCCTTTGAGGCGCACTTGCCACGGCTAGCTAAGATGGGCGTCGTCATCGTATGGCTGATGCCGGTGCATCCCATCGGGGCGGTGGGGCGCAAGGGGGCGCTGGGCTCGCCCTACGCGGTGCGCGACTACTTCGGAGTGAACCCGGAATTTGGGACGCTCGACGACTTGCGCCACCTCGTGCAAACGGCCCACGGCCTGGGGATGAAGGTGTTGCTGGACTGGGTGGCCAACCACACCAGCCGCGACAACGCCCTGATTGAGGACCACCCCGACTGGTACCGGCACGACGCCCAGGGGGCCCTGGTGCCGCCCGTGGCCGACTGGACCGACGTAGTAGCCCTCGACTACGCCAACCCGCACTTACGGGCGTACATGATGGAGGCCCTATGCTATTGGGTGCGCGAGGCGGGCATCGACGGCTACCGCTGCGACGTGGCCGGCCTGGTGCCCACCGACTTCTGGGACGCGGCCCGGCCGGCGCTGGAGGCCCTCAAGCCCGTGTTTATGCTGGCCGAGTGGGACGAGCTGTACCCGTCCGGGGGCCTCACCTGGGCGGAGTTCGACTCCGACACGCACCTGCTGGAGCGGGCCTTCGACGCCAGCTTCGGCCTGCGCCTGCACTACCTGCTCGACCGCATCGCCGAGGGCCAGGCCCCGCTGGCCGACATCGACGCTTACCTGGCCGCCGAGCGCGCAAAATACCCGCCCACGGTGTACCTGATGCACTTCACCAGCAACCACGACGTGAACAGCTGGGACGGCACCGAGAACGAGCGCCTGGGGCCCCTGGCGCAGCCCTTCGCCGTGCTGGCGGCGCTGCTGCCCGGCCTACCGCTGCTCTACTCGGGCCAGGAAGCGGGTTTGAATAAACGGCTGGCCTTCTTCGACCGCGACCCGATAGCCTGGCAGGACTACCCGCTCCAGGAGTTTTACACCAAGCTGTTTCAGCTCAAAAAGCGCCACCCGGCCTTGCGCAACGGCGACCCGGCCAGCCACTTCCACCGCCTGACCGGGCCGGATGGCCTCTACGGCTTCATCCGCGAAAAGGCGGGCTCGGCGGTGATTGTGCTCGTCAACGCCACCGCCGAGCCGCTGGTGCTGCCCGGCCAGAAGATGCCCGTCTCGCCCCAAAAGGGCCTGTTCGACGTGTTCAGCGGCGAGGCCCTGACGCTGGCCCAGCCCAAGGCGCGCACCGTGCCGGCCCACGGCTGGCGCGTGCTGCGCACCCGCGACTAGCCGGTGTTTGTAGCTTGGACTTTGTGGTCCGGGCGCGAGCACCGCGAGCATCCGGTATTGCGCCCACCTACCCGATTCCCACTTTCTGCGCAAATGCCTTGTTCGCTGCGCTCACGCCCGGACTACAAAGTCCAAGCTACTTCTCCCCAACCCATGCCCTACGTATTCCTCTTTCTGGCCATCATCAGCGAAGTGATGGGCACCACGGCCCTCACGGCTTCCAACCAGTTTACCAAGCTGGGGCCCAGCATCGTTACGGTGGTGGGCTACGGGCTGGCGTTCTACTTTTTCAGCTTTTCGCTGAAGGCCATTCCGGTGGGCGTGGCCTACGCCATCTGGGGCGGGGTGGGCATCGTGCTGGTCACGCTCATCGGCTTTTTTTACTTCAAGCAGCGGCTCGACTGGCCGGCCCTGGCGGGCATCGGCCTCATCGTGGCCGGCGTGCTGGTGATGCAGCTCTTTTCCAAAACGGTGTCGCACTAGGGGCCCCACGGCCTGCCCGGCCACGGCTGGGGCCCTAGCGCCGCCCGGCCTTGAGCCTGAAGGCCAGCTGGAACTCGTTGCGGATGGCGTAGGAGCCCAGGTTCTGGAAGAAGCTGCTGGAGTTGTAGTTGATGCCGAACTGGGTGCGGTCGAGGCGGGCGGTGCCTTGCAGCAGCAGGCTGTCGGCCCCAAGGGCCGTGACGGTAACGGGCACGCTGATGGGGCGCGTCTGGCCCTTGAGGGTGAGCTGGCCCTGGGCCTGGCCGCCCGCCACGCGGCCCAGCTCGAAAGTAGCTTCGGGGAAGTGCGCCACGTCGAAAAAGTCGGCCCCGCGCAGGTGCTCCTGCAAGGTGGGGTTGTCGTGGGCGAGGGTGCGCACGTCGACCAGCACGCGGGCGGCGCGCAGGGCCCCGGGGCCCTCGGCTACCAGCGTGCCGCCGGGGGCCAGGCGCAACGTGCCGGTGGGCGCGTAGCCGCCGGCCTCGGCGTAGCCCGTCCAGGTGAGGCGGCTGGTGGCGGGGTTGAGGACGTAGGTGACGGCGGCGGGGCGCTGGGCTACGGCGGCGAACAGGACAACGAACAGGGCGGCGAATAAGGTTTTCATGACGGGGAAGGGTTGAAGTGGATTGTAGAACGGAGTGGCACTCCGTTTCCTCTAGGTGGCCACTGGGCCGTTCAACGAGCAACGGAGTGCCACTCCGTTTTACAAATGCCGCTTTAGCGGCCGGCGGCGGGCCGGGGGCCGGACTCGGTTTCGACCAGGGCCCAGCCTTTGTAGAGGCGACCCTGGGCGTCTTTGGCCAGCACGTACCACAGGGCGTCGCCGCCGTAGAGGTGGTCGGCGGTGGCGTAGCGGTAGTTGCGCTTGAAGGTGTAGGCCCGGCCCTTGCGCAGCCGGCCGCCGGGGCACTCGAACAGCTCGGCAAACTCGGCGGGGGTTTCGTGCAGGTTGGCGTGCCAGCCGGTGGCGTCGTACCAGATGAAGCTGCCGCACTCCACCACTTGCAGGTCGGCTACTTCGGCGCGCACCGTGGTGCTGTGCTTCCAGGCAAAGGTGCCGGGCTGGGCGGGGTCGGGCTGGGGGTACACGGGGTTGGGGTCGTGGCTCATGGCCAGGCCCACGGGCACGGCCCGCAGCAGGGCGGGCAGGGCCCGGGTGTGGTCGGGCCAGGCGGGCGGCGGGGTGGCGGCGGGGGCCGCCGGGGTAGCCGCCGGGGCGGCGGGGGCGGTGGACTGGGCGGCGAGGGGCCGGGCGGGGGCCGCCAGCAGCAGGGCCAGGGGCAAGAAGCGGAGGGTTTTCATGGGGGCCGTACGGGCTGGTTGAAGTACGACCCAAAGGTGGCGGGCTCCCCCCCGGCCCATCGCCCCACATCGCGCCGTGGGACGTCCCGAATCCGGATGTGGGGCTATTCAGGCGCGAAATCGCGCGGGGCCACCCCGGCGAACTGCTTGAAAATCCGGTTAAACGTGGTTTTCGAGTTGAACCCGCTTTCCAGGGCGATGCCGAGCAGGGTGAGCCGCCGGGCGTCGGGGTGGGCCAGGCGGCGCTGCACTTCGGCCACCCGCAGCCCGTTCACCAGGTCGTTGAACGAGACGCCGCCGGCGTTGACGGTGAACGAAATCAGCTTCGGGGCCAGACCGGTGTGGGCCGACAGCTCGGCCAGCGTCAGCGTGGGGTTGAGGTAGAGCCGGTCGTCCTCCAGGGCCCGGCGGATGCGCTCGGCCACGGCCGCATCCGCCGGCGCGGGGGCGCGGGCCGGGGCGGGCTCCGGGTGGCCGGGTGCGGCGGCGCGGGCCGGAACGGGGGCGGCTGCGGGGGGAGAAATTGGGGCGGAGGGGCCCAGCAGCGGCGCAACTCCCGGGGCCCCAGCGGCTGGGGACCCGGCCGCTGTTTCTGCCGCCGAGGCTTGGAACGGCGCATCGGCCTCCGCCAGACGCCCGGCGGCGGGCGCTGCCAAATCATCTTCCTCCAGCGGGGCGGTGGGCTGGTCAATCTGGCGCAGCCCCACCACGCCGATGATGAACACCACCAGCCCCAGCAGCTCGGTCGAGTAGTCGTACTGATAATAGATGTCGAAGAATTCGCGCAGCACCACTTCCAGCAGCCACTGCCCGCTCACCACGGCCAGCAGCAGCAGCAGCCAGCGCAGCCAGCGCAGGCGCAGCTCCGAGACTTCCGAGAAATTATCGACCAGCCAGCCCTGGTACTGCCGCAGCAGGCGCAGGCTCAGCACCAGGTACACCATCAGCGAGGCCCAGGTGCCGATGAATTCCAGCCGGTAGGTGTAGGGCCGGTGCACGTGCTGCCAGAACCAGTTGCGCGCGGCGTAGGGCTGAAAGCGCAGCCACCAGTACAGGGCGGCCTGCGCCAGCACGGGCACAAAGTGCCCGCCGTAGCGCCGCCACTCCCACCGAAACCCCTGGCTGACCAGGCTGCGCACGTAGAAGTACAGCAGCGGCCCAAACGCCAGGGAGTAGTAGATGGGCGAAAAGTACAGCCCCGGCTCTTGCGCGTACAGCCCTGACACCCGGAAAAAGCCGTCGAGCAGCCACAGCGCAATAGCGGCCATCAGCAGGGCCAGGAAGCGGTTGGCGGGCTGGTTGCGGCGGGCGCTGGCCAGCAGCCCGGCCGCCAGCACGGCCTGGGCCACCACGGCCAGCAGCAGCACAACGAGGGGGGTAAAAAAAATCTGCACGCCCCAAAGAAACGGCCAGGCGGCCAGTTCTTTGCAGCGTGCAGAAAGGATAAAGGACGGGGGCCCTACTCGGTCATGCTCTGGGCGCGCCAAACGTTGTTACCGCGGTTCACGTCGGGCAGGATGTTAGTCGGGTTCAGCGTCACCTGCGTGAGGGGCGTGGTGGAGTTGTAGCGGAACGTCCAGGTGCCGCCGCGCTGCCAGATTTCGACGGGCAGGTGCACGGTGGTGGTTTTGCCGTTGGTTTCCTTCACCTCGGCCGTGACGGGCATGGCGGCCTGGCCGCGGTTCTCAATCGTGATGAGGGCCCCCTTGGCGGGATCCTGGTTCACGTAGGTCACGGTGGTCACGGCCTGGTCGAGCAGCCAGTTCTCGAAGAACCACTCGTGGTAGAACCACGTCAAATCCTCGCCGGCCACGTTGTTCATGGTCCGGAAGAAGTCGCGCGGTGTGGGATGCTTGAAGGCCCAGCGCTGGATGTAGCTGCGGAAGGCGTAGTCGAACCGCTCGGGGCCCAAAATCTCCTGGCGCAGCAAATACAGGCCATAGCCGGTTTTGCTGTACGCCGCGAAGCCCAGGTTGCGGGCCTGCGTCACGTCGGGCACGGTGTAGGGCACGTCGGCGTCGGGGGCCAGCAGGCCGTAGACGGCGAACGGCGCGGTGCGGCCCTCCACATCGGCCAAGTCTCTGTATTCGCCGTTGTTGAACGCCTTGGTGGACAAGAGGTTGATGAACGTGTTGAAGCCCTCGTCCATCCACGGGTACTTGCGCTCGTTCGAGCCCACAATCATCGGGAACCAGTTGTGGCCGAACTCGTGGTCGGTCACGCCCCAGAGGCCGCCTTTCTTCGCTTTCGCGCCGCAAAACACGATGCCCGGGTACTCCATGCCGCCCACGATGCCGGCCACGTTGGTGGCCGCGGGGTAGGTAAACTCGTACCACTGCTTCGAGTTGAATTCGATGCTCTTTTTCACGTACTCGGTGCTGCGGCTCCAAGCCGAGTCGCCGGCGGCTTCGGCCGGGTACAGCGACATGGCCAGCGACTTACGGCCGCTGGGCAGGTTCATTTTGGCGGCGTCCCAGGCGAAGGCGGCCGAGGCGGCCCAGGCCACGTCGCGCGCCCGCTGGCACTTGAAATGCCAGGTGAGGCGGCCGTTTTTGCCGCCGGGGCGCGAGCCGGCCTGCGTCACTTCCTCGGGGCCCCGCACAAGCACGGTTTTGTCGGAGGTGGCGGCCTGGGCCAGGCGCCGCTGCTGGGCGCCGGTGAGCACCTCGGCGCCGTTCACCAGCTCGCCCGAGCCGCCCACCAGGAAGCTGGCCGGCACGTTAATCGTGTAGTCGAAGTTGCCGTACTCGAGGTAAAACTCGGCCGTCAGGTAAGGCAAGGTGTTCCAGCCCTCCACGTCGTCGTACACGGCCATGCGCGGGTACCACTGCGCCACCTCGAACACCTCGCCGTTCTTGGTTTGGAGGCGGCCCAGGCGGTCCGACCCGTACTCGGGAATATTGAAGCCGTAGGCGATGCTGATTTTGAGCTTGTCGCCGTGCGGCTTCATGGCCTCGGGCAGGATAATCTGCATCCGCGTGTCGCTGACGCGGTAGTTGGCCTTCACCTTCTTGCCGTGCAGCTCAATGCTGACGGTTTGCAGCGAGTCGCCGCCCGGGAAGTTGCGCGCCGAGTTGCCGTTGCGGGCGCCGCCGTTGCCGAAGCGCCCGCCGGCCACGGGCGTCACGGCCGACCCGCGCGAGTCGCTTCGGAACAGGTTTTGGTCGAGCTGCAACCACACGAAAGGCAGCGCGTCGGGGCTGTTGTTGGTGTAGGTAATGGCGACCGTGGCGCTCACGCGGGCCGCTTTCTCGTCGAGCGAGGCAGCAATCTGGTAGTCGGCCGCGTTTTGCCAGTAGCTGGCCGCGGGCTGGCCGCCGGCCGTGCGCGTGGCGGGCCCCACCTGGTTGAGGTAGTCGGGCGAAAAGAGCACGCGCGCGTTATAGGGCGGCAGGTTGGCCGGCGGCTGCGGCAGCGGAATCTGGCGGGCGGGCGGCGGCTGGGTGGTCCGCGCGGGCTGAGCAGGCTGGGCCTGGGCGAGGGGCCCCAGCAGCAGCGCTGCGGCCAGCAACTTGGTAAAGGAAAGTTTTTTCATGAAATAGAACTAGGGCGAAAACGTCACCGCCAAAAGTAGCAGCCGGTGCTAAAAAATGGTTGTGCGGCCCACCGCTATTTTCGGCGTGGCCGGCCGAGGCTGGGCCCCCGGGCGGCCGTTCTTTGCGCCCATGACGACGACTTCCCAACCCCTGGCCCTGGCGGGCGTGCACCACATCGCCATCATCTGCGCGGATTACGCCGCGTCGAAGGCGTTTTACACCGAGGTACTGGGCCTCAAAATCATCCGCGAGGTGCACCGCCTTGCGCGCGCGTCCTATAAACTCGACCTGGCCGTGAACGGCCAGTACGTCATCGAGCTGTTTTCTTTCCCGAACCCGCCGCCGCGCCCCAGCCGGCCCGAGGCCCAGGGCCTGCGCCACCTGGCCTTCGCCGTGGCCGACCTGGACGAGGCCACGCAGCGGCTCGCCGCCCACGGCGTGGCCCACGAGCCCATCCGGGTCGATGAGTTCACGGACCGCCGCTTCACGTTTTTTGCCGACCCCGACGGGCTGCCGCTGGAGCTGTACGAGGCGTAGGCGCGGCGGCGTTCTTTGCGGGCGGAAGGCAAGCAGCTGGCGGCGCTACTCTTCCGCACGCGCGGCCGGTACTGGCACGCGCGGCCGGTACTGGGCCGAGCTGCTCACCGTGCGCGCCAACATGCTAAACGGGTAGTAATCGGCCGTGCGCCTGCTCAACCAGGAGCTGCAAGGGCTGCTGCTGGCGCGGGACGAACCGACATGGCAGATGGTTTTTAGCAGCCATAGGACTTACGCACTTTTAGCCCCAGCGGGGCGACCCATCGGTAGTAATACCCTGACTACTAGCAACAAAACCCCGTAGGGGCGACCCGAACGGCTACTACGGGGATGGGTCGCCCCTACGGAGCTTTAGCGTTCACTTACAGCTATTTACTACCGATGGGCCGCCCCGCTGGGGCTAAAAGTGCGTAAGTCCTAAGCCATTTACTCGCTGCCAGCTGGTAGTCAGCCTGCAACGCTGGTTGTAAGTACCCGTTACTAATCCAGTTTGGTGTAGAAGAACGTTATGCTGAGCTTGTCGGAACATGACCGTCTGTTTTAATATCAAGTATTTGCTAACGGATCTTAGAGCAGTTTTCAGGTTCGCGCAGGGCCCGGTCGGCCGGCTTTTCAGCCGGCCGACCGGTTAAGTAGCCGCCACTCGTTCTCCCCAACGATAATCGGTCCGCCGGCTGAAAAAGCCGGCGGACCGGCAGCAAACCGGCCGTGCATGGACCGGAAAACTGCGCTGGCTTACCACTGAACCACTGGCGACAAACAACTAAAAACTCAGGAGCCGCCCGCGGCCAGCAGCACGGCGGCGGCCCGGGTATGGCGCAGGTTGCGCCAGTAGAGCAGGCCGATGAGCAGCGCCAGGGCCCCCTCGGCCAGCACCGTGGCCTGCACGCCGATGCGCTCCGAGGCAGCGCCCACCAGCAGGCTGCCCAGCGGCAGCGCGGTGGTGTACACCAGCACGTAGAGGCTGATGACGCGCCCGCGCATGGCCGGCAACACGGTGGTTTGCAGCAGGGTAACGTTGATAGTGGTCTGGGCCATCATGCCGAACGCGCCCACCGCCAGGAAGGCCAGTGCCGGCCAAAACCACGGCGTGTAGGCAAACAGCAATAGCCCTACCCCTAGCACAAACGTGTTGATGGTCATGACCTTGCCGAGGCCAGCACTCGGCGGCAGCGACGTGAGGTACAGCGCCGCGCCAACCCCGCCCAGCCCGATGGCCCCGTCGAGCAGGCCGAAGGTGGTGGCCGTGCCCCGGAACACGTCCTTGGCGTAGACCGGCATGAGGGCCGTGAAGGGCAGCACCAGCAGGGCCATCAGCCCCACCGCGCTAATAATGAACCGGATGCCCGGCGTGTCGCGCACGTAGCGGAAGCCCTCCGCCAGCTCGCCCAGCAGGGCCTTGGGGTGCGGCGGGGCCACGTAGGCGGGCAGCCGCAGGGCCAGCAGCGACCCGATGACGGCCACGAAGCTGAGGGCGTTGAGGCCGAAGCAGGCGGCGGCCCCCAACTGCTCGATGGCAAAGCCCGCCACGGCCGGCCCCAGCAGCTTGCACAGGTTGAGCAGGGTGGAGTTGAGGGCCACCGCGTTGGGCACGTCCTGCTTGTCGTCCACCAGGTCGTACACCAGCGACTGCCGGGCGGGCACGTCGAAAGCGTTGATGATGCCCAGGCGCTCAGCCCGATGATGGCCCCCACCGCGTCGCGCTGCCAAAATACGGCCAGCGCCAGCAGCCCGGCCTGCACCAGCGAGAGCACCTGCGTGGCCAGCAGCACCCGGTAGCGCGCGTAGCGGTCGGACACGACGCCGCCGAGCAGCGAGAACAGCGCCGACGGGAACAGCGTGGCGAACACGCTCACGCCCAGCATGAACTTGGAGTGCGTCTGGGCGTACACCACCCAGCTCACCGCCGTTTTCTGCATCCAGGTGCCCAGCAGCGACAGGGCCTGGCCGCCGAAAAACAGGCGAAAGTTGCGGCTGCGAAACGCGCGTAGGGCCTCGTGCTTCATGGCCCAAAGGTGGGGCCAATTCGCGCCCCCGGCCCCGGGGCCCCGCCGCCACGGCCCGGCCCGCCCCGGGCGGCGCGGCCAACCCAAACCGGTTTTTGGGAGTTTATACGGGGGCTGCACTGGCAGCTTTTGCTTCTTCAATCCGCTTTATTCTCCCATGGCAAACCTTCGTGAACTGGGCCACTCCGGCCTGCACCTCGCCCCGCTCGTGCTGGGCGGCAACGTATTCGGCTGGACGGCCGACGAGAAAACTTCCTTCGCCGTGCTCGACGCCTTCGTGGCGGGCGGCGGCAACGCCATCGACACGGCCGACGTGTACTCGGCCTGGGTGCCCGGCCACGCGGGCGGCGGGCAGTCGGAAACCGTGCTGGGCAAGTGGCTGGCCCAGCGCGGCCGCCGCGACGACGTGCTGATTTTCACCAAAGTGGGCATGGACCTGGGCGATGGCAAAAACGGCCTGGCGAAAGCCCGCATCAAGCAGGCCGTGGAAGCCTCGCTCCAGCGGTTGCAGACCGACTACATCGACCTTTACCAGAGCCACAAAGACGACGAGAGCCTGCCCGTGACGGAGCCCCTCGAAGCCTACGCCGAGCTGCTGAAGGAAGGGAAAATCCGCGCCATCGGGGCCTCCAACTTCCAGCCCGCCCGCTTGCAAGCGGCCCTCGACGCGGCCCAGCACGGCCTGCCGCGCTACGAGAGCCTCCAGCCCGAATACAACCTCTACGCGCACGAAACCTTCGAGCACGACGACCTGCCCATCGTGCAGGCCAGCGGCATCGGCGTGATTCCGTACTTCGGCCTGGCCTCGGGCTTCCTCACCGGCAAATACCGTAGCGCGGCCGACCTGAAAAAGAGCCAGCGCGGCGACGGCATCGGCAAGAAGTACCTGAACGACAAAGGCTTCGCCATCCTCAAAGCCCTCGACGCCGTGGCCGGCCGCCACGCCGCCACCCCGGCCCAGGTGGCCCTGGCCTGGCTCATGCAGGCCCCCGGCATCACGGCCCCCATCGCCAGCGGCACCAGCCCCGGCCAGATAACCGAGCTGACCGAAGCCATGGAGCTGCGCCTGACCGCCGACGACGTGGCCGCGCTGCAAGCCGGCCAGCCGGCAGCGGTGTAGAACGCCTCCTTTACGAGCAATTTGTTGTGCCGCAAACAAGAACGTCATGCTGAGCTTGCCGAAGCATCTCTACCGCTCACTAAATCAATCGTTCAGCGAAGCGACAGAGATGCTTCGGCAAGCTCAGCATGACGTTCTTGTTTGCGGCACAACGTTTTTTCAATGCACTTCGGCGCCACCTGCTCAGCGTTCTTCGTCCCATCGTTTTCTTTCCACCATCCCCCACCCAATGGTTTATTCCAACACCCAGGTCAGGCTGGCCTCGCGCCCCACGGGCGTGCCCACGCCCGAGAATTTCACCATCGAAACCGCCGACGTACCGGCCTTGCAGGCGGGCCAGGTGCTGGTCAAAATCAGCTTTATTTCCCTCGACCCCGCCATGCGCGGCTGGATGAACCCCGGCAAAAGCTACATCCGCCCCATCGGCATCGGCGAGGTGTTCCGGGCCGGCACGGCCGGGCAAGTGGTGGAGTCGCAGAACCCGGCCTTTGCCGTGGGCGACTACGTGACCGGCAACCTCGGCGTGCAGCAATACGCCCTAGTGGGCCCCGGGGCCGCCGACCCCGCCAGCCCCGAGTACTTGCTCAAAGTGGATACGCAAATCGCCCCGCTCGAAGCCTACCTCGCCACCCTGGGCATGCCCGGCATGACGGCCTACTTCGGCCTGCTGAACACCGGCCAGCCCAAAGCGGGCGAAACCGTGGTGGTATCGGGCGCGGCCGGGGCGGTGGGCAGCGTGGTGGGCCAGGTGGCCAAGCTCAAGGGCTGCCGCGTGGTGGGCCTGGCCGGCGACCCGGAAAAAGTAGACTACTGCGTGCGCGAGCTGGGCTTCGACGCCTGCATCAACTACAAAACCGAGAACGTGCGCACCGCCCTGCGCGCCGCCTGCCCCGAGGGCATCGACGTGTACTTCGACAACGTGGGCGGCGAAATCCTGGACATGGTGCTGGAGCAGATTCGGCTGAAAGCGCGCATCGTCATCTGCGGGGCCATTTCGCAGTACAACAACACGACGCCCGTGCGGGGCCCCGGCAACTACCTTTCGCTGCTCGTGAACCGCGCCCGGATGGAGGGCATCGTGGTGTTCGACAACGCCGCCCACTACGGCGAGGCGGCCCGCGAAATGGCCGGCTGGATAAAAGAAGGCAAGCTGGTTTCACCCAAAGTGCAGGTCGAGCACGGCGTCGAAAACTTCCTGCCCGCGCTGCTCAAGCTGTTTTCGGGGCAGAACTTCGGCAAGCTGGTACTGGCCCCGTAGGGCCGTTGCCCAACGCAAAAAAAGCCCGGCGACGGTAACCGTCGCCGGGCTTTTTTGCGTTTTCAGGATTATTGCGCCACGTCCTCAAAAGTGTACGTCCGGGCCACTTCCAGGGGCTGGCCGTCGGCCTCGGCGTAGGGGTACACGAAGTAGTTGAGCAGGGGGCCGGCCTGCCTGGGCACCAGCGTGAGGTCGCGGCCGCGGGTGAACTCGACGCGGTTTTCGTCGTGGGCCCCGAAGAAGTAGGCGCGCTTGCCGGGGTCTTTGGCGGCCTCGGAGGCGTCGACGGGCACCCAGCCGGTTTCCTTGGTGAAGAACTCGGCCCAGCAGTGGTAGCCCTTGATTTCGCCCTTGCCGCGCTGGGCCGGCAGCGGCAGCCCGATGCTGAAGCGCGCCGGGATGCCCAGGGCCCGGCAGTAGCCAATCACGATGGCGTGGAAATCGGTGCAGTTGCCGCGCCGCGCGTCGCAGGCGTAGTAAATGTCGCCGCGGCCCCAGCCCTGGCCGGTTTTGTCGTAAGTCACGGTGCTCACCACGTGCTCGTAGATGGCGCGGGCCTGGGCCAAAGGCGTGGTGGCGTGGGCCTTATCCACGACATCCTGGGCCTGGGCCTTGATTTTGAAGTCGAGCGGCACGAGGCGGTCGGGGGCCAGCCAGCGGGCCTGGTTGGGGTCCAGGGCTTCGGTTTCGACGGGCGCTTTGTCGTCGGTGGCCCGCAGGTTCAGGTGCTCGCGCCGCGTGACGCGGGCCGTGAGGGTGACGGTGAGGGGCGCGGCGGCGGGCCGCAGGTGCAGGATTTTGTTGCCGTACAGGTCCGTTTCCACGGTGTAGGGCCCCGACGATTCAATTTTGAGGTCGGCCACGTCCTGGCTTTTGTCGGCGTGGGGCACGGGCATCCAGAAGTCCAGCACCTTAGTGCCGGTGGGCGGCGCGGGCACCGTGGCCCGGCAGGTGAGCAGAAAAGTGCGGCTGCGGGGGGCCGCACGGGGGGCCGGGGCCGCCGCGGTGAGCAGCGCAGTGGCGGCGAGCAGTAGGTGTTTCATGGCCGCAAAGTTACGCTTCGGCCCCGGCACGGGTTTGGCGGTGGGCCCAGCCGGGGTGCGGTGAACACATGGAAAGCACACGTTTCGCGCCTTCGCGCTTTGCCCGGCTGTTAGACCAGGGCCGGCTGCCCCCGAAGAGCTTCAGGCACGTGGCGGCCGCCCGGGCCCCGGCGCGCCCGGCTTGCTGCCCGGGCAATTCCATACCGAGTCTGACGCGGCGCAGTGCCCGGTGCGCCAACACGCAGCGGCCGGCCTGCGCGGCGGAACGGGCGGCGTAGCCGAAGGAATTTCATCCGTTTAGTTCGACCGTAGATAATTCTACGGTCAGATAATCAAAGGGCTTACGAAACAAGGGTAGCGATGCCCCCCGCGCCGCCGTACTATCTGCACGGGGCGCGGCCACGCGGCCACCGCCCTGTCTTTCAAACAACCCATATCCCATGCCAACCAAAAAAACATCCCCCAAGCGCGTGCTGGTCACCGGCGGCACCGGCAAGCTGGGCAAGGCCTGCGTGGCCGACCTGCAAGCCCACGGCTACGACGTGTTCGTGGTCGATACGGTGGCTCCCGCCAAGGGCGTCCCGCACATCATCGCCGATCTTTCCGATTTTGGCCAGACCCTGGACGCGCTGTCGTCGGTGGGCAACGAGATTCACGCCGGCGTAGGCAACCAGGCGTTCGACGCCATCGTGCACCTGGCGGCCTTCCCCACCCCGCGCCAGTACCCCGACGCGCACCTGTTCCAAAACAACCTCATGGGCACCTACAACGTGTTCGAGGCGGCGCGGCGGCTGGGCATTCACAACGTCATCTGGGCCAGCAGCGAAACCACCCTGGGCGAGCCCTTCGACGGGGCCGAGCCCTACGCGCCCGTGGACGAGGACTACCCCCTGCGGGCCAAAAGCGCCTACGCCCTGGCCAAGGTGCTGATGGAGGACATGGCCCGCCAGTTTTGCCTCCAAACGCCCGACATGAAGCTTATTGGCCTGCGCTTCAGCAACGTGATGGAGCCCGCCGACTACGCCAAGTTCCCGGCCTACAATGACGACCCCGAGGAGCGTAAGTGGAACATGTGGGCCTACATCGACGCCCGCGACGGCTCGCAAGCCATCCGCAGAGCCATCGAGCTAGAAGCTACCGGCATGCACGCCTTCATCATCGCCAACGCCGACACGGTGATGTCGAAATCGTCCACCGAGCTGATGAAGAATTTCCTGCCCCAGGTGCCGGTAAAAAAGGAGCTGGGCGAGCACGAAACCCTGCTTTCCATCGAAAAGGCGCGGCGGGTGCTGGGCTACGAGCCCGAGTTCAGTTGGCGGGAGGAGAAGTCGCGGTAATCGCCGCCCAAGGCCGGCGCGGGCTTGCCGAATTGCTTCGGTCCGGCTCGACACGTAAAAAAGGGGGCCCGTGCGGGGTCCCCTTTTTTACGTGTCGAGCCGGGCCTTGGGCTAATTAAACCTATACCGTCACGCTGTCCAGTCCTTTCTGCACGGCGGTGGCTTGCAGGTCGGGTACGGCTAGGCCTTCAGCGCGCACCACGGTCACGTCCGTCATGCCCAGGAAGCCGAGCACGGCCTTGAGGTAGGGCGCTACGAAATCGTAGGCGGCCGACGGGCCTTCCGAATAAACGCCGCCGCTCGACATGGCCACGTACACTTTTTTGCCGGTAATGAGGCCTTCGGGGCCGTTGGCGGTGTAGCGGAACGTGATGCCGGCGCGGGCGATGTGGTCAATCCAGGCCTTCAGCGTCGAGGGAATGCCGAAGTTGTAGAGCGGGGCCCCAATCACGATAACGTCGGCGTCCTTAATTTCCTGGATGGCGTCGTCGGAGTGCTTGGCGGCCGCTTGCTGCTCGGGCGTGCGGCTTTCGGCCGGCGTGAAGAAGGATTGCAGCTTGGCCTCTTCCAGGTGCGGGAAGGGGTGGGTAGCCAGGTCGTGCGTCGTCACGGTGCTGCCGGGGTGGGCGGCTTGCAGCTTTTCGATGATGCCGGTGGCGAGCTGGATGCTGGCCGAGGCCCCCTTGCGCGGGCTGGAGATGATGTGCAGAATGTTCACTTAAGAGAAAGGTTGTGGCCCGCGGGCCGGTGAAATGCAGGTAATGGTTGCGGCACTCAGCCCTTTACTGTGGCTGGCGTGCGACAAATGTACATACATTTCATGTACCGACATTGTTTTATAACAGCGGAGAATTATTTTCTTTTCATTACGCAGGGCCCCATTAGCCTGCGTTTCCCAGGGCGGCAGTATAGCAGGCCGCGCAGCACTCCGAAGCTGGTGCCGCCTGCGTATCTACTTAATGACCAACTCGGCATAGGTGAACGTGTTTCCCGGGCTTTTTCCCGTCCACATTTTCTTGCTCAACAAGAGCGTAGTGGGCGAAGTCCAACAGATGTCATCGGGTTCCCACATCGTGGGCTCCAGCGTCCAGACTTCCCGCCAGGCGCGGTTTTCAAAGCGGAAGAGGCGAATGCTGTTGGGGTAAACCGAGTATTCCAAGCCACTCGATGCCACGACAAAGCTTTTCGTGCCTGGTGCGTATTGCGGGGCCTCGTACAGCTCCAGTTGTTGGCCGTTTTTGTCGATTAGAAAAGTCTGCGTGCGCTCCCATAAATGCGCCGTGACGGTGTGGTAGCCGAATTGCGGCGTGTAGCCCGCGTACTCGAATTGGGCCTGGTCGTCATTATCTGTTCCCTGGCCCTTGTCCCGGTAGGTTCTTTGTCCCTTCGCCGTTGGAATCACAAGGCGCCCGCGCTCCTTCTTGAGCGGAAACGTGACGCGCGGCTGGGTCGCAACGCACCCTTTCTCCGCCTGCAAATAGGCCGATTTTGTTAACGCTTTGAACGTGACCCGCACGGCGGCCGGGCCGCTAGCTGGGGGCCCCGCGAGCAGCGGCAGCAGCAACAGAAATTGGAGTTTCACGAAATACTTGGGCTATGAGTACCCCGGCAAGATACTGGCGGCCGCATCTTTGCGCTTATGCTGCCCCGCGCCGTTGCTATCCAGTTGCCTTTCTGGCAAGACCCTCAAAGCCCGCTTGCACTCGCCATTAGCGTGGGTAGTAGTCGCTGCGAAGTTTTTTTTACTCTTTGGGACGAAGCAGGCAACGAACTACCCGACCATTTGGGAAAAATCATCTTTTCCGAATGCTGGGCCACCAGCACCGTCAGTACCGACTTGCTGCCCTACGCAGCGGAGCCACACGCCTTTACATCCTTCCTGCTAGAAGTACCCAATTCCGCGTGGCTGGCCGCTACCCGCGAACTGCGCGAACGGCACTACCACGGCTGGAAGCACTGGGACAAATTCAAGTATCACCGCCACTATGTGGTACAAGGCGGCGATGGCTATCTTGAAGTGCTGGCCTCTAGTTTTGCCGCTGGCTTGGCCTCGGCTGACGAGTGCCGCCGCTACGCCTTTTTACGGGAGTAACACCCAGCATGAGTGATGAAGGCTAGCGCCTACCGCATCTTTGTACCCATGCCCGACGCCGACGCCCCCCTGCCCTACCTCGTTTTTGATTTCGACAGCACGTTTACCCAGGTTGAAGGGCTGGATGAACTGGCCGACATTGCCCTGCAAGGGCAGCCCGACCAGGCCGAGCGGGTGGCCGCCATCAAGGCCCTCACCGACCAGGGCATGGCGGGCGAAATCGGGTTTCAGGAGTCGCTGGCGCAGCGGCTGGCGCTGCTGGGGGCCCACCGGCGGCACCTGGGGCCTTTGGTGGCGCGGCTGCACGGCAAGGTGAGCGAGAGCATCCGCCGCAACGGCGACTTTTTCCGGCAGCACGCCGAGCGCATCTACGTGGTGAGCAGCGGGTTTCGGGAATTCATCGAGCCAGTGGTGGCCGAGTTCGGCATTCCGGCCGGCCACGTGCTGGCCAACACGTTCACGTTTGACGACGCGGGCAACATCACCGGCTGCGACGCGGCCAACGTGCTGAGCCGCGACGGCGGCAAAATCCGCCAGCTCGTGCTGCTCGACCTGGCAGGGCCCGTGTACGTGGTGGGCGACGGCTACACCGACTACCAGATTCGGGAGGCCGGCCTGGCCCACCGCTTCTACGCCTACACCGAAAACGTGGTGCGCCCCACCGTGGTGGCCCGCGCCGACGAAGTGCTGCCCACGTTTGACGAGTTTTTGTACCAGCTGAAATTACCGATGACCCTTTCGTACCCCAAAAACCGCATCAAGGTGCTGCTGCTTGAAAACCCCGACGCCCGCGCCGCCGAGCTGTTTCGCCAGGAAGGCTACCAGGTGGAGGAAGTGAAGGGCGGCCTCGACGAGGACGAGCTGCTGGCCCGCATCGAGGGCGTGAGCATCCTGGGCATCCGGTCCAAAACGCAGGTCACGCAGCGCGTGCTCGACGCGGCCAACCGCCTCATCGGCATCGGGGCCTTCTGCATCGGCACCAACCAGATTGACCTGGCCGGGGCCATGAAAAAGGGCGTGGCCGTGTTCAACGCGCCCTTCAGCAACACCCGCTCGGTGGTGGAGCTGGCCCTGGGCGAAATCATCATGCTGGCCCGCCGCATCCCGGTGAAAAGCCCCAAGATGCACGCCGGCGAGTGGGACAAGTCGGCCGGCGGCTCGTTCGAGATTCGGGGCAAAACGCTGGGCATCATCGGCTACGGCAACATCGGCTCGCAGCTGAGCGTGGTGGCCGAGGCCGTGGGCATGAAGGTGGTGTACTACGACGTGGCCGAAAAGCTTCAGCTCGGCAACGCCGTGAAGTGCAAAACCCTGGAGGAATTATTGCCCCAGGCCGACGTGGTGACGCTGCACATCGACGGCCGCCCCGAGAACCAGGACTTCTTCGGGGCCCCGCACTTTGCCCTGATGAAGCCGGGGGCCCTGTTCCTCAACAACGCCCGCGGCCACGTCGTGGACGTGCCCGCCCTGGCCGCCGCCCTGCGCAGCGGCCACCTCGGCGGCGCGGCCGTGGACGTGTTTCCGCACGAGCCCAAAACCAACGCCGAGGCCTTCGAAAACGAGCTGCGCGGCCTGCCCAACGTGCTGCTCACGCCCCACATCGGCGGCAGCACGGCCGAGGCCCAGCGCAACATCGCCGAGTTCGTGCCCGAGCGCCTCATGGAGTACGTCAACACCGGCAACACCCAGCAGAGCGTCAACTTCCCCAACATCCAGCTGCCGGCGCAGCAGGCCCACCGCCTCATCCACATCCACGCCAACGTGCCCGGCGTGCTGGCCAACATCAACAACGTGCTGGCCCGCCACCACGTCAACATCCTGGGCCAGTACCTGAAAACCAACGAGCACATCGGCTACGTCATCACCGACATCAACCGCGAGTACGACCAGGACGTGATTCAGGCCCTGCGCGAAGTGGAGCACACCATCAAGTTCCGGGTGCTGTACTAAACCGCCGCGCCGCGCCGGTCGTTACCTTGCTCAAAACCCCTTCCGCCATGTCCCAGCTCACCATCACCCTCGACGACGACCTGCTGCAAGCCGCCCAGGACTACGCCCGCCGGCACGGCCAGGAGCTGGACAAGCTGGTGGCCGGGCTGCTGCAAGCCACCGTGCGGCCACTGGCTCAGCCGTTTCCGCAACAGCCAGCAGTTCTCACGCAACCTCTTTCACCGCGCATCCAACGCCTGTTTGGTGCCGTGCAGGTTCCGGCTGACTTTGACTATAGGAAAGCACTGGAAGAAGCCATTCAGGAACGCTACGGAATATGAATCGGCTTTTTGTAGACACTAACGTGTTGTTGAATTTTCTGATGCGGCGGGAGCCTTTTGCTGTTCCAATTGGCCGACAACCGAAAAATCTGGCTGTATTGCAGCAGCTTATCTTTCAGTCAAGCACATTATATACTTCGGAAGGTAGTGGGCTCCGCGGTAGCCCGTGAGCTCTTGCTGGATATTGCGGATATCGTGACAATCGTTGCAGTTGACTCGCGCAACGTAAACGATGCCCTACGCTCTTCACTCACTGATTTTGAAGACGCGCTGCAATACCATGCTGTAATTGCTGAAAACCCCGCCATCGAAGCCATCGTCACCCGCGACCCCAAAGGGTTTGCGGCCGGGGCCCTGCCCGTGCTCACGCCACCCGCCGCGCTGGCCGCCGTGCTTGGGTAGCTAGGCGGCCGGCAGCGGCGGGCTCACCAGTGCGGCGGGCGGCAGGGCAAGGGCTTGCTGGCAGGGCACTCGCCACAGCTCGGCCAGCAGCTGCATGCGCTGCGCGGCACCGGAACTTGCGCATGGCGTAGCCGATGGCCCGGCCGGCCCATTGGTCGATTCCTTGCGGAATCTGGAGCAGGTCGGCATCCGGGGCCCCGCGCAGCTGCGGCTGCCGGGCCAGCCGGTCGCCTTCTTCCAAATGCAGCCGGATGGCATGCACAGCCAGCGCAAAAAGCGTTTTGTCGCGGCGCAGCTGACGCATGCGGGAGCTGATCATAGCAGCTCGGGCAAGGCGAGTAATGGGGGCCGCAAAGGTAGCGGCCACCGCCCGGCAGGGCCCCACCGCGCGGCCAGGGCCGCCGCGCCCACCGCCGGGCGCAGGCTACAAGCACCGCGCAACCCATCAGCCAGCCCGGGGGCCGCCCTGGCTGGCCCGTTCCCTTCGCCGCGCCAAAAGGCCGGCCCGCTGTGCAGCGGGCCGGCCTTTTACGTTATAGTGCAAGCTGGCAGAAAGCAGCGAGCCGGTAAAGCTAAGCAATTGTAGATGAGTTGCTGCACAGCTTATTGCCGCACCACTTTTTGGGTGGTGGTGCCGGCGGCCGTGGCCAGGCGCAGCACGTAGAGGCCGGCGGGCAGGTTGGGCAGGCCGGGCAGGGCCTGGGGCGTGCCGCTCAGCTGCAACGCCTGGCGGTAGATGGGCTGGCCGGCGGCGGTGAGCAGCGTGGCCGTGGCCGCTACGGCCTCGGCGGCGCCGGGCAGGGCCACCGACAAGGTTTCGGCGAAGGGCGACGGGTAGGCCGTGGCCACGGGGGCCCCCAGGACGGGGGTGGTCCGCGCGATGGCCACCACGGGCGAGTAGGCCACGGTGCCGTCCAGGTCTTCCTGGCGCAGGCGGTAGTAGGCGGTGCCGGCGGCCAGGCCAGCGGCGTCGGCAAACTCGTAGCTGAGGGCGCTGCTGCTGCTGCCAGCGGCGGCCACGCTGCCCACGGCGGCAAACTCGGCGCCCGTGGCGCGCTCAATCACGAAGCGGGCGCTGTTTTTTTCCGAAGCGGTGGCCCAGCGCAGCAGGTTGGCGCGGGCCCCGGCCTGGCCGGTGAAGGATGTGAGCGTGACCGGCAGCGGGGCGGGCGTGGCCAGGGCCCCAGTGGCCAGCGTGGGCGCGGCGGCCGATTGCGTTTGCTCGTAGCGGAGCACGGTGCCGTTGGCGTTGCCCACGTACAGGTCGAGCAGGCCGTCGCCGTCGATGTCGGTAATGGCCGGGGCCGCGTAGCCCCCAATGCTGTTCACGCTGATGGCGGTGGTGCCGTTGGTGGTGAGGGTATTCACCGACCGGAATACCGCGGAATTAGCCCCCGATTGGGTGTAGAGCACGATGGTGCCGGCCTTGTTGCCGAGCAGCATGTCGAGGTAGCCGTCGCCGTCGTAATCGGTCAGCAAGGGCTTGTCCACGTCGCCGGCGTCGATGGCGGTGCCGTCGGCCAGCTTCATTTGCCCCAGGTTGCTAAACGTGAGCGAGTTGGCCGCCGTTTGCTCGTAGCGGCGCAGCGTGCCGTCGTTGCTGCCCACCAGCACGTCGAGCAGGCCGTCGTTGTCAAGGTCGGCCACCGTGGGCCGGGCGTACGAGCCGCCGTTGGGGGCGGCACTCGTAGCCGTGCCGAAGGGGTTGGCGAACAGTAGGGTCCGGTTGAAGCTTAGGGCGTTGGTGCCCGTAGCGGCCACCTGCTCGTAGCGCAGTATCCGGCCGGTTTCCTCGCCCACCAGCAGCTCCAGCAGGCCGTTGCCGTCGAGGTCGGTCAGGGTAGGCTTGGCGTAGTTGGTGCCGGTGCTGTTGATGTCGGACACGCGCAAGGTGGTGCCGTCGGCATTTTTCAGCAGCACGCTGGGGGTGGTGGTGGTGGTAAAAGCGGCCGAGTTGGCAGCCGACTGCTCGTACCACCGGATGGTGCCGTCGCCCTGGCCCAGCATCATGTCCACCAGGCCGTCGTTGTCGAGGTCGCCCATCGTCGGGGTCGAGTAGGTACCCGTGGCCGTGGCCACGTTGGCGGGGGCCGCCTGGGCCGCGTACTTCACGTCCGACGACACGCGGGTGATGCCCAGCTTGGTGGCCGTGAGGGCCGTGCCGGCGGCCGTGGTGAGGCGCATGCGGCCCGTGGCCGCGGCCGGGGGCACCACCACGTACACCGACCCAACGCCGGCCACCAGCAGCGTGCTGGAAATCTTCATCGCCTGCCCGTTAATCGTCACCGATTTGAGGTTGTTCAGGCCGCTACCGTTAATGGTAACCGTGGCGCCCGCCGCCGCCTGGGCGGGGGTGAAGCTGGAGATGGTTTGGGCCGCGGCGACCGCGGGCAACAGCGCGAGGCCGGCCAGGGCGGCGCGGCGAAGGTTAACAATTTTAGCAAAAACGGCGGGGCAGGCAAACGACATGACGGGGGATAAAAAAGCGGTTTAACTCAGCGTTAGAAATAGGGGGAGGCAATAATAAGCTCAACCCTAGCACCCTTTTAGCAGGCTGATTGAACGACACAAAATTACCCGGTGCCCCCCCCGGCCGGCTGCCGCGAGGGGCCCGGATGCCCCGTTTTTCGGCAGAAACCAGCGCCCGGGGCCACGAACGTCCGGTTTTTCCCGGCCGACGAAAAAGGCCGTTTTTAGGCCCTTCCGCGCCGCGCTGCACAATGCGTTGATGAAATTGAAATTTGGACAGGCGGCGCTCCTGACGCAGGTTCGGTACCGGAGTGCCCGGGTTGCGTCGTGCCTTTACCGCCACGTGTCTGGTTTGGAGTTGAAGCCCCCGGGGCGAGACCAAGCACGCGAAATCAATGAACCACCGTGCAGCGCAGCGTGCAACGTAGTCGAAGCACCCCTCCCGCAGCAGTAACCAAATTCATTGGATTAGTGGAACAGTGGAGGCACTTTCTAGTGGAGCACTAAAGACGCTGCGGCACTGTTCCGCATGGCGGTCAGAATAGTATTGGATTGACCTCCTGAACAGCCCCGCCGGCACGCTGCAACCAGGCGCCACCGTTCCAAAACCGCTGCAAACAGGGGCTGCGGTTGCGCCGGTACGCAGGCCCCCGCCCACCGGGCCCCGGGCGGGGAACACCGGCGGCCCCCAGCGCAAGGCCCGGCCACCACGCCCACGGCCCCCGGCCCCACCCTTCTGGGCGGGCCGGGGGCCGTGGGCGTGCTAATTCAGCGGGTGGACGAGCGGTTAGCGCACCGCGAACCTGCTAGCCGGGGTGATGGCCACGGCGGCCGAGTAGACCACGGTGCCGTCCCGGTTTTCCTGGCGCAGGCGGTAATAGTAGGCGGCCGGCGCGGCCACGTCGTCGAACCGGTAGGCGTGGCTGGCCCGGCTGGTACCCGCCGCTGCCACCGCCCCAATGGCTTCGAAAACAACGCCGTCGGCGGAACGCTCCACCACGAAGCGGGCGGTGCCGGCCTCCGAAGCCGTGGCCCAGCGCAGCAAGGCCCCGGGCGACGCGGCTAGGCCGCTGACGGCCGTGAACGTGAGGCGGGGCGCTGGCGCAGCCGCGGCAGGCATTGGAGTTGGGGCAAGTGCCGCGCCGTGGGCCGGGGCCGCGGACCACAACGCCAGGGCCACCAGGGCCGCTCGGCACAATTTCGCAACGGTGGGGGAAGAAGAGAACAACACGGACCAGATTAAAAAAAGTGGTGGTAACGGCTACAAGCGGCCTGCGCGGCACCGGTGGCCGCTAGGCTATTGCACTGTTTGAATAATTAACTGGCACAAAATTACCCGCTGCCCCGGCCGGCCGGATGCGGGCGGGGCACCTTCTCGGCAAACCCCATCTCCCAGCAGTACGACTGGCCGGATTTTACCGACCGGTGGAATAGCGGTCCTCCGGTGGCCCGACCCAGTGGTTGCACGCTGTGCTGATGGAATAGAAGTTTTACCGGAACGCAGTGCTTAGAGGCCCTGCGCTGGGCCGCCGGGGCAGCGGCGGCAAACGGCCCCTATATTGCCTGCCCAACTTCTCCGCTGTTATGAACCGTCGCTTATTTCTTCGCACCGGGGCCCTGGCCAGCGCCGCCGTTTCCACCCTCACGCTGGCCGGCTGCTCCACCGCCCCGTCGTCGGTCCCCGCCCAAGCCGACCCCGCCGCGGGCCCCGGCGGCGCGCCCGAAGCCTTCGCCCTGCACGAGGCCACCGTGGCCGATTTGCAGCAGCACATGCAGGCGGGCAAGTACACCGCCCGGGCCCTGTGCGAGCTGTACCTGAAGCGCATCGCGGAAGTGAACACCCAGGGCCCCGCCCTGCGCGCCGTGCTCGAAACCAACCCCGACGCCCTGAAGCTTGCCGATGGCCTCGACGCCGAGCGCAAGGCCGGCAAAGTGCGCGGGCCCCTGCACGGCATCCCGGTGCTGCTGAAGGACAACATCGACACCGGCGACCAGCAGCAAACCACCGCCGGCGCGCTGGCCCTGGCCGGGCACAAGGCGGCGCAGGACGCCTTCATCGTCAAGCAGCTGCGGGCCGCGGGGGCCATCGTGCTGGGCAAAACCAACCTCAGCGAGTGGGCCAACTTCCGCTCGTCGCGCTCGACCAGCGGCTGGAGCAGCCGCGGCGGCCAAACCAAAAACCCCTACGTGCTCGACCGCACGCCCAGCGGCTCCAGCGCGGGCTCGGGGGCGGCGGCGGCGGCCAGCCTCTGCGCCGTGGCCGTGGGCACCGAAACCGACGGCTCGGTGGTGTCGCCCAGCTCGGTGAACGGCCTCGTGGGCCTCAAGCCCACGGTGGGCCTGCTCAGCCGCACGGGCATCATCCCCATCTCGGCCACCCAGGACACGGCCGGCCCCATGGCCCGCACCGTGCGCGACGCGGCCCTGCTGCTGGCCGCCCTCACCGGCGAAGACCCGGCCGACGCCGCCACCAAAGGCAGCGCCGCCCACGCCCAGGCCGACTACACCAAATTTCTGGACACCAACGCCTTGAAAGGCAAGCGTCTGGGCGTCGAAAAAAGCCACCTCACCGGCACCTCGCCCGCCATTGCGCTGATGCAGCAGGCCGTGGCGGCCCTGAAAGCCCAGGGCGCGACGGTGGTGGAAGTAGAAGTGGCCAAGCCCGTGGGGGCCCTCGGCGACGCCGAGTACCAGGTGCTGCTCTACGAGTTCAAAGACGGGCTGAATAAGTACCTGGCCGGGGCCAACGCCGGGATAAAAACCCTGGCCGACGTCATCGCCTTCAACACGCAGCACGCGGCGCAGGCCATGCCGTTTTTCCAGCAGGAAACCCTGGAGGCGGCCCAGAAAACCGACGGCCTGGCCAGCGCCAAGTACCGCGCCGCCCTGGCCCGCTCGCAGGGCGGGGCCCGCAAAATTGTAGACAACCTTTTGCAAGCCAATAAGCTCGACGCCATCATCGGCATCACCACCGGCCCGGCCGGCTGCATCGATTTGGTGAACGGCGACTACTCGTCGGGCCTCGATTTCTCGTCGCCCGCCGCCATGGCCGGCTACCCGCACCTCACCGTGCCCATGGGCCAGGCGCACGGCCTGCCGGTGGGCCTCTCCTTCGTGGGCCCCGCCTGGGCCGAGGGGCCCCTGCTGGGCCTGGGCTACGCCTACGAGCAGGCCACCAAGCTGCGGAAGGCGCCCGAGCTGCGGGGGCCCCTGGCGGGGTAGCCGGGTACCGCGGCCCTACAGCCGGGCCCGCACCTGGCGCAGCACCCGCTCCATCTCGTTGCGCACGTCGCCGCTGTCGGCCACGTGGTTATTGTTCAGAAAGGTGAAGGCCAGCAGGCGGCCGCTCTTGGTGCGCAGGTAGCCGCTCAGGTTGGTGTTGTTGGTGAGCGAGCCGGTTTTGCCCCACACCCAGGGGCCCGCGGCGTCGTGGTAGCGCCGGCGCAGGGTGCCCTGGTGCCCGCCGGCGGCCAGCAGGCTCAGCAGGCGGCGCTCGGGCACTTCCTGGTGCAGGCGCACGAGCAGCGCCACCAGGGTGCGGGGCGTGACGAGGTTCTGGCGCGAGAGGCCCGAGCCGTCGGCCCAGGCCACGGGGTCGGGCAGGGTGCCGAAGTACTTTTTGCGCACGAACCGAATCACGCGCTGGGTGCTGAGCGAATCGTGCAGGCCCACGGTGGTGCTGGCCATCAGCAGCAGCTGCTCGGCCAGGAAGTTGTCGCTCACGCGCAGCATGCGGCGGTAGAGGCTGTCCACGGGCAGGCCGCGCAGGGTGCGCACCGCGTCGGTGGGGCGCGGGCGCCAGGGGGCCCCCACCAGCGGCCGCCGCAGCGTGTCGCCGAGCAAGCGCAGCGTAAAGGCCCGGCTGGTACGGAACGGCACCTCATCGATCCACTTTTTATTGAACGGCGCCACCACGTAAAACCGGTTCTCATCCAGGGCCCGGATGACGTGGGTGTCCGCGTCGATATTGGGCGTGCGCAGCGCGGCCGGCACGGGCCCGGTGAGGGGCGCGAAGTGCCGGGGCAGCACGCGCAGCCGGCTGGGCACCTTGCCCACCGGCGGCTGGGCGTAGAAGCGCACCGTGTGCCCATAGATGGGAAACGCCCCGCGCTCGGGCTGGAAGTAGTAGCCGAAATCGTCCCAGGGCCAGCCGGGGCCGTAGGGCGGCGAGCAGGCAATGTCGCAGCTGGCGAGCAGGCCCGGGGCCTTTTGCAAAAAGTCAAACGCGCGGCGGCTGGGCACGTCGCCGTGCAGAAAGGTGGGGTCGCCGGTGCCCTGGAAAAACAGCGTGTCGCCGCGGCTGAAGTAGCGCAGGCTGGGCAGCGAGTCGGGCAGCAGCTTCAGGCCGGCGTAGAGGGTAAACAGCTTCATGTTGCTGGCCGGCGCGAAGTACTTGGCGTCGTTTTGAGCGAACAAGACCTGCCCGGAGTCCGCGTCGGCCAGCACCAGGCCCACCAGATGGGGCCGCAGCACGGCCGAGCTGTCGAGCAGGTGGCGCAGCCAGGGCAGTTGTGCGGCAGCGGGGGCCCCGGCGGCCGCGGTGGGCACTTTGTCGGGCACCTGGGCGCAGGCGGTGAGCTGGGTGGCCCCCAGCGTCAGCAGCAGCAGGAAGTAGAGCGGGCGTAGCAACACGGGCCCCAACTTACGCAATAGTTACGGGCGGGGCGGCACCAGGCCCCCAAACTGGCCGGTAGCACGACCAGGGGGCCCCGGCAGCGCGACACAGCCAGGGCACTTATGAAACCCTATCTCCGTAGCTTCGCGCTATGCTGAAACGCCTGCACCTCCACAATTTCACAGTTTTCGCCGATGCCGACTTTGAGTTTGGACCGGGCCTTAATGTAATAGTGGGTGCGAACGGAACTGGGAAGAGCCACGTGCTGAAAGCGGGGTATGCGTTGCAGTATTACTTATCCGAACAATTTAGGGAGCAGTATGACGTGATTAATGGGCATACTATGAGCAGTGGCAGGATTTATACCTTTTCGCTCGAAACCAAGCTAACCGCACTTTTTCAGCCTTATCCATATCAAGTCAACGAGTTAATCCGTCGTCCTCACCTAGTACCTACCGCTGCAGTGAAAGCGACTTTTTCATACACTGATGGTGAAGTCATTACTGATTTGATGATTATGCCAGAACCTGATGGTATGCTCTACTCATCAGACAAAGCACCATCAACATTCAACTTAAGTTTAAGAGTTATCCCACCCGTTTTCGTTCCTGCGAAGGAGGTTCTTACACTGGGTTGGTTAGCTCCCATGTATGCTCTTCGTACCGTCCCCATCGACCAAACTTATCCAGACCTGCTGCGGCTATTGGGCGCGCTGCCTTTGAATGCACCCGATCCGAAAATATTTGAAACATTGGACAGGCTACTACGCACTATCGGCGGCAAAGTAGAGGAGGAAGGCGGTCGTTTCTACCTATCCACACCCGACCAGCCGCGGATGGAAATGAACATGGTAGCCGAGGGAATGCGCAAGTTTGCCACCCTCTACAAGCTACTTGCCAACGGTACCCTCACCCCTGAAACCACGCTTTTCTGGGACGAGCCCGAGGCGAATTTAAATCCTGCGTTGCTGAAAGAAATGGCCGCCATACTGGCCGAATTAGCACGAGCAGGCTTCCAAATTATTCTAGCCACGCATAGTTTGTTTCTGATGAAAGAGTTGCATATTCTTTCGCAAAAGCAACCGCTACCGATAAAATATTTTGGGCTTTACGCAGACGAAAAAGTTGGCACCCAGGTGGAAACTCAGGACGACTTTATGCAACTACAACACATAGCGGCTTTGGATGCAGAATTGGCGCAGACATTTGATTTTGAAGACGCTTTAGACCAGGATTATGCCGGTGATTCTTAAGGATAAGCTGGAGTTTCACTTTCCTGATAATAATTCTTGGTACGTATTCAAATATGACGAGCAAGACCAAAGCAAAGCCAGCTTTTACCGGGAACGCATCGAAAAAATAAATGGCATGAAAGGCGTGGATATTGTGGCTGGCATTGGCCCCGATTTTCCGGTTTTGACACTGATAGAAATCAAGGATTTTCGGGAAGACAGCAAGGCGTTGCGGAAGAAAATGCGAACAGGAGAAATCCCGCTAGAAATTTTACAAAAAGCGTTGAACACCTGTAGCGGCCTCTACTTAGGGGCCCGCAGCCAGGACCCCTTGCTTGCGGCGGACCTGCGAGCAGCAGTATTGCGTCCGTTCCAACGCATCGACCTGATTTTCTTTTTGGTAGAAGCCTCGTTACAGCCGTCGCCCCAAGAACGCGACACGCGTCAAAAAGAAAACAATCGACGCACCCAACGGCAAGACATGCTCAAAAAGATGCGGGAAAAACTAGACCCGCTAGGCATTCGATGTGCCTTGGCAGACCTGACCAAGTTGCCACGTAACTGCGGTTGGACAGTGACTTCGCAGCCTTGAAACCCGAAAAAATGTTGCGAAAGCATCAGTATCAGCCGTACCGCCGAGTCCCTCCCGATCCCGGCCGTTGGCGGCGCTGTAACTTTGTCCCCCGTCATGCCTGAACGCTCCAACCCCCCAACTCCAGCGTCGGCCGCGAAATTTATTTTCGTCACCGGCGGCGTCACCTCTTCACTCGGCAAAGGAATCATTTCCGCCTCGCTGGCCAAGCTCTTGCAGGCCAGAGGGTTCCGAGTCACCATCCAGAAGTTCGATCCGTACATCAACATCGACCCGGGCACGCTCAACCCCTACGAGCACGGCGAGTGCTACGTGACCGACGACGGCGCCGAAACCGACCTCGACCTGGGCCACTACGAGCGGTTCCTCAACACCCCCACCTCGCAGGCCAACAACGTCACCACGGGCCGCATCTACGACACCGTGATCCGGCGCGAGCGCGAAGGGGCCTTCCTCGGCAAAACCGTGCAGGTGGTGCCCCACATCACCGACGAGATTAAGCGGCGGATGCTGCTGCTGGGCGAAGGCGGCGAGTTCGACGTGGTAATCACCGAAATCGGCGGCTGCATCGGCGACATCGAGAGCCTGCCCTTCGTGGAGGCCGTGCGCCAGCTGCGCTGGGAGCTGCCGCCCAACGATTCGCTCGTGATTCACCTCACGCTGCTGCCGTATCTAGCCGCCGCGGGCGAGCTGAAAACCAAGCCCACGCAGCATAGCGTGCGCGACCTGCGCGAGGCCGGCTTGCAGCCCGACATCCTGGTCTGCCGCTCCGAGCACCCGATTCCGCCCGAGATGCGCCGCAAAATTGCGCTGTTTTGCAACGTTAAAATCAACTCCGTCATCGAGGCCCTGGATGCCGACACCATCTACTCGGTGCCGCTGCTCATGCTGAAGGAGCAGCTCGACGAGCGGGTCATCAAGCGCCTGAAGCTGACCGGCGGGGCCCCGCAGCCCGACCTGGAGGTGTGGAAGGACTTCCTGGGCCGCCTCAAAAACCCCACCGAGGAGGTCACCATCGCCCTGGTGGGCAAGTACGTGGAGCTGCCCGACGCCTACAAGTCCATCAGCGAGTCGTTCGTGCACGCGGGGGCCTTCAACGAGTGCCGGGTGAAGGTGCGCAGCATCCAGTCCGACCACCTCACGCCCGAGAACGTGGCCGAGAGCCTGCGCGGCGTGGACGCCGTGCTGGTGGCCCCGGGCTTCGGCGAGCGGGGCTTCGAGGGCAAGATTGCCGCCGTGCAGTACGTGCGGGAAAACGGGATTCCGTTCTTCGGCATCTGCCTGGGCATGCAGGTGGCCGTGGTGGAGTACGCCCGCCACGTGCTGGGCCTGCCCGACGCCAACTCGACCGAGATGGACGCCCTCACGCCCCACCCCGTCATCGCCATGATGGAGTCGCAGAAGGACATCACCCAGAAGGGCGGCACCATGCGCCTGGGGGCCTACGCCTGCGATTTGCGGCGCGGCTCGCGGGCAGCCAAGGCCTACGGCAAGTCGCACATCAGCGAGCGGCACCGCCACCGCTTCGAGTTCAACGGCGAGTATTTGGCCCAGTTCGAGGCCGCCGGCATGCTGGCCTCGGGCACCAACCCCGAAACCGGGCTGGTCGAAATCATCGAGCTGCCCCAAACGGTGCACCCGTGGTTCGTGGCCGGGCAGTTCCATCCCGAGCTGAAAAGCACCGTCGAGAACCCGCACCCGCTGTTCGTGCGCTTCGTGCGGGCTGCCATGCAGTACCGCAAGGGGTAAGCCGTAGCTGTTTAGGAAAGCTGAAAATTCAACATGGCGCGTCATGTCGAGCGCAGCCGAGACATCTCGCGTGCTGAGTAATCCAATCGATGGTTTGCTGCCGCACGCGAGATGTCTCGGCTGCGCTCGACATAACGGCCTATTTTGATTTATAAACGGACGGCCTGTCTGTAAACCCTCACCGGGGCCCCGCGCCATCGGCGGGGGCCGCCGTACCTTTGCGCATCGTTTCACAGTTACGTTAATGGACAAAAATTCTGCCACCGGCCTATTCCTTATATCGGCCCTGATTCTGGTGTACCTGTTTTTCTTCAGCCCCAAACAGGCGGACGTGGAGAAGGCCAAAAAACAGGAAGCCGCCACCGCCGCCGCCAAAACCGCGACCCAGCCCGCGGCCGCCGCCTCGCCGGCCGCCGCGGCCGTGGCCGCCGGCTTTGCCCCCGCCGCCCCCCTCGACGCGGCCGCCGGCCCGGTGCAGGACGTGACGCTAAAAAACGACCTCCTCACCGTCACGCTCTCCAGCCGCGGCGGGGCCGTGACGGCCGTGCGCCTGACCAAGTACAAGACCTTCTTCGGCAAGCCCCTCGACCTGATTGACGCCCAAAGCGCCCGCCTCGACACGCGCTTCCGCACGGTGGACGGCAAAACGATTCGCTTTTCGGACCTCAACTTCCAGCCTTCGGGCGTGGGCACCCAGCGCATCACCTTCACGGCGGCGGTGGCCGGCGGCACCATCGTGCAGACCTACAGCCTGGCCCCCGGCAGCTACGAGGTGGGCTACGACCTGCGCCTGAACGGCCTGGAGCGCACCGTGGCCCAGGAGCCGCTCACCTTCACGTTCCTCGACCGGGTGCGCCAGACCGAGCAGGACCTCAAGCAGAACCGCAACCACTCCACCATCAACCACTACTCGGCCGCCGGCAGCCACACCGCCCTGGCCGAGACCAGCGAGAAGCCCGAGGAAAGCAAATCGGAGGGCCCCGTGAAGTGGGCCGCCCACAAGCACGACTTCTTCGTGGCCGGCCTCATCGCCGACGGTCAGCCGTTTAGCGGCGGTACCTTCAACACGGCGGTGCCCGATGCCAACGACTCGACGTTCATCAAAACCATGAGCACCACGCTCACCCTGCCGGTGGCCGAGGTGGAGCAGGGACGCGGCCAGTTTCGCTACTTCTTCGGGCCCAACTCGTTTAACCTGCTCAAGGCCGTGGCCCCGGGCTTCGACCGCAACGTGTACCTGGGCTGGGGCCTGTTCCGGTGGGTGAACCAGTTCATCATCCTGCCGGTGTTCCACTTCCTGGCCCAGTACATCAGCAACTACGGCATCATCATCGCGCTGCTGGTGCTGCTCATCAAGCTGGTGACCTGGCCCCTCACGTACAAAACCTACGAGAGCCAGGCCCGCATGAAGGTGCTGAAGCCGGAGATTGACGCCATCAAAGAGAAAATCGGCGACGACCCCACCAAGGTGCAGCAGGAGACGATGAAGCTCTACTCGGCCTTCGGGGTAAGCCCGCTCAGCGGCTGCGTGCCCACGCTGCTCACGCTGCCGATTCTGTTCGCCATGTTCCAGTTCTTCCCCAACGCCATCGAGCTGCGGCAGGAGCATTTCCTCTGGGCCAAGGACCTGAGCAGCTACGACGTGTTTGCCAAGCTGCCCTTCTTCGTGAAGTGGTACGGCGACCACGTGTCCATGTTCACGCTGCTGATGACGGCCTCCACCCTGCTCATGACCTGGCAGAGCAACCAGGTGAACACCGCCATGCAGGGCCCCATGAAGTTCTACAGCTACCTGATGCCCATCATCTTCCTGTTCGTGCTGAACAGCTTCGCGGCGGGCCTCACCTGGTACTACTTCGTGTCGAACATCATCACTTTCGCCCAGCAGGCCATCACCAAGTCGTTCGTGGACGACACCAAAATCCGCGCCCAGCTCGAAGCCAACAAGGTGAAAAACAAGGACAAGAAGCCCACCGGCTTCCAGGCCCGCATCGCCGAAGCCATGAAAGCCTCGCAGGAGCGCGAGGCCCAGGCCAAGCGGCCCGGCAAAGCGTAACCAGCCGCTTCGCTGCTTGTAGAAAAGGCCCGCTTCGGCGGGCCTTTTTTTGTTTTTTAGTGTCCGTCCGGGGCCCTGATGTATTTATCTCAGGCCGTCATGCTGAACGCAGTGAAGCATCTCTACCGCGGCAGTAAACCAATCGATTCAACGAAGCAGTAGAGATGCTTCGCTACGTTCAGCATGACGGCCTAGGATACTTATCCACCCGCCCAGGATTCACCCGCCGCCCGCCGCCCGCCGCCCTATTTTTTCCACACGCTTTCCAGCAGCAGCTGGTTCATGGGGTTGGCTTTGAGGCCGCGCACGTTGTTCTGGCTCAAGCGAATCAGCTCGTCGTAGTAGAGGGGGATGACGGGGGCCTCGGCCACCACGAGGCGGTCCATTTGCTGGTAGAGGGCCGTGCGCCGGGCCGCGTCCTGGGTGCGGATGGCCTGGTCGTAGAGGCGGTCGTAGGCGGGGCTTTGGAAGTGGGTTTTGTCGGGGCCCGCGGGGCTGAAGTTGGGGCTGTAGAACAGGGCCAGGTAGTTTTCCGCGTCGGGGTAGTCGCCGAGCCAGCTCTTGGCGAAGAAGGCGGCCCGGCCGTTGTCCACCAGCTCCTGCTGGGCCGCCGACTGGTTGATGTCGACCTGCACCTGGACGCCCACGTTGGCCCACTGTTTTTGCAGGTACTCGCCGATTTCCTTGCGTTCGGCCACCGTGCTCAGGCGCAGGCGTAGCGGGTGCCGGGGGCCCCAGCCGGCGGCCCGGAGCAGCGCCCGCGCCTTGGCCGGCTGGTACGTATAGCCCGGCACCAGCGCCTGCGAGAACGAGGGCAGCGCCGCCGGCACGAAGCCCGACGTACCGGGCTGGCCCACGTGGTTCAGCATATAGGCCGTCAGCTCCGGCTTGTTCAGGGCCCAGGCCAGGGCCTGGCGCACGCGCACGTCGCGCAGGGCGCGCCCCTGCACGGCCTGCTCGCCGGTGAGGTGGGTGCTGTCGAGCTGGATGCCCAGGTATTCGGTGTTTAGGTATGGCACCTTCTGCACCGCGAACTGGCCCCGGAAATCGGCCCGCACGGTGCCATCGCGGTTCATCACCAGGTCGCGCGAGCCCTCGCGGATGCCCGACAGGAAATCGAGCTTGCCCTGCATGAAGGTGAGGAACTCCGTCTTGCGGTCGGCAATGAAGCTGATGGCTACGGCATCCAAATACGGCAGTTGGCGGCCCCGGGCGTCGGAGCGCCAATAGTGCGGGTTCCGCTTGTAGAGCAGCACGTTGCCCTCGTCCCAGAGCCGGAACTGGAAGGGGCCCGTGCCCACCGGGTGCTCGCGAAAATCCTTACCGTATTTCGCCACGGCCTCGTGGGGCACCACGTAGGCGTAGGGCATGGTGAGGATGCCCAGGAACGGAATGAACGGTGCTTTAAGGTGGATACGCAGCGTCGAATCGTTCACGGCCACGAAACAGGTGTCGCTGGGGGCCCCGTCGGCCTTTTCCAGCACCTTACCCCGGAAAATCCAGCCGCCCGGCGAAGCAGTCTTGGCATCTAACAGCCGCTGGAAGCTGTACACGAAATCGGCCGCAGTAACCGGACGGGTAGCTGACGCATATACCCCCTGGCTCTGTATAATCCACCACTTTCGCGCTGCCTCGGCACCTTGTTCCCGCGTTATTCTAGCGGCAGTAATATCGAGCCCAGCATTGGCTGTCACATCCTCTTTTGACAGAAAGAGTTGCTCGTCCTCATGAAACATAACAAACGGCCGCAACACGAAGGTGTACGTGAGGCCGTCGGCCGACACCGCGTAGTGGCGGGCCAGCGCCGGCACCGGCGTCAGCGTCGAGTCCAGCTCCATCAGCCCGTTGTAGAGCTGCGCCACCGCCCAGGAATTGGCCTGGTTGCGGGCAAAGGCGGGGTCGAGCGAGGTGAGGGCCTCGGGCTGGTTGTAGCGGAACACCCGGCGCTCGTCGGCCGCCGACGCGCCGCCGCTCCGGCAGCCCGCCAGGGCCCCCGCGCCCACCCAAAACACGGCCCAAAGGCCCCAGAAACGCCGCATACGAACAGAAGTGAGCCAGGCTTGTTCGGGCAAAGGTAACGGGGGCCCGGCCGGGCTCCCCGCACTGCTCATCCCCTTCCCACATTTCCCCCTAGTAAACCAATGCAGCTTACCTATCTCGGCCACTCGGCCTTCCTGGCCACCATCGGCACTACCAAAGTGCTGTTCGACCCGTTCATCCGCCCCAACCCGCTGGCCAAGGATATCGACGTGGACGCCATCGAGGCCGACTACATCCTGCTCTCGCACGCCCACGGCGACCACATCGCCGACGCCGAGGAAATCGCCAAGCGCACCGGCGCCACCATCCTGGCCATTGCCGAGGTGGCCGGCTACTTCGGCGCCAAGGGCATCGAGGTCATCGGCACCAACCTCGGCGGCAAGGTGGCGCTGCCCTTCGGCACGGTGCACTGCGTGGCCGCCGCCCACTCCAGCTCGTTTCCCGACGGCTCCTACGGCGGCGTGCCCATGGGCTTCGTCGTCAAAACCACCGAGGGCCCGACGTTCTACTTCGCCGGCGACACGGCCCTGACCTACGACCTCAAGCTCATCGGCGAGCGGCACCAGGTTGATTTCGCCCTGCTGCCCATCGGCGACCACTACACCATGGGCCTCACCGACGCGCTGGTGGCGGCCGATTGGGTGGGCACCCAAAAAATCATCGGCATGCACTACGACACGTTCCCGCCGCTGGTCATCGACCACGCCGCTTCCGTGGCCGAGGCCCAGGCCGCGGGCAAAGCGCTGCACCTGCTGAAAATCGGCGAAACGGTGACGCTGTAGCCGCCCGGGCCCGCTTGCCCGTATAAAGTGCTTCGGATTCGCCGGGCCCGCCCGGGCTTGGCGAATCCGTTTTTTTTGGCCTTATTTTGTGGAAGGGGAAGCTGGGCCGGCCGGGCCGGCGTTGCCCCCGCTACCCGCTTATCCTCCCCAACTCCAGCCCCGGCCGCTTCCGTATTCCGTTACTTCTCATGGGAAAAATTATCGCGGTAGCCAACCAGAAAGGCGGCGTGGGCAAAACCACCTCGGCCATCAACCTCGCGGCCTCGCTGGCCGCCCTGGACTACCGAACCCTGCTCGTGGACGCCGACCCGCAGGCCAACGCCACCTCGGGCGTGGGCTACGACCCCAAGGACATCCAGCACAGCATCTACGAGTGCATGGTGGACGGCATCAACGCCCGCGACATCATCCTCACCACCAACATCCTGCCCCAGCTCGACCTCATGCCCTCCCACATCGACCTGGTGGGGGCCGAGGTGGAAATGATTAGCCTGCCCAACCGCGAGGCCAAGATGAAGGAGGCCCTGCGCCCCCTGGCCGACGAGTACGACTTCATCATCATCGACTGCTCGCCCTCGCTGGGCCTCATCACCGTGAACGCCCTCACGGCGGCGCACTCGGTCATCATCCCGGTGCAGTGCGAGTATTTTGCCTTGGAAGGGTTAGGCAAGCTGCTCAACACCATCAAAATCATCCAGAGCCGCCTGAACACCGACCTGGAAATCGAAGGCATCCTGCTCACGATGTACGACGTGCGCCTGCGCCTGAGCAACCAGGTGGTGGAGGAAGTGCGGATGCACTTCCAGCAGCTCACCTTCGACACCATCATCCCGCGCAACGTGAAGCTGAGCGAGGCCCCCAGCTTCGGCATCCCCGCCATCATGCACGACGCCGAAAGCAAAGGCTCCATCAGCTACCTCAACCTGGCCCGCGAAATTGTGGAAAAAAACAGCGTGGAAGCCAAGCCGGAAGCCGAGGCAGCCGACGAAGCGGCGTAGAGGAATAACGTAAGCAGGCGGCTATGCTTACCTGACGTTCGCGTAGCGAAGTATTTTTCTGCTGGATAATGTCAGATTAAGGCGCGAAAATATTATGGCATCCTATACCGAAAAAGGATGGATACCAGACTTTAGGGTAAGCTACAGCCTTTTCAACGTTGAAGAAGGCGGACGAAAAACGCCCCATTATCAGCACATTCGCTGGGACTTCTCTTACGAAAACGAGGAGATAGCAACTCGCAATTCGCTTTTCATGATTTGGCCAGAGTTTGTTACGCCTTCTGGCCAAATGCTACCCGAAGGATTACCAATGCCTAGACACGGGTTAGCCGATATGTTTATCACTACTCTACCCTACTATTTTTACAGACCTTTGACAGACCACTAGTTGTCGGAGCAGCCATTCTAATAGAGCTACGACCAGTCGGACCATTTTGTG
>NZ_JABSNP010000012.1 GCF_013294115.1 Hymenobacter caeli | reverse complement strand
CCCCATCAGGCCCTTAACTTCTTAACCCCCATCGAGTTTCGACAAGCTGCCTGACCTCTATTTTTGACTGGCTCACTTTGAAGGGGAGCTTACAAGAGTACTATATCTCTATACCTATTGTTTAGTTGCCGGCACTACCTTTCCCTCTTCATCTACCTTTTTTCTGCCCATGGCCCTCACCATTACCAACCTTTCCAAAACGTACCCCAACGGTACGCGGGCCCTCAAAAACGTTAGCCTCGACATTCCCAACGGCATGTTTGGCCTGCTGGGGCCCAACGGGGCGGGCAAAAGCAGCCTGATGCGCACCATTGCCACGCTGCAGGACGCCGACACGGGTAGCATCGTGCTCGACGGCATCGACGTGCTGCGCGACAAGGAGGCCGTGCGCCGCGTGCTGGGCTACCTGCCCCAGGAGTTTGGCGTGTACCCCAGCGTGAGCGCCGAGGACTTGCTCGACCACTTCGCCACCCTCAAGGGCATTGCCAGCCGCAAGGACCGCCAGGAAATGGTGGGGGCCCTGCTGCACCAAACCAACCTCTACGACGTGCGCAAAAAGCACGTGGGCGGCTACTCGGGCGGCATGAAGCAGCGCTTCGGCATTGCCCAGGCGCTGCTGGGCAACCCGCGCCTCATCATCGTGGACGAGCCCACGGCGGGCCTCGACCCGGCCGAGCGTAACCGCTTCCACAACCTGCTGAGCGAGATTGGCGAGAACCTGGTGGTGATTCTCAGCACCCACATCGTGAGCGACGTGAGCGACCTGTGCCGCCACATGGCCATCATCAACAAGGGCGAAGTGCTGCTCACCGGCGACCCGCTCACGGTGATGAACAACCTGAAGGGCAAAATCTGGAAGAAGTTGATTGAGAAAGCCGAGCTACCGGCGTTGCAGGCCAGCCAGCAGGTCATCAGCTCGCGCCTGTTTGCGGGCAAAACCGTGGTGCACGTGCTGGCCGATGGGGCCCCGGATAGCGGCTTCGAGGCCGTGAGCCCGGATTTGGAGGACGTATACTTTTCGGAAATTAAAAATTATGAATTAAAAATTGAAAAAGGTGCCTTCGTGGCCTGATGTGCTCTCAGGGCCCTTTTCGCCCAGCTCATTTTTAATTTTTAATTCATAATTTTTAATTGAAAGCATGTTTCTCCCCATCCTATTCTTTGAAATCAACTACCGGCTCCGGCGGCCGGCCACCTGGATCTATTTCCTGCTGCTGTTCCTCATGGCTTTCCTGCTGGTGACGGCGGCCGGGGGCGGCTTCGGCGCGGGGGTCAAAATTGCCATCGGCGGCGACGGGCAGTCGGTAAAAATCAATTCCCCGTTCTCGCTCAACATCATCACGGCGGTGCTCAGCGTGTTCGGCGTCATCATCGCCTCCTCGCTGATGGGCAACCCCGTGTACCGCGACTTCGAGTACCGCACGCACGCGCTGTTCTATACCACGCCCATCAGCAAATTTGGCTACCTGGGCGGCCGGTTCTTCGGCTCTTACCTGATTGCGGTGCTGGTGTTCGGCGGCATTGGGGTGGGGGCGGCGCTGGCCGGGGCGATGCCCTGGGTGGAAGCCGACCGGTTTCTGGCCCACGCCCCGGCCGGCACCTACGTGTGGCCTTACCTGGTGCTGGTGCTGCCCAACCTGTTTTTTTCGGGGGCCATTTTCTTCACCGGGGCCACGCTCACCCGCAACATCCTCACCGTTTACATCGGCTCGGTGCTGCTGCTGGTGATGTACACCATCGCCACCTCCTACCTGCAGGACCTCAAGAACGAGCACCTCGTGGCCGCCCTGGATGCCTACGGCTTCGCCGCCCTCGAATTCACGACCCGCTACTGGACGTCGGCCGAGAAAAACCGCCTCCTGCTGCCCCTCTCCAGCTACGTGCTGCTGAACCGCGCCGTGTGGCTGGGCCTGGGGCTGGGCCTGCTGGGCCTGTGCTACGCCCGGTTCCGGTTCTCGGCTTTCGCGTCGGAAAAGCCGGAGAAAAAGGCCCGCCGCGCCGCACTGGTGGCCGAAACGGACCTCAGCGCCCGCCCGGCGGCGCAGCCCGCGGGCCTGCGCCTGCCGCGCGTGGCCCAGGTGTTCTCGGGCGGCATGAGCCTGCGCCAGTGGTGGAGCCTGACCAAGCTGGAGTTCTGGGGCATCGTGCGCAGCCGGGCCTTTGCGGCCATCGCGGGGGCGGGCGTGATCCTGCTGCTGGCCACGTCGTCGCAGGTGGGCAAATCGTTCGATACGACTACCTACCCCGTTACGTATGAGGTGATTGAGGCCATCACGGGCACGTTTTTCCTGTTTTTCCTGGCCATCATCATCTTCTACAGCGGCGAGCTGGTCTGGCGCGAGCGGCAGGCCGGCGTGGCCCAGATTACCGACGCCGTGCCCGTGCCCAGCTGGGTGCCTTTCCTGAGCAAGCTGGCCGCCCTGGGCCTGGTGCAGGTGGTGCTGCTGGCCGTGGTGATGGCGTGTGGCCTGCTGGTGCAGACGTTTAAAGGGTACTTCCACTACGAAATCGGCCTCTACCTGCAAGCCCTGTTCCTGTACGAGCTGCCGTTTCTGCTGCTGCTCTGCGTGCTGAGCATGGTGACGCAGGTGGTGGTGAACAACAAGTACCTCGGCTTTTTCGTGGTGGTGGTGTACTACGTGGCCAACCTTTTCCGCAACCAGCTGGGGCTGGGGCACCGGCTGCTGGGCTACGGCGGCGGCCCCACGCCGGGCCAGTACTCGGCCATGAACGGCTACGGCCACTTCCTGCCCGCCTTCTGGTGGACCAAGCTGCTGTGGGCCGGGGTGGCCCTGCTGCTGGTGCTGCTGGCCAACCTGCTCTGGGTGCGCGGCACCGACACGGCCGGCCGCCTCCACGAAGCCCGCCGCCGCTGGGGCCCCGCCAGCAGCGCCGCGCTGGCCCTGGGCCTGCTCACCAGCCTGGGCGCGGGCTACTACATCTTCTACAACACCAACGTGCTGAACCAGTACCTGTCGCCCAAAGCGGGCGAGAAGCGCCAGGTGGCCTACGAAAAGCAGTACCGCCGCCTCAAGGACGTGGCCCAGCCCCGCATCGTGGCCGTGGACCTGAACACGGAGCTGTTCCCCAGCACCCGCGCCGTGCGGTTCCGGGGCCGGTTCACGCTGGTGAACAAGCACGCGCGCGCCCTCGATACGGTCATCGTGAACATTCCCGTGGAGCAAAACCCGCGCGTGCGGTCCCTCACGCTGGGCCAGCCCGGCCAGGCCACCCTGGCCCTGAACGACACTACTTACGGCATGCGCCTCTACCGCCTGGCCCGGCCCCTGGCCCCCGGCGACTCCCTCGTGCTCGGCATGGACCTGCGCTACCAGGAGCTGGGTTTCCCCAACTCGGGCTCGAACACCGACCTCGTGTACAACGGCACCTTCATCAGCAGCGGCTACCTGCCCGGGCTGGGCTACCGCGAAAGAGCCGAGCTAAGCGGCGACCAGGACCGCAAAAACTACGGCCTGCAACCCAAGCCCCGCATGGCCAACGTGAACGACCTGAAGGCCCGCCAGAACACTTACATCAGCAACGATGCCGACTGGATTCGCTTCCGCACCACTGTGAGCACCGAGGCCGACCAGACCGCCATTGCCCCCGGCTACCTGCAAAAGGAATGGGTGCAGGACGGCCGCCGCTACTTCACCTACGTGATGGACCGGCCCATGCTCAACTTCTACACCTTCCTCTCGGCCCGCTATAAGGAGTACAAAAGCCAGTGGGTGGACAGCGCCGGCCACCGCACCGTGCCCATCACCATCTACTACCAGGCCGGGCACGAGTACAACCTCAAGCGTATGGCCGAAGGGGCCCGCGAGGCCTTGGCGTACTGCTCGAAGAACTTTTCGCCCTACCAGCACCGGCAGCTGCGCATCCTGGAGTTTCCGCGCTACCAGGCTTTCGCCCAGAGCTTTGCCAACACGGTGCCCTTCTCCGAGGCCATCGGCTTCATTGCCAAGGTAAACGACCAGGACCCCGAGGACCTCAACATGCCCTTCTACGTGACGGCCCACGAGGTGGCGCACCAGTGGTGGGCGCACCAGGTTATCGGCGGCAACGTGCAGGGCAGCACGCTCATGGCCGAAAGCATGGCCGAGTATTCGGCCCTCATGGTGCTCAGCCACCACAACGGCCCCACCGCCATGCAGCGCTTCCTGAAAGTGGATATGAGCGGCTACCTCAACGGCCGTGCCTTTGAGCAGAAGAAGGAAGTGCCGCTCGCGCTGGTCGAAAACCAGCAGTACATCCACTACCGCAAGGGCTCGGTGGTGATGTACGCCTTGCAGGACAACCTGGGCGAGGCCCGGCTGAACGGGGCCCTGAAGCAGTACGTGGCCGCCGTGGCCTTTCAGCAGCCGCCCTACACCAACTCCCCGGAGTTCATCGGCTACCTGCGCCGCGCCGCGCCCGACTCGCTGCAAGCCTACCTCACCGACCAGTTCGAGCGCATCACCCTGTTTGACAACCGCGTGACGGCCGCCACCAGCAAAAAGCTGCCCGACGGCCGCTACCAGGTCGATTTCACGGTGAAGTCGGCCAAGTTCTACGCCGACAGCCTGGGCACCCAGAAGCCCGCCGACCAATCCCGCGACGCCCTGCCCGTGGCCATCTTCCCCGAGCTGGGCCCCGACAAAAAGCCCGTGCCGCCGCTGCTGCTCCAGAAGCGCCACCTGCACCCCGGCGACAACCAGCTGCGCTTCGTGGTGAGCAAAAAGCCCGCCTCCGTGGCCGTGGACCCCTACAACATGGTCATCGACCGGCAGCTCGACGACAACACCAAGGACCTCAAGCTGTAGGGGGGGCGTGAGGCGCTGCGCAAGGGCTGCTTTGCACGCTTCTTGTTCGGTAACCGGCCATCAAAAAAGGCGCAGCCCCATTGGGGCCGCGCCTTTTCTGTAGCCAGCTGTTTGCCAGTAAACTGGGCCCCCGGCGGCCGCTACGCCGGCTGCTGCGCGGCGGCCGGGGCCGCGGCGGCGTCGGGCCGCCGCATCCAGCCCATGCCGCCGCACTTGGCTTGCATCTGCTGGCGGAATTTCTCGCGGGCCTCGGGGCTGAGGCTTTCCATGCGGCCGGCCATGCGCTGCTGCCAAGCGCGGCGCTTCTGGGCCCAACCGCCGCCCCGCCCGCCCCAGCCGCCGAACAGCAGGCGGCTCAGCACCAGCAGCCCGAAGGTTTGGCCCAGGCTGATGGCCGGCCCGTGGAAGAGCAGCGGCACCAGCTCGTTCCACAAGTAGCGGGTGAGCAGCAGCACGGCCACCACGAATAGGCCCGCAAAGAAGAGGAATTTGAGGCCGCGCAGCAGCCAAAAAGAACGTTTCATGATAGGGGGAATTAATTAATTTTTGATGCTTGAAGCGCAAATCAATAAATTATTAAATTACTGATTTACAACGGAATAAATTATTGATAATTGTAGTTTTTATGCTGAATATTAATTGTTACTAATTGTTGTGCTACCAACAATTCGGCCATTAACAATTCAACCGCCAACCACCAATAATTTAATCCGTGAACAGCTCGGTGTAGAGCTTTTGCAGGCGCTTGCGCAGGTGCAGCACGGCATAATGCTTGCGCGAAATCAGGGTTTTGAGGGGCACGCCGGTTTCGGCCTCCATCTCCTTGAAGCTTTTGTCTTCCAACTCGTGCCACACGAACACCTGGCGCTGGGCGGCGGGCAGCTCGGCCAGCGCGTCGGACAGCGCGTCCATCAGGGTTTCGCGCAGCAGGCGGTTTTCGGGCGAGTCGTCGGGGGCCGGCAGCAGGTCGGCCAGCAGCAGGCCTTCGCCGTCGGGGTCGGCCTCGGCGGCCCCGAACGCCGCTTCCAGCGACACCGGCCGCTGCCGCCGGTAGAGGTCGATGATGCGGTTGCGGGCCACGCGGAAGAGCCAGGCGGCCGCCTGCTCCACGGGCTTGAGCAGGCGGTAGCTTTCCACCAGCTCGGCAAACACGTCTTGCAGCAAGTCTTCGGCCTCGGCCTCGTCGGGGATGCGGCGGCGGATGAACTGCAGCAGCCGCGGGCGCTGCTGGCGCACGGCGTCGGCAATTTGCCGGTCCTGTTGCGAAGCCGTCATCGGGAGGAGGGGAGAAGCGAGCGAAAGGGCCAGGTTTTCCATGTTGGGCAAGCAGACGCGGGGCCCCCGGCAATACTTTAACCGGCGGGCGGTTTGGTTTTTCAGGATACCTTTGCCTGCCCAAAATACGGCCCAAACCCGGCCCGATTCTCCGCCCGTTCCGCCCCGCATGGAAGCCACCATCCCCGAAGTTATCCGCACCGTTCCGCTCCAATACTACGTTTTCTTCGCCACGGCCCTGTTTTCCATCGGCGTGGTGGGGGTGCTCACGCGGCGCAACGCCATCATCATCTTCATGTGCATCGAATTGATGCTGAACGCCGTGAACGTGCTGCTGACGGCCTTCTCGGCCTACCGGGCCGACCCCAACGGCCAAATTTTCGTGTTCTTCATCATGGCCGTGGCGGCCGCCGAAGTGGCCGTGGGCCTGGGCATCATCGTCATGATTTACCGCAATTTCCAAACCACCGACGTCAACCTGCTGAGCCGGCTCAAGTGGTGAGTGAGTGAATGAGCGCAGGAGTGAATGCGCCCCGGCGCTCCACTCCGCGTCCTGCTCGTCTCCTCTCATTCCCTTCCCCGCTCCTTCACTCCTTCCCCGATGGAAATCGTTTTGCCCGGCACCAACGGCCCTTTCCCTACCTTCCTCTACGTTCTCATCCCGCTGCTGCCGTTCCTGGGCTTTTTGCTGAACGGCCTGCTGAACAAGAAGCTGTCGGCCACCGTGGCCGGGCTCATCGGCAGCGCCGCGGTGCTGGGCTCATTCGTCATTTCGCTGGTCCTGTTCCTCAACTTCAAGTACCAGTACACCGTCGAGCTGTTCGACTGGATTACGGTGGGCTCGCTGCAAATCCCGTTCAGCTACCAAATCGACCAGCTCAGCCTGGTGATGCTGCTGCTCGTGACGGGCGTGGGCTTCCTCATCCACGTGTACAGCATCGGCTACATGGCCCACGACGAGAACGTGGGCAAGTTCTTCAGCTTCCTGAACCTGTTCATCTTCAGCATGCTGGTGCTGGTGCTGGGCTCCAACTTCGTCATTCTCTTCATCGGCTGGGAAGGCGTGGGGCTGTGCTCGTACCTGCTCATCGGCTTCTGGAACACCAACACCAGCTACAACAACGCCGCCAAGAAAGCCTTCATCATCAACCGCATCGGCGACCTGGGCTTCCTGCTGGGCATCTTCCTCATCTACCTCACCTTCAACTCGGTGCAGTACGGCGAGGTGTTTCAGAAAGCCTCGCTGAGCCAGTTCGGGCCCTACACGGTGGGCATTTGCACGGCCATCACGCTGCTGCTGTTCGTGGGCGCGATGGGCAAGTCGGCCCAGCTGCCGCTCTACACCTGGCTGCCCGATGCCATGGCGGGCCCCACGCCGGTGTCGGCCCTCATCCACGCCGCTACGATGGTCACGGCCGGCATCTACATGGTGCTGCGGGCCAACGTGCTCTTCACCCTGGCCCCCCAAACGCTGGAAGTAATCGGCATCGTGGGCCTGGCCACGGCGTTTTTCGCAGCCACCATCGGCCTGGCCCAGAACGACATCAAGAAGGTGCTGGCCTACTCCACGGTGTCGCAGCTCGGCTACATGTTCCTGGCGCTGGGCGTACTGGGGTATTCATCGGCCTTGTTCCACGTGCTCACCCACGCCTTTTTCAAGGCCCTGATGTTCCTCGGGGCCGGCTCGGTCATCCACGCCATGAGCGACGAGCAGGACCTGCGCCGCATGGGCGGCCTGCGCAAAGCCTTGCCCGTCACGTTCTTCACCTTCCTCATCGGCTGCCTGGCCATTTCGGGCATTCCGCCGTTTTCGGGCTTCTTTTCCAAGGATGAAATCCTGAGCCACGTGTACGAGCACAGCAAGGTGATGTGGGCCGTGGGCCTGTTCACCTCGTTCCTGACGGCCTTTTACATGTTCCGGCTGCTGTTTCTGGCCTTCTTCGGCGAGTTCCGGGGCACCGAAAAGCAGCGGCAGCACCTGCACGAGTCGCCGGCCACCATGACGCTGCCGCTCGTTATCCTAGCCATTCTGGCGGCCGTGGGCGGCTTCATGGGGGCCCCCATGCTGCTGGGCAAGCACTACCTGGCCGACTACCTGGCCCCGCTCTTCACCTACTCGCGCCGAATCAACCCGGCCGCCTTCGCCCTGGAGCCCGACCACGGCACCGAGCTGATGCTCATTGGGTTGTCGGTGGCGGCCGGCGTGCTGGGCACCGTGCTGGCCTACGTGCTGTACGTGGCCCGCGCCGAGCGCCCCGTGGCCGACGATGCCCACCGCTCGGCCCCCGAAAACCTGGTGTACCACAAGTACTACATCGACGAGCTGTACAATACCCTGTTCGTGAAGCCCACGATGGCCCTGTCGCGCGGCCTCTACAAATTCGTGGAGAACGGCGTCATCAACCCCCTCACCAACGGCTTCGGGCGGGCCGTGCAGGGCGGCGGCTTTTTGCTGCGCTACGTGCAAACCGGGGCCGTGGAAACCTACCTCATCCTGATGGTTATCGGCATCGTGCTGATTCTGGGGCTGAACTACGGCCGGCTGTAGGAGGAAACGGGTTCAAAACCGCGCCCCTGTTGGTTTTAAGCAACTTTTTACGAGGATGAAAGTATAGGGCAGTGTTCCTTCTTTAAGGAATTGTTGCCTAATTCTTCTTCCGTATGAAATTAAACCTCTTCTCGTCCCGGGCCTTGGTGCCCGGTTTCGCGTTGCTGGGCGCATCGCTCGGAGCCCCCCAGGCCGTGCAAGCCCAAACGGCCGACCACAAAACCGCCATCAGTGGCAATGCCAGCGTGTTGCAGTACCGCGGCGAGCTGGGCAACGACTGGTGGAACCTGGGCCGCGAAGGCCTGCGCTTCGGCGGCGGCGCGGCCATCACCCGCTACCTCTCGCCGTCGTTCGACCTCGGCCTGATGGGCAACTACGAGCTGTACCGATTCCCCAAAAACCAGCCCTACCTCCAAAATTCGGGCTTTGAAGTGAAGTCGGGCTTCGTGGATTTGGCCTTGAAGCTGAAACTCAATAATGGCCACCTGCTGAAGGAAGACGCCTTTATCCAGCCGGCCATCATCGGCGGCGGCGGGTTTTACGTGGCGCACAGCGTGGGTAACAACGGCGCGGTGGGCTTCGATAACGCCATTGGCCGGCCCGATTTCTTTGGGGGGGCGCTGCTGCGCTTCCGTCTTTCGCCGGCCCTGTTCCTGGACGTGCAGACGACCTACCACTACCCGCTCACCGAGCGGACGGACAACGTGTACAGCGCGTCGGACAACCGCTACGACGACTTCCTGGTGCATTCGGTGGGCCTGACCCTGGCCCTCGGCAAAGCCAAGGACACCGACGGCGACGGGGTGCCCGACCGCAAAGACAAGTGCCCCGACACGCCCGCCGGCGTGGCCGTGGACCCCACCGGCTGCCCGCTCGACAAGGATGCTGACGGCGTGCCCGACTACCAGGACAAGTGCCCCGACGTGAAAGGCCTGGCGGCCCTGCAAGGCTGCCCGGATGCCGACGGCGACGGCGTGGCCGACGCCGACGACAAGTGCCCCAACACGCCGGCCGGCGTGAAAGTGGACGCCAGCGGCTGCCCGCTGGACGCCGACGGCGACGGCGTGGCCGACTACCTCGACAAGTGCCCCAACACGCCGGCCGGCGTGAAAGTGGACGCCAGCGGCTGTCCGCTGGACGCCGACGGCGACGGCGTGGCCGACGCCGACGATAAGTGCCCCAACACCCCGGCCGGCACCAAGGTGAACGCCAGCGGCTGCCCCGAGATGAGCCCCGACCAGAAGGCCACCAAGTACATCCGCTTCGCCCTCAACAAGGCCCGTCTGACGCCGGATTCAAATGTTGCCCTCGACGAGCTGGCCCAGCTCCTGAACCAGTACCCGGACTACACCCTAAGCATCGCCGGCCACACCGACAACACCGGCAGCGAGGCCTACAACCTGCCGCTGTCGAACCGCCGGGCCAACGCCGTGCGCGATTACCTCATCAGCAAGGGTGTGCCCGAAGCCCGGATTGAAACCCGGGGCTACGGCGAACGCAAGCCCATTGCCCCCAACAAGACCGCCGCCGGCCGGGCCCAAAACCGCCGTGTGGACTTCGACCCTTACGCCACCGGCGAGGCCAACCCGGCCGAAACTCGGTACGGCGCGGCCCCGACCGTCCTCGAGTTGAAGGCCACCGACAAGGCGGCCGGGACGAGGAAATAGGCGCGCCGGAAGTAAGCCCGCAGCGCTTTATTTGAAGCTTGAAAACGGCCCGCTGCGCAGCGGGCCGTTTTTATTTGGGTACAACGGACCGGGGTGCCGGGCCCTCAACTGCTGAATATAGCCCCGTTGCACTATCTTGTGAGCCCGGCACCGTGCCGGTTTTTTTTAGTACTTTGCTCATGCAGAAACTGCTTCCCACTTTGCTGCTGCTGGGCACGGCCGCGCTGGCCCAGGCCCAGGAATTCAAGTACCAGACGCCGCCGGCCGCCATCCGCGACCTGCTGCTGGCCCCGCCCACGCCCCGCGTGAGCCCGGCCTCGAACGGCCAGTACCTGGCGCTACTGGCCGTGCAGGATTTCCCGACGGTGGCCGAGCTGGCCCAGCCCGAGCTGCGCCTGGCCGGCCTGCGCCTCAACCCGCGCACCAACGGCCCCAGCCGCGTGAGCTACGCGGTGGATATGAAACTCAAAAAGCTGCCCAACGGGCCCGAGGTGCCGGTAAGCGGCCTGCCGGCCCAGGCCCGCATCAGCGGCTTGAGCTGGTCGCCCGACAATGCCCACCTGGCCTTTGCCCTCACCGTGCCGGCCGATGCCGCGGGGCCCGGCCGCGTGGAGCTGTGGGTAGCCGACGTGGCCGCTGCCACGGCCCGCCGCCTGCTGGCCGCGCCGCTCAACGATGCGTTCGGCAACTCGTTTGAGTGGCTGCCCGACGGCCGCGGCCTGCTGGCCCGCACCGTGCCCGCCGGGCGCGGCCCGGCCCCGGCCGCCGACGCGGCCCCCACGGGCCCCGCCGTGCAGGAAACCGGCGGCGGCCCGAAGTCCGGGGCCCGCACCTACCAGGACCTGCTGAAAAGCCCCGCCGACGAGCGCCTGTTCGACTACTACGCCACGGCCCAGCTGGTGCAAGTGGCCCTGGCCGACGGCCGCGCCCAGCCGCTGGGGGCCCCGGGCGTGCTGCAAACCGCGTCGGCCTCGCCCGACGGGCGCTTCGTGCTGGTGCGCGCCCGCCACCGCCCCTACTCCTACACGCTGCCGGTGAGCAGCTTCCCGCAGCGCCTCGACGTGCTGGACCTGGCCACGGGCGCGGTGGTGAAAACCGTGGCCGACCTGCCCCTGGCCGACGCCGTGCCCACCAGCTTCGATGCCGTGCCCACCGGCCCGCGCGACCACGCCTGGCGCACCGACGCGCCCGCCACGCTCTGCTACGTGGAGGCCCAGGACGGCGGCGACCCCAAGCGCCCGGCCACTGTGCGCGACAAGGTGTACCTGCTGGGGGCCCCGTTTGCGGGCCCCGCGCAGGAGCTGGCGGCCTTGCCGCTGCGCTACGACGGCATAACCTGGGGCAATGAGCATTTGGCGCTGGTGAGCGGCTCGCGTCGGGCCGACCGCCACGAAACCACCTGGCAGCTCGACCCCGGGGGCCCCGGCACACCGCTGGCGGTGCTGTTCGACGGCTCGTCGGAGGACACGTACCATAACCCCGGCGACCCTTACACCCACCGCAACGCCCAGGGCCGCAGCGTGTTGCTGACGGGCGGGCCCACCGGCCATTCCATCTACCTGGTGGGGGCCGGGGCCTCGCCCGAAGGCGACCGGCCCTTCGTGGACGAGCTGGACCTGCAAACCCACCAGACCACCCGCTGGTGGCGGTCGGCCGCGCCGTACTACGAGGTGCCGGTGGCCATCCTGGACGCCAGCGGCCGCCACCGCACGCTGCTCACGCGCCGCGAGACCGTGGACCAGGTGCCCAACTACTACCTGCACGACGCTAATAAAAAAGGCCCGCCACTGGCCCTCACGCACTTCGCCAATCCCTACGCGGCCTTTGGCGGGAGCTTTCGCAAGCAGGTGCTCAAGTACAAGCGGGCCGACGGCGTGGACCTCACCGCCAACCTTTACCTGCCGCCCGGCTACAAAAAGACCGACGGGCCCCTGCCCACGCTGATGGAGGCGTACCCGCTGGAATTCAAGGATAAAGGCAGCGCCGGGCAGGTCACGGGCTCGCCCTACGCCTTCACGCGCCTGAATTGGAACACCCCCGTCTTTTGGGTGACGCAGGGCTACGCCGTGCTGCAAAATGCCAGCATCCCGATTGTGGGCGAGGGCACCCAAGAGCCCAACGACACCTACGTCGAGCAGCTGGTGGCCGGGGCCAAGGCCGCCATCGACGAAGGGGCTCGCCTCGGGGTGGTGGACGCCGGCCGGGTGGCCGTGATGGGCCACTCCTACGGCGCGTTTATGACGGCCAACCTGCTGGCGCATTGCGACTTGTTCAAGGCCGGTATTGCTCGCAGCGGGGCTTATAACCGCACGCTCACGCCCTTTGGGTTCCAGGGCGAGGAGCGCACGTTCTGGCAGGCCCCGGGCGTGTACAACGCCATGTCGCCGTTCAACTTCGCCGACAAAATTAAGGCCCCCATCCTGCTTATTCACGGCGAGGCCGACAACAACTCGGGCACTTTTCCCATCCAGAGCGAGCGGTTTTACGCGGCCCTGAAAGGGGAGGGGGCCACCGCCCGCTACGTGGTGCTGCCCGCCGAGGCCCACAGCTACGCCGCCCGCGAAAACCTGCTCCACATGCTGTGGGAGATGGATTCGTGGCTGAACAAGTACGTGAAAAACCCGGCCCCCGCCGCGCCCAACAACTAGGGGCCCCCGCCCCCGCGCAGCAACTAATTGTGAATGAATAGTGTAGAACACGGGGCCCCGGCGCGCTTCGGCGGCGGGGCCCCGTGTTCTACTTCTATTTCCGATTATATGCAATTCAGAAACGCCCTGCTGCTGGCCAGCCTGGGCCTGCTGGCCGCCTGCAACAGCGGCCCCAGCCAGCAGGAAAAACAGGCCGCCGCCGCCGACAACCCGGCCCAAACCCTCACCACCCCCGCCGCCGAAGCGGTGAACCTGCCCGCGCCCTACGCCAGCAAGTCGGTGAGCAAAAAAGTGGACATCATCGACTGGCCCGCGGGCAAAACGCCCACCGCCCCCGCCGGCTTCACGGTGACGGAATTTGCCGGGGCCCTCGAAAGCCCGCGCTGGGCCTACGTGGCGCCCAACGGCGACGTGCTGGTGGCCGAAGCCACCACGCTGCCCAAGGGCACGAAAAAGGAGATTGCCGCCGCGCTGCACCTCGACAAGTCCCGCTCGCTGCAAGCCACCAGCGCCAACCGCGTGACGCTGCTGCGCGACACCGACCACGACGGCAAGCCCGACGTGCGCACGGTGTTCCTGGCGGGCCTGAAGCAGCCGTTTGGGATGCTCGTGCTGGGTAATTCGTTCTACGTGGCCAACACCGACGGGGTGTTGCGCTTCGCCTACCAGACCGGGGCCACAAAAATCACCGGCCCGGGCCAGAAAATTCTGAGCCTGCCCGAGGGCGGCTACAACAACCACTGGACCCGCAACCTGCTGGCCAGCAAGGATAACAAGAAGATTTACGTGACCGTGGGCTCGGGCAGCAACGTGATGGAGAACGGGGCCGCCAACGAGGTGCGCCGCGCCAATATCCTGCAAATCAACCCCGACGGCACGGGCGAGAAAACCTTCGCCAGCGGCCTGCGCAACCCCATCGGCCTGGCGTACTACCCCGGCACGGCCACGCTGTGGGCCGCCGTGAACGAGCGCGACGAGTTGGGCGACGAGCTGGTGCCCGACTACATCACCAGCGTGAAGGAAGGCGGCTTCTACGGCTGGCCCTACTCGTATTACGGCCAGAACGAAGACCCGCGCCGCAAGGGCGAGCACCCCGAAATGGTGGCCAAAGCCATCGTGCCCGACGTGCCGATGGGCCCCCACGTGGCCGCCCTGGGCCTCACCTTCTACGACCAGAAAGCCTTCCCCGCCAAGTACCAGAACGGCGCGTTTGTGGGCGAGCACGGCTCCTGGAACCGCTCGGCCTACTCGGGCTACAAAGTGGCCTTTGTGCCTTTCAAAAACGGCAAGCCCAGCGGTAAGCCCGAAGATTTCCTGACCGGCTTCCTGGTGGGCGGCGACTCGGACAAGGCCTACGGGCGCCCCGTGGGCGTCGTCACACTGTCTGACGGGGCCCTGCTGGTGATGGACGACGCGGGCAATAAAATCTGGCGCGTAACTGCGAATAAAGCCACCGCCACGCTTCCCAAAGGCCGCCCCAGCATAGCGAGCCGGTAGGAGGGTTTACGGAAACATGACCTGCCGCGGGGCCCAGGGTACCGGCCCCGCAGCTATTGGTGCCGGCCGCACCGGAAACTGCCAGCTGCGCGCAGGGGCAGCGCTTGTTCGGACGTTGGGGGGCTTGCCGGCCGGGATTGGTCGATATTACGGCCGCATTCCCGCTGGCGCTTATGAAACAATCACTGCTGTTCCGCCCCGTGCTCGGGGCCCTCTTCGGCCTGGCTGCCGCCGTGCCCGCCCGGGCGCAGGCCCCGCCCGCCTTCACCCCGCAGGTGCAGGCGTTCATCAAGGTGAACGCGCCGGTGGTGGCCCTTACCGACGCCAAGGTTATCGATGGCACCGGCCGGCCGGCGCTGCTGCACCAAACCGTACTGCTGCGCGACGGCCGCATCGAACAGGTGGGGCCCAACAGGAAAGTGAAAGTGCCGCCCGGGACCCAGGTCATCAACTGCGCGGGTAAAACGCTGATTCCTGGGCTGGTGATGTTGCACGAGCACCTGTATTACACCATGCCGGCGGGCGGCCTCTTCAACATTGCCCAGATGCCGTACTCGTTTCCGCGCCTCTACCTGGCGGGCGGGGCCACCACCATCCGCACGGCCGGCAGCATCGAGCCCCAGACCGACCTGGCCATCCAGCGGCTCATCGGCGAGGGCAAGTTCATCGGCCCCGACATGGACGTGACGGCCCCCTACATGGAGGAACCGGGCCTGGACATTCCGGCCCTGAACACCATCAAGGGCCCCGCCGATGCCACCGCGAGCACCAAGTTCTGGGCCGATAAGGGCTGCACGTCGTTCAAGATGTACATGCACGCCACCCGCGCCGACCTGGCCGCCGTGGTGGCCGAAGCCCACGCCCGCCACCTCAAAGTAACCGGCCACCTCTGCGCCCTCACTTACCGCGAGGCCGCCGAACTCGGCATCGACAACCTCGAGCACGGTTTCATGGCCAGCTCCGACTTCGTGCCCGGCAAAACGGCCGACGCCTGCGACTACCCCGCCGCCCGCCAGGGCCTGCTGCGCCAGCCGGCCAATAGCCCGGCCGTGACCGGCCTCATCAAATTCCTGATTAGCAAAAACGTGGCCCTCACCTCCACACTGCCCGTGTTCGAGCCCTACACCGGCCGCGAAGTGGTGCTGGGCGGCGGCCTCGACGCCCTGATTCCGCAGCTGCAAGAGCGCGAAACGGCCACCTGGCAGGCCAGCCAGGGCAAGGACTCGGCCAGCGTGGCGCTCTTTAAAAAGGAGCAGGGCTGGGAAAAGCAGTTTTACGACGCCGGGGGCCTGCTCGTGGCCGGTACCGACCCCACCGGCGCGGGCCGCACCATCGCCGGCTACGCCAACCGCCGCGAAGTCGAGCTGCTCGTCGAGGGCGGCTTCACCCCGCGCGAGGCCATCAAAATCTGCACCCTGAACGGGGCCCGCTACCTGGGCCGCGACCAGGAAATCGGCACCATCGAAGCCGGCAAGCAAGCCGACCTCGTGCTGATAAACGGCGACCCCGAGCAGGACATCCACCAGCTCCGCCAGATGGAAATCGTGTTCAAGCACGGCGTCGGCTTCGATTCGCCCAAGCTGTTCGAGTCAATGAAAGGCAAAGTAGGGCTGAATTAGAGCGGTTGGGGAACCGGAGTACGTACCGGCAATCAACAGCGCGAACTTTGTGGTTCGCGTCCCCGCGCCAGTTGCGCCGTTCAACTGGTGTAGGAATGCAAGCTGCAGAGCTCGCGCTACCACACTCCGGCTCCAAGATTGCCCCACCGGCCGCGTTGTTACCCGAAGCCGCCCATAAATCGGTTTGGTGTTCGTGCCCGCCTCGTACCCGCTCGCCGACGTGCGCAGGGGCTTGCTTAATCCTTTAATCTATATTTTCTCAGTTGTGGCAGAACCTGAATTAGTTACGCAAAGCCGCCCGCTCGCCGCCCCCGCCCTCGTTGTGCTGGCCGGGGCCGCCGGCGACCTGGGCCACCGCATCGGGCTGGAGCTGCTGGCGCGGGGGGGCCTCGTGCGGGCCCTCGTGCGCCCGGGCAACGCCAAGCCGGCGGTGGCCTTGCTGCGCGAGCGCGGGGCCACCGTGGTAGAGGTTGGTTTCGACGACGTGGGGGCCCTGACGGCCGCCTGCGCGGGCGCGGCCTGCGTCGTGTCGGCGCTGTCAGGGCTGCGCGACGTGATTGTGGACGCGCAAACGCGGCTGCTCGACGCGGCCGTGGCCGCCGGCGTGCCCCGCTTCATCCCATCCGACTACTCCATCGACTTCACCAAGCTGCCCGCCGGCTCCAACCGCAACCTCGACCTGCGCCGCGCGTTCGGCCAGCGGCTCGATGGGGCCCCCATCCAAGCCACGTCCGTCCTCAACGGCATGTTCGCAGACTTGCTGACCGGGCAGGCCCCGGTGGTGCTCTTCAAAATCCGGCGGGTATTGTACTGGGGCCGCACCGACCAGCCGCTCCGCTTCACCACCATCGCCAACACGGCCGCCTTCACCGCCGCTGCCGCCCTCGACCCCACCACGCCCCGCTACCTGCACGTGGCCGGCGAAGTAGCCACCGTGCGCGACCTCCGGGCCGCCGCCACTTCCGTGACCGGCCGCCGCTTCCGCCTGCTGCGGGCCGGCGGCCCGTGGCTCTTGCAGCTGATGATTAAAATCGCCCGTCGGCTCGCGCCGGCCCCCAACGAGGTGTTTCCGCCCTGGCAGGGCATGCAGTACCTGCACAACATGTTCACCATGCCCCCCAACTCCGCCCCCCTGGACAACGACCGGTACCCCGACATCCGCTGGACAAAAGTGCGCGAAGTGCTGGCGGCGAAGGCCTAACGCGCCAGGGCTCCAAGCGGCCAATCAAGAAGTACTCCCCGCCCAAACCAAGCACACCGCTACCAACGGCAAAATGGACAGTGTGCCGGGCATGAGCAAAGGCGACAAGAATTCATTGGCTGGCTACAACTGCCCAGTACCAAACCGCCGAGCAGCATGAGCATTGCTTTCACATGGGTGGAATAGGTAAAATATTCACTGTAAGCAATATAAGTACCAGTTAGCCGGCAAAATAGCGCGGGTAATCGGAGTGCCGAGAGCAGCGGCGGAAGCGGAAAGATGGCTATTTTACCATCGCTTACCGTACGCATCAGGGCAGGGGCAGGCACTGCCGCAAAAAGCCCGGAATACCAGTCCACACCCAATTGGCAGGGGCGGACATACGTCCCCAACCAACGCCAGTAACTAGCTGACTTACTGCCCGCTCTGGAACAACTGCTCAGCGCGTGAACACTCATCCTCTACCCACTTTTCTTATGAAAAACTTTCTGTTTTTAGCCGGCCTCTTTGCTTACAGCACCTGCGCTGCCCTGGCCCAAACCGTGCTGCCATCGGGAGCAGTAGCGCCGAATGGGGTGCCATCGCCGACAACGGGCGTTCCCATAACGCCTGCTACCGTGCCGGGTAGTGCGCCTTTCAGCACGCCCGCCACCCGCGACGCTGGCAGCCCCCGCGCCGCCCGCCGCGACGCGAAAGTGCCCGGCATGAACCATGAGGAACGCAAGCAAATGCGGAAAATGGGTAAAATGCACTACAACGCTGATGCGGAGAAACAATCGCGAAACAAATAACTACCAGCGTTTCCGCGCCTTCTGGTTGCGGCGCACCAGCCACCAGCACCGCCTTGGTATTTCAGGTGGCTGGAGAAACGCTTTTCATTGCGGCCCATCGCTTTCACCAGGCGAAATAGCAAGTTTGCCGTAGCTCACCATTGCGCGGCAGCGGAGGCACACTACCCACCATTGCGCAGCGGTGAACTGCAAACGTGCGCCAAGTTCCGCCAGCACTACCCCGATCCAGGCGGGAGAAAAGAGTCGAAGAGGCAGCTGTAGCCGGTGAAATCTTCGGTGAGCGGCAGCCACCGGTACGGCACGCGCGGCGTCACCAGAAACAAAGTGTTGGCGCCGACGTGCGGGGCCTGGTCGGCACACTCCACCTGGCTGCGCCCGCGGCAAAGCGTGATTTTGTAATACTCCCGCCGGCTAAACGTCATCGGGGGCGCCCCGCGGGGTTCCGCCAAGGAGAACACGTTGAAATGCCCCACGCCTTGCCCCATGTCCGGCGGCGGCAACACGCCCACGGCGGACTCGGGGCCCGGGGCAAGCGCGTCATAGAAGGCAGCAAGGGTGTTCAGTTTCATATGGGCAGTTGATACGAAGCGCGTGGGTGAGTGGGGCCCCTATTGGTTTTAACGCCGGTTTACTACCGCAGTTGGGAGTTAGATGTTCTGCAGTAGCTTGCCGTTGCGCATTAGTATCGCCTTGAATAATTAGAAAGGGTGGAGTGCTCTGTACTAATTTTAATGATCATGAAGAATAAATTGCAAGTTTTTATTTCCTCTACTTTTTCAGATTTACAGTTGGAGCGACAAGCAGCTGTAGAAGCTGTACTTAGGTCTGGACATATTTCAGCTGGAATGGAATTGTTTTCGGCAGGTAATGAGTCGCAGTTAGAAATTATTAAAAGATGGATAGATGAATCCGACGTCTATATGCTCATCTTAGGTGGACGTTATGGATCTATTGAAAAAAAATCTGGCTTATCCTATACTGAAATAGAGTATAGGTACGCTGTAGAGAAAAATAAACCCGTTTTTTCTATAGTGGTTTCCGATTCTTTGTTAAAAGCAAAAGTGAAGAAAAATGGGCTAGATGTAATAGAGAGGGATGATATCAAAAAATATAATCAATTCAAAGAACTAGTTCTTTCGAAAATATGCAGATTCTTTAATAATAATACTGAAATCAAGTTGGCAGTCCTTGAATCGTTGCTTGATATACAGAGTAGATTTAACTTGAAGGGTTGGATTAGATACGAGGATGTGCCGGATATGTCCTCGTTACTCAAGCAGCTATCATTATTGCAAAACGAAAATACTATTCTTAAAAAGGAGTTATTATCGAAAAATAACAAGGTATCTAAAGAATTATTTGGTATTTTAAACTATGAGCAACTGAAGCAATTATTGCTCAATGAAAAAATTAACATTCCTAAAAGCGTCAGTAATATGAATAAAGATGTTGAACAATCTTATTTCGATGTATTCACTGCAAACGCAGGGATTTTTAATACAGGTGTAGACAATCAGGTTGCTTCAGGTGAGGCTAACCATCTTATGTATAAAATAGCATCTGATATGATTGCCTTTGGTCTCATAGAGCAAAAAAATGAAAAAAGAGGCCAGCGTACTGCATCCGTATTAAGAACTTCTAGCGATGGTAGGAGATTCATTGCGGAGTCAACTTTAAAAAATCATCAAGCAGGGCAAATGGAAGAAAAAGTGGAAAGCAGAGAGGCAGAAAGCAATACAGAAAGCAAATCTTGATTTTTGATAGATTCTACTGAAATGAAAGAATGTCTGTAAATGCATCATTGCGTTCACTTTTTAATGTCAAAAAGTCCGAAAAAGCCTTCTCGCACCTGCTTTGCTAAGTCTTGCGTAGACCTTCCTAACCCGAAGCACCTACTATCTACTTAGCACTAAAATGGACTTTAAGAACTTCACCATCAAGGCACAGGAGGCCGTGCAGAAGGCCACCGAGATTGCCGGGGCCAACCAGCAGCAGGCCATCGAAACGGGCCATTTGCTGAAGGCCCTGCTCCAGAACGACGAAAACACCCTGGCGTTTCTGGGCAAGAAACTGGGCGCCAACATGGCCAACCTTGGCCAGCGCCTCGATGCCATTGTGGCCGCTTACCCCAAGGTGAGCGGCGGCTCGCCCTACCTCGCCAACGACGCGGCCAACGCCGTGACGCGCGCCAACACCCAGATGAAGGAGATGGGCGACGAGTTCGTCTCCGTCGAGCACTTGCTGCTGGGCATCCTCGGCGGCAAAGACACCGCCGCGACCCTGCTCAAAGACAGCGGCTTCAGCGAGAAAGACCTGAAAGCCGCCATCCAGGAGCTGCGCGGGGGCCGCAAAGTCACGAGCCAAACCGCCGAAGAGCAGTACCAGAGCCTGAACCGCTACGCCGTCAACCTGAACGAGCGGGTGCGCCAGGGCAAGATGGACCCCGTGATTGGGCGCGACGAGGAAATCCGCCGCGTGCTCCAAATCTTGTCGCGCCGCACCAAGAACAACCCCGTGCTGCTGGGCGAGCCCGGCGTGGGCAAAACCGCCATTGCCGAGGGCTTGGCCCAGCGCATCGTGGCCGGCGACGTGCCCGAAAACCTGAAAGACAAAACCCTGATGAGCCTCGACCTGGGCTTGCTCGTGGCCGGGGCCAAGTACAAGGGCGAATTCGAGGAGCGCCTCAAGGCCGTCATCAAGGAAGTGACCGACTCGGAGGGGCAGATTCTGCTCTTCATCGACGAAATCCACACCCTGATTGGGGCCGGCGGGGGCGGCGAGGGCGCCATGGACGCGGCCAACCTGCTGAAGCCCGCCCTGGCCCGCGGCGAGCTGCACGCCATCGGCGCCACCACGCTCAAGGAATACCAGAAGTACATCGAGAAGGACAAGGCCCTGGAGCGCCGCTTCCAGGCCGTAATGGTGGACGAGCCGAGCCAGCCCGACGCCATTAGCATCCTGCGCGGCATCAAGGAGAAGTACGAGCTGCACCACGGCGTGCGCATCACCGACGACGCCGTGATTGCGGCCGTGGAACTGAGCAGCCGCTACATCACCGACCGCTTCCTACCCGACAAGGCCATCGACCTGATGGACGAGGCCGCCGCCAAGCTGCGCATCGAGATGAACTCCATGCCCGAGGAGCTCGACGAGGTGCAGCGCCGCATCATGCAGCTCGAAATTGAGCGCGAAGCCATGCGCCGCGAAGACAACCACGACCGCGAGGCCGTACTGAGCAAAGAATTGTCGGAGCTGAACGAGCAGCGCGACTCGCTGAAGGCCAAGTGGGAAGGCGAGAAATCCGTCCTCACCGGCATCCAGACCGAGAAGGAGAACATCGAGCGCTTCAAGAACGAAGCCGAGCAGGCCGAGCGCCAGGGCGACTACGGCCGCGTGGCCGAGCTGCGCTACGGCAAAATCCAGGAGGCCGAGCAGCGCCTGAAAACCTTGCAGGACGAGGCAAACGCCACCCAAGACGGCGGCGGCGGGATGCTGCAAGAAGTGGTGACCAGTGAGGACATTGCCGAAGTAGTGGCCAAGTGGACCGGCATTCCGGTGAACAAAATGCTGCAATCGGACCGCGACAAGCTGCTCAGCCTCGAAGCCGAGCTGGGCAAGCGCGTGGCGGGCCAGAGCGAGGCCATCGCCGCCATTTCGGATGCCGTGCGCCGCTCGCGCGCCGGCCTGCAAGACCCCAAGCGGCCGATAGGGTCGTTCATCTTCCTGGGCACCACCGGCGTGGGCAAAACCGAGCTGGCCAAGGCCCTGGCCGAGTACCTGTTCAACGACGAGAACGCCATGGTGCGCATCGACATGAGCGAGTACCAGGAGCGCCACGCCACCTCGCGCCTCATCGGGGCCCCTCCCGGCTACGTGGGCTACGACGAGGGCGGCCAGCTCACGGAGGCCGTGCGCCGCAAGCCCTACTCGGTGGTGCTGCTCGACGAGATTGAGAAGGCGCACCCCGACGTGTTCAACATCCTGCTGCAAGTGCTCGACGATGGCCGCCTCACCGATAACAAAGGCCGGGTGGCGAACTTCAAGAACACCATCATCATCATGACCTCGAACACGGGGGCTGACATCATCCAGAAGAACTTCAAGGAGCTGAACGAGTACAACCACGAGGAAGTGGTGGACCGCACCCGCGACGAAGTGGTGGAGCGCCTGCGCCAGCACATGCGCCCCGAGTTCCTGAACCGCATCGACGAAATCGTGATGTTCCAGCCCCTCAAGCGCAAGGAAATCCGCCGCATCGTGGACATCCAGTTCCGCCAGATTCAGCAGCGCCTGCAAGAAGCCGGCATTAGCCTCGAAGCCACCGACGAGGTGCTCGATTACCTCGGCGAGCAGGGCTTCGACCCACAGTTTGGAGCCCGGCCGCTGAAGCGCGTGCTCCAGCGCGTTATCCTCAACGAGCTGAGCAAAGAGATTCTCTCCGGCAAAGTGAGCAAAGACGCCGTGGTAGAAGCCGTGCTGGAAGACGGCGCGGTAAAGTTTGAGAACGTGGAAATCCCGGCGGTGTAATTCGCTAAATTTTAAAATGGGAAAGCCCCGCTGGCATGAAGTCAGCGGGGCTTTTTTGTTTACAGTTAGTTAAGCGCCTAAAAAACTAGGGCGTAAATGTCACTGTTGCTGTGCCGTTTTGTTCCTCCACAGCGATAAATGAAATTCTGTTAGCATTGTCAGGAACCCAAGTAGTAAGCGTAACGCCACTAGCAAGGGTTTCTCTGCTGTACATTTTGAATGAATACTTTACCAATGATTTCTCCAAAAGAAGCAATTCTAATTTTGGTAAATACGCTACAATGAAGAAAATATGTTCATTCTTTCCGTCTTTGGAAGAATAACAATCGTTGGATTCAATAACTGAGTAATCTTTTGTCCAACGTTTTATATTGCAGCCATCCTTGTTTTTGCCGAAATCTCCCGTGTATGTAAAGCCTTTGTAGCCGACTAGGAACCAATTCAGTACATCATCATTACCTGCTTCATTAGCTAAAAAATAATCCTTGATTTCCATCCCTTGTGCCTGTACTTTAGTGCATATAAAAGCGAGGAGCGCAATAGTTAAAAGAAAACTAGCCTTATTATTCATCTGACATTTAAGATAAAAGTTAAGAAATATTAATATTTTCAGCTGGGTGCTACTAATATGCCAGAGCTTGTTTGAGATATTTATTATACCCTAATGCTTTCAACACGGCGGGCGAGGGAATATAAGTAAGAAATGCCCGCTACTCCCGTCGCGTCAGCCACGGCGGTGGGACGCAGGGAGACGGGAAAGCATACCCGTTTATTCTGCCAGTACGTCGATGCGGCCGGTATCTGGCCACTCCTGCACCAACCGGCCTTGCGCATCCCGGTACGTTAGCGAAGAATGCGCCGCCTGGGCCCGTGCGCGCACAAAATCCCGAAAGCTGCGCTTAAATTCTGGCGATGCAACCCGCTCGGCCATGTGAGCGAGGTTGTCAAACTGTTGCTCCAAAGTAGTCGTTTCGGAGAAAGGCCGGGCAGTGTCCATGAGGTAGCGTTGTATTGCAAAGTAACGCCAAACCTCCATATAAAGGTGCAAGGAAATCTGCCGCATCGTGGGCGTCTAGTTCCGCCAGATGCAGCAGTGCCTGCAAGAGGCCGGCGCCAGGCCCAAAGCCACCGACGAGGTATTCGACTACTTCATTTCAAACAAAAAGCCCCGCCAGCGCTTGCTAGCGGGGCTTTTTTATATGCATTACCATGGCTGCCAACACCGATAATTATTCTACCGACGTGCTGATTATCGGGGCGGGGGCCGCGGGGCTGCTCGCGGCGCGGGAGCTGGCCCGGGCCGGCCGGCGCGTGTGCCTCGTGGAGGCGCAGGACCGAATTGGCGGGCGCGTGCACACGCTGGGGGGGCCCGGCTTCACCCAGGCCATTGAGGCCGGGGCAGAGTTTATGCACGGCGAAGTGCCCCTCACCAGGGCCCTACTGGCGGAAGCCGGTATTGTGTGGGAGGAAGCCGATGGCGAATCGTATCTGGTGCAGGGCGGCCAGTTGCAGGCGCAGGCCAACTACTTCGCACTGCTGCCCCCGCTGCTGGAGAAACTCTATGCTTTGGCCCACGATATGCCGCTGGCTGATTTCCTGACCCGCGAATTCCCGGGGCCCGAGCACGCGGCGCTGCGAACCTTCGCCACGCAGTTTGCCGAAGGCTACGACGCGGCTGATGCGCAGCGCGTGAGCGCATGGGCCATGCGCGACGAGTGGGCCGCGGGTGGGGCCCAGGGTTCGCTGCGGCCGGTGGGGGGCTACGGGCCGCTGCTGCACGGGCTGGCGGCGCAAGCGCAAGCGGCGGGGGCCCTATTGCACCTGGCAGCGCCGGTGCGGGAAATTCGGTGGCAGCCCGGGCAGGCCGAAGCCGTGACAGAGGCCGGCGCCACCTACCGCGCCCAGCAGGTGCTGTGCACGGTGCCGCTGGGGGTATGGCCGCGGGGCCCCGGACAAGCTGGCCACCTCGGCTTTGTGCCGGAGGTGGCCGCGCACCGGGCCGCCGCAGCGCAGCTGGGCTTTGGCTCGGTCATCAAAATCGTCCTGGAGTTTCGCACGCCCTTCTGGCTTGAGCGGCTGCCGGAGCTGGAGTTTCTGCTTTCCGACGCGGCCGTGCCTACCTGGTGGAGCCAATGGCCCGCCGCCACGCCCCAGCTCACCGGCTGGCTGGCGGGACCCGCGGCGCAGCGGCTAGCGGAGGCTCCTGATGAAACGGTGCTGCATCTCGCCCTGGCGTCGCTGGCTTCCTTGCTGGCGGTTTCGCCCGAAGCCTTGCAAGCGCAGCTCTGCGCCAGCTACGTGCGAAACTGGGGCCGCGAGCCGCACGTTTACGGCGCGTATTCGTACGCTACGGTGGGCGCTGGGGCGGCGCAAGCGACTTTGGCTACGCCCGTGGCCGGTACGTTGTTTTTTGCTGGTGAGGGTGCCTACAGCGGCCCGTTTGCCGGCACGGTGGAAGCGGCGCTTGTTAGCGGCCAAGACGCCGCCCGCGCCTTACTGGCTCAGCCGGTGCCGACTGCGGCTAGGGAAGTGCGGGCGGCGTAAGCGTTGCAACTATTGAGGACCTGGAGCCGGTGAAGGATGCCCCATTGGCACTGCCTGCGCTTTGGGCCCTGCTTCAATCAATCAACCCCGTCATCATTGAACCGCCATTTCTTCGCGGGCCATGCGTTGGTTCAGGGACTTTGCGCAGGCAAGCGGCTTCGAAAAACGATTGGGATTGGGCAGGTATGCACAAGGTACCGTTGCCAACGCGGCGGCGCCTGGGGGCAGCGGGGTTTGAGCTAAAGAAAGCTACCGCAATGCTCGTGGTTCAGCGGCGGTGGCGGGCGGCTCTGCGTTCCAATCGTTCGCGGTAGGTGCGGCCCGAGGCAACGTGCTTGGTTTTCAGCTGGTCGCGCAGGGCGGGGGGCAAGGGGCTGCCGGCCAGGTAGCTGGTGCGCAGGGCCTCGAATTTGGCCTGCGAATAGGGGGCGTTGTGAATGAACATGTAGGCAACGCCGCCCGTCATCAACGCCAGGCCAAGGGCCACTTGCCCGCCGGACGGGTCGTTGTTTTGCGGCTGCACGTAAGGCGAAGCGGGAAGGTTGGTGTTGCTGGCACCGGTCATCAGGCGCAGCCCGGGCAGGGCCAGCAAAATGGGTAATTGCCCGCCCAACCGCTTAGCCAGAAACAAGCCAAGCACCGCGTCGAGCGTGTCCTGCCGGGCATCGGCCAGTACCTGGGCGGGGGCGGTAACCGTGGCGGTGGGAGTTAAGGAGGCAGCGCCTGGGTCGGGCCCTGCCAGGGCGGGAGTTGGCGCGCCGGACGAAATACCGGTTGCCAATAACGGGTTGGGGGCGGAAGCTGTGCCGTGAAGCGGGGCAAAATTGCCGCGCAGGCGGCGTTTCACATCGGCCGGCAGGTGGCCCGAGGCCGCCAGGTCGCGCAGCACGCGGTGCTCGCGGCCCCACCCAAACTGGACGAGCTTTTTGGTGCCCAGCGCCGCCAGCACCGAGCCAACGACCACGCCGGGCGTCCAGACGCCAGCGCTGGTAGTTTGCTGGGCGGGGATGATGGAAGCCGCCATGCCCGCCCCACCAAAGGCCAGCCACCCGAACCCGCCACCGCGCCGGCTCTGGAATAGCTCGTGCACGGCGCGCGCCGTGTCTTGGCGACTGAGCAGCACAGGAACTTCGCCGGCTCCGGCAATAGAAGTTTGGCTGTGGGCCGAGGTAAATGTTAGCAATAGCAAAAATACCAGTACGTAACGGTGTAGCATAGAATGATTATAAAGGTGAAGTATTTGTCAGGTTGGTGCATGTCGATGTCGCGGCAATGGTGTAAACCCTGTAAACCTGCTTGCACGTGAGTTTAAGGTCCCTAACCCGAACTGGCAATGCCCACATTAGCAACCTTACAAACCCGGAATTATACTAAAAATGCGAATAGACCAGGATTTCCGGCAAGTTACCAGACTTTTGCAGTAATTCCGATTTTTTGCATGAGCACATTCGTAACCTACCTGCACCTGGGGTTCCTGCACATCTGTAGCCCGCGGGCCACCGACCACCTCACGTTTCTGCTGGCGCTGTGCGCGCCCTACGTGCTGGCCGATTGGCGGCGGGTGCTGGCGCTGGTCACGAGCTTCACCGTGGGGCACTCGCTCACGCTGGCGCTGGCCACGCTGGGCGTCGTCGCGTTTCCGCCGACGGTTATCGAGGCGTTGATTCCGGTCACCATCATGGCTGCGGCCGTGTTCAACCTGGCCCGGGCGGGGCGGGCCGACCAGCCCCGGCGCAGGGTCCCGGAACCGGTGCTGTGGGCCGCTCCCAACGCGCTGGCGGCTATGTTCGGGCTGATTCACGGGCTGGGCTTTTCCAACTACCTGCGGGCGCTGCTGGGCCAGCACAGCAAGCCGGTGCTGGAGCTGCTGGCCTTCAACGTGGGTGTGGAGCTGGGCCAGGTGCTGGTGGTGGCCGCCATTTTGCTGCTGGGGGCCCTGCTGCTGCGCGGGTTCGGGGTGGGCCGGCGCGACTGGGTGCTGGCCGTGAGCGGGGCGGCCCTGGGCGTGGCGGCGCTGCTGCTGCTTCAGCAGAAATATGCTTGAGGCGGGAAATAATACGGCGCGGCCAAGGTTCCTGCAACTCGCGGGCGTAATTTGCCACCTTTACCAATCTTGCCGCCTCGTCCGTTTTGTTGAAACTTACTCCCCGGTTTATGCCCCGTTTTTCCTCTTTGAAGGCCGTGCTGCTCCTGCTGCTGGCCGCCCCGGCGGCCCACGCGCAGCTCACCAACTCCGGCACCGACAAGTTCGCGCAGCTCGAAACGCTGCTGCCCACCGCCAACAGCTACCGCACCGCCAGCGGGGCCCCGGGCCCCAGCTACTGGCAGCAGCGGGCCGACTACACCATCGCCGTGACGCTTGACGACGCCAAACAGGCCATTTCGGGCCGCGAAACCATCACCTACACCAACCTCTCGCCCGACACGCTGCCCTACCTCTGGGTGCAGCTCGACCAGAACATCCTCGACAAGAACTCCATCACCACCGCCACGCAGGTGGCCGCGCTCGACACGCGGGTGGCGTTCCAGGCGGTGGACAACATGGTGCAGCGCGACTTCGACGGCGGCTTCAAAATCGAAGCCGTGACGGCGGCCGACGGCAAGGCCCTGGCCCACGTCATCAACCACACCATGATGCGGGTGGATTTGCCCCGGCCGCTGGGGCCCAAGCAGTCGGTGTCGCTCAAAATCAACTGGCGCTACAACATCAACGACCAGCTGAAAATCAACGAGCGCAGCGGCTATGAGTACTTCCCGCAGGACAAAAACTACCTCTACGAAATCGCGCAGTTTTACCCCCGCATGGCCGTGTACTCGGATTTCCAGGGCTGGCAGAACAAGCAGTTTCTGGGCAACGGCGAGTTTGCCCTGCCCTTCGGCGACTACCGCGTGAGTATTACGGCCCCGGCCGACCACGTGGTGGGGGCCACCGGCACGCTGCAAAACCCCGCGCAGGTGCTCAGCAGCGCCCAGCAGGCCCGCCTGCGCCAGGCCGTGGGGGCCAAAAAGCCGGTGCTCATCGTGAGCCCGGACGAGGCCTTAAAGAGCGAAGGCGGCCACCCCACCGGTACCAAAACCTGGACGTTTGCCGCCAAAAACGTGCGCGACTTCGCCTGGTGCAGCTCGCGCAAGTTCATCTGGGACGCCATGGGCATCCAGCAGGACGGCAAGCCGGTGATGTGCATGAGCTACTACCCCAAGGAAGGCAACCCGCTGTGGGGCAAGTACTCCACCGAAGTGGTGGCCCACACCATCCGCACGTATTCCAAGTTCACCATCCCCTACCAGTACCCGGTGGCCATCTCGGTGCACGGCCCGGTGGGTGGCATGGAGTACCCCATGCTGTGCTTTAACGGCGGGCGGCCCGAGGCCGACGGCACCTACTCGGCCGACCGGAAATACGGGATGATTTCGGTGATTATCCACGAAGTGGGCCACAACTTCTTTCCGATGATTGTGAACTCCGACGAGCGGCAGTGGACGTGGATGGACGAGGGCCTGAACACCTTCTGCCAGTACCTGACGGAGCAGGAGTGGGAGCGCAACTACCCCTCGCGCCGCGGCGAGCCCAAGGACATCGTGGCCTACATGCGCACCGACAAGAGCCTGCAAACCCCGATTATGACCAACTCGGAATCGGTGCTGCAATTCGGCAACAACGCCTACGGCAAGCCCGCCACGGCCCTCAACATCCTGCGCGAAACGGTGATGGGCCGCGAGCTGTTCGACTACGCCTTCAAAACCTACGCCACCCGCTGGGCCTACAAGCACCCCACGCCGGCCGACTTCTTCCGCACCATGGAAGACGCCTCGGCCGTGGACCTCGACTGGTTCTGGCGCGGCTGGTTTTACGGCACCGACCGCTGCGACCTGAGCATCGACGCGGTGAAGTACTACAACGTGAGCACCAAGGACCCGAGCGTGGAAAACACGCGCCTGCAAAAGCTGCGCGAAGCCCAGCCCCAAACCGTGTCGCAGCAGCGCAACGCCCAGGACATCAAGCAGACGGTGGTGGACGAGAAGCCCGACCTCAAGGACTTCTACAACAGCTACGACCCGCTGGCCGTGACCGACGCCGACCGCGCCCGCTACACCGCCTACACCAAAACCCTGACGCCCGCCCAGCAGCAGCGCCTGCGCGACAACACCAACTTCTACGAGCTGAGCCTGCACAACGTGGGGGGCCTCGTGATGCCGGTGATTTTGCAGCTCACCTACGCCGACGGCAGCCAGGAAATCCAGAACATCCCCGTCGAGCTGTGGCGCAAGAACAACGAGCTGGTCACCAAAGTCGTCACTACGAGCAAGCCGGTGGTGAGCTTCGTGCTCGACCCCTACCTGCAAACCGCCGACACCGACCTGAACAACAACGCCTACCCGCGCCAGCCCGTGGCCTCGCGCTTCGAGCTGTTCCAGCAGTCGCTGCCGACCCAGCCCAACCCCATGCAGCTGCAAACCATCCAAAGCTCCACGCAGAAGGCCGAGGACAAGCCGCTGAATAAGTAAGCGACCGTTGCTTCCTGCCCACGCGAAAAGAGCGGCTCCCGGGAGCCGCTCTTTTCGCGTGTAGTCAAGGGCTCAAAAGGGCGCTGGCCTGGTAATCAGGGCCCCGGCGTCGCAGCGTCGCGGTGAGCCAAGCGCATGCAGGGCCCCGGGGGCTGCCGTGGCTAAGCGCGCTGGTTGCCGGCTTTGATGCCGCTGACCATCCGCGAGATAAGGCCGTGGTCCTCGGTGATTTCCGACCACAACACGCCGGCCAAATGCAGCACGAAGAAGCCAATAATCAAATACATGGTCACGTTGTGCACTTCTTTCACCGTGTGCTCAATACTGTGCAGAAATGATACGTCGTCAGCCCAGGTAAGGGCCAAGCCAGTGATGACCATGACGGTCAAAAAAGCATAAAACAGCGCGTAAGTAGCCTTCGCAAACAGGTCGTGGCGGGCGTCGCCCTTGTCGGCGGGCGGGGCCAGGCGGTACTTGCGGGCCACCAGCAGCAGGCGCGTTGAGAAGCGTACCTCGGCAGGGCCCCGTAGTTCCAGGGCCACGCGCAGCAGCCAGAACGCCGCCAGCGCCAGCCCGATGGCGATGTGCCAGTCCCAGATTCGGTCGCTGATAATGTGAGCAAACGCCCGTCCTTGCTGTTCAGTGGGCACCACGCCGTCCTTGGTTCCCGCCTTAATAAATTCTGGGATGGCCGAGCGAGCGTTCACGATGACCTTCAAAAATAGAATGGTCAGCAGCTGGCCCGTTACCAGCAGCGCGTTGCCCCAGTGCCAGACACGCAACGGGGCGGAGTAGTCGTGGGTAGGCAGGGCAGCCGGTGCTTGGGTGGGAGGCGAAACGGGAGTCATGGGCACAAAAAATAAGGAGCGGTAATCAAGCCGTCGCTACGGCGGCCGCGTCCGCAAGTTGCGCAGTGCGGCCCGGATACACGCGCAGCGCCTGGGCCAGGCAGTCGAACGCCGCGTCGAGGGCAGTGCGGTTGATGACGTAGGCGAGGCGCACTTCCTGCCGGCCCAGGCCCGCGGTGTGGTAAAAGCCGTTGGCCGGCGAGAGCATCAGCGTTTGGTTGTCCAGCGTAAATTCTTCCAGCAGCCACTGCCCGAACTTCTCGGCATCGTCTACGGGCAGGCGGGCCACCACGTAGAACGCCCCGCCCGGCACGGGGCAGGTCACGCCCGGCATGGCCCGCAGGCGGGCCACGGTCAGGTCGCGCCGGGCCTGGTACTCGGCGCGGGTGCCGTCGAAGTAAGACGGCGGCAAGTCGGCGGCGGCCTCGGCGGCCAGCATTTCCAGCACCGGCGGGCAGATGCGCATTTGCCCGAAGCGCAGGGCCGCCTGCCACACGGCCGGGTTGCGCGTGACGAGGGCCCCCACGCGGGCCCCGCAGGCGCTGTAGCGCTTCGAGATGGTGTCGAGCACCACGGTGTGCTGCTCGCCGCCGGCCAAGCTCAGCACGCTGGTCGAAACGGCCCCGTCGTAGCAGTACTCGCGGTAGGCCTCGTCGGAGAGCAGGTACAGGTCGTGGCGGATGCACAGGCCCAGCAGGGCCTCCAGTTCGTCGCGCCGGTACACGTAGCCGGTGGGGTTGCTGGGGTTGCAGATGAGGATGGCGCGGGTGCGCTCCGTGATGACGGCCTCAAAATCGGCCAGCGGCGGCAGGGCAAAGCCGTCCTCGATGTGCGCCGTCACGGCCACGATGGCCACGCCCGCCGCGATGGCAAACGCTGTGTACGTGCCGTAAAACGGCTCGGCCACAATCACTTCGTCGCCGGGGTTGAGGCAGGTAAGCATCGCGAACAGGATGGCCTCGCTGCCCGCCGTCGTCACCATCACGTCCTCGAACCGCGCCGGGATGCCCGCCCGCTGGTAGTAGGCCGCCAGCTTGTGGCGGTAGCTCTCGGTGCCCGCGCCGGGCGCGTAGCCCAAAATCGTGAGGTCGGCGTGGCGCACCGCGTCCAGCATTTCGGGCGGCGTGAGCACGTCGGGCTGGCCGATGTTGAGCGGATAAACGACCTTGCCGGCCTGCTTGGCAGCCTCGGCAAAGGGCAATAACTTGCGAAACGGCGACACCGGCATGGCCTGGCCGCGGTGGGAGAGTGGTGGCATACCGGGCAAAGGTACGATTGGCCGTGCGGTAAGGAAACGCCCCGGCCGCGTGGGGCGTGGCGTTGCGCGGGCCGTAGCATCCTCAGCAAAGCCGCCAGCTCCGGCGAGCGTTGTTTAGCCGGTAACCTTGCAGCCGATGAGCAACGCAACTGCCCGGGTGCGGACGAAACAGCCGTCGCAGGTGTATAATTGTGCCGACGTGGCCTTATTTCAGCATTGCGGGCCGAAAAATCGTTGTTTGGCGCAACCGGTCTGGTCGTCACCCCATTGCTTGTTTCCATCAAAAAGAAGCTGCGGCCAGTATCCATTGCGGCTAGACTGCTAGGGATAACGTGGAACAAAGCGAAATTTTCAGGTCAAGACTTGGTGACTATTTTCGATTCCCCTCCTACTTTGATTGCTGCTACTTCAAAATAATATGAAATTGTTGCGACCTATTTTGCTGCCATCCAAATTCAGATTCATAGAGCGGTTTTATGATGACCAGCCATTTAGGCTACTAGACATCGGCGCTGGTAATCACTCCGCCTCGAACACTAAAAAATGGTTCCCAGCTTGTGAATACCATGGGGTCGATATGGATAAGAACTACCATAACGACGAAAATGATTTTCGGCTGATGACGGCATTCTACGAAATGAATTTGGAAGCACTGAATTTTGACGCTATCCCGAATAATTATTTCGATTTTATCGTCATGGCGCACGTTGTGGAACACTTGGCAAATGGAGATGCCGTGATTGAAGGATTATTGCCCAAGCTCAGGGTAGGAGGTATGATATACGTGGAATTTCCTGGTTATCATTCTACTACTTTGCCCAAGATGAAGGGCACGCTGAATTTTTTTGATGATGATACCCACGTCCGTATTTATTCGCTGCAAGAATTTTATAATATGTTTATGCGTAACAAGTTTCGAGTAATAGCCGGGGGTGTGCAACGGCGTTGGCACAATATCTTGCTGATTCCGTTTAAAATCCCTCATAATTTAATTAAATACAAAAGGGTAGTTCCCAGTATATTTTGGGATTTGCTGGGCTTTGCCGAATATGTAGTTGCAAAAAAGCAGTGAATGTTTTTGAAAGATGTTTTGATTTTAAATAAGAAGGTATTTTCACAAAGAAACCCGCGCCGGCCAAAGCCAACGCGGGTTTCTTATGATTGCCCGAGCAGCTGCCAAGCCACTACATGTTCTTCACAATCTCGGCCCCGAACTCGCTGCATTTCAGCAGGGTAGCGCCTTCCATCTGACGCTCGAAGTCGTAGGTGACGCGCTTGCTTTCAATGGAAGCCTCCAAACCCTTGTTGATGAGTTCAGCAGCTTCTTTCCAGCCCATGTGCTCCAGCATCATCACCCCCGAAAGGATGACCGAGCCGGGGTTCACCTTGTCCAGGTTGGCGTACTTGGGGGCCGTGCCGTGGGTGGCCTCGAAGATGGCGTGGCCCGTCACGTAGTTGATGTTGGCCCCCGGGGCGATGCCGATGCCGCCCACGATGGCCGCCAGCGCGTCGGAGATGTAGTCGCCGTTCAGGTTCAGGGTGGCCACCACCGAGTACTCGGCGGGGCGCAGCAGAATCTGTTGCAGGAAGGCATCGGCGATGCTGTCCTTGACGATGAGCTTGCCCTGGTCCTGGGCCTGCTTTTGCAGGGCGTCGGCCACGGTCACGCCCTGCTTGGCCACGATTTTGTCGTACTGGGCCCAGGTGAACACCTTGGAGCCGAACTCCTTCTCGGCCAGCTCGTAGCCCCAGGTTTTGAAGGCCCCCTCGGTGAACTTCATGATGTTGCCCTTGTGGACAATCGTCACCGACGGCTTCTTGTGCTCCAGGGCGTACTTGATGGCGGCCCGCACGAGGCGCTCGGTGCCTTCTTTGCTCACCGGCTTGATGCCGAACGACGACGACTCGGGGAAGCGAATCTTCTTCACGCCCATCTCGTCCACCAGGAATTCCAGCATTTTCTGGGCCTGGGGCGTGCCGTTCATGTACTCGATGCCGGCGTAGATGTCCTCGGTGTTCTCGCGAAAGATGACCATATCGGTTAGCTCCGGGTGCTTCACCGGCGAGGGCACGCCGTCGTAGTAGCGCACGGGGCGCACGCAGGCGTACAGGTCCAGCTCCTGGCGCAGGGCCACGTTCAGCGAGCGGATGCCGCCGCCCACGGGCGTGGTCAGGGGCCCCTTGATGCCCACGAGGTAGTCGCGGAACGCGTCGAGGGTTTCGGTGGGCAGCCAGTTGCCGGTTTGCTTGAAGGCTTTCTCGCCGGCCAGCACTTCCTTCCACACCAACTGCTTTTTGCCGCCGTAGGCTTTCTCCACGGCCGCGTCGAATACAAGCTGCGAGGCGCGCCAGATGTCCGGGCCCGTGCCATCGCCCTCGATGAAAGGAATAGTGGGTTTGTCGGGTACGTTTAGTTTGCCGTTTTTGATGGTGATTTTCTGCTCTGCCATGTGGAAAAGGGTTGTCGGTTATTTAGGGTCAATTGTCAGGTGGGAACGGTCGGTTGTTGTTACGGCGCGGCGGCCGCGCTGGTCATCGGCCTGACCACCGAGGACCGCCAACGGGGGAATAAAAAATTAATAGCCAAAGATTTCCGGCAGCGTGAGCTGCTGCACAGAGCCGTATTTGGCGAGTTCTTTAAAGTTGAGCCGGTCCTTGGAGCCAATCACCAGGATGACCTGGTTCTGGCCCTTCACCTTCGTGGACTGAAACTGCTTCAAGTCCGCGAAGCTCATCTTCTGGGTCTGGTCGTACACGTCGCGCCGCAGGTCGTAGTCGAGGCCCAGGCGGCGGGCCCGCTCGTAGCTCAGCAGGATGCCTTCGTGGGTGATGCGGTCGGTGGCGATGCTGTTGCGGATGCTCTGCTTGGCGATTTCCAGGTTGGCGTCGGCCAGGGGCATGTCGGTAAACAGGGCTTCCATGCCGCTCATGGCCTCCGGCAGCTTGTCGCTCTGGGTGCCGATGTAGCTCACGATGTAGTTGGAGCGGCCCAGCTTGTCGGCGTTGGCGTAGCGCGAGGCGGCCGAGTAGGCCAGGGCCTTGCTCTCGCGCAAGTCCTGGAACACAATGCTGCCCATGCCCCCGCCGAAGTATTCGTTGTACAAGCTCACCGTGGGCACCATCGCCTTGTCGTACAAGTCGCCCTTGGTCAGGAACAGGATTTCGGCCTGCACCATGTTGTAGTCCACCCAATAAACTTTCTTCTCCTTCAACGGCTGCTCCGCGAAGTCCTTGGCGGCCGGGTCGGGGAGGAGCTTGGCAGGCGTCTGATGCTCGGTACGCAGTACGGCTACGGTGGCCTCGACAGGCCGGGGCCCGTAGTACAGCACCCGGTGCTGGTACGTCGGCAGCTTCTGGAGCAGCGCGGTTAGCTGCTCGGGCTTCAACGCATTCAACTTCTTTTCGCTCAGAATATTGGTGAACGGATTCCGGGGCCCATACTTCGCGTAGTTCAGCATGGCCTGGTTCAGAATCACGCCCTTGTTGAGCTTTGAATCCTGGCGCTGCTTGAGGATGCCGGCCACCTGGCTCTTCAGGGCCCCCGCGTCGGGACGCGGGCTGTTGAGCAATTGCTCAAATAGCTTCAGAGCCGGCTCCAGGTTGTCATCCAGTCCGCTTAGGCTGATAAGCACCCGGTCGGGCCCGCTGCTGACGGCGAACGAGCAGCCCAGCTTGTAGAACTCCTGTTGCAGCTGCGCCGCCGAATATTGGCCGGTGCCCAGGTATTGCAGGTAGTCGGTGGCCACGTCCAAGAGCGGGTCGTTGTTGGTACCCAGGTCGATGGCGTAGAACAGGCTGAACAGCCCATTTTCGGTGTTTTTAGTATAATACAGCGGCAGCCCTGGCTTAATCTCGGCCGTTTGAATGTCCTTCTTGTAATCGACGAACACCGGCTGTAGCTCCGTGCTCGGCAGCTTCGACACCTGCGTGTAGAAGGCCGAGGCCGCGTCGCGGTTGGCCGGCACCGGCGTGATGGCCGGCTTCACCACCTTCACCGTGCTCACGTCCTTGCCGGTGCGCTTGAACACGGTGGCGTAGCCGGGCCCGTAGTTGTCGTTGGCAAACTTGACGATTTCGGCTTTCGTGAGGGTGCCGAAGTCGTCCTGCTGCTTCACGTAGTCGGCCCAGCTCACGCGCTCAATAAAGGCTTCGTACAGGGCCCCGGCGCGGGCTTCATTGCTCTCGTAGGCCTTGGTGCGCTGAAGCTTTTCGTTGTTGACGATGGCCGGAATCAGCCAATCCGGGAACTGGCCCTGCTTCACCTTGTCCAGCTCGGCCAGCAGCAGGCCCTTCACCGCTTCCAGCGACTGCCCCTGGCGCGGCGTGCCGTAGATGACGTGCGTAGAATAGTCGTCGTTGAGGTCGGTGAACGAGGCGGCTTGCAGCACTTTCTGCTGCTGGTTCAGGTCGAGGTCGATGAGGCCGGCCTGGCCGTTGGTGAGGATTTTGTCCAGCATCCGCAGGCGCACCGCGTCGCGGGTGGCTTTGCCGGGCAGGCGGTAGCCCAGCATTACGTTTTCCGACTGGGGCCCCACCACTTCCTTCACGAGGGGCGCGGCAATCGGTTGCTCCACCGGCGACGTGAAAACCGGTACCGGCTTGCTCGGCAGCTCGCCGAAATACCGATCAATCAGGCGAATGGTTTGGTCGTAGTCCAGGTCGCCGCTCAGGCACAGGGCCACGTTGTTCGGCACGTAGTACTGGCCAAAATACTTCTTAATCTCAACAATCGACGGGTTTTGCAAGTGCTCAATTGTGCCGATAGTCGTTTGGGTGCCGTAGGGGTGCGTGGGGTAGAGCGCCGCGTTCAGCGTCTCAAACTCCTTGCTGAAATCGTTGTCCAGGCCCCGGTTTTTCTCCTCGTACACGGCCTCCAGCTCGGTGTGGAACAGGCGCGGCACCATCTCCTTGAGGCGTTCGCTCTGCACGGCGGCCCATTTTTCGAGCTGGTTGCTCGGAATGTCTTCCTGGTACACCGTCTCCTCGTTGGAGGTGTGGGCGTTGGAGCCCTTCGAGCCGATGCTGCCCATCAGCTTGTCGTACTCGTTGGGCACGGCGTAGCGGGCCGCCACCCCCGAAATCGAGTCAATCTGGTGGTAGGTGCGCTTGCGGGCCGCGGGGTCGTTGCGTTCGCCGCGGTACACCTCGTACAGGGCCTCAATCTTGTCCAGCTCGGGTTTCTCTTTGCTCCAGTCCTTGGTGCCGAGCCGCGACGTGCCCTTGAACACCATGTGCTCCAGGTAATGGGCCAGGCCGGTAGCGGTGGCCGGGTCGTTCTTCGAGCCCGCCCGCACGGCCAGGTAGGTTTGGATGCGGGGGGCGTTTTTGTAGTCCGACAAATAAACCGTCAGCCCGTTGGCCAGGTGGTACACGCGGGCGCTGAGCGGGTCGTTGGGGGCCGTTTCGTAGGGGTAGGTTTTGGCGGCTACGGGCGGCGCGGGCGCGGCGGGCGCTGTTGTGGCTGCGGTGGGCTGGCTGGTGCGGCATTCAGTAGTGGCCAGCCCCAACACTGCCAGCGTGGGCAGCAACAGCAAATGGGATTTTTTCACGAAATGGGTGGGCAAAAGCTAGCTTCAGGACGAAAAAACAAAGGTAGCTGGCCGATAGGGGAATAAAAAACGGTTTTTACGGGTTTTGCCAACCCGTTGAGGCCCCCGGTAGCCCCTAAAAATCAGCCTCCAACCCCAGCCGCTGCTTGGCCTCGCGCAGGGCCGGAAACCGCTCGGCCAGGTACTCAAACTTGTCGGTGGAGGTATACAGCTTGCGGGCCGTGGGGGCGGCCTGCGCCACCACGGGCACCACGTTCAGGCGCGGGTGGCCGGTGCGGCGGCGCAGCTCGGCCAAAAATTCGGTGCGGATGTCGTTGAACTGGTCCTCCTGCACAGGGTTGTCCACCGTCAGCTCGATGCGGTGGTCGGGGCCCGCGGCCACGGGCCGGTTCAGGAGCGTGTACTCGCTCATGCGGTCCTGGGCGCGGCGCTCCTCGGCCATTTCGCGCCACACGCGTTGCAGCAGGGCCTCGTTCACGGGGGCCACCGGGCCGGACGCAGGCAGCGGCTCGGCCACGGCCTGGGCCGCCGGGCCCGTCGGGCGCGTGCCAAAATCCTGGAGGCTGGGCAGCCTGCTGCCCCCGCCGGCCGCCAGGTTCAGCAGCGACGGCGGGGCCGGCCGGGGCTCCGGCTCCAGGCCTTCCATGCTCGGGGCCCCGATTTCTACGTGCGGCAGCGTGTCGCGCAGCTGGTGCCGCCCGGTCTCGGCCACCGCCAAATCGGCCTCGATGCTGGGCGTGTCGTGCAGCTCGTCCACGCCGTTTTCCACGGGCAGCGGCTCGGGGCCGTCGGCCGGGGCGGGCGCGGTTATGGGTGCCTGGCTTTTGGTGCTTGGTGCTTGGTGCCTGGTGTCTGGTGCCTGGTACTCTGCCTCTGCCCGCGAGGCTGGAGCAATGGGTTCTGGCTGGGTTGGGGCTAATGACGGCGGGGCCGCGGGTACTGGGGCGGTTGCATGCGGGGCCACCGGCAGCGCCGGGGCCTCGGCCGCGGGGCCCTCGGCTAGGCCGCTAGTTTTTTTTTTAGCGGCTTCCGGGCCGTTCACGTCGCGCACAAACTGCACGGCCCCGTTCAGATAGGCCAGCTTCATGAGCGCCAGCTCCACGTGCAGGCGCTGGTTTTTGGCTTGCTTGAAGTCCCGGTCGCACTGGCTCACCAGGTTCAGGGCCGAGAGCACGAAGGCCAGGGGCGCGGCCTGGGCCTGGGCCACGTACTGCTTGCGGATGCCGTCCGACACTTCCAGCAGCTGCACCGTCACGGCGTCTTTGCACACGAGCAGGCCGCGCAGGTGCTCGGCGGTGCCCACCACGAAGTTGTGCAGGTCGAAGCCCTGCTGTACCACCTCGTCTAGCAAGAGCAGCGCGGCCGACAGGTCCTCGCCCAGCAGCGCGTCCACCAGCCGGAAGTAATAGTCGTAGTCCAGCACGTGCAAGTTCTGCACCACGTCCTTGTAGGTCAGGTGGTTGCCGGCAAACGTCACCATCTGGTCGAACATCGACAGCGCGTCGCGCAGGCCCCCGTCGGCCTTTTGGGCCAGCAGGTGCAGGGCGTCGTCCTCGGCGGCAATGCCCTCCTGGGTGGCCACGTAGCGCAGGTGCTGGCGCATGTCGTCCACCCGGATGCGGCTGAAGTCGAAAATCTGGCAGCGCGACAAAATCGTGGGGATAATTTTGTGGCGCTCGGTGGTGGCCAGGATGAAGATGGCGTAGGACGGCGGCTCCTCCAGCGTCTTCAAAAAGGCGTTAAAGGCCTGATTGGACAGCATGTGCACCTCGTCGATGATGTAGATTTTGTAGCGGCTGCCGGCCTGCGGCGGGTAGCGCACCTGCTCCACCAGCGAGCGGATGTCCTCTACCGAGTTGTTGGAGGCGGCGTCCAGCTCGTGTACGTTGAAAGAAGCGTTTTCCTGGAACGCCACGCACGAGGCGCACACCCCGCAGGCCTCCGTTTCGGGCGTGAGGTTGGTGCAGTTGATGGTTTTGGCCAGGATGCGGGCGCAGGTGGTTTTGCCCACGCCGCGCGGGCCGCAAAACAGGAACGCCTGGGCCAGGTGCTGGCTCTGGATGGCGTTTTGCAGGGTGGTGGTGACGTGCTGCTGCCCCACCACGCTGCGGAAGGTGGCGGGACGGTACTTCCGGGCCGAAACGACAAAATTCTCCATAGGACTTCCTACAAAGTTACCCCGAAAACAGGGCGTTTAAAAGCCCGGCCGGCGGGTTTGCGGCGCGGTGCCGGCCGGGCCCGGGGCCCGAAACCTTTCGTCGCCGCCCGGCGTTTACTCCGTCCCGCGTACCTTCGCGGCCCGCCAACGAACCCCTCGGGGGCCCGCGGCGGAAACTCGTTCTTCTTAATTACTGGGGCTGACCGGAATTGACAGCTTGTGTACTTCGCGGGTAAGCGTGCCGGGAGTTGGTCGAAGCTCTCCCGTTAAAAAATCGCCCAAACAACAACTGGCGACTATTCGTACGCCATGGCTGCCTAGTTCAGAATTAGGTAATGCCATCGTGCCGCCCGGGTCGGTTTTTACACCTGGGAGTTCGGCGCGTCGCAAGTAGAAACTAGCCTCCGAAGAGCTGTGATTCGGGGGCGAAGCCCAACTGCAGCTAAGGGCGTTTCAAGGGCCTGATGTGCGCCTGAAACGCCTCGAAAATCTAAGCATAGATACGCACGTAGAAAGCACGTCGATTTCCTTGTCTGGACCAGGGTTCGAATCCCTGCAGCTCCACCGTTTGCTTGCTAAACCCCCTTTGAAAAGCCCCAAATCGCACGATTTGGGGCTTTTTTGGCTGTATGCGATACGGGCCTTCCCCAAAAGCTGAGCGCCTGGCGAGCCAGGTGCGTCCCACGCTAGGGCAACGCGCGGGCAAGCCACTTTCCGTGTCCAGAACGTTGCCCACGAATATCGGGCACTGGCCCGCGGCCGGCCGGGCGCGTCCGCCCGAAAAACCGTTTGTGCCGCGCCAATCGAAGGTTTGCGCTTTGCGCGGCGGCGGCAATCTGCTACGTAGTGCCCCCCCTTGCCGCTTCGTAAGCTGGGGCGTTGCTGCCGATTACCGGCTACCTTGCCAACACTTATCTCAACTGGAATTCCCATGAAAAACAACGTCTTTTTCTGGGCCATCGTCGTGGCGCTGGGCGGCTTCCTGTTCGGGTTCGACACGGCCGTGATTTCGGGGGCCGAGAAGGCCATTCAGCAGGTGTGGGGCCTGAGCCCCTGGGAGCACGGCTTCACCATCGCCATCGCCTTAATTGGCACGGTGTTCGGGGCCATTTTTGGGGGCCTTCCGTCCGACCGGCTCGGGCGGCGCACCACCCTGAGCTGGATTGCGGTGCTCTACCTGGCGTCGGCGGTGGGCGCGGCTTTGTCGCCGGCCTGGGTGCCGTTCATGGTGTTCCGCTTTTTGGGCGGGCTGGGCGTGGGGGCCTCCTCGGTCACGGCCCCGCTCTACATCTCGGAAGTGTCGCCGCCGGCCTCGCGGGGCCGCATGGTGGGCATGTTCCAGTTCAACGTGGTGTTCGGCATCCTGGCCGCGTACCTGTCCAACTACCTGCTCAAAAACATTGGCCCCGACGCCTGGCGCTGGATGCTGGGCGTGCAGGCCGTGCCGGCCCTGGCGTTTTTCCTGCTGCTGTTCCGCATCCCCGAAAGCCCGCGCTGGCTGCTGCGCCGGGGCCGCGTGGCCGAGGCCCGCGCCGTGTTCGAGCGCATCGACCCGGCCACGGCCGAGGCCAACGTGGCCACCATCCTGCTGGCCAACGCCGCCGAGCAGGGCCCCGGCGAGTCGCTGTGGGCCCCGCAGTACCGGCAGCCGGTGCTGCTGGCGGTGCTCTTCGCCATGTTCAACCAGCTGGCGGGCATCAACGCCATCATTTACTACGCCCCGCGCATTTTCGAGATGACCGGGCTGGGCCAGGGCGCGGCGCTGCTTTCGTCGGCGGGTGTGGGGCTGGTCAATTTCGTCTTCACCCTGCTGGGCGTCAACATCATCGACCGGTTTGGGCGGCGCAAACTCATGTTCGTCGGCTCGGTCGGGCTGATTTTCACCCTGGGGCTGGTGGCGCGGGCCTTCTACGCCCGGCAGTTCAGCGGCTACACCGTGCCGGTGCTGCTGTTCGGGTACATCGCTTTTTTTGCCTTCTCGCAGGGGGCCGTCATCTGGGTGTTCATCTCCGAGATTTTCCCCAGCGCGGTGCGGGCCAAGGGCCAGGCGCTGGGCTCGAGCACGCACTGGGTGATGGCCGCCGCCATCACGTTCACGTTTCCCTACTTCACCGAGAAGCTGGGTGGGGGCAACACGTTCGCCTTTTTCTGCGCCATGATGGTGCTGCAGCTGCTGTACGTGTGGAAGATGATGCCCGAAACCAAGGGCACCACCCTCGAAGCCGCCGACAAGGCCCTGGTGCTGCACTAGGGCCGCTGCCGGGCCAGCGTTTTTCCTCCTCCTCTTACGCCGCTTTTTTATGAACAACGTCGTGTGCTTCGGCGAAACCCTGTGGGACATGCTGCCCACCGGCAAGCAGCCCGGCGGGGCCCCCTTCAACGTGGCCGTGCACCTGCACCAGCTGGGCCAGCCCGTGCAGCTCATCAGCCGCGTGGGCGACGACGACCTGGGCACCGAGCTGCTGGATTTCCTGGCGGCCCGCGGCCTTGCTACCGGCTACGTGCAGCGCGGCCACACCCACCTCACCGGCGTGGTGAAGGCCAACGTGGGCGACCGCCACGAGGTGGTGTACAAAATTGCGCAGCCCGTGGCCTGGGACTACATCCAGTACGACGAGGCGCTGGCCCGCGTGGTGGCCGGGGCCGACATGCTGGTGTTCGGCAGCCTGGCCGCCCGCCAGGCCACCACCCGCGAAACCCTGTACCGGCTGCTGCCCAGCGCCCGCTGCCGCGTGTTCGACGTGAACATGCGGCCCCCGCACTACACCCGCGAAGTGGTGCAGTACCTGCTCGAACACTGCGATTTGGTGAAAATGAACCACCACGAGCTGGCCGAAATCATGGACTGGTTCGGCAAAAGCGCCGACGACGAGGCCCCGGCGTGGCTGGCCGCCCGCTTCGGCTTACAAGCCGTGTGCGTGACGCAAGGGGCCGACGGGGCCCTGCTCTGGACCGCTGGCCACCTGTACCGCAGCCCGGGCGTGCCGGTGGCGGTGGCGGACACCATCGGCAGCGGCGACGCTTTTCTGGCGGCCCTGCTCACGGGCTGGCTGGCCGGCCGGCCGCCGCAGGAATGCCTGCGGTTTGCCTGCGCCGCCGGGGCCCTGGTGGCCACCCACCAAGGGGCCACGCCCGCCATTACCCCGGCCGACGTGGCCGCGCTACAACAAGCCATTCCACTGGCCACCAATGCCTAGCCCGGGCGCTGACGCCAACCGCTTTTTAACCATGAAAAAAATACTTTTGCTGCTGGGCCCAAACCGCCGCGCCCCAAACCGCCGCGCCCCAAACCGCCGCGCCCACCCCGCAGTACCGGCCCGCCTACCACTTCAGCCCGGCCGCGCACTGGATGAACGACCCCAACGGCATGGTGTTTTACCAGGGTACGTACCACTTGTTTTACCAGTACTACCCCGGCGGCACCACCTGGGGGCCCATGCACTGGGGCCACGCCACCAGCCCCGACCTGGTGCGCTGGCAGGAGCGGCCCATTGCCCTGTACCCCGACAGCCTGGGCTACATCTTCTCCGGCAGCGCCGTGGTGGACGCCGCCAACACCACCGGCTTCGGCAAAGACGGCAAGGTGCCCTTGGTGGCCATCTTCACGAGCCACGACCCGAAGGGCGAAAAGAAAGGCACGGACACGTTCGAAAACCAAAGCCTGGCCTACAGCCTCGACGCGGGCACAACCTGGACCAAATACGCGGGCAACCCGGTGCTGAAAAACCCCGGCAGCCGCGACTTCCGCGACCCCAAGGTGATGTGGTACGCGGCGGGCAAAAAGTGGGTGATGACGCTGGCCACCAAGGACCGCGTCACGTTCTACTCGTCGCCCAACCTGAAAGACTGGGCCAAGGAAAGCGAGTTTGGGGCCACCGCCGGGGCCCACGGCGGCGTGTGGGAGTGCCCCGACCTGTTTCCGCTGTTGCTGAACGGCCAGCCCCGCTGGGTGTTGGTGGCGAACCTGAACCCCGGGGCCCCCAACGGCGGCTCGGGCACCCAATACTTCGTGGGTAGCTTCGACGGCCACGCCTTCGTGCCGCTGAGCGAGCAAACCAAATGGGTCGACTACGGCCCCGACGACTACGCCGGCGTGACGTGGAGCAACACCGCGGGCCGCCGCATTTTCCTGGGCTGGCTCAGCAACTGGGACTACGCCAACCAGTTGCCCACCGCGCCCTGGCGCAATGCCCTCACGGTGCCGCGCGAGCTGGGGTTGCAGCGGGTGGGCAATGAAATCTACCTGACTTCGCAACCCGTGCCGGAGGTGCAAAAAATCGTCCGGCCCGGCATCACCCTCCGAAACGTTGCTGTGCGGCAGCCGCTCGACCTCACGCCGAAGCTGGGCAAGCTCGGCGATAAGTTTGAGCTGACAATCAAGGCGAAGCAGCTGGCGGGTTTTTCTTTGGTGCTGTCGAACGCCAAGGGCGAAGCGCTGGCCATCGGCTACGACCGAGCGGCCAACCACTACTTCATCGACCGGAGCAAGTCGGGCGTGGTGGGCTTTAACGCAAAGTTTGCGGGCCGCCACACGGCGCCGCGCCTGGCCACCGGCCCCGAAGCCAGCCTGACCCTGCTGTTCGACGCCGGCTCGGTGGAATTATTTGCCGACCACGGCCTGACGGTGATGAGCGAGCTGTTTTTTCCCACGGAGGCGATGACCACGCTCAAGCTCTCGGCGGACCATGGCTTCACCGTGCAGGAATTGACGTATTCGGCCGTGGCTGTGAAAGTGCAATGAGGTCGCCGAGCCGGCCCGGACAATACCGTTTGGTTAGGCTCTGGGCGGTGAGCGGGGCTAACCTCTGGCCGATGAATGCGTTGAAGCAGTAATTTTTCGCGTCATCAGCAACCCCATGAAAATACTGCGGCCAACCACTGCCGGGCTCCTGGGCCTGGCCAGCGTGCTGCTTGGCGCGTGCAACGAGCCCGCCCGCCAGCCTACTACGGCAACTGCCCCCGCCCCTGGGCAACCGCTCGAAGGAGCCCCCGGTACGCCGTCGGGCCCCCGTCCCAGCAACGAGGCCCTGAACGCGCCGGCCCAAACCACTGCTGTTCCGCTGAATCCAACCGAGCAAGCCGCCGCCGCGGCCGACTCGGCTTCCATTGGGCCCGCCGATAAGAGCGCGCCGTTTGTGGGAAAAACCGGGGCCCAGCCAAACCCCGGCAAAAGCCGGCCCTCGCCCGCCAACACCCGCACCCACTAGGCCTTAGTGCCCGACTACGGGCGGGGAGACAGCAAGGTAGTCAACTCATGGCTGGGCTCCAGGCCCACCACGTAGCCCTGAAAATACAGCGCGGCCGCCGGGTTGGCGGTAGCGGCGCTCTGGGCCGCCTGTATTTGCTGGGCAATCAAGCCAATGCCGTTGGGGTCGCGCTGCACAGAAATCCGGTAGGCGTTGCCATCGGCTTTGCCTTCGTCGAAGGCCGTAAGCGTAGCGGCCGCCCGCACCACGGGGGGGGCGGCGGCCACGGCATTTGCGGGCCCGCGGGTGGCCAACAGCAGTAATATAAACGCTACGTTTTGCAGGGGTAGAGCAAGTTTCATGGATGCGGGCAATTAGGTGGGGCGAGCAAGAATAAATCAAAAATATTGATTTTTTTGAAGAATGCAAAAGACGCTTCCCGTCGAATTGTGACTAGGATAAATCGCATTTTTTTATTTATTAAAATTAGCGAAGGCCATTTATTTGCCCGCTGAGAGGTATTTTAAGCTTCCTAGAAATAAAAATCAATAATAATGTGACATCTGTTTGGTGATTAGTTAATCAGATTAATTCGATACCGCCCGAATTTAATTTGTTTCGGATATCAATTGTATCGAATAAGTACAAAAGTATTTTGCTGCAAAAAATACTTTTTTATCCTGATTGAATTGCAGGAGCTGGATAACGGTCATTCAGCCGATTATTAATTATGTATTTTGATTAGTATGATTAGTATTTTAATTTTTAGCTAATGGTTTATTAATAGCGATTAAATTTTGCAAAATCGAAATTGTCAGGGTTGAGCTTATGATATTTAATACTACAATAATTAGAAAATTTATAACCCTTGCTTTGAGTTTTGCGTATAGCAGCCTGCCGTGGAAAAACGGCCCCATCTTGAACCACTTCCACTCCATTTCCAACCATAATTCGATTACCATGAAAACTTCCAAAATCTTCCTCGCTGCTTTGTTGACCGTTGGCATCACCAGCGTATCGATGGCCCAAACCACTCCGGGTACAACGACTCCGGGCACGACGGGCACGGGCACCACTACCGGCACAATGGGCACCACGCCGGCCACCGGCACGATGGGCACGGGCACCACTACCGGCACGATGGGCACCATGCCGGCCACCGGCACGATGGGCACGGGCACCATGAGCGACCAGTCGGGTACGATGGGTGCCGACAAAATGTCGACGGGCACCAAGTCCAAAGGCATGAAGCGCAACGGTAAGGGCAAAATGAAGTCGAGCACGACGACAACCCCGATGAACTAAAGCTGCCTTGGCCGCGAGGCCAAATGCTTGAATGACGGCTGTTTCGCTTAGAAGCAGCCGTCATTTTGCTTTAAAATACTTATTCCATTCCCGCCATGAAAGCCATCTTACTCGCCGCGAGCTTGTTGCTAACCGCGGCAGTGGCACAGGCCCAAACTGTGCCCCTCGACCCCACTGCCCCCGTGCGGGCCGGTAACCAGGGCCAAACCACGGTGCCGCCCGCCAACCCGGGCCTCAACCAAAGCACCATTCAGGGGCCGCCGGAGGTGCAGCGTACACTCACCAACCGCGACGCCCAGCCTTCGCGCCTCGACCCGGAAACGGGCTTCGTGCCCGCGTCGCCCGAGGGTTCGCCTACCGCTGTGCCCGACGTGCGCGAGCAGCCTCTGATTCGGGAGCAGCCGCGCCGCGAATCGACGGACATAGTGCCAAGCCGGGACCCGAGCAGCCGCAGCAGCAAAACGCCGTATTAAGTCGCTGGTTGTTGACGGTCATTTATTAATTGGCTCTCTTGTTAGCTGCCAACTGATTTACTGACCGGTAGACGCTGACCCGTTAGATTTTGCAGGGTCATTTAGTCGTAGTCCAACCTAATCGGCCCGAACGGCCCGGCCCCCTCGTAGCAGTTACGGGGGGGCGGGCCGTTCGGGCCGAAATATTATTCGCCCGTGCGCTCGGCGTGGGCCTGTAAGTCGCTGCCGTGGCGGCGCAGCAGGTCGGCCAGTTCGGTAAGGGGTTTCTTAAATTCGGCGGGAGCCCCGGCAGCGGCCTCACCGGTTTGGTCGCCGAGCATGCTCAGCGAGCCGGCGATGGCGGCCGTATTGAGCGCGCCGCTGGTGAGCAACGATTGCAGGTTGCCGATTTCGCGGGCAATGTCTTGCAGGCCGGGCTGGCCGCTCTGCAAAAATTGCTGCTGCCAGGTTTCGGTGTTGTCCATGGCCGAGCCCAGGGGCAGGCTGGTGAGGCCGTTTTTGAGGGCGCTGACGGTGGCGTTGAGGTGGTCGGAGGGCATGAGAAGAGAAGGGTTTAGAGAAGTAATGGTTGGCCGCTACGCGGCGTGGGAATTTTTTTGGCGCTTGCCTTTGGGCGGGGCCCCGGGGGCGGGCGGCAGGGCCAGGGGCGGCACGGGGCCCGTGGGGGCGGGGCCGGCCAGGCCGGTTTCGCGCAGAATGGCCAGCGCCCGCAGCGCGCTGGCTTCTTTGTCCTTAATTTCAAGCATCAGGTCGAAATCCAGCCCGTGCAATTCGGCCAGGAAGCCGCGGAACAGCTCCTCGGCCAGCGACACCGTGTGCTTGCCCTTGCGCTCGGCTGGGGCCTGCGAACTGTAGTCCATCATGGGCACGCCGTCGGCGGTGGGGTGCCAGGTGGCGGCGGCTAAGCGCAGGGCGTCGGCCATGGGCTCGCCGTGGTTTAGGCATTCGTGGTGGAAATTGTCGAACAGGATGGGCACGCCGGTTTGCTGGTGCAGCGCCAGGCAGTCGCGCAGGCTGAACAGCCGGTCGTCGTTTTCCACCACTACCCGGGCCCGCACGGCGGCCGGCAGCGTGGCGTATACCGCTGCAAACCGGCTCAGAGCCAGTTCTCGGTCGCCGTACAGGCCCCCCACGTGAATTTGCAGCTTCGCGGTGCCATCCAACTCCATCAGGTCCAGCATTGAGCCTTGGTACACCAGCTCTTCTACGCTACGCCGCACGATGTGGGCGTCGGGCGAGTTCAGCACCACGAACTGGTCGGGGTGAAAACTCACGCGCAAGCCGTGGGCTTTGATGTACTGCCCCAGGGCCCGGAATTCGGACCCGAAACGGGTTTGCCAAGGGAAAGTGTTGACGGGGTGCGAGCCGAAAGGAACGATGCCCGAGCCCATGCGGAAGAACAGCAGGCCCTGGGCCACGTTCCATTCGAGCAGGCGGCGCAGGCAGGCCAGGTTGGCCGCCACGGCCGCCACCAGGCGCTCGTCCGAGTACGAGGCCAGGCGGAAGGTGTTGGCCGCGCTACAATCCATGGCCTCGTTCACGCAGGGATAACCGATTTTCATACCCAGTGCTTACGCGCCCGGCCGGCCGGGGTTGGCCCGGGGGCCCTACGGCTCGTAGCCGCGGTTGTCTTTAAAGGCCTTGTTGTACTTGGCGCGGGCCTGGCGCTCCTTCTCGGCCTTGTCGGCAGCTTCCAGCTCTTTCACTTTGCGGCGCTGCTTGCCCTCGCGCGAAAACTGTTCGTAAAGCAGGCTCACGGGGCTTTCGAGGGTAGGCACGGGGGCCTTGGGGGCACTCGAATCGACGGGGAACAGGGGTTTGGGCTTGGGCGGGCGCTTGGCCCCGCTCACCACCGGGGGCACGGGCCGCTTCATGTTGCGCAGCGCCCGGTTAATCATGGCCCGGTCGGGGCGGTCGCCGTTCACGCGCACCTCGCCCAGGCGCACGCTGTCGCGCTGGAGCTGCACCTGAATGACGAGCTGCGAGAGGCCCATGCCGCCCAGCGGCAGCTGCCGTGGCTTGAAGCCCACGGCCCGGAACAGCAGCGTATCGGTGTTGAGCACGTCAATCTCAAACTCGCCCTTGAGCCCCGCCGCCAGGCCGCGCCGGGTGCGCTGCACCCGCACAGTGGCCCCTGGAATGGGCTCGCGCGAATCGAACGCCGCGATGGTGCCGCTCACGCGCACTTGCTGGGCCCGGGCCGGCAGGGCCAGCCCGGCCAGCAGCGCCAGCACCCAAGGCCAGCCGCGGCGCGTGCATCCAAAAAATCGCAACGTCATGCAGAAACTATAAACGCCAAAAACCGTCCGGCGGGCTTACCAAAGAGCAAAGAAAAGCCCGCGCCGTTGCAGGCGCGGGCTGTAGTAGACCAACGGACCGGAACGCCCGGCCAACCGCCCGGCTTATTGCTTCATTTTGGAGCCGTCGCCGTCTTTTATTTTTACTTGGCCGTCGGGCTTCACCTTGATTTTGGTGCCGTCGGTGAGCTTGGTTTTCGACTTGCCAACGGTGCCGCTGGCGGCATTCGTCGAGCTGCTCATGGCATTGTCGGACGTGCTGCCGCTCATGGCGCTGCCGCTGCCGCTGCTTTTGTCGCGGTTGGTGCTGTTGCTGATATTGGCCCCCGACGTGTCGGCTGGCAGGTCCGACGAGGCCCCGGCGTCGTTGCTCATGTAGTTGGTCTCATCGTAGTTCGTGCGGCTCGACTCGTACGATTTATACTGCGCCGGGTCGGTGTAAATACTTTTAAACTCGGTATCGGTGGCCGTCATGGCCTCGCGGGTGGCGGCGGATTGGCCGGTGGTGTCCGTAGCGTATTTGGTGTGCAGCTCGCCGAGGCGCTTGGAGCGGTTATAGTAGGCCGTGCGAATTTTTTCGCGCATGGCCGGGTCGGTCACCTTCATGTCGGCCGCGTACTTGTCGGCAATCCGCTGCGAGCGGGTTTTGTACGCCTCGTCGGTGTACATCGTGTTGGATGTCATCGTGGACTTCATGGCCGTCGAGTCGCCGGGCGTGCCCGTGGTGGTCGTGGTGTCCGTCTTTTTTATTTGCGAGCAGGAAGCCAGTGAAAGGGCCGTACCGGCGACTAAAAACAGGTAGTTTTTCATGGTAGCTGGGAGTGGGGGAAGGGATTAAACGGGTGCGTCGTTCGCTATACAGGTCCCGTCAAAGCAGAGTTAAGCGACCCGGCCCCTACGCCCGTTGCAGCTCAAACACCGTGATTTCGGGCAGGAACCCCACCCGGCCGGGGTAGCCGAGGAAGCCCAGGCCCACGTTCACGTACAGCTTCTGGCGGCCCTGTTCGTAGAGGCCGGCCCACTGCTTGTAGCTGTACTGCACGGGGCTCCACTTGAAAAACGGCAGGTTTACCCCAAACTGCATGCCGTGGGTGTGGCCGCTGAGCGTCAAGTCGATGTCCGGGTAGTTCAGTACCTGCGCTTCCCAGTGCGAAGGGTCGTGCGAGAGCAGGATTTTGAACGGCGCGTCGCCGCTGGCCGCGTGGGCCTGCGGCAAGTTGCCGTGCTTGGGGAAGTTGGCGTGGCTGCTCCAGTTTTGCACGCCCAGCACGGCAATTTTGTCACCCCCGCGCGCAATGGTGTGGCTGGTGTCGTTGAGCAGCGTCCAGCCGATTTTGGCGTGGTTCTGCATCAGGCGCTCCAGGTTGGCGCGCTTGGCGGCGGGGCTTCCCCATGGCACGTAGTCGCCGTAGTCGTGGTTGCCGAGGCTGGAAAAAATGGGCAACTCCGACCGGATGCCCGCCAGGGCCGGAATGTGGGGCTCGACCTCGGTGGCCACGTTGTTCACCAGGTCGCCGGTCATCAGAATCAGGTCGGCTTTCTGGGCGTTGATGAAGCGCACGGCCCGTTGCAGCGGCTCGGTGGAGGTGAAGCTGCCCGTGTGCAAGTCCGAGATTTGCAGCACTTTGAAGCCGTCGAAGGCCGGCGGCAGGTTCGGGTACTTCAGCACCACGCGGCGCACCTGGTAGTCGGTGGCCCCGCGTACCACGCCCCACAGCAGCGCCACGAACGGCACGGCGCCCAGCCCCAGCGCCACCTTGGCCAAAAACTCGCTGCGCGAAACCGCGTCGCCCGCCGCCCCGGCCGGCCGCGTGGCGGCGCTCAGGGCCCAGCGGCCCAGCCGCGTCAGGTCTTCGAGCAGCAGCGGGAGCAGCACCACCAGCTTGGTGACGAGCACCAGCAGCAACAGGCTGAGGAGGCGGCTTTTGAGCAGGGCGTTGCCCGATTGCCGGGTGGGCCCCGCCCACAGGGCCAGACCCCACACGGCCGCCGTGAGCAGCCAGTAGCCCCAGGCCCACGCGCGCCGGGGCCCCTCGTCGAGGTGTTGGGTGAGGGTGCGGGTGGCCTGGTAGCCGTACCACTCGGCCAGGAGCACCGTGGCCAATACAAGCAGCAAAATGGTGGGGTTGCGCATAAATACGGGCGGCGCGGCAAGTGCGCCGGCCTCCTAAACGTAAACCGGCCGCTTTTGCTTGGCCAAGGGCTAAATTTCGGCTCTGAAATAACGCCGTGTACGATGGATATGACTGATAATCTGGCCGAAGAATCAGCCCCGGCCTACGCCGCGCCGGCGGCCCTGGGCATCAAAAGCTGGGCCGAGGAAGACCGCCCCCGCGAGAAGCTCATGGCCAAGGGCCGCGCCGCGCTGTCCGATGCCGAGCTGATTGCCATCTTGATAGGGTCGGGCACCGTTAAGCTTTCGGCCGTGGACGTGGCCAAGCTCATGCTGCAAGGCGTGGGCCACGACCTCAACGAGTTGGCCCGCCAGGGCGTGAAGCAGCTCTGCCGCCACCCCGGCATCGGCGAGGCCAAGGCCATTGCCGTGGTGGCCGCGCTGGAGCTGGGCCGCCGCCGCAAGGAGGCCGACGCGCCCGCCCGCACCACCATCACCTGCTCGCGCGACATTTACAACCTCGTGCGCCCCAACCTGATGGACCTGCCGCACGAGGAATTCTGGGTGATTTTGCTGAACCGCGCCAACGTGGTGATGCGCAAGGTGGCCGTGAGCCAGGGCGGCGTGGCCGGCACCGTGGCCGACCCGAAAATGATTTTCAAGGAGGCCCTGGAGCAGCTGGCCAGCAGCCTCATCCTGGTGCACAACCACCCCAGCGGCAACCGCCAGCCCAGCGCCGCCGACCTGGCCCTCACCAAAAAGCTGCGCCAGGCCGGCGATTTCCTCGATTTGCCCGTCCTCGACCACCTCATTTACACCGACCGCGGCTACTACAGCTTCGCCGACGAGGGCGTGCTGTGAGTAATTTTGCACTGCGCGAACGGAAGGAGAAGGCGCTTTCCTGAAGGCCCTACCCAAGGGAAATCCTTTTTGTTTTTGTTCGCGCTGTGCGAACCTGGCGCCTGTTTCATGAAAACCAAGCTCTTGATTATTGGCGGCGCGGTGGCCGTCGTAGGTTTCTCGGTGCTGGACATTGCCCAGGGCCCCGACCCGTATTTTGCCCGAGTGCAAGCGGCGCGGAAGGCCAAGAACAGCGCCTTCCGAGGCGGCAACGAGTCGCCGCTGACCGAGGCGCAACGCCCGCAATTCGACAGCCTGAACTACTTCGCGCCCGATAAGAAGTACCTCGTCACGGCCCAGTACGCGCCCCTGGCCCGCCTGGCCCCGGTGGCGATGCAGATGACCGACCGCCGCGCTGAGCCCTACACGCCCTGGGGCCGGGCCACTTTCGAGCTGAACGGCCAGCGCCAGCAGCTTACCCTGTTCCGCAAAACCACCGATTCCACCCTGTTCGTGCCCTTCACCGACGCCAGCAACGGCCGCGAAACCTACGGCGGCGGCCGCTACCTCGACGCCGCCGTGCCCGCCGAGGGGGCCACTACCGTCGTGCTGGATTTCAATCAGGTGTACAATCCTTACTGCGCCTACACCAACGGCTACAGTTGCCCCGTGCCGCCGCCCGAAAACCGCTTGAGCGTGGCCGTGCCAGCCGGCGAAAAATCCTTCCATGATTAAAGCCCCACGGGCCCCGGCCCTATTGCCCCGTGGGCCCGAACCGCTCGGTGCGGATGGATTCGTCGGGCAGGCCCTGGGCCTGGAGCAGCGTGGCGACGCTTTCCACTAGGCCGGTGGGCCCGCAGACGTAGCACTGCGGCGGGCCGGGCAGGTGGCCCACGGCCTCGGCCAGCATGGGGGCATCGGCGCGCCGGTGGCAGCCCGCCCAGCCGGCGGGGGCTTGGCGGGTGTAAGTGAGCAGCAGCGTGAAGGCCGGGTCGGCCCGGGCCATGGCCTCCAGCTCCTGCTGATAGATAACTTCCTCTGGCGCGCGGACGCTGAACAGCAGGACGGCCGGGTTGCGCAACCCGGCGCGTTGGCGGTGGCGCAGCATGGCCATCAGCGGCACCACGCCCGAGCCGCCGGCTACCAGCAGGAGCGGGGCGGCGGGGGCCCCGGCGGGCCACACGAAGTAGCCGCCGATGGGCCCCCGCAGCTCCAACTGGTCGCCTACGGCCACGCCCTCGTGTAGGTAGCCCGACACTTCGCCGTCGGCAATCAGCTCCACGGTGAAGGCTACCTCGCCGGTTTGTTCCGGGGGCGAGGCGATGGAGTAGCTGCGCTCGGTTTGGTATCCGTCGGGGGCGCTTAGGCGCAGGTCGTAGTGCTGGCCGGCGCGGTGGGCCGCCCAGTGCGGTAGGCTGAGGGTGAAGGTTTTAACGCGGGGCGTGTCGGGGGTGATGGCTGTTACGGTGCCGATTTGCCAATCGAGCCGGCTCATGGGCGCGAACTGCTGGGGTCGGCCTCGTCGTCGTCGCTGCCGTAGCGCTGCTCCTTCCACGGGTCGCCGTGCATGCTGTAGCCCGCCTCCTCCCAAAAGCCCGGCTTGTCGACGCCCAGCAGGCGCAGGCCCTGCACCCACTTGGCGCTTTTCCAGAAGTAGAGGTGCGGCACCACCAGCCGCGCGGGGCCCCCGTGCTCCGGCGTCAGCAGCTTGCCTTCGTACTGCAAGCCAATGAACGCCTGGGCGTTGCGCAGGTCGGCCAGCGGCAGGTTGGTGGTGTAGCCGCCGTAGGAGAAAGCCAGGGCAAACGCCGCTTCGGGCTTCAGCTGCACGTGTTCCAGCAGCGTGTCCAGGCTCACGCCGCGCCACTTGGTGTCGAATTTCGACCACTTCGTAACGCAGTGGATGTCGGGGTTAAAATCCTGCTGTGGCAGCGCGTTGAATTCGTTCCAGCTCCACCGCACCGGGGTTTCCACCAGGCCTTCGAGGCGGAACTCCCAGTTGGCCAGGTTGATGCGCGGCGTGGGCCCCGCCGTGAGCACCGGAAAATCCCGGGTTTCGTACTGGCCGGGCGGCAGCTTGTGGGCCCCGTCGGCGGGCCGCTTGGCGTGGAAACCTTTGTTGACGAAGGGCATGAGAGGCGGGCGTATAAACGGTGGAATGAAGCGCGAAAGCCGGCGCGTGGTCAGCTCTTCAACTCCCGCAAATCGAGCCGGAAGCCCGGCAGCACCGGCTCGCCGCTCAGCTCCTGGTCGAAGCCCTGCACGGTTTGCACGGGCTGGCCGGGGGCGTACACGTAGGCCGTCTCGGTTTCGGTGTTCAACAAAAAGCCCAGGCGCACACCGTGTTGCAGCCACTGCTCCATCTTGGCTTGCAGGGTTTTGAGGTTGTCAGAAGGGGATTTGACCTCGATGATGAAGTCGGGGCAGACGGGCAGAAATTTCCTTCGCTGCTGCGCCGTGAGGCGGGCCCACGTGGCGGCCGGCACCCAGGAAACATCCGGCGACAGCACGATGCCCTCGGATAAGTAAAAGCCCACGGAGGACTCAAATGAGCGTCCACCGTACCGGCGGCTCCACAGGGCCAGCTGAAAATAGACGTCGCCGTTGGTGGCGCTGGAATCTCCTCCTACGGGGGGCATAATGCTGATTTCGTGGTCTGCCGTCCGCTCGATGCGAACGAGGTCGTTTTCCTGGCAGAACTGAAAAAACTCGTCGTCGCTGAGCCCGGCAATCAGGGCCCCTCGCAAAACGGTGGCTTCGGCCGCGTCGGGCCGCGGGACGGGGGCTTCCGATACTTGCTTCATGGCGGATGAAGGGGTTGGTGTTGGGCTAAGATACGCGCCGGGGCCCCGAATCGGTCATCCGGCCCCGCCGTACCTTTGCCCGGGTTGAGCGGCAACAATTTAGCCCTCAACCATTCAACAATTCCCCCATGCGCATCTCCTTCGACTGGCTCAAAACGCTCATTCCCACCGATAAAACCGCCGCCGAGATTGGGGCCCTGCTCACCGGTTCCGGGTTGGAAGTGGAAAGCCTGGAGGAGCTGGAAAGCATCCCGGGCGGGCTGCGCGGCGTGGTGCTGGGCACGGTGCTCACCCGCGACAAGCACCCCGACGCCGACAAGCTCAGCCTGACCACCGTGGACGTGGGCGACGGCACGCCGCGCCAAATCGTGTGCGGGGCCCCCAACGTGGCCGCCGGCCAGCGCGTGGTGGTGGCCCTGGAGGGCGCCACGCTGCACCCCACGGCCGGCGAGCCGTTCAAAATCAAGAAGAGCAAAATCCGCGGCGCGGCCTCCGAGGGCATGATTTGCGCCGAGGACGAAATCGGCCTGGGCACCTCGCACGCCGGCATCATGGTGCTCGACACCGACTTGCCCAACGGCACGCCCGCCGCCGACTACTTCGGCCTGGGCACCGATACGGCCTTCGAAATCGGCCTCACGCCCAACCGTGCTGACGCCGCCTCGCACTACGGCGTGGCCCGCGAGCTGCGGGCCCTGCTGCGCCAGCCCGCCCACTTGCCCGACGTGCGCGGCTTCCGGGCCCCCGCCAGCGGCGAGGCCATCGGCGTGACCGTAGAAGATGCCGCCGCCTGCCGCCGCTACGCCGGCCTGCTGCTGGACAACGTGCGCGTGGGGCCCTCGCCCGACTGGCTCCAGCGCCGCCTGCGCAGCATCGGCCTCTCGCCGATTAACAACGTGGTGGACGTGACCAACTTCGTGCTGCACGAGCTGGGCCAGCCCCTCCACGCCTTCGACGCCGACCAGCTGGCGGGCCACGGCATCGTCGTGAAGCGGGCCGTTGAAGGCGAGAAGTTCGTGACCCTCGACGGCACGGAGCGCACCCTGACGGCCGACGACCTGGTGGTGGCCGACGGCACCGGGGCCCCGCTGGCCCTGGCCGGCGTGTTCGGCGGCAAAACCTCGGGCGTGGGCCCCGCCACCACCCGCGTGTTCCTCGAAAGTGCCTACTTCGCGCCCGCCGCCGTGCGCCGCACTAGCCAAACCCACGGCCTGAAAACCGACGCCTCGTTCCGCTTCGAGCGCGGCACCGACCCCGAGATGGTGCTGCCGGCTCTGCACCGCGCCGCCCTGCTGCTGCAAGAAGTGGCCGGGGCCCAGCCCGCCGCGCCCGTCGTGGACGTATACCCCGCGCCCATCGGGCCCACGGCCGTGCGCCTGCGCCTGCCCCGCGTGGCACGGCTGGTGGGCCAATACATCGAGCCCGCCCGCATCCGGCAGATTTTGAGTGACTTGGAGATTAAAATCACCGCCGAAAACACCGACGCGCAGGGCCAGGAAGAGTGGACGCTGGCCGTGCCCCCGCACAAGGTGGACGTGGCCCGCGAAGCCGACGTCATCGAGGAGATTCTGCGCATCTACGGCTACAACAACGTGGCGCTGCGGCCCCACAACTCGGCCACGTTCCTGGCCAAGTTCCCAAACCCCGACCCGGAAGTGCTGCGCCAGAAGATTGCTGCGCTGCTCAGCGGCCAGGGCTTTTCGGAAATTCTGACCAACTCGGTGGTGAACGCCGCTTACTTCGAGGGCCCCGGGGCCCCCGACCCGGCCCTGGTGCGCCTGCTCAACCCCAACAGCGTGGAGCTGAACGTGCTGCGCCCCTCCCTGCTGCCCTCGGGCTTGGAAACGGTGCGCTACAACACCAACCGTCGCCAGAAAGACCTGAAGATCTACGAGTTCGGAAAAACTTACCACCGCCGCGCCGACGGCGGCACCGACGAGCGCAACGTGCTGGCCCTCTACCTGACGGGCAACGCCACGGCCGAAACCTGGCAATACCCGGCCCGCAAAGCCGCCTTCCCCGACCTGGCCGGGGCGGTGGCGCAGGTGCTGGCGGCCCTGGGCCACGCGCAGCCCGCCCAGCAGCCCACCGACCACCCCTACTTGGCCGGCGGCCTGGCCCTGCTGGCCCACAACCAGCCCGTGGCCCAGGCCGGGGCCGTGGCCGCGCCCCTGCTCAAGCGCCTCGACGTGGGCCAGCCCGTGTGGTACGCCGAGCTGGACTGGGACGGCCTCGTGCGCAAGTACCGCCCGGCCCTGGTGGCCCGCGAGCTGCCCAAGTTCCCGGAGGTGCGGCGCGACCTGAGCGTGGTCGTGGACCAGGCCGTGACCTTCGACCAGCTGTGCCGCATTGCCCTGCGCACCGAGAAGAAGCTGCTGCAAAGCGTGAACGTGTTCGACGTGTACGAGGGGCCCAACCTGGGCGCGGGCAAGAAGTCGTACTCGGTGAGCTTCGCCTTGCAGGACTTCACGCAAACCCTTAGCGAGCAGGCCATCGACCAGGTGATGCAGCGGCTCATCGCGCAGTTCGAGCAGCAGGCCGGGGCCCTGATTCGGAAGTAGGGCGGCGTAAAACGGCGTGGCACTCCGTTCCTGCCCGGCAATGGTGGAACGAAGTGCCTTTTGGCCTCCTGCAATCCAAACGGAGTACCACTCCGTTCTACAAGCGCGGAAGTGACCTACACTGTACCTTACGTCCCGAAAAAAACTTACCCCTTTGGCCTCGTCCCAACAGCTTGCTCAACTCGACCGCCTGGAACGGCAGGTGACCACTTTAGTGGCTGCCTATCAGCAATTGCGCGAGGAGCTGGCCGACGCCAACACCACCGTGCAACAGCTCCGGGGCGACGTGCGCGAGCGGGACCGCCAGCTCAAGGAGCGGCAAAACCAGGAAAATATCGTTAAACTTGTGCAAACCATAGCTGGGGAACCCACCCACGCCAACGAATTAAAACAACGCCTCAACGAATACATCCGCGAACTGGATAAGTGCCTTGCCTATTTGAAGGAATAACTCGGTTTTTTCTCAACTGACATTTTATGAGCGAGTTAGCCATAAAAATCCGTATTGCCGACCGCGACTACCCCATGCGGGTGGACGTGGCCGACGAAGAGCGGCTGCGCTTGGCCGGCCGCCAGTTAGGCGACCGGCTCCGCGAATTCCGCGAGCAGTACGGCATCCAGGACAAGCAGGACTTGCTGGCGATGGTGGCCCTGGCCACAATGGCCGACCAACTGAAAGTAAGCAAGGAAAAAGATGGTACCGACGCGGCGCTGACCGAGCGCCTGGCTCGCCTCGACGAGCTGATGTCGGGCGTGGTGCTGGCGGCCTAACGGCCGGCGGCACTGGCACACGTTGGCCCGGACCGGGCGCAGCCGCGGCAATTGGCCGCGCGGCGCCGGGCCAGGCAGGGGAAAGTTTGCCGGTTATGGTTTTTGAACCTTTTCAAAAACCATAACTACATGTCAACCATAATCATATACTGTTTGCTGGCCGCGGCGGTCGCCCTCGTGGCGGGCCTCGCGGTGGGCCGGCAGCTGGCCGGCAAAGCCCGGCAGGACCACGAGGGCCAGGCGCAAGCGCGGGCCCAGCAAATTTTGCAGGAAGCCGAAGAGAAGGGCAACCGCATCCGCGAAGAGCGCATCCAGCAGTCGAAGGACAAGAACCGCCAGCAGCGCAACGACTTCGACCAGGAAAGCCGCCGCCTCAAGGCCGAACTGGAGGCCGAGCTGGCCCAGCGCCGCCAGGGCGTGATGGAGCAGGAGCAGGGCATTAAAAAGCTCACCGAAACCACCCAGCGCCAGCTCGAGCAGCTGCAACGCAAGGAGAAAGAGCTGGAAGCCGCCCGCGAGAAAAACCAGGCCGACACCCAGCAGTTGCGCGACAAGGTGGAGGACCAGAACGAGAAGCGCCGCGTGGCCCACGAAACCGCCGTGGCCGAACTCAAACAAAAGGAAGAAGAGGCTGAAGCCCAGCTGCACGCCGTGCAGCGGCAGCTCGAAACCGTGGCCAACCTCACCGCCGCCGAGGCCCGTGAGCAGCTCGTGGATTCGCTCAAAAACGAGGCCCAGATTCAGGCGAGCTCCTTCGTGAAGGACACCGTGGCCCAGGCCAAGCTCACGGCCACCAAGGACGCCAAAAAGATTGTGCTCGAAACCATTCAGCGCACGGCCTCGGAGCACGCCATCGAGAACTGCGTGTCGGTGTTCAACATCGAAAGCGACGACATCAAGGGCAAAATCATCGGCCGGGAGGGGCGCAACATCCGGGCCCTGGAAGCGGCCACGGGCGTGGAAGTGATTGTGGACGACACCCCGGAGGCCATCATCATCTCGGGCTTCGACCCGGTGCGCCGCGAAATTGCCCGCCTCTCGCTGCACCTGCTCGTGAAGGACGGCCGCATCCACCCCGCCCGGGTGGAGGAAATCGTGGCCAAGACGACCAAGAAAATCGAGGAGGAAATCATCGAGATTGGGGAGAAAACCATCATCGACCTCGGCATCCACGGGCTGCACCCCGAGCTGGTGCGCATGGTGGGCCGGATGCGCTTCCGCAGCAGCTACGGCCAGAACCTGCTGCAACACAGCCGCGAAGTGGCCAACCTCTGCGCCACGATGGCCGCCGAGATGGGCCTCGACGTGAAGAAGGCCAAGCGGGCCGGCCTGCTCCACGACATCGGCAAGGTGAGCAGCGAGGAACCCGAGCTGCCCCACGCCATCCTGGGCATGGAGATGGCCAAGAAGTACAAAGAGCACCCCGACGTGGTGAACGCCATCGGGGCCCACCACGACGAAATGGAGATGACGGCCATGATTTCGCCGCTTGTGCAGGCCTGCGACGCCATTTCGGGCTCGCGCCCGGGGGCCCGCCGCGAGATGATGGAGAGCTACATCAAACGCCTCAAGCAGCTGGAGGAAACGGCCAGCGCCTTCAAGGGCGTGAACCAGTGCTTCGCCATCCAGGCCGGCCGCGAGCTGCGGGTGATGGTGGACGCCGAGAACGTGACCGACGAGCGCGCCGCCGAGCTGAGCTTCGAGATTTCGCAGAAAATCGAGAAGGAAATGCAGTACCCCGGCCAAATCAAAATCACCGTGATTCGGGAGATGCGGGCCGTGGCCTACGCCAAGTAGCGGTTTTTACTGGTCCCAAAAAGGCCCCTTGCAGCTGCGGCTGCGAGGGGCCTTTGTTTTACTTTTAGGACTGACGGGTGCAACCTTCCGCTGGCCAAGGCCAATCTTGCTGCTGAACCCTGCACGCCGGTGCGCTGCCCACATGAAGACACGGCTATTCACGAAACTGGTCTGGCTGCTGGCCGGGGCCCTGGGGCCCACGGGCTGCGCCGTGTACATGCCCATGCAGTGCGCCGCGCCGGCCGTGCAGGACAAGGGGCAGGTGGAAGCGACGGCCAGCGCGTACTTCAACAGCCGCCTAAATGCGGGCGTTAACTATTCGCCCGTGCGGCACTTGGTGGTGCGCGCCGCCGCCGACGGCAAGCAGGACAAGAACGACAGCACTTACTACCGCAGCAGCCAGTACGAAGTGGCCGTGGGCACCTACTGGCCGTTGGGCAAGCGGGTGCTGGTGGGGGCCCTGGGCGGCGCGGGCCGGGCGCGCAGCCAAGCCCGCTACAGCGTCAGCAACTATTACGGGTATCAGAGGCAGTACCAGTTCGACGCCCGGTACAACAAATTTTTTGGCGAAGCCTACGCGGCGGTGCAGTTCAGCCCGGGTTTCAGCGCGGGCGCGGCGTATCGGCTCACCCAGGTGCAATTCGTCGGCCTGACCGACTTGGGGCAACCGCTTGATTTGCGCCGCATGCTGCGCGGCGAATCCATGTTTTTTGTGCGGGGCGCGTTTGGCAGCGGGCCCCGCGGCGAGCGGCCCCTGTACGCGCAGTTTGGTTTTGGGGCCTCGCGCCTCCTCAACCCGAGCGGGGCGGGCCAGCAAGCAGGCAGCCCGGAAGCCGAAGTGTTGCAGGGGCGCGGTTACTTTACGGTGGGCTTGGGGTTCTTCCCGCACGCCCTGTTCCGGCGGCCCTGACGGACAGCGGGGCGGTTCCCGCTTTTCGTTTGCCATGAAACAGTTTTCTTCTCTGCCAAGGCTGCTGTTGGCGGCCGTCCTGGCCACTTCCTGCGCCACCAACCCGTACCGCGCCACCAACCAATCGTACCAGCGGCAGGCCAGGGCCTACGCCCGCACCCTGCGGGCCCAACCCCGGCTGAGCGCGGGGCCCGACAGCCTGCCCCAGGCCCCGTACTGGGTGGGCACCACCAATTTCGGCCTGCGCAAGCCCAACTTGGTCGTCCTCCACCACACGGCCCAGCACTCGACGGACGAAACGCTGAAAACTTTCACGCTGCCGCGCACGCAGGTGAGTGCGCACTACGTAATCGGGCGCGACGGCCGCACGTTTCACCTGCTGAACGACTACCTGCGGGCCTGGCACGGCGGCGCGGCCCGCTGGGGCAACGACAGCGACATCAACTCGTCGTCCATCGGCATCGAGCTGGACAACGACGGCACCGAGCCCTTCGCCGAGCCCCAAATCCAGAGCCTGCTGGTGGTGCTGAAGTACCTGAAAAAAACCTACAACATCCCCACCGCCAACTTCGTCGGCCACGCCGACATCGCCCCCACGCGCAAAAACGACCCCAGCGCCAGCTTTCCCTGGAAGCGGCTGGCCGACAGCGGTTTTGGCTTGTGGTACGACGAAACGGCCCTGCTCGATACCATCGTAGTGGCCCCGTCGGCCGTCGTGTTTCCGGCCGCGCCCGTGCCCCGGGCCACCCCGGTGCTAAAGGTTGCGCCCTTGCCCGGGCTTGCCCCGGCCGACAGCACCGCCCGGGCCCCCCTGAGTCCCGCCGATGCCCTCGACCCGCGCACGGCGCTGCGCATCATCGGCTACGACACCCGGGATTTGAACGCGGCCATCACAGCCTTTAAGCGGCACTTCATTCCGAGCGACGTGAACGCCGTGCTGACCCACGACGACCGGCGGATTCTGTACAGCCTCTACAAGAAATACTTGTAGAACGGGGCGGGTGGGCCGCGCCCTGGCTCAGCGGGCTGTTTTCAGGTGCCGGAACACGGTGTTCAGCGCTTCGGACCACGTGGGGTGGGCAAAAATCATTTCTTGCAGCACCGGGTATTTCAAGCGGCCGGCCATGGCAATTTCGAGCATGGCCATGACTTCGGCCGCGGCGGCCCCCACGATGGCGGCCCCGAGGATGCGGTCGTCGGGCCCCACCAGTACTTTCCAGAAGCCGGTGCACTCGCCCGTTTGCTGGGCGCGGCCGATGCTGGCCACCGGCATTTTGGCCACCCGGTACGGCTGCTGCTGCTCCCGGGCCTGGCCTTCGCTCAGGCCGATGCGGGCCACCTGCGGCTCGGTGAAGATGCCGTAGGGCAGGGGCCGCCGCCGGGCCGAGCGGCGCTTGCCGTGCAGCAGGGCGTCGCGCACCACGCGGTAGTCGTCGTAGGAAATGTGCGTGAATTGGGGGCCGCCGTGCACGTCGCCCAGCGCGTACACGCCGCGCACGTTGGTTTGCAGAAAGTCGTTGACCTGCACGAAGCCTTTCTCGTCGGTGGCAATGCCGGCGAAACCCAGGCCCAGGTCGTCGGTGTTGGGGAGGCGGCCGGTGGCCACCAGCAAGTGGGTGCCCCGCACGCGCCGCTCGCCCTGGTGGGTGTGGGCCGTGAGGGTGAGGTGGCCGTCGGGGCCCCGGCTTACGCGGTGCGCCTCGGCCCCCAGCACGAACTCGACGCCATCGGCCGCCAGGCCAGCTTTTAGGGCTTCGCACACGTCGTCGTCTTCGCGCTCCAGTAGCTGGGGGCTGTGCTCGACGATGGTGACGCGGCTACCAAAGCGCCGGAACATCTGGCTGAACTCCAGGCCGATGTAGCCACCGCCCAGAATGACGAGGTGTTCGGGCAGCTCCTTGAGGTCGAGCAGCTGCGTGGTGGTGAGGTACGGCACATCGGCCAGGCCGGGCACGTCGGGCACGGCCGGCCGGGTGCCGGTGTTGATGAAGACGAGCGGAGCGGTGAGGTCCCGGGGGGCGTGCGGGGCCTCGTTCGGCGCCACGCGCACGGTGCGGGGCCCCGTGAAGGCTGCGTGGCCCCGGAACAGCGCCACCCCCGCCCCGGTGAGGCTTGCTTCCAGGCCCTGCCGCGACTGGGCCAGCAGCGCGTCTTTGCGGGCCACGGCGGCGGCCAGGTCTGCCCGCAGGCCGGCCGCGCCAAGCACGGCCGGGGCGGCCACTTCGGGGGCGGTGCGCAGCAAGTGCAGGCGCTCGGCCGTGGCCAGCAGGGTTTTGGTGGGCACGCAGCCGTAGTTGACGCAGGAGCCGCCGAACTGGGCTTTTTCGATGAGGGCCACCTTGCGGCCGGCCGCGGCCAGGGCGGTGGCCAGCGGGTTGCCGGCTTGGCCGGAACCGATGATAATGGCGTCGAACTTAGTGGAAGCGGGCATAAACGGATGAGTTTGGGTAGGCATACGGGCCGGGCCCCGCCGGGGATGAATAACAAAACCCTACCTTCGTCGTTGACCCATGGTGCCGCCCCAAAAAACGCTTCGTTTCCTGCGCCGTGCCTTGTTGCGCGGCGGTGTACCCGCCGCGGCCGGCTTGGCCGGCTGCACGTCGCTCTACTTTCCGCCGCCGCCCCACGCGCCGCTGCTCACCCAGAAAAGCGAGTTTTACGGCAGCGTCAGCACCAACCAGCAGAACAACTTTGCTTTCCAGGGGGCCTACGCCTTCGCCGACCACCTGGCGGCGGCGGGCACGTTCTCGTCGCTGCACCGCTTCAAGAGCGACAAAACCGAAAACTTTGACTTTGGCGAGGCCAGCGTGGGCTACTTCACCCGCCTGCCCGACCGGCGCGTGCTGGAAGTGTACGCCGGCCTGGGCGGCGGCAGCACCGACCGCACCGAGCGCAGCGACGACCAGGTGCCCGCCCGCCGGCTCGAAGGCAGCCTGGCCAAGGTATTCGTGCAGGTGAACTACGCCAGTAAAAAGAAGAAAAGCCTCCACCTGGGCCACCACGACTTCCCCCTGAGCTACGGCACGGCCCTGCGCCTGAGCTACGTGCAGCTCAACAACTTCCGCATCGACGGCCAGGGCCAGGCCCCCATCGGCAACGTCATTTTTGAGCCCGTCACCTTCACCCGGGTGCAGCTGGCGGGGCCTTTCCAGCTCCAGCTAATGAGCGGCCAGGCCTTCGGCTTTCACCCCAACGCTTACCTGAAAGCCGCCAATTCGGTGTTTCAGCTGGGCGTGATTGTGAGCCTGGGGGGTAGCAATTCCTGGAAAGCTGGTACGCAGTAAGCGGACGGTGAAAAATAAAATACGTTGATTTTCAAGAAGATAAAGTAAAGTATTTAAATTCGGTAAAAGTTTGGTTGTATGCAATTAAACATTGCGCAACTTGTGTCAGTTTGGTGTTCAAAATTCCTACTTTAGTCGCCAATACCATGAGCATCGAACGCCTGTACACCGCCCACGCCAAAGCCACCGGGGGCCGCGACGGCCGCGCCGTTTCGTCCGACCACGTCATCGACCTGCCCCTGAGCACGCCCAAAGAGATGGGCGGCCCCGGCAAAGCCGACACCACCAACCCCGAGCAGCTCTTCGCCGCCGGCTACGCCGCCTGCTTCGACGGGGCCCTGAACCTGGTGGCCCGCCTGGCCAAAACCCCCATCACCGGCAGCACCGTGGCCGCCGCCGTGAGCTTCGGCAAAGACGGCGAGAACTACGGCCTGGCCGTGGACCTGACCGTGAACATCCCTAACATGGACCAAAAGCAGGCCGAGGAGCTGGTCGCCAAGGCCCACCAGGTGTGCCCCTACTCGCGTGCCACGCGCGGCAACATCGAAGTGAGCCTGACCACGACGACCAACGCCTAAGCCAAGGCCTGTTCGCGTCAGCAGAAAGCGGAGGTTTCCGGTGCCACGGCACCGGGAGCCTCCGCTTTTTTGTGGCCGGTAGTAAAGTCCCCTAAAACGCGGGTGGCTGTTGGGAAGAATGCACGGCAAGGGCCTTTCCAAGCAGTTGAGGGACTGAAACCAACCGATTGAAAAGTCCGCGAAAGCGAAAAATTGGTTTTGGGAAGGCGGACGGGTAGGCCTCCTTTGTGTCAGCAGGGCACTCAGGCCCCGCAGCTGAGCCTGCGCGGTAGCGCAATAGCCTACTAATCAGTTTTGTAATGAAGAAGTCGCACTGCTTTTTTGCTAGCGCTGTTGCCAGCGCCGCTTTGCTGGGCGGCTGCGCCGTGTACGTGCCCACGGTGCCCAGCACGCCGCTGCTGCGCAACAAGGGCGACGTGGAGGTGACGGCCGCGGTGGGCAACCCCAACACCCTGGAAACCAGCGTGGCGTGGGTTCCGCTGCCCCACCTGCTGGTAACCGGCGAGGCGGCGCTGCGGGCCAGCAGCGACAGCCAAACCCGCAACAACGTCACCACCACGCACGAAAGCCGGCACCGGCAGGGCGGCCTGGGCATCGGCACGTACCAGTTGTTGGGCAAAAACAAAGCGACGTACCTGGGGGCCATCGGCGGCGTGGGCTTCGCCACCGCCGACCTGTACTACCCCAGCCTGGTCGTGGCGTTCATTCTGCCGCTGCCGGGGCCTGATGTTCACTACGAAGCCAGCTACCGGCGCTACTACGGGCAAGTGTACGCGGCGCACCTGGCCGCCAGGCACAGCTACGGGCTGTCGGTGCGCGGCACCTGGGTAGATTACCGCTCGCTCGTGCTTGCCGGCAAGCCGGTGGCCCTGCGCAACCAGTTTTTTCTGGAGCCCACCGTTTTCATGCGGGCAGCTCTGGGCCGCGGGGCATTTCAGGTGCTGGGCGCGGTGGGGTGCTCGGCCCCCGTCCACAAGAATTTCCAGCGCGACGACAACGAAAACCTCGCCCCCTTCACCACCCTGTGCAACCTCGGAATAGCGGTTGACCCCAACCGGCTCTTCCGCCGCAAGGCCGCGGTGCCGCAGCCCTAACGCCGGCTTACCTATTTGCCCTCAAAGAATTTATTTAACGGCCGCTTGAACAGGCCGCTGGTGGTGCCCAGGTACACGGTATCGCCGAGCTGGGCAAGGTCGGCAAAGTCGGCGTAGCCCAGGCCGTCGTTTTTCAACTCCCGCAGGCGAATAGTATTGGCATTTAACCACCGCAGGGTGTAGATGCTGTTGGTGATGACGCCATGCGAAATGCCTACCAGGCTGTCGCCCACTGGATAAAAGGTGGAGAAAATAAGTGCTTGATTAAAGCCACTGATTTGCTGCCAGGTTTCGCCGTCGTTTGTTGAAGTGTAAAAAATGGCGTCGCCGCCGGAACTCTGCTGAATGGAATACACTGTCCCTTTCCATTTATAAATGGTGGTGGGGGCCACCGGGCCGCTGGTGAAGTTGGGCGGGCCGTTTATTTGTTTCACGCTGCCGTCCTGCCGCACTTTATAAAGACCGGCATTATTGCACCAAACCAAAAAGTAGTCGTCAATTGCCCAAAACTCCTTAAAGTCGCGCTCACTTAGACCAAGAGTAGGTATGCGGATAACTCGGGAGTCTACCAGGGTTCGCGAATTTGGACCACTTTGCGGCACTGGTGGCTTAACGGGGCCGGTACTGAGCTTACTCAGCACCAAATTAAACCCGGTGTTTGCGAAGGGATTATCCGTGTAATAGCTGCATAGCAGGTAATCATTTCGATTGATGACTCCAAATGGATGCATGGTACCAACCGGAAAATTTTCGAACTGAACCGCATGGGGGTCAAGTTTGCGCAGGTGCAGGTAAGCAGGGCCGTCAAAATACGCAGTGGGGTAAATAGTTAAAACCGTGTCCGAACTCGCATCCCGGTACCCACCGGGGTTGGCGTAGAAATTCGCGTTCATCGGAACGGCATCGCGCACATCGAAGGGTAGCGGGTCGAATCCCCAGGTACGGGATAGGGTGTGGCCGAAGCCCGTGTAGTAGCCATTGGCAGCCTTCTCGGCAGAGCCAGCAATAGGCGAAAGCACCTCAAACCTCCCCGTTTCCTGCAAGTTGAGCGTGTTCGTCCCCGTTGTTACCTGGATGACGTTGCGCTGGTAGTTAATGAGGTACTTCACTTCCGCCCAGCTGTACACCTTGTCCACCTGCACCGTAACGGTGTCTATTTCCTTTTTGCAGGCCGTTGCCAGGGCCAGAACGGCGCTTGCGAACATTAATTTGGTGGTGAGGCGCATGAATTAAATTTTTGGTAGATGCGAAGCCGGAAAGGACTCAAAAAAAGCTCCGGTAAGTACCGGAGCTTTTACTAAACTGAAGATGAAGCGCGAATCTACTGCGTGCCCGGCACACCCAATCCTTCGCCGCCTGCTCCTACGGCGTGCTATACTAATAGCCTAACTCTTTTTCATAAAAAGCTAAGCAGATTACAGCTTGGTTTCAAAAAATGCATTCAGTGGCCGTTTAAAAAGCCCGCTCGTGGTGCCTACGTACACCGTATCGCCCAGCTGCTCGATGCCGCTGATGGAACCCTGGCCCAGGCCATCGTTTTTAAGGGCCCGGATGCGGTAATTAGGGCCATTCCAGCGCAGCGTGAATAAGTAATTGCTGCCTGCTCCGTGCGCGGCACCTATCAGACTGTCACCGATGACGTGGTAGCTTGTAAAGGTGAATGCATCGGGGGCCCCTGTGGAACGCTGCCAGGTTTCGCCATCGTCTTTGGATATTAAAATGGAATTATACTCTTCTACTGCGTAAAGTACTCCTTGCCATTTATAGCAATCGTCCGTTGAGTTGGCTCCAAATACTTGCTTGGCCGAACCGTCTTCCCGAATCTTGTACAAGCCTCCGTCGCAATTAACCAGAAAGTAGTCATCAACGGCTTTTATCCATCGGATACTGCTGTATGCCCGCCCGGCGGGTGCGGAAATTATGACGGTGCGCGACTGGGCTTGCAACGGTCCCCCAGCCGTGACATTGACTTTGGCCAGCACAAAGCGTAAGTCGTTGAAGGTAGGGGTACGGTAGCCGAACAACAAGGTATTGTTGCGATTAATGGCCCCGAAGGGTAGCCACGACGTTGAAGTTCGGATGATACTTGTAGCCCGCGGGTCGAGTTGTCGCAGGTTGATGTACGCATTATAGCTGCTGGTGACGGGTTCTGTCGTTCTGGTCAGCTGCAATAGGGTGTCCCGGGCGGGAAAAGTCAGAAAAACAGGCCCGATGGGTACTTTGAGGCTGACGTCGTTGGGCAAAGCCGCAAACGCCGTGATGTAATAGCCGAAGCGGTTTTTAACAGGCGGATTTTTTAGGGGTGAGAGGATGCCCAGTAGGCTCGGGGTCTGCATGAAGACGGAGTTAGCATCTTTCCCCGTGTTTAAAATCACCTTATCCGTACCGTACAGCCTCTTTATTTCCGCCCAGCTATACGTTTTATCGACCTCTTTGATTTGAATTTCCACCTCTTTTTTACAGGCAGCCAATGAAGAGGCGACGAGTAAAAAAACGAAAAGCAGCGTCCGGTTCATAGTTGTTGAGATAGTAAATGCCATGTAATTTATCAGCAAGAATACTTTTTGAGCAAAAGAAAAGCGCTTCCGAATGAAAGCGCTTTTCCTTTGCTCAAAAAGTATCTGAATGTTTCTACTTCGCGCCCAATACGCGCAGCATCGTGTCGCCGATTTCGGCGGGCGAGTCCACGACGTGGATGCCGCACTCGCGCATGATGGCCATTTTGGCGGCGGCGGTGTCGTCGGCGCCGCCCACGATGGCGCCGGCGTGGCCCATGCGGCGGCCGGGAGGCGCGGTTTGGCCGGCGATGAAGCCCACGACGGGCTTCTTGTTGCCGGTCGCCTTAATCCAGCGGGCGGCTTCGGCTTCCATGCCGCCGCCGATTTCGCCGATCATCACGATGCCTTCGGTTTCGGGGTCGTTCATCAGCATTTCCACCGCCTGCTTGGTGGTGGTGCCGATGATGGGGTCGCCGCCGATGCCGATGGCCGTGGTCTGGCCCAGGCCGGCCTTGGTGAGCTGGTCCACGGCTTCGTAGGTGAGCGTGCCCGACTTGGACACGATGCCCACGCGGCCCTTCGTGAAAATGAAGCCGGGCATGATGCCCACCTTGCACTCGCCGGCGGTCATCACGCCGGGGCAGTTCGGCCCGATCATCGTGATTTCGGGGCGGTCCTTCAGGTAGTGCTTCACGGCAATCATGTCCTTGGTCGGGATGCCCTCGGTGATGGTCACGATGACTTTGATGCCGGCCTGGGCGGCTTCGAGGATGGCATCGGCGGCGAAGGCCGGGGGCACGAAAATGATGCTGGTGTCGGCCTGGGTGGCGGCCACGGCGTCGGCCACGGTGTTGAACACCGGCAGGTCGAGGTGCTGGGTGCCGCCCTTGCCCGGCGTCACGCCGCCCACCACGTGGGTGCCGTAGTCAATCATTTGCCCGGCGTGGAACGAGCCCTCGGAGCCGGTGAAGCCCTGCACGATAACCTTGGAGTTTTTATTGACCAGAACGCTCATTCTTGGGGATTTGGGGGATGAAAACGATGGGAAGGGGGTGGCCTGCGCCGCCGCAAAAGTAGGGCTAATTCGGCGGGCGGCGGCACAGAAATATCCCGGGCCCGCCGTTCATTCGCCCGGCGTGGGGGCCCCGGGGCCGTACCTTTGCGGCCGTTCTACCAACCGTTGGCAATGCACTACAACCACATCATCGAGGCCGTTGGCCGCACCCCGCTCGTTAAGCTCAACAAGGTTACCGAAGGCATCAAAGGCACTATTCTGGCCAAAGTCGAGTATATGAACCCCGGCAACTCGGTGAAGGACCGCATGGCCATCCGCATGGTGGAGGACGCCGAAAAGGCCGGCCTGCTCAAGCCCGGCGGCACCATTATCGAAGGCACCAGCGGCAACACCGGTATGGGCCTGGCGCTGGCCGCCATCGCCAAAGGCTACAGTACCATCTTCGTGATGAGCGACAAGCAAAGCAAGGAGAAACAAGACATTCTGCGGGCCGTGGGGGCCCAGGTGGTGGTCTGCCCCGTGGACGTGGCCCCCGACGACCCGCGCTCCTACTACTCGGTGGCCCGCCGCCTCAACGCCGAAACGCCCAACTCGTTCTACCCCAACCAGTACGACAATATGTCGAACACGGCGGCGCACTACGAAAACACGGGCCCCGAAATCTGGGAAGGTACCGAGGGCAAAATCACGCACTGGGCGGCCGGCGTGGGCACGGGCGGCACCATCTGCGGCGTGAGCAAGTACCTGAAGGAGCAGAACCCGGCCATTTTCACGCTCGGCATCGACACCTACGGCTCGGTGTTCAAGAAGTACAAGGAAACCGGCGTCTTCGACACCAACGAAATTTACCCCTACAAAACGGAGGGCATCGGCGAGGATATTCTGCCGAAAAACGTGAATTTCGATGTCATCGATGAATTTATTAAAGTGACCGACAAGGACGCCGCCCTGATGACGCGCCGCCTGGCCAAGGAAGAAGGCCTGTTCGTGGGCTGGAGCTGCGGCTCGGCCGTATTCGGGGCCCTTGAATATGCCCGCGAGCATTTAAAGGAAACCGACACGATGGTTGTCGTCCTGCCCGACCACGGCACCCGCTACCTGGGCAAAATCTACAACGACGACTGGATGCGGGCCCAGGGCTGGCTGTAGCCGGGGGTCGCAACTGGCCCGCCCCGGGCCCCACCGTCGAGGTTGTGCCGTGGGGCCCAGGGCTGTAGTTTCGTGGAAATAACGCTTACGCACACCGCTTATCACATGCCTGCCTCCCTCAATCACATCGTGCTAGTAGACGATAACGAAACTACCAGCTTCCTCAACAACCGCCTGCTGGGGCGGTTGGCGCTGGCCGGGCAGGTGACCACCTACACCCGCGCCGACGAAGCCTTTGCGCAGCTGTGGGCCGACGGGGCCGAGGCCCCCGACCTGGTGTTCGTGGACCTGAAGATGCCCGGCGTGTCGGGGTTCGAATTCCTGAAAATGTACAGCAAGCTGCCCCAGCTCGTGCAGGACAAAACGGTGCTGGCCGTGCTCACCACCTCCATGCACCAAGCCGACACCGCCCGCGTGGCCGAGTATCCCAACGTGGAATACCTCACCAAGCCCCTGACCGAAGAAAAGATGCAAAAGCTGCTGGAAAAGCGCTTTTAGAGCGGTTTGAAGCCTCATTAGAGAAACGGTCATGCTGAACGAAGTGAAGCATGACCGTTTTTAAGAATAACTGGTTTCGTAAACTTCCGCTCACCCCACCGCCTCTACAAACCGGAAGGCCTCGCCGTCGAACAGTCCTTTGTCGCTGAGCTTGAGGCTGGGAATGACCAGCAAAGCCATGAAGGAGAGCGTCATGAACGGGGCCCCCAGCGGCGAGCCCAGGCGCTTGGCGAAGGCATCGAGGGCGGCGTAGGCCGCCGCCACGTCCGCGCCCGGCTGGTCCGACATGAGGCCGGCCACGGGCAGCGGCAGCAGCAGCTCTTCGCCGCCGGGGCCCACGGCCGCTAAGCCGCCCCGGGCCCCGACGACCAGGTTGACGGCCCGCGCCAGGCTGGCGTCGTCGCCGCCCACGGCGGTGATGTTGTGCGAGTCGTGGCCCACGCTGCTGGCCAGGGCCCCGCCCCTCAGCCCGAAGCCCTGGATGAAGGCCACGGCCGGCGGCACGTGGGCCCGGTAGCGGTTCACCACGGCCAGCTTGAGCACGTCGCGGGCCGGGTCGGCCACGATTTCGCCGTTTTCCACCCGCGCCGGCAGGTCGCGGCGGGCGGTGATGAGCTGGCCGTCGAAGCACTCGATGACGCGCAGGGTGGGGGGGCCGGTGGGCGCGGCCACCCGGAAATCGGCGGCCTGCACGGGCTGGGCGTGGAAGTTGTTGGCGGCGGCGATGGGCGCGGCGGGCAACAGGGAACGGCCGTTTTCGGCCACCAGCTGGCCGTCGAGGTAGGTTTGCCGCACCCGGCAATCGGTGAGGTTGTCCACCACGATGAAGTCGGCCGGGTCGCCCACGCGCAGCAGGCCCACCGGCAGGCGGTAGTGCTGCACGGGGTTCACGCAAGCCACTTGCAGCACGTCGAACACGTCGTGGCCCAGGGCCAGGGCCCGGCGCACCAGCTGGTCGATGTGGCCGAGCACGAGCGTGTCGGGGTGCTTGTCGTCGGAGCAGAACATCAGGTTGGCGTGGTGCGCCGGCAGCAGCTCGATGAGGGCGTCGAAGTTGCGGGCCGCGGAGCCCTCGCGAATCAGGATTTTCATGCCCGCGGCCAGCTTGTCGCGGGCCTCGTCGGCGGTGAAGCACTCGTGGTCGGTGGCGATGCCGGCGCTGGCGTAGCGGGCCGCGTCGGGGCCCCGCAGGCCGGGCGCGTGGCCATCCACGGGCCGGCCGGCTGTCTGGGCCAAAGCAATTTTCTCCATCACGCCGGCGTCCCGGCCCAGCACGCCGGGCCAGTTCATCATCTCGGCCAGGTAGCCGATTTTGGGGTTTTGGAACAGCTGCGCGATGTCGGCGGCCGTGATTTCGGCCCCGGCCGTCTCGAAGGGCGTGGCCGGCACGCAGCTGGGGGCCCCGAAGCAAAACTTGAACGGCGAGGCGGCGGCGTTGTCCAGCATGTACTGCACGCCGGCCACGCCCAGCACGTTGCCGATTTCGTGGGGGTCCGACACGGTGGCCACCGTGCCGTGGGCCACCGCCAGCCGGGCAAACTCGGTGGGCACCAGCAGCGAGCTTTCCACGTGCACGTGCGCGTCCACGAAGCCCGGCAGGGCGTAGGGCAGGGCCGCGTCGGGGCCCGGGGCCCCCGTGGGCTCGATGGCCGCCACGCGCCCGCCGGCCACCCGGAGGGTGGCGGGGCGCACGGTGCGGGCAAAGACATCGACGACGTTGGCGAGCAGGGAAAAATCGGGGGGCATGGGCGGGAACGGACGAGCCGGGAAATTGGGTTTAGGCCGGCAAAGAACCTTATATTTGGCAAACAAGCCCTTATACCGTGAAAAAAATTATCACTATCCTCCTGCTGGCCCCGCTGCTGCTGGCCAGCGGCGGCTGCGCTCAGCGCAGCGCCATGCAGAAGAAAACCAGCTGGTACAAGCACCACAGCGGCGGCAAGCACGTGCCCTGCCCCTGCGAGGGCCACTAGGTTATCAAGTATCTATACCCACTATAACTGCTTTTATGCGCAATTATTTACTGTTGTTGAGTGCTCTGGGATTGGTATGCCTAAGCCCAGCTGGTTACGGGCAAGGAATGCCCAGCTACCACTACAGTCCACCGCCCGCAATGCCCAACATGCCCCTGCCATACGGGCCTTTCGGCAACGGAGAAAACCTGGCCCACCGGGAAGGAGCCGGAAGCTACCAGCTTGCCGACGGCAGTTGGCAGCGGTCCGAAAAGATGGTGTTTGACGGCAGCAAACTGGTGATTAAAGACGGCGCGGCTGGCAAGCTGCGTTTCGATGCAAACGCCATTCGCCAGCTGGAAGTAAAAGCCGATACGTTCATTGTAATGGCGGGGCTGCCGGGCCAGTCGCTGGCCGAGGGCCCCGCCTTTTACCAGTCGTGCGTCAACCTGCGGGGGGTGCGCTTGTTGGCCCAATACCCGCGCAACAGCAAAGCGACCTACATCTTGAGCCGCCCCGATGCCGCGCCGTTATTGCTGCCCACCGGCAAGGCCCGCTTCAAAGCCGCGATGCTGGAGGTGGTAAAGGATTGCCCAGCCCTGACCGAGCAGATAACGGACGGGTCGCTGCGTCGCGAAGAGGTAGTACAGATTGTTCAAGAATACGCCGATTGCCGCCGGCGTGGCAAGGCCGCCTTCTAGCTTATCAGCCAATAAACTAGGAACGATGCTGCGCAGGCGCGGCATTCTTTTTTCGACCCCCAGGATGCCCGACCAACCCGCCCCCAACCCCGTGCCCGCCCTCGAAGCCGCCGCCGAAGCCGTGCGCCGGCAGCTGGGCCTGGCGGCCTTCGACGCCGCGGGCGTGGCCGGGCTCGACCATTTTCTCACCGCCCAGCGGGGGCAGGTGGGGGCCAGCCAGCGCCAGGGCGTGGTGCAGGCGTTTGGGTGCTACCTGGGCCAATGCCTGGTGCGCACCTACGGCGGCGAGTGGGCCACCGGGCCCGACGGCAGCACCGGCGTGGGGCTGGCGGAGCGGCTTTTTTTCAACCCGTTTTATTTGGTTAGCCAGCAGTTGGATAGGGGCGACGCGGCGTCGGTGGCGGCGTTCTTTGCGTCGGTGCCGGGCCGGCTGGCGGCCCCGCCGCCCGAGCGTAAGCGCTGGATTTCGTAATCTTGCGGGGCCAATGGCCGCCCGCTTTGTTATGAAACAGCTCGTCATCGCCATTGATGGTTACTCCTCGTGCGGCAAAAGCACCACCGCTAAGGCCGTGGCCCACCTGCTGCACTACGCCTACGTCGATACCGGGGCCATGTACCGGGGCGTGACGCTCTACCTACTGGAGCACGGCATTGCGTTCGACGACCTGCCCGCCGTGGAGCGGGCCCTCAAGGCCCTCACCGTCAGCTTCCGCCGGCACCCCACCACCGGCCGCAACGAACTGTTTCTCGACGGCGCGAACCGCGAGGACGACATCCGCCAGATGCGGATTTCCAACTCCGTGAGCGAGGTGTCGGTCATCCCGCAGGTGCGCCACGCCATGGTGGCCCAGCAGCAGCGCATGGGCCACCGGCGCGGCGTGGTGATGGACGGCCGCGACATCGGCACCACCGTGTTTCCCGACGCGGAGGTGAAAATTTTCATGACCGCCGACATGGAGCTGCGGGCCCTGCGCCGACAGGCCGAGCTGGCCGCTAAAGGCGAGCACGTGGCTCTGGCCGACATTATCGAAAACCTGCGCAAGCGCGACCACATCGACTCGACCCGTGCCGAAAGCCCCCTGCGCCGCGCCGCCGACGCCGTGCTGCTCGACACCACTCACATCACCATCAGTGAGCAGGTCGACTTCGTGCTCGACCAAGTGTCGGCGGCGCTGTTCGCGGCGGGCCGAACTTAATCCAACGCACACGTTTGGCACGGTTCCGGCTTGTGGGAGCAAGCCCGGTGCATCTGCGTTCCGGCCCACCGTACCTTTGCCGGGCCGGCGAACCTCCGGTCTATCCGCGGTGTTTTATTGTAGCATATGCAAGTCACGATCGATAAGAACTCTGGTTACTGCTTCGGCGTCGAGTTTGCCATTCAGATGGCCGAGGACGAATTAGCGCACGGCGGTATGCTCTATTGCCTGGGCGACATTGTGCACAACCGCATGGAAGTGGAGCGTCTGAACCAGAAGGGCTTGCGCGTCATCGACCGCGAGCAGCTGGAGCTGCTGCACGACTGCAAGGTGCTCATCCGAGCCCACGGCGAGCCGCCCGAAACCTACGCCCTGGCCCTGCGCAACAACTTGGAGCTGATTGACGCTTCGTGCCCGGTGGTGCTGAAGCTGCAAAACCGCGTGAAGCACGCCTTCGACCTGAGCCAGCGCCAGGACGGCCAGATTGTGATATACGGCCAGCCCGGCCACGCCGAAGTAGCCGGCCTCGCGGGCCAGACGGGCAACCGCGCCCTCATCGTGATGACGGAAGCCGACCTCGACCAGGTTGACTTCGCGCGGCCCGTCACGCTCTTCAGCCAAACCACCAAGAGCACGGCCGGCTTTTACAAGATGAAGGCCCTGATGGAGGCCCGCATCGCGGCCGCCGGCGGCACGCTGGATAGCTTCGATGCCAACGACAGCATCTGCCGGCAGGTGAGCAACCGCGAGCCGCAACTGGCCATTTTCGCTGCCCAGCACGACGTGGTGCTGTTCGTGAGCGGCCGCAAAAGCTCCAACGGCAAGGCCCTGTTTTCGGTGGTGAACGCCGTGAATCCGCGCAGCTACTTCATCGAAAACGAAGGCGAGCTGCAAGACGAATGGTTTGCGGGGGCCGCTACCGTGGGCATCTGCGGGGCCACCAGCACCCCGCTGTGGCTGATGCGCCAGGTGGCGGAAGGCGTGGAGTCGATGGGGGAACTAGTGTAGGGCCCCGGGGCCCTACGCCCCGGCCAGCGCCTGCTCGTACAGCCGCCGGCTCTCGTCGTCAAACACCACGAACGTGACCGTGGCCGGCACCGGATGTTGGGACAGAAATGCCCGCACTTCGCGCACGGCTACGGCCGCCGCCTCGGCCTTCGGGTAGCCGTAAATGCCCGTGCTGATGCCGGGAAAGGCTACGCTGTCGAGTTGCCGCGCGGAAGCAATCTTGAGGCAACTTTGGTAGCAAGCTGCTAATTGCTCTGCCTCGTGCTGTTTTCCACCGTGCCAAACTGGCCCCGCGGTGTGGATGACGTATTTCGCAGGCAAATTTCCTCCAGTGGTTGCCACTGCTTGGCCCATCGGAAGGCCGGATGGGTAAAGCCGTTCGCGCAAATGCCGGCATTCTTCCAAAATCTGGGGGCCCCCGGCGCGGTGAATGGCTCCGTCGACCCCGCCGCCGCCTAGCAGGCTGGAGTTGGCGGCGTTGACGATGGCCGCCACGGGCTGGCGGGTGATGTCGCCCTGCACGAGGCGAATGCGGGCGGCGAGGTCGGCGAGGGGAGTGGGCATGGGGCGGAAGGGCATAGAAGCCAACGGAAATGTAGGCCAGAAAGCTGCCGGGCCCCACGCTTCGGCAGTCATTTCCGACGCTTGGTCCACCGAAGCCGCCGCTTCGGCCACGGGCAATTGTGGGCCCCGGGGCCCCGGGATAGTTTTGAGCATCAAATCCATCCACCGCCTCCCCCTAACCTTCGCCCCGCCATGCAAACCCAGCCCCGCGACCCCTACCTCTGGCAGAAAGCCAAGGCCCGCACCAAGTTTCAATCGCATCTGCTCGTGTACGGCCTCGTCAACGGGGGCCTGTGGCTGCTGTGGGCCCTCACGCCCCACGGCCGCGAGCTGCTGCCCTGGCCCCTCTGGACGTCGGCCTTCTGGGGCTTCGGCCTGCTCACGCAGGGCCTGGCCGCCTACGCGGGCCACGGTCGGCCCGAGCGCACCCAGCGCGAATACGAGCGGCTGGTGCGCCAGCAGGACGGCCGCTATTAGCCCGTCCGTGCCTTCTCCGCCCGTGCTACGCCCTTCCCGCCTGCCGGGAAGGGCGTATTTCGTTCTACCTTAGCCGCCATGAAAACCCGCCCTCCCAAGCGTTTGCTCGGCCGGCGCGAGCTGGTTGATTTTCCGGCTTTTGCCCTGCGCGGCGTCGAAGCCAAGGTCGATACCGGGGCCTACACCAGCGCCCTGCACTGCACCGACATCCGGGTGGGGCCCGGCCCGGGCGGCCAGCCCGGGCTGCACGGCCGCCTGCTCGACCCCGACCACCCCGGCTTCGACGGCCAGGACCTGTTCTTCGCGGAGTTTGGGCGGCGCGACATCCGCTCCTCCAACGGCGAGGTGCAGGAGCGCTACGTCATTCGGGCGGCGGTGCGGCTGTACGGCCAGGAATTTTTGGTGGAATTTTCGCTCTCCGACCGCTCCGACATGAAGTACCCCGTGCTGCTGGGCCGCAGCCTGCTGCGGCAGGGCCGCTTCGTGGTGGACGTGGCCCGGCGCAACCTCTCGCACAAGGCCGAAGCGCGGGCCGCCGCCCGCCGGGCCGCGCGCCCCGCCGGGTAGGGTGTATTTTGCGCCCGCTTTGGGGCCGCGCCGGCCCGGGCGGTAACCAAAGCCGCCGCCCGCTGTTTGTGCTGCCCCGCCCAACCCTCCGCTCATGAAACTGGCCATCCTCTCGCGGGAACCCAAATCGTACTCTACCCAGCGCCTGGTCGAAGCGGCGGTGGCCCGCGGCTACGCGGCCGTGGTGGTCGACCACTTGCAGTGCAACCTGGTGCTGGAAAAGGGCCGGCCCAGCATCCTCTACCACGGCCAGCCGCTCGAGCACTTCGACGCCGTTGTGCCGCGCATCGGGGCCTCGGTCACGTTTTACGGCACGGCCGTGGTGCGGCAGTTCGAGATGATGAAGGTGCGCACCGCCGTGGACAGCCAAGCCATCGTGCGCTCGCGCGACAAGCTGCGCTCGATGCAAATCCTGAGCCGCGCCGGCCTGGGCATGCCCAAAACGGCCTTCACCAACTTCTCGCAGGACGTGCCCGCCATGATTGAGCAAGTGGGCGGGGCCCCCGTCATCATCAAGCTGCTCGAAGGCACCCAGGGCCTGGGCGTGGTGCTGGCCGAAAGCGCCAAGGCCGCGCAGTCGGTCATCGAGGCCTTCCACAACCTCAAGGCCCGCATCATCGTGCAGGAGTTCATCGCCGAAAGCAAAGGGGCCGATTTGCGGGCCTTCGTGGTGGACGGCCAGGTGGTGGGGGCCATGAAGCGCCAGGGCAAAGAGGGCGAGTTCCGCTCGAACCTGCACCGCGGCGGCGTGGGCACCCTCGTCAAGCTCAGCCGGGCCGAAAAAGCCGCCGCCCTGCTCGCCGCCAAGGCCCTGGGCCTGGGCATTGCGGGCGTGGACATGCTGCAAAGCAAGCGGGGCCCCCTGGTGCTGGAAGTGAACTCCTCGCCCGGCCTGGAAGGCATCGAAAAAGCCACCCAGCTCGACATCGCCGGCCGCATCATCGACTACACCGCCGCGCTCGTGAGCAAGAAGCGGGGCAAGGGCAAGGCCAAAAAAGCCTCCGACGCGCCCGTCCCCTAGGGCCCCGGCGGCTACCTTTGCCCGATGGCCCCGACCGACCCGCTGTACCTCAACGGCCTCACCATCTGGCCCGGCGAGCGGGTGCTCACGCGGCTCGTGGTGTCGCGCCTGCCCTCGGGCACCCTCATCGACGTGCCGGTGCACGTGCTGCGGGCCCCCGCGCCCGGCCCCACGCTGCTGCTGATGGCCGGCATGCACGGCGACGAGGTGAACGGCATCGAAATCATCCGGCGCATGCTGCGGCGCGACCTGCTGATGCCCACCCGCGGCACGGTAGTGGCCATTCCCATCCTCAACATCTACGGGTTCCTGAACTTCAGCCGCGAAGTGCCCGACGGCAAGGACGTGAACCGGGCGTTTCCGGGCTCGCCGCGCGGGTCGCTGGCCAGCCGGGTGGCCCACCGCTTCATGCGCGAAATCATGCCCCTGCTCGACTACGCCGTGGATTTCCACACCGGCGGCGCGGCCCGGGCCAACTACCCGCAGGTGCGCTGCGAGCTGGGCGTGGACCCCGAAACCGACGCGCTGGCCGCCGCCTTCGGGGCCCCCTTCACGCTGCACGCGGGCCTGCGGCCGGGCTCCGTGCGCGAGGCCGCCCAGCGGCTGGGCAAGCGCCTGCTGGTGTTCGAAACCGGCGAGAGCCTGCGCCTCGACGAGCCCGGCATTGAGCTGGCCGTGGCCGGCACGCTGCGCGTGCTGCACCACCTGGGCATGGGCCCGGCGGTGCCCGGGCCGGCGCAGCCCAGCATCGTGTGCCGCCGCCACACCTGGCTGCGGGCCCGGTTCGCGGGCCTGTTCCGGGCCCACGTGCAGAACGGCGTGTTCCTGGAAAAAGGCCAGGTGTACGGCTCCGTGGCCGACCCCTACGGCGAGCGGGCCGTGCGGCTGGAGTCGCCGGTGAGCGGCTACGTGGTGGGCCTCAATCACATGCCGGTCGTAAACCAGGGCGATGCCCTGCTGCACCTGGCCCTGCCCGGCTGAGGGCCCCGGGGCCGTACTTTTGCCCATCGTTTCACTTTGCGCTTCCATGAAAAATACGCTCCAAATAGTTTTTAATGCCGTGCTGCTGCTGGCCGTGGCCGTGCTCTACCTGCTGCACTTCCGCCAGCCCACCCCCGCCACCGCCCCCGTGGCCGCCGCCACCGAAGCCCCGGCCGCTGCCGCCACCCCCGCCGATACGGCCACCGCCGCGCCCGCCGTGGCCGAGCAGCCCGTGGTGCCGCCCGTGGTGCCCGCCGCCGAAGCCGCCGCCAACGCCGACCAGATTGCCTACATCGAAGAAGCGAAGCTGCTCGACGGCTACCAGGGCATGAAGGACGCCCGCCGGGCCTTTGGGGTAAAGGCCAAGGGCTGGGAGGGCCAGAACCAGGCGCTGGTCGCCAGTTTCCGCACGGCCGTGGAGGCCTACCAGAAGCAGGCCCCCACCCTCACGCCCGAGCAGCGGGCCGCCACCGAGCAGAAGCTCCAGGCCCAGCAGCAGCAGTCCGGCGAGCAGCAGCAGAAGCTCCAGGCCCAGGCCCAGCAGGAAGAAGCCAAGCTGACGCAAACCGTGCTCGGGGCCGTCAACAAAAAAGTGGAGGCCTACGGCAAGGCCCACGGCTACAAGCTCATCCTCATCGCCGCGCCCAGCGGCACCATCGCCTACGGCCGCAAAGACCTGGACCTGACCACGCCCGTGCTCGCCTACCTCAACCAGACGTACAAGAAGTAAGGCGCTGCAAATTGCTGAAAAGTGGCGTACCTCCCGAGTGCGCCACTTTTTTTGTGGCCGCCTCGTTAAAGGAAATATCAATTCCCGATTAAACCCGCCGAAAAAAAAGCCCTCAAAAGGACGTATTATCTGGCACCCTATTTGTAAATTGTTCAGTCGTTGGTCCGTTACTTTCACCTTTAACCGATGCGCTCCGGCGCTCCAACCCCATGCGTAACAAGCTTTTGATATTCGCTTCGGCCTTCTTCTTATTGCTGCTGAGCAGCGGCGCGGCTTCCGCCCAGATTCGCGTGGGCGTGCAGCTCGGCGGGGGCTACTACGGCCGTCCTTATTACGGCGGCGGCTACTACCCCCGGCCCGCCGTGGTAATTGCTCCCCCGGTGTACTACGGCCCGGTGGTGGCCCCGTACTACGCCCGCCCGTACTACGGCCGCCCCTATTACGCCCCCCGCTACTACGCGCCCCGGTACCGTGGCTACTACGGTCGGCGCTATTAGTGAATCCCTTCTATTGGTTATGCTATGAAAGAAAAACCCTGGCCCTCGCGGCCGGGGTTTTTTGTGGGCCGCCCGCCCGGGCCGGGGCCCCGGGGCTACGCGCCGGCGGCCTCGTGCACCCGCACGCCCGTGGCGTCGCTTTTAGCCGCGTGCAGCATAGCGGCGGCCACGGCGCTGGCCGCCACCGGCCGGTACTTGGCCCAGCCGCCGCGCAGCAGGGGGCCCGCCAGGGCCAGCGCGGCGGCCGCTACCCGCTCGCCCAGGCGCGGCCGGGCCCGGGACCCGAGCAGCAGCGAGGGCCGGAAAATGTGCGTGGCCCGAAACGGCAATTTCCGCACGGCGGCTTCCATCTCGCCCTTCACCCGGGGGTAGTACACGCGGCTGGCGGCGTCGGCCCCCAGGCTCGATACCACCAGGAATTGCCCGGCGAAGTTGCTGGCGGCCAGCGCGGCCAGCTGCACCACGTACAGGAAATCAACCCGGTAAAAGGCTTCTTTCGAGCCGGCTTGCTTCTGGGTGGTGCCGAGGCAGCAAAATACGTCGTCGGCAATGAGCTGGAGGCGGTGACTTTCCAACTCGTCCAGTTCCGTGACGACCTGTACCAGCTTGGGGTGGGCCAGGGCCACCGGCCGGCGGCCCACCGCCACCACCTTGGCGTAGCGGGCATCGGCGAGCAGCAGCGGCAGCAGCGCCGCGCCGATGAGGCCGGTGGCCCCAGCCAGGAGGGCAGTTTTGGGCATAAAAGAAGGGTCTAATTCCGCTTCGCTTACTGTCACATTATCGTAAAAGTTGTAGCAGAGGGTTGGCAGTCCTTCGATGCATAAAATTCTGTTCCTTGATACCTCACTCAGCGGCGAGTTGGGTAGGGCCATTCGGCGGTACGGCCCAGGATATATCTGCCAGTCGTAGACAAATAATCCGTACTCAGCATAGTCATCATAAACCTGCTCACTGCCCCAGTGCGGCAATTCTATTTCCTGAGCAATTTGAGTGTGGGCCTCGTGATTTGCCAACACTTCGTCGGGTATGAAGCCGAAGCCGCCGAAACTGAAGATTCCGATGTTGCCCGCTGCATCAACGGCAAACCAGTCGAACTCCATGCCCCAAAAATTATCCATCGCCGTTTTCTGCCGCATTGGACTCTGCGCTATTTGAGCACCGATGCCGTTGGCTCCAATAGCACCAGCCCCTGCCGGAACAGTGTGCCCAGGGCCTTCTTGAATACTTTTTTGCTCATGCCCACGCGGCGGTACACGTCGTCGGCCTCGCTTTTGTCGCCGATGGGCAGCCGGCCGCCGGGGGCCGCCCGCAGGGCCACGAGCAGCGTGGCGGCGGCGGTTTCCACCTCGTCGTAGCCCTCGCGCTGGAGGCGCACGTCGAGCTTGCCGTCGGGCCGCACCTGGCGCAGGAAGCCGGGGATGGCCTCGCCCAGCCGCAGGGGCCGGAACACCTCGTTGTGGAACAAGAGGCCCTGGTGGGTGCCGTTCACGATGACGGGGTAGCCCAGGTCGGTTTCGTCGGCCACCAGCAGGCGCACCGCGTCGCCGGGCTGGCCGGCGAACGGCTCCTGGGACAAGAACTTCTTCCACTTGGCGGAGGCCACCAGCCGGTCGCTTTCCTTGTCGAGGTACACGTACACCAGCACCCGCTCGCCCACGCGCAGGTCGCGGCGCTGGTTGTCGAAGGGCAGGAGCAGGTCTTTTTCCAGGCCCCACTCCAGGAAGGAGCCGGCCGGGCCGTGGTCGCGCACGGCCAGCGCGGCGAAGGAGTTGACCAGGGCCAGCGGCCGCAGCGTGGTGGCGATGAGGCGGTCTTCCGAGTCGCGGTACACGAACACGCGCAGCACATCGCCCACCCGGGTGCCCTCGGGGATGTACTTGTTGGGCAGCAGCAGGTCGCCGTCGTCGGAGGTGAGGTAGAGGCCGACGCTGGTTTCGCGGGCTACTTCGAGGTCGTTGTAATCGCCGAGGTTCATGGGCGGGGGCAAGGGGGGAAGGGCCCGGGGCAGGCCCGGGGCGCAAAGCTACGGCCGGCGCAAGTGCAATTTTCCAAGGGCAAACAGGACTGGCTAAAAATATAATTTTATGGTATTGATTGTTCGTGTAATGCGCTGTAGCTTTGGTGAAATGGTATTTAAAAGCGGCCAAGTAATTCACAACAAAGTACTATCGCCATGAAAAACTTTACTCAATTTTTGCTTTTGATGACGGGTTTGCTGCTGGGCGCGAGCCGCCTGCAGGCCCAGGACGTGGTGGCCGGGGGCACGCACGCCGGCGGCGGGGCCGGCCTGGCCCCGGCCGCGGCCGTCTCGCCCGATTCCATCTACGTCAACACCGACAGCCGCCCGGCCTTTGCCGGCGGCGACGCCGCCCTGACGGCCTACCTGCGCAAAAACATTCACTACCCCGAGGCGGCCCTGCGGCAGCAAGTGTCGGGCCGCGTGTACGTGTCGTTCGTGCTGGACCGCACCGGCCGCGTGACCGACGCCCACGTGGTGCGCGGCCCCGGCTACGGCCTCAACGACGAGGCCCTGCGCCTGGTGTGGCTGATGCCCAACTGGCAGCCCGCTTTGCAACAGGGCCAGCCCGTGCGCACGGCCTGCACTATCCCCATCAACTTCGATACGCAACGCTAGCCGTTGGCCTTTACGCTCGCCCGGGCACCCCTTATCAGGAAAGCAAATAGAGCTATTTTATTCGTTATCAAAACTATAAAAATTACAGAACTATAAAAACTATACGAAAAGGGCGGGCCATTGCGGCTCGCCCTTTTTTGTGCCTGCGGCTGGCCCTACTGGTAAATGGTGACGCCGGGGGCCCCGAGGCCGAAGTCGGTGAACTGGACGGTTTCGCGGGCCGTTTCGAACAGGCGCAGGCCGCTGGCCGACACGAGGCCGCGCGGGTAGTAGCCGAGCAAAATCTGGAACGTGCGCAGGGCCGTGAACTCGTTGCGCAGGCGCAGGCCCAGGCCGAAGCCCGTGTACGGGGTGTTGCCGAAGGGCGTGCCGCCGCCCACGTGCTCGCCCACCCAGGCGGCGTCGGCGAAGGCCACGCCGGCCACCCGGAAGCCCAGCAGCGAGAGGGGCGTGAACACGGTGGCCTCGTAGTTGAAGGCAAAGCGGCTGGTGGCCAGGATGGGCACGTTGGGCGAAAAGCCCAGGATGCCGCGGTCGTCGGAAATGCCTTGCAGCAGCTCGCCCGGGCGGCGGTTGAAGCCCGCCGTGGTGGTGGTGCCGATGAAGTGCCGGTACTGGTAGTTGCCCACGTGGTAGAGGCGGGTGAAGTACGTGGTTTGGGCGTTGAGCAGGCCCTGCTCCCAGGCGCTGGCATCGGCCAGGCGCTGGAACGAGCCAAACTCCAGGTTGCCGAACAGGTAGCCGTGGCGCTGGCTGAACACGGCCGCCGCCAGGCGCACGTCGAAGTAGCGGCGCGGCACCACGGCGTTGGCGTCGAGGCCCATCGTGAGGCTGAGCAGCGTGCCGGTGGGCACGTCCTCGGTGCGGCCGAAGCCGAACAGGTAGCGGTCCTTGTAGTAGCGGCGCACCGAGTAGCCCACCGTGCCCAGGATGAGGTTGGTGTTGCGGTAATCGGGGGTGGGGCTGGTGGTGTAATTGGTGCGCGTGAAGCGGGTGGCCACGATGAGCCGGCCCGGGTTTTCGTAGCCCAGGTCGTAGGAGCGCAGGCGCAGGGCGCGGCCCACCCACAAGTCCTGCCGGTTGTAGCGCAGCGCGTAGTAGGGCAGGATTTCGCCGGGCTGCTGGATGGTAAGGTTAATCTGCTGGTCGTAGCTGTCCAAGGACAGGGCCCCGGCGTAGCGCGTGTTCACGGAGTAGAAGTCGCGCTGCAACGACACGCCCCCGTGCCGGTCGCGGAACTCGTTGTTGTAGCGGGCCTGGGCCAGCAGGAAGTTGCGGAACGGCACCGAGTAATCGCCGGCGTAGCGCCAGCGCTGGTCGAGGTTGCGCCCGTACTGGTAGGTGTTGTTGAAGTGGTGGCCCAGGCCCAGGAAGTTTTGGTCGCTCAAATCGACGCGGCCCGCGGCGGGCCCCCCCACCTCGAAGCTGCCCGTGATGCTGAACACGTCGGTGGTGAGCACGATGATGTCGATGCTGTCGGCGGTGGCCGTGCGTTCGTTCACCAGCACCCGGGCGTCGAGGATTTCGTCGGTCTGGCGCAGCAGGCGCTCCGATTCGGCCAGGGCCTGCGGGGCCAACGGCTGGCCCGGCCGGAACAGCAGCACCTGCCGGATGCGCGAGGGGGCCGTGCGGATGTGCATAAAATTGCCCGTCCGGTCGAGGAACGAGCGGGGCTGCCGCGTCGAGTCGGTGAGGCTGTAGCCGAAGGCATCGAAGGGCCGGATGGTGACGTGGCGCACGATTTTGAACGTGTGCCGGTCGAACTGCCGGTCGAGCAGCGCCGCGTCGAGGCCGGCGTTTTCCTCCTTGGGCCGGGTAAGGCGCAGCACCGCCGACGCCGCCCGCCCGGCAATGGTTTTGCGGCGCGTGTAGGCTTGCAGCCGCTGGCGCAGGCGCTGCTCGTCGAAGTCGCGCCGCAGCGAGTCGGGCTGCTCGTTGCGGCGCGCCGGGCCGGTGCGCAGCGAGTCGGGCGGCACCGCCGAGCGCGGGTCGAACGACTGCGCCCGCGCCGCGCCGCCCAGCCCCAGCAGTATCGATAGGATGAAAAAAAGGAAGCGCGACGACATAATGGGGCCGTGGGCGGCCAGGGGCAAGTTACAAAAGAGAAGGACAGGATGAGGCCCCCAGTCCGGGGGCACGCGCCGCCGCGCTGGCCGCAGTTTAGCGCGAAGCGCGTAACTGCTGGCCCGGCAAACGGGGTGAGTCTGCGACGCACGGCTGCGCAGCGGCCTGGCGGTGCCGCACCCCGTGGGCCAGCGCGGGAGTCCACCCCCCCCAATGGCCGCTGCGCGGCCGTGCGTCGCAGACTCACCCCGTTTGCCGGCCTACAGTTACGCTGCACTTCGTTGCGCTAAACTGTGGCCAGGTTAAAAGAGCAATTTTAGAAACTTTTTCTAATAAAATTAGCTTAGTAAGTATTGCCCGTTAGCGGGATTCGTAGTACTTTTAACACCGAAAAGCAGCCTTGCCCGATGAACGAGCGGATTCAGGAGAAACTAAGCATATTAGCTGATGCCGCGAAGTACGACGCTTCGTGCAGCAGCAGCGGCGGCAAGCGCAAAAACGAAGGCAAGGGCCTCGGCAACGCCGAAGGCATGGGCATCTGCCACAGCTACACCGAGGACGGCCGGTGCGTGAGCCTGCTCAAGATCCTGCTCACCAACCACTGCATTTTTGATTGCGCCTACTGCGTGTCGCGCCGCTCGAACGACGTGAAACGCGCCGCCTTCACGGTGGACGAAGTGGTGGACCTGACCATCAACTTCTACCGCCGCAACTACATCGAAGGCCTGTTCTTGAGTTCCGGCATTTTCAGCAGCCCCGACTACACCATGGAGCGGCTGGTGCGCATCGTGAAAAAGCTGCGGACCGAGCACAAGTTCAACGGCTACATCCACGTCAAAACCATCCCCGGGGCCTCCGAAGAACTCATCCAGGAAGCCGGCCTGTACGCCGACCGCCTGAGCGTGAACATCGAGCTGCCCTCGGAGCTGGCCCTGACAACGCTGGCCCCGGAGAAAAATTATCAGGAGATTCTGACCCCGATGGCGCAGATTCGGGACGGCATCATCCAGAATAAAGAGGAGAAGGCGCTGTTCAAGAAAGTGCCCGCTTTCGCCACGGCCGGCCAGACCACCCAGCTCATCGTGGGGGCCAGCGGCGAAACGGACCTGGAAATCATCAAGCTCTCCGACTCGCTCTACCAGGGCTACGGGCTGAAGCGCGTGTACTACTCGGGCTACGTGCCCGTGACCGACGACGCCCGCCTGCCGCAGGTGACGCAGCCGCCCGTTATCCGCGAGCACCGACTGTACCAAACCGACTGGCTGATGCGCTTTTACGGCTTCCACGCCGACGAGATTCTCGACCCCGCCCACCCGCACCTCGACCTGGAGATTGACCCCAAGCTGGCCTGGGCCCTGCGCAACCGCCACGTGTTTCCGGTGGACGTGAACACGGCCGAGTTTGAGATGATTTTGCGGATTCCCGGCGTAGGGGCCCGCTCGGCCAAGCGCATCGTGGCCGCCCGGCGCTTCGCCCCGCTCACGATGGAGCTGCTGCACAGCTTCGGCGTGGTGCTGAAGCGGGCCAAATATTTCCTCACCTGCCGCGGCGGGCAGCCGGCCGCCCTCGGCGAGCTGACCGAGCAGCAGGTGCGCCGCCAGATTTTGTTCGGGGCCGGCTCGGTGCGCTCGGCCCTCGTCACGCAGCAGCTCGACTTGTTTGCCCAAGCCAGCTAAGTTTTTCTTCATATAACGCCTTGGTTATGAAAGTTTCCCACCGCCAAAACGTTGCCCAACGCCTCGCCTCGACTGGTTCCGACAAAGCCCCGCGCCTCTCGTGCTGCTGCCGCATCAGCGAGCTGATGCCGCTGGTGCGCCAGCTGCACGATGTGGCCCGCGCCCAGGCCGAGGCCCGCGTGCAGCTGGCCCAGCAGGCCGCGTAGGGCCGGGTGCCCGCGCCGTATTTCCCGGGTTTCCGTAGCCTTCCCCCCCCCATGAGCCAACCCCTGATGCGCCGCCGGGCCACCGCCGTGAGCCCCGCCGGGGCCCGGCCCGCGGGGGCCCCGGCCCTCACCGCCGCCCCGCGCGACTATACCTACGACGGCACGTTTGAGGGCCTGCTGACGGTGCTGTTCACGGTGTACGACTGGCGGGCGGCCCCCAACTCCATCCAGCCCGCGGCCACGGCCCAGGCGGGCCTGTTTGCCCAGCCGGCCCACCGCGAAACCGACGAGGCCCAGGCCGCCCGGGTGTGGGACGGCCTGCTGCGCACGATGGACGCCGAGGCCCGCGCCCGCCTCTACCACGTGTTTCTGAGCGAAGACGCCGAGCGGGAGTTGCTGATTTTCCGCTACGTGGACCTGGCCCTGCGGGCCGGCCGCGACATTGCCGAAAATTACGTTGAAGCCACCGTGCGCCGGGTGCAGCGCCTGGCCCAGCAGATGTTCCGCGAGAAGCACCGCATGGAAGCCTTCGTGCGGTTCGAGAAAACCCGGGACGGCTTGTTCCACGCCACCGTCGAGCCCGACTACGACGTGCTGCCGCTCATCGCCGCGCACTTCACCAAGCGCTACGCCGACCAGCGCTGGCTGATTTACGACCGCCGCCGCCGCTACGGCCTCTACTACGACCTGACGCGCACCGACGTGGTGCAGTTCGAGGAAGCCGGGGCCCCGGCGCACGCCACCGGGGCCGTGGCCGCCACCGTGCTCGACGAGCGGGAACCCCTGTTCCAGGTGCTCTGGCAGGCGTATTTCGACCATGTGAACATCCCCGAGCGCCGCAACCTGAAGCTGCACCGCCGCCACATGCCCCTGCGCTACTGGAAGTACCTGAGCGAGAAGCAGCCCCGCGCCCAGCCCTTCCAGCCCATTCAAAACAAGCGGCCGCCGGGCGCGGCGGGGGCCCTGGCCGGCCCCGCCGCGGGCCCCGAGTAGCCGGGCCGGCCCCGCCGCTCCGGGCCGGGGGGGCTAACTTGCGGCCGCAACGAACAAGGCAATTAATGGGTAATACGCTGATTTTTGGGGCCTCCGGGCAATTGGGGCAGTGCCTGGCGCACGTGGCCAAGGAAAGAAATACGCCGGGCCTGGTGTTTCCGCCCGAGGCCGAGGCCAACATCCTAAACCCCGCCAAGCTGCGGGCCCTGTTCGAGCAGCACCGCCCGGCCTACGTCGTCAACTGCGCCGCCTACACGGCCGTGGACAAGGCCGAGGACGAGCTGGACCTGGCCCGCAAAATCAACCGCGACGGGGTGGAAAACCTGGCCCGGCTCTGCGGCGAATTCGGCACCACGCTCATCCAGATTTCAACCGATTTTGTGTTCGCCGGCACCGGCAACACGCCCCTGGTGGAAACCGACGAGGCCGCGCCCATCAGCGTCTACGGCCTCACCAAGCTGGAAGGCGAGCAGGTGATTGCGGCCCACACGGGCCAGTTCTTCATCCTGCGCACCAGTTGGCTGTACTCTGAATACGCCAACAACTTCGTGAAAACGATGCTGAAGCTGGGCCGGGAGCGCGACGAGCTGCGCATCATCTGGGACCAGACCGGCACGCCCTGCTACGCCATCGACTTGGCCGGCTGCGTCCTCACCATCATCGAAACGCAAAACCAGCACCACGGCATCTACCATTACAGCAACGAAGGCGTAACCTCGTGGTACGATTTTGCCACGGCCATCTTCGAGCTAAGCGGCACGCCGGTGAAAACCGTGCCCATCCGCACCGCCGAGTACCCCACCAAAGCCACCCGCCCCGCTTACTCAGTAATGGACAAAACCAAAGCCAAAACGGTGCTTGGGGTGGCCATTCCGCACTGGCGGGCGAGTTTGGCGGTGTGTGTCGGGCGGTTAGAGTAATGCTTTCGTTTCAAATTACTTATGAAAACATGCCACTACGCTTTTTACGGAAGCCTTTTATGGCTTACCGCTTGTTCAACTGAGCCGGTAGCTTCTGAACAAACGAAAAATCAACCAGCTTCTATAGCTGCACCAGTTACTGCCCCGCCAATTAACACCGTACACCAGTTTCTTGGCTGGTATAAACAGCATGAGGAGCAACTAAACACGATGCCATTAGTGCCTGCTGCTAATGATAAGGACACCGTTAATATATATGCTATTGACTTCGCAGTTGTTGAGAGCTATTTGCATCAACTGCAAAGTAGCGGTAGTTTATCACCTGCTTTCCTACTGACACAACGTGATTATTTTAAACACTGCCAAGACTCCTTGCAAACTCGTTTGCAGACAGATGGTCCGCCCTTTGGCTTAGATTACGACCGGATACTTTATACTCAAGATGCTGAAAGCCAAGTGCAATTATTGTTGCGCAGTAGGCCGGCAAGTGTAGTAGTGAAAGGCGACACGGCACGTGTGGTTTATCACTGGCAAGAAAGTGAAATGAGTGAAGGTCCAGACTTATCTTTCATTTTAGCTCGAAAACAAGGGCAGTGGTTAATTATAGCTATTCGGCCCATTTTGAGCGAATAAATAGCAATTACCGCCCGTAATACCGGTGCAGCGCCAGGGCCAGCCCTACAAAAGCCCCGCCTACCAGGCACACGCCGGCCCAGCCGAAGTGCGTCCAGGCCAGGCCGCCGGCGATGGAGCCCAGCGAGCCGCCCGTGAAGTAGCCGGTCATGTACACGGTGTTGAGGCGGCTGCGGGCCTCGGGCACCAGCGAAAATATCAGGGTCTGGTTGGAGATATGGGCCGACTGCACGCCCACGTCGAGCAGCAGGATGCCCACCACCAGGCCGGCCAGGTGGCCGCCGCCCAGGCCCAGCACCAGGTAGGCGCTGAGGGCCAGCAGCAGGCCCACGGTGATGGCGAAGCGGGGGCCCTTGGCATCGGCGGTTTTGCCCGCCCACGGCGCGGCCAGGGCCCCGAAAGCCCCGACCAGCCCGAAAAAACCGGCCACGTCGCTGCCGTAGCCGTAGACCGGGCTCTCCAGGTAAAACACCAAGGCCGTCCAGAACACGCTGAACGCGGCGAACACGCCGCCCCCCACCAGGGCCGAGCGGCGCAGGGCCGGCTGCTCGCGCACCAGCGTCAGCAGCGAGCGCATGAGCGAGGCGTAGGTGCCGGTGAAATGGGGCCGGTCGGTGGGCAAGCGCCAGGCCAGCAGGCCGATGAGCAGCACCATCAGCCCGGCCGCGCCCCCGAACACCGTGCGCCAGCCGTAGTGGGCCCCCACGTAGCCGCTGGCCGTGCGCGAGAGCAGGATGCCGACGAGCAGGCCGCTCATGATGCGGCCCACGATGCGGCCCCGGTCGGCGTCGGGGGCCAGGTGGGCGGCCATGGGCAGCAGCAGTTGCGGCACCGCCGAGCACACGCCAATCAGCACGCTGGCCCCGGCCAGCACGGCGAAGGTGGGGGCCAGGGCCGCCCCGCCCAGGCAGGCGGCGGCCCCCAGCAGCATGACGAGCATCAGGCGCTTGCGCTCCAGCATGTCGCCCAGCGGCACCACCAGCAGCATGCACAGCGTGTAGCCCACCTGGGTGGCCGTGGCCACGAGGCTGGCCTGGCTGTCGGGCACGTGAAACGTGCGGCCGATGGCGGCCAGCAGCGGCTGGTTGTAGTAGATGTTGGCCACCACCAGCCCGCAGGTAAGGGCCATGAGCCAAACCAGCGCGTTGTCTAGTTGGGGAGCGGCAGTGGCTTTGGGAAGCGGCGCGGTGGCCGCTGAAGATGGATTCATAGCAAAGGCAGGCAGAGCACTTAACGCTTTGTGGAGCGAGTGCCGTTAACCATCCGCGCCGGCCAATGGTTGCGTGCAGGCCTGCCCGGGCCGTTGCCGACACAAAAACGGAGGCCGGCACCGCCCTGGGGCCCCGCGGAATTTTGGTGTGCGGCCCCTACGGCCGCGCCAGCAATTTGAAGGCGTAGTCGGGGCCGTTGCCGCGGGCGTCGGCGGCCACCAAATCGGGCACGGGCAGCTGCACTTCGCCCTGCGCGTCGGCAGCTACCGGGTAGGCGTAGCGCGGCCGGGGGCCCCCGGGGCCCAGCGTTTGCCACCACTCCAGCCGGTAGCGGGCCCCCGGCGGCAGCCCCGCCACGGTGAGCCGGGCCCCGCACAGGTCGGTGACGTAGCGCACCGTCTGGCGGGTGGCGGGCACCTGGCCCGCCGCGTCGGGGTGCAGGTAGCGGGCCCGCTGGGCGGGGTCGGTTTGGTGGGGCCGGTTGTACCAGTAGTCGTCGCGGTGGTGCACCCAGCCCAGCACCCGCCCGGGGCTGCGCAGGGCGAAGGCTTCGAGGCGGCGGTCGGAGGGGAGCAGGCTGGCGGGCGCGGCCAGGGCGGGGTCGTTGTTGGGGTCGGGCATGACGCGGTTGGCGCGGCCGGCTTCCAGGCATTCGGGCGGCCCCACGCCGCCGGGCAGGCAGGGGCGCAGCGCGGCCGAGTCGGGCACCAGCGGCGTGCGCACGGGCTCGTAGGCGTAGCGCGTGAGGTCTTTCTGGGCAAAGAAGCGGGCCACGGACTTCATGTAATCGACGCCTTGGGGCCAACCGGGCCAGTGGTGGTGCAGGTAGCCCCAGCTCCACCAGTTGAGTCCGGTGCCGAACGAGCCCGAAAACGACGACGACCACAGCAGGTTGCGGAACTCGCTGTGGTTGTCGGACTGGTACCAGGCGCCCGAAAACCCGCACTCGCCGCCCTGCACGGGCTTCTGGTACGCGTGCTGGGCCCAGCGCACCACGTAGTTGTAGAGCTGCCCGTAATTTTGCAAGTCGCTGTAGAAGTGGAAGCTCGTGAAGGCGATGGCCGAGTCCTGGAACAGCGACGCCCCGGCGATGTACGTGGCCGGGCTCGAAGTGAGCAGTAGCCGCGGGCACCAGGCCCGCAGGCGGGCGGCCAGCCGGCGCTGCATCAGCTCGACGTAGTAGTAGTTCGGCCGGGGGCAGCCGCGCCAGCTCCAGTAGAAGCCCTCCGGGGCCAGGGCCGGGTCGCGGTCGAGGTTGTCGAATTCGGCAAAGATTTCCAGGGCCGCCAGGTTGGGCGAGTAGCCCCAGCGCGCCACCAGGTAGCGGAGCTTGTTGGCAAAGAGCTGCTCGGCGTCGGGGTTGAGGCCGCAGCTGTCGCCCTGCACCTGCCGGAACACGTCGATGGGCAGCCGCACCCCGGGCAGGCGGCGGTAGGGGTTGTGGTCCCAGAGCAGCAGCCGCGTGGTGGGGTCCGCCTCCACTTGCAGGCGGTAGTCGATGTAGTGGAACGCGCCCAGCTGCAAGTACACCCGGCGCTGCTCGGCCAGGGCCAGCACCTGGTCGAGGTCCTGGGCGCGGTTTTGCTGGGCCCCGTAGTAGCCCGCCGAGTCCCACTCCACCTCGAAGCTGGCCGGGCTCAGCAGCAGGCGGGCGAAGTTGCCCCCCTGGCGGTGCAGCGAGTCCAGCACCTGGCGGTAGGCCCGCACCGCGTAGGGCGGGTAGGTGTTGGTGCCCAGGCGCGGGATGTCGTCGGGGGTGAACGACGACGTGCCCGAGTAGTCGGCCAGGTTTTCGCCGATGGCAAAAAATGGCGCGCCGTCGGCAAACCGCAGGTAGGGCTGGCCCGGCGGAAACCCCAGGGGCCCGTGCTGGCCGGGCCGGGCGGCCGTGGCCACCACGTCGAAGCCGGCTTCCTGGCCGGGGCCGGGGTCGGGGGCCTGGCGCACCGCGCAGTGCAGCCGCAGCCGGTAGCGCCCCGGCCGGGCCAGCACGAAGCGCAGGTGCCAAGGGTGGGCGCTGGCCAGGGGCTGCCCCACCGCTTGCCCGTCGGCATCGGTGCGGAAGCGCTCGGTGTAAAAGCCCAGCACCGGCGGCTGCACCGGCTGCCCCGAGTCGGCGTCGTACAGCTTGGCCGTCAGGTCGACCTGGCGCGGGTCGTAGGGGTTGAGGGTGCCGCCGGCCACTTCGCGCTGCACGGCCGGCGCCAGGGCCACGGCCAGCTCTACTTTTTGGTAGCAGGCCGCGTGCACCGGCTGCCCGGCGGCGCGGGCCGGGGCCAGTACAATCACTTCCTGTACCGGCGCTTGCGCCAGCGCGGCGCGGCCCAGCAGCCACAACATCCCCACGCTCACTAATCTGCTCATGCGGTTGGAGCGGGGCGGGCCGGGGCAAGAACAGCCCCCTAATACGGCTGCCGCTTATACGTCCCCGGCGTCACGCCCTCGTATTTCTTGAATAACGCCTGGAAGTGCGAGAGGTTGTTGAAGCCGGCCCGCAGGCACACCTCGGCCACGCTGGCCAGGGGCTGGCGGAGCAGGCGCTTGGCCTCGCCCAGCCGCTCGCGGATGATGTACTCGACCGGCGTGAGGCCGAACTCGCGCTTGAACACCCGGAAAAATGTGGCCTTGCTCATGCAGGCCACAGCGCTGAGCTTGTCCACCGACAGGTTCTCGGCCAGGTGCTGCTTGATATAGGCCACCACGGCGGCGAAGCGGTGGGTGGTGAGGTGGCGGGCGTAGTCGTGGAAAATAAGCTCGCGGGCCTGGGTCTGCATCAGGCGTACCAGCAGCTCTTGCAGGGTGAAGCCGGCCAGCACGTCCTTGGCCGCGTCGGGGGTGCGGGCCACGGCCACGAGGCGCTCCAGGGCCCCGGTCAGCTCGGGGGTGTTGGTGAGGTGGGCGTGCTCGGGGCCGGCCAGGGCCCAGGGGGTGTGGGCCTCGGCGCGGGGGTAGCGCTCGTTGAGCAGGTCCACGGTGTGGCGGATGGTATCGGGGGCGATGGCCACGGCCAGGCACTGCGTAGGCCGGCAGGCGCAGGCTTCGGGGAAGTCGATTTCCATCCGCTCGGCCTCGCCCACCACCACCGACTCGCCGGGCAGGTAGTCGAAGGCCGGGCGGCCGGGCAGGTGCATCACCTTTTTGCCGCGCAGCATGGTGGTCAGGGCCAGGCCGTCGAGGCGCAGGGGCACGCGCAGGGCCTTTTGGTGGGTTTCAAAGATGCTCAGCTCAAAGGTGTCGAGGGCAAACGTGGTCCGGTTTTCGACCAGGCTGAGCAGCTGGTCGGTTGGCAGCGGGGCCACGGCGGCGGGCAAATGGATGCGGGGATTCATGAGCGAAGCGAATGACGAAGGCCAGGAAGCGCCGCCCGGCGGGCGCAAGTTGCGACAATTCCAGCACTTTCTGCGACGATAACGCAAACGGTTGTTTTACTAATATGTGACCTTTGGCCGTTCGTCAATCTCCACCAATCCCACCCCCTCCGTTATGGCCGAAGTGCTCGAAAAAGCCACCACCGTCGTGGCCCGCCCCCAATTCAAATCGCATTACGACAACTTCATCGGCGGCAAATGGGTGGCCCCCGTCAAGGGCCAGTACTTCGACAACCCGTCGCCCATCGACGGCCAGGCTTTCTGCAAAGTGGCCCGCAGCACCAAGGAAGACATCGAGCTGGCCCTCGACGCGGCCCACGAAGCCTTCAAAACCTGGAGCAAGGCCTCGGCCACCACGCGTAGCAACGTGCTGCTGAAAATTGCCGACATCATGGAAGCCAACCTGGCCTACCTGGCGGCGGTGGAAACGGTGGAGAACGGCAAGGCCATTCGCGAGACGATGGCGGCCGACTTGCCGCTGGCCATCGACCACTTCCGCTACTTCGCGGGCGTCATTCGGGCCGAGGAAGGCTCGGCCACCGAGCTGAACGAGACCACCCTGTCGCTGGTGATTCAGGAGCCGCTGGGCGTGGTGGGCCAGATTATTCCCTGGAACTTCCCCCTGCTGATGGCCACCTGGAAGATTGCCCCGGCCCTGGCCGCCGGCTGCTGCGTGGTGGTGAAGCCCGCCGAGCAAACCCCGGCCAGCATCATGTGCCTCATGGAGCTGCTGCAAGACGTCATCCCGCCCGGGGTGCTGAACGTGGTGAACGGCTTCGGCCTGGAAGCCGGCAAGCCCCTGGCCAGCAACAAGCGCGTGCAGAAAGTGGCCTTCACCGGGGAAACCACCACCGGCCGCCTCATCCTGCAATACGCCGCCGAAAACATCATCCCCGTCACGATGGAGCTGGGCGGCAAGTCGCCCAACATCTTCACCAAATCGGTGATGGACCACGACGACGACTTCCTCGACAAGTGCATCGAGGGGGCGGTGATGTTTGCCCTGAACCAGGGCGAAATCTGCACCTGTCCCTCGCGCCTGCTCGTGCACGAAGACATCTACGACAAGTTCATCGAGCGCGTGATTGAGCGGGTGAAAGCCATCAAGCTGGGCAACCCGATGGACCCCGAAACCATGATGGGGGCCCAGGCCAGCAACGACCAGTTCGAAAAAATCCTGAGCTACCTCGAAATCGGCAAGGCCGAAGGGGCCGAGGTACTGGTGGGCGGCGAGGCCTACCACCAGGAAGACGGGGCCCTGGCCGAGGGCTACTACATCCAGCCCACCGTGTTCCGGGGCCACAACAAGATGCGGATTTTCCAGGAGGAAATCTTCGGCCCGGTGCTGTCGGTGACGACGTTCAAGGACAGCGCCGAGGCTATCGAAATCGCCAACGACACGCTCTACGGCCTTGGGGCCGCCGTGTGGAGCCGCGACGCCCACGAGCTGTACCAGATGCCCCGCGCCATCCAGGCCGGCCGCGTGTGGGTGAACTGCTACCACGACTACCCGGCCGGGGCCCCCTTCGGCGGCTACAAAGCCTCGGGCTTCGGCCGCGAAAACCACAAGATGATGCTGGCCCACTACCGCCAGACCAAGAACATGCTGATTTCGTACAGCCAGCAGAAATTAGGCTTCTTTTAGGGCAATGGTTGAATGAAGGAATGGTCCGGTGGCTGCTTGGTCGCCGGACCATTTTTGCGTTGCGACTTGACTGCTAACGGCCCGTTGCCACGGGCTCCGTATATTCGGTGGTCATCTCATTAGTCTCTTTCATGATCATGCGAAATGCGATAAAAGGGCTGCCCGGGCTCCTGCTGGTGCTGGGCATAGCCGGGTTTGCCGGCGGGGCCCAGGCTCAGGCCCTGCCCGTGCCCGGTCCCCGCAACCCGGATTGGTCCCTCGAAAAGACCGAGGCCCGGCCAACCGCGGGCCCGTCCACCGCGCTGCTGAGCAACGACCGGATGCCCAACGCTGCCCAGCAGAGCGTTTCGAGTACAGGCAACCGCCATTACCAGTGGGACGCCGACCGGCAGTTGGCCTACGAATGGCTGAGCCGCCCCGGCAGCGAGGCCCCCGGCCAGTCGGTGGCCGTGCGCGACGAGCGCACCGGCACCGTTTACACGTACCGCCGGGCTACTGCGCCGCCCAAATCCCGCTTGTGGCGGCCCATCAAACCCATTAAATAATTACACTCCCGCCCATGCCCACGCCCCGCGTTCTGGCCACCCAAGCCGCCGAAGCCACCATTGATTTGCTGCGCGACGAGCACGGGCCCCTGATGTTTCACCAGAGTGGCGGGTGCTGCGACGGCTCCTCGCCGATGTGCTTCACCAAGGGCGAGTTCCGGATTGGGGGCAACGACGTGTGGCTGGGCCAGATTCACGGCTGCGACTTCTTCATGAGCACCAGTCAGTTTGAGTACTGGCAGCACACGCAGCTTACCATCGACGTCACGAAGGGCCGGGGGGCCAGCTTCTCGCTGGAAATTCCGCTGGGCGTGCGCTTCCTCATCCGCTCGCGGCTGTTCACCGAAGCCGAATCCAAGGACATGGCCGCGGTGCTGAACGGCGAAGAATACCTGGAAACCGCGTAGGGCCCCGCACGCAAAAAGCCCCGGCAACTCGGTTGCCGGGGCTTTTTGCGTTTGTAAAGCAGCGGTTATTTCTTCACTTGCACGGGCAGGTCTTCGAGTTGGGCGTAGCTGAGCTTCCAGGTGCCGTCGGAGCCTTTTTTCCAAAGTAGCAGGAAGTTGCCTTCGCCAATGCCGGCTTCCTTTTCGGTGGCCGTGGGCAGCACGTCCACCGAGAAGGTGCCGGCCTCATAGGCCATGTTGGCGTCGGTGCCGGTGCTAGCGGTGCTGGTTTTCAGGTTGGTAACGGTGCCGATGGTGGGCGTAATCCACTTGTTGGTGATTTCGCTTTTACCACTGAAGCGGGTTTCGCCCTGCAAAAATTGCGCATCGTCGGCCAGGAAAGAAGCGGCTTTGGAAGCGTCCTTGCTGTTCCAGGCGCTGAGAAACTGTTGGTTGAGGTCCGACACGCTCACGTTGCCGCTGGTATTGGCCGTAGCGGTGGCGGGGGCCGCGCCGGTGGCGGCCGGGGCGTTGTTGCCGGAGCACGAAGCCAACAGGGCGGCGGTGCCCAGGGCGAACAGGTAATTTTTCATGACACGATAAGCGAAGGTGCGAAAGAAGTTTGGTGAAGTAAAACGGGTGAACCCCGGGCCTGGGGGCCTGGGGGCCTGGGGTTCGGTGTAAAGTGCGGCAGGAGGCTACCAGCTCTTGCGGCGCACGGCCGAGGCCGGGTAGGCCGTCAGCGCGTTGCCGTAGTCGGGGTTGGGGAAGTAGCCCGAGGCGGGGGTGATGCCCGCCGGGCTGGCAGCCAGGACCGTAGCGGCGGCCACGGCGGTGGAGGCCCCGGCCACGCGGCCCAGGCTGCCCGGCGTGCGGGCCACCGCGTGGCGCTCGGCGGCGGCGTGCTCGGCGGCATTGGCGCGGGCGTTGGCGGCGGCGAGGCGCTCGTTAGCGGCGGCCCGCTCGTTGGCCAGGGCGGCGGCCTGCTTGCGCTTGTTGTCGGTGTGCTTGCCAATGGCGTAGCCCGCGCCCGCGCCCACTGCGCCGCCAATCAGGCCGCCCACGGCCCGGTTGCGCTTGTTGATGAGGGCCCCGCCCAGGATGCCGGCGGCCCCGCCAATGGCGGCGTCTTTGGCCTGTGGGCTCCAACCTTTGCGCTGCTGCGCCTGGGCACGGGGGCTGTATAGCAGGCTGAACAACAGCAGGGGAATCAGGAATAACCAGCTCGTATTTTTCATTTGAAATAAGGTGTAGGATTGGTGAAAGAGTAGCCGCTGGGCAATGCGTTTACAAGCACCGTGCCAGCGCCCCAAAGTACGGGAACCATTGCGGCGGGGTTTGCCGCTGCCCGCCCGGCCGGGCCTGGGCCCCGGTCAACCGCCGCTACTGCTCGGCCACGAGCAGCTGCACGTCCACGTTGCGGCCGTGGTCGTCGGCGCACGACACCTTCACGGGGCCCGGGAGTGGCTGGAAAAACACCCGCTCGGTGGCCCCGGCCGCTTGCACAAACCGGTCGTTCACGTACCAGAACACCCGCCGCACTTCGGGGCCCGCCGCGCAGCTGAGTAGTAATTGCTGTTTTTCGCCGCGGTTGAGCAGGTATTCGGCATTGGGTAGGGGCGAGGTGATGGCCAGGGGCGGGGCCGCGCCGTCGTCGGGGCCCCGCACGAGGCGGCAGGCGGGGTTGTGCGGCGGCAGGCGCGGGGCGGGCAGCCCCTGCGCCGCCCGAAACGCCAGCACCTCGGGCAGCGGGTTGGGGAACAGCTGCCGGCGGTAGCCGCGGGCCGGCACGCAGGCCCGGCAGTAGCTCAGGGCCCCGTCGGCCGAAACCAGCACCTCCTGCTGGTGCGCGCAGCGCCGGGCCGACGACACGCCCGGCAGGTAGTAGTCCAGGATTTGGTTGGGGCAGTGCTCGCCCGGTACCAGCCCGCTTTCGGCGCAGACCAGCCGGAAGTCGAGGCTGGCCGGGGGCGTGGCCCAGGTGTTGGGCGAGTTGTAGGCCAGCGCGTTGAACAAGTCGAACAGCAGCGGCGTGGCCACGTCGGCCCCCGTGAGGGCCGGGCTGCCCTGGCCGTCGAAGTTGCCCACCCACACGCCGATGGTGTAGTCGCGGTTGTAGCCCAGGCTCCAGGCGTCGCGGCGGCCGTAGCTGGTGCCGGTCTTCCAGGCGATGCGGGGCAGGTGGAGGCCGTTCTCGTAGCCCAGGGGCAGGTCGGGGCGGGTGCGCTGGGCCAGGGTTTCGTTGACGAGGAAGGCGGCGGCGGGGGAGAGCAACGAAACCTCACCCCCCCGGCCCCCCTCTCCGGCGGAGAGGGGGGAGAAGGACGATTCCGTTCGGCTGCCGGTTGTCTCCCCCCTCTCCGCCGGAGAGGGGGGCCGGGGGGGTGAGGCCAACCGCAGCGCCCCGTACCGCCCGCCGTTGGCCAGCGCCACGTACAGGCCCGTCAGCTCCTCCAGCGTGGCCCCGCAGCCGCCCAGTATCGTGCTCAGGCCCAGGCGCGGGGCGGCGCGGGCCACGGTGCGGAAGCCGGCCTGGCGCAGCTTGTCGGTGAGGGCCGGCACACCCATTTCAGCCAGCACGCGCACGGCGGGGATGTTGAGCGAGTATACCAGGGCCCGCTCCACGGTGACTTCGCCCTGGCAGTTCTTGTCGAAGTTTTCGGGCCGAAAGCCGTTGAAGTTGGTGGGCACGTCGGGCAGCTTCAGCTTGGGCGTGGCCAGGCCCCGGTCGAAGGCCAGGCCGTAGAGCAGCGGCTTGAGGGTGCTGCCCGGCGAGCGCACGGCCCGCACGCCGTCCACCTGGCCCTGGGTAGCCGCGTCGCGGAAGTTGGCCGAGCCCACGTAGGCTTCCACGGCGCGGGTGTGGTTGTTCACGACCAGCACGGCGGCCTGCGTGATGCCCAGCTCGCGCAGCCGGCGCACGTAGTTCAGCGTCAGGTCTTCGGCCTTGGCCTGGGGGCCCCGGCGCAGCGTGGAGCGGATGATGGCCTGGCCGGGAAACTGCGACACGAGCCGCCGCGCCAGGTGCGGGGCCAGGGCGGGGGCCCCGTGGCGCCGGGCGTCGAGCGGCTCGGCCAGGGCATCCTCGATGTCTTGATTGGGAAAGAGGTGGGCGGCCTGCATTTGGCGCAGCCAGTGGTTGCGCTTGGCCAATATTTGCGCGTTGTTTCGGCCCAGCACCAGCACGCGCGGCTGGTTGGGGATGACGGCCAGCGCCACGGTCTGGGCCAGGGAGAGGTAGTCGGGCGGCTGCTGGAAATAGAGCAGCGCGGCCGATTTCACGCCCTCAATGTTGCTGCCGTAGGGCACCAGGTTGAGGTAGAGCTGGAGGATTTCGGCCTTGCTGTAGTGGGCCTCCAGCTGCACGGCGCGCAGCATTTCGAGCATTTTGTTGCCGAAGGTGCGCTCCTTGGGCTCCAGCAGGCGGGCCACCTGCATGGTGATGGTGCTGGCCCCCGTGGTGCGCCCGCGCCCGAACAAGTTGCGCCCCGCCGCCTGCACGATGGCCACCGGGTTCACCCCGAAATGGTAGCGGAAGTACCGGTCCTCCTTGTAAATAATGGCCCGCTGCAAGGCCGGCGTTATCTCGGCCAGCTCGGTCTTCATCCGCCACTTCTGCGTCGGGTTCAAAAAGGCGTGCAGGGCCGAGCCGTCGGCAGCCGTCACCAGCGGCGAGTACTGCGGCGCGGGCGGCAGCGGAAACAGCCGGTCGGCCAGCGCGGCCCCGGCCAGCAACAGCACCAGGCCCGGCAGGCCCCGGCGCAGCCAGGGCCCCCGGCCCCGCCACCAGGCGGCCCAGGTTTTCATGGTGCCGGCACCGCTACGGCCGGCAGCTGCCAGCCCCGGCCCACCCAGCGCAGCACTGCCCGCTGCCACCCCGGCCGCTGCCGGAACCGCGCCTTTTCCCCGGCCAGCGCGGGCACGTCGAGGGCCCCGGCGCGGGCCTGCCAGGCGGCCAGCGGCCGGGGCCCCGGGGCCGCAAACAGCTCGTCCAGCACCGGCCGGATTTCCTTCAGGTTCCAGTAGTGGTACACCCACGGCGCGGCCTCGCGCACCGCGCCGGCCCGGGCCAGTACCGCGCTGAAAGCCAGCTGCTCCATCACGTGCTTGGGGTAGAGGCGGTACAGCTGCTCGGTGAGGGCCAGCACCTCGGCCAGCAGCGGCGCGTCGGTGCTGCGCAGGCCCAGCACGCCGGCGTTGTACATGCGCGTATCGGGGCTGATGGGGCCCCCGGCCAGGGCCGTGCGGCCGGCATCCTGCTGTAAGGCGCGGTTGATTTTGCGGTTCAGCGGGTTGCCGTCGCGCAGCCGGCCCTCGCCCACGTGCATGAACCGCTCGCCCTTGCCCAAAGCCGCAAAAATCTCGGCCAGTGGCTTTAGGAAAACGGTGTCGGTATCGGCGTACAGCAGGTTGCCGGCGCAGTGCGCGGCGGCGTGCTGCAACACCTCGATTTTGACGCGGTGCACAAAGTCGATTTCCCCGCGCCACGCCCGCCACTGGGCCGGCGCGATTTCCACGTATTGCACCGCCTCCGCATCGCCCAATACCGCCCGGAAGTGGGCGGGGTTATCGGTATAAACCAGCACGGTGGCCCCGCTCTCCTGCCGCAAATACGACAGGATGCTGAACAGCGCCTCGTTGAGGATGGCGGGGCTGCCGTAAGCTTGGTAAAGGAGGAAATCGGCCATGCGGCGCAAGGTATGGCGACTGCTCAGTAACTGCTGGGGCCCGGCAACGGTAAAACCTCACCCCCGGCCCCTCTCCTGCGGAGAGGGGTGCCAGTACCTGACGTTGTAACAGAATCGTTGAACGCACCCCTCTCCGCAGGAGAGGGGCCGGGGGTGAGGTGCCCCCGTGTGAACGGCTCCATACCCGGCCCCCGTAGAGCCCCCGCTACCGCACCCGTACCACCCCGGCCCCGTTATACGAATGGTACTCGCCGTTGTACATCGCATCGGCGCTTACCGGGCCCAGCTTGAAGGTGCCTTTGCTGACGGCGCGGGCCATGTAGTAGAACGATTTGGGGGCCCCGGTGGCGGTGGTGAACAGGTTCAGGCGGTCGTCGCGCACGTCGAGGTAGTCGGGGGTGGCGGCGTCCTTGGCCCAGTCGATTTCGCGCACGGCCCCGATGCGGGGGTTCTCGATTTCGAGGCCGGCGGGCAGCAGGTCGGTGATGGCCACGTTCTTCACCTCGCCGGCCGCGTTGGCGGCTTCGATGGTGATTTTCACGACCACCAAATCGTTCTGGGCGAAGGTGGGGGCCCCCAGCGGGCGGCCGTCGCGGGTGAGGAACTGGCGGCGCACTTTCAGGTAGGAGTCCTCCTCGCGGACGGGCGTGGTGGGCGAGATGCCCGACGCCTCCCAGAAGTAGTACAGGTTGCCGCGGCCGGCGGTGCGCAGGCTCAGGTTGTGGTTGGCCACGTTGCCCACGGTGAGGTCCTGGCCGGTGAAGTTTCCTATCGATTTGCCGTCGGAAAACAGGGCCCCGGTGGCGGTACTCTTGGCGTTCTGGCGGGCAATTTTGCCCAGGGCCAGCAGGGCGAAGGCCGTTTCCTGGGTGTTGAGGTAGTAGGCTTGCTTCACCTGGCGGCTGAGCTGGCGGGCCAGCGCGAGCACCTGCGGGTTGGTGGGGTCGGTGGCGAGCAGGGCGTTCAGCACCACGCCCTCGTCGCGGATGGGCGAGTAGAACGAGCCGTCGAGGGCCCGGCCGGCGGCGGTTTCGCCCCCGAACTGGGCGGGCAGCAGCTCGCGGAACTGCCGCTGGTTGCCCAGGATGCCCTGGGTGCAGGCCAGCAGGAACTTCGAGTCCTGGGCCAGCTCGGCGCGGTTGGCGCGGTAGTAGTTCAGGGCCACGGCGTCCTGGCGGCCGGCCAGGGCCAGCACGTACAGCGAGTAGGCGATTTCCTTCTTGGCGATGGTTTTCTCGCGGGCAATGTTGTTCACGTCGAAGTAGCGGTAGGGTTCGGTTTCGCGCTTTTTCAGGCGGAACTGTAGGTAGCCGAGCACTTTGTCGAGCGTCGTTTTATTGACCGCGAAGCCGGCCTGCCGGGCTTCGAGCAGGAAGTGGGCGGCGTAGGCCGTGGCCCACCAGTTGTCGTAGTCGCCGCCCGGCCAGTAGCTCAGGCTGCCGTTGTAGAGCTGCATCGACTCGATTTTGCGGATGGCCTCCTGCACGTTGTAGTTGGGGTTGTAGCGCTGGTTTTTGGCGGCGGCCCCGGTCTTTTGCTGCAACGTGGCCGCCAAGTCGCCATAGTACAGCTGCGGAAACGCGGCCGACACGGTTTGCTCCAGGCAGCCGTAGGGGTATTGGAGCAGGTAGCGCAGGTCCTTGCTGAACTCCGTGAGCGGCGAGCGACTGAGTACCAGCTGGCTGCGTTGCGAGGCGGGCAGGAAATCGTTGGTCAGGTTGAGCGGCACCGTGGCCCCGCCGGCCACCACGCCGCTGCCGTTGCGCTTTTCCAGCGGCGCGGCGGGGCGCACGGGGATTTCGATGGTTTCGGTGAAGGTTTCGGCTACTCCTTTGAGGCCCACAGCAAGAATTTTAACACTTGCATTACCAATAGCCTGTTGAGCCGCAACACGAAAAACTACCTTGTTTTCTGCGTTAGGACGCAGCGAAACAGTTTCCTCTTCAACTCTTCCCTTCACGCTAATACCGTCAACCCCGTTACGTTCTGTCAAACGCTCAGTGGATACAAGTGGACCAGTAAGTTGCTTATCAACCTTGACAGCAATTAACTGATTCGTCGTATTCGTCAGCGTCACCGGCACGTCAATCGTGTCGCCGGGGCTCAAGAATCTAGGCAACGCCATGGAAATTACCACCGGGTCGGCCACCTTCATCGTGCTCTCGGCCGAGTTGAAGGCGTCGTCTTTGTATGCCACGGCCATGATGCGCAGGGCCCCCGAAAATTGCGGCACGCGCACCCGGTAGCGCACTTTGCCGCTGGCGTCGGCGGTGAGCACGCCGCTCCATTCGGCCACGAGCTGCACGCGGCGGCTGGGCACGGGCGAGGTGCGGCGGGCCAGGTCGCCGGCGTCGCCGCCGGTGCTGCTGCTGCCCAGCTCGGGCAGCAGGAAGGGGTACACGTCGTAGGCCGACACCTCCAGGGCCCGCTTCTGGTAGAAGTAGCCGTAGGGGTCGGGCGTGGCGTAGCCCTTGCGCTGCAAAATGCCCTCGTCCACGATGGCCAGCGTCACCTGGGCCCCCGGGGCGGTGGTCACTTCCACGGTTTGGGAGGTGTGCGAGCGGCTGGTGGCGGGCGCGGCCAGGGCCAGGGCCAGGCGGGCCTCGGGGCGCGCCACGGCCAGGGGCACGAAGCCGCGGGCCACCGTCAGGGGCAGGCCGTGGTCGGTGATGGCGCGGATGGCGGTGGCCGTCACGTACACGTTGGGCACGTGGGCGGCGGTGATGGGGATTTTGACGCGGGCCGACTTCTGGTCCGTGGTCACGTAGAAGTGGTCGAGCACGTGGTCGCGCTCCACCGTCACGAGGATGCGGCCGGCGAAGGGCGTTTTCAGCAGCAGGCTGGCCGTTTCGCCGGGGGCGTACTGGGCCTTGTCGGCCTCGATGGTCACCGCGCCTTCGTTGCTGACCTCGAAGGAGTTGGCCTGCGTGTCGCCGTAGCCGTAGGCGTAGAAGCGCTGCATCACGTAGGGCAGGGCCCCGGGCCGGTTCACGCGCACCTCGTACTCGCCCGAGTTGAGGGGGGTGTAGCTCAGGGCCGTGCCGGTGCCCACCGTCAGGTTCTGGCTGAGCACGGTTTGCTCGCGCTGCTGCGAGTTGTACACGAAGCGGCCGCCCTGGCGCTCCAGCACGGTTTCCCACAGCATCCGCACCACGCGCACCTGGGCGGGGGCCTGGGTGGGGGCCCCGGCGGGCGTGAGGGCCAGCAGCCGCAGCGGCAGCGCCTGGCGGGTGTTCACCAAATCGGGCAGGTTCTGGATGCCGAACATCGTGGCCTGGGTCTGCACCTCGAAGGTGGCCAGGCGGTTCACCGGCCGCCCCGTTTCGTCGAACACCGTGGCGAAGGCCGCGCCCGCCAGCGTGCCCAGGTCGGCAAACTGCGGCACCTCGTACACGGCCGCGCCGTGGCCGGCGGCGTCGGTGCGGCCCTCGCGCAAGTCTTTTTCGAAGCGCGTTTCCAGGGCCGTCTGGGCCTCGCCGTCGTCGCCGCGGCCGGTAGTTTTGCGCCGCTGCCCGCTGTTGATGGTGAAGCTGTAGTCGTCGTAGCCTTTCGGATTAAACGACTTTTGTTTGAGCGAAAACTCGACCTCGTACTTGCGGTCGGTGGCCGGGGGCCCAAACAGGTTCACGGCCGTGATGCTGGCCGTCACGCTCTGGCCGGGCCGCAGCGTGGCGGGGGCGGCCGCCACGGTCACCTTCATCCGGTCGGGAATGAACTCCTCCACGCTGATTTGCCGCGAGGTCAGCAGCACGTCGTTGCCCGTCAGCACCTCCATCGTGTAGAGGCCCGTCATCACGGACGGCGGCAAAATAAAGCGGCTCTCGAAGGCCCCCGCGGCGCTCAGCTTCTGCTGCAAGCTGCTGTATTCCTTGCCGGTGGGCAGCAGCAGCCGGATTTTCATGGGCAGGCCCGCGGGGGGCGCTTTCCAGTCGTCGGTGCGCACCACGGCGTTGGTGCGCACGGTGTCGCCGGGGCGGTACAGCTCCCGGTCGCCGTACAAAAAGGCCTGGTAGTGCGCCGCGTTGGACATCTGCCCGCCCACCTCGAAGCGCGAGGTTTCCACCTGGCTCTTGGTCAGGTCCAGAAACGTGAAATCGGCGTCCTTGGCCGCCGTCACCAGTCCCAGCTTGAACCGCTTCATGGAGGCCGCCGAATCGAACTGCGCCACGCCCGCGTTGTCGGTCGTGGCCGAGCCAATCACCTGGTTGTTCGAGCTGACCAGGTTCACCAGCACGCCCCCGATGGGCTGGGCCGTGCGGATGGAATTGGCGAACACCAGCGTGCCGCCGGTGGCGCCCTGCTTCACAATCAGGCCCATGTCGGTCACGGCCACCAGCTTGCTCACTTGCAGGTACTGGTGCTCGGTGTCCTCCACTTTCACCACGTACAGCCCCTTCAGGGGCCCCTGGAATTCCAGCTCCTTCAGGTCCAGATTCAGCAGGCGCAGGCCGGCTTCCTTGGGCAGCCCGTCCACCGACACGGTGCGCTCGGAGATGACGTTGCCCAGTGTTTCAATGTCAAAGTAGCGGTAGCTGCGGTCGATGTACTCGCCGTTCTCGTCGGTGCTCGACTCGCGCTGGCCTTCCTCGTACTCGGGCGAGCCGTACTGCTGCTCGCCGCGCATCAGCTGCTGGATGTTGTTGGCGTACACCTTGGCAATGGTCACTTTCACCTTGCCCACTTTGTTGATGCGCAAACCCAGGTTGCGGGCCCCCAGCGCGTCGAGGTACAGGGCCTTGTCGCCGCTGGCGAAGGTGATGCTCGGGTCTTCCTCGGCAAACGACACGGCCTGCTGAAACGCATCCTTGAGCGTACCGCCCAGCAGCCCGCGGGTGCCCGCTTTCAGCCCAATCTGGTACGTCTTGCCCACCTCAAACCCGCCGCGCAGCGTGAAGCCGCTTTCCAGCGCCTCCACCGAAAAGGCCACGGCGGGCGTTACGGTGAGGGTTTTTTGCACGTCGGCCACCGTCACGGGCTGGTTGAGCAGCACCGTCACCACGGGCAAGCCGTTGAGCAGGGCCCCGGTCAGCTCGCGCACTTCGAGCTGGGTTTGGTCGGGCACTTCGGCCTGCGCGGTGAGGGTGGTGGTGGTGGCCACGGTGCCGTTGGCCGGCCGCAGGCCGGGCGCAATTTCCACGGTGATGGGGGCCCCGGCACGCACGTCCTGCGCGAAGCTCAGGCCCAGCGTCTGGTCGGGCTCGGCGCTGATGAGGTTCACGGCCAGCGGCTTGCCGTCCTGGCTCACCTTCAGGCGGGGGCGCAGGTCGGCGGGCCGCACGGGGTAGTTGAACAGCAGGTTGGCCCGGATTTCGGCCGTGCCCGCCGCCCGCGCCGAGCGGCCGTAGAACACCTGCGGGTCGGCCATGCGCAGGTACGGCGTGTGGAACCGGCTGCGGTTGATGCTCAGCTGCTGCTTGCCGCTGGGCAGGGCCCCCGGCCGCAAAGCCGCCGAAAACACGGTGCTGGGCCGGAACGCATCCAGGGGCGAAAACGTCAGCTCCCGGTCACCGGTCCACTTAAATTTGCCCCGCACGGCCGGCGTAAATTTCACGTACTGCGTAGTGTCCCAGCTGTTTTGCTGGGCCTCGTCCACCACCTTGTCGTCGAAGGTGAACACCACGTTCGAGTGCGGGTCAATCTCGTCGCCGTCCGTCTGGGCTTGCGCCGTGGCCTGCTCCTGGGCCGATTTTTTGGAGCACGAAAAAGTAGCCAACAGCAAGAGCAGTGGCAGAAAGCGGAAACGGGCCAGCATGGAAAGGGGAGGGGCGAAAAGGGGCCGGAAGGTAATACTGAAACTCGGCTATACTGCGGAGTTTGATGAGGAAATTATCCGGTGGCTGAACGGCGCGGGCTGCCGGCTTTTCGCCGGCTGCCCGCTAACCGCCAGGGGCCCCCGTGGGCAGCCTTACCAGCCCGGTAGTCTCACCAGCCGGGCAACCTCACGAGACCCCCGCGGGGCGGGCCCCTCTCCTGCGGAGAGGGGTGCCAGTACCTGAACGTTGTGAACTGAACAGGCAAATTGAACGCACCCCTCTCCGCAGGAGAGGGGCCGTGGGTGAGGTTCTACCGTTGGGGCAACCCAGCCCAGCGATTAGCGGGCAGCCGGCGAAAAGCCGGCAGCCCGCGCCCGCCCCGTTCAAGTACCTTCGCCGCCATGCTTTCCCAGGCCCACGAAGTGTTTCTCGAAGTCGCCAGGCAGCTCAGCTTCACCAAGGCGGGGCAGGCGCTGTTCGTGAGCCAGTCGGCGGTGAGCAAGCAGGTGAAAGCCTTGGAAGGGCACTACCGAACGGGCTTGTTTGAGCGGCTGGGCAGCAGCATTATGCTCACGCCGGCCGGGCAGCGGCTCTACCAGAAGCTGCTGCAAGCCAAGCAGCTGCAATTCGAATTGCACCAGGAAATGAGCGAGTTGAGCCCCGAGTTTGCGCCGGTGCTGCACCTGAGTATCGGGGCCAGCACCACCATCTCGCTCTACGTGCTGCCGCCCGTGGTGTCGGCCTACTTGCAGCGCCACCCCAACCGCCAGCTTAGCCTCAAAAACCGCAACTCCGACAACATCCTCCAGGCCCTGCTGGCCCACGAAATCGAGCTGGGCATCGTCGAGGGCATCCACAAAGTCAGCCACGTCACCTACACGCCCCTGCTGGCCGACGACGTGGTGGCGGTGTGCGCGGCCCACAACCCGCTCGAAGCCCGCGTGCTCGAAGCCCGGGATTTGCTCCGCATCCCCCTGGCCCTGCGCGAAGACGGCTCGGGCACGCTGGCCGTGCTGGAGCAGGCCCTCGCGCACCGGGGCCTCAAGCTGGCGGCCCTGCCGGTGCGCGTGCGCCTGGGCGGCACCGAGGCCCTCAAAAACTTCGTGCGCGTGGACAGCTGCCTGGCCTTTTTGCCCCGCCAAGCCGTGGTGAAAGAATTGGCTTCGGGCGAACTGGTGGAGGTGAAAATCAAGGACTTGCCCATGCGAAGGCAGTTCAATTTTATTCAGCGCAAGGGCACCGAGAACAACGAGCCGTACCGGGATTTTCTACTGTTTACCAAACGCTACTATGCCGATAAGGCATAGCCTATTCCAGAATTCCATCCCGTTTGGGCATAGCTCCGGCTGGCGGCAATCGTAATTTTGCCTCGTTATGCTGGTAGCCAACTCCTCCGTTTCCCGCCTCCACGCCCTGCACTGCTCGGCCTGCGGCACCGCCTACTCCGCCTTTGAGCTGCAACGCGTGTCGGCCTGCTGCGCCGTGCCGCTGGTGGCCGACTACGACACGGCCGAGCGCCTGACGCCCGCCGCGGGCATCAACGCCGCCGATGCGTCGATGTGGCGCTACGGGGCCCTGCTGCCGCTGCTCGACGACCGCCACAAGGTGACGCTGGGCGAAGGCTTCACGCCCATCCTGGGGCTGCCGCGCCTGGCCGCCCGCCATAATCTGCACTCGCTGCTGCTTAAGGACGAGGGGCAAAACCCCACCGGCTCGTTCAAGGCGCGGGGGCTGAGCATGGCCGTGTCGAAGGCCCTGGAGCTGGGCGCGGAGGGCTGCATCATCCCCACGGCCGGCAACGCCGGGGTGGCCCTGGCCGCCTACTGCGCCCGCGCCGGCCTGGCGGCCACCGTGGTCATGCCGCGCCACACGCCCGACGCCTTCAAAGAAGAATGCTACTGGTACGGGGCCGACGTGGAGCTGGTAGACGGCCTCATCAGCGACTGCGGGGCCCGGGTGCGCCAGCTAAACGCCAGCGGCGTCTGGCTCGACGTATCCACGCTAAAAGAGCCCTACCGCCTCGAAGGCAAGAAAACGATGGGCTACGAAATCGCCGAGCAGCTGGGCTGGCAGCTGCCCGACGTGCTGCTGTACCCCGCCGGCGGCGGCACCGGCCTCATCGGCATCTGGAAGGCCTTCCGCGAAATGCAGGCCCTGGGCTGGCTGGCCCCCGACGCCAAGCTGCCCCGCATGGTGGCCGTGCAGGCCGAAAACTGCTGCCCCCTGCTCGAAACCTACGAGGGCCGCCAGCCCAACTGCCACGCCTACCAGGGCCGCCCCACCCTGGCCAACGGCCTGGCCGTGCCCCACCCCCTGGGCGAGGCCCTGATGCTGCGCGTCCTGCGCGAGTCGCGGGGCACGGTGGTGGCCATCAGCGAGGAAGACATGCTGGCCGGGATGCGCGAGCTGGCCCAGCAGGAAGGCCTGTTCGTGGCCCCCGAGGGCGCGGCCGTGTGGATGGCCGCCCGCCGCCTGCTGGCCAGCGGCTGGCTCCGGCCCCACGAGCAAATTCTGCTGCTGAACACCGGCAGCGCCCAGAAATACCTGGATAACGTGATGGGGAGGAGCCGGGGGTAGAATCAAGAAGCGGGAAGTGGAAAGCGGCTTGGGCCGGGCTGCCGGCTTTTCGCCGGCTGCCCGGTAATCGTCGCGCCAGTTTCAACAGCAAGTAGAGCCCCCGGAACGGCGCGGGCAACGATTCGCCAACGGTGCAGCGATTACCGGGCAGCCGGCGAAAAGCCGGCAGCCCGGGCCGCTCTCCGCTTCCCCTCGCCTGATGCGACCTTTGCGCCCGATGCGCATCCTCCACGTTCTCTCGGCCGAGTTTTTCGCCGGCTCGGCGGCCTACGCCGTGGCCCTGGCCGAGGCCCACCGGGCCCAGGGCCACGCCGTGTGGCTGGTGTCCGACTCGGACCAGCTGCCCACCGGGGCCCGGCAACTGAAAACGGCCATCAGCAACCGCCGCTACGGGCAGCGGCTGCGCAACGCCCGCCTCATCCGCCAGCTGGTGCGCACCGAGCAAATCGACGTGGTGCACGCCCACTCGCGGGCCGCCAGCTGGGTGAGCTACGCCGCCCTGCGCGGCCTCCGGGTGCCGCTGGTGAGCACCGTGCACGGCCGCCAGCACCTGCACACCTCCACGTCGCTGTTTGACATTTACGGCGGTAAAGTCATCGCCATCTGCGCCAATCTGAAAACGCACCTGGTGGAAGAAGTGCGGATGGCCCCCACCAAAATCGTGGCCCTGCCCAACGGCGTAGCCTTTGGGCCAGAAGTTGCGAGCGAAACCTCAGGGCCCCCGCGCATCGCCTTCATCGGCCGCTTCAACGGGGGCAAGGGCGAGCGGGCGGCGGCGCTGTTGCAGCAGGTGTTCCCGCCGCTGCTGGCCGAGTTTCCGGCGCTGCGCCTAGCGCTGATTGGCGGGGAACTGGAGCACTTGCCTACCGCCGGTGAGCAAGCCCTGGCGCAGCTGCAAGCGCAGTTTGGCGAACGGGTCGAGGTGGTGGGCTTTACCGACGACGTGGCCGGCTGGCTGGCCCGCACCACACTTACCATCGGCGCGGGCCGGGTGGCCATCGAGGCCCTGGGGGCCGGCCACGCCGTGCTGGCCTTGGGCGAAGCCAGCTACGCGGGCCTGGTTACAGAAGTGAATTTTGAGGAGGCCGCCGCCTCTAATTTTGGTGATATCTCGGCCCGGGTCGCGCCTTCCGACGTTGATTTTGGGGCCCTGCTGGCCGATGCGCGGGCCTTTCTGGCGCAGCCGCAGGCCGTGCCGGGGGCCCTGCAAGCGCGGGTGCGGGCGCACTACAGCCTGGCCCGGGTGGCCGCCGAAGTGTTGGCCGTGTACCAGTCGGCCCGCATGAAAAAGGCCCTGCCCGGCTTCCTGCCGGTGCTCATGTACCACAAAATCCCCGACGCGCCGCCCGCTACCAAGCACCAGATTTTCGTCACGAAAGACAACTTCGCCCAGCATTTGGCTTTTTTCAAAAGCCGAAATTTCACCCCGATTACTTTCGCCGACTACCTGCAATTTGCCCGCGGCGAGCGGCCCCTGGCCGAGTTTCCCGCCCGCCCCCTCGTCCTCACCTTCGACGACGGCTACCGCGACAACTACACCAACCTGCTGCCCCTGATGCGCCAGCACGGCTACCGCGGCGTGCTGTACCTGCTCGGTGACTTTGCCGTGCGCTACAACCAGTGGGACCTCGCCGCCGACCCCACCGAGCCCCGCGCCGACTTGATGGACGAGGCCCAGAAGCATGCCTTTGTGGCCGCTGGCTGGGAAATTGGGGCCCACACCATGTCGCACCCGCACTTGCCGGCGCTGCCGCTGCCCGAAGCCACGGCCGAAATTCAGCGCAGCAAAGCCAGCTTGGAAACGACCTTGCGCACCGAAGTGGTCAGCTTCGCCTACCCCTACGGCGACCTCAACGGCGACCTGAAAGCCGCCGTGCACGCCGCCGGCTTCGCCTTCGGCGTGGCCACCGATACCGGCGGCCTGCACTTGGAAGACGACCGGCAGCAAGTGTTCCGCGTCAACATGTTCCCGCACGAAACCACCGGCAGCCTATTCAAAAAAACCTCGCCCTGGTACCGCCAATACTACCGCTGGAAGCGCGGCAAGTAGTATGACCTTGGCTGCCCCCGCGCTACAAGGTGGCCAGCCCCCGCGCCATTGCCTCGTCGCTCAACCCCGCCAGTTCCACTTTCTTGAACGGCGCGGCGTGGCCCGCCAGCAACGTTACGTCTTGCTTGGGCAGGCCAAAAGTGGTAGCCAGCAGCACTAGGAGCGCGGCGTTGGCCAGGCCATCGTGGGCCGGAACGGCCAGCCGGGCGGTTACGGCTCCGTCGGGCCCCACGAGCAGTTGGCTGGTGCGGCTGCCGGGCTTGGCTTTGAGGTGCAGGATGGCCATCGGGTCCGCAGAAGTGCGCTAATTGGCGGGTCCCAGCCGCGCCTGGCCAAACGGGCACTCGGCCAGCACCACGCAGCGGGCGCAGGCCGGGGCCTGGTAGAAGCAGCACTTCTGGCCGTGGAACATGAGGGCCTCGTGGTGGTCGTACACCTGCTGGGCGTCCCAGCCGGGCGGCAGCAGGTCGGCCAGCAGCACGTGGGCGGCTTTCTCATCCACCTTGGGGCCGATGAGGCCCAGGCGCTGGGCCACGCGGTGGTGGTGGCTGTCGACGGGCATGGCGGGCCGGCGCAAGTCGCTGAAGAGCAGCGTGGCGGCGCTGGTTTTGGGCCCCACGCCGGGCAGCGTTTCCAGCCAAGTGCGGGCCTCGGGGATGGTCATCGCGCCCAGGAAGCGCAGGTCGCCGCAGGGGCCGCCGTCGCAGCGGTTGCTCACTTCGCGCAGCACGGCTTGCAGGCGCGGGGCTTTCTGCTCGGGCCAGGTGCAGGCCCGGATGGCGTGCTGCACGGCTTCCGTGGGGGCGTCGCGCACGGTGTCCCAGTCGGCGAAAGTGGCCCGCAATTCCTGGTAGGCGCGGTGCGAGTCGGCATTTTTGGTGCGGTGCGAAAGCAGGGCACTCATCAGCTCGCTCAGGGGGTCTTTGGTGCTGAAAAACCGGAACGGGGCCCCGTACTCGGCGCACAGCTGGGCGTGCACGCGCAGCGCTTTGGCCTGGCGCTCAGCAAAGGCCTCGGCGGTTTCAGAAGGGGCAACAGCTTTCATGTCCTGGGTACGCGCCGGGACGCTGCTTTGTTAGTCGCTGGTTGTTGGTTGTTCGTTGATAATGGCGCTGTTTAAGAATTCTGAAAAATCATCCAAAACGTCCTGCTCGCCCGGCGTCCGCATATCGAAGCGAGGGAGGTGTTTCGGCAGACAAGCGGACGCCGGGCGAGCAGGACGTTCTAATTTGAACAAAATTCCCGCCGTCAATTGGTAATAGCCACGCTGCCGCAACGACCGACAACCAAAACCTAGCGTGTGCCCGGCGTGCCGTTGTAGAGGGCAATGGCCTGGCGTTGCGAGGCGGCCTGCTTGCCTTGCAGCACGATGGGCACGATGAGGATGGGGATGCCCGCGTAGAGCAGCGGCGAAATGGACTGCTGGCCGTTGTTGGATTGCAGCGATTGCAGCACGCCGGCCAGCAGCAGGCCGCCGCCCACCACGTAGGCCGCCGTGATGGCCGTTTGGTAGTGGCGGCCCTGGGCCAGCAATTCCTGGGCCCCGGCGTTGTCGCGGGTGGCCAGGGCCAGGTTGCGGTAGTTCAGGCTCTGGATGGGGCCGTTGTCTTTGCTGAAGTACTCGGTTTTGGTGGTGCGGTAGCCGTTGTTGTACGGGTAGCCCCCGTAGCCCCCGCCGGGGTAGCCGCCGTAGCCCCCGCCGTAGCCCCCAAAACCGCCCAGCCCGTAGCCGCCATAGCCAGGGCTATACGAGCTGCTCAGCGTCGAGTACAGGCTGATGCGGCCGGTACGGTCGCGCCGGAACGTGGTTTCGCGCGACGAGTTGGGCAGCGTGGTGCGCACGTAGTGGCCGGTCTCATCTTCGTAAAAGCCCACGTCGGAAAAATCAATTTTGCGCTGGCCGTCGAGCAGCAGGTAGCTGTGCCCAAAAATGGGGCTGTGTTGCTCCACGCTGTACACGTTGTACACCATGCCGCTCTTCAGGCCCACCTGGAAGCGGGTGGGGCGGCTGCTGCCGCCCGGCAGCTGGCCGGCGGGCGTGGGCGCGTACACCGGCGTGGGGGCCGTGGCCGGGCCGGGCGTCGGGGCGGCGGCCGGTTGGCTCACCGTCTGGCGAACCGCCGAATCGGCGGGGAGTGCCGCGGCGGGCGCGGGCGCTGCCGGGGCTGGCACTGCCGCACGGCGCGGCGCCGGGGTGGGTACGGTGGGCGGGGCCCCCAGCTGGCGCGGGCCGTCGTCTTGGGCGCGGGCCAGGGGCGCGGCTGCCCCCGCGGCCAGCAGGCAAGCAAAGAAAACCGAGAGTTTCATGCGGCAATAAGCAAAAGAAAAGCGAGCCGCCCCGCGGCCGTCCGGGGGCTGCGGGGCAAACCGCCGCCCGCCGCCGGAAATTCCCGCCCCGTCCCGAAGGACGGGCTTATTTCAGCAGCTGTTCCAGCAGGCTCAGGCTATCGATGAGGTCGGCGCTGGTTTCAAAATCGAGGGGCTTGAGGATGTAACCGTGCACGCCCAATGCCGTGGTGGCGGCGCGGTCGGCCTCCATGCCCGAGGTAGTCGTCACGAACACCGGGATGTCGCGCAGCTCGGGGTCGGCCCGCAGCTCGGTCAGGAACTCTTCGCCGTTCATGCGGGGCATGTTCAGGTCGAGCAGGATGACTTCGGGCAGGGGCCGCAGCGCCTGCTGGCCCTGGCGGCCCCGCAGCAAATCGAGGGCCTCCTCGCCGTTGAACGCCGTGTGCAGCGTGTGCGGCACGTTGAAGCGGGCGAAAGACCGTTGCGCCGTCATCGTGTCGAAAATATCGTCTTCCACTAAAAGGACCGAGCGCATGGATAAAGAAGTTGAGGAGTAATAACCAACAAAGGACGGCTGGCCCGCCAGCTATGACAAGAGTGCCAAGGCCGGGTTTAACGTTGCATCGGCCGGCGGCGCGGCGGCCACGCGGGCCGCTTCCCGGGGCCAGGTGAAGATAAAGGTTGCGCCCTGCCCCCGCGCCGATTCCACGCGGATGGTGCCGGGCTGCTCCTCCACAATTTTCTTCACGATGCTCAGGCCGATGCCGGTGCTCTCGGGGGTGTGGCGGTCGCGCAGGGTTTGGAAGAGCTGAAAGATTTTCTGGTGGTGGGCCGGGGCGATGCCGGGGCCGTCGTCTTCCACCCGAAACTCGTAGTGGCCGTCCGCGTCGCGGCAGCGCACGGCAATGCGGCCCGGGCCCGGCCCGTGGTACTTCACGGCGTTGTCGAGCAGGTTGGTGAACACCTGCTGCAAGCCCAGGCGGTCGGTGCGAAAGGTGGGCAGGCCGGGGGCCAGGTCCAGCGCAAAGGCGGCCGGCACCACCAGGTCGGCGGCCTCGCGCAGCAGCGCGGCCACGTCGGTGAGGGCCGGCGGACGGGCCCCGCGCCCCACCCGGGCGTAGGCCAGCAAGCCGTTGATGAGGTCTTCGAGGCGGCCGAGGCGGCCTTTTATCTGGTCGAAATACGTGCGCACTTCGGGCGAGAATTCGGCGGCGTGCTCTTCGTCGAGCCACTTCACGAGCGTGGCAATGCCGCGCAGCGGGGCCTTCAAATCGTGCGAGGCCACGTAGGCGAACTGGTCCAGCTCGCGGTTGCGCTGGGCCAGGGCCTCAAAGCTCTGGTCGAGGCTCTGGGTCATGCGGTTGAGCAGGGCGGCGAGGTCGCCGAGGCCATCGGTGGCGGCGTCGGCAATTTTTACCGTGTAGTCGCCGCGCACCACCTGCTCGGCCAGGTCGCGGATGGCCCCGATGCGCCGGGCCACGTCGGCGTTCACGCCGGCCAGTTCGGCTTGCAGGCGCTGGTTGTCGCGCAGCTCGCGGGTGATGCGCCACAGCAGCCAGCCCACCAGCAGCAGGGCCAGGATGCCCGTGCCGCCCACCACCAGCGGCGTGGCGTGCTCAAACATGCCCTGGGAGGCGGTGCGCTGGCCCAGCAGGCGCAGCTCTTCGGCCTTCACCCGCCGGAAAATGATGCGGGCGGCCCGCATCGTCAGGCGGTCGGTGTTGAGGGCCGTGAGCAGGTCGGAGTGGCTGAGGGAGGCGTCGGGGTTGCCCAGCGGGCGCAGCGCCCGGAACTCCAGCGCCACCATGTCGCGCAGCGAGTCGAGCCGGGCCTGCTGGGTGGGGTGGCCCTGCGACAGCCGCTGCACCTGCGCCTGCAAGGCGGGCAGCTGGCGCACGGCGTTTTTGTAAGTGCGCAAAAACACCGTGTCGCCGGTGAGGCGGTAGCCGCGCACGCCCGTCTGGGCGTCGCGCAGAATGGCGTTCACGGCGTCGGTTTCCTGGATGACCTGGTAGGTGTGCTGCACCTGCTGCGTTTGCCGCTGCAAGCCCCGGATGCTGAGCAGCGCCGCGGCCCCGCTCAGCAGCAGCACGGCCACGGCCCCGGCAAAGCCCAGGAGGAGTTTGGTGTCGAGGCGAAGGTTCATGGCCAAAAGAATAGCTGGGCGAAACGGGCCGCCGGACGGCCCCACCGCGAAGGTACAGCGTACCTTCGCGGCCATGCCGTTTGCTCCTTCCGACCGCCTTAGCAGCCCCCAAAACCCGCGTATCAAGCAGCTGCTGCGCCTCCAGCAGAAATCCGCCGAACGCCGGGCCCTGGGCCTTACCCTGGTCGAAGGCCTGCGCGAGCTGGCCATTGCCGTGGGGGCCGGCGTGGCCGTGGCCACCGTCTTCACCTGCGCCGAGCTGGCCGGCACGGCGGGGCTGGCGGCGGTGCAAAACCTGTTCTCCGGCGGCGACTTTGCCCCCGAGTGGCTGGAGGTGACCCGCCCCGTGTTCGAGAAAGTGGCCTACCGCGAGGGCTCCGACGGCCTGCTGGCCGTGCTGCACACGCCCGCCCGTACCCTGGCCGGCCTGCGCCTGCCGCCCAACCCGCTGGTGCTCGTGCTGGAGGCCGTGGAAAAGCCCGGCAACCTCGGGGCCATCCTGCGCACCGCCGACGCGGCTCCCGTCGATGCCGTGCTCGTCGGCGATGCCCGCACCGACTTGTTCAACCCCAACGTTATCCGGGCCAGCATCGGCTGCGTGTTCACGGTGCCCGTGGTGGCCGCGCCGATGGCGGAGGTGCTGGAATTTCTAAAAGAAAACGGCATCCGTACTTACGCCGCCGCCCTCACGCCCCGCGCCCGCGCCTACACCGCGTGCGACTTCCGGGGCCCCACCGCCCTGGTGCTCGGCACCGAAGCCGACGGCCTGACGCCCGCCACCCAAGCCGACTGCGACGCCACCATCATCATCCCCATGATGGGCCGCATCGACTCGCTCAACGTGAGCGTGGCCGGGGCCGTGCTGGCCTTCGAGGCCGTGCGCCAGCGCCAGGCCGGCGCCTAAGCCGCATTTTGATGGTAGTTATAAGTCTTTTTGGCGGTCATGCTGAACGCAGTGAAGCATCTCTCCCGCTTCACTGAATGGACTCAGCGAAACGGGAGAGATGCTTCACTGCGTTCAGCATGACCGCTCCTTTGTTAGCAACAATTTCTTAAGAGCCTGATGCCTTGTCAGCATCAATTGGTCTAGAGGCGTTGATGTCGGGTGGATTGGAATACCCGGCAGGCCGGGCGTAAGCGTCTAGTATTTTGATGAAGGCATTTACCCTGTCAGCCAAGTCCTCCCTCATCCTTTTCATGTCAGCCCGTAATTCTTCGGCAGTATAAGAGCCCCGGCTTCGTTCTTCCTGCTTCGCGGCATCGGGGTCCTCACTCATGACTTTTGCGTTTTGATTGGAGCGTCAACTTGTTTCTGACCTAAGCTAACCAACAATGGCTGGGGGCCCCAGCGCGGCAGTTCTTCGCTGCGGAAAAGCAAGGCTACTGCGCGGCCGTGCTCGTCTTTAGCTCGATTTCCCCGCTCTTCAGGCCGGTGCCGGTGGCCTTGAGGCGCAGAGCCCCGGCCTTGTTGCTGGCCTGCACAATGGCCATTACCTGGCCGCTGAAGGCCTTCATCTGGGGCTTCTGGAAGGACTCCAGGCTGGTGGGGTCGCCGTTGCCCACGGCGCGGAAGGTGCCCGCCCCGCTCACGGCAAACTTCAACTCATTCGTGGCGTCGGGGCACAGGTTGCCCCGGGCGTCCTCCACGCGGGCCGTCACGTAGGCCAGGTCCTGGCCGTCGGCGGCCAGCGACGTGTGGTCGGCCACCAGCTTGATGTGGTGGGGCTTGCCGGCGGTGTGCACTTCCTCCGTGGCGGCGGCTTTGCCCTGGGCGTCGTAGGCCACTACTTTCAGCGTACCGGGGGCGTACTTTACGTCGTTCCACATCAGGCGGTAGCGGGTCTGGGGCTGGTCGGAGGGGCCCTTGGTTTGGCGGCCTTGGCTCTTTCCGTTCACAAACAGCTCGGCCGAGGGGTAGCTGGTGTAGCAAAACACGGGCGTGGGCTGGCCTTCGCGGCCGGGCCAGGTCCAGTGCGGCAGCAGGTGCAGGGTGGCCGCGGTGGTGTTCCAGCGGGCCCGGTACAGGTAGAAGCGGTCCTTGGGCATGGTGGCCAGGTCCATCATCCCGAACAGGGAGCTGTGCGAAGGCCACTGCTCGTCGTAGGGCGTGGGCTCGCCGAGGTAGTCGAAGCCCGTCCACACGAACTCGCCCATCACGTAGGGCAAATCGTCCTGGGCCACGAACTCTTCGTCGGGCGTTTGCGACCAGTTGCAGGCCTCCAGGTCGTACGACGACGACTGCTGGTCGGCGTACTTCTTGTCCTTGGCTTTCACCGCCGGGAATTTATACACCCCCCGCGAGCTGACCGTGGACGCCGTTTCCGAGCCGAACAAAAAGCCCTGGGGCAGCTTGCCGTAGGCCTCGGGGTAGCGGTGCGGCTTGTAGTTGAAGCCCGGCACGTCGAGCACCGAGGCGAAGTTGTTCTTCAGGTCGTCGTCGAAGCGGTCCATGCCGGCCATCACCAGGCGGGTGGGGTCTTCGCGGTGGCAAATGTCTTGCAGGCGCTTGGCAATTTTGTTGCCGCCGGGCGTGCTCTGGTCGGGCACCTCGTTGCCGATGCTCCACATAATCACCGACGGGTGGTTGCGGTCGCGGTGCACCATGTTCACGATGTCGCGCTCCGACCACTCGTCGAAGTACTGGCTGTAGCCGTTCTTCACCTTGGGCGTTTTCCACTCGTCAAAGGCCTCCACCATCAGCATGAAGCCCATTTCGTCGCACAGGCTCACCAGCTCGGGGGCCGGCATGTTGTGCGAGGTGCGGATGGCGTCGCAGCCCATGTTCTTGAGCAGCGTCAGCTGCCGGCGCAGGGCGGCGGTGTTGACGGCCGCGCCCAGGGGCCCCAGGTCGTGGTGGTTGCACACGCCCTTGAACTTGCGCACCTGCCCGTTCAGCGAGAACCCTTTGTTGGCCTCGAATTTGAACGAGCGGATGCCAAACCGCGTGGTGTAGGCGTCCTTCAGCGCGTCGCCGGCGTACAATTTTGAGGAAGCGGTGTACAAAACCGGCGTCTCCGGGGCCCACAGCTTGGGCTGGGGCACCACCAGGTTCTGCTCAAATTCCAGCCCGTCGGTGGCCGCCAGGGCAGTGCTCGTGGTGGCCACCACCTGCCCGGCCGCGTCGCGGATTTCGGTTTGCAGGCGCAGCGGCTGGAAGGCCCCGTTCGGCGTTTCCACCTTGGTTTTGAGCCGCACCTTGGCCAGCCCCGCCGTGATTTCGGGCGTGGTGACGTAGGTGCCCCACACCGGAATGTGCACGTCGTCGGTCACCACCAGGTGCACATTGCGGTAGAGGCCGGCCCCGGGGTACCAGCGCGAGGCTTCGGGCTGGTTTTGCAGCCGCACGGCCAGCGTGTTGTTACCGTCGGGGCTCAGAAAGGACGTGATGTCGAACGAAAACGAGTTGTAGCCGTAGGGCCAGTAGCCCACCTCCTTGCCGTTCACGAACACGTGGGCGTTGCTCATGGCCCCATCGAAGAGCAGCACCGCCCGCTGGCCGGGCCCGAACTGCGGCACCGCCAGCCGCCGCCGGTACCAGCCCGTGCCGATGAACGGCAGGCCCCCGGTGCGGCCGGCTTTCAGGCTGGCTTTGGCCTCATTATTTTGCTCTATTTTAACGGCTTGCAAGTCATTGTTCCCGTCGAACGGCCCCGCAATGGCCCAGTCGTGCGGCACGCTCACCGTCTGCCACTTCGCATCCTGGAAAGTCGGGTTAGCAGCGTCGGGTATTTCGCCCTTGGCAAATTTCCAGTCGGTGTCGAGCAGGTACTCGTGGCGGGCCTGGGCGGCGGCGGGGCGGGTGGCCAGCAGCAGGAGCGCGGCAGCCAGGGTTTTGAGGGTGGGCATGGGGGAGGAGTAGAGCGGGTGGCGTATTCGGCCCGAAAGCTACGCCCCTCCCCGTTTTGCGCCGCCGCCTAGTAGGATTTATAGGGCAAAAACTTGCCGCTCATCACCACGTGCACCCGGTCGCCGTTGGCGTTAGGCTCGCGGCTGATGTCCATCGAAAAGTCGATGGCGCTCATGATGCCGTCGCCGAACTCCTCACTAATCAGCTCCTTAATGGTGAGGCCGTACACGTTCACCAGCTCGTACCAGCGGTAGATGAGCGGGTCGGTGGGCACGGCCGTGGGCAGCGAGCCTTTGTAGGGCACGATTTGCAGCCAGGCGGTTTCCTCGTCGTCCAGGCCAAAGGTTTGCTTGGCCACGGCGGCCTGGGCGGCCGTCAGCTTCATCTGGCCGAGCAGGGCGGCGGTGGCGTACTCCTTGCTCAGGCCCATCTGCTGGGCCACGTCGGCCCAGCGCAGGCCATGCTTTACTTTGGCGGCGATGATTTTCTCGGTGACGGTGGCGCGGTCCATGGCGGTAAGTGCAAGTGGTGAGAAATGAAAAAACCGGCCCCGCACTATCGGGGCCGGTTCCTCAACCAGCGGCGCGGGGCCTTGTTTGGGGCCCAAGGAGTAGCCTGGGCGCTAATATACCGTCACGCCGAAGCCCAGGGCCGCGGCCTGCTGGCGCACGGCTTCCGCCTGCGCATCGGCCACCATGCCCAATGGGAAGACGTCGCTGTCGAGCGTAAACAGCACCAGGGCCAAGCCCAGGGCCTCCAGCGCGTCCTGCACGGCGTCGAGCTGCTCGGGGCCCGCGCCGCGGCGGCCGGCCATGGCTCCGGGGGCCAAGGCCACACCCCGGCCCTGCTGCGCCAGGATGTCGTTGAGGGCCTCCACGAGCTCCGCGGGGGTATCCTGCTCGTCGCTTTCCCAGGCCAGGTCTTCGGCCAGCAGGGCGTCGAGCAGGGCCACGTCGCGCAGCTCCTGGGCCGGCAGGGCCCCGGCCATGCCCCGCTCGGCCAGCTCCTCGGCAAACTCGATTTGGTACGCCTCCGGGTCGGCCAGCACCAGGGCCAGCCGGGCCGTGGCCCGCTCGGCGGCGGCGGCGTTGGCGCCGGTGAAGTATTGAACGAATTGGTGCAGTGGGGTGGAATTCATGGGAGAGGAAAGTAGTATTAGAACAAAGAAAAAGGGCGCGACCAAAGCCGCGCCCTCTCTCAAAAAATAATCAGCAAAATCACGGTTAATCCGCGAAAATCAGTGATTTACTCGGCCGTTTTGGCGTAGCGCAGGCGCTCGTTTTCGTCGAGTAGAATCTTGCGCATCCGGATCGACTTCGGCGTCACTTCCAAGTACTCATCCTTCTGGATGTATTCCATGGCTTCCTCCAGCGAGAACTGGCGCTTGGGCACGATCTTGGCGTTGTCGTCGGTGCCCGACGCGCGCATGTTGGTCAGCTTCTTGCCTTTCTGGATGTTTACGGTCAGGTCGTTCGGGCGGGTGTGCTCGCCGATTACCTGGCCGCCGTACACTTCCTCGCCCGGATCGACGAAGAACGAGCCGCGGTCCTGCAACTTGTCAATCGTGTAGGCGGTGCCGGGGCCCGTCTCCAACGAAATCAGCGAACCAGCAATGCGGCCGGGGATGGGGCCCTTGTGCTCTTCGTAGTCCACGAAGCGGTGGTTCATGATGGCCTCGCCGCCGGTGGCGGTCAGCACGTTGTTGCGCAGGCCAATCAGGCCGCGCGACGGAATGGTGAATTCCAGGTGCTGCAAGTCGCCCTTGGGCTCCATGATGGTCATTTCGCCCTTGCGCATGCTCACCAGCTCAATCACTTTGCCGGCCGATTCCTCGGGCACGTCCACCACCAGCAATTCGATGGGCTCGGTGCGCTTGCCTTTTTCGTCCTCCTTGAACAGCACCTGGGGCTGGCCCACCTGCAGCTCGTAGCCTTCGCGGCGCATGGTTTCAATCAGCACCGACAAGTGCAGAATGCCGCGGCCGAACACCAGGAAGGTGTCCTCTTTGTCGGTGGCTTCCACGCGCAGGGCGAGGTTTTTCTCGGTTTCCTTGAACAGCCGGTCGCGCAGGTGGCGCGAGGTCACAAACTTGCCTTCCTTGCCGAAGAACGGCGAGTTGTTGATGGTGAACAGCATGTTCATCGTCGGCTCGTCGATGCTGATGCGCTCCAATTGCTCGGGGTTGTCGGCGTCGGCCAGCGTATCCCCAATGTCGAAGCCTTCGATGCCCGACACGGCGCAGATTTCGCCGCTGCTCACTTCGTCCACTTTCACGCGGCCGAGGCCTTCAAACACGTGCAGCTCGCGGATTTTTACTTTCTTGATGCTGCCATCAGCCTTCATCAGGCTCATGTTGCTGCCTTCCTTCAGGGTGCCGCGGTGCACGCGGCCGATGGCGATGCGGCCCACGAACGACGAGTAGTCGAGCGAGGTAATCTGCATTTGAGGCGTGCCCTCCAAGGTCGGCGCGGGCGGAATCGAAGAGATAACCGCGTCGAGCAGCGGAATCAGGTTATCCGTCTTCACCTTCCAGTCGGTGCTCATCCAGCCCTGCTTCGAGGAACCGTACAAGGTCACGAAATCAAGCTGGTCTTCCGAAGCGCCGAGGTTGAACATCAGGTCGAAAACCTGCTCGTGCACCTCGTCGGGGCGGCAGTTCTCTTTGTCTACTTTGTTCACCACCACGATGGGCTTGAGGCCCAGGTCGATGGCTTTGCCGAGCACGAAGCGGGTCTGCGGCATGGCGCCTTCAAAGGCATCTACGAGCAGCAATACGCCATCGGCCAGCTTCAACACGCGCTCTACCTCACCGCCGAAGTCGGCGTGACCAGGGGTGTCGATGATGTTGATTTTGGTGCCGTTGTAGCGTACCGATACGTTTTTGGAAACGATGGTAATGCCACGCTCGCGCTCCAGGGGGTTGTCGTCGAGGATGAGGTCGTCGAAGTGCTGGTGGGCGTCAAAAATCTTAGAAGCGTGGATAATCTTATCCACTAGGGTCGTCTTGCCGTGGTCAACGTGAGCGATGATGGCAATGTTCCGAATATTGTTGGCCATATGGGTTGGTTTTGCGGGTGCAAAGGTACGTATAAAAAGGCGCAAAGCCTCGTGGTAATCAAGTCTTAACCTCCAGCGGCTGCGGCGTACGGCCACGCAGCCAAGGGTATAGCTGCAAATTGGTTAGGCGGGGCGTAAGGTTCCCGGCCGGTTGGCGTCTGCCGCCCCGACCGAACCGGACCCCGGCTGCGTATGTTGAGCCGTTGCCCCTTCAAATTCAAAAATAATAGTCTTTTCGACCATGCGCTCCACCTTGTTATTTTTCGTTATTTCCGCCCTCACCCTCAACGTGGCCTGCTCGCAGAAGCAACCCGGCACCGTGGCCCTGGCTGAGCCCAAAGGCCAGACGGCTGCCCCCGGCACCTACCCCCGGCCCGCGGCCGTGACGGGCAAGCCCGGCGAGTTCCCGGTGCAAAAAACCGATGCCGAATGGCGCAAGCAGCTCACGCCCGACCAGTACTACATCCTGCGGGAAGAAGGCACCGAGCGGCCCTTCACAGGCAAGTACCACGACAATCACGCCGCCGGTACCTACTACTGCGCCGCCGACCACAACCTGCTGTTCACTTCCAATACCAAGTTTGACTCGGGCACCGGTTGGCCCAGCTTTTGGGCCCCGGCCAACAGCGCCAGCCTGAAGGTGAAGTCGGACGAGAGCTTCGGCATGAGCCGCGACGAAATTGTGTGCGCCAAGTGCGGCGGCCACCTTGGCCACGTGTTCAGCGACGGCCCCAAGCCCACCGGCGAGCGGTACTGCATGGACGGCAACGCGATGGTGTTCGAGAAGAAGTAGTCCGGGCCCGCCCGTTTCCCCCGAAAACCGTCCCCCGGCATATTGCGCCGGGGGACGGTTCCGTGTTAAATCCGGCGGGCCGGCGCAAACAATTAGGGGCGCAAACCGGATTTAATCCTCGACTGATTATTCCATTTCGTTACTTGTCCATACCCGTTATGCCCACCGAAATTAATTCCACCGAGGCCCTGCAAGCCGGCTTGTTGCCCACCCGCCAGCGCCTGCTGGCCCACGGCCTCTACGGCCAAATCCAGACCCTCGACGACCTGCGCCAGTTCATGGCCCACCACGTATTCGCGGTGTGGGATTTCATGTCTTTGCTGAAAACTTTGCAACGCGACCTTACCTGCGTGACGCTGCCCTGGGTGCCCACGCCCAACCCCGCCACCCGCCGCCTCATCAACGAAATCGTGCTGGAAGAAGAGTCCGATGTGGACCCCCAGGGCCGGCCCACCAGCCACTTCGAGCTGTACCTGCGGGCCATGCGCGAGTGCGGGGCCGACACCGCGCCCGTGGAGCGGCTGCTGGCCGCGCTGGCCGAAGGCCAGCCCGTGGCCGCCGCGCTGGAGGCCGCTGGGGCCCCGGCGTCGGTGCGCCAGTTCGTGCAGAACACGTTTGATACCATCGGCACCGGCCAGCCCCACGCAGTGGCGGCGGCCTTCACCTACGGCCGCGAAGACCTCATCCCCGACATGTTTCGGCAGCTGGTGGGGCGCTTGCAGGCGCAGTTTCCGGGCCAGCTCGACACGTTTATTTATTACCTCGACCGCCACATTCAGCTCGATGAGGAGGTGCACACGCCCTTGGCCCAACAAATGGTGCGCGAGTTGTGCGGGGCCGACGCGTCCCGCTGGCAAGTGGCGCTGCAAGCGGCCCAGCGCAGCCTGGAAGCCCGCCAGGCCCTCTGGGACGGCGTGACGCGGGCCCTGGCTCTGGTGGCGGTGTAAATACTTTTAACCCCCCGGCCCCGCGCCGCGTTTCAAGCAACGGCCGCCCAGTTCCGGGCGGCCGTTTTGCGTTGCCGCATCACCCGACTATGAAACCACTTTTCCGCTTACTGGCTGTCCTGGGCGCGGCCGCGCTGCTGGGGGCCTGTTCCGCCGCCGAGCAAACCGCCGAAACCGCCGCCCCGCGCACCACCCCCACGACCATCAACTCCGACGCCGACCGTCGCGCCGTGTACGACAGCAACGGCGGCTACAACGGGGCCGTGCCCGACGCCACGCCCGGCCGCGTGCACTTGGGCGAACAGGCCGCCGGCATCAATTCCAAGCAGCGCGTCGGCAACCTGGGTACCAACTCGGCCAACACCACCACGCCCGAAACCAACGTGCGCCGCATCCGCTACGAAGGCGACACGCTGGGCAGCCGCCCCTAAAAACCTGCGCCCCGCGCCAAAAAGCCGGCCCACCGCCCCCGAAGGAACAGTGGGCCGGCTTTTTGGCGCGGGGCGCAGGGTAAGCTAAACGCTCACTTCGCCGGTGCTGGCGCCGTCGGCCGTGTTCAGCAAATCCGTGGTTTCGGGCTGGGCCGCCTCTGCTGCCGCGGCGCGGGGCTTGGGGCCGCGCTTGGCCCCCGTGGCCGGCGTGCCGGGCTTAGGGCCGCGCTTTTTGGTGGCCGCGGCAGTGGCCGCGGGCTTGCGGCTGCTCTTGGCGGCGGCCTCCGGGGCGGGGGCAGCGGCTTCGGGGGCGGGCTTGGCGCTGCCCTTCTTAGGGGCGGGGGCTACGGCAGCAGTTTTGGGCTTGGGCCCGCGCTTCTTGGCGGCTGCGTCGGGGGCTTCGGCGGCCGGGGCGGTGGAGGTGGCCGCTGGGCTGGTGGCGCGCGGCTTGCGCTCCGTGCCGTCTTTTTTCAGGCCCTTGCTGGTGCTGGCTTTGGCTGCTCCTTCGGGCATGGCCCCGTCGTAATGCCGCACGATGGTGTGCAACGCCTGCTCAAACATCCGTTCCGTGTCGCCGTCCAGGCGGCGGGTAGCTTCTTTCACCACTTCCTTCAGCTTGGCCTTCGTTTCTTTGCGGATGCGGGCCACCACTTCGCTCATCCGGCCGTCGAGTTCTTTTTGCAACTGCTTGGCCGCGGAGCGCAACGATTTTTTCTGGCTGACTTTTTTGGCCGCGTGGGTATCGCTCAGGTCGGTGCTGGCCCGGGTGGCCGCTTTTTCCGACTTGCGCTGGGCCTTCTCGACCGGAGTGCGCTTAACTTTTTTTTCCGGTTGAGCGGGAGAAGCAGGTTTTTTCATGATGAGAAAAAAGAGAATGAATTGTTGGTTGGTGCTTGGCGAAAGAGGTGAAAAATTAGTGCTCGGTACCGCTAATTGTGTTCAAATATAAAATAAATAGCAACGCGAACAATTCTTTAATTATTTTTTGCTGCTTTCAAAATTGACTTTTCTGTTTTCACGTGCAATTCCGGGCCGTTTCAGGCGGTGAGAATTATTTTTTGGTGGTTCGCTCCACTGCTTCTTCGCTCTTAACTATTTATTTGATTCATGGCTGTTTTCCCTCAGCGCTACACGGTTACGGCCGCTTTGCCCTACGCCAACGGTCCGGTACACATCGGCCACCTGGCCGGCGTTTACCTGCCCGCCGATATTTATGTGCGCTATCTGCGCTCGGCGGGCCGCGACGTAAAATTTATTTGTGGTTCCGACGAGCACGGGGTGCCCATTACCATTCGCGCGCAGAAAGAAGGCGTTACGCCCCAGCAGGTAGTCGATAAATACCACGCCCTCATCCGCGATTCATTTAGTGATTTCAACGTCTCGTTCGACGTTTACTCGCGCACTTCCTCGCCCACGCACGCCGAGGTCAGCAGCAATTTTTTTCTACGGCTTTACCGCGACGATAAATTTATTGAACAAACCACGCAGCAGTATTTCGACGAGCAGGCCCAGCAATTTCTGGCCGACCGCTACATTGTGGGCACCTGCCCCAACTGCGGCAACGAAAACGCCTACGGCGACCAGTGCGAGCGGTGCGGTACGTCGCTCAGCCCCACCGAATTAATTAATCCGCGCAGCATGCTCAGCGGGGCCCAGCCGGTGCTGCGCGATACCAGGCACTGGTTTTTGCCGCTCGACGAATACGAGCCCTGGCTGCGCGAATGGATAATTGAGGGCCACAAACACGATTGGAAAAACAACGTGTACGGCCAGTGCAAGTCGTGGATTGACCAGGGCCTGCACCCGCGCGCCGTGACCCGCGACCTGGACTGGGGCGTGCCCGTGCCGCTGCCCGGGGCCGAAGGCAAGGTGCTGTACGTGTGGTTTGACGCGCCCATCGGCTACATCTCGGCCACCAAAGAGGCATTTCCCGACGAGTGGGAATTGTACTGGAAAGACGCGGGCACCAAGCTGGTGCATTTTATTGGCAAAGACAACATCGTTTTTCACTGCATCATCTTTCCCGTCATGCTGAAGGCGCACGGCGAATACATTCTGCCGAACAACGTGCCCGCCAACGAATTTCTGAATCTGGAAGGCGACAAAATCAGCACGTCGCGCAACTGGGCGGTGTGGCTGCACGAGTATTTGCAGGACTTCCCCGGGCAGGCCGACGTGCTGCGCTACGTGCTGTGCGCCAACGCCCCCGAGACGAAGGACAACGATTTTACGTGGAAGGATTTCCAGGCCCGCAACAACAACGAGCTGGTGGCCACGCTCGGCAATTTTGTGAACCGCGCGGTTGTGCTCACGCACAAATTTTTTGGCGGCGCAGTGCCGGCCGCGGGCGAGCTGCTGGCCATTGACCGCGAGGCACTGGACCAGCTGGCGGCTTTTCCGGCCAAAATTGGTGAGTTGATTGACAATTACCGTTTTCGCGACGCGCTGGCGGAGGTGATGAACCTGGCGCGCCTCGGCAACAAGTACCTGGCCGATACGCAGCCCTGGCACCTCATCAAAACGGACGCGGCCCGCACCGGTACCGTACTGCACGTGGCCCTGCAAATTGCGGCGGGCCTGGCCCCGCTGCTGGCCCCGTTCCTGCCCGATTCGGCCCAGAAGTTGGCCACCATGCTCGCCACCGACCTGGTGGCCTGGGCTGCCGCCGGCCGCCCCGACGCCCTGGGGGCGGGCCACCAGCTGCGCGAGCCGGCCTTGCTGTTTGCCAAAATTGAAGATGCCACGGTGGAAGCGCAGGTGCAAAAGCTGCTCGACACCAAAAACGCCAACCTGCTGGCCAACGCCCCAGTGGCCGAAGCCAAGCCCGCCGTAAGCTTCGATGATTTTCAGAAAATGGACCTGCGCGTGGGCACCATCGTGGCCGCCGAAAAAATAGCCAAAACCAAAAAACTCCTCAAACTTACCGTGGACGTGGGCCTGGAGCAGCGCACCATCGTGAGCGGCATCGCCGAACATTTCACCCCCGAAGAACTGGTGGGCCAGCAAGTGCAGGTCTTGCTCAACCTGTTGCCCCGCGAATTAAAAGGCATCCAGAGCCAGGGCATGCTGCTAATGGCCGAGAATGCCGACGGCAGCCTGGCGCTCATGCAACCCGGCAAAGCGGTGCGCAACGGCAGCCCGATTAATTAACCAGCGGCGGCAACCAGCGGCGGCAACCAGCGGTAGCCCAACGAACGGCCCCCGGAATGTACACGCGCACATCCCGGGGGCCGTTCGTTGGGCTACCGCTGGTTAATTATTTTACATTTACCGCGTTCATGGCACGTTCCAGGCCCAGGGCCCCGAAGGCCAGCACGGCTTCGGCGGCTTTTTCGATGCGCGTGGGCAGTTCTATCCGTTCGTCGGCCGAGAAGGGGTCCAGCACGTAATCGACTTGCCGGCCTTTGGGGAAATTAGCGTCCACGCCGAAGCGCAGCCGGGCGTACACGTCGGTGCCGAGCGTGGCCTGAACGTCTTTGAGGCCGTTGTGCCCGCCGGCCGAGCCCTGGCCCTTGAGGCGCAGCTTGCCAAAGGGCAGGGCCAAATCATCGGTGACGACGACCATGTTTTCGACCGGAATTTTCAGGGCGCTGAGCCAGTGCGCGGCGGCCTTGCCGCTCAGGTTCATGTAGGTGGTGGGCTTGACCAGCGCGTAGGTGTGGCCCTTGCTTTTAATTTGGGTAGTGAAAGCGTGACGGCCGGTTTCGAAGCGCGGCGCGTCAAATTTTTCCGCCAAATAATCGGCCACCATAAAACCGATGTTGTGCCGCGTGTGGGCGTATTCAGGGCCGATATTACCCAAAGCAAGAACTAGAAACATAGACCACAGATTTAACGGATTTTTAACGGATTAAACGGATTTTTGGGTTTCCGCTCGTTCGTTTAAGCAGGTGAGTAAGCTGGAAAAACAACGATTTAATTGACTACGGAGCGTGCACAAAAAAGCCGTCCTGCGCAGGACGGCTTTCTTGCAATGCTCAATACAAAATCAAACCAGAACGAAGGGATAAGAACGGGCGGAACTCCAAAAAATCCGTTCAATCCGTTAAAAATCCGTTCAATCCCTGGTCCTTACTTACCGGCGGCCAACTCGCCTTTGAGGGCGCGCGGGATGGCGATGCTGGCAATGGGGGCCAGGGGATTGGTAAGGATGGCGAAGTTTTTGGTGGCCACGGCCGATACTTTGATGGACTTGCCCAGCTCCATGCCGCTGATGTCAACCTCCACGTAGTCGGGCAGGTTTTCGGCGTTGGCCTTCACTTTCAGCTTGCGCAGCGTGCTCACCAACCGGCCGCCGGCCAGTACGCCCGGCGACACGCCCACGTACTTAATCGGAATGTCCATCTTCACTTCTTTGCCGTCCTCGATTTCCAGGAAATCGACGTGCAGCAGCATTTCGTTCACCGGGTGGAACTGGGCGTCCTGCACCACGGCGCGGTACAAGGTGCCTTCCACGTTCAGGTCCACGATGTGGGCCTCGGGGGTGTACAGCAGCTCGCGGAACAGGATGGCGGGCACCGAAAAATGCACCGTGTCCTTGCCGCCGTACAACACACACGGTACTTGCGAATCCAGGCGCAGGGCCTTGGCATCCGTTTTACCGAGATTCGCTCTTTTAAACCCTACAATCTCGAGGCTTTTCATAAAAGAAGTTCTTGAAAATGAATTTCCGCCCCGGCAACCCTTGCCGAAACGGGCCGCAAAGGTAGGGAATATACCCAGGAGCCACAACTAAACTATAAGAACAGGAAGGCGTTGCGCCGGCGCATTTCGCCGGCAGCAGTACGGCAGCCGCCAAAGCCGCGTGGGCCCCGGGCGCGGCGCAAGGCCGGACGGGCGCTGCCTGCAAAAGCGCACACCGCCGGCCTGACCCCTAAAATACTGGCCGTTTAAATCCGTGCATTCGGCCAGTACTTGGGCGGGTTAGCCCGGTCTCCGGGTTATTCTGTTTAACGGATTTTGTCAAACAGTTAAACAGATCGAGCTTTGTATAGAATTAAAGGCTCACCCAATAGACTGTTTATCAGCCATTAGGAGAAGAATCATTTTTTATCTGGTTAAAGTCCTGCTGGCGCATTTTTCCCATGAACATTCCTTTTCTTACCCGTTTGCAGGGCCTCGCCCAACCCGCCGTGCCCGGCCCGCTGCGGGCCCAGGCGGCGGCCACGGTGGCGGCGGTGCGGGCGGCCCTGCCAGAGCTGCTGGCCGTGGCGGTCATCGACATTGAGAGCGGACAAGCACTGGCGGCCCACTCCAACACGCCGCGCCTCGACCCGGCCAAAGCCGCGCCGCACAACGCGGAGGTGGTGCGCCAAAAACGGCGGGCCCTGCTCGCGCTGGCCTTGCCGGACGAAAAAATTGAGGACATCCTCATCACCCTGCGCGGGCAAATTCACTTGTTGCGCATCAGCCGCGACGATAAACGCCTCTTGTACCTGGTGGTGAGCCCCCTCGACACCAACCTGGCCATCGCCCGCGGCGTGTTGCAGGCGCACAGCGGTTAACCGGCTTTTTCCCGACCCGTTTTTCCATTCACTCCACTCCATAAATTTATTTCACCCATGGCCTATACCACTAATACCCCGACCGGACAAGCCGTCCAAAACATCATCGACGAACTGCCCCAGCTGGTGGCGGTCGCCATCGTGGACGCGCAGTCGGGCATGGCCCTGGCTTCGCATTCCAACTCGCCCACCTTCAACCCCGAAACCGCCGCCGCCTATAACACCGAGGTGGTCAAGCAAAAGCAGAAGGCTCTGACGGCCCTCAAGCTGCAAAGCGAAACCATTAATGACATCCTGATTACCCTCACCAATCAGCTCCACCTCATTAATATAGCTGAAGGCGGCAAGAAATTTATTTACCTCGTGGTGAACTCGCGCGACACCAACCTCGCCATTGCCCGCGACGTGCTGCGCCAACAGTCCGAGCTGCTCAAGTAAGCCCGGCGGCCCGGCCTCCGGGCTTCTTTACGCACACTCTTTTAATTTTTCTCCCAGTCTCCAATTTTTCCCAATATGAAATTAACTGCTTCTCCCTTCGATGCGGCCACCGGCACGCTGCTGCCCGTGTACCGCGACGCTTACCTGCGCGGCGACTTGTCGCACCAAGGCAGTGCCGCCGTGGACGCCCACCTCAAAACCGACCGGCTGCTGGCCAACGACACCCTGCACCGCCTCCACGCAATGCAGCAGCAGGGCGAGCAGGTGCGGCCCGTGGGCTGGGTGCAGCGCCAGCTGGAACTGGTGCGCACCGAGCCCCAGCGCTTCCGCCGCCGCGCCGCCGCGCTCGTGGCCGGGGCCCTGCTGGTGGCCGGAGCATCCATGGCCACCAGCACCCCGGCCGTTTCCAACCTTGCCGCCGGGGGGCCGGCGGCGGAGCCCGCCCTGGCCGGCGAAGCGAGCGGGGCCGCCGTGGCGCTGGTGACCGTGCGCGGGCGCATCCTGGACGAGAACGGCCGGCCCCTGGTGGGGGCCACGGTGCTCGACAAACGCTCGGGCCGCGGGGCCGGTACCGACGCCAACGGCAACTACGCGCTGCGGGTGCCCGCCGCCTTGGCCGGCACCACCAGGCTCCAGTTCGGCTACGGCGGCTACGCCGAAGACGAAGTGCAGTTGAAAGGAAAGTTTACCCAGAACATGACGCTGGTGCCGCGGGACGCCGCCGGGCAGGACGCGCCCGCGCCCACGCGCCGCCACCGCTGGCTGTTCTTTTAAGCGCCCGCGGAAAGCCTGGAGTGAGCAGCTAACGGGGAAAACACCGGAGCACCGCGGCAAAGCAATTTGCCCGGCCGGTGTTTTCCCCGTTATCATTGCGATTAACTTATTGTAGGTTCTGTGGGCCAGTATTCCATCAGCGATTTAGAGCAGCTCTCCAACGTCAAGGCGCACACCATCCGCGTGTGGGAGCAGCGCTACGGCTTGCTCCAGCCCGCCCGCACGGCCGCCAACATCCGCTATTACAGCGACGACGACCTGCGCCGGCTGCTCAACGTGGCGTCGCTGTGCGAGCGGGGCCTCCGCATCTCGGCCGTGGCGCGGCTCAGCGAGCACGAGCGGGCGCAGGCCGTGGGGGCGCTGGCCGGCGAGGCGGCCGCCGGCCACGGGCCCCGCATCAACGCGCTGGTGGCGGCCATGCTGGGCCTCGACGAGCCCCTGCTGCACCGGCTGCTGGGCGAGGCGGTGGCGCAGCTGGGGCTCGAGCCGGCCATGGTGGAGGTGGTGTACCCGCTGCTGCGGCGCATCGGGCTCTCGTGGCAGGCCGGCACGCTCAACGCCGCGCAGGAGCACCTGGTGTCGCAGCTGGTGCGCCAGCGGCTGCTGGTGGCCGCCGACGGGCTGCCCGCGGCCCCCGCCGGGGCCCCGCGCTGGCTCCTGTTTCTGCCCGAGGGCGAGCTGCACGAGCTGGCTTTGCTGTTCATCAACTACGCGCTGCGGGCCCGGGGGCAGCAGGTGCTTTTCCTGGGCCAAAATTTGCCGCTGGCCGACGTGGAAGCCGCGTGCCGGGCGTTCCGGCCCGATGCCGTGGCTACGGTGCTCACGGCCGTGCCCGCCCGCGAGCGGGTGCCGGCCTTTGCCGCCGAGCTGCGCCGCCGCTGCCCGGGGCCCCAGCTGGTGTTCTACGGCCCGCTGGCCCAACTGGTGGGCACGCCGCCCGCGGGCTCCCACCTGCCGGCCCTCATCACCGACTTCCTGGCCCTGATAGCCGTGTTGGGCCAGCTCCGGGCCGGGCAGTAACGGGCCCCCGCCCCTGGCCCGGGCTGCCCGCACCGGGTCGTTCGCCGTCCTATCCCGGGGGTGTTTTACACGAACAGCGGGTTACACGAACAGCGGGCTGCTGCGCTTGGCACCTACTGGGGCCCCGAAGTGTACAAGGACCTCGCGAAAGCGGACTCGTTTGACGAGATGGTGACGCGCGACAAGCGCTGGCGCGGCCAAAACGGCGACGCCGACTACGACCTGGAGAACCCGCTGGCGGCCTCGCATCAGTCCCTGATTTACGTGAACCCCGAAGGCCCTTACGCCAACGGTGACCCGCTGGGTTCGGCGCGCGACATCCGCGTGACGTTCTCGCGCAGGGCCATGAACGACGAGGAAAGCGTGGCCCTCATTGCCGGCGGCCACGCCTTTGGCAAGAGCCACGGCATAGTCAAGCCGACCGAAACCGGGGCCCCGCCCGAGATTGCGCCGATGGAGCTGATGGGCCTGGGCTGGCACAACCCCGAGGGCCCCGGCAACGCCGAGCTCACGATGACCAACGGCATCGAGGGCAGCTGGACGCCGCACCCCACGCGCTGGAACAACGACTACCTCACCAACCTGTTCAAATCTGAGTGAGCGTAGACCAAGAGCCCGGCCTGCGCCCTGCAATGGACCCCGGTTGACAAGAACGCCCCCAAGACGCCCGACGCGCACATCCCCGGCCAGATGAACGCCCTGACGATGACGACGACCGACATTGCCTTCAAGGTGGACCCCGCTTACCGCGCGGTGTGCGAGAAATTCCTTGGCGATTTCGACGCGTTTACCCAGGCCTTTTCCAAGGCCTGGTACAAGCTGACGCACCGCGACATGGGCCCCCGTGAGCGCTACCCCGGTGCCGAGAAGGTGAACGAAAACGACCTGCTCTGGCAGGACCCGATTCCGGTGGCCGATTACGCCACATATCGACGCGGCCGACATTGCAGCGCTGAAGCAGTCGATTCTGGCTTCGGGTGTTTCGGTTTCTGGCCTCGTGTACACGGCTTTTTCGGCGGCGGTTGCGCACCGCAGCAGCGACAAGCGCGGCGGTGCTAATGGCGGGCGGCTCGCGCTAGCCCCGCAAAAGGACTGGGCAGTGAACCGCCGCACGGTGCCGGTCATCGCGGCTCTGCGCACGGCGCTGGAGGAGTTCAACGGCCAGCCGGCGGGTGGCAAGCACGTTTCGCTGGCCGACCTCATCGTGCTGGGCGGCTGCGCGGCGCTTGAAAAAGCGGCCGCCGCTGCGGGCGTTGCCACCGAAGTGCCCTTCACGCCGGGCCGCCGCGACAGCACGCAGGCACTCACCGACGTTGAGATGTTCACGTGGCTGAAGCCCGTGGCCGACGGTTTCCGCAACTACCTTGGCAAAGGGTTTGGGGATACTTTGCAGGGCGTTTCGCCGGAGGAGATTTTTCTCGACAAGGCGCAGCTGCTCTCGCTCACCTCGCCCGAGTGGGTGGCGCTGACGGGCGGCCTGCGGGCCATGAACGCCAACCACGACGGTTCGCCCTACGGTAGCTTCACCGACCGCGTGGGCGTGCTCACCAACGACTTCTTCACCGTGCTCACGAGCACGGAATACGACTGGAAGAAGGACGACGCGAAGGGCCTGACTTTCTCGCTCGAACACCGCGAAACGGGCAAAAGCCGCTTTGTGGCGACCCGCTCCGACCTCTTGTTCGGCTCCAACAGCCAGCTGCGGGCCGTGGCGGAAGTTTTCGCCGGCGGCGACGGCCACAAACGCTTCGTGAGAGCGTTGGCGAAGGCCTGGGACAAGGTGATGATGCTCGACCGCTGCGACGTAAAACCTGATAATAAGGCATTAATTCCGTTAAATGAGGAGCTGACCGATAGTGGTCAGCTCCTCTTTTAGTCAAGGAAAATGCTTGGTTGCTCTTACGGGAGAGGCGAGCCGGCGGCCCCTTACACCATGTAAAACTCCCAGGAAATACGGTCGGGGTCTTTGAAGGCCACGTATTTCACGGGCTGCACGGTGTCTGCCTTGACGCCGGTGTTCTCAACCCCGGCCGCCTGCAAGGCATCGGCCACGCGGTGCAGCTCGGCCTCGTCTTCGCAGGCAATGGCGATGTGGTCCAGGCCCACGTTGAAGGGGGTGAAGGTGCCGCCGCCGGGGTAAGTAGGCGCCGCCTGCTTGAAGCCGATGAACGTTGAGCCCACCAGAAACCCCAGTATTTCGGGCGTTTCGAGCGCTATCGGCAGGCCCAGCAAATCGTGGTAAAACGCTTTGGCGCGGGCAAAGTCGGTGGTGCGCAAGGCTACGTGCGCCAAGCCCTTGGTTTTGGGTTGAATGGACATGGACAAGCTAAAAAAGTGAAGGCAGTACCTGCGTCTAACGGCAAACCAGCGACCTTGGCCGCACCGGCCGCTCAAAAAGCAGGCAAAGCGCATGCTGGCAAAAGAACAGGGCCCCGGCACGGTTATCAACCGGCCGGGGCCCTGCGCATTGGCTCGTTACACGAACAGCGAGCTGATGCTCTCGTGCGTAACTACGTTGCGGATGGCGTGGGCAAACAGGTGGGCCACCGAAATTACCCGAATTTTCTCGTTCTGCTCCTTCAGCGGAATCGTGTCCGTCACCACCAGCTCGGTGAGGGCACTGGCGCGGATGCGCTCGTGGGCCGGGCCGCTCAGCAGCGGGTGCGTGATGACGGCGCGCACCGAGAGGGCCCCGCGCTCCATCAGCAAGTCGGCGGCTTTGCAGATGGTGCCGGCCGTGTCCACCATGTCGTCCACCAGCACCACGTTCATGCCGGCCACGTCGCCAATCACCTGCATCGAGGCAATCTCGTTGGCCCGCAGGCGCGTTTTGTCGCAGACCACAATCTCGGCCCCGAATTTCTTGGCAAAGGCCCGGGTGCGCACCACGCCGCCCACGTCGGGCGAGGCGAAAATCAGGTTGTCCAGGTTCAGCGACTTGATGTAGGGGGCCGTGACGGTGGCCCCGTCGAGGTGGTCCACCGGGATGTCGAAGAAGCCCTGAATCTGGCCCGCGTGGAGTTCGCAGGTCATCAGCCGGTCGGTGCCCACGCTCTGGATGATGTTGGCCACCACCTTGGCCCCGATGCTCACCCGGGGCTTGTCCTTGCGGTCCTGGCGGGCGTAGCCCATGTAGGGCATCACGATGTTGACCTTGTGGGCCGAGGCCCGCTTGGCCGCGTCCACCATCAGCATCAGCTCCATCAGGTTTTCGGCCGGCGGGGGCGTGCTCTGGATCAGGAACACCTCGCAGCCCCGCACGCTCTCGTTGAAGCTGGGCCCCATCTCGGTGTCGGCGAAGCGCTGGATGGTGAGGTCGCCCAGGGGCTTGCCGTAGGCGGCGGCGATGCCCTCGGCCAGGGCCCGCGAGGCGCTGCCCGCGAAAATTCTTACTTGCTTCATGGTGCGGTAAAAAGCTGATGGTGTAGGAATAAGCAGGGGGCCGGGGTGGGCAACGGGCGGGCCGCAGGACCAGGGGATACAAGCGAAAGGCGCTGACCTCTCCAGGAAGAGAAGCCAGCGCCTTTCGCTTGTGTTACGTGAGCTTTGTCGTTGTCCGACCAGGGCTCGAACCTGGACTTTCTTGAATCAAAATCAAGCGTGTTGCCGGTTACACCATCGGACAATTTCCCGCGGGGCCAAGGCCGTTTGGGACTGCAAATGTACGACCCGTTTGCTTTTAGGCAAGTTTCGGCGGAAAAAATTTCTGGCTTTGGTGCCGCTCGGGCCGGGCCGGAAGGCCGCCAGCCGGGCGCTACGAGTTGGTTTTCAGCCCGCCGCCATTCGGGCGTTCATCGGCCCGGGGGCCCGGGAAGCGCCGGGCCGGGGGTTGGAAAAGCGGTGCCGCTGGCGTAATTTTGCGGCCTGAAACTCCGCAACTTCATTTCTTTTATATAAAAAACGCAATGGCGAATACCGGCAAAATCACCCAGGTCATCGGCCCCGTCGTGGACGTAAGCTTCGCTGGGGAAGGCACCAAGCTTCCCAATATCTTCGATGCGATGGAGGTGACGAAAGACAACGGCCAGGTGGTGTTGCTCGAATGCCAGCAGCACCTGGGCGAAGACCGGGTCCGCACCATTGCCATGGACTCGACCGAGGGCCTGGCCCGCGGCACCGAGGTGCGCGACCTGGGGGCCCCGCTCTCGATGCCCACCGGCGACGGCGTGAAAGGCCGCCTGTTCAACGTTATCGGCCAGGCCATCGACGGCATTCCGCAGCCCAAGTCCGACGGGCCGCTGCCCATCCACCGCGCTGCCCCGGCGTTTGAGGACCTGGCCACGACGTCGGAGGTGTTCTTCACCGGCATCAAAGTAATTGACTTGCTGGCGCCTTACGTGAAGGGCGGCAAGATTGGCCTGTTCGGCGGGGCCGGCGTGGGCAAAACCGTGCTCATCCAGGAGCTCATCAACAACATCGCCAAGGCCTACTCGGGCCTGTCGGTGTTCGCCGGCGTGGGCGAGCGCACCCGCGAGGGCAACGACCTGCTGCGCGAGTTCATCGAGTCGGATATCATCCGCTACGGCACCGAGTTCAAGCACTCGATGGAGCAGGGCGGCTGGGACCTGAGCAAGGTGGACTTGGTGGAGATGGAGAAATCGCAGGCCACCCTGGTGTTCGGCCAGATGAACGAGCCCCCCGGAGCCCGGGCCCGCGTGGCCCTCTCCGGCCTGACCATCGCCGAGAGCTTCCGCGACGGCGACGGCACCGGCGCTGGCCGCGACATCCTGTTCTTCATCGACAACATCTTCCGCTTCACGCAGGCGGGCTCGGAGGTATCGGCTTTGCTGGGCCGGATGCCGTCGGCCGTGGGCTACCAGCCCACGCTGGCCACCGAGATGGGGGCCATGCAGGAGCGCATCACCTCCACCAAGCGCGGCTCCATCACCTCGGTGCAGGCCGTGTACGTGCCGGCCGATGACCTGACCGACCCGGCCCCGGCCAACACCTTTGCCCACCTGGACGCCACGACGGTGCTCAGCCGCAAAATTGCCGAGCTGGGCATCTACCCGGCCGTGGACCCGCTGGACTCGACCTCGCGCATCCTCTCGGCCGACATCCTCGGCGACGAGCACTACAACACGGCCCAGCGCGTGAAGGAAATCCTCCAGCGCTACAAGGAGTTGCAGGACATCATCGCCATCCTGGGCATGGACGAGCTGAGCGAGGAGGACAAGCAGACCGTGAACCGCGCCCGCCGCGTGCAGCGCTTCCTCTCGCAGCCCTTCTTCGTGGCCGAGCAGTTCACCGGTCTGCAAGGCGTGCTCGTGGACATCAAGGACACCATCCGCGGCTTCAACGAAATCATCGACGGCAAGTACGACCACCTGCCCGAGGCCGCTTTCAACCTGGTGGGCACCATCGAGGACGCCGCTGCCAAAGGGGAGAAGCTGATTGCCGAAGCCAAGTAAATTTTTTGAGCCGTTAGCCGTTAGCCGTTAGCTGTTAGCTTTTCGAAAGAATGGCATACAGTATGGCTAACAGCTAACAGCTGAAAGCCAACAGCTGAAAAAATTATGCATCTGGAAATCATCACCCCTGACCGCAAGGTATTCGAAGGCGAAGTGACGGCGGCCCGGTTTCCGGGGGCCGACGGCTCGTTCGAAGTGCTGAACAACCACGCCCCAATGATTGCCGCCCTGAAGGCTGGCGACGTGACGCTGACCGGCGCGGCCGGCCGCGACACGATTCGCATCGAAGGCGGCGTGGTGGAAGTGCTGCGCAATAACGTGATTGTGCTGGCCGAAGGAGCCAGCGCCTAGCAACGGGCATCGTTGGTAAGGGCAGCGCCCGCTCCGGCTTCGGCCGGGGCGGGCGCTGTTGGTTACGGCCAAAGCGCCCGGTTCTTTCGTAGGAACCCTGGTTGTTTCACAAGAAATTCATCTGCTACATCGGCTTTTTATGACCTCTATTCCCGACGAAACCAACGTTTACACGCCGCACCAGCGCTTCCTGCTACTCATCGTCGCGCTGGTGGTGCTGGGGGCCCTGGCGCTGTTTGGGCTGCTCCAATACCTGACGGCTTTTCTGGGGGCAGGCATTTTGTACGTGGTGTTCCGGCCGTGGTTCACGGCCCTGGTGCACCGGCGCGGGTGGAACCGCACCTTCGTGACGGTGCTGCTGCTGCTGTTTGCAGTGGTGGTGCTCGTCATCCCGTTCTTCGCCCTCACGTCGCTGCTCATCGAGCGGCTGCAGATGCTGGCCAAAAGCACCGACCAGATACTGCTGGTGGTGCAGCGCATCGAGCGCAAAGTGGGCCTGCAGGTAACGCAGGAGAACAACGTGCGGCAGCTTTTACAGCAGGGGGCCGCCCGCGTGAGCCAGTGGATTCCCACGCTGGCCAGCAGCGTGCTGAACGTTATCGTCGTGGTGGGGCTGATGCTGTTCACCTTGTACTACCTGCTCACGCAGGAAGAGGCTTTCCTGGCGGGCCTGCACCGCTACCTGCCCTTCCGCGAAAAAACGCTGGACGAGCTGAGCGAATCGTTGCGCAACAACGTGAACGCCAACGTGCTGGGCCAGGCCCTGGTGGCCCTCGTGCAGGGCCTGCTGACGGGGCTGACGCTGTGGATTTTCGGGGTGCCCACGCCGCTGTTCTGGACGGTGGTGGCGTTCTTCCTGGCGTTTTTGCCGGTGCTGGGCACGCCGCTGGTGTGGGTGCCGGCGGCCCTCTACCAGCTGGCCCTGGGCCACACGGGGCAGGGCATCGGCATTCTGGTGGTAGGGGCGGTGGTTATCGTCAACATCGACAACCTGCTGCGCATCTGGCTGGCCAAGAGCATGGGCGACATCCACCCCTGGGTGACGCTGGTGGGCATCGTGCTGGGCGTGGAAATTTTCGGCATCGTCGGGCTGGTCATCGGGCCCCTGCTGCTCTCGTATTTCATCGTGCTGATGCAGGTATTCGCCCGCGAAAACCGGGCCCGGGCCCACATCAGCGCGGCGGCGGCCGAAGCGCTGAAGCCACCGGCCGCCGACGAGTAACACCTGCTGAAGAAAAAAAAGGGCTACCCAACCATTGGGTAGCCCTTTTCATGTTTCTCAACGAATGCTTATTCCACCACCACGCGGCGCGAGTACAGCTGGCCGTCGGCCGTCTGGCACAGCACGGTGTAGAGGCCGGAAGCCAGGGGGGCGTCCAGGCTGCGGCGGGTAGCGGCGGCGGCGTTCAGGGCCACGGTGGTTTGCCAGGTGGTGCGGCCCAGGGCGTCAACCAGGCGCACCGTGGCCGCGCCGGGAGCGGCGGGCAGGGCCAGCGTCAGGCTGCGGCCGCCGGCCACCGGGTTCGGGTAGGCTTGCAGGGCCGGCGAGTCGGCGAGGGCCGTTTTGGCGGCCAGCACGGTGTTTTCTACCCGCACGTTGCTCAGGAAGAGGTGGTTGCCGTACTGGTTGAAGGCCACGAAGCGCAGGTACACCTGCTGGTTGAGGTAGGCGGCCAGGTCGATGTTCTCGGTGCGCCACTGGCTGACGGCCGTGGGCGTGTAGGCGGCCTGCCGAAAAAGCGTGGTGGGCAAGCCGTTGACGGCCGACTTCAGGTACACGCGGCCCAGGCGGGTGTTGGTGCAGGACGTGTACACGTCCACGGCCAGCGAGTCGTTGTTGGCAGCGGCCACGGGCCCCGCCGCGGCGTAAGCCACGTCGAAGCGCAAAAAGGCGCGGGGCTGGGTCAGGTTGAAGGCGGGGGTTTGCAGCGTGTCGCGCTGGCCCACCTTGGGGCCGTAGTCGTAGAAGTTCATGTCCACCGCGCCGCCGCGGGTGCCGTCTTTCAGCAGCACGTTGCTCGCGCTGGCCCAGGTATAGCTGTTGTCGGGGTTGATGACGCCCCAGGTGGCGGGCACGCCGGCGGCCAGCGACTCGGCGTAGGGCACGGCCAGGGCGGTGCCCTGCACCTGCACCGGAATGCTCTTGGTGGTGCTGCCGTTGGCGTTGGTGGCCGTGAGGGTGGCGGTGTAGTTGCCGGCCGTGGCGTAGGTCACGACGGGGTTCTGGGCGGTGCTGGTGGCCGGCGTGCCGCCGGGGAAGCTCCAGCTGACGCTACTCACGCACTGCGTGGACGTGTTGGTGAAGCTGGCTTTGCCGCCGGGGCAAATGAGGGCCTGGCGGGCGGTGAAGCTGGCCACCGGCAGCGCCGCCGACACCGTGACCAGCGCTGCGGTGGTGGTGCTGGACGAGCCGCTGGCGTTGGTCGCGGTCAGCGTGGCGCCGTAGGTGCCGGCCACGTTGTAGGTCACGACGGGGTTTTGAGCGGTGCTGGTGGCGGGCGTGCCGCCGGGGAAGCTCCAGCTCCAGGCCGTGGGCGTCAGCAGCGACGCGTCGGTGAACTGCACCGTGGAGCCGGGGCAGACGGCCGTGGCGGTGGCCGACGACGTGAAGTAGGCGATGGGAGCCACGGTGCCGCCCGTCACGGTGATGTCGTCGTAGGCACGGCCCCCGCGGCGGGTGGTCACGGCCGCATCCACTTGCAAGGAGGCACCGTAGCGCTGAAAGCGGATGCGCACGTCGGCCCCCAGCGTCAGGCCGTTGGCCGTGGCGAACTGGGTCAGGTCCACGCTCACCGTTTTGTAGGCGGTGGTGGCGTTGGTGCCGGTCAGGTCGGCCAGGCGGAACCAGCTGGTGCCGCCGTCCACGCTGAGGGCCACGCCGTCGGTGGGGCTGGTGGTGGCGAAGGTGGCGGGCATGGCCTGGTCGGTTTCGCCCAGAATCTTCTTGTGCTTAAAGGCCAGCACGTAGCTGGTGGTGGGCGCGGCGCTCAGGTTGAGGCGCAGGGTGGCTTCGCTCGTGCCCACCCCGATGGTGTAGGTCGGAATAAAGTTGTCGAGCACCAGCTGGCCGGGGGCCGAGGCGGGCGCGAAGTCGGTGCGCACGAGCGAGCGGCCGGCCCCGCGGCCCTCAATCTGCCAGGCGCGGCTGAGGCCGGCGTTGTCGAACGTTTCCACGAACGGGGCGGCGGTGGCCAAGGGCAGCCCGTAGATGGCGGCGTAGGCGTTAATCAGGCCCGCGCCGGTCAGGGCGTCGTAGCCGGGGGTCAGCAGGTCGGTGGCAGTGGCCTTCAGCCGGTCGTTGAGTTGCGCCTGGGTGAGCGCGGGCTGGGCTTGCAGCAGCAGCGCGGCCACGGCCGCCGCGTTGGGAGCCGCCGCCGAGGTGCCGCCGAAGAACAGGCCGTCGGCCGGGTCGGGCGTGGCGTTGCCGCCGAAGAACGTGGTGCTCACGAAGTCAATCGACGTAAAGTCGGGCTTGTTGCGCGTCACCGGGGCCGCCAGCGGGGCCCCCAGCGGGCCGTACAAGTAGGTGGGAAGGCCTTTCGACGAGTACGACTCGTTGACGAGGCGGTTGTAGGAGGGCGCCGCCGCCACCGCCATGCTGTTCACGGAAGCGTGGTGGCCCGTCACGGTGCCGCTGTGCGTCCAGTACTTGGTGGGCGTGAACGACGCGCCGTAGTTGATGTACTTCACGCGGGCCGGGTCGGCGGTGCCGGCGCGGCGGTTCAGCACCAGGCTGAACGTCGTGTTGGTGGCCGCGGCGGGGTTGGTGAAGCTGATGATTTCGCCGGGGGTCTGGCTGGCGATGTTGTTGGTGGTGGCGCGGGCCACGGTGTCGCCCTTCATAACCACGCCGGTGGCGCGGGCCACCACGAGGTAGGCGTCGAGGTCGGTCTTCACGCCGTTGGCGGTGTAAAACGGGTCGCTCCACTGAATGGCCAGGCGGAAGGCCCCCGAGGCCGCGATGGTGAACGGCTGGCGCGTGTCGGTGGTGGCGCCGGTCGAGAGGCCGAAGTCCAAATCGGCCGCGCCGCCGGTGGTGGCGGCGAAGGTGGGGGCCGCGTACTCCGACGACTGGTCGGCGTAGTTGCCCGCCGACGAGTAATAGGCCACGCCGCGCGTGGCCACCACTTCCTCCACGGCCTGGGCAATCACGCCGTCCTGGAACATGGGCTCGTTGAGGTAGCTAATGTCGTCAACGATGATTTTGCAGTTGGCCACCGTGGGGTCGGCCAGGCGGTAAATCTGGTCGGCGAAGTTGGCCTCGCCCTGGTAAATGCCGCTGAAGGCTTTGCCGGCCCCGGGGGCCAGGTCGTGGATTAGCTCAATCATGGCCCGGCCCTCGTCGGTGCCGGTGGCGGGGTCTTGCAGCACCTGCACGCCGGCGGGCAGGTCGCCGGAAGCCACGCCGGTCGCTGCGCCGCCCAAGGCGTTGTAAGAGTCGCTCATCACGCCGATGCGCACGCCCGTACCGTCGTAGCCGGTGGGCTTCACGGCGCGCACGCGGGCCGCTTCGAGCAGGAAGTCGGCCTGGTTCTGGATTTTGCCCGCGTTGTTCACCGGGTCGAACACCGGCAGCACGCCCAGCAGGCCCTGCGCCGCCAGGGCGCTGATGCCGGCCGTGCCGGGGGCCAGCTCGCTCACCGGCAGGCGGCCTTCAATGAAGTGAAACTTGCTCTGGTCGGAAACGATTTCGAAGCCGCGGGCCAGCAGGGCCGGGCGCAAAGCCGCCACGTCGCGGGCCGTGATGCGCACCAGCACCGCCCCGTCGGCCGCCACGCTCAGCTCGGGAAAAGCCGCCGCCAGCTGGGCCCCGCCCCGGGCAGCCGTGCCGTGCCACTGCTGGTAGAGTTGCTGCAGCTCGCCGCCGATGCGCGAGTTGGGGTCGGCCACCGGCCGGGGCCCGGCAGCCACGGTAGCCGCCGGGGTGGCGGGGTGCGCGGAAGGCCCGAGCTGCGTGAGCAGCGGCACGGTGGCCAGGCACGTTCCCAAGAGAGTAAACAGACTTCTCATAAATACTAGTGAAGGTGGAGTTGAGCGAGCAAGTTAGCGTTAATATTCAGACAACTTTCACAATAGGTTTAACTTATTTTTCTTGTTACAAGCGCATAAATTATGGGGATTGTCCAGCCAGTGCCGCGGCTGGTGACCTTCCTGGCCAAGGCTTGCCGCGCGGCCGTCCCGGGCCGGGCCGAAGTACAGCTGAAACGCCGTCGGGGGCCCACCGGCGCAGTGGTGAGCCGGGCATTCGGGCGTTACTTTGGCACTTGCCGGCCCGCCGCCGCCGTCCCCCGCCATGAACCTGACCAACATCCACCCCAAAGTCACCCCCATCTACCAAACCTCGGTCTTCAAATTTTCTTCCCTGGCCGAGCTGGAAGAGTACTACACCGCCCCCGGCCGCGGCGGCCGCTACGGCTACTCGCGCTCCGAGCACCCCAACACCGAGGAGCTGGTGGCCGCCGTGGCCCAGCTTGAGGGCGTGGCCGGGGGCGCAATGGCCGGCGTGGCCACCGGCGCGGGCCTGGCCGGGCTGCTGGCCGCCGTGCTGGCCACCTGCCGGGCCGGCGACCACGTGCTGTGCCCCGCCGAGCTGTACGGCGGCTCGGTGGTGCTGCTATCCAACGAGTTAAGTCGCCTGGGCATTGAAACGAGCTACGTGCCCCTGGCCGACCTCTACAACCTTGCCGCTCATGCCCGGCCCACCACCAGGCTGGTACTGGCCGAAACCCTCAGCAACCCCTTGCTCACCGTGCTCGACGGGCCCCGGCTGGCCGCCGCCTGCCAGGCGCAGGGCGTACTGCTGCTGATTGACAACACGTTCGCCTCGCCCGTCATCAGCCAGCCGTTCAGCTGGGGGGCCGATTTGGTGTGGCACTCGGCCACCAAGTACCTCGGCGGGCACTCCGACGTGACGGCCGGCCTCGTGCTGGCCCGCGACCCGGCCGTGGCCCTGCGCCTGCGCCAGGTGGGCGGCAGCCTCGGCCTCACCCTGGCCCCGCTGGAAAGCTGGCTGACCCTGCGCGGCACCAAAACCCTGCGCCTGCGCATGCGCCAGCACTCGGAAAACGCCCTGGCCGTGGCCCGGCTGCTGGCCGCGCACCCGGCCGTGGGGCAGGTGTTCTACCCCGGCCTGCCCGCCGACCCCGGCCACGCCCTGGCCGCGGCCCAGCTGCTGGGCGGCCTGTTCGGCGGCATGCTCTCGTTCCGGCTGGCCGACGACACGGCCGCGGCCGTCGATGCGTTTATTCAAAAGTGTCAGCGGTTTCCGCTGGCCCCGTCGCTGGCCGGCGTCGATTCGTCGTGCTCGTACCCGCTGGCCACCTCGCACCGCAACATTCCCGACGAGCGCCGCCGGGCCCTGGGCATTACTCCGGGCCTGGTGCGCCTAAGCGTGGGCATCGAAGAAGTAGAAGAACTGCTGGCCGACCTGACCCAGGCGCTGGGGTAAGACCCCGGCCGTACAACTAAATCTTACGGCAAAGCAACAGCGGCGTTGGCCCGCCTGCCGAATTCATTAGGCAAGCGGGCCAACGCCGCTTTCATTTCCAGTACGCTGCACTAATAATCAAATGAGGCCCGGTGCTTTTGCACGAAATGGGCCCACCGAGTGGGCTGCTGGCCGGTGAGGACGGGGAAGTTGTCGAACGTGTCGTCGGCCCCGGGGATGGTGTGGGCGGCGTAGCGCTTGTAGTGGTCGTACACGCAATCCATGTAGGCCATGTCGGCCCCGGCGGCGCGCATGTTTTCGCGGAAAATCTCGGGGGCCTGGGCTTCGTAGCGGAAGGGCTTGCCCAGCACTTCGGCCATGGTAGCGGCGATTTCGGCGTACGATTTGGCCTCGTAGCCCAGGCGGTAGGTTTGGCCGGCGTGGCGCTCGGGGTGCAGCAGGGCCTGCACGGCCACCTGGGCCACGTCTTCGGCATCAACCCAGCTCAGGCGCGCATCGCCCACGTACTGTTGGATGAGACCCTGGCGCACCACCTGGGTGCCGCCGTAGCTCAGCAGGTTCTGCATAAAGGTTTCGGGGCGCAGGTGCGTGAAGGAAAAGCCGCGCCACTCGATGTAGCGCTCCACGAGCTGGTGCCAGGCCCAGTGGGCCACGGTGGCGTCGTCGCGCCCACAGGCCCCCAGATGCACCAGGTGCTGCACGCCCGCCCGCTGGGCTTGGTCGAGAAATGCCTTGCTCTGGCGCAGCATGTCCACGGTATAGCCGGTCACCAACAGGGCCCGGTCGATGCCGTGCAGAGCGGGGCCCAGGGTTTCTTCCTTATCGAAATCGAGAATAACGGTGCGCACGCCCTGGTCGTGAAACACCTGCGCCTTTGCGGCCGAGCGCACCGCGGCCACGGGCGTAATGGAATCGTCGGCGCGGAGGCGGCGCAGGGTGTCGCCCCCGATCTGGCCGGTGGCACCGGTGATGAGGACAGTCGGTTTGGAAACGGGCATGAAGGGCGCGGACGGTGAAGGGCCACAACCCGGCGGCCCGGCCCGGTGTTCAGGCCCGGGGCCCGCCTACAGTTTGTCCGACACTTGGTCGGAAAGCTGGCGGGCGGTGCGCAGGGTCTGGAACTCGGCCTGCTGCGAACGGATGGTCACCTTGTCGTCGAGCACGAAGTTGGCCCGCACCTGTTCGTAGCGGCCGTTGAGGCTGCTGAGCACGGCCGCGGCCGCCGACCAGTTGGCCGCGTTCCAGGTGCGGCGGTCGGCGCGTACTTTCTCGATGAAGCGGGCGTAGGCGTCGAGCAGCGCGGGGGCGGTGAGGGTTCCCACGGTGGTTTTTTCCCGGAAGAAGTCCGATACCTGGGCGTCGCTGGCCCGGGTTGCGGGCGCGTCGGCCGCGGTCGTTCTGGTGGGCAAGGCCGTGCCCGCCGGCACGGTGGTGGTGCGGGTAGTGCGGCGCACGACCTTGCCCGTGGCCGGGTCCAGGTCTTCGGTTACTTCAGTTACCTGCTGGGTGGTGGCCGGCTTGGTTTGGGCCTTGGCGGCCACGGGTAGCACGAACAGCAGCGCGGCGAGAAAGCGAAGGTTTTTCATGAGGAAACGAAAAGAGCTGGGCCTTTAACGGCAAATGGCAGCTGGCGGTAGTCTGCGGGCCCCGCTCCCAGGCAATAATGGTTCCAAACGCGCCGCGGGCCCTTAGCCGAAGGCCTCCCGCAGGGCCCCGGCCACGCGGCGCAGGTCGGCCTCCGTCATGGCGGTGCCGCTGGGCAGGCACAGTCCCCGGGCAAACAAGTCGGTGCACACCGCGCCGCCGTACATCGGCGCGTCGGCGAAGAGCGGCTGCAAGTGCATGGGCTTCCACAGGGGCCGGCTTTCGATGTTGTGGGCTTCGAGGGCCCGGCGCAGGGCTTCGGGGGGCGGGGCGGGGGCGGCGTCCGGGGCGGGCGGGGCGAGGAGCACGGTGGTGAGCCAGCGGTTGGCCCGGGCCCCGGGGGGCTCGGCGGGGCCCACGGCCAGGCCGGGCAGGGCGGCCAGGTGCTCGCGGTACCAGGCAAAAATTTCGCGGCGGCGCTTCACCCGGTCGGCCAGCAGCTCCATCTGGCCGCGCCCGATGCCGGCCAGGATGTTGCTCAGCCGGTAGTTGTAGCCCACCTCCGCGTGCTGGTAGTGGGGGGCGTCGTCCTTGGCCTGGGTGGCCAGGAAGCGGGCCCGCTCGGCCAGGGCCCGGTCGTGGGCCACGAGGGCCCCGCCGCCGCTGGTGGTCAGGATTTTGTTGCCGTTGAACGAGAACACGCCCACCCGCCCGAAGCTGCCCAGCGGCTGGCCCTCCCAGCAGCTGCCCAGGGCCTCGGCCGCGTCCTCCAGCACCGGGATGTCAAATTCCGCCGCCAGAGCCAGTACTTCGGGCACCTTGGCCGGCATGCCGTACAAATGCACCAGCAGCAGCGCCTTGGGCTTTTTGCCGCGCCGGAGCCGGTCCTCGATGGCCTCGCGCAGGCGCTGGGGGCAGATGTTCCAGGTGTCGTATTCGCTGTCAACGAATACCGGCGCGGCCCCGCAGTAGCGCACGGCGCTGGCCGTGGCCACGAACGTGAACGACGGGCACAGCACTTCGTCGCCGGGGCCCACGCCCAGCAGCAGCAGCCCCAGGTGCAGGGCCGCCGTGCCCGAGTTCAGGGCCACGCAAAACGGTATCCCCACCGCCGCGCAGATGTCGGCCTCGAAGCCATCCAGGTTGGGGCCCACCGGGGCCACCCAGTTGTCTTCGATGGCCTTGTGCACGTAGTTCAGCTCGTGGCGGCCGAGGTGGGGCGGCGACAGGTACAGGCGGTCGTGGTCTTGGCTACGCACTAACGGTAATTAATAAGGGGCTTGGGAAGCAAACTGGTTCAGAGGGGTTGTTGACGAAGTAATTTAAGGAGCAATTTATAGAGGTTTTCGTAGCGATGATTGAAGCGAAATTCGGACTCTTTCAGGTGGAGCAAAAAGGTGTGTTTGGGCACGCCTTTGAACTGTTGAAGGCGGGCTTTGGCGAAGCTCCAGAAGGACTCGATGCCGTTGATGTGCGAGGCCCCCTGAACAAATTCGTCCCGGCCGTGGCGGACGCGGAAGTGGCGGTCGAAGCCCACGTCCACCAACCCGTCGTAGCCGCGCCAGCCGTCGGTGTTGACCATGGCCGAGACGTTGATTTTGCCGCGAATAATGGCTTGCAGCGTCTTTTTCGAGCAATCGGGGACGATTTCCGTGTACACCTGCCCGCCGCGTTTGAACAGGCCAAAGACAATGGTTTTGCCGCTCGCGCCCCGGCCCCGTTTGCCGCGCACCCGCCGCGGGCCGAAGTAACTTTCGTCGAGTTCGATGGCCCCAGCCAGCTCGGCCGGCACCGGGTTCCAGACCAGGAATCGGTGGCGCAGCCGCAGGTAGAGCGCGTTGACGGCACGCGTGCTCAGGCCCGTGAGGCGGGCCGCATCCGAGGCCGTCAAATCCAGGGCAAAGAGCCGCAGCAAGTAGCGAAATTTGACCTCCGAAAGTTTGCTGCACTTATAATAGCGGTTAGCGGGTTGCATAACAAGAAGTTACGCCCCAATTTCTGAATTTTGCTTCCTAAGCCCCTTAATAATTAACAATGAGCAATGAGCAAAAAGGTAGTGACTGGGAATCAGTAATTGCTCATTACTAACTGCTCACTGTCAATTGTTTAATTACCCGGGCCGGCACGCCCACGGCCGTGACGCGGGCGGGCAGGTCGCGCACCACCACGGCCCCGGCTCCTACGGTGGTGTCCTCGCCCACGCTGATGCCCTGGATGACGGTGGCCCCGGTGCCAAGGTACACGCCGGGGGCCAGCCGGGCCGCGCCGCCCACGTTGACGCGGGGCATCAGCGAGCAGAAGTCGCCGAGCGCGGCGTCGTGGCCCACGGTGCAGCCCAGGTTCAGCAGCACGAAGCGGCCCAGGGTGATGTCGCACGTGAGGATGCAGCCCTGCTGGATGACGCAGCCCGCGCCCACGGCAATGCGCTGGGCGGGGCCCAGCACCACGCCCGGGTGCACCAGCGCCGGAAAGGCCAGCTGCCCCGACGTGAGGCGGCCCGCCACGGCGGCCCGGCCGGCGCTGCTGCCCACGGCCACGGCCACGGCCAGCGGCTCGGCGGTGGCGTTGAGGGCGGCGCTGGTGCCCAGGTAGGGGAGGCCCGCCACGGTGGGCGCGGCGGGGGCCGCGTCGTCGTAGAAGCCGCGTACGTCCCAGCCCGCGCCGGCCGCGTTCAGCTGCCGCACCAGGTCCAGCACTTCGCGCCCCAGCCCGCCGGCCCCAAAAATGACGAGCGGCCGGCCGGTGCCCTCCTCCGCGTGGTAGTCCGAAAAGAAAAGCTGGGTCATGCGGCGGGCTGGGCGAAAGTGGGCACGGGCGGCAAAGTTCGCGCTGCTTCCGCGCCCGGGCCCTACGCCGGGCCCCGGAAGGCCTCGGCCGTGGCCTGGTCGGGGGCTGCCACGCCGGTCCCGCGCAGCACCCGCCCGGCCGTGCGCCACAGAATTTTCAGGTCCAGGGCCAGCGAGAGGTGCTCCACGTACCACCCGTCGAGGGCAAATTTCTCTTCCCACGAAATGGCGTTGCGTCCGTGCACCTGGGCCCAGCCCGTGAGGCCGGGGCGCACCAGGTGCCGCCGGGCCTGGGCCGGCGAGTACAGCGGCAGGTACTGGGGCAGCAGCGGCCGGGGCCCCACCAGGCTCAGGTCGCCGCGCAGCACGTTCCAGAGCTGGGGCAACTCGTCGAGCGAGGTGCGGCGCAGCCAGCGGCCCAGCGGCGGCAGGCGCTGAGCATCGGGCAGCAGCCGGCCGCGGGCGTCGCGGGCGTTGGTCATGGTTTGCAGCTTGTAGAGGGTAAACAGCCGCCCGTGCCACCCAGGCCGCGCCTGCCGGAACAGCCAGGAGCCCCGGTTTTGGGCGGCGGCCAGCAGGGCCCCCAGCGCCGCCAGGGGCAGGGCCGGGCCCAGCAGGGCCAGGGCCCCGGCCACGTCGAGCCAGCGCTTGCCGCGGCGCGCGTAGAAACTTTGGGCGGGGAATGCTGAATTTTGGGCGGCCGCGGGCATGGCCAAAAATACGGTGCCGCCCGCCCCAGCGCCCGTCCTTCCCGCCAACCCCGTTTCCCACGCCCCGTGCTCACCTTCCCCAACGCCAAGCTCAACCTGGGCCTCTACGTCACCGCCCGCCGCCCCGACGGCTTCCACACGCTCGAGACGGTGTTTGTGCCGCTGCCGTGGACCGACGCGCTGGAGCTGCTGCCTGCCGCGCCCGGCCAGCCCACCGGCATTGTCCTCACCGGCCGGCCCATTCCCGGGGCCCCGGAAACCAACCTGTGCCTGCGGGCCTATGCGCTGCTGCAAGCCGATTTCCCGCGGCTGCCGCCCGTGCAGCTGCACCTGCACAAGGTGGTGCCCATCGGGGCGGGCCTGGGCGGCGGCTCCGCCGACGCGGCGTTTGCGCTGAAGGCGGCCAACGAGCTGTTCGGGCTGGGCTTATCGACGGAAGCGCTGGAAGGCTACGCCCGCCGTCTGGGGGCCGACTGCGCCTTTTTCATCCAAAACCGGCCCGTGCTGGCCGGGGGCAAGGGCGACGAATTCGAGGCCATTGACTTGCCCCTGGCCGGCACCGCCTGCGCCGTGGTGTACCCGGGCCTGCACATCGGCACGGCCGAGGCCTACGCCCGGGTGGCGCCGCGGGCCCCGGCCCACCCGCTGCGGGCGGCCCTGGCGGGGCCCATCGAAACCTGGCGCGGCACCGTGGCCAACGACTTCGAAACGGCCCTGGCCCCGGCCTACCCGGGCCTGGCCGCCATCAAAGCCCAGCTCTACGCCGCCGGGGCCGCCTACGCCAGCTTGTCGGGCTCGGGCTCGGCCCTGTACGGCCTGTGGCCCGGCCGGGCGGAGGCCCCGGCCCTCGACTGGCCCGCCGAGTACCTGGTGTGGCGGGGCGTGCTATAGGCGCGAAGCAAAAGCGCCGGCCGGACCCCACGGCAAGGCGGCCCCACGGTAAGGCGGCCCCGCACCCGGCCGGGCCCTGGCCGGAACACCGCTGTATTTCTTTGCCTCATGCCGGCAGAAATTGGGATTTGAAAGAACGGCCCTGCGCTAACTTGCGGGCCATGACGATAACCGAGCGCGGAAAACAGCTGCTGGGCGTGCGGACCGGGGAGGGGCGCACGGTGTGGCTGTTTTTCCTGCACAACTGCCTGCTGGGCGTTGGGGCCGTGCTGGTGTACGTGGCGGCCAACGTGCTGCTGCTCGAAAACAACCCCGAGCGCAACCTGCCGCTGGCCTACGGCGCGGCGGCCCTGGCCATGCTGGCGGCGGGCCAGCTCTACGGGCGCTTCGAGCACCACTGGCCCCTGCAAAAGCTGGCGGTGCGGGTGCTGCTGGCGGCGGTGGTGCTGGCGGGCGTGCTGGGCGTGCTGGTGGCCACGGGCCACTCGGTGGCCTCGGCCGTGGCCGTGATGGCGGGCTACCGGGTCATCTACCTGCTCACCAGCCTGGAGTTTTGGGGCGTGGCGGCGGTGGTGTTCGACGTGCGGCAGAGCAAGCGGCTGTTCGGCGTCATCAGCGCGGGCGACATGCCGGCCAAGACGCTGGGGGCCGTGCTGGCCATTGCCATCCACGGCCACGCCGACCTGCCGTGGCTGCTGGGCACGGCCTTCGGGGCCTACCTGGGGGCGCTGCTGGCCCTGCGGGCCACGCTGCGGGCGCACGCGGTGGCCGCGGCCCCGGCCCCGCGGCGGGCCCGGGCGCAGGCGGTGGCCCCGGGGCTGCGCCGCTGGCTGGGCGAGAGCCGGCTGGTGCCGACGCTGTGCCTGAGCCTGCTGGGCCTGGCGGCCGTGACGACGGGCATCGAGTACCTGTTTTTTGTGAACGTCAAGCACCGCTTCCACGACGAGGCGGCCATCATGCGCTACGTGGGCACCGTGCTCGTGTGCACCTACCTGTTGGCCCTGGTTTTCAAGCTGCTGCTCTCGCAGCGCGCCCTCGACGCGCTGGGCGTGCGCCGGGTGCTGCTGGCACTGCCGGTGGCCCTGCTGGGCGGGCTGGTCCTGTACGCCGGCCTCGACCTGACCAACGAGAGCACGGCGCTGCGCTATTTCTGCGGGCTGTATTTGGGGCTGGAAGTGCTGCGCCGGGCCGTGTTTGACCCCGTGTTTCTGCTGCTTTTCCAGCCCCTCTCGCCGCCCGAGCGCCTGCAGGCGCACACCTTAGCCAAGGGCCTCTACGAGCCGCTGGGCCTGGCCCTGGGCGGCGGATTGCTGTTCGTGCTGCCCGCCCTGCCGGGGGGCCACCACCCCTGGGCCCCGTTCGCGTGGATGGGCCTGCTGATGCTCGGCGTGCTGCTGCTGCTGGGGCGCACCTACCGCCAGTACGTGGCCGAGCTGGGGCACGCCTTGAGCCAGCGCTTCGCGCCGGGCGAAGACGAAGCCCCGGCGGCCGCCGACCCCGCCGACCCCGGCCACGCCCTGGCCCTCCCCGCTACCGCCAGCCCCGACGAGATTCGCCACTTGGTGCTGGAGCTGGGGCGCAAGGCGGGCCGGGCCGCTGCCGCGCAGCACCTGCTGCGCCTGGGCGACGCCGTCCTGCCCGCGCTGGCCGACGTGCTCAGCGCCGAGCCCGACCCGGCCCGGGTGCGGCGGGTGGCGCAGGTGTGCGGCCGCCTGCGCACGGCCGCCAGCCGCCAGCTGCTGGTGGCCCTGGCCGGGCAGCCCCACCTGTTCCGGCGCGAGGCGGCCCTGCGGGCGCTGCGCCACGCCGACGCGGGCCCCCAGGACGGCCCCCTGTTTCAGGCCCTGGTGGGCGAAGAGCTGCGCCTGGCCCAGCTGCTGCTGCACGGCCAGGCCACGGCCGGCCCCGCCCTGGCCGGCTGCCTCGACTACGAGCTGGCCCGGGCCCGGCAGCGGGTGTTCGGCCTGCTGGGCCAGCTGCACGCGCCCCGGCTCATTGCCGACGCGCAGCGCGGGGTGGCCCACGCCGCCCGCGAGCGCCAGGCCAACGCCCTCGAAATCCTCGACAACAGCATTGCCCGGCCCACCTACCTGGGCCTGCAAGCCCTGCTCGCGCCAGACCCGCCCGCCGAAAAAGAGCGCACTTTCGACCGCCTGCTGGGGCCGCTGCTGGCCCCCGCCCCCATCGTCGAAACCATCGTGACGCGCGGCGAAACCGCCTTTGCCGACTGGACCGTGCGGGTGGCCCTGGAGCAGTGGCAGCCCACGGCCGGCTCGGTGGCGGCGCTGGCCCCGCACCTGCGCAGCCCCAGCCCGCTGGTGCGCGAAAGCGCTTTTGCCCTCCTGGCGCGGCTCGCCGCGCAGCAGCCGGCCCTGTACCGGCTCGTAGATGCCGCCCACCAAACCCTCGACCAGCTGCTCATGAGCCACGCCGCCACTACTTCGTCCATCAGCGCCGCCGAGCGGGTGCGGGTGCTGCAACACACGGCGCTGTTCGCCGAAACGGCCGAAAACGTGCTCAGCAGCATCGTGCCCATCATGCACGAAGTGAGCTTTGCCGCCGGCGAGCAGATTTTTGCCAAGGGCGAGCTGGGGGCCTCGCTCTTCATCATCCACGAGGGCCAGGTCGGCATCTTCAACGGCCCGCAGCGGCTGGCCACCTTCGGCAACGGCGACTTTTTTGGCGAGCTGGCCCTGCTCGATGCCGAGCCCCGTTCGGCGTCGGCGGTGGCGCAGGATGCGGTGACGGCCTTCCGGCTCGACCAGGAAGACTTTTACGACGTGATGGAGGAGCGCGGCGAGGTGCTGCGCAACATCGTGCGGGTGCTGTGCCAGCGCCTGCGCCGCCAGAACGAGGCCCTGCGGCCCGACTGACGGCGGCCGGGCCCGGGGCCGCGGCGGGCCCGGCGGCTTACGCTACCACCTCGTAGGTCATCACCGGGTGCGCCTTGTTTTTGAGCTTCAACTCGCCGATGGCCCGGCACTGAAAGCTCTCCTTTACCTGCTCGTAGATGATTTCGGTGACGACAATCTGGCTGGCCTGCGCCACTGATTGCAGGCGCTGGCTCATGTTCACGGCGTCGCCGATGACGGTGTAGTCCAGGCGCTTGAGCGAGGACGAGCCGATGTTGCCCGACACCATCTCGCCGGTGTTGATGCCGATGGACACCTCCGGGTGGTAGCGGGTGTCCTTCAGTACCACGTCGGGGACGGCGTGCAGCATGGTGCGCACCGAGAGGGCCGCGTCGATGGCCCGGTCCAGGTGGTATTCGCCCCGGAACACGGCCATCACGGCGTCGCCCATGAACTTATCGACGTAGCCGCCCTGGGCAATGATTTCCTTGACAATCTGGTCGAAGTAGGTGTTGAGCAGCTGCACCAGGGCTGCGGCCGGCAGCTGTTCGGACAGGGCCGTGAAGCCGCAGATGTCGATGAAAACGACCGTGGCCTCGATGGTTTCGCTGGCCAGCAGCTGGTCGGCGAAGCCGGGGCGGGCCATGAAGTTGATGACCGTCTCGTCCACGTACATCTTCAGGATGTTGTTTTCCTGGATGGCCCGCAGCGTTTCGTGCAGCTGCTGCACCTGCCCGATGGTTTTCTCGATGGTCAGCTCCAGGTCGCCGAAATCGACGGGCTTGCACACGAAGTCGAAGGCCCCCCGGTTCATGGCGGTGCGGATGTTGCCCATGTCGCCGTAGGCCGACACGATGACCGTCTTAATGACCGAGTTGAGGTCGTGCAGGCGCGATAGTAGCGTCAGCCCGTCCATCACGGGCATGTTGATGTCGGAGAGGATGATGTCGGTGTCGGGGTGCGCGGCCACGCAGGCCAGGGCCTCCTCGCCGTTGCCGGCGAAGAGGAACTCGTAGGCCCCCTCCCGGATTTTGCGCCGAAACTTCTGCTTGATGAGCAGCTCCAGGTCGGCCTCGTCGTCCACCACCAGTATTTTTGTGCTCATCAGGGTCGCTAGTGTTTTTAAATGAGCTATTTATCACAATTAAATGTCATGCTGGATTGAACGTCACCTGATGAACGTCATGCTGAGCGCAGCCGAAGCATCTCTCCCGCTAACTATTTATTGATTACTGCCGCGGTAGAGATGCTTCGGCTGCGCTCAGCATGACGTTCTAAATTATTATAAATCTGTGGTTTAAAGCTCATAATAAGTCTATTGCTTTTCCAGGGAAATCAGTTTTTCTTTGAGGGCGGCGAAGTCCACCGGCTTGGTCAGGAAATCGTCGGCCCCGAGCTGCATGGCCTGGTTGTAGCTTTCCGTGTCGCCGTAGGCCGTCACCATCATCACCAGGGGCGGGGCGGGCGGCGGCGGGGCCCCGTATTCCTGCTTCACGCGCCGCAGCAGCTCGAAGCCGCTCATGCCCGGCATGTTGATGTCGGAAAGGATGAGCACCACCTCCGAGGCGTGCCCGTGCAGGTACGCCAGGGCTTCTTCGCCCGAATAGGCAAAGGAGAACGTGAATTCGCCTTGGCGAATCTCCCGCCGGAAGCGCTGCTCAAACAAAACGCGCACGTCGGGCTCGTCGTCCACTACCAGGATTTTCATCTGCTCAAAGATAGGATGGGTGTTAGATTGAACTGGGCTTAAATGGGAAGAAAAATCACGAATTCGGTGCCCTCGCCCTCGCGGCTCTCCACGCCGAGCGTGCCGCCGTGGCCCTGGGCGATGATGTCGTGGCTGAGCGAGAGGCCCAGGCCGGTGCCCTCGCCGGTGGGCTTGGTGGTGAAAAAGGGCTGAAATATCTTGGCCTGCACCGCCGCCGGCATCCCCGTGCCGTTGTCGGCCACCCGGATTTCGACCTGCCCGCCGACCCGCCGCGTGCTGACGCCGACGCGGGGCGCGTAGCCGGCCTCGCCGGCCCGCTGGCGCTGGCGCACGGCGTAAAAGGCGTTGGTGAGCAGGTTGAGCAGCACGCGGCCGATGTCGGGGCCCACCACGTTTACTGCTGGCAGGTCCGGCGCGAAGTCGGTGCTGAGCGCCGCGTTGAAGGCTTTGTCTTTGGCCCGCAGGCCGTGGTAGGCCAGGCGTAGGTACTCGTCGCAGAGGGCGTTGAGGTCGGAGGGGGTCCGCTCGCCCGTGCTAGCGCGGCTGTGCTCGAGCATCCCGCGCACGATGCTGGCCGCCCGCTGGCCGTGGTGGCTGATTTTGCCCAGGTTCTGCTTGAGGTCGCCCAGTAGCTCGGCTTCCAGGGCCGGGTCGCGGGCCGGGCGCTGCTGCTCTTCTGCCAGCTCGCCCACCAGCTCGGCGCTGACTTCGGCGAAGTTGTTGACGAAGTTGAGCGGGTTCTGAATCTCGTGGGCGATGCCGGCCGTCAGCTCGCCCAGGCCGGCCATCTTCTCGGCCTGGACGAGCTGGGCCTGGGTGGCTTGCAGGCGGGTGAGCGAGCCTTGCAGCTCCTGGGTGCGCTGGGCTACCTGCTGCTCCAGGGTCTCGTTTTGGTTGGCCAGCAGGGCCTGCTTGTCCTGCTCCTGGGCCAGGGTCTGGGCCGAGAGGCGCTCGACTTCGCCCAGCTTGACTTGCAGCAGCACGGCATCAAGGGCGAACTCGCGAGCCAGAAACAACGAGATGCCCAGCGCCGGGGACAGATAAAGCACCAGGGGTAATAACACAGAAAGTACATCCCCCGCTGCCAGTGATGAATTCGGAGCTTTCAGCAGGGTACCTACCGCGATGATTACCAACATGCCCACGATGAGTAGGAGGGTAACGGCAAACCCGGCACCGATAATCCAGGCCCCGCGTTGGCGTTGCCGCAGGGCACGCCCGGTTAGGTGCAGCAGCTCGACAATGGCGGCAAGGAATACGCTTATAAAAGCGTAAGCAACCGTTTCACTGCCGTACAGTTTAAGGGCTACCATCACCCCAAAGCCCAGCCATAGCCCTTTATACAGCCAGCCGGGCCGGAAGCCGAACAAGGCATAAAGGGCCCGCACAGCCCACAAGTAAGCGCCCGTTAATAGGAAATCCGTGACGAACTGCAGGAGCAGCCCAGGTACCGGGGTCGAAAAGGCCATTGCTTTCTGACCCAAAATGCCCAGATTTTGCAACCCCGACCCCAGGGTAAAAAGGGCGAAATAGAGGTTGGCCGGCTGGGCCGGGTAGTAGCGAAAGAAGGCCAGGTGCAGCAGGGTGAGCAAGCTAGGAAGTGTTAACAGTCACGCAGCCAGAGGACGGTTGCGGCCAGGTGAATAAAAGCCAGAAAATGCGCATCCAGCTTATCGTACCGGGTGGCC
>NZ_JABSNP010000011.1 GCF_013294115.1 Hymenobacter caeli | reverse complement strand
GACTACCAATCCGACCACACCTTGCTTCAACGCATCGAACACGTCCTAATCCGAATCGGAAAAAATTATACGGTTACTTTTGCGTGACTACTTAATCACCGCACCGATCTGTTCGTTTTTCATGGCATTCACTGAAGCTGTGCGAGCCGCTCTCCCGGCTGCAACCCCTGGCCGCAGCCGGCTGAACCGGCCCGAAGCGGCTCGTTTTGTTGCAAGAATTTAGTGGTACGGCACCATTCGGGGCGGTCAAGGGGCCCAATGTAGCAACTTTCGTCAGGACCAAGCGCCCGGCAGGCGCGGGCAAGGGGTGGTTGCGCTTTAGGTTGCCCGGTGCGTTGGGCGCGGGAAACGCCGGAATTTTTGAACATAAAAAAAGTCCGACTTCAGAGAAGCCGGACTTTTCAAACCAAAACACCTTAAAAAACTATTCTTTCACATTGGGATAACGAAACGGCCGGGAAAAAATTCCCGGCCGTTTCGTTTTTGTTGCAAATCCGTTTACGGTTGAGCTAGTTACGGTTGAGCTAGCGCATCATACCGCCGGGGCCCCCTTTCAGGCCGCCCATCATCTTGGCCATTTGGGCCATGCCGCCCTTGGTCTGGCTCATCTTGTTCATGGTGCGCATCATTTTGCGCATGTCCTCGAACTGCTTCATCAGGGCGTTCACCTGCTGGATGTCGGTGCCCGAGCCCTTGGCCAGGCGGCGCTTGCGCGAGCCGTTGATGAGGTCGGGGTTGGCCCGCTCCTGCCGGGTCATGCTCTTGATGATGGACTCGACGGGCTTGAAGGCGTCGTCGTCGATTTCGACGTCCTTCATGGCCTTGCTCATACCCGGAATCATGCCCATCAGGTCCTTGATGTTGCCCATCTTCTTGATTTGATCCAGCTGCGAGAGGAAGTCGTCGAAGTTGAACTGGTTCTTGCGGATTTTGGCGTTGATGCGCTTGGCCTCGTCCTCGTCGAACTGCTGCTGGGCCCGCTCTACAAGCGAAATCACGTCGCCCATGCCCAGGATGCGCTGGGCCATGCGGTCGGGGTAGAACAAGTCCAGGGCCTCCATCTTCTCGCCCGTCGAGATGAACTTGATGGGCTTCTCCACCACGGCCCGGATGCTGAGGGCCGCCCCGCCGCGGCTGTCGCCGTCGAGCTTGGTGAGCACCACGCCGTCGAAGTTCAGGCGGTCGTTGAAGGTTTTGGCGGTGTTCACGGCGTCCTGCCCGGTCATGGCGTCCACCACAAACAGCGTTTCACTGGGCCGGATGGCCGTCTTCACGGCCTCAATCTCGCGCATCATCTGCTCGTCCACGGCCAGGCGGCCGGCGGTGTCGATGATGACGACTTTCTTGTTGTTTTTCTTGGCGTAGTCGAGGGCGTTGCGCGAAATCTCGACGGGGTTCTTGTTCTCTACCTCGCTGTACACTTCCACGCCGATTTGCTCGCCCAGCACTTTCAGCTGCTCGATGGCGGCGGGGCGGTACACGTCGCAGGCCACCAGCAGCACGGTGCGGTTCTGCTTCTTGATGAAGCTGGCCAGCTTGCCGGCAAACGTGGTTTTGCCCGAGCCCTGCAGGCCCGAGAGCAGCACCACGGCCGGGTCGCCCTTGATGACAATATCCTGCTTCTCGCCGCCCATGAGCTGGGTCAGCTCGTCGTACACGATTTTGACCATGAGCTGGCCCGGCGAGACGGCCGTGAGCACGTCGCGGCCCATCGCAGCATCCTTGATGCGGTCGGTGACGTCCTTGGCCACCTTGTAGTTGACGTCGGCATCGACCAGGGCCCGGCGGATTTCCTTGATGGTGGCCGCGACGTTGATTTCGGAAATGCTGCCCTGGCCCTTGAGGGTTTTGATGGCCCGGTCGAGCTTGGTGGAGAGGTTATCGAACATGAGCCACAGATTAAGCAGATTTTAACAGATTAAACAGATTTTCAGGATTTTACCCGGTTCAGGAAGCGTTGCGGAGCTGGGCTTCGACGGCCCGGAGGCGGGCGTCCAGCTCGGCGTTGGTGGGTTGCTGGGCTTCCTCCACGTGGCTCAGGCGGAGCCCGGCGGCCTGCGTGGTTTCGGTCAGCTGGCCGGTGTGCTCAAAAACGTTGCCCAAGCGGCGGTTGGTTTCTTGGCCCTGGGCTTTGATTTCCCGCACTTCTTCGGTAAGGTGGTCCACCCGGTCAGTGAGGTGGTCCACCCGGTCAGTGAGGTGGTCCACCCGGGCCGAAACATTGTCGATGCGGGCCCCGAGCCGGTCTTCCAGCCGCAAAAACCCGTTCACCATCACGTCGGTGAGCTGCGCGAAGCGGCGGTCGGAAGTTTCGCGCAGCTCGGCCTGATCCTTTATTTGCTGCCCCATCAGGGCCAGCAGCTCGTTAATTTGGTCGTTGTTCATGGGCAGAGGAATGGCCCGCGGCGGGGGAGCGGGGCCCCAAAGTTACGGCGGCAGGCGTGTCGTTCGCGTAGCTTTGCGGTTTGCCCTTGCCGCTGCCCGCCGTGCCCGAAGCCCTTCCTTTCCGCCTGCTCGTCCTCACCTACTACTGGCCGCCCTCGGGCGGGGCGGGGGTGCAGCGCTGCCTGAAATGGGTGAAGTACCTCGGCGAGTTTGGGGTGGAGGCTACCGTGGTCACGGTGGACGCGGCCCAGGCCACCTACCCGGTGCGAGACGCCAGCCTCGAAGCCGAGGTGCCGGCGGGGGTGCGCGTCATCCGCACGCCCACTTCGGAGCCATTTGAGAGCTACAAAAGGTTGACGGGCCGCGCCGTGCCCTACGGCGGCTTTGCCAACGAGGGCCGGCCGGGGCTGGTGCAGCAGGCCCTGCGCTTCGTGCGCGGCAACCTGTTCATTCCCGACCCGCGCCGGGGCTGGAACCGGCACGCGCTGGCCGCGGTAGAGCAGCTGCTGGCCGCCGGCGAAACCTTCGACGCGGTGCTCACCAGCTCGCCGCCGCACTCCACCCAACTCATCGGCCTGGCCCTGCAACAGCGCCACGGCCTGCGCTGGCTGGCGGATATGCGCGACCCGTGGACGGACATCTACTACTACAAGGACCTGCACCACACGCCGCTGGCCGCCTGGCTCGACGCCCGCTACGAGCGCCGGGTATTGACGCGGGCCGATGCCGTGCTGGTGACCTCGCCGGAAACCGAGCGGCTGTTCCGGGCCAAGCTGCCGGGGCTGGCGGCGGGCAAAATCCACGTGCTGCCCAACGGCTACGACGCGCCCGACTTCCGCCAGCCCTCGCGGCCGCCCACCGACTGCTTCCGCCTCACCCACACCGGCACCATCACCGAGCTGTACCACCTCGGCGGCCTGCTGGGGGCCCTGGCCGCCGCCGCCGCCCGCCACCCCGCCGTGCCCGTGCGGCTGCGCTTCGTGGGCCAGGCCAGCGCCGGGCTGCGGGCCCAGGTGCAGGCGGCGGGGCTGGCCGAAGTCACCGAATACCTGCCCTTCGTGCCGCACGCTGCCTCAGTGGCCGAGCTGTTGGAGGCCACCGCGCTGCTGATGGCCATCCCCGACGTGCCGCGCAACCGGGGCATCCTGCCGGGCAAAATCTTCGAGTACCTGGCCGCCAACAAGCCCGTGCTGTGCGTGGGGCCCGCCGGCTCCGACGCCGATAATTTGCTGCAAGAATGCGGCGCGGGCCAGGCCCTGCCCTACGCCGACGCCGCCCTGATGCAAGAAACTCTTGACGCGCTGCTGCACCAGTGGGCCATCAACCCCAACCTCGACCTGCCCGCCGCCAGCCACGGCCGCTACGCCCGCCGGGCCCTGGCGGGACAGCTGGCGGCCATTCTACGGAAGGAATAAGGCGTTCGGCCCCCGTGGCTATTTCCTTCTCCTTTATTAACGCATGATTACGCGCAGGTCTTCCGCCAGGCGTTGGGTGAAGGCCGTGCTGGCGGCGCGCTGGAGGTGGTTGCCGTCGGTGGTGGCGTAGGGCTGGGCGCTGTAATCAAGGTAAGGCACCGACAAATCGGCGGCAGTCCGGCGCATGAGCGGGTCGAAACCGGGCTGGTAGGCTTGCTCCAGCTGGAGCAGCCCGGGGCCCACTGGCAGGCGCACCACGCACACGCGGCCGTGTGGTTTCAGGAATTCGATGGTTTGGCGCAGGGCCCCGAGCCGGCCGGCGGAAAGGTGCTGGGTGGCGGCCAGGCGGCGGTAGTCGCGCAGCTTCTGGGCAGTGCGGGCCCGCACCTGGGCGCTGTCGGTGCCGATGCGCACTTCGAGCCAGCCGTCGGGGTGCAGGCGCTCGGTGGCGGTGGCGTAGTCGAGCAGCAGGCGGTAGAGGGGCTTGGTTTGGTAGTGCGCGAGGTAGGCCCAGTTGGGGTTCTGGCTCACGTCGCGCAGCTGCCCGATGAAGGAGTCATCTTCGGGAAACGTGCCCTCGGGGCCCGTCAGCGACAGCGACCACGGGTCGACGGCCACCACGAACAGGCCGTTCTTCACGTCCGGCCGCAGCTTGCGCCGGATGCTGCGCAGGTACGCCGGGCCGTAGGGCGAGTGGGTGAGCGTGAAGGCGTAGTTCAGCCAGGGCCCCGCGAAGCGGCCGCCCAGGCCGGCCGCCAGCACCGCCGGCTGCAAGCCCTGCGCCGCCCGCGACGTGCCCAGCACCAGCGAACCCGCCGGCGGGCCGGTGAACCGGCCGTAAAACGCGTCAACCTGCCCGCGCAGCACCACCGGGCCCAGCGCCAGGGCCCCCGCCAGCGCCGCGCCGGCCAGCAGCGCCAGGCGCCCCAGCAACCGAAAAACAGGGTGGGCCACGGGGCGCATCAAAATTGAAAGTAGATAAAGCTCGTGCTGTTGAACACGCCCAGGTACAGAATCAGCAGGGCCAGCCCTGCGTAGCCCGCCCACCGCGCGGCCAGCGGCTGGGCCGCCACCCAGGCCTGCGGGCTGCGGTGGCGGCCGAGGTACTCCACGGCCAGCAGCAGCGCCACGGCCAGGGCGGCCACGGCCAGCTCGGGGCGGTAGTGCTGCGAGAACTCGAGCAGCAGCGCCGCGACGCCGGCCCCGCGCAGCCCAGCCCAGCCGCTGCCCAGGTGCCGGCTGATGAATACGGCGTCGCCCAAATTATTAGCCCGAAAAAAAATCCAGGCGTAGGCCACCAGCGCAAACGTGACGGCCACGCCCAGCCCGCGCCGCAGCCGCGGGTGGGCGGCCAGGCCGGTGGCCCGCGCAAGCCACGCCCGCGCCGGCCGGGCCCAGGTGCTGGCCACCAGGTACAGGCCGTGCAGGCCGCCCCAGACCAGGAACGTCCAGTTGGCCCCGTGCCAGAGGCCGCTGACGAGGAACACCACCAGCAGGTTGCCGTAGGCCCGGGCGGGCCCCGCGCGGCTGCCGCCCAGCGGAATGTAGAGGTAGTCGCGGAACCAGCTGGAGAGCGAGATGTGCCAGCGCCGCCAGAACTCGGGCACCGAAGCCGCCAGGTACGGCTGCCGGAAATTCAGGTTGAACTCGAAGCCCAGCACCCGCGCCGCGCCCCGGGCCATGTCCGTGTAGCCCGAAAAATCGGCGTAAATCTGGAACGTGAAGGCCAGCGTGGCCAGCACCAGCAGGGGCCCCGCGGCGTGCTGCCGCGGGGCGTTGAACACCGGGTTGACGAGCAATGCCAGGCGGTCGGCCACCACCACTTTCTTGAACAGGCCCCAGGCCATGAGGCGCAGCCCGCTCACCACGCGGGCGTAATCGAAGCCGTGCGTCCGCCGGAACTGCGGCAGCATGTGGCCCCCGCGCTCGATGGGCCCCGCCACGAGCTGCGGAAAAAACGCCACGAACAGCGCGAACCGCCCCAGATTGCGCTCCGCCGCCAGCCGGCCCTGGTACACGTCGAGGATGTAGCCCACCGACTGGAACGTGTAGAACGACACGCCCACCGGCAGCAGCAGGCCCAGCGCCGGCCCGGCCGCCCAGGGCAGGTGCAGGGCCCCGGCCAGCTGCCCCGCGGCATCGCGGAAAAAATTGAAGTACTTGAACACGAACAGCGTGCCCAGATTGCTGGCCAGGCTGAGGTAGAGGTAAGGCCGCCGCTGCCGCTTGGTGGCCAGCCGGCCCATGCGGTAGCCGCTGAAGTAGTCGAGCAGCGTGGTGGCCCCCAGCAGCAGGGCGTAGGCCGGCCGCCAGCTCATGTAGAAGTAGTAGCTGGCCCCCAGCAGCAGCGGCCCGCGCCAGCGCGGGGCCAGGGCAAAGTACAGCCCGGCCACCACCGGGAAAAACACCAGAAAATGCAGGGAGTTGAAGAGCATAGGCGGCGGAAGCGGCTTCCGGCCGCCAAAGGTCGGGCGCAGCCGCCAGTACCGCGCCCCGGGCGGGCCGCCCGCCCGGGCTGCACTACTTTTGCGGTCCTGTTTTCGGCTTTCCTCTTTTCAATGGCTCTCGACCTCAACCACAAGTCCATCCTCGTCACGGGCGGCACCGGCTCGTTCGGCAAGCAGTTCGTGCGCACCGTGTTCGAAAAATTCCCGCGGGTGAAGCGGTTGGTGGTGTTCTCGCGCGACGAGCTGAAGCAGTACGAGATGAGCCAGGAGTTTTCGCCCGCCAAATACCCGGCCATCCGCTACTTCATCGGCGACGTGCGCGACCCGCAGCGCCTGCTCCGCGCCTGCGAAGGCATCGACATCGTGATTCACGCCGCCGCCCTCAAGCAGGTGCCGGCCGCCGAATACAACCCGATGGAGTGCATCAAAACCAACATTTTCGGGGCCGAAAACGTGATAAACGCCGCCCTCGACTGCGGCGTGAAGGACGTGGTGGCCCTGAGCACCGACAAAGCCGCCGCGCCCATCAACCTGTACGGGGCCACCAAGCTGTGCTCCGACAAGCTCTTCGTGGCGGCCAACAACATGAAGGGCAGCCGCGACCTGCGCTTCTCGGTGGTGCGCTACGGCAACGTGATTGGCTCGCGCGGCTCGGTGGTGCCCTTCTTCTTGAAGGAGCGCCGCACCGGCGTGCTGCCCATCACCCACCCCGACATGACGCGCTTCAACATCTCGCTCGAAGAAGGCGTGGACCTGGTGCTCTACGCGCTGGAGCACGCCTGGGGCGGCGAGATTTTCGTGCCCAAAATCCCCTCTTACAAGATCACCGAAGTGGCCCGCGCCATCGGGCCCGCCTGCGAGCAGCGCATCGTGGGCATCCGCCCCGGCGAGAAGCTGCACGAAGAGATGATTACCGAAACCGACGCCCTGAGCACCGTGGAGCTGGACCGCTACTACGTCATTCTGCCCAACACCCCGCACTGGGACGTGGACCGGTTCGTGGCCCACTTCCACGGCCGGCGCGTGCCCGTAGGCTTCCACTACGACTCGGCCAACAACAACGAGTGGCTCGACGCGGCCCAGATTCAAGAGGAAATCCGGCGGCACGTGGACGCCGATTTCATGCCTGCCTAACCCGTTGCCAGGGCCCGCCGCGGCAGCGCTCGTATAACCCCTTTTCGTGCCCCCCCCGCGGGGCGCGGTACCGCCGTCCGTATGCCAACGCCCCCGTTTTTTCCCGCCCATCCCCTGCCCTACGGCCGCCAGCACGTCACCGATGCCGACGTGGCCGCCGTGGCCGAAGCCCTGCGGGGCGACTTCCTCACCCAGGGGCCCCGCGTGGCCGAGTTTGAGGCCCAGTTCGCGGCCTACATCGGGGCCCGCTACGCCGTGGCCGTCAGCAACGGCACGGCGGCGCTGCACCTGTGCGCCCTGGCGCTGGGCGTGGCCCCGGGCCAGCGGGTCATCACCTCGCCCCTCACCTTCGCCGCGTCGGCCAACTGCGTGCTGTACTGCGGCGGCGAAGTGCATTTCGCCGACATCGACCCCGCCACCGGCCTGCTCGACCTGGCCCAGGTGCGCCGGCTGCTGGCCGCGCACCCGCGGGGCCATTTCCAGGGCCTGATTCCGGTGAATTTCGCCGGCCTGGCCGTTGACATGGAGCAGGCCCGGGCCCTGGCCGACGAGTTTGGGCTGTGGATTATCGAGGACGCCTGCCACGCGCCGGGCGGCTCGTTCGTGGACCGCCGGGGCCAGGCGCAGCGCTGCGGCAACGGCCGGTTTGCCGATTTGGCCATCTTCAGCTTCCACCCCGTCAAGCACATCGCCACCGGCGAGGGCGGCATGGTCACCACCAACGACGAAGCCCTGTACCGCCGCCTGCTGCGCCTGCGCACCCACGGCATCACCCGCGACGAGGCCTCGTTCGTGAACCCCGGCGAAGGCGGCTGGTACATGGAAATGCAGGAGCTGGGCTACAACTACCGCATTTCCGACATCAACTGCGCCCTGGGCCTGAGCCAGCTGGCCCGCGCCGAGGCCGGCCTGGCCCGCCGCCGCCAGCTGGCCGCCCGCTACGACGCGGCGTTTGCGCTGCTGGCCGGGGTGACGACGCTGGCCCCCGGCCGCCCCGGCCACGCCTACCACCTCTACGTGGTGCAGGTAGCCGACCGGCGCGGGCTGTACGACTTCCTTAAGGCCCGGCAGATTTTCGCCCAGGTGCACTACATCCCCGTCCACCGCATGCCGTACTACGAGCGGCTGGGCTGGCAAAAGGGCGACTTCCCGCTGGCCGAAGCCTATTACGCCCGCTGCCTGAGCCTGCCGCTGTACCCCACCCTCACCGACGAGGAGCAGGACTACGTGGTGGCCTGCATTCGGGAGTTTACTAACCAGTAATAATAGATTGATTTATTTCCAAATAGGAAAAATACCTCAATAAGGCGGTCATACCGAGCGCAGCCGAGGCATCTCGCGTGGGGAAGCAATTCAATCGGGGCAACGAAGCACGCGGGATGCCTCGGCTGCGCTCGGCTTGACCACCTTTTTTTACTAATTCAAGAATAAGGCTAATTAATAAGTTAAGTAAAAATTATTTGCCTATTTAATTGGCCGCTAATTCATTCAATTCACGTTTATAAGCTGAATTAATTTCATCATTTTCCTACGTTAAATTCCTCCTGCATGACTGTTCAGGATTTTGATTCGGCGCAAGCCATTCACTACGAAAACGGCTTTTACCTGACCAGTGATATCACGCGGCTGGCCAAGGCGATGGGGCACTTTGAGCTGTACAAGCTGATAACCGGCCTGCCGGGGGCCGTGGTGGAGTGCGGGGTATTCAAGGCCACGTCGCTCGTGCGCTGGGCCACGTTTCGGGAGCTGCTGGAAAGCCCGATGTCGCGCCGCATCGTCGGGTTTGACATTTTTGGCGCTTTCCCGCGGCACGACGACGAGTCGGACAACGCGTTTGCGGCCCGCCACGACGACGTGGCCGGCCAAGGCCTGAGTCTGGACCAAGTGCAGGCCGTGCTGGCGCACAAGGGGCTGCGCAACGTGGAGCTGGTGCCCGGCGACGTAGTGGAAACCATACCCGCCTACGTGGGGGCCCACCCGGAGCTGCGCATCGCCCTGCTGCACATCGACGTGGACGTGTACAAGCCCAGCAAGGTGGCCCTGGACGCGCTGTACGACCTGGTGGTGCCCGGCGGCGTGCTTGTTTTTGACGACTACGGCACCGTGGCCGGCGAAACCCGCGCCGTGGACGAATTAGTGGCCCGCCACAACTTACGGCTGCAAAAGCTGTCTTATACGCACACGCCCAGCTTCGTGGTGAAGCCGGGAATTACGTTGCCAACACCCAATAAATAATTAGGTGGCAATTGCGTTTTAGCGGTAAGCCACGGGTTTGGTCCACGCCATTTGATGCTTTGATTTCCCATGAAGAGCTACCACAAACACCTCGAATCAACGCTGGCGGCGGGCGAAACGGTGAGCCTGACCCGGCGGCCGGTGTTCCGCTCGTCCGCTATTTTTCCGGTGCTGCACACGGCTAATTATTCCAGCCGGGTGCTGTTCATGGGGTATTGGCTGCTCAAGCGGCGCATTCCCGAAGTACAGATGCTGGTGACGCTGCGCGGCGAAGACGGGCCGATTCTGCTACGCAAAAGCCTGCTCATCACCGAGCCCAAGGCCTTTGCGCTGCGCGTGGGCGACCTACTGGCCGAAACCGCGCTGGGGGCCACGGGGGCCGATTTTACCGGCTCGCTGGAATTAGAGATTTTCGCCACCCGGGACCTGGTTTATCCTTACCCGGCCTTCGTGCTTAATTATTACGGCGACGAATTCATGGCCAGCGTGCACACCACGGGCCGGGTGTACAACGACATCGAAGACCTACAGGAAAACGAAGATAAAATAGTGCCCGAGTGCGGGTTCGATATTTTATCGGGCGCGGCTTATGCCCCGTTTTTCGCCTTCGTCAACGGGGTGTATAATTACGACAGTCCCGTCATCGAGTGGACCATTATCGACGAGCAGGGCCAGGCGCAACGGGGCCAGTTCACGCTGCCCCCCGTGCCGGCCTACGCCACCCGCTTCGTGCTGCTGCGCGATTACATTGACCTCGACGCCGTGTTGCACGGCGGCAAGGGCACCGTGAAGCTGCACCACCAATTCCGGGGTTTTTTCCCGCGGTTCGTGGCCGGCAATTTCGAGCAGCACCGCCACGCGCTGAGCATCACCCACACGTACTACGACTCGTCGGCCGTGACCGACGCGGGGGCCTACTGGGGCAACACGGACGAGCGGTTCCACGACAGCGCGGTGTTTGCCCCGTTGTTTATGGACGAGGGCGAGTACACCCAATTGGTGTTTTACCCCATCTACTCGCCCTCGGCGTTCGGCATCAGCCTGGAGTTTTACGACGAAGCGGGGGCCCTGGTGGGCACCGTGCGCGACTGGCGGCACCTGGACCTGCACGCCACCCCCGACCAGTTTTTTACGCTCAGTTTCAACGAAGTGATTGCCGAGCATTTCGCGCCCGAGCAGGCGCGTCGGCTGCGGGGGGTGAACATCGTCAAGCACTGGCCCAACCGGGCGCAGATTCCGACCCGCCTCAAGTTCGGCCTCAACATTGGCCGCACCGGCCGGGCCATGAACCTGCCGACCAACGTGTGCTTCAACTCCCAGATTGCCAACGCCAAGGTGCTCACCAAACCGGGCACGTTCAAGTGGAGCCCCATCCTAGACGGCGACCATTCGGTGGTGGTCATCCTCAACGGCTCGGCCGTGAAAGCGTACGCCACGCCAGCCCACCTGCAACTGTCGTTCTACCGCGAGGCCGACAACCAAACCTTGCTGCGGGCAGCCCAGCTGCCGCCGTTTGGCCAACTGCGCCTGGACACCGGGGCCGACGCCGAGCTGCGGGAGTTCCTGGGCGGCCAGCCGGGGTGGGTGACCATTCAGGCCGACAACCCATTTGTAACCTCCTGGTATTTTGATTTTAACGAAAGCGGGGCCGTGGGCGGCGACCACGCTTTTTAAACTATCAGCAGTCTGGGCGCGCAATGCGGCGCGACTGCTGCCGGCCGGCCGTTGCGGGCCCTGCCCAGCGCCCGGCACCGGGCTTGTACTTTTACGGGCCGCTTGCCGGCCCCGGTTTCCCTTTTGCCTATCTAAATTTTTTACATGACCCCGAACCCCAGCACCAAGCAAGAACATTTCTGGACCAGCGACTTTGGCCGCCACTACACCGACCGCAACTCGCGGCACCTGGAAGACTGGAACCAGTTTTACCTCGACAACTGGGGCCAGACCAAATTGGCCATGAACGAGCGTTTTCTGGGGCACCTGAGCCGCGAGGCGCGCATTATGGAAGTTGGCTGCAACACCGGCATGCAGCTGATGGGCCTGCAAGAAAATGGGTTCAAGAACCTCTACGGGGTAGAAATTCAGCCCTACGCCGTTGAGAAGGCCAAGGAATACACCCAGCACGTGAACATCGTGCAGGGCAGCGGCCTGGACCTGCCTTTTAAAGACGGATTCTTCGACGTGGTGGGCACCAACGGCGTGCTCATTCACATCTCGCCCGACGACTTGCCGAAGGTGATGGCCGAAATGATGCGCTGCACCAGCCGCTACATCTGGGGGTTTGAGTACTACACGCCCGACATCACCACGATTAAATACCGCGACAACGTGGGCTACGCCTGGAAGGGCGACTACGCCCGCTTGTTCATGGAGCAGTTCCCGGGCCAGCTGCGGGTGGTGCAGCAGGAGTTTTTCCCGTACGTGAACCCGGCCGAGCAGGGCAACACGGACTGCATGTACTTGCTGGAAAAAACCGGGGCCTGATGAGCGGCGCGCTGCGCATCGGCATCGTGTCGCAGGCCCGGATGACCAGCACGCGCCTGCCGGGCAAGGTGCTGCTCCGGGCCGGGGCCAACTCGCTGCTGGGCTGGCACCTGCGGCGGCTGCGCCAAACCGGGCTGCCGGTGTTTCTGGCCACCACCACCAACGCGGCCGACGACGTGCTGGCCGCCTTCGGCGCGGCGCACGGCCTGCCCGTGACGCGGGGCGACGAGCACGACGTGCTGGGCCGGTTCCGGCTCTGCGCCCGCCAGCACGATTTGGAGGCCGTGGTGCGGGTCACGAGCGACTGCCCGCTCATCGCGCCCGAGCTGATTGCCGAAGGCGTGGCCCGCTACCGGGCCGCGGCCGACCCGCGCCTGTACTTGTCCAACGTGGTGCAGCGGACTTACCCGCGCGGCTTCGATTTTGAGGTGTTCTCGCGGGAGTTGCTGGAGGAAGCCGCCCAAAGGGCCACCCTGCCCGCCGACCGGGAGCACGTGACGCCGTACATCAACCAGAACCGCGCCGGTACCGTGCGGCTGGCCCACCTCGCCCGCCCCGCCGATGCCAGCCGCTACCGCCTGACGGTGGACACGCCGGAGGATTTCGCCCTGGCCCGTACCCTATTAGCCGATTACGACGCCGGCCAACTCGACGGGGAAGCCCTCATTGCCCTGCTGGCCGACCACCCCGAGCTGGTGGCCCTGAACGCGGCCGTGGAACAAAAAAAAGTCTGAGCCGTGGCCGCGCCTTCTAACCCCAAAACGCCGGGCGCTGATGCCCCGGGGCCCAATAAAAACCCTCCCAGGCAACCGGCCCGCCTGGTGCTGCGGGCCGACGGGGGCGCGGCCATTGGCCTGGGCCACGTGATGCGGTTGCTGGCGCTGGCCGACATCGTGCGCGGGCAGTTTGCCGAAATAATTTTTGCGGTGCGGGCCCCCGCGGCCGCGCTCCAGGCCCTGATGGCAGAGGCGGGGTTAACCGTGCAAGCACTGCCGGAGCAACCCCTGGCCGCCGAGGCCGAGTGGATGCGGCAGCACCTGCTGCGCCCGGGCGACGTGCTGGTGCTGGACGGCTACGGCTTCGATTTCGACTACCAGCGGGCCGTGCGAAGCGAGGGCGTGGTGCTGGTTTGCCTGGACGACGTGCACGCCTTTCCGTTCGCAGCGGATTTGGTTATCAATCCCGCCGGGGGCGTTTCTGAGGAAGTTTACGACCTACGGCAACCGGGGGCCCGATTAATAGCCGGGCCCGCTTTTGCCCCTTTGCGGGCGGCTTTTCGGGTCGATAGTGGCGCTCCTTCTGCGGACCCGGACACGGTGCTGCTGTGCCTGGGCGGAGCCGACCCCCGCCGCCTGACGCAGCAGACGGCCGCCCAGCTGCTCGCGCTGCCAGCCGCGGCGGTGCGGCAATTGCACGTGGTGGTGGGGCCCGCCTACCAAGGTTGGGACGTACTGTGCGATTGGGGGGCCGCCCAAAACCGGCTGGCCCTGCACCGGGCCCTGACGGCCCCCGAGCTGGCGGCCCTGATGCGCGACTGCGGGGCCGCCGTGCTTTCCCCCAGCACCATCAGCTACGAGTATTGCGCGGCCGGGGGCGGCTTGTTGTTCACCCTGCCCACGGCCGATAACCAGCACGACCTCAACCACTTTCTGCGGGCGGCGGGCCTGGCCCTGCCCTACCCCAGCGCCGCCAACGTGCTCACCAGCCCCGAAGCAGGCCGGGTGGGGGCCCAGCTGCAAGCGGCCCAGCGGCTGCACTTCGACGGCCTGGCCCCGGGGCGGCTGCGCCAGGCGTTGGCAGCCGTGCAGGTGGCCCCCCCGGCGTTTCACTTGCGCCCCGTCGAGGCCGCCGATGCGGAGCTCCTGCTTGCCTGGACCAACGACCCCGTGGTGCGGCAGCACTCCTTCAACCCCCAGCCCGTGCCGCCCGCCGCCCACGAAACGTGGTTGCGGGCCCGCCGGGCTGACTCTCAATCCTTACTGCTACTGGCCGTGGACGCCCGCAGCGCCGCGCCGGTGGGGCTGGTCCGGTTTGAGGTGGCGGGCCCCGTGGCCACGCTGAGCTACCAATTGGCGGCCGAGTGGCGCGGCCACGGCCTGGCGGCCCCGCTGCTGCTGGCCGGGACGGCGGCGGTGCTAGGGCAGTTTCCTCAGGTGCGCCGGGTGCGCGGGCAGGTGCAGGCCACCAACCTAGCTTCGGTGCGGGCCTTCGAGCGGGCCGGGTTCGCGCGGGCGGCCCCCGAAGCCGATACGCCCGCCGGGGGCCTTACTTTTGTTTGGCTTGCCTGAAAGCCGACGCGTTTGCCGGCTGCTTTGGCGGCACTCCTTGCCTTCATGCACATCGGTTCCCACCGCCTCGGCCCCGACCAGCCGCCGCTCATCATCGCCGAGCTTTCCGGCAACCACAACCAGGACCTGGCCCGCGGCCTGGCCATCGTCGATGCGGTGGCCGCCGCCGGGGCCCACGCCATCAAGCTCCAAACCTACACCGCCGATACGATGACGCTGCCCGGGGCCCACCGCATCAGCGACCCTAATTCGCTGTGGTTTGGGCGGGAGCTGCACGAGCTGTACCAGCAGGCCCACACGCCCTGGGAGTGGCACCGGCCGCTGTTTGAGCGGGCCCGGCAGCACGGGATGCTGGCCTTCAGCTCGCCGTTTGACGAGTCGGCGGTGGACTTTCTGGAGACGCTGGACGTGCCGGCCTACAAGATTGCTTCTTTCGAAAACACCGACTGGCCCCTGCTGCGCCGCGTGGCCGCCACCGGCAAGCCCGTCATCATGAGCACCGGGGCCAGCACCCTGGCCGAGGTGGCCGAGGCGGTGGCCGTGCTGCGCGGGGCCGGCTGCCGCGAGCTGGTGCTGCTCAAGTGCACCAGCACCTACCCGGCCTCGCCGGAAAACACCAACCTGCGCACCCTGCCCCATTTTCAGCAGCTGTTTCCCGACTGCTTAGTAGGCCTTTCCGACCACACGGCCGGCGTGGGGGCCGCCGTGGCCGCCGTGGCCCTGGGGGCCTGCGTGATTGAAAAGCACGTGACCCTGCGCCGCGCCGACGGCGGCGTGGACGCGGCCTTTTCGCTGGAGCCCGAAGAAGTGGCCAGCCTGGTAACCGAAACCCGCCGCGCCTGGCAGGCCCTGGGGCACATCCAGTACGGCATCCAGCGGGCCGAGGAGCCGAGCCGGCTCTACAAACGCTCGCTGTACGTGGCCCGCGACGTGGCCGCGGGGGAGGTGTTCACCAAAGAAAACCTGCGCGTGGTGCGCCCCGGCGACGGCCTGCCGCCGCGCTACTACGAGCAGGTGCTGGGCAAGCCGGCCCGGCAGGCCCTGGCCGCCGGCACCCCCCTCACCTGGGCAGCGCTGTGACGCCGGCCCCGCCCCCGGGCCGGGTGGCCCGCCTGCGCGACGTGTTGCAGCTGCGCTTCACGCCGCTCTTCGCCAACTTCCCGCCGGCCGTGCTGGCCACCATCTCGCCGGCCAACCCGCTGCGCCGGCTGGCGCGGGTGCTGGCCTACGTCCTGCTGCGGCTCGTGGGCCACGTAGTGCAGCCCGTGCGCGACCCCGGGGCCCTGGGCGGCAAGGTCTGGCTGTACGTGGTGAGCCCCAACAACTACGACTCGCTGCGCTTCATCGCGCAGGCCCGGCCCGATGCCGTGCTCGTGGCCGGGCAGGGCAAGCAGGTTGGCCGCCACAATGCGGCCGTCCACCGGCTCTCGCTGCGCCGCAAGCTGCTGTACTACTGGCAGTACCCGCTGGTGCTCCGGGGCCTCGTCCGGCTGGAGGGCCGCAAGGCCTGGCGGTTTTTCGACCTGATTTTTTACGCCATCGGCTACTACGAAGTGTACCGCCGGGCCCTGCGCCGCCACCGGCCCCGGGCGGTGGTTTTTGCCAACGACCACAACGACGACACCCGCTCGCTGCTGCTGGCCTGCCGGGCCGAGGGCGTCCCCACGGCTTACGTGCAGCACGCCAGCGTGAGCACCTATTTTCCGCCCCTGGGCTTCGATTTGAGCCTGCTCGAAGGGCAGGACGCGCTGGACAAGTACCGGCAGTGCGGCCCCGTGCGCGGCGCGGTGGCGCTGGTGGGCATGCCCAAGTTCGACGCCTACCTGGCCCGCCGCAACACGGCTCCCCAGGTGCACCGCGTGGGCCTGGCCTGCAACATCCACGACCCGCTGCCGGCCCTGGCCGAGGCGCTGGCCTACCTCGCCGCCGCGCTGCCCGCCCTGGCCCTGACGCTGCGCCCCCACCCCAGCGACGCCCGCGACTTCGGCCCCCTGCGCCGCCAGCTGCCCCAGCTGCGGTGGTCGGACGCCCGGCAGCAAAACGTGTTCGAGTTCCTCGAAACCCAGGACGCGCTGGTGGCCGCCGACACCTCCACCCACCTCGAAGCCACCCTGCTGAACGTGGCCAGCGTGTACTACCGCTTCGGCACCAACCCGCTCAGCGACGACTACTACGGCTACGTGGCCCACGGCCTGGTGCCCCGGGCGGCCGATTTATCGGCCCTGGGGGCCCTGCTGGGGGCCCTGGCCCGGCACAAGCCCGCCGACCTGTACCGCCGCGCCGCGTACTACAACGCCGCCCTCGGCACCCCCGACGAAGGCCACAGCCAGCGCCTGGCCGCCCGCGTGCTGGGCGAGTGGCTGGGGGCCCTGGCCTGAGGGGTGGCCCGCCCTACCTTCGCGCCCATGCCCGCCCCCGCCGCTGCCCCTGCCCTGCCGCCCACCGCGCCCGTTTCGGACGAGACGCGGCTGGCTTACGTGCTGCGGCATTTCGGCCTGGCCTACGCCGGGGTGCCGGGTCATCTGATTGGTTACGCCGGCAACCAGCTACCCGTCACAGTGGCGCCCGGCAGCGCAGATTTTTTCACCCAGAATCAGCCGTACCCGCCCGCCCCTTACTGGCGCGAGTGGCGCGGCCAGCGGGTGCCGTTTTTCTTCGATGCCGGGGCCCAGCCCCTGCTGACGCTGACGCCGGGCCGGGCCGAAATCAGCGCCGATGTGGTGTCGGCCGCTTTCTATTTGCTCAGCGGCTGGCAGGAATTTTTCTCGGATGCGCGCGACCGGCACGGGCGGTTTCCCTACGCGGCCAGCGTGCAGGCGCGGTACGGCTTCGTGGCGCTGCCGGTGGTCAATTATTATTTCGACGTGCTGAAGACGGCCGTGGAGCACGCCACCGGGCAGCCGCTGCGCCCGCGCCCCTGGGCTCCCGGGGCCCCGTTCGCCGCCTTCATCAGCCACGACGTGGACAACCTGCACGGCGGTTGGAAAGCCCCGGCCAAGGCGGCTCTGCGAGCGGGCCGGCCACTGGCATTTGCCCGGCAGCTGTGGCGGCACTGGACGCGGCCCGACGCCTGGGACAACCTCGAAGCCGTGGCCACCGCCACCGCGCAGCACGGGGCCCGGTCCACGTTTTTCGTATTGCCCCAGCACCGGCCCGGGGCCGATGGCACCCCCAACGCCGATTACCGGCTCACGCCCCGGCTATGGCAGCGGCTGGGCAATCTGGCGAAGCAAGGCCACGAAATGGCCCTGCACGCCAGCATCGGGACGGCTGATAATTTCGCCCGTTTTGACGCCGAGCGGCAGATAGTGCTTGATGCAGAATGGTGTGGCAACCGCTTCCATTACCTGCGCTGGGAGTCGCGTCTGACCCCTAGTATCTTAAACCAGGCCGGCGACTCCTACGATTCAACCCTAGGTTTCGCCGAGCATTTCGGCTTTCGGAATTCCTACTGCCACCCTTTCTTTCCCTTTGATTTTCAGCACGGGCAAGCCCATTGTTTTCTCGAAATCCCACTCAACGTAATGGATACTACCCTGCACCACCCCAGCTACTTGCAGCTGGGGCCCGCTGAGATTTTGCCGGCGCTGACGCCCATGTTGGCCGAGGTAGAAAAATTTGGCGGCGTGGCCTCGGTGCTGTGGCACAACCAGAACTTCGACCCGGCCAACGTCGCCAACGGGCCCCGGCAGTTCCACGAAATCATGGGCTGGCTGCGCGGCCGCGGGGCGGCTTTCCTGACGGGTGCCGAAATTTGGGCCCGGTTTCCGGCGGCGTAGGGCCCCGGTGTTTCTATTTATCTTCTCTCCACTTGGGCATTGTTCAACGCCAGGGCCTCCGCAACACCCTGATTTCTTACGTCGGCCTGGGCATCGGGTTCGTTAGCAGCACGCTAATACTCACGCGCTTGCTCACGCCGACGCAGCTGGGCCTTACCTCGGTGATGGTGTCGCTGGCCGCAATCGCGGCGCAGCTGGCGGCGTTCGGGTTTGCCAGCACGGCGCTGCGCTACTTCCCCTACTTCCGCAACCCCGCCAACGGGCATTCGGGCTTTTTGCCCCTGCTGCTGGGCGTGCCGCTGCTGGGCTTTGTGGCGGTGGCGGGGCTCCTATGGGCCGGCAAGGGACTGGTGCTGAAGCAGTACGCTGCCGATGCCGGCCTGCTGGGCCCCAACTACCCGGCCGTTATCCTGCTCACGCTGGCCGTGCTGCTGCTCTCGCTGCAAGACGCCTACCTGAAATCGCTGTTCCACACCGCGTTTTCCGCGTTTTTGCAGGAAATCCTGCTGCGGCTCTACATCGTGGGGGCCGCGCTGCTGTACTGGCGCGGGGTGCTGTCGTTCCACGGCTTCGTGCTGGCCTACGTGGGCGGCTACGCGCTGGTGGCAGCCCTGCTGGCGGCCTACCTGCTGGCCATCGGCGAGCTGCACCTGCGGCCCACGCGGGCGGTGCTGCGGGTGCGCCCGCTGCGCGAGCTGCTGGCCTTCGGTGGGTTCACGCTGCTCAGCAACCTCTCGGGCACCGTCATGGTCACCATCGACGCGCTGATGGTGGGGGCCAAGCTCAGCCTGGCGGCGGCCGGCATCTACGCCATTGCCTTCAACATCAGCACGGCCCTCACGCTGCCCTTCCGGGCCCTCTACAAAACGGCGTTTCCGCTCATCGCCGGCTATTGGAAAGAGGGGAAAATGGCCGAGATGGCCGCTTTTTACACCCTCACCACCCGCCTGAACACCGTGCTGGGCTGCTACCTGGGCCTGGGCCTGGCCCTGAACCTGGACTTCATCTACGGCCTCATCCACCGCCCGGCCTACGCTGCCGGCACCACCGCTGTGCTGCTGCTGCTCGTGGGCCGGCTCGTGGACGGCATCACCGGCGTGAACGGCATCATCGTCGTCACCTCGCCCCGCTACCGCTTCGATTTGGTGTTCAACGCCGGCCTGGCCCTGGCCATCGTCGGGCTGAACGCGCTGCTCATCCCGCGCCTGGGCCTGGCCGGCGCGGCCCTCTCGAACGGCCTGGCGCTGGTGGGCTACAACTCGCTGCGCACCTGGTTCGTGTGGTACGCCTACGGCCTGCAGCCGTTCGACCGGCGCATCCCGGCCATCGGGGCCGTGGCGGCGGCGGCCGGGGTGGCCACGTGGCTGCTGCCCGTGCCGCCCGGCCTCTGGGGGGCGCTGCTGGTGCGCGGCGGAGCGCTCACGGTGTTCTACGGGGCCGGCCTGCTGCTCACCCGCGCCGCGCCGGAAGTGAACGCGCTGTGGGCCAAGGGTTGGGCCCGGGTAACCCGATGGCAAAATTAATTGACTAGCGGGCGGGAACTTACCTGTATCAACGTATTTCTGCCGACAACACACTGCCGCGCCACGTTGTATTCATCTTTTGTAATTGTTTAGAAGCAGCCGCGATTACTTCTCAATCAGGTAAGCATTGCCTTTTACAAACGTGGGGAGCAGGCTGGTGAAAGCCGGTAATATATCTTCCAGAAAAGAAATCTTACTTTTCTCAACGTTCAGTACGGCTACAATGTTAAAATACTGACTCATATTTTGTTGAAAAGCCAGATTTTTGTCGATTGTCAACAGCACGTCGAACCCTTCTCCAATAGCGGCACGCATCAGGTTGCCATTTTTTAGACCGTTCCATTGCCTTTCCGTCACGGTAAAAACCTCGTGTTGCGACAAACGACTTTTCAGTTTGCGGGTAACGCATTCATCAAGCGGGATTTTCATGCAGCAGTTGTGTGGAAGCACTGAGAATCTGCTGCGAAAACGCCAGCACCCCCAGCACCTGGTCCCGGGCAACGGAAGGAAAATCAGCAAGAAACTCCTCAATGGTTTCCCCCGTTTCCAAGTAATCAAACAGGTTTTTAATGGGTACCCGCGTACCGTTAAAGACGAGGGTACCGCCAAGAATTTCCGGGTCGCTGTTGATGGCTTTCATGGCAATTGGGAAGTGAGCGTAACGATTAAAAGTACGTCAAAACTATTTCAGCGCGTAAATCCGCTCGATTATTTCCACCACTTTTAGGCCTTCCGCCGCGTTTGTGGTGGCCGCCGCGCCGCGGTGCAGCGTTTCCACCACGTTGTCAACCACCTGCACGTGGTTGGCGGCCGAGCCCTGGTAGGGGCCGTAGTGGTTGGCGGGGTTGGTGGGCGGCAGCGCGGGCAGGGCGTAGTCCTGCACGTGGCAGTAGGCCACTTTATCCAGGTACTGGCCGGCGATGCGCAGGCTGCCGCGCTGGGCCACCACGGTGAGGCTGCTTTCGAGGTTGCGGTCCCACACGGCGGTGCTGTAGGCCAGCGTGCCGCTGCCGCCGCGCACCAGGTCAAACGTGACCAAGCCGCTGTCTTCAAACTCGGTGATGCCCTGGTGGTTGAAGTCGCGGAAGCGGGCCGTGAGGTTGGCCACGTCGCCGAACACCCAGTACAGCAAATCGACGAAGTGGCTGAATTGGGTGAAGAGCGTGCCGCCGTCGAGGGCCCGGGTGCCGCGCCAGCCGCCGGGCTGGTAGTAGCGGGCGTCGCGGTTCCAGAAGCAGCTCATTTGCACCAAGTAGATGTCGCCCAGCCGGCCCGCGTCCACGAGCTGCTTGAGCCAGGCGGCGGGCGGCGAGTAGCGGTTTTGCATCACCCCGAACACCAGGCGGCCGGTTTGCTGCGCCGTTTCCACGATGGCGCGGGCGTCGGCCACGGTCAGGGCCAGGGGTTTTTCCACCACCACGTGCAGGCCGTGGCGCAGGCCGGCCACTGCCTGCCGGGCGTGCCAGCCGTTGGGCGTGGCCACGGTGAGCACGTCGGCCGCGGGGCCCTGGGCGAGGTATTCTTCGAGCGAACGAAAGAACGGCACACCGGGAAACTCGGCCGCCAGGCCCGCCCGCAGCTCGTCCCGCTCGTCAATCAGGGCCACCAGCCGGGCCCCGGGCCGCTGGGCCACCAGCGCGGCGTGGCGGCGGCCGATGTGGCCCACGCCGCAAATGGCAAAGCGAACGGGCGGAAAATTATCCTGGTCAGTCATCTGCGTTCAAAAATTTCGCACAGAGTTCACGGAGTTTCGTAGCGTGTTATTGGGGCCAACCTCTGTGAAACTCCGTGAACTCTGTGCGCAAAATCACTAAAACCGTTTTACCGCCGCCCCAATGTATTCCGCCTGCTCTACCGTCAGCAGCGGGTGCATCGGCAGCGAAAGCACCGTTTCGCACAGCCGCTCGGCCACGGGAAACTGCCCCGCCCGGTAGCCCAAATAAGCATAGGCCGGCTGCTGGTGCACGGGCAGCGGGTAGTACACCATCGTGGGCACGCCGTGCTGGTGCAGGTGGGCCCGCAGGGCGTCGCGGTGCGCCGGGGTGGCCAGCGTAACGGTGTACTGGTGAAAGACGTGGCTGCTGCGCGGGTCGCGGGCCGGGACGGCCAGGCCGGGCACGGCGGCCAGGGCCCCGTCGTAGCGGGCGGCCACGGCCTGGCGGGCGGCGGTATTGGCGGGCAGCTGGCGCAGTTTCACGCGCAGCAGGGCGGCTTGCAGGGTGTCGAGGCGCGAGTTGAGGCCGATGCGCTGGTGGCAGTATTTCGCGCTTTGGCCGTGGTTGGCCAGCTGCTGGAGCAGCGCAGCGCGGGCCGGGTCGCGGGTGAGCAGGGCCCCGCCGTCGCCCAGGGCCCCCAGGTTTTTCGACGGAAAAAAGGATGTGGTGCCCACCGTGCCCACCGTGCCGGCGTAGGCCGTGGCACCATCAGCCAGCCGATAGGTGGCCCCCAGGGCCTGGGCGTTGTCTTCAATCAGGGCCACGCCGCGGCGGTCGGCCAGGGCCCCCAGTGCCGCCAAGTCGGCGCATTGCCCAAACAAGTGCACGGCGATGATGGCCCCGGTGCGCGGCGTGAGGGCCGCTGCCACGGCCACCGGGTCGAGGTTGAAGGTGTCGGGGCGCACGTCGGCCAGCACGGGGCGCAGGCCCAGCAGGGCGGCGGCCTCCAGGGTGGCCACGTAGGTGAAGGCCGGCACGATGACCTCGGCCCCGGCCGGCAAGTCCAGGCTCAGCAGGGCCAGCGTGAGGGCGTCGGTGCCGTTGGCGCAGGGCACCACCCGGGCCCCGCCAAGATAGGCCCCCAGCTCGGCGGCGAACTGCCCCACCGCCGGGCCCTGGATAAACGCGGCCTCCGCCAGCGTTTCGCGCACGGCATCGTCCAGCGCGGGTTGCAGGGCCGCGTGCTCGGCGGCCAAATCGAGCAGGCGTATCGGGGCAAGCGGCTGGTTCAAGCGGGAAAGGCGGGCGTGGGCGGGCAAAGGTAGCCGGCGGCGGGCCTCAGGCGGGCAGTGCCGCCAGCAGCCACCCCAGCTTCAGGGCGTCGAGGGCGGCCAGGGCCGGGCGGGGGCCCAGCAGGTGGCGGCACAGCGCGGGGGCCGCCGCCGCCAGCAGCCCCCGGGCCGCCGGGGCCAGCCCGGCGCGGCGCAGCCGCCGGGCGGCCCGCACCAGCCGCGAATCGGCCCCCGGGCCACTCTCGCCAAGCAGCTGCGCCAGGTTGCGCACCCCTTGCTCCGACTTTGCCAGGAATGCAGCGGCGGTTTCCAGGCCCGCGTGCCACACGGGGTTTTCCAGGTGTAGTACGGGCACGGCCGCCGCCGCCAGCTGCCACCCGAGCTTGGTGTCCTCGTGGCCGTAGCCCCGCAGGCTTTCATCAAGCGGAAATCTTAGCAGCAACTCCTTGCTCAGCAGTAGATTGTTTACTAATAGCTGGTCGTAGGGCGCGGCCTGGCGCTGGGCCAGCGGCCGGGCTTCGCGCCGCCGGCCGTAGTGCCAGCGCAAATACTGGGCGGGGTCGGCGGGGGGCCCGGGGGCGTAGCACACGCCCCCGGCCAGTACCGGGGCCCGGCCGAGCGCGGCGGCGTAGCGGGCCAGGAACTGGCCGTCGGGCAGCTGGCCGGTGTTGTCGAGCAGCAGCAGCCATTCGTGCCGGGCCCCGGCGGCGAGCCGGTTGCGCACCGCGGCCCGGCCCACGTTGCGCGGCAGCTCCTGGTAGCGCACGCCCGGCTGCGCGGCCAGGGCCCGGTTGGCCCCCCGGAATTCTTCCGCGGAGCCGTCATCCAACAAACAGATTTCGACGGGCCCCGGCCACTGCGGGGCCTGCGCCACCAGCGCGGTAATTAATTCCGCCACCGGCCGGTTGTACACCGGAATCAGTACCGACAGGCCGGGCATTTAATTGACGCTGATTGAAATTATTTTTCAACAAATTAATTCGATGCGAATTAATTAACTCTGCGCCGAGTCCAGCAGTTGGCCGTCTTTGCAGGTGAGGACGCGGTGCGGGTATTTGTCAATGACCTGGAAATTGTGCGTGGCCATCAAAACGGCGGTGCCGGCGTGGTTGATTTCCGTGAACAACTGCATGATGCTGTCGGCCACTTCGGGGTCGAGGTTGCCGGTGGGCTCGTCGGCGAGCAGCAATGCCGGCTCGTTGAGCAGGGCCCGGGCGATGACCACGCGCTGCTGCTCGCCGCCCGAGAGGCGGTGCGGCATGCGGCCCGCGGCGCTGCTCAGGCCCACGCGGGCCAGCACGTCGGCGATGCGCTGCTGCTTGCGGGCCTTGCCCTTCCAACCCGTGGCGTTGAGCACGAAGAGCAGGTTTTCGGCCACCGTGCGGTCGGGCAGCAATTGGAAATCCTGAAACACAATGCCCAGCTGGCGGCGCAGGTACGGCACCTTACCGGCCGGCAGCCGCGGCAGGGCAAAGCCCGCCACCGCGCCGGTGCCCACCAGCAGGGGCAGGTCGGCGTAGAGGGTTTTGAGCAGCGACGACTTGCCCGACCCGGTGCGGCCCACCAGGTAAGCAAATTCACTCTTGGCCAGCGCAAACGTTACGCCTTGCAGCACCGCCTGCTCTTCCTGCATCACGGTGGCATCGCGCAATTCGATGAGAATTTCCGGCATCGGGCATTAAATGGCTAACGGGCGGAGCTTGCCAAATTCCAGTTGCGAGATGACGGCCGCCAGCTCTATTTCCTTGCCTTCGAGGCCGTAGCGGTGCAAATCCTTCAGCGGCCGGTCGGCCCGGAAATAGGCGATGAGCACAAACTGCTCGTCGCGCAGCTGGATATAATCCGGAATTTTGGCCTTGCCCTTGACTTTGATGATGTACACAGATTAATTGTTTAAATGTTGGGTGTCTAATTGTTTTTAAAACGGGCTAATTGGCTTTCTATTTCGAAAAACAATTAAACACCCAACCTCCAACAATTAATTATGCATTCACCTTCGCATGGTCGGCCAGGAACGTGGCCAGGCCTTTGTCGGTGAGCGGGTGGTGGAGCAGGCCCAGGATGACACTGAGCGGGCACGTCACGACGTCGGCCCCAATTTCGGCGCACTGGATGAGGTGGGGCACGTGGCGCACGGAGGCGGCCAGCACCTGGGTTTCGTAGCCGTAGTTGCCGTAAATCTGCACGATTTGCTCGACGAGCTGGAGGCCGTCGGCCCCGATGTCGTCGAGGCGGCCCACGAAGGGCGACACGTAGGTAGCGCCGGCTTTGGCGGCCAGCAGCGCCTGCCCGGCCGAAAACACCAGCGTGCAGTTGGTTTTAATGCCTTTGTCGGAGAAGTAGCGGATGGCCTTCACGCCGTCGCGGGTCATGGGCACTTTCACCACGATGTTGGGGTGCAGCTCGGCCAGCACCTCGCCCTCGCGCAGGATGCCGTTGTAGTCGGTAGCAATTACTTCGGCCGACACGTCGCCGTCCACCAGTTCGCAGATGTGGCGGTAGTGGCCCAGCACGCTGTCCACGCCGCGCACGCCTTCTTTGGCCATGAGCGAGGGGTTGGTGGTCACGCCGTCGAGCACGCCCAGCTCCACGGCTTCGCGGATGTCGGCCAGGTTGGCGGTATCAAGAAAGAACTTCATGTGTAAGCGGTTAGCGGGTGGCTATTAGCTGCTAGCTGCTTTTTCAAACCGGCCACCAGAACAAAAGCTAACAGCTAACGGCTGCCAGCTAACAGCTAATACAAAAAGAGTCGGCCCCAAAGCTACTCGCTGCCTCGCCGGAAAGCGAAACGGAGCAGCACCGGGGCCGACGGGAAAAGACAAAAAAAAGCAAGCCAAAATCGCACCGCATCGACCGCCTACCCTTGCTACCTTCCGGTCCTGGGGGAGTTCAGCAGGAGCTGGTCGTTCTGACTTGCCGCTGCAAAGGTAGGCAAAAATCGGGGGTTGGCACAAGATTCTTTCGGGCGTTGGGCCCGCAAGGGGGCCCGCCCTACCTTTGCGGCATGGAACGTATCGTCATTTTGGATTTTGGCTCGCAGTACACCCAGCTCATCGCCCGGCGCATCCGCGAGCTGCACGTGTTCTGCGAAATTCACCCCTACACCCACGCCCCGGACCTCGCTTTAGGCGACGACATCCGGGGCGTTGTTTTGTCGGGCTCGCCCTGCTCGGTGCGCGATTTCGACGCCCCCAACCCCGATTTGAGCCATTTGCTGGGCCGCGTGCCGGTGCTGGGCGTGTGCTACGGGGCCCAGCTGCTGGCCCAGCAGGGCGGCGGCGAGGTGCTGCCGGCCACCATCCGCGAGTACGGCCGGGCCCGCCTTTCGCACCTCAACCAGCACCACCCGCTGCTGCACGGCCTCACGCCCGGCTCGCAGGTGTGGATGTCGCACGGCGACACCATCAAAACGCTGCCCGCCGGCTTCCTGGCCATTGCCGGCACGCCCGAAGTGGCGGTGGCGGCCTACGAAATCGAAGGCCAGGCCACCTACGGCATCCAGTTCCACCCCGAAGTCACGCACTCCACGGAAGGCAAGCAGTTGCTTAAGAACTTCGTCATCGACATCTGCGGCTGCACGCAGAGCTGGACGCCCGAGCACTTCGTGGACTCGGCCGTGGCCGCGCTGCAACACACCATCGGGCCCGACGACCAGGTGATTCTGGGCCTCTCGGGCGGCGTGGACAGCAGCGTGGCAGCCCTGCTGCTGCACCGCGCCGTGGGGCCCCGGCTGCACGGCATCTTCGTGGACAACGGCCTGCTGCGGCAGGACGAGTTTGCCTCCGTGCTGAAGGCCTACGAGGGCCTGGGCCTGAACGTGACCGGCGTGGAAGCCGGGGCCGAGTTCTACGCCGCCCTGGCCGGCCTCACCGACCCCGAGCAGAAGCGCAAGGCCATCGGCCGCACCTTCATCGAGGTGTTCGACCGCGAGGCCCAGAAGGTGGAAGGGGCCCGCTGGCTGGCCCAGGGCACCATTTACCCCGACGTCATCGAGTCGGTGTCGGTGCACGGCTCGTCGGTGACCATCAAGAGCCACCACAACGTGGGCGGCTTGCCCGAAAAGATGAACCTCAAAATCGTGGAGCCGCTGCGCATGCTCTTCAAAGACGAGGTGCGCGAGGTGGGGGCCACGCTGGGCCTGCCGGGCGAAATCCTGCACCGCCACCCCTTCCCGGGCCCCGGCTTGGGCATCCGCATCCTCGGCGACATCACGCCCGAGAAAGTGGACCTGCTCCAGCGCGCCGACGGCGTGTTCATTAATTTATTAAAAGAGCACGGCCTCTACGACCAGGTGTGGCAGGCCGGCGTGATGCTGCTGCCCGTGCAAAGCGTGGGCGTGATGGGCGACGAGCGCACCTACGAGCGGGTAGTGGCCCTGCGCGCCGTGACCAGCGTGGACGGCATGACCGCCGACTGGGCCCACCTCCCCTACGAGTTCCTGGCCGAGGTTAGCAACAAAATCATCAACCAGGTGCGCGGCATCAACCGCGTGGTGTACGACATTTCGAGCAAGCCCCCGGCCACCATTGAGTGGGAATAGGACCACGGATTCGACAGATTTTTCAGGGTTTTGCGTAATGAAAAAGGCCGCTCCGGTAATCCGGAGCGGCCTTTTTCATTACGCAGGGAAGCTTGCCGGACCCTACAAGTGGTCGAGCCGGCCGCCGTCGACCAGCAGCTCGGAGCCTTGCACGAACTCGGCGTCGTCGGAGGCCAGGAAGGCAATGGCGGCGGCCACGTTTTCGGGCTTGCCCACGTCGCTGGGGTTGATTTTTTCGACGCCCGATTTCACGTTGGGGTTGTTCCAGAGCATGGGCGTATCGATGGCCCCGGGCAGCACCGAGTTGATGCGCAGGCCTTTGGGGGCCCCCTCGATGGCCGACGAGCGGGTGAGCGAGAGCACGGCGGCCTTGGCGGCGGCGTAGGGGGCCACCAGGGCCTCGGTGGCCACGGCGTGGATGCTGGACACGTTCACGACCGCGCCGCCGGGCTTCATGTGCAAAAAGGCCTGCTTGGTGAAGTAAAACGCGCCCAGCAGGTCCACGCTCAGCACCCGCAGCCAGTCGTCGCCACTCAGCTCCTCCAGGGCCTTGAATTGCATCAGGCCGGCGTTGTTGATTACCGCATCGAGGCGACCGAACTTGTCGAGCGTGGCTTTTACGGTGGCCATTACCTCGTCTTCCTTGGCCACGTTGCACATGCTGGGCAGCACGTCGGGCGCGCCGGCCTGCTGCACCTCGGGCACCGCCTGGTCGAGGTTGTCCTGGTTGATGTCGGCCAGCACAATGCGGGCCCCTTCCGAAGCCAGGCGCTTGGCGGTGGCCAGGCCGATGCCGCTGGCCCCGCCGGTGATAATCACTACTTTGTCTTGGAAACGCATGGGGTGAGGTGGGTTAGTGGGCCCCTGCGGGCTGGGCGTTGCTGGCGGCGGTGGCGGGGTCTTGCTGGGCTTGTTTGGCCGCGGCCTGCTGCTGGAGGTCCGGGGCCTGGCCGCTGTCCTGGGGCATGATGATGGGCAGCTGCAAGGCCATGCTCTGGGCGGGCAGCACCTGCTGCCACTGGCTGATGAGCTTCTTGTAGGCCGCGCCCACGGGGCGGATGTTGCGGTCCAGGTCGTAGAGGCCCAGCGGGTTCACGTTGCCGTTGTTTTCGCGCAGGGCCGTGTCCCAGTCCACCTGGTCGGTGAGCGAATACCAGGTGAAGCCCACGATGGGCACGCCGTCGTTGCGCACGCGCATCACGTTGGCCCACTCCTTCCAGAGCCAGTTCACGGCCTCGTCGCCCCGGGGGCCCTGCCAGAGGTTGGTTTCGGTGTGCATCACCGGCAGGCGGTAGCGGTCGTGGTACTGGGTGGTGATGACGTGGTAGCCAAAGATTTCGCCCGAGGCCACCGTGCTGCCGTCCTCGCGCACGCGGTGCTCGTTGGTCTGGTAATAGTCGTTGCCCATGATGCACTGGTGCTTGAGGTTGTTCTCCAGGAAGAAGTGGTACTCGTCGCGCGTCATCCCGCTGTCCAGCAGGTACTCGTACATGTCGGAGTCCACGCGCCGGCCGTAGTTGAGGTCGAGCGAGAGGAAGCGCTTGGCGTTGAGCACTTCGGCGGGCTTGATGGCCGCCGGGCTCGACGCGTGGAAGTACTCCGACGACTCGCTCTGGATGAACAGCGCGTCGGGCCGCACCGCCGTGATGGCGTGCATGGCCAGCACGTTGGCCTTCACGATGTACTTGAGGGCCGTCACGAAGGCCTGGTCGCTGCGCAGCTGCTCGTTCCACCAGCCGTACAGGCCCGAAAACTCGGCGCAGATGTACATCTCGTTCACCGGCGTGTAGAGCTGCACCCACGGGTAACGCCGGGCAAAGGCCCCCGCGTACTCGGCGAACAGCGCCGGGAAATCGGGGTTCTGGAAGTTGCCCAGCCAGTCGGGCACCCCGAAGTGGCACAGGTCCACGATGGGCACGATGTTGCGCCGGTGCAGGTCCTGGAACGTCACGTCGGCAAACGACCAGTCGTACTTGCCCACGCCCAGCCAGGTGGTGTGGATGGGCGGGCCGTAGCGCAAAAACCCGATGCCCAGCTCCTGCACCAATTCAAAATCTTTCTGCCAGAACTTGTAGTGGCCGCATTTTTCCAGCTCGTCCACGCGCACCGTGCCGTTTTGGATGGTGGGGTTGCTGTTTTCGATGCCCGTGGCAAAGAGGAATTGGGAAGACGCCATTGAACAGGTTGGGGTGGGGTACGGGCCATTCGTAACGGCCAGGCAAACGCCGGGGTTACCCCGCCAGCCAAAATTGTTCGGCTTCACAACCCCTTCATTTTCAAGCCCGCATTGCCGCAGCAACTCTAGCCCTCGCGGCTCAACATCTCACATTGAAATCCGGCGGTGGTCTGACACGGGGTGGTCCGGCGAATTGCCCGAAGGGCTTCGTCGGGCCACTCTGACGGTAGCCCGGAGCCACCGTTTTTCAAAAAGAGTGGCCCGACGACAGAAAAAGTCGCCGGACCACCCCCTCTTAAACAACCGTCTAAAACCCTTTCGGCAGCTCGATGCCCTTGATGGTTTTGTAGAGGCTCAGCGCGTTCTGGTCGGTCATGCCGGCCACGTAGTCGGTGAGGAGCAGGATTTTTTCGTAGGCCGAGGCCCCGGCCTGGGGCCCCACGGCGCGGAACTGGTCGGGCACGAGGTCGAGCAATTTGCGGGCGCGGTGGCCGGCCCCGGCGTCGAAGGTGGCGCACAGAAACGCATCCAGCAGGCCCCCGAGCACCTCGAAGCCGGCGGCCTCGATTTCGAGCACCGGCCGGCTGCGGTAGAGGCGCTCGATGCTCAGGCGCTGCACTTCCTGCAACTCAGCGTAGCAGCCCAGCTCCTTGATGAGCGGCTGGTCGTAGCCGCCGCGCAGGATGGCCGGGGCGTGGCGGGCAAACAGCGCGGCCACCTCCCCCACCAGCTTGCCGATGAGGCGGGCCCGGACGTAGCCCAGCTCCTCGCGCCAGTCGTGCCACCGCACGCTGCCCACGCGCCCGGCCGGGTCGCCGAGCATGGCTTTGAGCAGCGGCAGGCCGGTTTCCGAGGCGACGAGGCCCAGCTTGAGGCCGTCCTCGAAGTCGATGATGCGGTAGCAGAGGTCGTCGGCCGCCTCCACCAGAAACGCCAGCGGGTGGCGGTGGTAGAAGCCGGCCGCCGCGTCTTTGGGCAGCAGGCCCAGCGCGTCGGCCACGTGGCGAAACCGGACGTTTTCGGCCTGGAAGTGGCCGTATTTCTTCTCCGACGCGCCGCCCGTGCGGGCCCCGGTGGGCACCACGCTCGGCTTGGGGTACTTCGTGAAGGCCCCCAGCGTGGCGTAGGTGAGGCCCAGGCCGGCGGTGCCGGTGCTGTGGGCCGCGTAGGTGTGGGTGAGGATGCGAAAACCGGCCGCGTTGCCCTCAAAGTGCTGCAAATCGGCCACTTCAGCATCCGACAGGCCGGCCAGGTGCGGGGCCGCGGCGGCGCTGGCGAAGTAGCTGCTGATGGCGTCTTCGCCGGAGTGGCCGAAGGGCGGGTTGCCGATGTCGTGGGCCAGGCAGGCGGCGGCCACGATGTCGCCGCAGTCCTGGTCGAGGTTGGGCAGCAGCCGGGCCAGGGCGTCGTCGGCGTCGAGCAGGTGGCGGGCGGCGAGGCGGCCCAGCGAGCGGCCCACCACGGCCGTTTCGAGCGAGTGCGTGAGGCGGGTGTGCACAAAGTCGGTTTCGGGCAGCGGCATCACCTGGGTTTTGCGCTGCAAGCGCCGAAACGCGGAGCTGAACACCACCCGGTCGTAGTCCTGCACGAAGGCCCCACGCACGGGGGCCGCACTGGTGGGCGGCAGTTGCTGGTCGGGGAAGCGGCGCTGCGAGAGCAAGCGCGGCCAAGACATGGGTTCGGGCATACGGCCGCGAAGGTAGGGGCGGCGAATTAGGGAAAAAGATTCTTTAATAGACAGTTTATAAATGCATTTTTACTACAAGGCAGCCAATATTTGAAGATACCTGATTGAACGGTTGAGATAGACTGCTCTTCTTAGCTAACTTGCAGTAACTAATCTGTACACTGATAAACTACTCCATTACACAACAGTAACACTTACGGACATCTGAAATAATCTAAAAATGATATTAACAGAGGAACAATCCCTTATGAGAACGAGTGCCGACAAATGTTTATTGGGCAAACAATTCGTGCAATCATTTATGGAGAATTAAAATACTTCATGAACGAAGAGGGAGACAACATTAATCCCGGGCCCTGCTACGAGACCAAATATCCAGATGTCGACACACTTGATCATTCCATATATTTCAAGACAGATAGAGAAACTATTTTTATTTATTGGGAAAGCACCTTTTGCAGCTATGGTGTAATCTCAAAATTAATTGATTTTACAGAAAACACAAACACCTATGAACAAAAGTGGGATGTTTCAGAAGAAACCAAATGGACTGATATTGTGGGACAAAAAATTGTCGATTTTAAGATAGATTGGAAGGAGACAGGGATTTTGGATCTCAATAGGAATTATCATTTTGTCACATTGTATCCTCAAATCTTTCAAATAAAATTTGGGAATGAAAAAATGATTTATATAACTGCCTCGGAACTAAAAAAAGGGGAAGATGAATACCATTCAATGATGGATAACCTTTTAGTTATCTCAAACATAAACACATTGATTAAATTAGAGTCTATTGAACGGATACAAATAGAAGAATCAAAAAATAGCTCCAACACCAACCCATCTAGTTCCTAATTTGAATTAGTATTGCAAACACATAACAGTGAGCAAAATGTAAAATAAATAATAAATCTCTGTTAGATTACTCATTTTTAATTATGAATATTCATATACTGATAACCACTGACCAAGATATACTAGGCGGCCAACCAGTATTTACCGGAACCAGGGTTCCGGTAGAGTCGCTGTTTGACCACCTGGAAGCTGGCGTTTCGCTGGATGATTTTTTTAGACGACTTCCCTACGGTAACTAAAGCGCAGGCGGCAGCAGTGCTGGAAACTGCTAATAAATTACTGATTTTTAAAAACGTCGCGCAACCAGCAACTATATGAAGCCCCTGCTTGATAAGTACCAAATTTATATAATTAAAATCGCACGAAATGGGATTTGGCTTTAATTTATTCTTTATATTTATATTACTACCACTGACAGTACTGCTCGTACTTGTTTGGGCTGGATCAGGTAAAATTATTTTTGGCAAAATACTTTTAGGTATTTGGGCAGGAATTATTAGCCTAGTATTATTTGTTGGAATGGTTAATTTTTTAGGTCCTAAACCGTATTTGGATAAAGACGATTTTTACGGTCAATATGTAATTGACCGGAATCAGTACCCAGGAAAACAAGCTGATTGGCAATACAAAAGCTTCAAATTTTAAATTAGGTCTGATAATTCAATAGTCTTTTATGTAATGGAAGAAAGCTTGACAACGAAGGTTTTTAGGGGCAGTTTCAGTACAGTAAAGCCAAATAGCTCTGAAGTTCCCGTTATGGATATGGAGCAGCCAACGCACCATATTCTAACTACTAATCCTACTGTATATCGCAGAAACGGAGGATTTTATTTGGTCTTCAACTCTCCCAAGTTCGGAAATGTGTTTTTCAAAAAAGGCAAGTGGAAACCACTGTATAAATAAAAAGGATTTCGGTTTACGACGCACTACCCCTTTCCTACTCCGCCTGGGCCCGCCCTAACACCCTAACGGTTCCATAACCTAGCAATAGGAACGCGCCGAATACCACCGTTACGCCCCAGGTGCGGGGGTAGGCGAAGGGGTGCAGCAGCCGGTCGAGGATGTCGTAGAAGAGGGTGAGCGGGTTGGCCAGGATGTCCCAGGAGTTGTAGCGCAGGTAGCGGCCCAGGTAGATGCCGAAGCTGCTGAGCAGCAGCGCCACCGTGGCGAAGGCCCAGCCGGCCAGGGGCCCCAGGCGCAGGCGCACCAGGGTTTGCATGTCGGCCAGCGAGGCGTAGGCCAGCATCAGGCCGTTCCAGGCGCAGGAGAGGATGAGGGCCAGGTCGAACCAGAGCGGGGCGTCGGGGCGCTCGTCGAGGTGGAAGAGGTCGGTGACGAGGTAGGGCGCATTAGGAAAAAACAGCAGCCACGCCGCCCCCACCGGCAGCAGCAGCCGCGCCCGCAGGGGCCCCCGGGCCAGCCCGAGCAGGGTACTCAGCGCGTAGGGGATGGCGGCCAGGAAGAGGTTCCAGGCCAGGAACAGGAACCGGATTTGGTGGGTGACCACCACCCGCCCGGCAATCAGAAACAGGCTCAGGCCCACCGACAGGGCCAGCACGAACAGCAGCGTAACCCGGGTGCGGGTGAAGGGCAAGGTGGGTTCCATGCCGGCGAAAGTACGGCCCGGGCCCCGGCGGTTGGCGCAGGGCTTCGGAGCCGCGGGCGCGGGCTTCGTTGCCTTCCGGGGGCTGCACGGCCCACCGGGGGGCCCGGGCCCTGCGTACTTTTGCGGGGCCACCCACCCCGCACTGTTCATCCCGCGCCGCTCATGCCCTTTGCTTCTACCCGCCGGTTCCGGTTGTTTTGCCTGCTGCTGGGGGCCCTGCCGCCGCTGGCCGCCGCGGCCCAAGCGCCGGCCGCGGGGCCCCCGGCCAAGGCCGGCGCGGCGAAGCCGGCGGCGAAAGCAGCGGCCAAGCCCGACGTGGCCAAGCCCGTCGGCAAAGCCGGCGCGAAGCCCACCCCGCCCGATGCCCGCTACCGCGCCGGCAAAGCCCTGCTCGACCAGGGCCAGTACGCCGCCGCGCTGGCCGCGCTGGAGCCCCTGGCCCAGCCCGCCGCCCGCTTCGCCCACGCCGCCGACGCCGCCTACCTGGCCGCCGTGGCCAACGCCCGCCTCCGGCAGTGGGCCGACGCCGAGCAGCTCCTCAACCTGCTGCGGGCCGAGTACCCCGCCTACCCCGCCCTGCCCGAAGCGCTGCTGCTGCAAGGCCAGGTGTCGCTGGAGCAGGGCGACTACGACACGGCCCTGAAAACGCTTGGGGCCATTCCGGCCGGGAAGCTGGACGCCGAGCGCGACGCGCTAAAGGCCGCCTACCTGCCCCGCCTCAACGAGCGGGCCACCTGGCAGCGCCTGCTGCGCCGCAGCCCCGACGATGCCGCCCTGGCCCGCGCCTACGCCGACCGCCTGGCCGCGCCCATCGGCTTCGGCACCGAGGCCGACCGGCCCCAGCTCGACGCGCTGATTGACAAGTTCCACCTCGACCGCGCCCGCTACGCCGGGGCCCTGGCCCCGCGCCCCGTGGCCCACGCCGCGGCCCACAAAACCAGCTACAACGTGGCCGTGCTGCTGCCCTTCGAGCTGGACGACCCGAGCTGGCAGAAGCTGCGCAAAAACCAGTTCGTGACCGACCTCTACGCCGGCCTGCGCCTGGCCCAGGACTCGCTGCAACGGGCCGGCCACCCGGTGCAGCTTTTCGCCTACGACACCGGGGCCGACACCCTGAAGCTGAAGCAGGTGCTGGCCCTGCCCGAGCTGGCCGGCATGGATTTGCTGATTGGGCCGGTGTACAAGGCGGGGGCCCGGCTGCTGGGCCGCTACGCCCAGGAGCACCAGATTGTGTGCGTGAACCCGCTCTCGCAGGACGGCGACCTGGTGCTCGACAACCCCTGGCACTTCCTCAACAGCCCCAGCGCGGCCACCCAGGGCCGGCTGGCGGCGCAGTTCGCGGCGGCGGCCTTCGGCATCGGCCGGCCGGCCGTGCTGCTGCACGAGGACGCCCGCGACGAAACCGCCTTCGCCGACACCTACCAGGCCACGTTCGAGGCGCTGGGCGGGAAGATTAGCGCCCGCCGCCGCTTCAACCCCGACGCGGACGAGAGCCTCGCCGCCGCCAGCACGGGCCTCGATTTGGCCGGGGCCGGCCACCTGGTGGTGGCCTCCGACAGCCGCAAGGCGGGCCCCTACTTCCTGGGCGTGCAGCGCAGCGCGCCGGCCGCCGCCCGGCCGCCGCTGCTGGCCTCGGGGGCCTGGCTCGACAACCCGCGCCTCGACCCCGGCCAGCTCAACGGGCCCGGCACGTACTTCGTGCAGCCCAAGTTCATCGACGAGGGAGCCCCGGGCTACCGGCGCTTCCGGCAGCTCTACTTGCAGCACCAGCACCTGCCGCCCAGCCCCTACGCGGGCCAGGGCTACGACCTGCTGCTGTTTTTTGGGGCCGCGCTGGCCCAGTTCGGCCCCGCGTTCCAGCCCCCCCTGGCCACCGAGGGGGCCGCGCCGGGGGCCGTGTTCCAGGGCTACGACTACCCCAACGGCTTCCGCGACAACCAGGTGGTGCCCATCACCCGGCTCGACGGGCTGGACGTGCGCGTGGTGAAGTGAGTTGTGAGTTGCGGGTTATGCGTTATGAGCTTTTCAATTCGTGCGTTGGCTTGTTATACTCATTGAAGGGTGAAATGCAGTAACGGCGTGGGGTGCGCGGCTTGCCCCTGCCCGCCGTTCGCCCCGTTTCCACGATTCCGTTCAACGACGGGCGGGGGCAAGCCCCGCACCCTACGCCGCAACGAATATGTGTAAACCCCAACTCATAACCCATAACTTCTAACTCCTAACTAAAATCCGTGCTTAACCAAACCACTTCCGATACCCTCTTCACCCAGGCGCAGGCCCTGATTCCCGGGGGCGTAAACTCGCCGGTGCGGGCCTTCCGCTCGGTGGGCGGCACGCCGGTGTTCATGCAGAGCGCCGCCGGGGCCTGGCTTACCGACGTGGACGGCAACCGCTACGTCGACTTCATCAATTCTTGGGGCCCCATGATTCTGGGCCACGCGCCGGCCGTGGTGCTCGACGCCGTGCGGGCCGCCCTGCCCCACTCGCTGAGCTTCGGGGCCCCCACGCGCCGCGAGAGCGAGCTGGCCGAACTCATCATCGAGATGGTGCCCAGCGTGGAGAAGGTGCGCCTCGTGAACTCTGGCACCGAGGCCTGCATGGCGGCCATCCGGGTGGCGCGGGGCTACACGGGGCGGGCCAAAATCCTCAAGTTCGAGGGCTGCTACCACGGCCACGCCGACGCCTTCCTCATCGCGGCGGGCTCGGGGGCCCTCACCCTGGGCACCCCCGATTCGGCCGGCGTGACCCACGGCGTGGCCCAGGACACGCTGACGGTGCCCTACAACGACCTGCCCGCCGTGGCCGCCGCCGTGGCCGCCAACCCCGGCCAAATCGCGGCCATCATTCTGGAGCCCGTGGTGGGCAACATGGGCCTGGTGGCCCCGCAGCAGGGCTTTTTGCAGGGGCTACGGGCCCTCTGCACCGCCCAGGGCATCGTGCTGATTTTTGACGAGGTGATGACCGGCTTTCGCCTCGCGCCCGGCGGGGCCCAGGAGCTGTTCGGCATCGCGCCGGACATGACCACGCTGGGCAAAATCATCGGCGGGGGCCTGCCCGTGGGGGCCTACGGCGGCCGCGCCGACATCATGAACCAGGTGGCCCCGGTGGGCAAGGTCTATCAGGCCGGCACGCTCTCGGGCAACCCGCTGGCCACTGCCGCCGGCCTGGCCCAGCTGCGCCACTTGCAAAACAACCCGGCCCTCTACGCCCAGCTGAACGCCACCACCACCCGCCTGGCCGACGGCACCCGCCAAATTGCCCAGGAGCTGGGCCTCAATTATACCGTGAACCAGGTGGGTTCGATGTTCAGCCTGTTCTTCACGTCCGGGCCCGTAAACCACCTCGAAGACGCCAAGCGCTGCGATTTGCCCGCCTTCGGCCGCTACTTCCACGCCATGCTGGCCCGCGGCATCTACCTGGCCCCCTCACAGTTCGAGGCCCTGTTCGTTTCCACCGCCATTTCCGACGAGTTGGTGGAAATGTACTTCCATGCCTGCCGCGAGTCGTTGGTCGAAGCCCACCGCGCCAAGTAACGCAGCGTTTAAAATTAAGTTTCGCGAAGTTTGTGGCCGCATCCCCGCTCTTCGCGAAACTTAATTTTAAACTCCGCGCCACTTCGCGCGCCGTTTTTTTATGCTGAAACTAAAACTCCTCGCGCTGCTGCTGCTGCTGGCCCGGCTGGCCCCGGCCCAAACCCCGGCCCAGGCCAACAAAGCGCTGTTCGACAAGACGGTGGACGAGCTGAACTTCCGCACTTTCGAGACGGTGTACGACAAGTCGTTCACCCGCGGCAAGTTCCCCGTCACGCTGCGCACCGCCGCCGCCCGCCGGCAGTTCGACCAGTTCGGCGCCAACGCTGCCCTCAAAAAGCTGTTTCTGAACTACAACGCCAGCGCCGAGCGCTACAAGGGCCGCTTCGGCACGGGGCCCGTGTCGCTGGCCGAGTTCGACAAGCAGCTCAACGGCATCCTGCGCGACCGCAACTTCGAGTTCTTCATCCACGGCCTGCCGCGCGACGAGCGGGTGGCCCTGGTGCGGGCCGAGGAGCGCCTCATCAAGCAGGCCAGCGCCCAATTCAACGCCGCCGGGGCCCCGGCCGATGCCGCCGCCGTGCCCGCCGACGCCGAGGCCCCCGTGGCCGCCCCCCTCACCACCAACGACGACGCCAGCGCCGCCACCCCGACCGAGCCGGCCGCCGCGCCCGCCCCGGCCGGCGACGACACCGCCGTGGCCACGCCCGAGCCCGCCGGCCCGGCCCCGCGCCACAACTGGCTCGACTACCTCACGTTCCTGCTCAGCCTCAGCAGCTTCCTGCTGCTGCTGCACCTGGTGCTCAACGTGCTGCCCGGCCTCCAGCGCCGCATCGACTACTTGACGCCCGAGGCCGACCCGGAGCCCGACGCCCCGGCCCGGCCCGCGCCGCGCAGCCTGCTCAGCCGCCTGCGCGACGCCCGCCCCAAGCCCCTGCGCGACGACCGCTACGCCGACGACGACGAGGAAGAAGCCCCCGGCCCCCCGCCGCCCCGGCCCGACTACGAATAACCAGGAATAACCAGCCCTTACCGCTTACCAACCAACCGCTTTCATTTTGATTCTGACCGACCAGCAAATCCTCGCCGAAATCGGAAAGGGCACCATCGTCATCGAACCCTACGACCCCGGCTGCCTCGGCACCAACTCCTACGACGTGCACTTGGGCCGCTACCTGGCCACTTACCGCGACGCGGTGCTGGACGCCCGCCGCCACAACGAAATCGACACCTTCGAGCTGGACGCCGCCGAAGGCTACGTGCTCCAACCGGGCCAGCTGTATTTGGGCGTGACGGCCGAATACACCGAAACCCACGCCACCGTGCCCTTCCTCGAAGGCAAGAGCAGCGTGGGCCGCCTGGGCATCGACATTCACGCCACGGCCGGCAAGGGCGACGTGGGCTTTTGCAACCACTGGACGCTGGAAATCAGCGTGTCGGTGCCCGTGCGCGTGTACCCGGGCATGCCCATTGGGCAGCTCATCTACTTCGCCGTGCAGGGCGACGTGGCCACCTTCTACAACCGCAAGCCCAGCGCCAAGTACAACCGCCGCAGCGACCGGCCCGTGGAGTCGATGATGTGGCAAAATACGTTTTAGCCCAACCAGCGGGCCGTTTTCGTCGTTAGAAAGAAACCGGGGAACGGGCGGGCATGGCCCGGTCCTTGCGCATGCAGTGGTCCCACGTATTCCTTTCCACGATGACTAACCGCCTTTCCCTCGCCGCGCTGGCCCTCGCCCTGGCCGCCGGTCCCGCCGCCCGGGCCCAGCAGCAGGCCGCGTCCCCGGGGGCCGCGCCGGCCCAAACTCCGCCCAGCCCCCGCCCCAACCCCGCCGCCGACCGCGCCGGGCACCTGAGCGACGTCATGGTGCGCGACCTGCGCCTCAACGGCTACCAGGCCGCCCGCCTGCGGGCCATCAACGCCGACAAAACCACCAAGCTAGAAGCCGCCGAGCGCACCAACGCCAAAAACGCGCCGGTCCTCGACCAGCAGCGCACCGGCATCTACCACGAGCGCGACCAGGAGCTGCAAGCCGTGCTCAGCACCGAACAGTACTCGAACTACTTCGACGCCCGCAACCGCTACAACAAGGCCGACCGCGACTACGCCAGCACCGCCAGCCAGGCCACCACCCAGGCTTTCATCAAATCGGTGCAAAACCCTGCCCCGGCCCGCGCCAACAACGCCACCATCGGCCCGGCCAACCCCAAAGCCACCACCCGCCCCGCCGGCAACCTGGGCCGCAACGCCCGCTAGCTTCTTTAAGCTGTTAGCCTTTTCTCGGTTTGCTAACTCAAATTAAACCTGCTTTAACGGCAGAAAAGCCCCGCTCGCGTATTGCCAGCGGGGCTTTTTGTCGTCTTATTGCAACGGGGCCCTAGCTCAGGCCCTGCTCCTGCTGGTCGAGGTACTCGGACAGCTCCTTGCAAAGGGCCCGGATTTTCTTGGCCATTTCCACGTCGTTGGTGGCCGAGACGATATTTTCGGCCATTGAGCCCATGTTGTCCACGCAGAAGCGCTTCATCTCGTCGGTGGGCATGTCCTTGGTCCAGAGGTCGATTTTCATCGTACCCACCTGCTCGCGGTCCCACACCGCAATATTGATGGCCTTGGCAAAGTGGATGTCGGGCCCCGCGTCGGTGGCCGACCAGCTGATGGCCTCGGGCACCTTCTTGTCGTCGAGGGCAATGCTAAAGCGGATTTCGGATTTTTTCATGGTTCAAAATATAAAGAGGCCCTCGTGCTGAACGCAGTGAAGCATCTCTCCTGCGGCAGTAATGAATTACTTGCGTGGGAGAGATGCTTCACTGCGTTCAGCACGAGGGCCTAATTGGTAAGCGCAATCAGTGAACAAAAAAATTAGACGTAGTTGTTGAGCATCACCGGCATCACCAGCATCAGGATGCTTTCGCTGTCGTCGGCGGCGGCGGGCATCAGCAGGCCGGCGCGGTTGGGGGTGCTCAGCTCCAGGGTAATTTCCTCGGAGTCGATGTTGGCAAGCATTTCGAGCAGGAAGCGGGCGTTGAAGCCGATTTCCATGTCCTCGCCGTCGTACTGGCAGGCCAGGCGCTCGTTGGCCTCGTTGCTGAAGTCGAGGTCTTCGGCCGAGACGGCCAGCTCGGAGCCGGCCAGGCGCAGGCGCACCTGGTGGGTGGTTTTGTTGGAGTAGATGCTGATGCGGCGCACCGAGTTCAGCAGCTCCTGGCGGTTGATGGTGAGCTTGTTGGGGTTGCTCACCGGAATTACGTTTTCGTAGTCGGGGTAGCGCTCGTCGATCAGGCGGCACACGAGGCGCATCTGGTTGAACGAGAAAAAGGCGTTGCTCTGGTTGAACTCGATGCGCACCGGGGCCGCCTCCGAAGGCAGCACGCCCTTGAGCAGGTTGAAGGCCTTGCGCGGGATGATGAGGTTGGCGGTTTGGCCGGCCCCCACGTCCTGGCGGCGGTAGCGCAGCAGGCGGTGGCCGTCGGTGGCCACGAAGGTGATTTGCGCGTCGGCCAGTTGCACCAGGATGCCGGTCATGGCCGGGCGCAGCTCGTCGGTGCTCACCGCGAAGATGGTTTTGTTGATGGCCCGGGCCAGCGACGACGACGGGATTTCGACCGGGGCCGAGCCCTTCACCACCGGCACGCGGGGGAAGTCGGCGGCGTTTTCGCCGGCCAGCTTGTAGCGCCCGTTGGCCGAGCCAATTTCAATGGTGTACGTTTCCTCGTCGATGGTGAAGGTGACGGGCTGGTCGGGCAGGTTCTTGAGGGTGTCGAGCAGGATGCGGGCGGGCGCGGCGATGCGGCCGGCGTCGCGGGCCTCCACGGGCAGCTCGGTGATCATGCTGGTTTCCAGGTCGGAAGCCGTAATCGTCAGCTTGCCGGCCTCAATCTCGAAGAGGAAATTCTCCAGGATGGGCACCACGGGGTTGTTGGTCACCACGCCGTTGATGCTCTGGAGCTGCTTGAGCAGCGCGGAAGACGAGACGATGAATTTCATAAGGCGGCAAGGCTAGGGTTGGGGGACGGCAAAGATACGCGGCCGCCCCGGGCTTTGTAAAGCCGCCCGTGCTATCTTTGGTACAGGCTGCGGGCTGGTTTCGTTTCCAGCCCCGGTGCCCGTAGCCTGCTTTTTTGGACATCATGAGCAAAGAAACCCTGCTAGCCGCCGCCGACCAATTACCCGACCACTTTGAGTTGGACGAGCTAATTGACCGTTTATTACTGATTCAGAGAATCGAAAAGGGCCGGGAGCAGAGCCGCAACAACCAAACCTACTCCCAGGAAGAAGTAAAGCAGCTGGTGAAAACATGGTCCAAATAAGATGGACCAACGCGGCGCTGGCCGACCTGGCCGAAGTACGGGACTATGCGCTGCAATTTTCGGCTCGCTACGCGGAGCAATTGATTGAGCGGTTGATTGAACGCACGGACACCCTGGCAGAATTTCCGCGCCTGGGCCGCGTCGTACCCGAATACGGCAACGCTGCGGTGCGCGAATTGCTGGACGGACGGTACCGCTTGATGTACGAAATTATCAATACCGAGCGGGTGGACATCATCCACATTCACCCCACCGCAAAACCCTTCTTACCGAACCAGGAGTAATGGTTCCGTCACCAAACAACCCGGACTAAACAACGCCGGGCCCCTACCGCCCCCGCGCCAGTTCCAGCATCTGGCGCAGCAGCAGCTGCTGTTCCAGCAGGTGCTGGTTGCGCAGCTCGGCCAGGGCCAGCTGGTGCAGCAGGTGCTGGGTTTGCAGCGCCGCCCCGATGGCCCCGTCGGCGGCGGGCGCGGCGGCGGGCAACGCGAGCGGAGCGGCCGGGGCTGCGGGAGCCGGCGGCGGAACGCTGGCCACGGGCGCGGCCGGCGCGGGTTCGGTGGCGGTAGCGCCAAAGAGCGGCGTGTCCGACGGCGCTCTTTTCAAAGCCACGGCGGGCGCAGCGGTTACTGGGGCGGCCAGGAATGGGGCGGCCTTGGGAACCCCGGTGCGCAGCATGGGGCCCTGGCCTTCCATCAGCCAATCCTTCGACACATTTGGGTAAACCTCAAAAACCTTGCAGAGCAAGTCGTAGCCCGGCTTATTACGGCCATCGATAAGGTGTTGCACTACGCTGGCCGTTTTCCCCAGCGACTGCGCAAAGGCGTTCTTGGTCAGGCCAATTTCTTGGATGAGTTCGGCGAAACGCAAGTTGACGGGGGCCAGCATGAAAATTTGCACAAATGAGAAGTTTTGCAAATGTATAAAAGCGCGGCGCGTCTATTTGCTTTTGGTTAACGCTGCGGCTTTGGCTAGGGGCACCAGCAAGCCCCGGGGGCGCAGGCGGGCGTAGGGAAAAGTGTAAGTAGGGTCAGGCAAAAAGGGAAAGTCGAAGCGTCCCATATCCACTGCATGGAAAAGCAGCAGCGCATGGGGTCGCAGCGCAAAATCGAGCAGTTTAAAGCGAGTTCCGGATTCATCAGCCGCCGTGTCTCCAGGCGCAACAGGAGTAGTGGGGGTAATCCAATCGGACAGACCGTACAGGTCAGCCACGTGCGCAACTATGGACGAGTCGCCGTAGGTCTCGGCTACTTTGGCCAACTCGTCTTTCAGGCGGCGGTCCACGGCCCAGCCCAGCCGGCGGTCCAGTTGGGCAGGCGGGTCGGCTACCACATCGGCCAACGTCAGGACGCGGCCGGTGCGCAGGTCGAAGGTGAGGTGCCAGTCTTGGGCGGGCCATTCGAGGCCGTTATAGTCCTTATGAAACTCAAACGACAACAGGTAGCCCTGGTTCAGCAGCACTTTATAACTGGTACCAGAATAGCCCATGCCGCTGGCCATCCACTGGTGGTTTTCCTGGTCGTAGCAGCACGCCAGCGCGGCTTGGCGCAATTGCCGGTGGGCACTGGCAGTAGAGTCCACCGTTTCTTCCACCAAGTGCCGAAGCAGTACGCGGTTGATGCGCCGGGCCACAGCGGCGTCCGCCAGCTTCACCTGCGGCACAGTGAAACTTGCCTCGGTAACACTGTACACCTGCGCCCGGCCACCTGGCGCGGACTGGGCCCGCGCCGGGGCCCTAGCCAGTACCAATCCCACGAAAATCCCAAACCCGCAAACCGACCGGGCGGAACCCCAAAAAATCCGTTTCATCCGCTGGAAATCCATCAAATCAGCGGTCTTATTCGTAGCGCAGGCTTTCGATGGGGTCCAGGGCCGCCGCTTTGCCGGCTGGGTACGAGCCCGAGAGCAGGCCCACGCTGACGCAGATGGCCAGGCCCACCAGCATCCAGAACCAGGGCACGTAGAACGAGCCGCTGCCGATGAGCGCGGCCACGCCGTTGCCGCCGAGCACGCCCAGCAAGATGCCCAGGGCCCCGCCGAGCACGCAAATCACGATGGCCTCGATGAGAAACTGCTGCCGGATTTGCACCGCCGTGGCCCCCAGGGCCTTACGGACGCCGATTTCGCGGGTGCGCTCCGTGACGGACACCAGCATGATGTTCATCAAGGCAATGCTGGCCCCGAGCAGGGTGATGAAGGCGATGATGCCGCCCCCGACGCGCATTTTGCCCGACAAGTCGTCGAGCTTGTTGGAGAGCGAGTCGCTGCTTTCGATTTCGAACGAGTCGGGCTGGCCCAGGCGGTCGTGGCGCACGTTGCGCATGGTGCCGGTGGCCTGGTCGAGCAGGTAGGGCAGCAGGGCGGGGCGGGGGCTGGCGGTTTTCAGGGCGTAGGTGAGGGCCCCGGAGCGGGGCAGCTGGTTGCCGGTTTCGAGCGGCAGCAGGGCCAGGCGGTCGGCCCCGCCCCCGCCCATCGAGGAGCCGCTGGGGGCCAGCAGGCCCACAATCTGGAAGCGCCGGCCCAGGGCCGTGACGTACTGCCCCACCGGGGTTTGGCGCGGGAACAGCTTCGAGCGGATTTCGTCGCCCACGATGACCACGTTGGCCCCGCGCGTCAGCTCGCCCTGCGAGAAGCTGCGGCCCTGGGCCAGGTTGTAGCCCTGGATGCGCAGGTAGTTTTCGTCGCCGGCCACCACCTGCATGTTGGGGTTGGTTTTCACGCCCCGGGCCTTGATTTCGGCGGCCCCCGTGATGGCCGCCGACACGCCCACCTCGGCCTCGCCGCCCATCAGGGCCTTGTACTGGCGGGCCTGGAGCAGCGTGAGGGCCGGGTACTGCTTGCCCTGCACGCCGCCGCGCCGGAAGCGGTTGGTGTAGCCCTTGGCCGAAATCTCGAACGAGTTGCTGCCCAGGCTGGCGAAGGTCTCGTTCAGCGAGTTCTTCATGGCGTCGATGCTGGTGAGGATGCCCACCAGGGCAAACAGCCCGATGCTGACGATGAGGGCCGTGAGCACGGTGCGCAGCAGGTTGCTGCGGATGGAGCGGAAGGCTTCGCGGATGTTTTCGAGCAGGTTCATGGCGGCGGCGGGTTTGGGCGGCGGGGCCCCGGCGGGGGCCCGGGCCGCGCCAAAGTTCGGCGGCCCGCGCCTAACTTGAACCACCGCGGCGGACGCCTCGTTGCGGCAACGTCTTTTGACACTGCTTACAACATCGTACTAGACCGTCATGCTGAGCGCAGCCGAAGCATCTCTCCCGCTGACTAACCCTGATTACTGCCGCGGTAGAGATGCTTCGGCTGCGCGGACGCCAGATGAGCATGACGTTATAATCTAAGTGTTTCGTAACTAAGGCTTCCATCCCCCGAAAAACCTATGCTATTCAAGCGCCTTGCCCTTTCGCTGCTGCTGGCCGTGGCCGGCTTACTAGGGCCCCTGGCGGCCCGCGCCAACCACGTCCTTATTCCAATGGATAATACCCAGAAGGAAGCCCTTAAAGCCTACGGGGTGGCCTTCTGGCTGTTGCAGCGCGAAGTGCCCGTGGACTGGCTGCTGAACTACCGCGGCGGCTCGTTTGCCTTCGACGTGACGCCGGGGGCCGAAACCGAGCTGGCCGCCCGCGGCGTGAGCTACTCGGTCATCAGCGAGGCGCAGTACGGCGGCATTTTGGCCGAAATCGCCGATGCCAACGCCAACATGGACGTGATGAAGCTGGAGAAGGTACCCAAAATTGCGGTGTACACGCCCAAGGGCAAGCAGCCCTGGGACGACGCCGTGACGCTGGTGCTGGAGTACGCCGAAATTCCTTACGACAAGATTTACGACGACGAAATATTGAGCGGCGTGCTGCCCAAGTACGACTGGCTGCACCTGCACCACGAGGACTTCACCGGCGAGTACGGCAAGTTTTACGCCACATACCGCAACTACCCCTGGTACCAGCAGCAGGTGCGCGACGCCGAGGCCGCCGCCAAGCGCAACGGCTTCACTAAAGTGAGCCAGATGAAAGCCACGGTGGCCGTGAAGATGCAGGAATTTATTGCCGGGGGCGGCTTTTTGTTCGCCATGTGCTCGGCCACCGACAGCTACGACATTGCCCTGGCCGGCCTGGGCGTGGACATGGTGGAGAGCATGTACGACGGCGACCCCGCCGACCCCAACGCCCAGAGCAAGCTCAACTTCAACCGCTGCCTGGCCTTCCAGAACTTCCAGCTCGTGCGCGACCCCTACCAGTACGAGTACTCCAACATCGACATGCAGCCCTACGAGCGGGGCCTGGGCGAGCAGAACGACTACTTTCAGCTCTTCACCTTCTCGGCCAAGTACGACCCCGTGCCCACCATGCTCACCCAGGACTACGAGAAGGTCATCAAGGGCTTCATGGGCCAGACCACGGCCTTCCGCAAGAGCCTCATCAAGCCCGACGTGGTGATAATGGGCGACACCAAGCAGACCGGCGAGGCCCGCTACCTGCACGGCACCCTGGGCAAGGGCACCTGGACGTTCTACGGCGGCCACGACCCCGAGGACTACCAGCACCTGGTGGGCGAAGAGCCCACCGACCTGGCCCTGCACCCCAACTCGCCCGGCTACCGCCTGATTTTGAACAACGTGCTGTTTCCGGCCGCTAAAAAGAAGAAGCAGAAAACCTAACCGCGCTACGGGGCCCGTGCAACCGTTGGGGCCCCGCCGGGCTCTTCGGTTCGGGGCGGTGGTTTTCCCGCCTTCCCCGTCGAACGTCTTCCCCGTCAAACATGAAAAACGTTACCTGCGCCTGGCTTCTGCTGCTTTTGCTGGCCTTTGGCGGCTGCCAGAAAGCCACCCCCGACCCGGCAGAGCCGGAAGATGCCTACCCGTTCGTGGCCGGCGATTTGCTGGTGGGCATCAAGGTGGGCGTGCCCATTGAGCAGGTTTTTCAGCTCGCCAACGCGCAGCAATTTGTCATCAACCAGATGAATGGGTTTGACTACGTATCGGCCCTGCCAAAGGACAGCCTGGCCTACGTGCAACGGGTGGTGCGGGCCAAGCCCTACTTCAACCAGCGCGGGTTCACGCCCTACACTTATTTGAGCGCAGTGGATGGGTCTTTGCGCGAAGCCAGTACCTTCTTTAGCATGGACCTGGCCAGCCAGCAGGATTGGCTGGCCACCGTGCCCCAGCTGCGGCTAACGGCTGGTACGGGCGACTACCGGAACGTGCAGCTAAAAGTACCGGCGGGCCAGGAGAAGTTTTGGCGGGCCGAGCTGCGCAAAAACCCGGTCGTGAAGTGGACGGAGCTGAACACCATCGGCGGTGTAAAGCTGTATTAGGGCCCCGGCGGGGCGTAAAAGTTGGAATTTCGTCATCCGGGCGGGCATTTCGCCGGTTATGCTGACCTTGCAACTCTATCGATGACCTTACCCCCGCCACATGCTGCCCCCTGCCCCCAACTACGGCTTCTCTGCCCTCAACCACGACCCGCACCTGGCCAACCCCCTGCCCCGCTCGGTGGTGCGCGACAACAACTACCTGCTGCTCGACGGCGTATGGAATTTTACGGTTGACTACCAGGACGTTGGCCTAAACGACGACTGGTGCCTGGGCCACACCTACGAGCGCACCGCCAGCTGGCCCGGCTCGGTGGAAGAGCACATGGCCGCCGCCAAGGACCAGAACCAGCCCGCCGCGTGGCACGACCAGGTGGTGGCCTGGTACGAGCGCGAGTTCGACCTGCCCGCCCGCGACGCCGACGACAAGCACTCGCTGTTCCAGCTCACGTTCGGGGCCTGCGGCTACGAAACCCGGGTGTGGCTGAACGGCCACCTGCTGCGCACCATCGAGGGCGAGGACGTGCACTACGGCGAGTACACCTCGTTCTCGTTCGAGCTGCGGCCCGGCCTGCTCCAGCCCGTCAACCGCCTCACGGTGCGCATCGCCGACACGATGGACGCCGAAACGCCGCGCGGCAAGCAGGAGTCGCACGTGTACAAGCGCGGCGGCATCTGGTACCAGACCCAGACCGGGGCCGTGCGCAGCGTGTGGGTGGAGATGGTGGAGCGCAACCGCCTGCGCTCGCGCGTGGGCGTGGACAGCATCATCGAGGACCGGCTGGTGCGCTTCAACCTCAGCACCCGCATCCAGGACCCGGGGCCCTACACGCTGCGCCTCCAAGTGTTCGGCAATGCCGACGAAGCGCCCGGCCCGCTGGCCACCGCCGACTTTCCGCTGCGGCTCGCCGCCGGGCAGCGCGAGCAGCGCGTGGTGGTGGAACTGCCCGGGGCCCGCTTATGGCAGCCCGGGGCCCCGCACCTCTACCGCCTCGTGGCCCAGCTCATCGACCAGAACGGCTACGCGGCCCAGATTGAGACCGATTTCGGCCTGCGCAAAATCGAGAGCCGCGGCAGCCGCGTGTACCTCAACAACGCGCCGGTGTACCTCGACGGCATCCTCTACCAGCCCGGCACCGCTACCTACGAGGAAATCCGCCGCCACTTCTACGCCATGCAGGCGCTGGGCTGCAACCTGGTGCGGGTGCACATCGCCGGCATCGACCCGCGCCTCTACGCCCTGGCCGACGAGCTGGGCCTGCTGCTGTGGGTGGAGGTGCCCAGCCCGCACAGCTCCACGCCCCGCAGCCGCCAGAACCACCGCTTCGAGCTGCTGCGCATGCTGGCCCTGATGCAATCGCACCCCTCGGTGGTCATCTGGAGCCTCTACAACGAGGACTGGGGCTGCCAGGACATTGCCACGAACCCCGAAACCCGGGCCTACATCGTGGAGATGTACCACTACATGCGAATCAACCACCCCCAGTTTTTGGTGGTGGACAACGACGGCTGGCACCACATCTCCGACCGGGGCCGCCTGAAATCGGACCTGCTCACGGCCCACCTCTACACCCCCGACCTGGGCCGCTGGCAGGAGCTGCTCGACCGCCTCGTGCACGGCGAACTGGAGGGCACCGCCGCCTTCCCGCTCGTGGTGGGCGACCCGTTCTTCTACCGCTGCCAGAAGCCGCTGATTGTGAGCGAGTGGGGCGGCTTCGGCTTCTCCGACTACGGGGGGCCCCAGGACGCCGAGGCCCGCACCAACAGCATCCGCGCCTTCAAGCACGAGCTGCGCCAGCGCTCCATCGCCGGCGACGTGTACACCCAGGCCACCAACATCGAGGACGAGCGCAACGGCCTCATCAACTTCCACACCGGGGCCCTGGAAGTGCCGGCCGGCGTGCTGGCCTCGCAAGTCGAGGTGCCGGTGATGCCCAGCAGCTAATAACCGGCGGGGCCGAACCCGTGGCCCCGCCCACGGGTTATCTTTGCACAGCGCCCCCAACGGGTGCCGCACCCAAGATGCCGATAACCGAAGAAGCCGTTTTTAAGGCCCTGAGCTACGTGGAGGAGCCCGACCTGGGCCAGGACCTGGTAACCCTCAAAATGATTGAGGACGTGCGCATTGACGGCCTCACCGTGGCCTTCACGGTGGTGCTCACCACGCCCGCCTGCCCCCTCAAGCAGCTCATCCACGACGCCTGCGAGCGGGCCATCCACACGATGGTGGACAAGGACGCCAACGTGGTGATTACCATGACCTCGCGCGTGACCACGCTGCGCAACAACAACGAGCTGCTGCCCGGCGTGAAAAACATCATCGCCATTGCCTCGGGAAAAGGCGGCGTGGGCAAAAGCACCGTCACGGCCAACCTGGCGGTGGCGCTGGCCGCCTCCGGGGCCAAGGTGGGGCTGATTGACGCCGACATTTCGGGCCCCAGCATGCCGCTGATGTTCGGGGTGGAAGACGCCAAGCCGCACGTGTTCCAGGGCCCCAACGGCAAGAACCTCATCCAGCCCATCGAGCGCTACGGCGTGAAGCTGATGAGCATCGGCTTCCTGGCCCCGGCCGAAAGCGCCATCGTGTGGCGGGGCCCCATGGCCTCGTCGGCCCTCAAGCAGTTCATCACCGAAGTGGAGTGGGGCGAGCTGGATTACCTGCTGCTCGACCTGCCGCCCGGCACCTCCGACATTCACCTCACGCTGGTGCAGTCGGTGCCCGTGACCGGGGCCGTGATTGTGACCACGCCGCAGCGCGTGGCCCTGGCCGACGCCCAGAAGGGCCTCCAGATGTTCCGCCAGCCCCAAATCAACGTGCCCGTGCTGGGCATCGTCGAAAACATGGCCTGGTTCACGCCGGCCGAGCTGCCCGAGAGCAAATACTATATCTTTGGGGAGAACGGCGGCCAGCGCCTGGCCCAACTGCACGACGTGCCCCTGCTGGGGCAGCTGCCGCTGGTGCAAAGCATCCGCGAAGACGGCGACCAGGGCCGCCCCGCCGTGCTCGACCCCGCATCGGCCGTCGGCCAGGCCTTTGCTAACTTAGCCGAAGCCGTGGCCCGCCAGGTGAGCATCCGCAACAACATCGCGCCCAAAACCACCGTGGTGGAAATGCAGCGCTAGCTAATTAATTATGAATTAAAAATTATGAGTTATGAATTGAAGCGCCCGTCGCCGGATGCCGTTACTGTTCATGATTTACGATTCATAATTCATAATTTACAATTCATAACCAAGAAGAAATGACCCCCGACCACCCCCTGCTGCCCCGCATCGAAGCCGCTCTGGACGACCTGCGCCCTTACCTGGCCACCGACGGCGGCAACGTGCGCGTGGCCAACATCACCGCCGACGGCGTGCTCCAGCTCGAATGGGAAGGGGCCTGCGGGGCCTGCCCCATGTCGCCGATGACCCGCGCCGGCCTCGAAGACACCGTGCGCAAAGCGGTGCCCGAAATCACGGCCGTAGAAGCCAAGTAACTGTCTTTTTAAAAGCGCCTTGCCCCGGGGCCGGGTTTCAGTTGTCGCACCGTCCGTGCCGCCGCTGAAACCCGGCCCCGGGGTATTCGTTTGTACGGCCTTACCCCTGTTGCATGTCCGCCAACGCCCTGAACGCCCCCGGCCTGCGTGCCTGGATTGATATTCCGTTCCAGCACGATTTCCCCATCCAGAACCTGCCGTTCGGCGTGTTCGAAACCGACGAGCGGGGCCCCCGCCTGGCCGTGGCCATCGGCGACTACGTGCTGGATTTGTACGTGCTGAGCCAGTTCGGCTTTTTCGACGACCTCACCGAGCTGGGCAACGCCCAGCCGCGGGTGTTCCGCCGCCGCTCGCTGAACGGCTTTTTGCGGCTGGGCCGGCCGGCCTGGCGGGCCGTGCGCCAGCGCGTGAGCGAGCTGCTGCGCCACGACAACGCCGACCTGCGCGACCACCCCGAAGCCGCCCGGGCCGCCCTGCTCCGCCAGCGCGACGTGCGCCTGCTGCGCCCCGTGAAACCCGCTAACTACACCGATTTCTACAGCAGCCTGGCCCACGCCGCCAACGTGGGCACTATGTTCCGGGGCCCCGAAAACGCCTTGCTGCCCAACTGGCGGCACCTGCCGGTGGCTTACCACGGCCGCGCCAGCAGCATCGTGGCCAGCGGCACGCCCATCCGGCGGCCCCAAGGCCAGCAGCTGGCCCCAGGCGCGGACGCGCCCACTTTCGGCCCCAGCCAGCAGCTCGATTTTGAGCTGGAAATGGCCTTCGTGGTGGGCACCGGCACGACCCTGGGCACCCCAGTGCCGATTGAGCAGGCCGAGGAGCACATCTTTGGTCTGTGCCTGTTCAACGACTGGAGCGCCCGCGACCTGCAAAGCTGGGAATACGTGCCACTGGGGCCCTTTCTGGGCAAGAGCTTCGCCAGCAGCCTGTCGCCCTGGGTCGTGACGCTCGACGCGCTGGAGCCTTTCCGCACCGCCGGCCCGGCGCAGGAGCCCGCGCCCCTGCCCTACCTGCAAGCCAGCGGCGACCACCACTTCGCCATCCAGCTCGAAGCCGCCCTCGCGCCCGCCGGGGGCCCCGAAACCGTGCTGGCCACTCCCAATTATCAGGGCCTGTACTGGAGCATGGCCCAGCAGCTGGCCCACCACACCTCCAACGGCTGCAACCTCGAAGTGGGCGACCTCTGCGCCTCGGGCACCATCTCGGGCCCCACGCCCGACACCTTCGGCTCGCTGCTGGAGCTGGCCTGGCGCGGCACCCAGCCCGTGCCCCTGGCCGACGGCAGCACCCGCGCCTTCCTGCTCGACGGCGACACGGTGACCCTGCGGGCTTACGCTGAGAAAGACGGCGTGCGCATTGGCTTCGGCGAGGTAAGCGGCACCATTTTGAGTTATGAGTTTTGAGTTATGAGTTTGTAGAACGTCAACTCATAACCCATAACTAATTTGGCGGTGGTCTACTACGGGGTGGTCCGGCGACTTTTTTTGTCGTCGGGCCACTCTGACAATACCCCGGAGCCACTGTTCTTTCGTCAGAGTGGCCCGACGAAGCCCTGCGGGCAATTCGCCGGACCACCTCGTTTTAGACCACCGCCACTAATTTTAGTGCATTCGGTCGTCGCGCACCGGTAAATTGGTCACGATGTCGCCTTCGATTTTTAGCAGCTCCTGCAAGCGGGCGTCCACGTCGTAGTCGGCGCAATATTCTTTGGCTAAATCGACGTAGCTCACGAAATGGCCGGCTTCCGACACCATCAATTCGTAGTAGAACTGGCTTAATTCCGGGTCGGGAATGTGTTTCCAGAGCAGCTTGAACCGCTCGCAGCTGCGGGCTTCGATGAGGGCCGACACCAGGAGCTGGTCCAGGAGCTGGCGCTCGCGGGCCCCGCCTTTGCGCACGTGGGCCAGCAGCTGCACCACGTACTCGTCGCGCCGCGGGCGGCCCAGTGCGAAGCCGCGCTTGCGCAGCTCGTCGAGCACGCGCTCGAAGTGGCTCCACTCCTCGGCCACCAGCAGCGTCAGCTCGTCCACCAGCCGCATTTTCTCGGGGTAATGGATGATCATGCTGATGCCGGTGCTGGCCGCTTTCTGCTCGCACCAGGCGTGGTCCACCAGAATATCCTCGATGTTCTTGCTGGCAATGTCCACCCACCGCGGGTCGGTGTTGAGCTTGAGTTTCAGTATCGTTTTCATCGCTGATTAACTGTGATTAACCGTGATTTCGCTGATTATTTTTAAGATTGATTAATCCCTAATTTGACACTTGCCGGCAGACAATTATAATCAATTAAATAGCGATTAATCAGCAATTATTAATTGAAGAATTTCCAATTAATACCGAATTGAAAGCGACGCGGGTAGGCGGGATAAAACGGGGAGGCGAAGTACCCGGCGTCGTGCAGGCCCTGGTTGAGGTAGGGCACTTTCAGAAATATCGTAACGGCCTTGATATCGGCGGAGAAGAAGGCGCTGGCCACGCCGTAGTTGCGGATGGTGAAATTATCCTGCAAATAGAACTGCTGCGTGCTGGGGCTGTAATCGTAGCCCTTGAACTTGGATTGGTAATAAAACTCCAGCCCAATTTGGGTGAACATGGCCTTCCCAAAAATATAGCTCTGGTAATACGCCCGCGACTCGGTAACCAGGGCCGGAATGCGGATGCCGGCCCCGTCGTTGCTGGCCCCCTGGGTGTACGTGGCCTGGTTGTCGAACGCAAAACGCCCAAAGCGCACCCGGTGCCGCGCAAACCCGATGAGCAGCTGCTTGGCATCGGTCAGTTGCGCGGGCCGGCCCGTTTGGTCGTAATAAACGTAGTTGGTCAGGTTCACCGCCGATACACTGGCCTCGAATAGATGGTCGGCGAACAGCGGCAGGCGCTGGTGCAGCCGGCCGGTGAGTTGCTGCGTGGTGGTGTTGCCGAACTTGGCGTTGCCGTCGTCGGTCACGTTGTTCCATTTGTAGTGGTTGCCGTCGAACTCGCGCTGGGTGAGCGTGGGCGAGTACGACGAGAGCAGCGCCTCAACCGACAGGGGCCCGGTGCGCACGTTGCCGCGCAGCCAGTACTCGCCGCCTTTCAGCGGGTTGTTGAGCTGGCTGAAACTGGGCGGCTTAAGTTCACCGGCCACTTCCACGGCGTAAATGGTGTGGTAGTTGAAGGCCACCGTGCCGCCCAAAAACAGCTCGTTGTAGGTGCGCGTCGGGATGGCCTGCCGCAGCGTGGTGGCGGGGGTGGCCAGCCCGCCCACCGTGGTCGGGGGCACGATGATGCTGCTGTCGGTGCCGGTAGTCAGGCGGCCGTTGCGCAGCCGTCCGTACAGCCGGTACTCCAGCGCCGACGAGTGGCCCGTCACCCCGAACGTGTTTTCCACCTGCTTGTAATCGGCCCGGTCGAGGGTGACGGCCGGGGTGCGCAGCCTCCGCAGCATGGGGTAAAACAGTAGCTGGCCCGTGGTCAGGTTGTACGGAATGGCCGCGTCCGAATAATTATTGTACTGGTGGTAGAAGTCGAGCACGTGGTACACCGTCAGGCCCCGGCCCAGCAAGCGGTAGTTTTGGAAGAGGTGGAGCTGGTCGCGGTTTTCGGTGTTTTGCGCCCCCGTGAGGTACACCTGCTCGCTGGAATAATTGAACAGGTTGCCGGGGTAAGCCGGGTTTTGGACATGATTCGCCGAGTCCCGTTTCTCCGACACCAGCGGCTGGATGCCGCCCTGCTCCACGGCGCGGTGGCGGGCGGTGTTGATGTTGGCCAGCAGGTGGTAGCGGCCGTCTTCGGTTTGGTAGCGCACGAAAAACAGCAGGTTGGAGTGCTCCACTAGGCCCACCCCGCCCACGGCCCCCGACGTGGTGCCGATGATTTTGTTGGACGCAATCCGCTCGTAGGCGGCCCCCACGCTGAAGTTCTTTTTAAAGCTGCGGCTGTAGCTGATTTCAAACACCTGCTCGCCGGAGGTGGACTGTATCGCCCGGAAAAACGAGTAGGGCGAGCGGCTGTCGTAGTACGGAATCTGGGCCCCGTCGCGGGCGTACTTGTCGAACACGTTGCGCCCCAGCCGGGCCCCGAGCTGCAAGTTGGGCCGGTAAAGCAGTGGCCGCGACGCCGAGCCCACCGTGCCCAAATCCTGCTGGAACGTGGAGTCGTGCGTCCAGAACCGGCCCTGCGGCCACTTGGTCAGGGTGGTGTCGACGGGCAGGCCGGCGGTGGAGTCGCGCAGCACCTCGGCCTCGTAGATGACGCGGGTCGTTTTGGGGCCGTACAGCACCTTGGTGGAGTCGTCGACGATTTGGGCGCGGGCCCCCGGGGCCGCCAGCAGCACCAGGGCCAGCAGCAGGGCCCCGGCCGGCCAGGCGCCACGCAGGCCGCGGCTCAGAAGAAATAGGAAGTAGCGCAAACGGGCAAAAAATTAAGCGGCGCGGGGCCGGGCGGGGCAAGAAAATAAAGGCGCAACGCGGCGGGTCAGGCCGGACGGGGCCCCGGCGGCGCGGGCAGCCGGGCGCGCAGCCCGGCCGCGGCCCCCGCGTCCAACGCCGCTTGCACCGCGATGGTATAGAGTGGCAACCCGGCCAGCGCGGCCGCCAGGGCCGGATCGGCCAGGCGGGCCGCGTCCTTGGTGGTGGTAAAAATAGGCCAGCCGGGCCGCCAATGCGCCCGCAGCGCCGCGAAGTCGGCGGGCCGGAAGGCATGGTGGTCGGGGAAGTCGGCGTGGCAGGCTATTTCGTAGCCTAGGCCTTCGAGGTGCCGGCGCAGGGGCCCTGGCTGCGCGATGCCGGTGAGCAGCAGCGCCGGGCCCGCCGGCGCGGGCGGCCCAGCGGCCGCCGCCAGGGCCCGCGGGGGGCCGTAGGCGTAGGTGGAAAACAGCACCGGGGCCCCGGGCCGCGCGTAGCGGCCGATGCGCCGGGCCACGGCGGCGCGGGCGGCGGCGGGGGCCCCGGGCGGGCTTTTTGTGACAATGATGACGTCGGCCCGGTGGGCCCCGGCGCGGCTTTCGCGCAGGCGGCCGGCGGGCAGCACGTGGTCGGCGTAGAACGGCCGGGCCCATTCGGTGAGCAGCAGGTTCAGGGCCGGGCGCACGGCGCGGTGCTGGTAGGCATCGTCGAGCACGACGACGGTGGTTTCGGGGTGCGCGTGCAGCAGCAGCGCCACACCCAGGCGGCGGGCTTCGGCCACGGCCACGGGCACGCCCCGGGGCCCAAACTGCTCGTAGTACTGCCACGGCTCGTCGCCGACCGTGGCCGCCGAATCGGCGGGCCCGGCCAGGCGGGGGCCCCGGGTGCGGCGGCCGTAGCCGCGGCTGAGCACGGCCGGGCGGTGGCCCTGGCGCAGCAGCTCTTCCAGCAGCCAGGCCACGTGCGGCGTTTTGCCGGTGCCGCCCACCCGCAGGTTGCCCACGCCCACCAGCGGCACGGCGAAGGCTTCCGACTGCTTCCAACCCCGGTCGTACAGCCCGTTGCGAACGGCCATAATGCCGGCGTAGAGCCAGGAAAACGGCAGCAGTAGAAAAGCTAGTCCAGCAGGCATACGCGGGCAAAGTGCCAAAGCAAGGGCCCGCAAAAGTACGGTCGGGGCGGGGCCGGCCGCACAAATCGGCGGCCGCGTGGTTGCTTGCAACGCATTCCCGTTCACCCACCGCCTCCCGCCATGCGCCACCTGGTTTTTTTCGCTTGCCTGCTGGGCCTGCTGGCCGCCGGGCCCCTGCGGGCCCAGTCCGGGGCCGCCGACACCCTGCGCCCAGCCGCCCGACCCGCCGCGGCCGGCCCACTGGCTGCTTTCGACGCCGAGCGCCGCCGTTTCGACCAGCGCGGCCTGGCGGCGCTGGGCAGCTGGGCGGCGGGCAACTTGCTGGTCAGCGGCGTCGCCACGGGCCAAACCGACGGCTCGGCCCATTATTTCCACCAGATGAACATCGGCTGGGGGGCCATCAACCTGGCCCTGGCCGCCTCCGGCTACGCCGCCGCCCGCCGCGCCGCCCGCGCGCCCACCGCGGGCCCCACCGGCCGCGCGGGGGCCGTGCGCGGCCAGCTGCGCACCGAAAACATCTACCTCTTCAACGCCGGCCTCGACGTGGCCTACGTCGCCACGGGTTTGTTCTTGCTGGAAAAAAGCCACAATCCCGCCGCCGATAACCCCAACCGCTGGCGCGGCTATGGGCAGTCGCTGCTGCTGCAAGGCGGTTTTTTGCTGCTCTTCGACGGGGCGCAGTACGCCGCCCACCACCGGCACGGCCAGGCCCTGTACCCGCTGCTGAGCCGCGTGCGCCTGGGCCCCGGGGCCGTAGCCGTGGTGCTGCCGCTGCGCTGATTTCGCCCGTATCTTGCCCCATGCCCACTTTCGCCGACCACCTGCTGCATTTTCTGCGCACCTTCCCGCTGCCCACGGCGGCCCTGCCGGCCGGCGTGGAGGCGCTGAGCCCGTTCCGCGAGCCGGCGGTGTACGACTTGCTCGGCCGGTTTGCCCAGAAATACTACGCCGACCACCGGCCCCGGGTGGCCGTGCTGGGCATCAACCCCGGCCGGCTGGGCATGGGCCGCACCGGCGTGGCCTTCACCGACCCGGGGGCCCTGGCCGAATTCTGCGGCATCGCCCACGGCTTGCCCCGGCAGCGGCCGGAAATCTCCAGCCAGTTCATTTACAAGGTAGTGGCGGCCCTGGGCGGGCCCACGGTATTTTACCAGCATTTCTACCTGGGCTCGGTTTACCCGCTGGTGCTGCTGCACAATGGACTGAACTACAATTATTACGACGCGCCCGCCCTCACCAAGTCCCTGTGGCCCGACATGCAGCTCTCCTTGCGCCAGCAAGTGGCGGACTTCGGCCTGCGCACCGACGTAGCCGTGAGCCTGGGCAAGCGCAACGGCATCTTCTTCAATTGGTTGAACGACGAGCTGGGCTTGTTCAAAAAGATTATCGTCCTCGACCACCCGCGCTACCTCATGCAGTACCACCGCCGCGACGTGGACGCCAACGTGGCCCGCTACGTCGAAGCGCTGGGCGAATGCCTGGTCAATTAACATTCATCAGTCACCATTTAACATCGGACTTTTGGTCCAACCAAAGGGCCATTCAACTGCCGACGTCCGCGGCTATATCATCCCTGCCCGGCTGTTAAATGTTAATTGATAAATGTTAAATGCAATGAAAATGCCCACCGTCCACGACCTAACCCAGCTGCTCGAAGCCGCCGCGCCCCTCGCTTACCAGGAAAGCTACGACAACGCCGGCCTGCAGTGCGGCGACCCACGGGCTGAGATTACGGGCGTTCTAATCACCCTCGACTGCACGCCGGCCGTGGTGGCCGAGGCCGTGCGCCGCGGCTGCAACGTGGTGGTGGCCCACCACCCGGTCATTTTTCGCCCGCTCAAGCGCCTCACCGGGGCCAGCGAGGTGGAGCAAACCATTATGCTGGCCCTGAAAAACGACGTGGCCATCTACGCCGCCCACACCAACCTCGACAACGTGCGCGGCGGCGTGAACGACAAGCTGGCCGAGAAGCTGGGCCTCGCCAAAACCCGCACCCTGGCCCCGCAAAGCGGCCGGCTGGCCCGCCTCACCACCTACGTGCCCAACCGCCCCGAGGACCAAGCTGCCGGCGTGGCCGGCCGCGTGCTGGGGGCCCTGTACGCCGCCGGCGCGGGCCAGGTGGGCCAGTACACCGCGTGCAGCTTCCGCGCCGACGGCCTGGGCACCTTCACGCCCGGCGCAGGCACCCGGCCGGCCATTGGCCAGGAAAACCGCCCCGAAACCGTGCCCGAAACGCGCCTCGAAGTGCTGCTGCCGCTGCACCGCCAGGCCGCCGTGCTGGGGGCCCTGCGCCAGGCCCACCCCTACGAAGAAATTGCTTACGAGCTGGTTAAGCTCGAAAACACGCACCAGGACGTGGGTGCTGGCCTGGTGGGCGAGCTGCCCCAGGCCCTGGCCCCGGCCGCCTTCCGGGCCCGGCTGAAGGAGCAGCTGCGCGTGCCGGTGGTGCGCTTCACGGCGTTTGAGCGGGAGATAAAAACTGTGGCGCTGTGCGGCGGGGCGGGCGCGTTCCTCATCGGCGCGGCGCGGGCGGCCGGGGCCGACGCCTACGTGACCGGCGACGTGAAGTACCACGAGTTTTTTGGGGCCGAGGGCCGGCTCATGCTCTGCGACGTGGGCCATTTCGAGAGCGAGCAGTTCACGGGCGAGGTGTTCCGCGATTTGCTCCTGGCCGGTTTTGGGCGTACTTTTGCGGTCTTATTCGCTGACACTCCTACGAATCCCGTTCACTATGACTGCTAAAGCTGCCGCCCTGGCCCACGCCGATGTTCCCGTAGCCACCAAGCTGGAAGCCCTGCTCGCGTTGCAGCACCTTGATTCCCAGCTGGATGAAATCCGGCGCGTGCGCGGCGACCTGCCCGAGGAAGTGCGCGACCTCGAAGACGAGATTGCCGGCTACGAAGTGCGGGTGAAGAAATTCGACGAGGACATTCAGGGCCTCAACGACTTCATCAAGAGCCGCAAGCAGGCCAGCAAAGACGCCGAGACGCTCATCAAAAAATACGACGAGCAGCAGCAGAACGTGCGCAACAACCGCGAGTTCGAAGCCATTGCCAAGGAAATGGAGCTGCAACGCCTCGAAATCCAGATTTCGGACAAGAAAATCAAGGAGTCGCAGTACCAGATCGACGTGAAAAACGCCGAAATCGCCGGCACCAAGAGCAAGCTCGACGAGCGCCGCAAGGACCTCGACACCAAAAAGGGCGAGCTGGACACCATCATCGCCGAAAACGAAGAGGAAGAGCGCGGCATCTTGGCCCAGCGCGAGGAGGCCACCGCCCCGGTGGAGCCCCGCCTGCTGACGGCCTACACCCGCATCCGCGGCAACGTGCGCAACGGCCTGGCCGTGGTGCTGGTGCGCCGCGACGCTTGCGGCGGCTGCTTCAACACGGTGCCGCCCCAGCGCCAGGCCGACATCATCTCGCACAAAAAAATCATCGTGTGCGAGCACTGCGGCCGCATTCTGGCCGACGTGGAAGGCCGCGCCACCGCCAACGTTTAGTTTTCAACTCTTGGCAACTCGTTGTCGGTCCAAGAGAAAGCGTAAAAGGAACGGCCCCGCGCCGTTCCTTTTTTGTTGATGGCCCGTTTCATGCTCCGACGATTTCGCAGGCACGCACTTCGCTTCTCCCCACCGCCGGCCCGGGGGCTGGGGCCCCTGGCGGCTTTGTGGCTGCTGACGGCTTTCGTACCGCAAGGCCCCCTGAACGGTGAGGCGACCAGCCCCGAGCCGGCGGTGCCAACGGCTGACAACCAGCTGCCGCCTGCCAGCCGGCGCGCCTACGCCGAGGTGCTGAAGCTGCGCCTGGGCCCCGCCCGGCAACTACTGGCCCCCGAGCTGGTCCGCGCGCCCGGGGCCCCCGCCCCGCTGCTGGTGGCCGACTGCGCCGACTTCGTGGAGCTGCTGGCCTCGCAGGACGCGGCGCGCTACGCGCAGCTGGTGCCGGGCCAGCAGGCCCGGCTCGATGCCCTGGACGATGCCCCGGCGGGGCCCTGGCGCGACTACGCCCGCACCGAAATCCGGCTGCACCTGGGCCTAGAGCACGTGGGCTTTGGGCACCAGGTAGCGGGGGCCTGGCAGCTGCGCCGGGCTTACCAGCAAATCCAGGCCGTGGCGCAGCAGTACCCGGATTTTGTGCCCGCCCGCACCACGCTGGGCCTGGGGCAGTTCGCTATCGGTACGCTGCCCCAGGGCTACCACTGGCTGCTGCGCCTGCTGGGCCTTCCCGGCGACGTGGACGCCGGCCTCGCCAACCTGGGCCGGGCCGCCGACCAGCCCAACGCCTTCCAGGCCGAGAGCCAGCTGTTCCGGGCCCTCATCCGCGAGACGTACTTCAAACAGCCCACCGAGGCCCTGCGGCTCGCGGATCTTTTGCCCACCCAACAGCCAGATAATCTGCTTTTTGCTTACGTGGCCACCGCCGTGCTCAAGCGCCAGCACCAAACCGCGGCCGCCCTGGCCGCCTACCGCGCCCGGCCCGTCGGCCCGGCCTACCTGCCCTTCGCCTACCTGCACCACCTGGCCGGCGACCTGCTGCTCTACCAGGCCGATTACGCTGGTTCGGAGCGCGAAAACTCGCAGTTTTTGCGCGAGTACCGGGGCCAGAACTACCGCAAAGACACGGCGTTTAAGCTCTACCTGGCGGCGTGGCTGGGCGGGCAACCCGCGGCGGCCGTGGAGCGCTACCGTCAGCAAATCAACCTCGCGGGGCCCACAACGGTGGAGGAAGACGCGTACGCCCAGCGCTTTTACCACAACGCGCTGGCCCTCAACCCCGTCCTCACCCGGGCCCGCTTGCAGCTCGACGGGGGCTACTACCGGCCGGCGCTGGCCACGCTGCGCGGCTTCCGGGCCGGGGCCGCCACCCCCTTGCGCGACCGGCTGGAGGCCCCCTACCGCTACGCCCGCGCCTACCAGGGCCTGGGCCGCCCCGACTCGGCCCGCCTGGCCTACGCCCAAACCCTGGCCTTGTCGAACCAAGCACCCGACAACGCCTACTACTTCGGGCCCCAGGCGGCGCTGGAGCTGGGCTACCTGGCCCGGGCCGCCGGCCAGCGGGCCCAGGCCCGGGCCTATTTCGAACAGGCGCTGCGTTCGCCCGGGCACGAGTACAAAAACAGCACCGACGCCAAAGCCAAGCTGGCCCTGCGCGGGTTGTAGGCTTGGCCGCCCCTTTCCGCCCTTCCCTCGCCTTCCCTTGAGCCAGTCCGTTCGCATCAACCTCGCCAGCCTCGCCATTGCCCCGGAGGAATTTCGGCGACGAGCCCTGCGATGGGCGGCCGGCTTTGCGCACTGCATTTACTTCGAACCCAACGACCTAGACTACCCGCAGGGCCCGTTCGAGCGGTTACTGGCCGTGGCCGACGCCGCGCCCGGGGCCCCGCACTCGTTGGCCGGGCTGGAAGATTATTTGGCTCAGCCGGCGGCGGAGGGCCCGCGGTGCGGCTTCCTCACCTACGACCTCAAAAACGAGATTGAGGCCTTGTCCAGCGAGAACTTTGGGGCCCTGGAGTGGCCGCTGCTGCACTTCTTCACGCCCACTACCTGGCTCGTTTGGCAGGCCAAAAACGTGGAAATCCACGGGGTTACGGAAGGAATTCTGGATGATATTCTGGCCACGCCCCGGCCGGCCGGGGCCCCGCCGCACGTGCCGGCCCTGCGCCCGCGCCTGCCCAAGGCCGACTACCTGCGCGCCGTGGCGGCCGTGCGCGAGGACATCCTCAACGGTGAGGTGTACGAATTGAATCTGTGCCAGGAATTTTACGCCGAAGGGGTGCAGTTGAACCCCACGGACTTGTTTTGGCGGCTCAACGCGGCCTCGCCGGCCCCGTTCGCGGGTTTTGTGCGCTGGCACGACCACTACCTGCTGTGCGCCTCGCCCGAGCGGTTTTTGGCCCGCCGGGGCCCTGGCATCGTGTCGCAGCCCATCAAAGGCACGGCGCGGCGCGGGGCCACACCCGCCGAAGATGCCCAGCAACGCCAAGCCTTGCTGGCCGATGAAAAAGAGCGGGCCGAAAACCTGATGATTGTGGACTTGGTGCGCAACGACCTGGCCCGCGTGGCCCGTACCGGCACCGTGCGCGTGCCCGAACTCTTTGGCCTCTACCCGTTCCGCCACGTGTGGCAAATGATTTCGACGGTGGAAGCCGAACTGCGGCCGGGCGTGGCGCTGCCCGAAATCCTGCGCGCCACCTTCCCGATGGGCTCCATGACCGGGGCCCCCAAGGTGCGCGCCATGCAGCTCATCGAGCACTACGAGCGCAGCCGGCGCGGCCTCTACAGCGGCAGCATCGGCTACGTGGGCCCCGACGGCAACTTTGATTTCAACGTGGTGATTCGCAGCCTCCAGTACCGCGCCGATACCGGCTACCTCAGCTTCCAGGTCGGCTCGGCCATCACCTACGATTCCGACGCCGAGCAGGAATACGCCGAGTGCCTGCTCAAAGCCCAGGGCTTGCTGGAAGCGCTGGGCACGAGCATCATTTAACAGTTAGCAATCAACATTTAACAATCATAATACAGTAAGTAGTACGGGGTCTTTGCGTAGCGAAACGGTGGAACGCAATGCGCTAGCTGTTAAATGTTGATTGCTAACTGGTAAATGACCCGCCCTGCCATTCTGTCATTTTCCGGTGGGAAGCCGTATCTTTGCGGCCCGCCGAAAAGCGGCCTTGCCCATGTCCCAACCCCTGCTGACCCTCGATTTTTTAGACAAAGCCGCTGCTCCCGAGCACGCCCCCGGCGGCGAGGTGCGCGTGAGCGCCGCCACCCGCACGGGCCGCCCCCGCTCGCTCTACATCGAGAGCTACGGCTGCCAGATGAACTTCTCGGACTCCGAAATCGTGTCGAGCATCCTCTACGACGAGGGCTTTGACCTGACCGAGGACCTGGCCACCGCCGACCTCGTGCTGCTCAACACCTGCTCCATCCGCGAGAAGGCCGAGCAAACGGTGCGCATGCGCCTCAAGCAAATCAACTCCCACAAGAAGCGCCGCCCTGGCATGCTGGTGGGCGTGCTCGGCTGCATGGCCGAGCGCCTGAAGAGCAAGTTCTTAGAGGAAGAGAAAATCGTGGACCTCGTGGTGGGCCCCGACGCCTACCGCGACTTGCCCCAGCTCATCAGCCAGGTCGACGGCGGCCAAAAAGGCGTGAACGTGCTGCTCAGCCGCGAGGAAACCTACGCCGACATCACGCCCGTGCGCCTCAATTCCAACGGCGTGTCGGCCTTCATCAGCATCATGCGCGGCTGCGACAACATGTGCTCGTTCTGCGTGGTGCCCTTCACCCGCGGGCGCGAGCGCAGCCGTGATGCCCACAGCATCGTGCGGGAAGCCAGCGACTTGGTGGCCGCCGGCTACAAGGAGGTGACCCTGCTGGGCCAGAACGTGGACTCTTATAAGTGGACCAGCGCCGACGGCGCCGAGCACGTCAACTTTGCCCAGCTGCTCGAACGCGTGGCCCTCATCAGCCCCGCGCTGCGGGTACGCTTCTCCACCTCGCACCCCAAGGACATCACCGACGAGGTGCTGCACACCATCGCGCGCCACGAGAACATCTGCAAGTACATCCACTTGCCCGCGCAGAGCGGCAACTCGCGCGTCCTCAGCCTGATGAACCGCACCTACGACCGGCCCTGGTACGAGGACCGGGTGCGGAAAATCCGCGAAATACTGGGCGACGACTGCGCCATCAGCACCGACATGATTGCCGGCTTCTGCTCCGAAACCGAGGCCGAGCACGAGGACACCAAGAGCCTGATGGAATTTGTGCGCTACGACATGGCCTACCAGTTCTTCTACTCGGAGCGCCCCGGCACACTGGCCGCCCGCAAGCTGGCCGACGACGTTCCGCTCGAAACCAAGAAGCGCCGCCTCCAGGAAATCATTGATTTACAACAGCTCCACAGCGCCGAGCGCAACCAGCGCGGCATCGGCCGCGTGCACAAGGTGCTGGTCGAGAACTTCTCGAAACGCTCGAAAGAGCACCTCAGCGGCCGCAACAGCCAGAACCAAGTCGTCATCTTTCCAAAACAAAAATTCGTGAAAGGCGACTACGTGGATGTGCTCGTGCATTCGTCGTCGGCCAGTACGCTTTTAGGCGAAGCGGTTAGTTAATAATTTGTTTCACTTTCCAAACGACGAATTATGATACCTGAAAACTCAATGTTGATTTGGCAAGTGTTCAACTTGCTGTTGGTTGGAGGTGTTGCGTTTTTAGTAATCAGACTGTTGATAGTCAAGAACTTCCCACGTAAAATTCGTCCTGGGGCCCCTGCTCTCAGCTTGGATTTCTATCCGATTGTCATTTCCTGGAGCCCCGGCGACCGGAAGTTTCTGGCCGAAGTACCCGACCTGCCGGGCTGCGTAGCCGATGGAGCTACTAAAGCCGAAGCCCTTACGGCTTCCGAAGTGGCCATCGGCCATTGGATAGAGCTTGCCCGCGATTTGGGACGTGAAATTCCAATTCCGCGCAAACACCTGCAAATTGTTGCCTGACGGCACTTTAACTGACTGACTTTGACTCCGCAAGAAATTCAATCCATCAAGCAGCGGTTCGGCATCATCGGCAACGCGCCGGCGCTGAACTACGCCATCCAGGTGGCCACGCAGGTGGCCCCTACCGACATGACGGTGCTCATCACCGGCGAAAGCGGGTCGGGCAAGGAGTCGTTCTCGAAGATCATCCACGCGCTGTCACCGCGCAAGCACGGGCAGTTCATCGCCATCAACTGCGGGGCCATCCCGGAGGGCACGATTGACTCGGAGCTGTTTGGGCACGAGAAGGGCTCGTTCACGGGGGCCAACGAGGCGCGCAAGGGCTACTTCGAGGTGACCAACGGCGGCACCATTTTCCTGGACGAGATTGGGGAGATGCCGCTCGGCACCCAGGCCCGCCTGCTGCGCGTGCTCGAAAACGGCGAGTTCATCCGCGTGGGCAGCAGCAAGGTGCAGAAGACCGACGTGCGCGTGGTGGCCGCCACCAACCTGAACCTGCTGGAAAACGTGCGCAACGGCCGCTTCCGCGAGGACCTGTATTACCGCCTGAGCACGGTGCCGATTACGGTGCCGCCGCTGCGCGAGCGGGGCGAGGACATCTACCTGCTGTTCCGCAAGTTCACGGCCGATTTTTCGGAGAAGCACCGCGTGAAGCCCATTTCGCTCACGCCCGACGCGGTGCAGCTGCTCACGCGGTTCCGGTTTCCGGGCAACATCCGCCAGCTCAAGAACATCGCCGAGCAAATCTCGGTGCTCGAAACCGAGCGCGAGCTGGACGCCCGCCAGCTGGCCAAGTACCTGCCCGCTGCCCAAACCAGCCAGCTGCCCATGCTGCTGGGCACGGGCGGCGCGGCGGAGGGCCCCGGCGGCTACTCGGAGCGCGACCTGATGTACAAGATTTTGTTCGACATGCGCCGCGACATGACCGACCTCAAGAAGCTGGTACTGGAGCTGGCCGCCGGCCAGCGCCCCCACGAAACCCAGGAGCTGCTGCGCCAAAACAGCCATTTGTTTGCTCCGGGCGCGGCCAGCGCCGCCAACGGGTTCGACGGGGCCCCGGCGGCCGAGTACTTTCTGGGGGCCCCGGCCGGCCCGGTTTTGCACGCCGAGCCCGACGGCTACGACGACGAGGTGCAACCCGTGGAGGACATCACGCACGAAACCGAGGAAGAGACGTTGTCGCTGGACGTGAAGGAAAAAGAGATGATTCTCAAGGCCCTGCGCAAGCACCACAACAAGCGCAAGTACGCCGCCCACGACCTGGGCATTTCCGAGCGCACCTTGTACCGCAAACTCAAGCAATATGACCTCGAACAAGTGTAGTTTATTAGCTATTAGCTATCGGCTGTTAGCTGTTAGCTTTTTAGGAATGCTGCGCAAAAGTGGCGTCCGCTATTCGCTGGTGGCCATCAGCTTGCTGTTGGCGGGCTGCGGCGTGTATTCGTTCAATGGCACCAACATCGACCCGGCCATCCGCACGTTCTCCATCCAAACCATTCAGACCACCGCGCCCACCGCGCCGGCGTTTCTGACCCAGCGGTTTACGGAAGACTTGAAAGACTATTTCCAGCGCAACACCAGCCTCAAGCTGGTGCCGCGCGACGGCGACATTCAGTTCGACGGCAGCATCGTGGCCTACGACTACGCCCCGGCCGCCATCCAAAAGGTGGACAACGTGGACCTGGCCGGCTCCAACCGCCTCACCGTGCAGGTAAAAGTGCGCTTCACCAACGGCAAGGACGACAAGCAGAGCTTCGACCAGGTGTTCCAGAGTTTCGGCGATTTTCAGTCCACCCAGGACATCGCGGCCGTGAACAACGACCAAACGGCGGTGCGCAAAATCACCAATAACATCATCACCGATATTTTTAATAAATCGGTGGCCAACTGGTAATTGTCTAGTTATGAGTTATGGGTTATAAGTTATGGGTTGCGCGATTTTAGTCGAACCGCTCTGTTGGTAACGCCGCAGCTTGTTCCTTTGAAAAACTCATAACCCATAACTCCTAACTCCTAACTTGAAATGACCCGCGCCGCCCTCCTGCACGTCCTCGACCACGCCACGGCCATCGCGCCGGCCGAGGTGCGCGAGCTGGAGCAGCTGGCCCAGGCCTTCCCGTACTGCCAAACGGCCCACCTGCTGCTGGCCAAGGCCGCCCACGACCAGGGCACCATGCTGGCCGGCCAGCGCCTGCGCCGCGCCGCCACCTACGCCGCCGACCGCGAACTGCTGCGCCGCCTCATCGAGCAGGTGGGCCCGGCCGCGGTGCTTGTTGCCAATGCCAACGAAAGCGTTGTGGCTGACAGGCCAAGCGGTTTGCCACCCGTGGAACCAAGCCTCAGCGAAGCCGCTGGGGCCACGGCGGCAGCGGCCCCAGCGGCTGGGGAGGTAACAGAGGAGGCTCCAGCGGCTGAAATTACCGCCGAACCCGTTACCACGGCAGAAACCACCGTTCCGGCACCCGCCGCGGCCAGCAACCCAACAGCCGTGACACCGACAGTTGATGCGCCGGTAGCCGAAGCCATGGCGGCCGAAGCGCCAACGGCCCTACCCGCAACGAACCAAGCCACTGAACTGGCCGAACCCTTGCCAACTGAGGCCCAGCCAACTGAGTTGGATGTTGCCCCAGCCGTTGCGGCGGCGGCCCTGGCAACGCCTCAGCCGGCTCCCGCCGACGCGTTGCCCCAGGGCCCGAACGAGCCTGAGCTACCCGCCGCAGCCCCGCCCGTCCGCCCCCCGGAAGATGCCGGCGTGGCGCGGCTGGAGTTTGGCCTAAACGAAGCTCTGACGGCCCCCGTAGGGCCTGTTTACGAGCTACCGGGCTTGGTTGACGAGTGGGCCGCCGCCGCCGCTACCCTGGCGCTGGCCGCACCGGAGCCGGCCGCCCGGCCCGAAGAGGCTGGCCAGCCGGCGTGGTCGCCCGCGGCCTTCACCGGCGACGTTGACCTGGGCTACGGCCTGAGCGGGGGCAGCCGGCTGGGGTTCGCAATGCAGCTGCGGAACTCGTGGGAGGCCGACGACCAAGCGGCCGACGCGGCGTTTCCGGCGGCGGCGGTACCGCCCCGCGGCGAGTTTTTTGCGCCCGATGCCCTGCTGCTGGCCCACTGGGAAGCCCACCGCCCGCCCGACTTGCCAACGGCGGTTGACCTGGTGAACAACTTTCTGCGCCGACAGCCGCGCCTCACTCGCCCAGCCATGCTGTCGTCGGTCGGGGCCGGGGCCCAGGCCGATTTGAGCGCCCGCAGCACCCGCCCCGAAGCCGAGCTGGCCTCCGAGGGGCTGGCGCAAATACTGGTGCGGCAGGGCAAAACGGCCCGCGCCGTCGAGATTTACGAGCGGCTGATGGTGAAACAGCCGGAAAAAATGGCGTACTTTGCGGCCCAAATCCAACAGCTACAACCCCCGGCCCACTAAACCCGGCTGGCTTTTCCTACCTCATGTACACTGCCTTACTGATTCTAATTCTTCTCGTGTGCTTCCTGCTGGCCTTGGTGGTACTGGCCCAGAACCCCAAGGGCGGCGGGCTCTCCGGCCAGTTCAGCGCCGGCGGCGCGGCCAGCATGATTGGGGTAAAGCGCAGCGGCGACCTGCTCGAAAAACTCACCTGGGGCTTCGCCATCGCCCTGGTGGTGCTCTCGCTTGGCACCCACATGCTGGGCCAGGGCGTAGCCGGCCCCGCCCGCAGCGTGAACCAGCAGCGCGCGCTGGAAACCAAGCTACCCGCGGCTCCGTCGCTGCCGGCCCCGGGTACTACGCCCGGCACGGCAGTCCCGGTTCAGCCCGCCCCGGTTCCTCAACCCGCCAAGTAGCAGCTGGCCACGCCCGCGCTCGCCCACTGAAAAATACAGCGCCGGCGGCTCCGCATCACGCGGGGCCGCCGGCGTTTTTTATGGTCGAGATTGTTGCCATTTTTGCCACTTTGGGGCCCAAACCGGCGCATTTTGTCAGGTTTTGGGCCCTGGCACGGGAAGTGCCGGTGGGCGGCATACCCTAGTTTTTCCCCATCCTTTAACCTTAACAAACCCAGAATGGCACTTAGCATGAAACCGCTGGCTGACCGCGTCATCGTCCGCGCCGCCGCCGCCGAGGAGAAAACCAAGTCCGGCATCATCATCCCCGACACGGCCAAGGAGAAACCCCAGCGCGGCGAAGTAGTGGCCGTGGGCGAAGGCAAAACCGCCGACAGCGGCTCGCTCATCAAGCCCCAGGTGGCCGTGGGCGACCAGGTGCTCTACGGCAAGTACGCCGGCACGGAAATCACTGTCGATGGCGAAGACCTGCTCATCATGCGCGAGTCGGACATTTTCGCTGTATTGTAAGCCGGCGGACCTGTCCGTTCAACCTTTAACAAACCCCCGTTTTACCATTCAAAATGGCTAAGAACATCCAATTCGACACCGAAGGCCGCGCCCGCTTGCAGGCCGGCGTCAATAAACTGGCCAACGCCGTGAAGGTGACCCTGGGCCCCAAAGGCCGCAACGTCATCATCGACAAAAAATTCGGGGCCCCCTCGATTACCAAGGACGGCGTGACCGTGGCCAAGGAAATTGAGCTGCGCGACCCGATTGAGAACATGGGCGCCCAGCTCGTGAAGGAAGTAGCTTCGAAAACGGCCGACCAGGCCGGCGACGGCACCACGACGGCCACCGTGCTGGCCCAGGCCATCTACACGGCCGGCTCGAAGAACGTGGCCGCCGGGGCCAACCCGATGGACCTGAAGCGCGGCATCGACAAGGCGGTTATCGCCGTGGTGGCCAACCTGAAGTCTCAGTCGAAAAAGATTGAGAACAACTCGGAGATTGCCCAGGTGGGCACGATTTCGGCCAACAACGACGCGGAAATCGGCAAAATGATTGCCGATGCCATGGACAAAGTGGGCAAGGAAGGCGTGATTACCGTGGAAGAAGCCCGCGGCACCGAAACCGAAGTGAAAACGGTGGAAGGCATGCAGTTCGACCGCGGCTACCTCTCCCCTTACTTCGTGACCAACCCGGAGAAGATGGAAGTGGAGTTCGACTCCCCTTACGTGCTCATCTACGACAAGAAAGTGAGCACCATGAAGGAGCTGCTGCCCGTGCTGGAGCAAGTACTCGGCACCAGTAAGCCCCTGGTTATCATCTCGGAAGACGTGGACGGCGAAGCCCTGGCCACCCTGGTGGTGAACAAGCTGCGCGGCTCGCTGAAAATTGCCGCTGTGAAAGCCCCCGGCTTCGGCGACCGCCGCAAGGCCATGCTCGAAGACATTGCCACCCTCACGGGCGGTACCGTCATCAGCGAAGAGCAGGGCTACAAGCTCGAAAACGCCACCTTGGAGTACCTGGGCACGGCCGAGAAAATCATCATCGACAAGGACAACACCACCATCGTTAACGGCAAGGGCGACAAGGAAGCCATTCAGGGCCGCATCGCCCAGATCAAGGCCCAGATGGAAACCACCACGAGCGACTACGACAAGGAGAAGCTCCAGGAGCGCCTGGCCAAACTGAGCGGTGGCGTGGCCATCCTCTACATCGGCGCCAGCACCGAAGTGGAAATGAAGGAGAAGAAGGACCGCGTGGACGATGCCCTGCACGCCACCCGCGCCGCCGTGGAGGAAGGCGTGGTACCCGGCGGCGGCGTAGCCCTGGTGCGGGCCATTGAGGCCCTGGCCGCGGTGGACACCCACAACAGCGACGAGCGCACCGGCGTGAACATCATCCGCACCGCCCTGGAGGCCCCCCTGCGCTGCATCGTGCAGAACGCCGGCGGCGAGGGCTCGGTGGTGGTGCAGAAAGTGCGCGAAGGCAGCGGCGATTTCGGGTACAACGCCCGCGAAGACCGCTACGAGAACCTCGTGGCCGCGGGCATCATCGACCCGACCAAAGTAACCCGCCTCGCGCTGGAAAACGCGGCCTCGATTGCCGGCTTGCTGCTGACGACCGAAGCCGTGATTTCGGACGAGCCCGAGCCCAAGGAGTCGGCCGGTGGCCACGGCGACGGTGGCATGGGCGGCATGGGTGGTATGGGCGGCATGATGTAGACCGCAGATTAAGTGGATTTAACGGATAAGAACGGATTCCGTTGGTTCGTTAAATTCCGTAAAAAAAGCCCCGCTGGACGTTGGTCCGGCGGGGCTTTTTGCTTTTACGTGTACGGCCTTATGCGACGGCTGGCGCGTGGTTGCGGGCGTCCATCATCTTGGCCAGCTTGCCGCTGATGAGGAACAGCAGGGCCGCCGCCACAGCCGCCGACACGACGAACACCAGGAAGAAGTCGTAGAGGTTTTCGATGTGGAAACCCAGCAGCACCGGCGCGGGCTTGGTCGATTTGGGGTCGGGATAGAGGCTGCTCATGTAACCGGCCAGGTAGTTGGCGGCGGCGTTGGCCAGGAACCACACGGCCATCAGCAGCGAGGCGAACTTGGCCGGGGCCAGCTTGTTGACCAGCGAGAGGCCGATGGGCGAGAGGCACAGCTCGCCGATGGAGTGGAAGAAGTAGAGGGCCACCAGGAAGAACATGCTCACCTTCACGCCCGGCTGCACGTTGTGCACCCCGAAGCACATGATGAGGTAGCCCAGGGCCAGCAGGGCCAGGCCCATCGCCATTTTCACGGGGGACGGCGGCTCGGCCCCGCGCCGGCCCAGGGCCGTCCACAACAGGGCCATTACCGGGGCCCCGGCCACCACGAAAAAGCCGTTCAGGTTCTGGAACAGGCTGGCCGGCAGCGTATAACCGAATAGGTTGCGGTTCATCTGCTCGTCGGCGAAAAAGGTGAGCGACGCCGGGGCCTGCTCGAACGCGGCCCAGAAAAACACCACGAAGAACGACACGATGAAAATGACCAGGATGCCCTGGATGTCGGCCCCGCTCAGCGACTTGTCGCTGAAAATCATGAAGGCGATGACTACCACGGCTACGCCCAGCAGCGGGGCGATAGTGGCGAACTTGGCCGAATCGAGCCACAGGATGCCGATCATGACGGCCAGCAGCACCGGCAGCAGGGCAAATACGCCCTTGATGCCGCCCGAGTGGGCCGGGGTTTCGCCCACCTGCTCGCCGGTGGGCGTGTGCAGGTAGCGGGTTTTGCCCCACTGGAAGAAAAAGGTGCCCAGCACCATGGCGATGCCGCAGGCCAGGAACGCCCAGCGGAAATCCTCGGACCGGCCGGTGTCGCCCACCAGGCTCGTGACGGTGTTGCCGAAAAACGAGCCCAGGTTGATGCCCATGTAGAAGATGGTGTAGGCCGCGTCCTTGCGCTTGTCGGTGGCGCTGTAGAGCGAGCCCACCATCGACGAAATGTTGGGCTTGAAAAAGCCGTTGCCCAGAATCATCAGGCCCAGGCCCAGGTACAGCAGCTGGTGGCTGAGGGCGTGGGTGGCGGCCGGGCCGTAGTAAGAAGCCGCGGTAAACAGTGTGAACTGCCCCAGCGCCATCAGGGCCCCGCCGATGAGGATGGAGCGCCGGTTGCCCCAGTAGCGGTCGGCGATGAAGCCGCCGATGAGCGGGGTGAGGTAAATCAGGCTGGTGTAGCCGCCGTAGAACTTGGAGGCAAACGCCTTGTCCATCATCATCGCCTTGGTGAGGAACAGCACCAGCACGGCCCGCATGCCGTAGTAGCTGAACCGCTCCCACATTTCGGTGGCGAAGAGCAGGTACAGCCCGCGCGGGTGGCTGGTAGAGGCGGATTGCTCGCGCTGAGCGGCGGCAGGTTGCATACAACAGGAGTAGAAGTGAGAAGAAGGCAGGTTACCGGCCGCATTAATTGGCCGGGAAACCGGAACGGGTAAAGCTAGGCAAGTTTTGGCAGTCGGCGGCGCGGGCGCGGCCTCAGGATTGGGCCCCGGCCGGAACCGTGGGCGGGCCCCCGGGAGACGCCTGGTAGGCCCGGGCGCGGTAGGCCCCCGGCGAGAGGCCGGTTTGCTTGCGGAAGAAGCGGGTGAAGTAGCCGGGGTCCACGAACTGCAGCTCGTAGGCGATTTCCGACACCGAGAGCGACGTGTACAGCAAGTAGTTGTGGGCCCGGCGCAGGGTGTGGGCCTGCACGATTTGCAGCGCCGTGCGCCCCTTCACGGCCTGGCAGATGCGGTTGAGGTGCACGGGCGTAATCTTCAGCTCCTGGGCGAAGTCGGCAATTTTCTTCTCGAAGGGCGCGGCCCGGGTGACGGCCTTCTGGAACTCGCGGAAGTAGTGCAGGGCCCGGTTGGGGCTGGCGGCCTTGCGGCGGTTGTGGTGCAGCAGCCGGAACAGCTTCACGAACAGCAGCTTGAACAGGCCGTTCAGGGCCAGCTGCTTGCCGGGCAGGTCGGCGTGGGTTTCGGCGTGGATTTGCTGCACCAGGGCCAGCAGGTCGGCAAAGGGCACCTCGGCGCTGAAATCGGACAGGACGTGCACCGCGTTCAACTCGACCAGCACGTCGGGCGTGGCCTGCAAAATGGTGTCGAGCAGGCCCTCGGCCAGCGTCACGGTGCGCCCCTTCACCTGCGGGCTGAAGGTGAAGCCGTGCACCGTGTTTGCCGGGATGACCACCACGCAGGGCGTGATGAGCGCCACCCGCTCGGGGGCCTCGAAGGCCGCCCGGCCGGCTTCGAGCACGAAGAGCTGGAACAAGTTGCCGTGCAGGTGCGGCTTCAGGCCCCAATCGGTGAGGCGCTGGCGGGGCGCGATGAGCTGGCTCTGGAGGTAGTCGTAGGCCACGATGGCCTTCTGGTCGCCGTAAATGCCGTTGTAGTGCGCGATTTCCTGGGGCATGGCCGAACGGGCGAAAACAGGTAAGATTTTACCGCAAGTTGATGAAATTCGACCGCAAGGTATGATTTGTCCTGGTAAAGCAGTGGATTGTTTCAGTGGGTGGCTTGGGGGGCCGGCTACCTTTGTTCCGTTAGCAACGACTACTGCGCCCCGGGTTAGTTTTAGGCCCCAACGATTCGCATTTAGCCTTTTTGCCCGGCGGCGGCGTGCGGCCCTCCCCACTCAGGCGTGGGGCCCGCCCCCTGGATAACCGGGTGCCGCGTGCCCCGAACGGAACGATTTGTGCCTACTTCATTCATTCCTACCTATTTTTTTCCTGACTGCTTATGTCAACGCCCGCTAACCCGTCGGCCGTGGCCGACCGCCTGAAGCCGCTCGGCTTCGGCCCCACCACCGGCCCCGTGTACCTCAACCTGGGGCCCGCCGCGCTCGTGGACCACGCCCTGCGCCGGCACGAAGGCGAACTGACCGACACCGGGGCCCTGATGTGCGACACCGGCGCGTTCACGGGCCGCTCGCCCAAGGACCGCTTCATCGTGCAGGACGGCGGGACGGAAAGTAGCGTGTGGTGGGGCGACATCAACATCCCGTTTGCCCCGGACAAATTCGACCAGCTGCACCAGAAAATGGTGGCCTACCTGGCCGATAAAGAGGTGTTCGTGCGCGACGCCTACGCCGGGGCCCACCCGGGCTACCAGCTGCGGCTGCGCGTGGTGAACGAGCTGGCCTGGCACAACCTGTTCTGCTACAACCTGTTTCTGCGCCCCGAGGCCGGCGTGGACACCAGCTGGCTCCCCGATTTTAGCATCATCAACGCCCCCGGCTTCCTGGCCGACCCGGCCGTGGACGGCACCCGGCAGCCCAACTTCGCCATCATCAATTTCACTAAAAAGCTGATTCTGATTGGCGGCACGGGCTACGCCGGCGAGATGAAGAAGGGTATTTTTGGGGTGCTGAACTACTTGCTGCCCCACGAGCACCACACGTTGCCCATGCACTGCTCGGCCAACGTGGGCCCGGGCGGCGACACGGCCATCTTCTTCGGCCTCTCGGGCACGGGCAAAACCACCCTCTCGGCCGACCCCCACCGGGGCCTGGTGGGCGACGACGAGCACGGCTGGACGCCCGAGGGCGGCATCTTCAACTTCGAGGGCGGCTGCTACGCCAAGGTCATCGACCTGAGCCGCGAGAAGGAGCCCGAAATCTGGGACGCCATCCGCTTCGGCAGCATCGTGGAAAACACGCGCTTCGTGCCCGGCACCCACACCGTGGACTACGCCAACAAGTCGGTGACGGAGAACACCCGCACCGCCTACCCCATCGACTTCATCGCCAACGCCGTGGAGCCGAGCGTGGCCGGCACGCCCCAGAACATTTTCTTCCTCACCGCCGACGCCTTCGGGGTGCTGCCCCCCATCAGCAAGCTCGACAAAAGCCACGCCATGTACCTGTTCATGTCGGGCTACACGGCCAAGGTGGCGGGCACCGAAATGGGCATTACAGAGCCGCAAACCACGTTTTCGGCCTGCTTCGGGGCCGTGTTCCTGCCGCTGCACCCCACTAAGTACGCCGAGATGCTGGGCCGCAAAATGGACGAGAACCCTGACATTAACGTGTGGCTCGTGAACACCGGCTGGACCGGTGGGGCCTACGGCACCGGCCAGCGCATGAAGCTGAACTACACCCGCGCCATGATTACGGCCGCCCTCACCGGCAAGCTCGACGAGGTGAAGTTCCGGCCCCACCCCGTGTTCGGGGTGATGGTGCCCGGGGCGGTGCCGGGCGTGCCCAGCGAAATCCTGGACCCGCGCAACACCTGGGCCGATAAGGCCGCTTACGACAAAACGGCCGGCGACCTGGCCGAGAAGTTCGTGGCCAATTTCCAGAAATACGCCGCTTCGGCCAGCGAGGAAATCCTCGCCGGGGCCCCGCATGTGGCCGCCAAGGTGGCCGTGGAGGCGTAATTTTCGATTCGTTAGCCTGCAAAAGCCCCGGCACCGCGCAGTGCCGGGGCTTTTTGCGTCCCGGCCGGCCAGCGTTACTAAAGTGTTGCGAGAAGCAGCCCGCGGCGGCAACCGGCGTCTATTCGCGCGACGTTACCGCAGTGATTTCACTTCCGCAATTTTTTCCGCTTTATGACTTTTTTCCGCTTACCGCTGCTCGTTTTGCTCTCGCTCGTTGCCACCCGCGCCGGGGCCTGGGGCGTGGACGGCCACCGCGCCATCGGCCGGCTGGCCGAGTACCACCTCAGCCGCCGGGCCCGCCGCGAGGTGAAGGCCCTGCTGGGCCCCGAAACCCTGGTGATGGCGAGCACCTGGCCCGACGAAATCCGCTACGCGCCCGAGTTCAAGGACACCGCGCCCTGGCACTACGTGAACACGCCCCTGGGCCTCGACCGCGCCGCCTACGAGCAGGCCCTTAAAGCGCAGCCGGAGGCCAACGCCTACACCGCCCTGCAAGCCCAGCTCGCCATCCTGAAGGACAAGACCAAGCCGCAGGCCGACCGGACCAGTGCCCTGAAGTACGTGGTGCATTTCGTGGGCGACGTGCACCAGCCCTTCCACACCGGCCGCGCCGAGGACCAGGGCGGCAACAAAATCAAGGTGATGTTCCGGGGCAAGGAAACCAACCTGCACAGCCTCTGGGACAGCGGCCTGCTGGACTACCAGGGCCTCACCTACACCGAAATGGGCTACGAGTACAACAAAGGCATCAGCGGTAGCCAGGTGCGCCAGTGGCAGCAAGCCCCCTTGACCCAGTGGCTGTTCGAGTCGTACCAGGACGCCGAGCGCCTCTACGCCGAAGCCGACAAGAACCCCGACTTCGACTACCGCTACTACCCCGCGCACGCCGAGCTGCTGAAGCTGCGCATCCAGCAAGCGGGCCTCCGCCTGGCCGGCGTGCTGAACGAGGCGTTGAAATAGCGTGCTGGGACCCCCGGTTTAATTAACCGGGGGCCGCCAGGCGGTTGGCCAATTCCTCGATGTCGGCGCGGCGGGCCAGGGGCCCCAGCCACTCCGCGGGCAGCCCCGCCTCGCCGTAGGCCAGGCCGGCCAGCCCGCCGGCTACGGCCCCGGTCGTATCGGTATCGCTGCCCAGGTTGACGGCGGCCAGCACCGTGGCGGGGTAGCTGGTTTGATTCAGCAGGCACCACAGCGCCGCTTCCAGGGTGTGCACCACGTAGCCGGAGGACTGGATTTCGGCTTCGGGCAGCGCGGGCAGCGTCCCGTCGAGCACGCGGCGGTAGTAGATGTCTTCCACCACCGCGGGAATGCTGCCGTGCCGCAACCACGGGTTGGCCACCGCCACCATTTGGGCGTAGGCCCCGGCCGGCCCCAGGCCCGCCAGCAGCTCCCGCGCCACCAGCAGGTACAGAAAACAGCCCAGCGTGGAGCGCGGGTGGCCGTGCGTGACGCTGGCCACGGCGGCCGTCAGGGCCCAGGCGGCGTCCGGGTCCAGCGGGTCGGCCCGCCAGGTTTGGTGAAAGGCCAGGGGCAGGATGCGCATCAGGGCCCCGTTGCCGTTGTCGGCTTCGGTGCGGGGCCCCGCCTGGGTCGGCTCCACCCCTTTGCGCAGCCGGCCGATGGCGGCCCGGGTGGCGTTGCCCACGTCGAAGGTTTCGCCGGTGGCCGTCCAGTAGGCGTTATCCAGCCAGTTGATGCACCGGCGGGCGAAATCTGCCAAATCAGGGGTCCCCGCCAGGGCCCCGGGCCGGGCCAGGGTTTCGGCCAGGCAGAAGGTGAGCGAGGCGTCGTCGGACCAGGTGCCGGCCGGCTGGTCGTGCGTGCCGTGGGCGCGCATACCGGTTACGGGGTCGCGGCGGCGCTCCTCGCGGCTTCGGAACTCAACGGGCACGCCCAGGGCGTCGCCCACGGCCAGGCCCAGCAGGGCGGCCCGGGTAGCGGCAGGTAGTAGCATAGGCACCAAAAGTAGCGGATGAACCGCCCGCATTTCCTGGCCACAGTAGCGCGCCGGAGCCCCGGCCGGGCCGACCTTTGCCGCCCCATGCTGACCTGCTACGCCCCCGACCTGCACCCCGGCCAACCGGCCTACACCCTCTCCGAAGAAGAAAGCAAGCACGCCGTGCGCGTGCTGCGCCTGGGCCCCGGGGCCCCCGTGGCCCTCGTGGACGGCTGCGGGGGCCGCTACCAAGCCGAGGTGGCCGACGCCAATCCCAAGCGCTGCCAGCTGCGCCTCGTCGCCCACGAGGCTGTGCCGCCCCGCCCCTACTTCACCCACGTGGCCGTGGCCCCCACCAAGAACCTCGACCGAATGGAGTGGTTCGTGGAGAAAGCCGTGGAAATGGGCGTGGACCGCATTTCCTTCCTGCGCTGCGCCCGCTCCGAGCGCCGCGACCTAAAGCTGGACCGCCTGGAGAAAATAGCGGTCAGCGCCCTCAAGCAGTCGGGCCAGGCGTGGCTGCCGCAGCTGGACGAATTGCAGGATTTCGCGCCGTTCGTGGCCGCCGCCGACCCGGCCACCACCTTCATCGCCCACCTGGAAGAAGGCGAGCGCACCGCCCTGGCGCAAGTCGCCGCCACCGGGCCCGCCTGCTGCGTGCTCATCGGGCCCGAGGGCGATTTTACCCCGGTGGAAATTGCGCTGGCGCTCGGCCGGGGCATCCGGCCGGTGACGCTAGGGGCCTCCCGGCTGCGCACCGAAACGGCGGCGCTGGCGGCGGTGTTCACGGCGCGGCTGGTGCGCTGAAAACCTGGCCGGAAAAACTCCGCCTATGCCCTTAGCTTAACATACATAACCGCAACGACTGACGCTATAACTATCAACACCAGCCAGATGCCTTTTTTGGTTTTGCCATCAACGTGCTTGCTGCGCTGGGTGGCCACCAGCGAATAGCCCATAAAGCCGAGCAGCAACGTACCGCTAACGGCTACCACCGGTTTGCTGGCCGACACATACACCAGCACCAGCAGCACCACGGTAGCCACCGGCAGCAGTTGCAGCGCCCGGGTGGCCACTGCCTGGGGTGGCGGGGTCAGCAAAGGGCTGAACCGACCCATGATTTCTTCTAAAGCTGCCGGATTTTCAACTTGAGCCGGTATAAAAATCGTGTGGTTTATTGAGCCGCCCTTTACCGCGTAGCTGCCGTCCGCAGCCTTGTGTATTTCCCGGATTTCCGTGCTCTCCAAGCGTATTGTGGGCGTTGTGGCCTGCTCGCGCGTAATTCCCCACTCGTCAACGTGGAGCCGGTAACTCAGGAATAAGCCTTTCTGCCGCTGCACACCCCTGTACATTCCTACTGCCAACAGAATCAGGCCCAATGGTAACATAACGAACAAGACATTGGGTTGGTCCTGCCTTCCACCGTTGTTGAAATAATTTATTCCACCCCCAGCCAGCAACGCCAATACCATCAGCGGCGCACTTTTGAGAAGTATCTTTTTCTGAACCTCACCAAATCGGCTTTTATCTAATGCAAACTGCTCGGTGCTCATCTTAGTAATTAATCAGGTTGTGGTGCCGTAAGCAAGGTAGTTTTGACATTTTCCGCATTCGCTTCCTACCTCGCAGCACCCACGAAAGCAATTGCCTGCTACTAGGCCAAATCGCCACCTAACGCCGCTTCGGCCGCCTTTTTGGCCAGCTTCTTCGTCCGCCAAGGCGCGTCCTGCTCCCAGTCGCCGGCCATGAGGCAGCCGTAGGGCCGGATTTCATCAACCACGGTGGCCAGCTTGAAATCGGTGATTTGCTGCTTCACGTCATCGGCGTTTTTGTAGGCGCTGGGCAGCTCCGAAATGTCGATGCGGTTGAAGAAAAAGCGGGCATCAATACCCTGGGTTTCTTCGGCGAAAATGGCTTCGTCGGCCTGGCCGATTTTGCTGTACTTGTGCTTCGTGCGGCTGAGGTTGCGGCCCGCGCCGTGCGGCGCGAAGCCCAGGTTGTTGGCCGTGGTTTCGCCCTCCACAATCAGAATGGGCTGCGCCATGTTGAGCGGGATGATGCGCGGACCGGTGATGTCGGGCATGAACTGCGGGTCCAGGGGCGTGGCCCCCTTGGCGTGGTAGTACAGGTCGCCGGCTTTGAATACGAAGTTGTGCTCGTTCCAGTAGCGCTGCTGCACCGGGGCCCCCAGCTTGCCCGCAATGGCGTCGTGCAGGCACAGGTGGTTTTGCTTGGTCCAGCGGCGCACGGTTTGCAGGGCCTGCCAGTAGGCTTCGCCCTCGGGGGTGTCGGTGGGCAGCCAGGCGTTGGCGGGCGCGGTGGCGGGCGAGAGCTGCTGGCGGAACCGCTCGGCCACCTTCATGCCCGCCGTGTAGAGCCGGGCCCCCACCCCGCGCGAGCCGTGGTGCGTCACGAGCACCGTGTCGCCGGTGTTGCGCGAGGTGCCCACGTACAGGAAGTGGTTGCCGTCGCCCTGCGTGCCCAGGTGCTCCCGGGCCAGGGCGAGGCCCTTGTCGGAATTCAGGAACGGGTTGGCCTGGAATTCGGCCAGGAGGTCGGCGGGCAGCGCAAACCGGGCGTCCGGCGGCCGGCCGCCCGGCCCGAAGTGCGTCACCTGCTGGGCCAGGTCGAGCACCGTTTTGGGGTCGGTTTTGCCCAGGTTGGTCAGCATCACCGAGCAGCAGATGTCGGCCGAGTGCATGCCGGGGTGGATGGCGTTGCGCGTCACCACCACGCCCCCCACGGGGATGGTGCCCACCGGCCCGGCCGGGCAGGCGTCGGGCATAATGGCCCCCGTCACCACGGTGGGCGTGCGCATGAGCTGCTGCATCGACAGCCGCACGTAGTCGATGTTCTGCTGCTCGACCAGCGTATCAGCGCGGATGTTCTCGTGAAACGGCATCGGCGCGGGCAGCAGCGGCAGCGCGGCCGGCGGCTTCACCGTGTCGAGGTAGGCGCGCAGGGCGTCGCCTTCCAGGCCGTTGGCGTTGATGTGCTCCAGGGCTTCCTTGAACCACTTGCCCGATTTGAAGCCAAGGTCGAGGAGGTCTTTGCCGGTGGTCATGGGTGGTATTTAATATAAGTTTCGCCTGCAAGCTCTTTAAAATAGAAAACCTCAAACGTAACACGGGCCAGAACACACTGCACAGCAGCCAGCTCTGCCAAAGTCGAATAAGGTGCAAATAGCATTAGTTTATCTTTGTTATCATACAAGCGGAAGCCTATGCGCTTAAAGTTTCTGATGTGTCTTTTTTCTAAAGTAGAGCTTGCCCTGTGTCGACGAATTTCGGGTACAGTTAAAATCAATGTTTTCCGTACCAGCTTTATATGACAACTGAGCCTTTGAGATGCCTCAAATATGAGTGTAAAACCGCTCATTTCCCCAGCCAAGAGCTTGACCATAATACCGCGCACTACATGTTCGGCCGGCGCTTTTTGTGTAGAAAAACGATTCAGTTCCGCCAGCTTTTCCTTTGCTTCAGCAAGTAGTTCCTTGTGGTAGTCACGCATGTAATCTTCTGCATCTACCAATTCCTCCAGGAACTTAACTGAATGCATTAAGTCTTCTTTTTCGTCGTGCCGCTCATCCTGAAGGCTATTCAGTGTTTGCAGCTGCTGATTTATCCGCGCCAAGGCTTTGAAAAATAAATGCGCTTTTCCGTAATCCATCTCAGCCACGCATTCTTCCATTTCAGCGGTAAGGCTAGTGCGTTCGGCTTCGTAGGCTGCTAGTAGCTTTTTGAGTTTGATACTCATCGGGCACGGGTGAGCTTGTTAGGAAATCAGGTGCGGCTGAACCACCATTTTCAGCAGGATGTCTTTGCTTTGCTTGGTAGCTTTGAGTTCTGGCGTTGCGCCGCATTGCAAACATAATTAGCAATTTTACTAATCATGCGGCTTTCCCCCACCATTATGCTAAAATTCTTATTTCTGCCGCTGGTTTTAATACTCACTACCGCCTTCACCCCGCCCCCTGCCCCCAGCTTCCGCATCGCCAAGCTGCACTACGGCGGCGGGGGCGACTGGTACGCCAACAAAACCAGCCTGCCGAACCTCATCAGCTTCTGCAACCAGGCGCTGCACACCAACATCGCGCCCGACGAGGCCACCGTGGAGCTGGACGCGCCCGAGCTGCTCGACTACCCGTTCATCCACATGACGGGGCACGGCAACGTGAGCTTCACGGCGGCGGAAGCGCTGAACCTGCGCCGCTACCTGGTGGGCGGCGGCTTCCTGCACATCGACGATAACTACGGGCTCGACAAGTTCATCCGGCCCGAGATGAAGAAGGTGTTTCCCGAGCTGGAATTCGTGGAGCTGCCCTACTCCCACCCCATTTACCACCAGAAATACCCGTTTCCGCACGGGCTGCCCAAAGTGCACGAGCACGACGGCAAGCAGGCCCAGGGCTTCGGCCTGGTGTACAAGGGCCGGCTGGTGTGCTTCTACAGCTACGAGTGCGACCTGGGCAACGGCTGGGAAGACGTGGGCACCTACCCCGAAGACCCGCCCGCCATCCACGACGCGGCCCTGCGCATGGGGGCCAACCTGGTGGCCTACGCCCTGGATTTCGATTAGCAGTTAACAATTAGCATTTCCTGATTGCGCCAGCAGGCGCAATCAGGAAATGCTAATTGTTAACTGCTAACTGTTAAATGAAAAGCTACCGCACGTGAAAAGCTACCGCACGCCCTGGGCGGGGAAGCGGCCGGTTTTGGTGCGGTAGAAGGCCTTGATTTTTTCCTCGTCGGCGGGGTAGTCGCCGCTAGGGTACACGGCCGGGCCGATGCCGGCTTCCTTCTTGGCGTAGTCCAGGTAGCCCAGCCGGATGGGTACGTGCGCGGCGAGGGCCGCGAAGTAGTAGCCCTTGCGCCAGCGCGGCTGGTACTTGCGGGTGCCCTCGGGGGTGATGAGAATCACCAGCTCGTCGTGCGCGTCGAACAGCTCGGCCATGTTCTCTACCAAGCTGTTGTTTTTGTTGCGGTCCACGGCCAGGCCGCCCACCGAGCGCACCAGGCCCCCGAGCAGCCAGTGGTCGGTCCACTCCTTTTTCACGGTGAAGCGCACCGGCACGTCCATCAAATAAAAAGCGGCGCGGGCGTAAATCAGGTCCCAGTTGCTGGTGTGGGGGGCCGCAATCATCATGCTCTTGCGGATGTCCGGGTCGGCCAGTTGGCCCAGCTTCCACCCCGACACCCAGAACACGGCTTTGGCGATGTAGTACCAGACGGTGGACGTTTTGCGGGCGGGCATTGCAAATAAATTGGGAGGCGAACGAAACGCAAAGGTAACACGGGCCGCCTCAGGCCCGCAGCGCCCGCAGCTCGGCCGCCCGCCCCAGCGCGTACCGGTAGCCGATGTCGAACAGCTCCGCGCCCTTGCGGTAGTCGAGCGGGCGGAAGTGGCGCAGCGCGGGCGGCTCCAGCAGCAGGGCGCACTGGGTTTTGCGGTGGGCCGTGTTGGCGTTGATGGCCAGGTGCAGGGTGCGCTCCACCAGGCGGCGGATGGTGGGGATGCGGGCCTCGCGGTTGACGGGGTTGCAGTGCAGCCCCACCACGGGCCCGCCGCAGCCCAGCAGCGGCTCCACGGGCAGGTTGTTGAGCAGGCCGCCGTCCACGAGCTGCCGCCCCTGGTACGCCACGGCCCGGTACACGATGGGCACCGCCGACGAGGCCAGCAGCGGCGGCAGCAAGGGCCCCGTGCTGAAGTACACCGACTCGCCGGCCACCAAGTCGGTGGCCACCAGCGTGAGGGGCTTCTGCAAATCCTCGAACTGAATGCGGGGCCCCAAATGGCTGGCCAGCAGCGCCTCCACCGCATCCAGCCCCAGCAGCCCCAGCCGGCTAAAGGCCGGCCGCGTGAGCCGGGCCACATTGGTGCCCAGCAGCAGCCGCAGAATCTCGCGCGGCGGGAAGCCGGCCGCGTAAAACGCACCCGCAATGGCCCCCGAGCTGACGCCCGCCAGCCGCCCCACGGGCAGCTCCAGCTCGTCGAGCGCCGCCAAAATGCCCAAATGGGCAATGCCCCGCGCCCCGCCGCCCGACAGGGCCAGGCTGAGGGCAGTGAAGGCCGCGTTTTCGCTCGGAATCAATTTTATCAGTAGGTAAGAAGGGTGAAGCCACGCGCCGCCCCGGGCGCTGCGGGCCGTGTCAGCTGGCAGCGGTTCGGGCTTGCAGGCCCGCCAGCTCCCCGTCCAGGATGTCGGCCATGAGGTAGTGCGCCCAGATTTCGGCGTACCAGTTGAAGGGCGTGTTGATGTAAAACCGGCTGGCCAGGCGCAGGCGGGTGCGGCCGCCGGCCAGGGGCGTTAGCTGGTAGGCATCCTGCAAAATATTCAGGTGCTTGCCGCCAATCACGATGTGCTCGTCCATCACGGCCGCTGGCACGGCACTGGGGTTGGCGTTCACGCGCAGCACCAGCCGGCGGGCGGGCCAGTAGCTGGCCACGGTTTCCTCAAAGTACAGGCCTTTTTCGTAGTACGCCACGCGCTTGCCGCCCACCCGGCACGAATCGAGCGTGGTGGTGAGGTGGCGCGGGAACCCAAACAGGCCGGCCAAGGAGCGGCCGCCGGCGGGCCGCGCCACGGTGCGGCGGCGGGTGAGCTGCTGCCAGACGGCGGCGGGCGGCGCGCCCACCACTACCTCGCGGCTGATGGTCAGCTGCTTGGGAACAAGCGCTTTCTCGCCTTCGACAAAACCCAGCAGCAGCGGCCCGGCCACCAGCAGCGACAGGTTGAGGCGGGTAGGCTGCTGGCTGTCAGCAGCTTTTCTGTTTTTGCGCGTGCGGTGGGCAAAGGCCAGCAGGCCCCCAAAACCGGCGAATACCGCAAAAATTGGGAAAACCATCAGCCAACAAGCTGCCCCCTCTACATTGAGCAGCACCGTAACAACCAGTAGAAACAGGCTGGTCAGCCAGGGCAGGAAAAAGGCGGCCGTGCGCGTACTGGCCCTGCCGGGGGCCAGCAGCCCCACCGTGAGGTAGCCGACCCCAACGGGCACCAGAAAGATGAACGTGACGCTCATAATCTCCATCAGCCCGTTGGCAAAGCCAAACAAGAGGCGAATTATCAGCCCGTAAACGGCCGCCAGCACGATAGCAAACAACGATTTCATAAGGGGCTTGCAGTAGCCGGCCGGGCCGGATTGACCCGCACCAACACCACGTCTTTCGGGCAGTTGTAGCGCACGGGCAGCGTGTCGCCCAGGCCTTTGCTGACGAGGCACAGGCAGTGGCCGAGGCGGGCCTGCAAGATATTCCAGCGGTAGAACAACCGCCCCGGATACAGCCCGCGGGCCGAGCGCCAAAGCACAACCTGCCCGCCGTGCAGGTGCCCGGCCAACACCAGGTTGTGGGCCGCGCTTAGCCGGGGCAAACCGGCCGGCTGGTGCAGGCATAAGATACTGAAAGCCAACCCTTCGGCTCGACCGCTCGCCCCCTTGCCACTCACCGCAATCCGGCGGCCGTTCAGGCTGATTTCGACAGCCTGCTCGCCCAGCCAGGTCAGGTGGTGGGCCTCCACCATTTTTTTCACCTTGGCCAGCCCAAACCATTCGTCGTGGTTGCCGGCGACCACGAAAACGTGCGGGCGGGTGGCCAGGAATTGCAGCAGGCGGGCGAAGTGCGGCACGCCCCGTGGGCCGTCCAGGTAGTCGCCGCCGAGCAAAATCAGCTGCGGGTCGAGCCGGGCTACCGTGGCAATGAGCCGGGCCACGAGGGGGCCGCCAAACCGCGTCAGGTGCAGGTCAGACAAGTAGAGCACACTGAAGCTGCCCGCCCCGGCACAGATATACTCCACCTGCCGCACCTCAAAATCGGGGCTATACCCCAGCTCTAACTTCATGGCGGTACCAGTGGATAAGTGCCAGGCAGCCAATGTGCCAGTTGTGCCACGGCCGGCGGCTCAGCAGCCCGGCCAGCATAAACGCGGCCAGGACCAGCGTCCAGGCCAGCGCTTTCAGCAGGCCCACGCGGTACGTGGCCCGCACGCTGGCGCGGAGCGGGTGCGCCACGCAGTCGAGCAGCAGGGGAAACAGGAACAGGAAATGCACTTCTACCACGTAGAACGCCAGCCCCGCCAGCGGTAATAACAGGAACAAATGCAGCCGGACCAAAACGCCGGCCACGACCAGCAGCGCCAGCAGGCTGCTCCCGTACTTCAGGCTGCCGTACCGCCCAAAACGGATGGTATCGTCGAACCCGGCCGGCCGCCCCGCCAGCGGGGGCAGGTGCGCAAACATCCAGCGGGCACCCGTGGTAAAAATGTGGGGCGAAAGCGGCTGCCGCACCCGGGCTGGCTGCTCGGCCAGCTGCTGGGCACCCTGCCTTAGCAGGCTACAGACGGTCGTGGCAGCCCCCAATCAGCAGTAAATGAAGTGAAACCAAGCCAGCCAGGCCGTCCCGTTGCCAAACACGAGCATCCGGTGGTAAGTGTTTTCAACGGGCCCGCAGCGCTTGCGGTGGAACACAAACTCATCGTAGCTGATGGCCACCACGGTGTAAACCAGCACCACCACAATCGGAATCAGCCAGGCGGTGGGGTTGCCGTGCAGCGTGGCCAGGCCCATGAGCACAAACATGGGCACCCCGCCCAGCCCCAGCGCCGCCGCTTCCGCATCGCGCTCTTTTTTGGGAATTTTCAGGTGGAGCGGGCTACGGTGGTAGCGCCAATCCAGGACGCCGCCGAGCGTGGCAACTGTGCCGGCCGCGCCCACCACCAGAAACTGCCACGGCAGGTACGGGAACCCGCCCCCAAGCCGCAGGCGGGCATTGTCCTGAAACAGCAGCAGCAACAAGCCGAACAAGCCGGGCGGCACCAGCAGCAACACCAGGGAAACGTAGGGCCGGAACAGCTTTACAACGGACATTTTTTGAAAGCAGGCGCTGTTAAAAATAGATTTTACCCCGCCTCGCCAGGCAAAAGTGCAGCCGGGCGGGCACACGGTCATCAACGCCGCCTGCCCACGCCCGCCAGGCCACCTTTGTTACAGCTCGCCGAGCCGGAACGTGTCGGCCAGCCGCACGCCCTTGTCGGTTTGCTGCACGGTGCAGCATTCGTGCCGCGCGTCGTGCTGCAACACCAGCACCCAGTTTTCGGCGGCGGCGCGGGCCAGCACGGCCTCTTTTTCGGCCATCGTCACCAGCGGGCGCATGTCGTAGCCCATCACGTAGGGCAGCGGCAGGTGGGCGGCGCTGGGCAGCAAGTCCGACATAAACGCCAGCGTGCGGCCCTTGTATTCGAGCACGGGCACCATCAGCTTCTCGGTGTGCCCGTCGGCAAACAGCAGCTCGCGCAGCTGCGGCAGCGCGGCCGGGGCCCCCGCGGCGGGGTCGATGAACTGCAGCTGGCCGCTTTCCTGAATCGGCAGGATGTTCTCCGTCAGAAAGCTGGCCTTTTCGCGCGGGTTGGGGTGGGTGGCCCAGTCCCAGTGCGCCGGGTTGCTCCAGTACGTGGCGTTGGGGAAGGCCGGCACCAGGGCCCCGTCGGGCCGGCGCACCACCGCCCCGCCCACGTGGTCGAAGTGCAGGTGCGTCAAAAACACGTCGGTAATGTCGGCCCGGTTGAAGCCCAGGGCCCCCAGCGACTGGTCGAGCGCGCCGGTGGGCTGGTAGTCGACGCGGCCGAAAAACTTCGCGTCCTGCTTGTCGCCCAAGCCCGTATCGATGAGCATTAGGCGGCTGCCGTCTTCGATGAGCAACGAGCGCATGGCCCAGGCGCACAGGTTATTGGCGTCGGCCGGGTACACCTTCTGCCACATCGACTTGGGCACGACGCCAAACATGGCCCCGCCGTCGAGCTTAAACAACCCGGTATCAATGGAATGGATTTTCATTTAATATTTATCAATGAATAGTTAACAGCCCGCCAATTAATAACGCTTTTGTTCGCTAACCACGAACTGCTAAATGTTAATTGATAACTGTTAAATGACCTACTCCACCACCACGCCCATGGCCGAAAACTTGTCGATGCGCTGCGAGATGCGCTCGGCGGCGGGCACGGCGGCCAGCTCTTTCAGGGTTTTGAGCAGCGTCTTTTTCAGCACGGCAATCATGGCGTCCGGGTCGGTGTGGGCCCCGCCCAGCGGTTCCTTCACGATGCCGTCGACCAAGCCCGCCTTCTGCATGTCGGTGGCCGTGAGCTTGAGGGCCTCGGCGGCCTGCTCCTTGTAGTCCCACGAGCGCCACAAGATGCTGCTGCACGACTCGGGCGAAATCACCGAGTACCAAGTGTTTTCCAGCATCAGCACCCGGTCGCCGATGGCGATGCCCAGGGCCCCGCCGCTCGCGCCCTCGCCGATGATGACGCAGACAACCGGTACCTTCAGCGTGAACATCTCCTTGAGGTTGCGGGCAATGGCCTCGCCCTGGCCCCGCTCCTCGGCCTCCAGGCCCGGAAACGCGCCGGGCGTGTCAATCAGCGTTACGATCGGCACCTGGAACTTCTCGGCCAGCTTCATCAGGCGCAGGGCCTTGCGGTAGCCCTCGGGGTTGGGCATGCCGAAGTTGCGAAACTGCCGCTGCTTGGTGTTGTGGCCCTTTTGCTGGCCGATGAACATCACCGGCTGCCCGTCGATTTCGCCCAGTCCCCCCACCATTGCCTTATCATCGCCCACGGTGCGGTCGCCGTGCAGCTCCACAAACTTCTCGGCCATGCCGTTGATGTAGTCCAGGGTGTAGGGCCGCTCGGGGTGGCGCGAGAGCTGCACCCGCTGCCAGCGCGTGAGGTTGGCGTAGGTTTCCTTCTTGAGGGTTTTGATTTTGGCTTCCAGCGCCGCCACGGCGTTGGTCACGTCCACGTCGCTGTCGGCGGCCAGTCGCTGCATTTCCTGGAGCTTGCCTTCGAGGGCGGCGATGGGTTGTTCAAAATCGAGTAGCATAGCGGGCACGGCTGGACTGTAAAGGAGGCGGGTGATGGCGGGTGGGACGGCCCCCGAGGCCCGGTCCCACCCGCCCAAAAAACGGTTGGCAAAGGTAAATCATCCGCCGTTGGGACGAACGCCCAAAATTAATCCGCCTGAAAAACAGCCCACAAGCCCCCGCCAAGGGCCCGTTTCAGAGAAAAAAGGGCTCCTGGCTTGCAGCAGCGCAGGGCATGGCGTTACCTTTGCAGCACCAAAAAAGAAAACAACGCGTTTTCTGGCTCGGTAAACGGTTTGGTAGTTCAGTTGGTTAGAATGCCGCCCTGTCACGGCGGAGGTCGCGGGTTCGAGTCCCGTCCAGACCGCAACCGTTCGTAACGAAAGCCCCTAAAAGTCGCTCCCCTGGTAACAGAAGCGGTTTTTAGGGGTTTTTTGCTTTTGGACGATTTGGCATTTGGGCAGTGGTCTAAAACGGGGCGGTCCGGCGACTTTTTCGGTCGTCGGGCCACTCTGACTACTGCCCGGGGCTGCTGTTCAAGGATAAGAGTGGCCCGGCGAAGCCCTGCGGGCAATTCGCCGGACCACCTCGTTTTAGACCGCCGCCGGCATTTGTACCCCGACTTGGCCGGATTTGGCTCCCAATTGCGCCCCTGCCCAACCGGTTGGTGCTGACGGACCGGTTTGACTGCCCGCCTGGCGGGGCACGCCCCGTTCAGTTGCGGGCGTACTTCGACGGGCCGCGGCAGGTGCTGGACCACGCCGAGCCCCTCCGCGGTGCCCGGTGCGGCGGCGACGGCCTTCCGTCGCCGGAGAAATGTCCAGGGACGGCCGTGGCGCGGGCGGGCCGGAACACAAAAAAGGCCTAGGCCGCGCGGCCCGGCGCAGGCGCATTGGCTTTCTTCAAAAATCTGTTGGTCAGAAAGTAAGCTAGCAGCTGGCAGCCAAAAGCTAATGGCTGGTCACTTAGTGTAACGTGACGTAAAGCTCGGCCTGCAACTGCCACTCCTTGTCCTTTTTGCGCCACATCGCCGAGTAGTTGCCGCCCCCTTCAAAGGAGCCGCCCTGGCTCCAGGAGCCAACCCAGGTTCCGGTTTCCCAGGCCAGCAGGCCGTTGGGGTTCACGGCAATGCGCTGGGGGCTCCGCACGTACACCACGTCGGGATGCAGCCGGAACGCTTTCTGCCACCCGGCCACGACCGAGTCTTTGCCGGTTTTGTAGCCGCCGTTGCCCCCCACCTGCACGAAGTCGGGCAGCCAGTACCGGGCGATGCCGTCAACCTCGTGCCGGGCAATGGCCGCGTTCGAGGCCGTGCGCATGGCCACGATGAGGGCCTTGTCATCCGGCTTTCGCGACTGGGCTACCAGCGGCCGAAAGCAGCCGGACAGCATCAAAACCAGCCAAAGCGTGCGGCCATTCATCATTTGTAAGCGGAAAATAATGGTAAGAAAACCGTACGATGGTTTGGGCAAGTAGGTAGTAAGCCCTGAAGCTACTGCGCAGGAATCCGCGCTTAATCCCTGCTGGGGGCCGCGCCCCGGGTCTTGTCAACCCCGACCTTGCCCCCCTTCATCACCCATTTCACGTGGTCTATCACCACGTTGATGTCAGTGGTGGGGTCGCCCTCCACGGCCACCAGGTCGGCCAGGTAGCCGGGGGCGATGGCCCCCAGATTTTTTTCCTGGCCCAGCATCTCAGCGCCGGTCGTGGTGGCGGTTTGCAGGGCCTGCGCGGGGGTCATGCCGGCCTTGACGAACCAGGCCAGCTCGCGCGTGTTCTCCCCGAAGCCGGTGAAAACGGCGTCGGAGCCCATGGCGATTTTCACCCGGGCCTTGACGGCACGCTTCAGGGTGGCAAAGTTTTGCGCCACGTAGCCGTTCAGCGCCCGGACCACGGCGGTGTCGTAGCCAAACTCGGCCCGGTGGGCAATGTAGTAGCGGTTGTGCTCGACGGTGGGCACGTAGACGATGCCCTTTTTGGCCATGGTGGCCAGGGTCGCGTCATCAATGGCGATGGCGTGCTCCACGGTGTTGGTGCCGGCCCGCACCGCGTCGCGGGCCCCGTCGGGGCCGTAGGAGTGGATGGCAATGCGCTTGCCGGCAAAATGGGCCACGTCGGCCGCGGCCTGCATCTCCGCGTAGGTAAAGGTCTGGAAGCCCGTCACGTCCTTGTCGCTGCCGGTCGAGCCGTACATTTTGATCCAGTCGGCTCCGGCGGCTATTTGCTGGCGGGCCACGCGCTGCACCGCCTCCACGCCGTCGCACTGCCCGGCGTCGGGCACGGCCCCCACCTTGTAGGGCGAGCTGCTGATGTGCAGGCCGTTGCCGGCCACGAACATGCGCGGGCCCACGATAGCGCCCCTATTAATCAGCTCGCGCAGGGCAAAGTCCATGTTGTCGAACGAGCCCAGGTCGCGGACCGTGGTCACGCCCGTTTCTAGGGCCTTGCGGGCGTTTTCCTGGGCCAGGAACACCGTCACGCCCGGCCCCAGGGTACCCAGCTGCGCCCAGGGGGTGGTGCCCGGGGCCCGGTCCCAGTAGAAGGACAGGTGCGTGTGCGCGTCGATGAGGCCGGGGATGGCGGTGTACGCCGTCAGGTCGATGGTTTCGGCACCGGCGGGAATGGCCACGTCCTTGGCCGCGCCGACGGCCACGATGCGGTCGGCCAGGACGAGCACCACGGCGTCAGTGAAAACTTTTCCCCGGCCGTCCACGACTTTGCCGAAGCGCAGGGCCTTGACTTGCGCCCGCAAAACCAGGGGTGGCCCCACCAGCAGAAGGGCCAGGAGCAGCAAGAAGTAGCTTTTGCGCATGAGCGGGCGGCGGCTGGCGGAAGAGTAGCGCCGGAACCGCGGCAATATGGCACCAAATGCGCCGCCCCCTGGCGTTGTCCCCCGCCGCCCATTCACACTGGTTGCCCACCAGTAGCTGCTGCGCAGCTCCGCGCCACCCTGTGGTGGCAGCTGGGGCCCGCGCCCCAGGCCTTTCCGGAGCCTCCTGCCTACCTTGCCCCGACCGGCCCGCCCCTGGCGGCGGTGCCGGCCCGTACAACCCTTTCCCCCTACACACTCCCGCGTTGCCCATGAAGTTGAAGTTGTTTGGAATGCGCGGGCCCGCCGGCTTCCCGGCCGCCTTGCTCGCCCTACTGCTGGCCGGGCCCGGGCCCGCCGCCGGGCAGGCCCTCCCCCACCAGGCGGGCAAAATCCCCACGGCGCAGGTGGCCCTGGCCTACGAGACTTTTGGGGCCCCCGGCAGCGCGCTGCCGCTGCTGGTCGTGAACGGGGGCCCCGGCTTGTCCCACGCCTACCTGCTGCCCACGGACGTGTGGCGGCAGCTGGCCCAGAAGCGCCGGGTGATTTTTTACGACCAGCGGGGCACGGGCGCCTCCAGGCCCGTGCAGGCGGGCGCGCCCCAGACCCTGGCCGCGCAGGTCGCCGACCTGGAGGCCCTGCGCCAGGGCCTAAACCTGCCGCAAGTGCTGCTGCTGGGCGATTCTTACGGCGGGCTGCTCAGCATTGCCTACGCCAGCGCCTACCCCCAGCACGTGGCCAAGCTCATCCTCTCGGATGCGGCGGGCAGCAACCTGCGCACCCTGGTGCATTTGTTCGACGAGGTGTTTCCGGAAACGATGGCCGCCGAAAAGCAGCAGCAACCGCCGCCGGTCGTGACGCAGGCCGCGGCCGAGGCCAGCATGCGCACGCACTTCAACCTGCTCTTTTACTCGGCGGCGCAGCGCGACCGGTACTTCCAGAAGCTGGGCCCCATCCACAACGTGGGCCTGGAGCCGGCGGTGGGGCAGGCCGTGGGCGAAGATGCCAGCCAGGCCGATTTCACGCCCAAGCTGGCCGGCTTCACGTTTCCCACGCTGGTGCTCACCGGGCGCTACGACATGAACGTGGCGCCCCTCACCGCCTGGCGCCTGCAACAGGCAATTCCGGGGGCCAAGCTGGTGTTTTTTGAGCAGAGCGGGCACTTCCCCTGGTTTGAGGAGCCCGCCAAGTACCGCGCGGTGGTGGAGCAGTTTCTGGACGGCCCGGCCCGGTGAAAAGACCGCCGGAAACAGGCGCAACGATTCTTAAATTCGAGGTGAGCGACACCGCCCCAACCACGCAACATCAGCGGGCAAGTTTCGCCTTCCGGCAGCAACCTGACTCTGCCACTCCCCCGTAATTACCCGAATTCTTTTGCTGCCCAGGGCCCCGGGCTCACCCCAACGCCCGCCTACCGTTCCCTATGCCTCACTCCCATTCAACTGCGCCCGCGCCCGGGCCAGCGCATCGGGCCCGCGCCCGGTTCGCTGGCCGGCAGCGGCCAGATGGCCGCGCTGGTGGCCGCCAAAGACTGGTCGACGACCCCGCTGGGGCCCGTTGAGCAATGGCCCCAGAGCCTGCGCACGACGGTGAGCCTGTGCCTGGCCTCCAGTTTTCCCATCAGCGTTGCCTGGGGGCCCCAGCGGGTGCAGATTTACAACGACGGCAACCGGGCGCTGTGCGGCGACAAGCACCCCACCTCCCTGGGCCAGGACTACAAGGCGTGCTGGGCCGCGGCCTGGGCGGTGCCGGGCGAAGCGTTTGAGCAAGCCTCGGCCGGGCAGACGCGCTTTCTGGAGAACCAGCGCATGTTCCTGGACCGCTTCGGTTACCTGGAAGAGACGTTTTTTACCTTCTCCTTCAGCCCCATCCTGGACGAGTCGGGCGGGGTGGGCGGGCTGTTTCACCCCGTGACGGAGCTGACCCAGCAGACCCTGGCCGCGCGGCGCCTCCACATTCTGCGCACGGTGGCCGAGCGCACGGCGGGGGCCCTCACCGAGCCCGAAACGGCCGCCCGGCTGCTGGCAGCCTTTCGGGAATTTGCGGAGGATTTGCCGTTCGTGGCGCTCTACGCCGGGGCCCCCGGGGCAGCCCAGGCCCGGCTGGCGGGCCAGGTGGGGCTGGACCAGGCCCCGGCGCTGGCACCGGCGGCCATTGCCCTGGCGGAGGAAATGGCCGGCCCCTGGCCGCTGGCCGAGGCCGCGCGCACCGGCACCGCCCAGCGGGTAGCGCCCCTGGCGGCCCGCTTCGGCGCGTTTGCCAGCGGCCCCTACCCGGAGGCCCCGCACACGGCCCTGGTGTACCCGTTGCGGCGGGGGGGCGCAGCCCGCCTACTTCCTGGTGCTGGGCGTGAGTGCCCGCCGGGCGCTGGACGCCGCGTACGCCCTCTTTTTCGACTTGCTGGCGGGCACCACCACGGCCCTGGCCACGGCCCGCACGCTGGCCGAAGAGCGCGCGCGGGCCGTGGCCCTGGCCGCGCTGGACCGCGCCAAAACGGCTTTTTTCAGCAACATCAGCCACGCGTTTCGCACGCCGCTCACGCTGGTGCTCGGTTCGCTGGACGACGCCCTGGCCGACGGGGCCCACCCGCTGCCCGCCCCGCAGCAGGAGCGCCTGGCGCTGGTGCAGCGCAACACCCTGCGCCTGCAACGCCTGGTGAACAGCCTGCTGGATTTCGCGCGCATCGGGGCGGGCCGCTTGCAGGCCGATTTCGCGCCCCTCGACCTGGCCGCTTACACGGCCGAGCTGGCCGGCGTGTTTCGCACGGCCCTCGAAAAGACCGGGCTGGCCCTGGAAGTGGACTGCCCCCCGCTGCGCGCGCCGGTGTGCGTGGACGCGGGGATGTGGGAGAAAATCGTGTTCAACCTGCTCTCCAACGCCCTGGAGTTCACCTTTGCGGGGGGCGTGCGGGTGAGCCTGCGCGAGGAGGACGGGCAGGCCGTGCTGCGGGTGGCCGGCACCGGCGAGGGCCTGGCGGCGGCCGAGCTGCCGAAGCTGTTCACCCGCTTTTACCGGGCCGAGGGCACCCGGTCGCGCTCCTACGAGGGGTCCGGCACCGGGCTGGCGTTCGTGCAGGAGCTGGTGCAGCTCCACGGCGGGGCGATAACGGCCGAGAGCCGGGTAGGGCAGGGCAGCACGTTTGCCGTGCGCCTGCCACTGGGCGCGGCGCACCTGCCGGCGGAGCAGGTGCGCGACGCCCGCCCGGCCGCCCCGCTACCAAGCCCCGGGGCGGCGTTTGTGGCGGAGGCGCAGCAGTGGCCGGCGGGGGCGCCCGCGGAACCGGCGGGCCCCGGCGCGGCCCCGGCGGAAGTAGCGGCAGGGGCGCGGCCGGCGGACGAGGCCGCGGCGACCATCCTGGTGGTGGACGACAACGCCGACATGCGCGGCTACGTGCAGCGCATATTGGCCCGGGAGCCGCAGTGGACCGTGCGCACGGCCGCCGACGGCTTGCAGGCCCTGGAGGACGTGGCGCAGCAGCTGCCCGACCTGGTGCTCTCCGACGTGGTGATGCCGCGCCTCGACGGCTTCGGCCTGTTGCAGGCCCTGAAGCAAAACCCCGACACGGCCCGGATTCCGGTGGTGCTGCTCTCGGCCCGCGCCGGCGAGGAAGCCACCGTGGAAGGCCTGGACAAGGGCGCCGACGACTACCTCTTGGTGAAGCCCTTCGCGGCCCGGGAGCTGCTGGCCCGCGTGCGCACCCAGCTCGCCACCACCCGCACCCGCCAGGACAATACCCGGCTGCGGTTTGCGGAAGGGGAGCTGCGGGCCAGCGAGCAGCGCTACCGCACCCTGATTGAGGAATCGCCGGTGGCGATGGCGCTGTACCTGGGGCCGGAAATCCGCATTCAGTACGCCAACGCACTTATGCTCGGCTACTGGGGCAAACCGGCGGCGGTGCTAGGCTTGTCCTTCCGGAAGGCTTTGCCCGAGCTGGAAAGCCAGCCTTTTCCGGCCCTGCTGGAGCAAGTGTACGCCACCGGCCAGCCCTACGTGGGCGTCCGCCAGGCCGCCACGCTGCTGGTCGCGGGGGCCAGTTGAAAACCTCGCATTTTACCTTCACCTACAAGCCCCTGCACGACGAGCAGGGGCGGGTGTACGGCATCCACCACACGGCCCTCGACGTGACGGAGGAAGTGCGGGCCTTGCAGCAGATGGAAGAAAGCGAAACCCGCTTTCGCATCATGGCCGACGCGGCGCCCAACATGGTGTGGGCGGTGAATCCGGATTCCAGCATCCGCTACGTCAACCAGGCGTTTATCGACTTTGTGGGCGTGACGCCGGCGCAGTACGAGGCCACGGGCTGGGGGCCCTACATGCACCCCGACGAGCTGGAAAATGCCCAACGCCTGCTCACGGAGGCCATTGGCACGCGCACCCGCTACCGGCTGGAGCACCGCATGCGGCGCCACGACGGGCCGTACCGCTGGCTGCTGGCGCAGGGGGCCCCGAGCTACTTCCCCAACGGGGAGCTGTACGGCTACGTGGGCTCGGCCATCGACACCACCGAGCTGAAGGAAACCAACGAGCAGCTGGCCCGCACCAACCGCGACCTGGACAATTTTGTGTACACGGCCTCGCCCGACCTCAAAGCGCCCATCGGCAACATCGAAGGGCTGCTGCGGCTGCTGGAAGACCTGCTGCCCGCCGAGCTGCGCACCGACGCCACGCCACGCTGCTGCCCGTGCTCGCGCGCATGCAGGACGCGGTGGAGCGCTTCACCCGCACCATCGGCCACCTCACCGACGTGAGCAAGCTCCAGCCGGAGGTTGCCCACCCGGCGGCGCCCACCGCCCTGGCGCCCCTCATCGAAGACGTGCGCCAGGACCTGCCGCCGCTGCTGGCCGCCACCGGCGGCCGGCTGGAGGCAGCGGTGGAGTGCCCCGCGCTGGTGATGGCGGAGAAAAACCTGCGCAGCCTGCTCTACAACCTGGTGAGCAACGCCCTGAAGTACCACCACCCGGACCGCCCGCCGGTGGTGCGCGTCGGCTGCCGCGCCGAAGGCGCCTTCCGGGTGCTGCGGGTGCAGGACAACGGGCTGGGCCTGAGCGAGGGGCAGCAGGCCAAGCTGTTCGGGTTGTTCGAGCGCCTGCACACCCACGTGGAGGGCACGGGCGTGGGCCTGTACATGGTGAAGAAGCTGGTAGAAAACGCGGGCGGCACCATCGCGGTGCAGAGCCGGGCGGGCGAAGGCTCCACGTTCGTTGTGCGGCTGCCGGCGTAGGGGCGCAACCACCGCGGGCCCCGGCCGTACCACTGGCCAGCCGGCTTGCCGCGGCTGCCCCTCCCGCCATGCCCCAACTGTCCAGCATTCTGCTGGTGGACGACGACACGACGACCAATTTTCTGAACCAAACGCTCATCCAGCGCATGAGCGTGGCCGCGCACCTGCAAGTGGCCGAAAACGGGGCCGAGGCCTTGCAGGCCCTGCACCAGACCTGCGAGCCCCTGAGCCCCCGCTGCCCCGACCTGATTTTGCTGGACATGAAAATGCCCGTTATGAACGGCATCGAGTTCCTGGAAGCCTACGCCCAGCTGCCCCTGGCCCGGCAGCGGGGCGTCGGCATCGTGATGCTCACCACGTCGCTGTTGCCGCGCGACCTGGAGCGGGTGCAGCAGCTGCCCGTGGCGGGGGCACTAAACAAGCCGCTGACCAAGGAGAAGCTCCAGGCCGTGGTGGCAGCGCATTTCGGGGCGGAGCCGGTGGGCTAGGCCAATCATCACTCGCCGGCAGGCCAGCTGGTCCACTCGTTTCGCTAGCTATGGGGCGCTTGCTTTGGAAAAACAAGAACGTCCTGCTGAGCAAGTTGCTCAGCAGGACGTTCTTGGCTTATGGCCTTACTTACTGCTGTTGCGCAGTGCCTGCATTGAGGCGCCACTGGGGCAGTAGCGCGAACCTTGCAGTCCGCGCTACTGCCTACTGCGTAACAGCAGTTCCTTACTGGGCCGCCGGGTACCAGTTGCGCAGCCGCACGTCAATCTTTTTGTTGGCCGCGTTCACCTGCTTCTTGAAGCTGGCCACGTCGCTCAAGCCGTTCTGGCCGCGGTAGTGGTAGGGGTACACGATGCCCGGCTTAAACGCCAGCACGCCCTGCGCGGCCTGGTCCACGTCCATCGTGTAGGGCAGGTTCATGCACACGAAGGCTACGTCGATGCTTTTGAGGGCCCGCATTTCGGGAATGTCTTCGGTATCGCCCGACAGGTACACGTTTTTGCCGCCCAGGTTCAGCACGTAGCCGTTGCCCCGGCCCTTGGTATGCGGCGCGTCGGCGGCTTCGGGCAGGTTGTACATCGGGATGGCCGACACGCTCAGGCCCAGCGTGTCGAGCCGCTGGCCGTTGCGCAGGATGCGGACCTGGGCTTTGTACTCGGCGGGCAGCTTCTCGGCCACCGCTGGGGGCACTAGCATCAGGGCCTTGCCCACGGGGAGGCCCGCCAGCGTCTGGGGGTCCAGGTGGTCGCCGTGGATGTCGGTGATGAGAATGACATCGGGCGCGGCCAGGCCGGTGTAGCCCGCGGCCCCGCCGTAGGGGTCTACGTAAATGGTCTTGCCGTTCCAGGCGAACACCACGCTGCCGTGGGTGATGGGCTGCACCGTGAGCGGGCCTTTGCTGGTCGGAATCTGGTCGGGGGCCGCGCGCGGCGCGGGGGCCGCGGCGGGGGTGGTTTGGGCCGGGGCTTGCAGCGTAAAAGTCGCCAGCGCGGCCGTGAGAAGAAGCGTGAATTTCATTAGTTTTTCTGCCGGTTGAGTGAGACTGGTAAGCGGATGGTTTCAGGCGCAGGGCCCCCCGGAGCGGTAGCCACCACCGAAAACCGTGCCCATAACCTGGCCGCCCCGCGCAAGTTCAGGCCGGCTACGTTTGCCGGGCAGGACCGGCACAAGACGGGCAGGCCAGGCAGTCCGCTCGTTTTAGTTCGCGGCTGGTGACTCGTTCGCAGGGGAACAAACCCCGTCCGGACCGCAGCCGTTGAGAAAAAGGCCCTTCCTGGCATAAGGAAGGGCCTTTTACTTTTATGCGATTTCACAGAATACGTCGCAGCGGGCAGCTTTGCTTGCCCCGCCGGCGCGGCCGAAGCACGGGTTTTGCCGCTGTTGTCGAAAGCAACCCAGGGGGCAGGGGCCCTGTGTGGACGCCAGGGCAGGGCCCCGGGGCGGGGGCGAATGGGGGATTTTGTTTCCCGCGCTACTTTGTGCCGTCATGCACGCTGCTTCTGCCCTTCCCCTCGAATGATTGCTTACTCCGAAGACCAGGCCACGGCGCTCGTACCCGATGCGGGCACCCTCAAGCGGGGGCGCGAGCTGGCCCAGGCCGCCAAGTGGGCCAACCTGGGCCGCACCGACGCGGCCGCCTGGGGCGAGTGCGCCGGCAGCGGCGCCAAGCCCTACCTCACGGGCATCGACCTCACCGAGCCGGCCTTTAAGTGCTCGTGCCCGAGCCACGTGTTTCCGTGCAAGCACGGGGCCGGGCTGCTGCTGCTGCTGGCGCGGCAGCCGGCGCTGCTGCCCGCCGGCACCCCGCCCGCCTGGCTCGCCGACTGGCTGGGCAAGCGCCAGACCAAGGGCGCCGAGCAAGCCGAAAAGGTGGCGGCTAAAACGGCCAAGAAAGCGGTGGGCCCTGCCCCACCGGCCGCCGATGGCGATGGTGCTGCCGCCCCCGCCGCTGCGGGCAACGCCGCCCAGCAAAAGCGCGACGCCCAGCGCCAGGCCCGCATGCAGGCCGGGGCCGAGGAGCTGGAAACCTGGCTGCTCGACTTAATGCGCGCCGGCCTGGCCACCCTGGGCCAGCAGCCCAAAAGCTTTTGGGGAGCCCAGGCCGCCCGCCTCGTGGACAACCAGCTGCCCGGCCTGGCCGCCACCCTGCGCGAGCTGGCCGACTGCCCCACCGCCGGCCCCGACTGGGCCGGCCGCCTGCTGGGCCGCCTCGGCGAGGTGTACGTGGTGCTGCGCACCTTCCTCAACCGCAGCGCATTAGCTCCCGCTGCCCGCCAGGACGTGGAGCAGCAAGTGGGCAGCACACCCAAAAAAGACGAGCTGCTGGCCGACCCGGCCACCCTGGTGGTGGCCGATACCTGGCTGGTGCTGGGCCAGTACGGCTGGGCCGAGGAGCGCCTGACCGGCCGCCGCAGCTGGCTCTACGGCCAGCAGTCGGGCCGGCTGGCGCTGGTGCTGGAGTTTGCCTTTGGCAACCAGGCGTTTGGCACGCCGCTCCTTCCGCAGGGTACGTATGCGGGCGAGCTGGCTTTTTACCCCGGCTTGCTGCCGCTGCGGGCCGTGGCGGTGAGCTTGGCCCTGGCGGGCAGCGCGGCCGATGCCACGCCGCCGGGCCTCACCATCAGCCACTTGCTGGATGGCTACGCCACCGCCCTGGCCCACCAGCCCTGGCTGCGCCAGTGGCCGGCGGCCCTGGCCCCAGTGCAGCTGCAGCCCGCGCCCGATGGCCGCTGGCTGCTGCGCCACGCCGCCGAGCCCCTGGCGCTGCCCCTGCGCATCGCCGACGAGGAGCTGGCCTGGCACTGGCTGGCGCTGAGCGGCGGCCAGCCCCTCACCCTCTTCGGCGAGTGGGACGGCCAGGCGTTTTGCCCCCTCATCAGCTGGGTGCCCGACGATGGAGAGACTACTTCTAACCCATTGGAAGCTGGTTTTTTCGAGCAAATACCGGCTACGCGGGAGCCGGTGGGCGGCCCGGCCGCCGTGCTGGCGCACCTGGCCCCGGCCGCACCCGGCCCAGCCGCCCCGAGCGAGGTTTTTGCGGCGGCCAACGCCCCCGCCTGGCCGCAGCTGCTGCGCCTGGCCCTGCTGGGCACCCGCCAAACGGCCGAAACCCTGCCGCCCTTCGCGGCGCTGCCCCTGCCCGATGGGCGCGAGCAGCAGCTGCTGCTGGCCGCCGGGGCCCTGGCCCTGGTGCGCAAGGCCGGCTACCAGCCGGCCGCGGCCACGGTGGCGGCGCCAACCCCCGCCCCGACCGACCCCCTGCCCCCACTAGGCCCCCGCGGCACCGAGTGCCTGCACCAAATGCTGGGCAGCTCCCTCCACCTCGACCTGCTGCCCAGTTACTTAACCCACGTGGCCGCCGCCGGCCGCCGCGTGCCCGCCCGGCTGCTGGTGCCGCTGCTGCAGCACGCCACCCGGTCCACCGAAACTGCTGCCGCGGCGGGGGCCATGCTCGGCACGCGGGGCACCTGGCTGGCCGCCCTCAACCCCGCGTGGGCCCGGCTCATTGCCGCCGCGCTGCCCGCCACCGCCGGCCCGGCCGACCCCAGCCCCTGGGAAACCGGCACCCTGGCCGTGCGCCTCGCCTGGCTGCGCCGGCTTTTCGGCCACGATGCGGCGGCGGCCCGCACCCTGCTGCTGGCCGCCCTGCCCACCGAGCCAGCCAAGGTGCAGGAAGCGCTATTGGAAATTTTGGGCGGCCACCTGCACCCCGCCGACGAGCCGGTGCTCGAAGGCCTGCTCAGGGCGCGGGGCCAGGAGGTGCGCCGCCAGGCGGCCGCGCTGCTGGTGCAGCTACCCGGCGCGGCCCTCACCGAGCGGCTGTGGGCGCGGGCCGCGCCCCTTATCACGGCCCGGCGCAAGCTGCTGGGCCTGGGCAAAGCCGTGCTCGACATCACCCTGCCCACGGCCTGGGATAAGGCGTGGCTGGCCGATGGCATCGAGGAAAAAGACAGTCGGTTTGAGTACACCGTGCGCTCGAAGGGCGCGGTGGCGGCCGTGGGGCCCGCCGCCGCCCGCCTCGGCAACCTGCTGGCGCTGCTGCCCCCGCAGCGCTGGGCGGCGCACCTGGGCCTCACGCCCCCCGAGCTGCTGGCCGCCGCCCTGGCCTCGGAGTGGGCCGTGCCGCTGCTACCCGGCTGGGCCAAAAGCACGCTACTGCACCACGATGCGGCCTTTGCCGCCGCCTTTCTGGCCCTGTGGCAGCACGAGCGCCCGGCGCTGGAAAAGGCGCACTGCCTGCGCAACATCGACTGGCCACTCCTGGGGCCCCTGGTGCCGCCGGCCGACCGGCAAGCCCTGCTGCTGGCCCCCACCCTGGCGCGCGTGCGCAGCCAGGAGGCCGACTGGACGCTCGGCCTCGGCCTGGTGCCCGCGCCCTGGCCCCGCCCCCTCAGCACCGCCGTGGTGGAGGCCGTGGCGGGCGCACTGGCCCATACCGACCACCTCGCGCCCTACAGCGAACCCCTCGCCCCGCCGCAGCGGCTGGCCTGGCTGCTCGTGCAAACCGTGGGCCCCAACCTGGCCCCCGCCGACCGCCCCGCCGCGGCCGCGCGCATCGCCGCCGTGCCCCAGGCCCACCCCATCGTGCAGGTTCAGCTGGATACGTTCGTCAGCACCCTGCGCTTCCAGGCCGAACTAGACGCTTCGCTCCTGGAATAGGCTTCAAAGCCAGGATTCCACTCAGAAAATGCCTGATGAACGCGACAGTCAATCTGAAATGCTAACTTCCTCATTCCAAACTCTTCCCTAAAATGCTGCTCCGCCCCCACGCCGAAGACCTCTACGCCGAGGAGCTGGCCGCCCTCAAAGCCGCCGACGACCGCCCCAAGCCGCCCAACTGGCAGCTCTCGCCCTGGGCGGTGGTGACGTACCTCATGGGCGGCGCGCTCGACAACGGCTTTGCCATCGAGCCCAAGTACATCGGCCAGCGGCGGCTGATGGAAATTGCCGTGGCCACCCTGGCCACCGATAGAGCCCTGCTGCTGCTGGGCGTGCCGGGCACGGCCAAAAGCTGGGTGAGCGAGCACCTCACGGCCGCCATCAGCGGGCACACCAACCTGCTGGTGCAGGGCACCGCCGGCACCGCCGAAGACAGCCTGCGCTACTCCTGGAACTACGCCCGCCTGCTGGCCGAGGGCCCCTCGCTGGGGGCCCTGGTACCCAGCCCGCTCTACAAGGGCATGCAAAGCGGCCAGCTCGTGCGCATCGAGGAGCTCACCCGCATCCCCTCCGACGTGCAGGACACGCTGCTGACCATGCTCTCAGAAAAAGTGCTGCCGATCCCCGAGCTGAGCACCGAAATCCAGGCCACGCAGGGCTTCAACGTCATCGCCACGGCCAACGACCGCGACCGGGGCGTGAACGAGCTGAGCAGCGCCCTGCGCCGCCGCTTCAACGCCGTGGTGCTGCCGCTGCCCGCCACCCTGGCCGAGGAAGTGCACATCGTGCAAACCCGGGTGGCCAAGCAGGGCCAGGCCCTGCAACTGCCCGTGGAGGCCCCCGCGCTGGAGCAAATCAGCCGCCTGGTGACGGTGTTTCGGGAGCTGCGGGCGGGCGTGACGGACAACGGCAAAACCAAGCTCAAGTCGCCCACCGGCACGCTGAGCACCGGCGAGGCCATCTCGGTGATGAACGCCGGCCTGGCCCTGGCCGCCTACTTCGGCGACGGCACCCTGCGCGCCCACGACCTGGCCGCCGGCCTCATGGGCGCCGTCATCAAAGACCCGGGCCCCGACCGCGTGGTGTGGCTCGAATACCTCGAAACCGTGGTGAAGGAGCGCGACGGCTGGAAGGATTTGTACCGGGCGTGCCGGGAGGTGGTGGAGTAGAACGTTTATCCTAGATTATCATTACCATTACCAATGATATTTGAGTTCTTGCTACCTCGGCGGCCCATTTCACACCAGTCTAAAAGTGCTACAAACCGACAGAAATGGAAAGAATTTGTGAGATCTGAAGCGCAAAAAGTATGGGGTGAGCAAACCGTCATTGCCCTACCCTGTCACTTAACTCTCGTCTATTTTTGCGGTGACCGTCCTTCTGACATCGACAACATCATCAAACCGATTCAAGACGCTTTGGTCGGGCTTGTATATGTAGACGATACCTACGTAACGGACGTAGACAGTCACCGCCGGGCCCTCACGGATGCTTTCGACCTTATTCGTCTGCCGCCGCTTGTAGTTTCGACCCTTTCCGAGGGTATAGAGTTTGTTTATGTCCGTGTTTCTACTTCCCAAGCAATCGAGAATTATTTATGAATCCTTCGCAACGCCAACACGACATTCAAGTAGCTGCCTTAGCTGAAAGCTACCGCCAACAAGGCTATGCCGTAACGGCACCGCCCGATATGGAAAGCGTACCTTTTGATTTGAACGGCTTCAGGCCCGATCTATTGGCTGAAAAACAAGGGCAACACCTGCTCATTCTGGCAAATAATACGCAGCAACCAATCTCTATTGGTCGCTTGCGCGAACTATCAGAAACCATTAAGCAACAGCCCACGCCGGGATGGCGATTGCTGCTCATCAATTATTCGCCTGAAAGCGTGGCCGGCGGCCTACTACAAGATCCTATTTCGTGGGATAATATTATACAACGGACAGGCCAAGCTAAAAAATTGCGCGAAGCAGGCGAAGCAGAAGCTGCTATCCTATTATTTTGGTCGGCTTTGGAAGCACTGCTACGCCGCCATGCCGAAAGCTTAGGCTTCCCGTTAGAACAGCTTTCGGTTCGGGCATTGCTGGATTATCTATATTCTGATGCAGACCTGTCTTATGAGCATTTCGACCAAGCTAAAATGCTGCTCTCTGGCCGCAACAAGGTAGCTCATGGATTTACACTTCCTGAAGCCTCACAACAAGCTAATCTTTTACAGAATCTTATCGACGAGTTATCTGGCGAATGGCTGCCAATGCGGAATGTGGCATAATTTGTTTCACTGGCGCTTGAAGAAGACATAGTTCATGCCCACCGACCTGCGCCTTTTCGGCATTCGCCACCACGGGCCCGGCAGCGCGGCCAGCCTCGTGGCGGCGCTCGATGCGTTCCGGCCCGACATGGTGCTGCTGGAGTGCCCCGCCGATGCGGAAGCGGCCCTGGCCACCGCCACCCACCCGGAGCTGGTGCCGCCCGTGGCGCTGCTCGTGTACAACCCCAAGCAGCAGGGCCAGGCCTCGTTTCTGCCGTTTGCCACGTTCTCGCCCGAGTGGCAGGCCGTGCACTGGTGCGCCCGCCACGGGGCCCACGTGCGCTGCATGGATTTGCCGATGACCCTGCGGTTTGCCTCACCCCCCGGCCCCCTCTCCGTTGGAGAGGGGGAGCCAGACGAGCAAAATGAACCCTCGGCAGTGGCACGCGAAACGGAATTGTTCGTCTCCCCCCTCTCCCCCGGAGAGGGGGGCCGGGGGGGTGAGGCCCCCGTGGAAGCCGACCCGGTGGCCTACATCGCCCGGCTGGCGGGCTACGCCGACTCGGAGCAGTGGTGGGAAACCCACCTCGAGCACGCCCCCGGCAACGCCGACACCTTCGCCGGGGTGCTGGCCCTGATGACGGCCCTGCGCGAAGAACTGGCCCGCCCCGAAAGCGCGGAAACCCTACTGCGCGAGGCCTTCATGCGCGAAACCCTGCGCGCCACCCTGGCCCAGGGCTACGCCCGGGTGGCGGTTGTCTGCGGGGCCTGGCACGCGCCGGTGCTGCGGCCCGAGCTGCTCAAGAAAGAGGACAAAGCCCGGCTAAAAGGCCTGAAAAAGGTGCCCACCGAAACCACCTGGATTCCGTGGACCTACGAGCGGCTCGCCCTCAGCTCGGGCTACGGGGCGGGGGTGCTCTCGCCGGCCTGGTACGAGCTGCTGTTTGCCCAGCCCCGGGCCGAGGTGCTGACCCACTGGATGGTGCAGGCCACGCGCCTGCTGCGCGGGCAGGACGTGGACGCCTCCTCGGCCCACGCCATCGAGGGCGTGCGGCTGGCGGGGGCCCTGGCCGCCGTGCGCGGGCTGGCGCTGCCGGGCATCGACGAGCTGCAGGAGGCGGCCGTGGCCATCCTGGGCGGGGGCTACGCCGAGCCGCTGGCCCTCGTGCACCGGGCCCTGGTCATCGGCGAGCGGCTGGGCGAGGTGCCCCCCGGCCTGCCCGCCACGCCCTTGCAGCAGGATCTGGCCCAGCAGCAGAAAACCCTGCGCCTCAAGCCCGAAGCCTTTCCCAAACCCCTCGACCTGGACTTACGCCAGTCCGCCCAGCTCGACCGCAGCCACCTGCTGCACCGCCTGCGCCTGCTCGACATCAAGTGGGGCGAGCCGGAGGCCGTGAGCGGCAAAAGCGGCACCTTCCACGAGCTGTGGCGGCTGGCCTGGGCCCCCGAAATGGCCCTGGCCGTGATTGAGGCCGGCCGCTGGGGCAACACCGTGCTGGGGGCCGCCGCGGCCCGCGCCACCGCCCGCGCCGCCGAAACCGCCACCCTCGAAGCCGTGAGCCAGCTGCTCGAAGAAGCCCTGCGCGCCGACCTGGGCCCCGCCATTCCGGCGCTGGTGGCGCGCCTCGAAACCATCGGGGCCGGCACCCGCGACGTGACGCACCTGCTGGCCGCCCTGCCCCCGCTGGTGCAGGTGCTGCGCTACGGCAACGTGCGCCGCACCGACACGGCCCAGGTGGCCCAGGTGGTGGACCAGCTGGTGCCGCGCCTCTGCATCGGCCTGCCCGCCGCCTGCGCCGGCCTCGGCTACGATGCCGCCCGCCCGCTGCTCACCCGCCTGGAAGCCACCCACCAGGCCATCCGGCTACTCGAAGTGCCGGCGCACGAGGCCGCCTGGTACGGGGCCCTGGGGGCCGTGCAGCGCCACGCCGCCAGCAACGGCCTGCTGGCCGGGGCGGCCGCCCGCTTCCTCTTCGACGCCCGGCAGGCCGATGCCGAGGCCACGGCCACCACCCTCGGCCTGGCCCTGGCCCCCGCCCAGCCCACCGACTACGCCACGGCCTGGATTGAGGGCTTTTTGCGCGGCAGCGGCCTGCTCCTGCTGCACCACCACGAGCTGTTCGGCCTGCTCGACGCTTGGCTGGGGGCCCTGCCGGAAGCCACCTTCCGCGAAATCGTGCCCCTGCTCCGCCGCGCCTTCACCGACTTCTCGCTGCCCGAGCGGCGGCAGCTGCTGGAGCTGGCCGCCACCGACGCGCAAGCGCCGGCGGCGAGCACGGCCACCGTGGATTTTGACTGGGAGCGCGGGGCGCGCGTGCTGCCGGGGCTCCGCGCGCTGCTGGGGGAGCCGGTCTAGTTGGCTTAATCTTTAGGAGAAATATCCATCATGAGCCCACCAGATTTCTTTTATAGCCCGAACGCTTACGCGCTTGGCATTGTCGAGCAGCGTCAAATTATCTGCCAGTGCTGTGAAGAAGCACGGGCGTTGTGTTACACCGGCAATTTTTATTGCACAGACGACGTGGATATTCTTTGCCCTTTGTGCATCGCCGATGGCCGGGCCGCCGCGAAGTACAATGGCTCTTTCGTGTCTGATTTTGAAGGACTTAATCCTGGACCGAATGGCTTGGGAGCGCCAATGTCGCCATCGTCCATGGAACAAGTGAGCAGCCGCACGCCGGGCTACGCCTCCTGGCAAGGCTCCGTCTGGCTGGGGCACTGCGGAGAAGCCTGCATTTTTCTGGGTTATGTGGGCAGCAAGGAATTAGTCCCTATTTGGGCAGAAGTTCGGGACGATGCCGTAGCCAGCGGTTGGGGCGAAGACGCAATTCAATACCAAATGCATAAGGATGGCGATATGACCGGCTATTTATTTCAGTGCCCGCGTTGTGCAAAGCATCGCCTTCATGTTGACGCCAACTAAAACGCTGCTGCCATGAACACTACCCGCTGGAAACTCGTCCTCGGCAGCGCCGCCGACGCGGCCAACGCCGTGCCCCTGCCGCCCGACTACGGCCGCATGGACGACGTGCTCACGGCCCTCTACGACGGCGACCAGGCCGCGCGCAAGGCCGGGCTGGGCGGCTCGGCCCCGCGGGTGAGCCGCTGGCTGGGCGACATCCGTGCGTACTTCCCCGCCGAGGTAGTGGCCGTGATGCAACAGGACGCCATGACGCGCCTGGGCCTGAACCAGCTGCTGCTGGAGCCCGAAATCCTGCGCACGGTGCAGGCTGATGTGCACCTGGTGGGCACCCTGATGGCCCTGAGCCGGGTGATGCCCCAGAAGGCCAAGGCCACGGCCCGCGAGGTCATCACCAAAGTGGTGCGGGAGCTGGAGAAAAAGCTCAGCAACCCGCTGCGCCAGGCGGTGCAGGGGGCCCTGAGCCGGGCCGTGCACAACCCCCGCCCCCGCTACCACGAAATCAACTGGGGAGCGACCATCAAAGCCAACCTGCGGCACTACCAGGCGGCCCACAAAACCGTGATTCCCGAGCGGCTGGTGGGTTTTGGGCGGCGCGGGCAGGCCCTGAAGGAGATTGTGCTGTGCGTGGACCAGAGCGGCTCGATGGCCTCGTCGGTGGTGTACGCGGGCGTGTTTGGGGCGGTGCTGGCCTCGCTGAAGGCGGTGAAAACGCACATGGTGGTATTCGATACGGCCGTAGTGAACCTGAGCGCAAACCTGCACGACCCGGTGGACCTGCTCTTCGGGGTGCAGCTCGGCGGGGGCACCGACATCAACCTGGCCCTCACCTACTGCCAGCAGCTCATCACCCGCCCCACCGACACGATTCTGGTGCTGGTCACCGACCTCTACGAGGGCGGCAACGAGCGGGAGATGATCAAGCGGGCAGCGGCGCTCAAGGCCGCCGGCGTCAACCTAGTGGTGCTGCTGGCCCTGAGCGACGATGGGGCCCCCAGCTTCGACCGCCGCGTGGCCGAGCAGCTGGCGGCGCTGGGCATCCCCAGCTTCGCCTGCACGCCGGCGCGCTTCCCGGCCCTGATGGCAGCGGCCATCCAGGGCCAAAAGCTGGAAGCCTAGCAGCCGTGTAAAACGGAGTGGTACTCCGTTTGGCGTTTGCCCGATAACGAAGTGCCACTCCGTCTGGCGTTTGCCCGATAACGAAGTGCCACTCCGTTTGGCGTTTGCCCGATAACGGAGTGCCACTCCGTTTTACAGCACCGGGCACACTGGCTTGAAAACGCCTTATATCGCACCAAAACAAGGTTTTCCTGCCCAAAATGGACTACCCGTGCAGCACCGGGTGCGCCTCGAAGTACAGCCACCCCCAATGCAGCAGCGCCACGCTACCCCAGGCCACCAGGCCCGCCACGGCCAGGAAGCCGAGCAGCAGCAGCGCCACCAGGCCCTTGCCGCTGCCCCGGTGCTTGCCCTCGGCGTAGTGGCGGCGCAGCAGGGCCACGTTGCGCTCGTTGCTTTTGTAGGTAAAGTCGAACACGTTACCCAGGACGGGGATGGCTCCCACCACGCTGTCAATCAGAATATTGAGGGCCATGCGCACCGCTACCGCCCCGCTGGCCCCGTGGCGCAGCATGGTCAGCAGCAGGGCCACCGACACGGCCGTGGTGGAGAGGTCGCCCACGACGGGCACCAGGCCCAGCAGTGGGTCGAGGCCGAAGCGGAAACGGGTGCCGGGCAGCCGGAACTGGCTATCCATGAGGCGGGCCACGCGCTCGACCCAGCGCAGGCGGTCGTCAACGTCGAAGGGGGCGGGCACGGCGGGGCGGTTGAGCAGGGGCATGGGAGAGCGACGGGTTGGCCCGCTATACGGCGTACCGCCCCGCGGGTACAGCGGAGCGCCAGTGCCGGGCACGCGGCGGCGGGAAGCCGCCGCAAGCTTTCGCGCGTGCCGGGGGGGTTCGTGCTTAGCCGTGCCTGTCATCGCCCATACGCTTCGGGGGGGGCCCTTGCCGCCCGCCTCTGGGGGCCTGCTGCCCGCGGGAAGCCGTGGCCCACGCTTCAGCGCGGGCTGGCCCCTTACCTTGCGCCATGGCCAATGTGTTGACCCTCATGCTAAGCAGACTATTCAAGAACCGCCGGCTACCCGGCGGCCGGCGGTGCGCCGGGGCCCGGCTGCTACTGGCCCTGTGCCTGGGCCTGGGCGGGCGCGGGGCCGCCGGGCAAGCCGTGCCCTACGGCCACAACCCCGCCGCGGGGCACTACCTGGCGGTGCGCGGGGTGCGGCTCTACTACGAGGCGTACGGCGCGGGCCCGCCCCTGCTGCTGCTGCACGGCAACGGCGGCAGCATCGCGGCTTTTAAGCAGAACATCCCCTACTTCGCCCGGCACTACCGGGTCATTGCCCTGGACAGCCGCGCCCACGGCCGCTCGGCAGACCCCGGCGACTCGCTGAGCTTCGAGATGATGGCCGACGACTGCGCGGCCCTGCTCACGGGCCTGCGCCTCGACTCCGCCTACGTGCTGGGGTGGAGCGACGGCGGCATCACGGCCCTGCTGCTGGCGCTGCGCCACCCCGGACACGTGCGGCGGCTGGTGGCCACGGGGGCCAACCTCGCGCCCGACTCCACGGCCCTGCTGCCGGCCCTGTGGAAGCAGCAGCAGCGCGAATACCGGGCAAACAAGGGCGCGGCATTCGCGGACCCGGCCCGGCGAAACGCCTGGAAAATCTTCCGGCTGGACGTGTTGCAGCCCAACGTGCCGCTGGCGGCGCTGCGCCGGGTCCGGGCCCCGGCGTTCATCGTGGCCGGCGACCACGACCTGATTGTGCCGCAGCACACGGTGGCCATCTACCAGCACCTGCCCCGCGCCTGGCTCTGGGTGGTGCCCGGCAGCGGCCACGCCACGCTGCAAGAGCACGCGGCCGAATTCAACCAAAAAGCCGACGCGTTTTTTCGGGCCCCGGCCATTCCGGCTTTGGCCCATTAACGGCCGGCGCCCGCCCGGCAGAGCCGTCAACTAACGCGCCTGCCTAAGAATGCGGGCCCCCGGTAATTATGGGCAGATTCACCGGGCTAGTAATCAACGAGCAGGCGCAGCCATAAAATACAAATCGCGGCAATTCGGACAGTTGGCGTAAGTATTTTTCTTGCGAAGGGATAGAATAGCGTTCCGTTAGCGTTCATCTAACGAGTTACAGGGCCCGGCGACGCGCAAATAATTTGAGGCTCACACGGCTTACGTTGCGGATGCGTGCAGGGCAACGGTCCTGCCGGTGAGCACGGGCCAAAGCGGTGAAAACCACCGTTGCAGGCTGGCTGGCCACGGAAACCTTATACGACCATAACATAATATTATTTTCGCTTCCGCAAACCTGGGGCGTCCTTTGTGGTAGTTCCAATAATCAAATGACTTACCCGGGGTACTGTTAAAAGCCCCGGGTGTCGCGGCAGCCGACAAAGAATATGCTACCAACAACGTGCTGCGAACCAGCGCAAACGACAGAGGCAACCCTCTGAAACCCCAATTTTAAATTAATCCAACCTTTTCAACGATGGCTGAAGAACATAACAAGCACGCGCCCGCCGGCAACACCACGGAGCATTTCATGAATGATCCCTCGGCGGCAAAATGCCCGTTTTTGGCAGGCACGACGCCGCAGCAAGCGGCCGGCGGCGGCACCCGCAACCGCGACTGGTGGCCCAACCAGCTCCGGCTCAACATCCTGCGCCAACAGTCGGCCCTGTCGAACCCGATGGGCGAAAGTTTCAACTACGTCGAGGAATTCAAGAAGCTGGACCTGAACGCGGTGAAGCAGGACCTGTTTGCGCTGATGACCACCTCGCAGGACTGGTGGCCGGCCGACTACGGCCACTACGGCCCGTTCTTTATCCGCATGGCCTGGCACAGCGCCGGCACCTACCGCATCACCGACGGCCGCGGGGGCGCGGGCTCGGGCATGCAGCGCTTCGCGCCGCTCAACAGCTGGCCCGACAACGCCAACCTCGACAAAGCCCGCCTGCTGCTGTGGCCGGTGAAGCAGAAGTACGGCGAGCAGATTTCCTGGGCCGACCTCATGATTCTGGCCGGCAACTGCGCCCTGGAGTCGATGGGCCTCAAGCCGTTCGGCTACTCGGGTGGCCGCGCCGACGTGTGGGAGCCGCTGGATGAAATCTACTGGGGCTCGGAAAAAGAGTGGCTGGGCGACAAGCGCTACACCGGCGACCGGCAGCTCGAAAACCCGCTGGCGGCCGTGCAGATGGGCCTGATTTACGTGAACCCGGAAGGCCCCAACGGCAACCCGAACCCGCTGGGCGCGGCCCGCGACATCCGCGAAACCTTCGGCCGCATGGCCATGAACGACGAGGAGACCGTGGCCCTGATTGCCGGCGGCCACACCTTCGGCAAAACCCACGGCGCGGCCGACCCCGCCGAGTACATTGCGCACGAGCCGGCCGCGGCGGGCATCGAGCAGCAGGGCAAGGGCTGGCTGAACTCGTACGGCACCGGCAACGCCGGCGACACCATCACCAGCGGCCTCGAAGGGGCCTGGACCTCCACGCCCGCCAAGTGGGGCAACGGCTACTTCAACAACCTGTTTGGCTACGAGTGGGAGCTGACCAAGAGCCCGGCCGGGGCCAAGCAGTGGAAGCCCAAAAACAACGGCGGGGCCGGCACCATCCCCGACGCCCACGACCCCAACAAGTCGCACCAGCCGTTCATGCTGACGACGGACATCGCCCTGCGCGAAGACCCGATTTACGAGAAAATCTCGCGCCGCTTCCACGCGAACCCCGAGGAGTTTGCCGACGCCTTCAGCCGCGCCTGGTTCAAGCTCACGCACCGCGACATGGGCCCCCGGGTGCGCTACGTGGGGGCCGACGTGCCCGCCGAAGTGCTCATCTGGCAAGACCCGGTGCCCGCCGCCGACTACGCGCCGATTGACGCCGCCGACATCAGCACGCTGAAAGACCGGCTGCTGGCCTGCGGCCTCACGGGCTCGCAGCTCGTGCGCACGGCCTGGGCGTCGGCCTCCACGTTCCGCGGCTCCGACAAGCGCGGCGGGGCCAACGGGGCCCGCGTCCGGCTGGCCCCCCAGAAGTTCTGGGAAGCCAACAACCCGGCCGAGCTGGCCACGGTGCTCGACGTGCTGACCGGCATCCAGACCGAGTTCAACGCCGCGCAAGCCGGCGGCAAGCGCGTATCGCTGGCCGACCTGATTGTGCTGGGCGGGGCCACCGCCATCGAGCAGGCCGCCAAGGAAGGCGGCTACGACGTGCAGGTGCCCTTCCACCCCGGCCGCACCGACGCCTCGCACGAGCAAACCGACGTGCAGTCGTTTGCCGCGCTGGAGCCGCACGCCGATGGCTTCCGCAACTACCTGCGCGCCAACCACGAAGCCGCCCCCGAGGCGATGCTCATCGACCAGGCGCAGCTCCTGACCCTTACGGCCCCCGAAATGACGGTGCTGGTGGGCGGCCTGCGGGTGCTGGACACCAACTACGACCACTCCAACCACGGCGTCTTCACCGACCGGCCAGGCGTGCTCACCAACGACTACTTCGTGAATTTGCTCGACATGGGTACCACTTGGAAGGCTACTTCCGAGGCCGACCAGGTGTTCGAGGGCCGCGACCGCAACACCAACCTGGTGAAGTGGACCGGCACCCGCGTGGACCTGATTTTCGGCTCGAACTCGGAGCTGCGGGCCGTGGCCGAAGTCTATGGCACCAATAACGCCGGCCCGAAATTCGTGCGCGACTTCGTGGCCGCCTGGGCCAAAGTGATGGACGCCGACCGCTTCGACCTGGCCAAAGCGTAAGGTTGAACTGGCGAGCTATTGCTTGCTGGTTATGTTAAGAAAACGTCGCCCTGACAACGGGGCGGCGTTTTTTTGTGGACTTACTTTAGCACCATTTCCGGCCCGGCAGCTGTGCCAGCAGCGTACCCGCCCTATTTCCTTGCCCCATGCACAAAACCCGCCTCGAAGCCTTCAGCGACGGTGTACTTGCCATCATCCTCACCATCATGGTGTTAGAATTAAAAGTGCCGCACGGGGCCGACTTTGCGGCGCTGTGGCCGCTGCTGCCCGTGTTTCTGAGCTACGTGCTGAGCTTTGTGTACGTGGGCATTTATTGGAACAACCACCACCACCTGCTTAGCGGTACCCGGCAGGTGAGCGGCGGCGTGCTGTGGGCCAACCTGCACCTGCTGTTCTGGCTCTCGCTCACGCCGTTTGCCACCGGCTGGATGGGCGAAAACCACTTTGCACCGGCCACCCTGGCCCTGTACGGCGGCATTCTGATGGGTTCGGCGGTGGCGTATGCCGTTCTGCAACACTGCATTATTGCCGTGAATGGGGGCCCCGACGGGCCGCTGGCCCGCGCCTTGGGGCGCGACTGGAAGGGCAAGCTCTCGCCGGTGCTTTACCTGGCGGGCATCGCCAGCAGCTTCTGGCTGCCCTGGCTGGCGGGGGCCTGCTACGTTTTCGTGGCCCTGATGTGGCTGGTGCCCGACCGCCGCATCGAACGCACGCTGCTGGCCACGCCCCAGGAATAAGTATGGCTGCTATTCAGAAGCTTACGCCGGGCCAGCGCTACCGCGTGGTGCGGGCATTCGTTGATTACGACGGCCAGGCGTACCCCGTGGGCGAAACCTGGGTGTTTGAGCACACCAATTTTGTGCCCTACGAAGACGGACTGACGCTGCACGTCAGCGCCGGCGGCTTGCCGGTGGTGTACCGGCTGCAATGGCGGCCCGGGGAACAAGCGGCGCTCATCGAAAACTTCACCCATTTCGTAGTCGCCTGTTGATAACATTATATTCATTAACTTCTTAATTTTTTGCTAGTTAATGATTTTGTCTTTAATACTACTGGCCCGAAAATTCGCCGAATAATAGTGCGTAGTAATCCCCAAAAGTTGAATGGTTTGGACGGGCTGGCTTCGCTCGATTACGAGTCCGATGATTGAGTTGCTACTCGCTGTCGCTACCTACAGCCGCGGGTCCACGGCCTCGCTTTCCAGGGCCAGCACGCCGAACACGCACTGGTGCACGCGGCGCAGGGGCTGCCCGGCCACGAAGCGCTCCAGCCCTTCCACGCCCAGCGAAAACTCGCGCAGGGCCAGGTTGCGCTTGGCTTTCACGTTGCGCTGGCGCTTCAGGCCGCTTATATCTTTGCCTTCATGCACTTGAAACAGTACCTGCTGGAAGCCGACCCGACCCTGAAGGTATACGAATTTACCAGCTCAGGACCAAGAGGGAACATCCCAAAATTGGTCATCTTCGCGGAAACCAACCAAGCTGGACTATACAACCTGGCTTTAGGCGATAAAGACCCGTTGACGGGAGAACTAGATGACTCCAGCATTTCCAACAACGGCGACAGCGACCAAGTACTAGCCACGGTGGCCGGCTGCGTTTATGCTTTCTTCGACCGTTACCCCGATGCTGTTATTTTCGCGGCCGGCAACACTCCAGCGCGAACCCGCCTCTACCGTATGGGCCTGACCAAGTACCAAGCAGAAGCCAAAGACGATTTTGAACTTTACGGCCGTAATGAAGGTATTTGGAAAGAATTCACGAGGGGCGTGACGTACGATGCTTTTTTAGTTAGACGCAAAAAATAACTTACGGCCATGACCATTAAAGAATTGAACGCGAGCAAGGTGCCCATTGTGCGCATCAAGAAATCGTTGGCGAAGTACCAGGAGCAAAATCCATTCAAGGAAAAATTAGTAAAAGCAAATGAAATGCTTCGCGAAGGACAAATCCCGAAGCACCTACTTCCGGGCTAACTTCCCATAGTGTAAATCAGTAACAGCAACAGAAAAAGCCGCTCAATGAGCGGCTTTTTCTGTTGCTGTCGCTACCTACAGCCGCGGGTCCACGGCCTCGCTTTCCAGGGCCAGCACGCCGAACACGCACTGGTGCACGCGGCGCAGGGGCTGCCCGGCCACGAAGCGCTCCAGCCCTTCCACGCCCAGCGAAAACTCGCGCAGGGCCAGGTTGCGCTTGGCTTTCACGTTGCGCTGGCGCAGGCGCTCCAGGTTGCCCGGCAGCAGGTAGTCGGGGCCGTAGATGATGCGCAGGTACTCGGGGCCCCGGCACTTGAGGGCGGGTTGCAGCAGGCTCTGGCCGCGCAGGGCCACGAAGTCGTAGGGCTTCACCACCATGCCCTCGCCGCCGGCCGCCGTCAGGTCCGTCCACCACTGGATGGCGGCTTCCACGGCGGCGGGGTCGTGCAGGGGCACCACGCGGTAGGGCGTGGCGCGCAGCAGGCCCGGGTCGGCCAGGGCGAGGGCACGCAGGGTTTCCATGTGCCAGGCGTGGTCGCGGTCGAAGTACGTTTTGCCTTCGGTGGCCAGCAGGTGGAAGGGGGCCAGCTTGAGGTCGTCGAGCGAGTGCACCGGCCAGCAGTAGCGGCGGTAGGCGTCGGCGTAGTGGGTGGCGGCCTGGCGGCGGGCGGTGGTGCGGGCCAGCAGGGCTTCGGCGCCATCGAGGCCGCGGGCGGCGGCATCGGCCAGCACGGCTTCGGCCTGGGGCAGGGCGGCGGTGGCGGCGGCGGCCACGGCGGCGTACTGGGTTTTCACCAGCTCCTGGGCCTTGGCCGACCACGGCAGCAGCTCGGCGTCGAGGCACACCCAGTCGGTGTCGAACTTCTCCCAGAAGCCGGCGGTGCTCAGGGCGTCGCGCAGGCGGGCCAGGAAGGCCGTTTCCAGGGCCCCGTCGGTGAAAAAGTTGCGGCCGGTGCGGGTGTAGCACTTGCCGATGCCCTCGCCCGCCAGCCCCAGGCGGCGCTGGATGGCGGCTTCATCCTTGCCCAGCACCACCACCACGCGGCTGCCCATGTGCTTTTCTTCGCACACCACGCGCTCCACGCCCTGCCGCCGGTAGTAGGCGAATGCTTCGGCGGGGTGTTCGAGCAAGTCGGGCAGGGCCGAGGTTTCGGTGGGCGACATGGTGGGCGGCAGGTACAGCAGCCACTTGGGATGCACGGCGAAGCGCGACATCACCTCCAAAGCGGCCACCGCGTTTTCCTCCCGGATGGTGACGCCGCGCAGCAGCCGGGTTTCGATGAACTGCTTGCCCGTCACGTCGCGGATGTCGAGCGTTTCATCAGCTTCTAGCTGATAGCTATTAGCTGTTAGCTTTCCGTTCTGGCTTGCTCCGTCGGGCGAAGAAGCTAACAGCTGAGTGCTAGCAGCTAACTGCTTATAATTCAGCGGGCGCACGGGCTCGGAGTACACCTGCGCGGCGGGCACGGCCACCAGCTCGCGCTCGGGGTAGCGCAGGGCCGTGAGGCGCCCCCCGAACACGCAGCCCGTGTCGAGGTCGATGGTGTTGTTGAGCCACTCAGCGTCGGGCACGGGCGTGTGGCCGAAGGCCACCAGGGCCCGGCCGCGGTACTCGCGGGCCCACTCGTAGCGCACGGGCAGGCCGAACTCGTCAATCTCGCCGGTGCTTTCGCCAAAGAGCGCGAAGGCCCGCACGGCCCCCGAGCCGCGCCCCTGCATGGCCTCGGGCATCCCGGCGTGGGCGACCACCAGCCGGCCGCCGTCGAGCACGTAGTGGCTCACCAGCCCGTCGAGGAAGCGCCGCACTTCGCCCTTGAACGCTTCGGGCTCGGCCTCCAGCTGGGCCAGGGTTTCGGCCAGGCCGTGGTTCACGGTGACTTTCTTGCCGTTGAGGTGGCGCAGGAGCTTGATGTCGTGGTTGCCGGGCACGCACAGGGCGGTGCCGGCGCGCACCATGCTCATCACCAGGCGCAGCACCTGCGGCGAGGCGGGGCCCCGGTCCACGAGGTCGCCCAGGAAAATAGCGCGGCGGCGCGGCCCCAGAACCTCACCCCCCGGCCCCCTCTCCCGCGGAGAGGGGGAGCCTAACGATTCTGTTTCGCTTGCGTCTGGCTCCCCTCTCCGCGGGAGAGGGGCCGGGGGTGAGGTGAGCGGGGCCACCACCCGCACGCCCAAATCCCGGATATCCAAAATCGGCTCCTCCAGAATCTGGTAGCCCAGATTCTCCAGCAGCGCGCGCAGCTCGTGGTAGCAGCCGTGCACGTCGCCGATGAGGTCGAAGGGCCCCGTTTCCTCCCGGCGGTTGTTGTAGAGCCGCTCGCGGACGATGCTTTGCACCGCGTCAATTTCCGCCTCGCCGCGCAGGTGGTGGATGTGCCGGAACCCTTCCTCCTTGAGGGTGCGCAGGCTGCGGCGCAGCGCCTGGCGGTGGCGGGCCACCACGTGGGGCCCCACGCCGCGCCGCTCGGGGCGCTGGGCATTGCGGGCCAGGGCCACGCCGTCGGGCACGTCGAGCACCACGGCCACGGGCAGCACGTGGTACTGCCGGGCCAGGGCCACCAGGGGCTTGCGGCCCTCGGGCTGCACGTTGGTGGCGTCCACCACGGTCAGCAGGCCGCGCTTCAGGCGCTTGGCCACCAAGTAGTGCAGCAGCTCAAAGGCGTCGGCGCTGGCCGATTGGTCGTTTTCGTCGTCGGCCACCAAGCCCCGGCAGGTGTCCGACGACACAATTTCGGTGGGCTTAAATAAGCGCCGGGCAAACGTGGACTTGCCCGCCCCCGTGCTGCCAATAAGCAGCACCAGAGCAAGTTCGGGGACCTTCAGGGTATCTTGGGGCATTGTTTCTGGCAAATGATAACCCCACCCAATGGCGAAGCTTTATTTAGACATTGACGGCGTTTTGCTTACGTCAAAACACACGCGAGCCGCGCCCGGCGTCGATGCGTTTGTTGCTTTTGTGACGCAACAATTCGAATGCTACTGGTTGACCACGCATTGCAAAGGTGACAGCCGTTCCGCACTCAAATATCTTGCGCAATTCCTACTTCCCGCGACGCTTGAGCAACTCAAAGATGCCGTGCATTCCACAAATTGGGATACGCTCAAGACCGAAGCCATCGCATTAGAATCCGACTTTTATTGGGTTGATGACAACCCGTTTCAGGCAGAAATAACCCACCTAGAAGCTAATCGGGTAGTCGACAGACTTATTATCGTCGACCTGAATCATCCCAACGAACTTGCAACAGTCCAGGCAAAATTGAAACTACAAGCTGCGCATAGGCCGACACTTATAAATTTCAACGACCACCTCACCGCGCAATACGGCAAGCCCGGCGACCTGGCCCGTGAGGAATTTGAAGAAGGTTTTAAAGACTTTATGCGGGTCGCTTTGCCTCAGATTCCGCTAACTGAAAGTCCGCACGATACTCCAAGCTAGCCTCTACCGCGCGCAGCGCCGCCCGGGCCTGCTCGGCCGAAACCTGGATGCCTTCGATGCGGAACGAGGCACGCATGGCTTCCGCCAGTTGCTGGCGCTTGGCGGCTTTGGCAGCAGCAGTAAGGGCAGGTTTCATAGGTAAATGGCTTGAGTGGGCAAGGTAAAAACAACGGGCCAACCGCACCCGGTTCCGCTAGCCCCTACCGCTGGGGCCCCGGCGAGTAGCCGACGACACTATTTCGGTAGGCTGGAACAAGCGCCGGGCAAACGTGGACTTGCCCGCCCCCGTGCTGCCAATGAGCAGCACCAGGGCAAGTTCGGGGACCTTCAGGGTATCTTGGGGCATTAGTATTATCTTAAGAAACCTTTGCATGCGTATAGAGCGCATACTTACTTAACTTGAACAAAAAATGTCTGGATTGATGGATTGGAAGAAGTACGAGAAGGAAATTCATACTCAATTTCAGGATATGTATCCCGAAGCGGAAATCACACACAATGCTTCTTTACCCGGGCGCTATTCTAAAGCAGACCGTCAAATTGACATCTTAGTACAAGATTATGCTGCTGGGGAAAAGATTACAATTATTGTTGACGGCAAATACTATTCGGAAAATATTGATGTGAAAGATGTTGAATCATTTCTAGCGATGATGCAGGACGTAGGAGCTGATAAAGGATTATTAATTACACAAAAAGGATACTCCCAAGCCGCAATAAATAGAGCTTACAATGACCCTAGCAGACTTGAACTTGATATTCTTAATTTTGATGAATTAAAAGATTTTCAAGGGTTCGGAGCAATCCCTTACAGTGGTAAGTATGGCGTTTTAATACCAAGTCCTTTTGGATGGGTTATAGATGCGTCCCACGTAGAAGGTATAAATGCAGCAGTTTTCCAACGCGGGTTAAGCCTAGAAGAAGCACGAAAGAAAAAAGAATGGATGTATATAAAAATCATAAGTAAAACCGAACAGTTAAGTTCACTAGAAAAACTCATAAAATTTCAAGAGGAGTATACAATCTCGTTATCATCAAATGCTAAAACTACATATCAAAGCACTATTAGGAGAAGTGACGCAAAAACCAAATTAAGAAAAATAATTATAGACTCTTATCATACTCCTGAGTATACTGGTTTTGTAGAATTCAATGAATTCTTCTTCTTGTGCGTATTATTTACGCCTGATGAATTAAAAGACAAGAATATAAAAAAACTTGAATACATACTTGCAAAAGCTTTACCTATAGCCATCGATATAGAAGCTAAATTAAGAAGTGAATTAGCAGAGCTTAGCGAAATAATTTCAATAACAAAAGACAATACAGAAATAGCGTCAATCCTTATTACACAGGGAAAAATTTTACAATCAGCAAATAAATTCGAAGAGGCTGATCAAAAATTCATAGAGAGCATTAGCCTTTGCCAAACAAGCTATGAGGCAATAAAAGGTCGTATTGAATTAGCTGTAGCAACTAATAAAGACACTGATTATTTGAATCCTATTATCGACATCTTTTTCGATTTAGGCCCAACTAACCCGACTGTTTGTCAAGATTTAATAGATATTCTGTATGATGAGAAAGAAAAATTAATCGAAATACTGTCACGAAAGCTCAAAGATTTTACTACGAACCTAGAAGCCCAAGGTAATATAAAATATCACCTTGCTCTTTTTTACAGTTCCATTAAAGACTTTACGAAGGCCAAGATATATTTTAAAGAGGCTAGACAAGACTTTTTAAAATCTCTTAACAAAGAGCATGAAGTATTCACAGCTATACAATACAACTTAGATAGATTAAACTGAGGGGGTTATAACCCAAACACCGCTAGCTGCGACGGGGCCCCCACGCCCTCTACCTCCTCCCCCATGCCTATTAGCCGCACTTGGTAGCCGTGGCGCTCGGCTACGGCGGTGGCCCAGGCGGCAAACTCGGCGCGGGACCACTCGAAGCGGTGGTCGTCGTGGCGAAATTCGCCGGCGTTGAGCTTTTCGAAAAGCTGGTTGTAGTCGGCGTTGGGCGTCGTGACGAAGACGTGCGCCGGGCGGGCCTGGCCGAACACCACGGTTTCCAGGGCCCCCAGGCGGTTGGCGTCGAGGTGCTCGATGACTTCGACCAGCGCCGCCGCGTCGAAGCCGGCGAGGCGTTCGTCGCGGTAGAGCAGCGAGCCCTGGATGAGGTCGAGGCGGGCGCGCTGGCGCGGGGGCATTTCGGCCAGGTGCAGGCGGGCCGCGGCGCGGCTCAGGGCCTGGTGCGACACGTCCAGGCCGAGGAGGTACTCGATTTTGGGCTGGCGCAGGAGCAGGCGCAGCAGCTTGCCTTCGCCGCAGCCCAGGTCGAGCACGCGCTTGGGGCCCAGGTCGTAGATTTCCTGAGCCACTTGCTGGAGGCGCTGGTCGTGGAGGCTCAGCTTGGGTTCGGCCAGGGGCCCCGCGGCGGCTTCGGGCGCGGCCGGGGCGGGCGTTTCGAGGGCGCCGGGGGCCTCGGGTTCGGGCAGCTCTTCCTCCGTGCCTTCCAGTAGCCGCGCCAGCGTGGGGTTTACGTAAGCGGCCAGGTAGCGCAGGTAGCGGCGCGTGATGAAGCCGCGCTCGGGGTGCTGGGGCAGCCAGCCGGCGCCGCGGTGCAGCAGCTTTTCGGCCTCATTCTCATCGATGTAGTAGTGCTTGTCGTTGTCGAGCACCGGCAGCAGCACGTAGAGGTGGGTGAGCACGTCTTGCAGGCGCAGGCCGCTGTGGCGCAGGTGCAGGGTGTAGTAGCGGCTGGGGCCCCAGGCGGGCACGGTGGGGTCGAGCGGCGTAGTTTCGATGGCTACTTCGTAGCCCAGCGGCTCGAAGAGGCGGCGCGGCCAGTCGGGGCCCGGGGCCGAGACAACGGCCACTTTCACGGCCAGCGGCAGGGCCTGGGCGGGCAGGTCGGGGCGGTCCTTGCAGGTGCCGTTCATGGCCGTGCCGAAAGCCTTGCTCAGGGCCCCGCTCAGGAACGACGAGGCCACGTAGGGCCGGTCGTTCACGTACTGCTCCAGGGCGAAACCCTCGTTGCCGGGGCCCCGGCCGCGCACGAGGCCCACGGGGTCGAGGTCGAGCAGCAGGGCGGCGGTGCAGCGCTCGGCGGTGGCTTCGGGGTAGAATACGTGGGCCTGGCCCCCGGCCACCTCCACGGTTTGCAGGCGGCCCGGGTTTTTGTGGAGCAAATAGCCCAAATCGGTGGCGGGCTGGTACGTGGTCGAAATGGTGAGTAGCATGGCCAAAGCGCGGGGCGAAGGGCCAAAAGTAGCCCGGCCCGCCCGGCAAATACGACGCAAATGGCCACTAATTAAAAGCCGTGCGCTACCTTATCCCAGCCAGTCAATAAAATATTATAATTATTATAAACACAAACCGCACGACACCAACACCTTGCGGGCACCCGGCAATTTATCAGCCGCGCATTTTAGTACCACCTTTCCTCGCTTACTCTCCCACCCAACCGGCTCCCACTGCAATGAAAAACTTATTACCAATGGTCGTTTTGTTCGCCCTCTTCGCGCTGTTCGGCCCGGCTGCTCACGCACAGGAAAAGCTCGGCGTTTTCGACGGCCACCAGGACATTGGCACCGGCGTGAAGCCCGGCGCGGCCACCTACCTGCCCGCCACCCAGCAATATGTTATTTCCGGGGCGGGCTACAACATCTGGCTCGACCACGACGAATTTCATTTCGCCTACAAAAAAATGAAGGGCGACTTCATCCTCTACGCCCGGGCCGAATTTGTGGGCTTGAACGGCGTGGACCCGCACCGCAAAGTGGGCTGGATGGTGCGCAAAACCCTGGACGGCAACTCCCCGCACGTCAACGCCGTGGAGCACGGCGACGGCCTCACGTCGTTGCAGTTCCGCAAAACCGCCGGGGCCCCCACCGAAGAAATCCGCTCGAAAATCACGCACGCCAACATCATCCAGCTCGAACGGACGGGCAAAGTTTACACGATGCGGGTCGCCGAGTTCGGCCAGCCGTTCGTGACGGCAAGCGTGGCCGACGTGGACCTGGGCGACGACGTGTACGTGGGCCTGTTCGTGGGCTCGCACAACGCCGACGTGACGGAAACGGGCGTGTTCCGCGACGTGCGCATCAGCGTGCCGGCCCACGACGGGCTGGTGCAGTACAAGGAATACCTCGGCAGCCACCTCGAGCTGCTCGAAGCCACCACGGGCCGCCGCGAAATAATTTACTCGTCGCCCAAGTCGCTCCAGGCCCCGAACTGGCGGCGCGACGGCCAGCGCCTGGTGTACAACAGCGAAGGCCTGATGTACAATTTTGACCTGGCCACGCGCCAGCCGACGCCCCTGCCCACCGGCGACGTCAAAAACAACAACAACGACCACGTGCTCTCCTTCGACGGCAAGCAGCTGGGCCTGAGCAGCGGCGTTGAGAAGCTGGGCGGCTCCATCGCCTACACCGTGGCTTCGACGGGCGGCACGCCCCGGCAAATCACGCCCCGGGGCCCCTCCTACCTGCACGGCTGGTCGCCGGACGGCAAGTTCCTGCTCCTCACCGGGCAGCGCAACGACGAGTTCGACATTTACCGCGTGCCCGCCGGCGGCGGCAAGGAAGTGCGCCTCACCACCGCCAAAGGCCTCGACGACGGCTCCGAATACACGCCCGACGGCCAGTTTATTTATTTCAATTCCAACCGCACGGGCACCATGCAAATCTGGCGCATGAAGGCCGACGGCAGCGCCCAGGAAGCCGTGACCACCGGCGCGTACCAGGACTGGTTTCCGCACGTGTCGCCCGACGGCAAATGGGTGGCGTTCATCTCGTTCCTGAAAGACGAAGTGCCCGCCACCGACCACCCGTTTTACAAGCACGTGTACCTGCGCGTGATGCCGGTGGGCGGCGGTGAGCCCAAAGTAATTGCCTACGTTTACGGCGGCCAGGGCACGATGAACACGCCCTCGTGGTCGCCCGACAGCAAGAAGATTGCTTTCATCAGCAACAGCGCGGACGCCGGCCAGTAATTACGCGCCAAATCTTATTAATCAGCAACCCAATTAATTCATGTACTCGCCTATCCTTCGCTACTTCCTGACTTTCATATTGATGGTGGCGGGGGCGCGGGGCGCAGCGGCCCAGGGCCCCACCGCCCTCAGCCACGTGGCGGTGTACGTGACCAGCCTGGCGCAGAGCGACGCGTTCTACAAGAACGTCCTGCTGCTCCAGGAAATCCCGGAACCGTTCAAGGACGGCCGGCACACCTGGTTTCGCATCGGGCCCCACAGCCAGCTGCACATCATCCAGGGCGGGAAGCCGGAGGAGCACGACATCAATACGCACCTGGCGTTCAGCGTGCCCGACCTGAAGCAGTTCATGGCGCACCTCGACCAATTAAACGTGCGCTACGGCAACTGGAAAGGCGACGAGAAACAAACCACTCCCCGGCCCGACGGCGTGAAACAGATTTACTTCCAGGACCCCGATAAATTCTGGGTGGAAGTCAACGACGATAAGTTTTGAGGCATTGAAGCTGTTTAGTCGCTGCGGTATTTAATTAAACGGCCAATCAAATAAATAGCCGGCAGTGAAAAAGCTGAGCGCCTGTTAGCGTTGCGGCCTTTGCACTACCGGCTATTTAATTACTTAGCTGTTCGCAGGGCCCTACTCCTGGTGTTTATTTTTTGGATCCAGCACGCCGTTGTCGGCCAGCCAATCGGCCATCCGCTGCGGCCACGTGCCGATGGAAGCCAGCTTGGAGCGTTGGCCCATGTTGAACCCGTGGCTGCCCTGCGTGTAGAGGTGCACTTCCACCGGCACGTGCGCGGCGCGGTAGCCCTTGAGCAGCCGCACGATGGGCTCCGAGCAGCACACGTCGTTGTTGGCGGCCAGCAAAAACGCCGGCGGGGCCGTGGCCCCCACGCTGTCGGGAATGCCCAACGGGCCGGGGTAGATGAGCATCTGGAAATCAGGCTTGCCGTTGAGCCGGTCGACGGGGTCGGCCGCTTTGGCATCGCCGCGGCCGTCGGCGTACGCCACCATGGCCACGACTTCGCCGCCGGCCGAAAAGCCGAGCATGCCGAGGCGGGCCGGGTCGATGCCCCACTCCTTGGCCCGGCTCCTCACCAGGCGCACGGCGCGGTAGGCGTCCTGCCGCGGGTGCTTGTCCAAGGAATAGGGCGAGTTTTCTTCGCGGCTCAGCCGGTATTTCAACACGAAAGCTGCCACGCCGATGCTGTTTAGATACACGGCTGGCTCCACGCCCTCGGCGTTGTACACCAGCTCGCGGTGGCCGCCGCCGGGGCAAATAATTACCGCGGCCCCGGTGGCTTTCTCCTTGGGCGGCAGAAAAACGGTAATCGACGGGTTATGGATGTTTTTAATCCAGTAATCCTTGGCCTGCTCGGGCTCGTTCCGCCGGTTTTCGAAGCCGGGGGCCCCCTTGGGCCAGAGCGGCACCACCAGCGGCTGCGCCCGCGTCGCGAACGAAGCCAGCAATAAAAGCAGAAATAAAGCTACTGGCCTGGGCATGGAGAGCGGTGGATTATCCGTACAAAAAGTGACTGCGGCAAACGCGCTAATTATTTGGCGGTGGACTAGAACGGGGTGGTCCGGCGAATTGCCCGAAGGGCTTTGTCGGGCCACTCTTGTTACCGGCCGGGGACCTGTTCAACCGTCAGAGTGGCCCGACGACAGAAAAAGTCGCCGGACCACCCCATTTTAGCCCACCGCCAATTAATTACCAAGCGCGCCTAGCTCAAATTCTGCACGACTTTTTCCAGCAGGGCCTTCGTTTTTTTGATGCCCTCCTCTTCGCTCAGCTTTTCGCCTTCGTACTCGATGCCCACGTAGCCTTTGAAGCCGGAATCTTTGATGATTTTGAACATCTTCAGGTAATCGGTTTCGACGCAGTTACCGGCCGCATCAAAGTCGAAGGTTTTGGCGCTTACGCCTTTGGCCACCGGCATCCATTCCTGCACGGCTTTGTACTTGTCGTACTCCTCGATGCACTTGCCCTGGTACAGGTCGCCGGTGTCGCGCCGGATGCAGAAGTTGCCAAAGTCGGGCAGAATGCCCACGTTGCGCCGGCCCACTTTTTGGATGGTGCCCAGCAGCCACTCGCCGTTGGAGGTGTAGCTGCCGTGGTTCTCCACAATCACATTAATGCCCGCCTTTTGCGCGTACTCGGCGAGCCGGCCCAGGCCGTCGGCGGCGGCCTTTTGCACGTCCTCCGCCGAGCCTTTGCCAAACGCATTTACCCGCACCGTGATGCAGCCCAGGTACTTGGCCGCATCCACCCATTTGTAGTGGTTTTCGACGGCTTTGATTCGCTCCTGCTCGTTGGGCGACCCCAGCTCGCCTTCGCCGTCCACCATTATCAGGTGGTTTTTCACGCCGTTGTCGTGGCAGCGCAGCAGCAGCTCGCTCAGGTACTTCTGGTCTTCGGCCTTGTCCTTGAAAAACTGGTTCACGTACTCCACCACGCCGATGCCGTACTGTTTTTTGGCGATGACCGGAAAATCGAGGTTGCTGATTTTATTGCCGAACAGCGACTTGTGAAAGGACCATTCGGCCAGCGAAATTTCAAAAAATGCCTTGTTGGGCGCGGCCCCGGCCAGCAGCGGCGCAACGGCGGCCGCGGCCGTAAAGGCGGCCGCGCTTTTCAGAAAATGACGACGGGAGGTGGACATGGCCGGGTGGGTGGTGAGGGTTGGAAGAATAATTGAGTACCCGTGCAAAAGTAAACGGGTTGTCAGTTGCTCGTTGTCAGTTGTTAGTCAGCAATTGGTAAATCAGCTAACAACCGGCAACTGATGCCTGACCACTTAAAGGCCGGAATAAGCCGTGGGCCGCAGAAACACGATGTCGATGTGCGACACGTTGTTTTGATACTCCGGCCGGCCCGAGAGCTGCTTCCACTCGGGGTCGCTACCGAACGTTTTCCAGTGCGCTTCGCGGGCGGCCATATTGTTGAAAGACGTCATGTACATCAGGTTGGGCATTTTCGACCCAAAGGCGACTTCGCCGTAAAAAACGCCGTTGAAGCCGAGCCGGGCGAAGAGCTTGATTTCGCCGCCGGCGTTGAACATCCGCACTTTGTTGCGGAATATTTTTTCGCTCGCGCCCTCGTAGCTCCGCAGCTCGTACACCCGCTCGCTTTGGGGGCCCTCCAGCTTGGGGGGCACCAGGCCGGTCATCTCATCGAAGGTTTTGATGAGAATTGTTTCCATGCGAGTGTACGCCGGGTTGTTGTAGGCCGCGTTGGCGTACCCGCCGGGGGCCGTTGCGGCCCGGCTGCTCGTTTCTTGCGCAACCTTTTCCCATTGCTTCAGCGCGGCGAAGGGCACGAGCACGTACACCCGCTTGTCGGCGGTGGTGTCGTTGCCCACCGGCTTGAAAACGCCGACGTCGGCAATGCCGGCCTGGTGCAGCGCCGGCAGGTACTGCCGCTGCAAAAAACTGTCGAGCAGGGCTTCCTGCCGGCTGGTTTTGAAGTGGTAAACCGTCAGCTCGCAGTACGCGGGTTTGGCGGCCCGGGCCCGGGCCGCCGCGCTGTTGGTGCCGGGGCCCAAAAACAGCCCGGTTAAGAATAGAAATAAGACGAGGTTTTTCATGGCGGGGGCGGGAATAAAAAGCGGCCGGCCGAAAGTAGCACCGCGGACGCCGTTGCCGCGGGCCGCCCCGGAATTTGCGGGAAGCGGCGGGCCCAGCCCCGGCGCACTTTCTTGTTTGGCCCGCAGCGGGCCCGCCGCTTTCGCCAGCTTTTGCCCCGCAGCCCCACCGGGGCCCCGCTCTCGTAAATATTCGGTTAAAAATACACAACTCGTCAATTTCCCGGTGCTGGCCAATTGTTTATCAACAGCTAAACTACCGCAGTTTTCGAGTCGGTGCACCCAGCGCTGTAGAACGGAGTGGCACTCCGTTTGGCGTTCTCGCACGGAAACGAAGTGCCACTTCGTTCTACAATCCTTCCGTACCGGCCATGCACGGACCTGAAAACTGCCGTAAGAGACTATTCAGGCCCAACTCCTATTCGGCGGCCTGGAATTTATCCTGGAAGAAGGCCAGCGTAAGGGCCCAGGCTTCGCGGGCCGCGTCGGCGTTGTAGCTGGGGCGCTCGTCGCAGTGGAAGCCGTGGTCGGCGTAGGAGATGACGGTGTTCACGTAGGGCTTCTGGGCCGCGTCCACGGCGTCGGTTACTTCGACGATATTTTCTTTGGAAATGTGCTGGTCGAGCCCGCCCCAGAAGAACAAATGCGGGGCGTGGAGGTCGGCGGCGCGGTCTTTAATCTGCTCGGTACCGCCGCCGTAGTACGACACGCCGGCCGCCAGCGGCAGCACGGCGTTGGCCAGGAACGACACGCGCCCGCCCAGGCAGAAGCCGATGCTGCCGATTTTATCGGCCGCCACGCCGGGCTGGCCCGTGAGCCAGGCGTGGGCCGCCTGCAGGTCGGCCGTCAGGCCCTCGTTGGTGATGGCGAAGTAGTGGGGCATGGCGCTGGGGAAGTCGCTGTAGGCAATTTCCAGGCCCGGCGCGGCCGTGCGGTGGAACAGCTCGGGGGCCACCACGGCGTAGCCGGCCTGCGCCAGCCGGTCGGCCACGCTGCGGATGTGGGAATTCACGCCGAAGGCTTCCTGCAACAAAATGATGCCGGGCACCGGGCCCGCGCTGTCCTGCGGTTGGGCGGTATAGGCCTGCATCGTGGTGCCGTCGCCGACCGACAGGGCCAGGGAATTGGGAGAACTCATGGGGTTTGTTTGGAGTGAAAAATAAGACGCCTTCACCCAACGGAACCGGCGGCGAATGGTTCGGGAAAGTCGGCCCGGCGGCCCTCCGCCCCGCTGGGGCCCGCCGCCCCGGGCCAGCGCAGGAAGTCGCGGTACCACAGGCCCGAACTTTTCACGGTGCGCTCCTGGGTTTGGTAATCGACGTGAACCAGCCCGAAGCGGGGCCCGTAGCCCTCGGCCCACTCGAAGTTGTCGGTGAGCGTCCAGGCGAAGTAGCCGGCCACGTCGAGGCCGTCGCGGCGGGCCCGCAGCACCTGGCCCAGGGCAGCTTGCAGGTAGGCGCGGCGTTCGGCATCGGCCACGGCACCGCCCGCTTTCACGTCGGGGAAGGCGGCCCCGCTCTCGGTCACGACCAGCTGGGGGGCGTTGGGGTAAGCGGCGTACTGCTTCAGCATTTCGTAAATGCTCTCCGGGTACACCTCCCAGCCCATGTCGGTGTGGGGCACGCCGCGCCGCTTGGCGGGCACCAGCGTGGCCCATTGCAGCGGCAGCCAGGGCGAGAACTTCACCACCTCGCGGGTGTAGTTCTGGATGCCCCAAAAGTCAAAGTCGAACTGCATGCGCTGCTCGTCGCCGGGCCGGTGGTAGCGCTCCAGCAGCCAGCGCAGGGCCGGTAGCTCGGCCACCGGGTAGCCCAGGCCCAGGGCGGGCTCCACGAAAAAGCGGTTCAGCAGGGCGTCGGCGCGGCGGGTGGCGGCCTCGTCGCGGGCGTGGCCCGGGCGGTGGGGCGTGAGGTAGGAGCACGAAAACGTGGTGCCGATGCGGGCTGTGGCCGGCAGCAGGGCCCGCAGCGCCCGCCCGCCTTCGGCCTGGGCCAACGTGGCGTGGTGGGCCGCCGCCAGAAACGCCCCCAGGTGCCGCCGCCCCGGCGCGTGCACGCCCAGCAGGTGGCCGGCCCCCACGAACACCATCGGCTCGTTGAGCACCATCCAGTGCTGCACCCGGTCGCCGAGGCGGTGGGCCAGCACTTGGGCGTAGTCCGCGAGCCAGCCCACCACCGAGCGGTTGGCCCAGCCGCCCTTGGCTTGCAGGGCGCTGGGCAGGTCCCAGTGGTACACCGTGACCCAGGGCCGCAGCTCGCGCTCCAGGCAGGCATCCACCAGCCGGTCGTAGAAGTCGAGGCCGCGCCGGTTCACCGCGCCCACGCCGGCGGGCAGCACCCGGGGCCAGGCCGCCGAAAACCGGAAATCCGTCAGGCCCATCGCCTGGGCCAAGTCGAGGTCGGTGGCGTGGCGGTGGTAGAAGTCGGTGGCCACCCGCCCGTGCTCGCCGCGCCGGACGGCCCCCTTGCGGCGCGTAAAGTCGTCCCAGATGCTGGGGCCCTTGCCTTGCAGCTGCCAGGCCCCTTCCACCTGGTAGGCGGCCGCGGCGGCCCCCCAGTGGAAATCGGGCCCAAAATCGGCGCGGGTAAAGTTCGGCGGGGCCGACGGCGGGAAAAAAGCCGCCGGTAAAGAAGAAGTAGCGTCGGTCATGCGCGGGGCGCGGAGAGTTCAGGATCGGGAAAAGAAACGGTGGCCCGCCGGGGCCCGGGCCCGGGCAATTGCTCGGCCAGCAGCTGGTCGAGCACGGCCCCCGTGCGGTCGGGGTAGTGTACGGGCACGGCCCGGCCCTGGTGCAGCCACTCGTCCACCACGGCTAAGTACTTGTCTTTGAGATTTTTGATGACCGGCACGCCCAGCAGGGCCAGGGCGGCGGCGTTGCACTGCTGCTCGTACTGCTGCTTCATGGGCACCACCAGCAGCTTTTTGCCCAGGTACAGGGCCTCGGCGGGCGTCTCGAAGCCGGCCCCGCACAGCACGCCGCTGGCCCGGGCCAGGCTGCCCAGGAAGTCGGCCCCCCCGCTCACCGGCCACACCCGCACGTTGCCGTAGGTGGCGGGCGCGGTGCTGTGCTTGCTGAACACCTCCCAGCGGGTGGCCCGGCTCAGGTAGCGCAGCCGCTCCACCAGCACCTCTTCCTCGAAGGCCGGCAGGTACACCGTGTAGTGGCCCTCGTCGGTGGGCACCAGGGCCCGCACCTGCTGGCGGATGACGGGCGTGGAAATGCCCGGCGCATACTCCTGAAAATGAAACCCGTACTGGGCCGTGCTCGGCGCGTAGTGGCGCAGCACGGCCCGGCCGGCGGGGTCCGCATCAGCGGGCCGGGGCGCGGCCGGGTGCAGCACGGCGCTCTGGTGGCTGAGGGCCACGCAGGGCACTTCGCGCAGCCGGCACGCCCAGCTCGACACCGGCTCGAAGTCGCTAATCACCAAGTCGTAGTCTCGAATCGGCAGGCGCTGAATCTCCTTCACAAACTTGGCCGATTTGAACTGCCAGAACGTCTTCACGAAGTTGATGCCGCCCTTCTTGCCGAACAAAAAGCCCATGCCCTGGGCCCGGTGGCGCACCTCAAACGGCAGCGATAAATCGGCCGGCGGGCCGCTGACCAACAAATCCAGCCGGTCGCAGCGGGCTTGCAGCAGCGGCACCACGTCGAGGGCGCGGGCCAGGTGGCCATTGCCGGTGCCCTGGATGGCGTAAAGGATGCGCATCTGTGGTTGTTAGGTATTGATGTTGGCTGTTGGTCGTCATGCTGAGCGTAGCCGAAGCATCTCTACTGCTCAACTAACTCAATAGATTGGGTTACTCAGCGGGAGAGATGCTTCGGCTACGCTCAGCATGACGACCAACAGCCAACAATTAAATTCATTTAATTTTAAACTCGGCCAGCAGGCCTTCCAGCAGCTGGGCGGGGTGGGCGTCGGAGGCGGTGTCGGTGGCGTCGTCGGGCTCGGCCAGGGCCTGCATCCGGGGGTCGTCGGCGTAGCGGTAGAGCTGCCAGCCGGCGGCGGCGGTGTACTCCAGGGCGGTGAGGTTTTCGACCCAATCGCCGGAGTTGAGGTAGGTGATGGGGCCCTTGGGGGTGGCAATTTCCTTGATTTCGGGCTGGTGGATGTGGCCGCAGGCCACGAAGCGGTAGCCCTCGTCGGCGGCAATGGCGGCGGCCGTCTCCTCGAAGTTGTTCACGGCGGCCACGGCGGACTTCACCCGCTCCTTCACCAGCTTGGAGAGCGCCACCCGGGGCCGCCCCAGCTTGTCGAGCAGGAAATTGAAGAAGCGGTTGATGAGAATCAGCAAGTCGTAGCCCTGCCCGCCGAGCTTGGCCAGCCAGCGCGAGTGCCGCATGGTCACGTCGAACACGTCGCCGTGGAAGAGCCAAGTGCGGCCGTGGGGCAGGTCGAGCACCAGCTTGTTGCCCAAGTGGAACTGCCCGATTTTCAGGCCCGCGAATTTGCGCAGCAGCTCGTCGTGGTTGCCGGTGAGGTAGTGGATTTTGGTGCCCTTGGCGGCCAGGCCGGCCAGGTAGCGCACCACGCGCATGTGGGCCGGGGGCCAGTAGTTTTTGCTGAACTGCCAGATGTCCACGATGTCGCCGTTGAGCACCAGCACCTGCGGGCGGATGCTTTTGAGGTAGCGCAGCAGCTCGCGGGCGTGGCAGCCGTAGGTTCCCAGGTGGACGTCCGACACCACCGCCACCTGCACCCGGCGGCGCTTGCTCCCACCGGCTTTGGCGGGCTTTTTACGCTTGGCCGGCCGGGTGGGCACGCCGGCGGGGCCTGTATTCTCAAATGTGAAATCCAAGGGCTCGCTCATGCGGCGGCGGGGTTGGTGAAGCGCGGGCGGGCCCGGCGGGCTTCGGGCCGGCGCGGGCGCACGGCCGGTCCCGGGTGGCGGCCCGCGGCGTTGGCCCCGCCCCCGCCCAGGGCCGAGCGCAGGGTGCCCAGCAGGTGCAGGGCGAAAGCGACGCCCAGCGCCACCTGGAACAGCCCGTACAGCAACCAGCGCCCCAGGCGCCGCGCCCACGAAAACAAGGCCGGAAAGTACATGGCTCGAAGGAAGAAGTGAACAGAAGGTCCTGTTCTCAAAATTCGGCCGCGTCCGTGTCCTAATGATTACCGAAGGGTTACGATTTAGTAAAAAATCGGGTTTTCTACTGCCTACGCCGCCGGTTAAAGCGAGTCATTTGCGCCAAAATTTGTTTATTTACAGCTTCACAACCACCTATTTCAGGTTTTTTAGCAGAAGTTACTACCCCGTCCAATTCCTGCCCAATTTTATCTTTATCCAATGCACACTTTTACCGTTATTCGTAGCACCCGCAGCCTGTTGGCCACCGCCCTTCTGGGCCTGGCCGCGGCCGGGGCCGCCCACGCGCAGGCCCCCGACGCGTCCAAGTTCATCACTAATAAGCGCCACTACCTGTTCCCGCAGCGCGACGCCGAGTCGCCGGCCGTGCAGAACGTGACCAAAAACACCGACGAGGAAGCCGACGTCGCCGGCGTCTACACGAAGTTGGCCTACCGCCCCTACGCCCAGATGCTGGCCGAAATCGACGAGCTGCGCAAGCTCCACACCTGGGCCGACACCACCTACCAGCGCCGGTTGGCCGCCCTGCCCCCCGGCGGCGCGTTGCAGGTGACCATCCGCCGCAAGGGCCCCGGCAGCGCCAACCTCGTCAACCTCGTCGTGGTGGCCACCGACAAGGCCGGCCAGGAAGTGTTCAAACTCGTGCCCCCCGCCACGCCCGGCCGCTTCTACGGCCGCGACCTCTACCAGGCCCAGGGCCTACTGCCCCTGCCCAAAGTCGAGCCCCAGGAACTGAAGGTGCGCGTCGGCGACGCCAAACTCTACCTGGCCTTCGAGTACGTGGTGACGGTGCCGCCAGTGCAGTAGCTGGGGCCCCGGAGGCTGGGCTTGTGGTGACACACAAAAAAGCCCAATAGTCAATCCAACAGCAACTGCTTGAGGCGCACATTGCGCAGCTGCTCAAGCTCATCTTGCAGCTTTTCGATGCGTTCCGGCGTCAGGTCTGCGCGTGCAAGTTCTTTGCGCACGTCGTCCATCTCTTCGTTCACAATCCGGCGCACTTCTTCGCGCTTGCGCTGCTGGATTTTCCAACCAATGAGCCGCCCAACCACTACCCCCAGCGGGGCCGCTACGATTGTGCCCACAATCCGGCCGGCCGGGTAAGGAATGAGGTTGGCTAACGCTACCAGGGCCGTACTGGCCAGGCCTTCATAACTGGAAAGGGAGGCCGGATTGCCGGCCTCCCCTTTGGGTACTTCGTCTGCCATGCCCGCTACGCTTCAACCAAGCCCAACAGTTTGCGTGCTTGCTCAGACCGGTTTTCCCGCGACTGCTCGACCCTAGGACGCTCCAATACAACGGACGCACCGGTATCAGCACGGGTTACCGTAATATGATTCGCAGAAAGCTTACCAACGACTCGGACTACCAGAGCCACCGCGCTGAGGGTACCGACAGCCAAGGGAATCAACAAGGAAAGACTAGGCATTTCCATTAGGATAAAAAGCGATGTTTTGTATAAAACAAATATATTGCACTTAAAGATGATATACTTTGCCCGCTTTGTACAATTTATTCTGATGCGAATATAACGCACTAGTCGCGTAAAGTGTTTGTAAGCTGGTTGTAATCGGCGACGTGATGCTTGCGTGAGCACTTCGTTCATCAGGTTTGATGAAAGCAAAACCGTGAATCCAACGCCACCCGCCCCATGACGCGCCCCCTCCACACCGAAAATGAATACCGGGCCGCCATGACGCGGCTGGAACACCTCATCGACCACGAGCCCGGCGGCCTGGACGAAATCAAAGCATTGGGCCACGCCGCCAACGAATACGAAAACGGCCACGGCCACCGCCCCGTCGCCCCCACCTCGCTGGTGGGCATCCTGGAGCGGGAAATGGTGGCGCGGCACCTAAAGAAACAAGAGTTGGCGGCCCTGCTCGGCGTGGCCAACAGCCGCCTGAGCGAAGTACTGAACGGCAAACGGGCCATCAACTTGGACCTGGCCAAGCGGCTGTACCAAAAGCTGGGCATTTCGGCCGAGCTTATCTTGAAACACGCTTGATACCTAGCGAATCCGGGCGGCCCCAAGCTCTACTTGACGTTTGGGCACCTCGTAATAATGCTACGTATAATATTTACTTAGGTATCCCTATTATAGCATTATAAAAGCTAACGATTTAGCGGTGGTCCAGAATGAGGTAATGCCATTAATTTAGTTAGTTGCATCAGGTAAAAAACTCTGTTTTCGAGGCACTGGATGCATTTTTAGGACATTAATTAATTGACTAAGTTGTAATATGCCACCTCACTTTTAACTACCGCCATTTTTCAAGTCTTAAAGATGATTACTTTGACATTCACGTTGAAATATTATGAAATTATAGCTAATACCATTAAATATATAAAACTTAAATAAAAGATACTCCAATATTTTAACCATTGAGGAGAAGCATTACGGTTCGAAGTATAAATAATTTGCCAGTTGTTTTTTATGAATTTAAGATTTAAAAAAATATACTGGCATTTAATAAAAAAAATATCGACATGAATAAGAAATAAGAAAGATATATTCCTGAAGACTTAATTATCCAATAAGTTGTGCCTGAAGCTAAAAAAATCAATGGAAACGTAGCCAAGGCCGCTGCACCATAAGTGGCGGTTATGTCTTTACGCGTAACAGAGAACACTATCTTCAGATAAGATTTGTAGTCCATTATCTATTTCGAAATCCAATTTTGTTGTCTATAAATCCATCAATATCATCACCCCAGACAAAGCGTGCTGCTCCATAAGTGACACCTAATCAAGCTTCACTCAAAAGTAGGCTGGTCAAAATGGGGACAATCTACCTGCTTCCCCAGTGGGCCACCCAAAATCAGCGTGCCAGCAGTATCCACCCGATACCACAAGCGCATCCAACAGTAAGCCAGCCACTGGGCCGCACCCGCTACCGCCGCAGCCGGGCCCACTGCACGGCCACCAGGGTTTTGGCGTCCTGGAAGGGCTCGGCAACCAGCGCGTCCCAGTCCATCGTGACGATTTCGATGGTTTCGTTTTCGCCGGCCATGCCGCCGCCGGGGCCGGTTTGGCGGCTTACTTCGGCGTAGTAGAGGGCGATGGTTTCGGTGCTGGCCCCGGGCGTGGAGAACACGGTGGCAATGGGCGTGAGGGCATCGACTTCGTAGCCCAGCTCCTCGTGGATTTCGCGGCGCACGGTGGCGTCGGGGCCCTCGCCGGGGTCAATCATGCCGGCGGCGATTTCCAGCACTTCCTGCTCGGGGCCGTAGCGGAACTGCCGGGTGAGGACGTAGAGCTGGCGCGCGGTGTCGAAGACGAGGGCCGCCACGGCGTTACCGAAGATGAACTGCTCGCGGGTGAACGCCTGGCCGTTGGGGGCCCGCACGGCCAGCTCGTCGATTTTGTAGTGGCCGTTGAAAACGCGCTTGCGGTCGGTAATCTGCATCGTGGGGGAGTTGTGTTGTATCTTTGTAAAAACCAGGGCCGCCGTCGGAGCAGCCCGCCGCCCGGCCGCGCCGGGCAAAGCCCCGCGCCTCGGCTGCCTCCGCGAAGTAAGCGCACCTCACCCCAACTTCTCTTTTTCAGGGAATGCGGCGGCCTCCGACGAGCCGCCAACCCCGCCCGCGCCCGGACCTCCGGCGCGGCCCCGTCCGCTTGTGCCCCCTCGCCGGGCCCCGCCAGCGCGCCCTCGTGGGCCGCTGTTTATCAACCCGATACGTAGTATTGAGTACCCAACCCAACTTATGACGTTTAGCGAATTAAACCTGATTGACCCCCTCCTCAAGGCACTGACCGAGGAAGGCTACACCACCCCCACCCCCATCCAGCAGCAGGCCATTCCGCACGTGCTGGAAGGCCACGACCTGCTGGGCGTGGCCCAGACCGGCACCGGCAAAACCGCCGCCTTCACCGCCCCCATCCTGCAGCTGCTGCACCGCTCGGCGCAGCTCGAAAAGCAGGCCCCCCGCCGCATCCGCTGCCTCGTGCTGACGCCCACGCGCGAGCTGGCCATCCAGATTAATGAGTCGTTCGGGGCCTACGGCCGCCACCTGAGCCAGATTCGCCACACCGTCATCTTCGGCGGCGTGGGCCAGCACCCGCAGGTGCAGCAGCTGCAACGCGGCGTGGAGGTGCTCATCGCCACCCCCGGCCGCCTGCTCGACCTCATGAACCAGGGCTTCGTGGATCTGCGCGGGGTGGAGATTTTCGTGCTCGACGAGGCCGACCGGATGCTCGACATGGGCTTCATCAACGACATCAAGCGCATCCTGCCCAAGCTGCCCGCCAAGCGCCAGACCCTGTTCTTCTCGGCCACCATGCCCGGCCAGATTCAGGAGCTGGCCGCCACCATCCTGCGCCCCAACCCCGTGCGCGTGGCCGTGACGCCCGTGAGCAGCACCGCCGAGACGGTGACGCAGTCGGTGTTTCTGGTGGAGGGCAACAACAAGCCCGCCCTGCTCCGCCACGTGCTCACCGACAAGGCCATCCGCCGCGTGCTCGTTTTCACCCGCACCAAGCACGGGGCCGACAAGGTAGTGAAGGCCCTGGCCCAGTACGAGATTGTGGCCGAGGCCATCCACGGCAACAAAAGCCAGAACCACCGCCAGCGGGCCCTGTCGAACTTCAAGGCCGGCAGCACCCGCGTGCTGGTGGCCACCGACATCGCCGCCCGCGGCATCGACGTGGACGAGCTGACCCACGTCGTCAACTACGAAATCCCCAACGAGCCCGAAACCTACGTGCACCGCATCGGCCGCACGGGCCGGGCCGGGGCCTTCGGCACGGCCTTCTCGTTCGTGGAAGACGAGGAGCGCGCCTACTTGCAGGACATCCAGAAGCTCATCAACCGCCAGATTGACCTGAACACCGACCACCCCTTCACCACGGCCCACGTGCGCCCCGTGGAGCTGAACGGCCGCGAGCGCATCGTCCGGCCCAAGGGCCCGGCGGGCCGGCCCCAGCGCCCCAGCCGCGACGGGAGCAGCGGTGGGGGCCGCTCCGGCGGGGCCCCCAGCGGCGGCCGCAGCGGCGGCGAGCGGTCCGAGCGCCCCGAGCGGTCGTCGGCCAACAGCAACCGGCCCTCGGGCGGCAGCCGCGCCGCGGCCGCGCCCGCCGGCGGCGGCTCCGACACCAACCGCCGCTTCGGCAGCGGCGGCCAGCGCGTGCAGGCCGGCGGCAGCGGCGGGCGTGACGGCGGCCGCCGCGAGGGCGGCGGCTCGCGCCGCAGCTCCTACTAATGACGGGAACGGAAAATTTTCTCGTTTAATCGACGATTCCCGAAGCGGGCCGGAAAACTTTTTCCGGCCCGTTTTGCTTTTTCAGTCCAGTACCTCGTCATTCGTCCCCCCTATGGCTACCACCTCGCTTCCCGTCATCCAGGCCCTGCGCGACACCGCCCAGCGCCTCGCCACCCAAACGCCCTACCAGTGGGGCCACATGGGCAGCTGCAACTGCGGCCACCTGGCCCAGACCGTCACGAAGCTGACCAAGGGCGAAATCCACGCCCGGGCCATGCAGCGCTACGGCGACTGGGAGCGGCAGCTCGTCGACTACTGCCCCGCCAGCGGCCTGCCCATCGACGACACCATCGACGAGATGCTGGCCCTGGGCTTCACCCGCGCCGACCTCACCCACCTCGAGCGCCTCGCCGACCCCACCATCCGGTTCGCCATTCCGTTCGAGCGCCGCGACCAGCTGCGCCACAACCAGCGCGACGACGTGGTATTGTACCTGCGCACCTGGGCCGACCTGCTGGAGCAGCGCCTGCTGGCCGGCATCACCCTGCCCGACTTCGCCGCCCTGCCCCAGCCCGAGCTGGTGCTGGCCGACTAGCCAGTTCTACCCCAAGTATAGAAGAAACGCAAAGCCCCCGCCGGATAGTCCGGCGGGGGCTTTGCGTTTCCTATGAGGTCGGCCGCGCGGGCGGGCCGGCTTAGTTGCGGGTCACGTTGCTCTCTTGCGCCTTGCGGTACATCTCGGTGCGGTGGTCGCGCTTGTAGGCGGCGTCGGCGTTGGGGTCTTTTTCCGCGTCGGGGGCCTGGGAGCAGGCGGCGGTCAGGAACAGGGCCGCGCTGGCGGCCAGCAGTACAATTGCTCGGGTCGGTTTCATAACGCGAAGGTAGCCACCGGGCGCTAAATCGCCAACCCGCGCCACTGCCTGCCGCGTCCATTCGGCCTCTGCCCAGCAGATTCCGCAGGATAACATTTGGCAATTAACGGCACAACTTGCCCGGCCCGGCCGTAAGAAGTTGGTGGTACCATTTTTTAGCCACTGAGCTCAACTTTCTGCCTACTTATTCCATTGCCCACCCGTATCTGCTGGACTCATTTCTTTAGTAGTGTCCGCGGGGTGGGCACCGCGCAAACTGACTTTATCAAAGCCGGTCGCTCCGCCAATTCTGTTAGCACCACTCTTGGCACAAACACCAGAGCTACGCTTTACGGCCTTGACAAAAAGTTAAAGCGCAGACCTGCTATTAGTGCTCTAAGCTCGTCGCTTTAATACTAAATCTTAAGTTTTATTAGCTGGATAATTCTTGTTGATTTACAGTATTTTATGAATTTTAAATTTATAATTTCATCAACACTAAGGCTACTGGCAGCCTGCTGTGGTTTATACCGGGCTTATCAGATAGACATGCTTTTTATACTAAGGTGTTACCGATACCCCTCCAAGCCTGTTTATAACAGCTAATAAATTGCATATTTTGGACATATTTTACCCCGTACCAAATCTGTACCAAACCCGGCTAGCCCGTTGCAGTCAGCTTTACTTGAACAGGACGGTGGCAACGCGCTTGCCCCGCTAGCCCGCCTTATTCTGGTTGGTAGTCGGCAAAAGTGCCGTCGCGGTAAAAGATAACGATGCGCCGGATGGCCTTGCCCGGCTCGGCAAACAAGGCTAACTCCGGCGGTACGCTGGCTACCAGGGGAGCCGCCGCGGCTGCCGGGGGCAGCACCGGAGCCGGCGCGGGGGGCAGCGGGGGCAGCGGGTTTTCCAGGGCGGGCTGGGCAGGGGCTAGGCTGGCAGTGGCCTCCGCTACCGGGCCCGGGGCTAGCGGTTCAAAATCCGGGGAAAGTGCGGGAGTTTCCGCGGCGGGGGCCGGGGCAACGGGGCCGGCCGGGCGTTTGCGGGGGCCCGGGGCGGCTACCGCGACGGCTTTGTCCTCGGCAGCGGGCACTTCCGCCACAGCCAGCATGGGGCCCGTACCTTTCAACAGCCACGGCATGGCCAGGTCCGGGAAGGCCTCCAGGATTTTCTGCACCACTTCCAGGCTGGGCTTGTTGCGCCCCGACAAGATGTGGCTCATGATGGGCCGCGCCACCCCGATGGCGTCTGCGAACTGCGTCGGGCTCAGTTGGCGGGCCAGCAGCAGCGCCCGGATACGGTCAACCATGAAAACATAATTTATTTACAAATGTGGGGGAAATAAATTAATGTCCTGGGATACTCCTCGCAACTTCGGCTGGTTTACAATTCTATAGTTATACTAATTGAGTCTCATCTGTTTACACTTGTAATTACAAGTGTAAACAGATGAGACTCTTGTGCTTTGCCATTTGCGGTCCCCAGCCTAAAACAGAAAAGGCCCAGCTTGCCGAGCAAGCGGGCCTCTTGAAATGGTCGGGGCAGAGTTAGCCTCCTTGTCCGCTAGCCACTTTTGCCAGCGGCGGCGGGGCGGGCCAACGGGGCGGGCTGCGGCCGGGCGGCCACCCGCACCGGCGCGGTCCCGGCGGGCTTGATGAGCAACTCCCGCGCGAGGGTTTTGTCGTGGCCGTAGATGTCGTCGCGGAAGTGGGCGTGGCCGTCGGCGTCGGCCCAGGCCGTGAGGTACACCAGGTACACGGGCAGCTTTTTGGTGAGCGTGATGTACCGCTCGCGGTGGGTAGCGATGCTGTCAAGGATGGTTTGCTGGTCCCACCCGGGCTTGTCGCGCAGCAGGTAAGCGGCCAGCCTGATGGGCTCCTCCACCCGCACGCAGCCGTGGCTGAAGTTGCGGCTCGCCTGCGAAAACAGCTCGCCGTGGGGCGTGTCGTGCAGGTAAATATCGTTCGAGTTGGGGAAGATGAACTTCGCGTTGCCCAGGTCGTTTTTGGGGCCCGGGCGGCGGCGCAGCGTGTACCGGAAGTTCTCCTGGGTCACGTTGGCCCAGTCGATGGTGGCGGGGTCGATGACGACGGCCTTGCGGCCGTAGCCCTTCACCACCTCCATGTCGAGCCGGTCGAGGTAGGTGGGATCGGCGGCAAACTTGTCCTTCAGCTCGTTTTCGATGATGCTGAACGGCACGTTCCAGTAGGGGGCCAGCACCACGTACTCCATCTTATCGCTAAAAATTGGGGTGGCCGTGAGGGCCTTGCCCACGATGACGCGCATAGTCATGGCCTCCTTGCCGCCTTCGATGACGTGCAGCCGGTACTCGGGGATGTTCACCAGCAGGTAGTCCGGCTCGAACTTTTTGGGCAGCCAGCGCCAGCGCTCCATGTTGAGCAACAACTGGTCGATGCGCTGGCCGATGGGCACGTTCAGTTCGCGCAGCGTGGCCCCGCTCACCACGCCGTCGGGCCGCAGGCCGGCGTCGCGCTGAAACGATTTCACGGCGGCTACCAGGGCCGGGTCGTACCCCAGGGCGGCGGACGTGGCCGCAGCGGCCGCTGGGCCCAGCAGCCGCCGGCGCAGGGCCGGCACCGCCGCCGAGGCCTGCCCGGGCCGCAGCACCAGGGCCTTCGGCAGGGCCGGCCACCCCCCGGCGGCCTCGCGGGTGCGGTAGGCCGCCAGGGCTTTTTTCAGGTTATTGTACTCGGGGTGCAGGGGGGCAAACTCGTAGTAGCCGTACTTGCTTTTGCGGTCGCCGAGGTAGGTGAGCAAAGCTTTGTGGAGTTTGATTTTGTTGGGCTTCACCTGCCAGGCGGCATTCTTGGCATCGTGCGGATTGGCCACGCCCCGGTAAAAATCGGACGCCCACACGAAGTAGGTGCCCGACAAGGCCACGTCTATTTCCTGCTCCAGGGCATCGCGCCGGGCCAGGTCGGGTGCTGCCTTGAATTGATTGAACAGCTTAGATAAGTCCTTAACCTGGTACTTCTTAGGATCCAAGCCTTCATCCCGGGCTTTGGCAATGGTTTGGAGCAGCTGGGCGGCCTGCGGCACCAGCGCGTTGTTCTTAAACCACCCCAGCTGGTATTGCCGCTCGCGGTAGAACTTCTTCGCCCACGGCAGCTGGCCCTGGAACTGGGGCACCGCCTCCAGGGCCCGCTGCACGTAAGCGCTGTCGAGCACCGGCTGCGGGCCCGCGGCCCCGGCAGTAGTGCCCGCGCCCGCGCCCTGCCCCCGCCGGTCGGACTTGGAACCACAGCCGCTCAGCAGCGCCGCCCCCAGCAGGCCACCGAACAACCAAACCAGGAAAGAATGAAAAAAGCGGAAACGGGGCATGCAGCGAAAATACGAAGAGGGCAACAGCCCTGGAGAGGTGCAATAATCGGGCCCTTGTACTGACCGGCCCGCGCCGGGGTTGTGCTACGGGCCACCAAGGCGGGCCGCGCAAGGTACGCCATTCGGGGCAGGCCTGCTTTTGGCGGCGGACCCCGGCTGCCCGGCCCCGTACTTTTGCCCGGCCCGGCCGGGGCCACTGCCGGCCGTTCCCCTGCCCGTTCTTTTTCCGATTTTTTCGCCCTTCCACCGCCCCGCCATGCCAACCGCTGCCCTGCCCCCCGACCCGCACAGCCACGCCGGCGACGCCCCCGCCCGGGTGCGCCACCTGGCCCTGGCCCTCACCGTCGATTTTGCCACCCGCACGCTGGCCGGCACCGCCACCTGGCACCTCGCCGAAAGCGCGGGCGACGCGCTGGTGCTCGACACCCGCGGCTTGGCCGTCGACGCCGTCACGCTGGGCCCCGGCCCCGAGGGCCCGGCCCTGCCCTTCACCCTGGGCCCCGCCGACCCGGTGTTGGGCCAGGCCCTGCGCATCGACCTGCCGCCCGGGGCGGCGGCCGTCGCCGTGCGCTACCGCGCGGGCCCCGGGGCGGCGGCCCTGCAGTGGCTGGCCCCGGAGCAGACGGCCGGCTCCGAGCCGTTCCTCTTCACGCAGTCGCAGGCCGTGCTGGCGCGCACCTGGCTGCCGTGCCAGGACTCGCCCGGCATCCGCTTCACCTACGAGGCCACCGTGCGGGTGCCGCCCCACCTGCTGGCCCTGATGAGCGCCGAGAACCCCCAGCGCCGCGACCCGAGCGGCACGTACCGCTTCCGCATGGCGCAGCCCATTCCGGCCTACCTCATGGCCCTGGCCGTGGGCGACCTGGCCTTTGCCCCGCTCAGCGGGCGCACCGGCGTGTACGCCGAGCCGGCCACGCTGGCCGCCGCCACCCACGAGTTTGCCGACCTGGAGAAAATGGTGGCCGCCGCCGAGCAACTCTACGGCCCCTACCGCTGGGAACGCTACGATTTACTGGTGCTGCCGCCCAGCTTCCCGTTCGGCGGGATGGAAAACCCCAGGTTAACATTTGTAACACCTACTATTCTGGCCGGCGACCGCAGCCTGACGAGTTTGGTGGCGCACGAGCTGGCGCACTCGTGGAGTGGCAACCTGGTTACAAATGGAACATGGAATGATTTCTGGCTGAACGAGGGCTTTACGGTGTATTTCGAGCGGCGCATCATGGAACATTTGTACGGCCGGCCCTACGCCGACATGCTGCACGTGCTGGGCCGGGCCGCGCTCCAGCACACCATCGCCGAGCTGGGGCCCGCCAGCCCCGACACCCATTTGCGCCTGCACCTGGCCGGCCGCGACCCCGACGACGGCCTCACCGAGATTGCCTACGAGAAAGGGTGCGCCCTGCTCCTGGCTTTGGAAGCCCGGGTGGGCCGCCCCCGGCTCGACGCTTTCATCGCCGCGTACTTCGCCCGGTTCAGCTTCCAGGCCATGCGCACCGACGCCTTCCTCGCCTACCTCCGCGCCGAGCTACTGGACGCGGTGCCCGGCCTCGAAGCCGACGTGCAGCTGGCCGCCTGGGTCGATGGCCCCGGCCTGCCCGCCGCCGCGGGGCCCGTGGCCGCGGCCCGCTTCGCCGCCGTGGACGCGGCCCTCGCCCGCTACGCCGCCGGGGCCGCCCCCGCCGCCCTGGCCCCCGGCACCCCCGGGTGGAGCGGCCACGAGTGGATGCACTTCCTCGGCGCCCTGCCGGCCAGCTTGCCGGCGGCCGGCCTGGCGGCGCTCGACGCGGCCTTCCACTTCACGGCGTCGGGCAACGCCGAAATTTTGGCGGCTTGGTTTCCGCACACCCTGCGGGCCGGCTACGGCGCGGCCGACGCGGCGCTGGAAGATTTTCTGCACCGCGTCGGCCGGCGCAAATTCATCGCGCCGCTGTACCGGGCGCTGCTGGCCACGCCCGGCGGCCCGGCCCGGGCCCGGCGGATTTACGCCGCCGCCCGCCCCAACTACCACGCCGTGGCCACCGGCACCCTCGACCCGTTGCTGGCCGGGGCGGCGTAGCGCCGGGGCCCGCGCTTATACCTTATATATAGGCAGCAGTTGCGCCGGGCCCAATTTCATGCCGAGCGCAGGCACGCCCGGCGCAAAATTGGGCCCGGCGGCCCGACTTTTGCCGGGGCGGGCCCAACCCGGGGCCCGGCCACCGGTTACTATGTTTTTCTGTTGAATCGATTTCCGTTGAAAACCACTCCTCCCCTCGGCAAGCTCATCGCCATCGGCGGCAACGAAGACAAGGGCACCTACCCCAATCCCCGTACCCGTCGCAAGTACTACCTCAATTTTTTCGAGCTGGGCATCCTCAAGCGCGTCGTCTCCGAGTCGGGCAAAACCGACCCGCGCATTGAAGTCATCACCACCGCCTCCATGATTCCGCAGGAAGTAGGACCGATTTACACGGCTTCCTTCGCCATGCTCAACTGCCACAACGTGGGCGTGATGGACATCCGCACCCCGGAGGACGCCCGCCAGCCCGAGTACCTCGACCGCCTGCTGGCCGCCGACGTAATCATGTTTTCGGGCGGTAACCAGACGCGCCTGCGCGAGATGTTCGGCGAAACCGATTTTCTCGACGCCATGCTGCGCCGCTACCGCGCCGAAACCCATTTCGTCATTGCCGGCACCAGCGCCGGGGCCATGGCCATGTCGCAGCACATGATTCGGGGGGGCTCGGTGCCCGACGCCCTGCTGAAGGGGGCCGTGAAGATGGGGGCCGGCCTGGGCCTGCTGCCCACCGCCGTCGTCGATTCGCACTTCGTGAAGCGCGGCCGCTTCGGCCGCCTCATCGAAGCCGTGAGCCTCTACCCCCGGCTCATCGGCATCGGCCTGGGCGAAGACACCGGCGTGCTCATCACCAGCGGCAACGTGGTCGAAACCATCGGCTCCAACCTGGTCATCATCCTCGACGGCCACAACATTGTGCACAACAACGCCGCCGCCGCCAAAAAGGGCACCGCCCTTTCCGTGGAAAACCTCGCCATGCACGTGCTGGCCAAAGGCAACGTGTACCACATCGACGAACGAAAGTTTTACCCAAGTCGGGATCCTGAATAGACCGGATCAGAGAAATTTATTTATTTTATATAGTTACTTCCTATATTTATCCCTCATACTGTTCGCTTTTGTACGGGTGGGCGATGAGCTGGCGGTTCCTACTAGGACCCTACGGCCCAGCCATACCCTACTGGTGTACCGGGGGCCCGCGCAAGGCTTCTTTCTTGCCACAAAAGGCAACCCCAGCACGTCCTCCCCACTCTTTAAAAAAGCCAGGGCTAGTCGTAAAAAAATTAATGGATTTTTTATATAAAGTCTATTTTTTTTAACTGCTAAATTCAGTTTAAAAAAAACTAATCCACGAGTACTACATTTATAGCGTTATCTATACAATGTCAACCTATACGGGCAGAAGTATTGCGTTTAATTCAGCGAGTATCCCACCTTCCAACAGTCACGCTTGAAGCAAATTTTATCCAGTAATAATATAATATTATGGACGCTGTTTTCCTTGGTGGTTTCGTTGCGAACGAAGCCCAGGGCCCTAAGCTGGTCCACCGGTTGGTTGAGCAAGCGGCTGCTACGTACGCTGACCGTCGGGCCGTGGTTTTTGGCGAGGAATCCCTCACCTATCGGCAGTTGAACGAGCGGGCCGACCGCCTCGGCCAAGCCTTGTTGCACCACGCGCCCGCGGCCGAGTTCGTCGGCATAAGCGCGGCCCGCGGCTTGGAAATGGTCGTCGGGATGCTGGCCATCCTCAAGGCCGGCAAAGCCTACCTGCCGCTCGACCCCACCTACCCGGCAGAACGGCTGCGGCGCATCGTGGCCGGCTCGGGGCTGACGGCCTGCGTGGCCCCCGCCGCCGCCACGGATTTTTTTGCCGGGCTGGGGCTGGCCGTCGTGGCCTCCGACGCCGACTACGCTTTCGCCGGCCAGGCGGTGCCCTCGTACAACGCCACGGTGTGCGTGCTGTACACTTCTGGCTCGACCGGGCAGCCGAAGGGCGTGTGCATGACCCAGACCGGCCTTGTTCAGCTGATGGACTGGCAGGTGGCGCACAACCAGGCCCAGCCGGGGCTGAACACGCTGCAGTTCTGCCACCTCACGTTCGACGTCTCGTTTTTGGAAGTGTTCCTGCCGCTCGTCAGCGGCGGCACCGTGCACCTGATTGACAACACCCACCGGCTCGACGCGGGCCAGCTGCTGGCCTACCTGCGCCGCGCCGACATCCACCGGGCCTACCTGCCCTACGTGGCCCTGCAATACCTGGCCGAGGCGGCCACCGCCGAAAACCTGTTCCCCGAGGCCCTGCGGGAAGTCATCATCGGCGGCGAGCAGCTCAAAATCACGCCGCAAATCCGGGGGCTGTTCGCCGCGCTGCCCGCCTGCACGCTCATGCACGTGTACGGCCCGGCCGAGGGCAGCATCTGGGTGACGGAGCACAAGCTGCCCGGCCGCCCGGCCGACTGGCCCGACCTGCCGAACATGGGCTGGCCGGTGGTGGACGCCGAGCTGCTGATTCTGGACGAAGACCTGCGGCTGCAGCCCGCCGGCAGCGGCGGCGAGGTGTGCATCGCGGGCAACGCCGTGGCGGCCGGCTACCTAAACCAGCCCGCGCTGACGGCCGAGCGGTTCCTCACCTGGCCCCACCCGCAGAAAGGCCCCACCCGCATCTACCGCACCGGCGACATGGCCCGCTACCTGCCCGACGGCAGCCTGGAGTTCCTGGGCCGGCGCGACGACCAGGTAAAAATCCGGGGCAACCGCGTCGAAATCGGCGAGATTGAGGTGGCCCTGAACCGCATCGGGGCCCTGCGCGAATCGGTGGTGGTGATGCGCCCGGGCCCCGACGAGCAGAAGCAGGTGGTGGCCTACCTCGTGTCGGCTACCGGGCAGCCCGACGACGCGGCCATCCGCCAGGAGCTGGCCCGCACCTTGCCCGACTACATGCTGCCCGCCGCCCTGGTGTGGCTGGACGCGCTGCCCCGCACCGTGAGCGACAAGGTGGACAAAAAACTGCTGCCTGCCCCCGCCCTGCTCCGGCCGGCCTCGGCCGGGCCCTACCGCCGGCCCGCCCCCGGCCTGGAGCACAGCGTGGCCGACTTGTGGCGCGGCTGGCTCCAACTCGACCGCGTGGGGGCCGACGACAACTTTTTTGAGCTGGGCGGCAACTCGCTGCTGGCGCAGAAAACGGTGGCCGCCCTCAAGCAGCTGGGCCACGCGCTGCCCATCACCAAGCTCTACCAGTTTCCCACCGCGGCGGGCGTGGCCCGGTACCTGGCCCCGGCGGCCGGCGCGCGCCCGGCCGCCGCGCCCCTGGCGGCCGGGCCCGCGCCGGCCGCGCCCGGCCACGCCGACGTGGCCATCATCGGCATGGCGGGCCGCTTCCCCGGGGCCAACACCCTGGCCGAGCTGTGGGACGTGCTGCGCGAGGGCCGGGAAACCACCCGCTTTTTCACCCTGGAAGAGCTGGACCCGGCCGTGCCGGCCCACGTCAAAAACGACCCGCTGTACGTGCCCGCCCGGGGCATCCTCGACCACGCCGACCGGTTCGACGCGGCCTTTTTTGGCCTGAACCCCCGGCTCGCGTCCGTGATGGACCCGCAGCAGCGCATTTTCCTGGAAATTGCCTGGGAGGCCCTGGAGCAGACCGGCTACCTGCCCCAGCAGCGGCCCGACGCCACGGTGGGCGTGTACGCCGGCAGCGGCAACAACACCTACTACCTGCGCAACGTGCTGCCCCGGGCCGACGTGCTGGCGCAGGTGGGCGACTTCCAGGCGATGGCCGTGAACGAGAAGGACTTCGTGGCCCTGCGCACGGCGTACCAGCTGAACCTGAAGGGCCCCGCCGTGAGCGTGCACTCGGCCTGCTCGACCTCGCTGCTGGCCGTGGCCCAGGCCGTGGAGGCCATCCGGCAGGGGCACTGCGACGTGGCCCTGGCGGGCGGCGTGAGCGTGACGGCCCCGCTGCACAGCGGCCACCTCTACCAGGAGGGCGCGATGCTGAGCCGCGACGGCCACTGCCGGCCCTTCGACGCCGACAGCCACGGCACGGTGTTCAGCGACGGGGCCGGGGTGGTGCTGCTGAAAAGCCTGGCCGCCGCGCAGCGCGACGGCGACCTGATCCACGCCGTCATCAAGGGCGTGGGGGTGAACAACGACGGCGGCGGCAAGGGCAGCTTCACGGCCCCCAGCGCCGAAGGCCAGGCCGGGGCCATCGGCCGGGCGCTGGCCGACGGGCGCATCGACCCCGCCACCGTGAGCTACGTGGAGGCCCACGGCACGGGCACGCCCCTCGGCGACCCCATCGAAATGGAAGGGCTGGCGCTGGCCTTCGGCGAGCAGCCCGCCGGGCAGTTTTGCGCCGTGGGCTCCATCAAGAGCAACATGGGCCACCTCACGGCCGCCGCCGGCGTGGCCGGCCTGCTGAAAACCGTGCTGGCCCTGCGCCACCGGCAGCTGCCCGCCTCGCTGGGCTACGCCACGCCCAACCCCCACATCGACTTCGCCCACAGCCCGTTTTTCGTGAACGCCGCCCTGGCCGACTGGCCGGCCGGCCCGGGGCCCCGGCGGGCGGGCGTCAGCTCGTTCGGCGTGGGCGGCACCAACGTGCACGTCGTCGTCGAAGAATTCATTGCGCCCACCGCCGCGCCAGCCCCGGGCCCCGCGCGGCCGGCCGAGCTGCTGGTGTGGTCGGCCCAGTCGGACGCCAGCCGCGAGGCCTACGGCCAACGCCTGGCCGACGCCCTCGGCCGGCCCGATGCGCCGGCCCTCGCCGACGCAGCGGCCACGCTGGCCACCACCCGGCCGGCGTTTGGCCACCGCCGGTTCGCGGTGGTCGCCGACGCCCCCGAACTAGTGGCGCAGCTGCGGGCCGGCGCGGCCCCCGGCACCGCCGCCACGCTGGCGGAAGCCCCGGGCGACGTGGTGTTCCTGTTTCCCGGCCAGGGCGCGCAGTACCTGGGCATGGGCCGCGAGCTGTACGCGCACGAGCCCGTGTACCGGACGGCCGTGGAGGAGTGCGCCGACCTGCTGGCCCCGCACCTGCCCGTGGACATCCGCGAGGTACTGTACGCCGCAGCCGACGATGACCCGGCCGCCGAATCGCGCCTGCGCGACACCCGCTACGCCCAGCCCGCGCTGTTTGTAACCGAGTACGCGCTGGCCCGGCTCTGGCTGAGCTGGGGCCTCGCGCCCACCGCCTTTTGCGGGCACAGCGTGGGCGAATTCGTAGCCGCGCAGCTGGCGGGCGTGTTCTCGCTGGCCGACGCGCTGGCCCTGGTGGCCAACCGGGGCCGGCTGGTGGCGGAGTTGCCGCGCGGCAGCATGCTGTCGGTGCGGCTGGCGGCGAGCCAGCTCGCGCTGCGCCTGCCGGCCGGCCTCTCGCTGGCCGCCGTCAACGGGCCGTCGGCCTGCGTGGTGGCGGGCCCCGACGAGGAAATCGCGGCCTTTGCCCAGGCGCTCGACGCGCAGGACGTGCCCAACCGGGTGCTGGCCACCAGCCACGCCTTCCACTCGGCCATGATGGACCCCGTGGTGGACGAATTCGAGCAGGTAGTGGCCAGCGTCACACTGCACCGCCCCCAGAAGCCGGTGGTTTCGACGGTGAGCGGCACTTGGCTGACCGATGCCCAGGCCACCGACCCGCGCTACTGGGCCGCCCACCTGCGGCAAACCGTGCGGTTCGCCGCCGCCCTTGACACTTTGCTGGCCGAGCACGGCCCCGTGCTGCTGGAGGTGGGGCCCGGCCAGGTGCTCACGGCCCTGGCCCAGCAACAGCTGGCCGGCCGGCCGGGCACCGCCCTGGCCAGTTTGAAAAAGATTTCCGGCACCGACCAGCCCGAATACCGGGCGCTGCTCGCGGCCCTGGGCCAACTGTGGTTGCGCGGTACCGAACCAAACTGGGCGGCTGTGTACGCCGGCCGGGGCCAGCGCCTCGCCCAGCTTCCTACTTACGCCTTTGACCGCAAGCCCTGCTGGCTCGAACCCGCGGCCGCGGCCCCGGTGCTGGCCGCCCCGGCGCTGGCCGCCCCGCCAACTCCGACTGCTATTTCTTTCCTTCCGCTGCCCAATCCCATGAGGAAATCTGCTCTGCTCACCGTCGTCAACGAATTGCTAGAAAATGCCTCGGGCGTTGAAATGAGCGGGGTGACGCCCGACATGTCGTTCCTGGAAATGGGCCTCGACTCGCTGTCGCTCACGCAGCTGGCCATTACGCTCAAGAAACAGTTTAACCTACCTATTACTTTCCGCCAACTTAGCGAGCGCTACGCCACTCCTAATCAGCTGACCGACTACCTTGACCAGGCGCTGCCGCCCGAGGCATACCGCCCCGGTACAACGGCCCCGCTGGCGGCCCCCGCGCCGGGTGCCACGCCCCTGGCAGCGGCTCCACTAGCCGTGCCCACGGGCAACGACTCGGCACTGGGCTTAATTGCGCAGCAGTTGCAGCTGCTGGCCAGGCAGGTGGCCCTGCTGCACGGTCCCGGGTCCGAAGCGTTGGGGGCCCCCGCCGCGCCCGCACCTGCGCCCGTAGCGGCGGGGCCCGGCCCCGTTGCGCCCCCGGCGGCCGCCCCGCTGCTCACGCCGGAGGAAGTCATTGAAATCAAGAAACCCTTCGGGGCCTCGCCGCGCATCGAAAAGCAAGCCAGCCAGTTAACGGCTACGCAGCAAGCGTTTTTGCAACAGCTCACGGCCCGCTACACCGAAAAAACCAAGGCCAGCAAGGCCTTCACGCAGCGGCACCGCCCGCACATGGCCGACCCGCGCGTGGTGTCGGGCTTCCGGCCCCTCACCAAGGAGCTGGTGTACCCGTTGGTGGTGGAGCGCTCGAAGGGCAGCCGGCTGTGGGACCTCGACGGCAACGAGTACATCGACATCCTGAACGGGTTTGGCTCGTGCCTGTTCGGCCACCAGCCCGATTTCGTGGCCGAGGCCCTGCACGCGCAAATCGAGCGCGGCTTCGAGGTGGGGCCCCAGCACCCGCTGGCCGGCGAGGTGAGCGAGCTGCTCTGCGAACTCACCGGCTTCGAGCGGGTGGGGCTGTGTAATACGGGCTCAGAGGCCGTGCTGGGGGCCATGCGCATCGCCCGCACCGCCACGGGCCGCTCGCTGGTGGTAGCCTTCACGGGCTCCTACCACGGCATCATCGACGAGGCCCTGGTGCGCGGCACCAAGGCCCTGCGCTCGTTTCCGGCCGCGGCGGGCATCCTGCCCGAGGCGGTGCAAAACATGCTCATCCTCGACTACGGCACCGACGAGAGCCTGCGCATCCTCGCCGAGCGGGCCCACGAGCTGGCCGCCGTGCTCGTGGAGCCGGTGCAGAGCCGCCGGCCCGAGTTCCAGCCCGTGGCCTTTTTGCAGCAGGTGCGCGCCCTGACGGCCGCCGCCGGCACGGTCCTCATCTTCGACGAGGTCATCACCGGCTTCCGCATGCACCTGGGCGGGGCCCAGGCCCTGTTCGGCATCCGCGCCGACCTGGCCACCTACGGCAAGGTCATCGGCGGGGGGCTGTCCATCGGCGTCATCGCGGGCCGGCGCGACCTGATGGACGCCCTCGACGGCGGGGCCTGGCAGTACGGCGACGCCTCGGTGCCCGAAGTGGGCGTCACGTACTTCGCCGGCACGTTTGTGCGGCACCCGCTGGCCCTGGCCGCGGCCAAGGCCTCGCTGCTGCACCTCAAGGCCGCCAGCCCGGCCCTGCAAACCGGCCTCACGGCCAAGGCCGACCGCCTCGCGGGGGCCCTCAACGCTTCGTTCGCGCAGCAGCAGCTACCCTTTTTCGTGGCCCAGTTCGGCTCGCTGTGGAAAATCAAGTTCCGCGAAGAAGTGCCCTACGCCGAGCTGCTGTTCACGTGGCTGCGCGAAAAAGGCCTGCACATCTGGGACGGTTTCCCCTGCTTCATGACCGAAGCCCACACCGAAGCCGAGGTGACGCGGGTCATCGACCTAATGCTGGAAGGCGTGCGGGAAATGGTGGCGGCCGGCTTTTTCAAGGCGGGGGCACTGGCCCCACCCGCGGCCGGCGCGGCCCCGGCGGCCGCCCCGGGCCTCAACCAGCCCCCCGTGCCGGGGGCCCGGCTGGGCCGCGACCGCAACGGCAACCCGGCCTGGTTCATTGCCGACCCCGACCACGCCGGCGATTACCTAAAAATTGAAGTGCAAGGATAATTTCTGAGGCTGAAAGCAACCATAGCTGCAGAAACTTTCATCCTCCTAATAAATTCAGATTTTGTACTATATATTTCATGATTATTAGTTTTGAATCAGTTATTCCGCGGCTCAGCCAATTATTTTATACAGAATGCGACTTGGTAGGTATTCAGTAAAAAAAAGAGAAGGCCGCCCGCGAGCTAAGTATATATGAAAGACTCTTATACCACGGTTGCTACTGATTTTAATCCCTTCGCCGGCCCGGTAATCCACCGGTTGGCTCCCATTACCGAGCCCCAAGCGGAAATCTGGGCTGCCTGCCTGGTGGGCGGTGACACCGCCAGCCGGGCCTACAACGAAGCCCTGGCGCTATACTTAACCGGCCCGCTGCACGCAGATGCCCTGCAACGAGCCCTGGAGGCGGTAGTGGCGCAGCACGACGCCTTGCGCACCACGTTCAGTGCCGACGGCCAGTACCTGTGCGTGCTGGCTCCCGCGCCGCTAGCGCTGACCTGTCACGACATCTCCGCGCTGACCCCGGCCGCGCAGCAGGAGTGGCTGGCCGCGTACGGCCGCCAAGAGGTGCAGCACGTATTCGACCTGGTAGCAGGGCCCCTGCTGCGGGCCGCCCTGGTCCGGCTCGGCGCGGCCGACCACTGCTTCGTTTTCACCGTGCACCACATCGTCTGCGACGGGTGGTCGATTGGGGTACTGCTGCAAGATTTGGGGCGGCACTATTCTGCTTTCGCCCAACACCGGCCGTCGGAGCTGCCCGCGCCACCGTCCTTTGGCTGCTACGCTGAAGCACAGGCGGCCTACTACCAAAGCGAGGAATACCACCGCACCGAGCAGTTCTGGGTGGAGCAGTTCCGAGGGCCCGTGCCGGCCCTCGACGTGCCCACCGACCGGCCCCGGCCCGCCGCCCGCACCTACGCCAGCAACCGCCGCGACCACCCGCTGCCCTCACCCTTGGTAGCGGCCCTCAAAAAGACGGGGCAGCAGGCCGGCTGCAGCTTCGTGACCACCCTGCTGGCGGTGTTTGAAGTGCTGCTGCACCAGCTCACGGGCCAGGAAGACCTCGTGGTAGGCCTGCCCGCAGCCGGCCAGGCCGCCCTGGCGGACGGCCGGCTGGTGGGGCACTGCGTGAACCTGCTGCCCCTGCGCAGCCGCCCCGCCGGCGAGCTGCGGTTTGTGGACTTTCTGTTGCAGCGCAAAGCCGCCCTGTTCGACGTTTACGACCACCAAAACCTTACCTTCGGCAGCCTGCTGAAAAAGCTACCGTCGGCCCGCGCCACTGGTCGGATTCCGTTGGTACCCGTAGTGTTCAACATTGACTTAGGCCTCGACAACGATGTCGCCTTCAATGGATTGTCACACCGTCTGACCAGCTTCCCGCGGGCTTACGAGAGCTTTGAGCTGTTCGTCAACGCCAGCGGCTCGCAGGCCGAGCTGCTGATGGAATGGTCCTACAACACCGCCTTGTTCGATGCCGCGACCATCGACCAGATGATGGCCCGCTTCGAGCGCCTCATCGGGGCAATAGTGGATAGCCCCGGCGCAAAGATCAAGGACCTGGGGGAAGCGCCCGCGGTGCTGGCCGCCGCCTACGCGGACCTCAACGCCACGGCCCGCCCCTACCCCGCCGCCCAGACGCTGCACGGGCTGGTAGCCGCTCAGGCCCAGGCCACGCCCCACAAAACGGCCATTCAGCTCGGGGCTGCGGAACTGTCGTACCAAACCTTGGATGAGCAGGCCAACCGCCTGGCCCACCACTTGCTGGGGCAGGGGGTACGGGTGGGCGACGTGGTGGGCCTAGCCGTGGGCCGCACCCCCGAGCTGTTGGTGGCGCTGCTGGCCGTGATGAAGTGCGGGGCCGCGTACCTGCCCCTCGACCCACAGTTTCCGCGGGAACGGATTGCGTACATGCTGGCCGATTCGGCGGCCCGGTTCCTCATCGTGTCGGCCCATCCGGCCGCGGCTTACGAAACCACGGCCCGGGTTTTTTTGCTGAAAGATCTGGTGGCGGAAGCCGCCGGTAGCCCCGCCCAGGCCCCGGACGTGTCGGTGGCCAGCAGCCAGCGGCTGTACGTACTTTACACGTCGGGCTCGACGGGCAAGCCAAAGGGCGTGCAAGTAGCGCACCGCAACGTGGTCAATTTCCTCGCCAGCATGCAACAGGCCCCCGGCCTGCGCGCCGACGACAAGCTGCTGGCCGTCACCACCATCTCTTTCGACATCGCCGGCCTGGAGCTATTTCTGCCCCTTACCGTTGGGGCCACGGTGGTGCTGGCCACCGAGGCCGAGGCCCGCGACGGGCACTTGCTGCTGGGGTTGCTCACCACCGTACGCATTACCGCCATGCAGGCCACGCCCGCCACCTGGCGCATGCTGCTGGACGCCGGCTGGACCCAACCCCTGCCCCTGAAAGCCTTGTGCGGCGGCGAGGCCCTACCCGCTGACCTGGCCCGGCAGTTGGTGCCCAAGTGCGACTCGCTCTGGAACTTGTACGGCCCCACCGAAACCACCATCTGGTCGGCAGTCAAGCATATCACCGACCCCACCGGGCTAGTTACCATCGGCCAGCCCATTGCCAATACCCAGTTTTACGTCGTCGATGAAACCCTGCGCCCCGTTAAGCCCGGCGCGATCGGTGAACTGGTGATCGGCGGCGACGGCGTGGCCCTGGGGTATTTAGACAAGCCCGCGCTGACGGACGAGCGATTTGTGGCCGACCCGTTCGGGCCAGTGGCCAGCGCGAAGCTCTACCGCACCGGCGACCTGGGCAAGCTGCTGCCCAACGGCGAGCTGCAATGCCTGGGGCGGCTCGACAACCAAATCAAGCTGCGCGGCTACCGCATCGAGCCCGGCGAAATAGAGCACGCCCTGACGGCCCTGGCCGGCATCAACGCCGCCGTGGTGACCGTGTACACCCCCCCGTCCGGCTACGCTCAGCTCCATGCACACGTCATCGCGCACGGCGGCGCGGTGCCGGTCAGCGCCGACGCGCTAATCAGCCAATGGAAGCAAGCCCTTGGGCGACAACTACCGGCTTATATGGTGCCCGCCAAGTTCTTCTTACGGCCGGCTTTTCCGTTAACCGCAAACGGAAAGATTGACCGCAAAGCATTAATCAATTCAACTGATGTTAGTGCTAATAGTACTGGTTCGGGGGCTAATAATCACACTGAGGTTGCTGAAAAAGCCAAGATTGGTTATGTCAATCCGCGCACTGATACTGAAAAAATAGTAGCTGGTATTTGGATGCAATTACTGAATGTTGAGAAGGTAGGGGCATATGACGATTTTTTCGATTTAGGTGGTTACTCGCTAATTGCGGTGCAAGCCATGGTATTGTTAGAGAAAGCAACCGGCAAAAGATTGCCACTAGCAACTCTTTTCGAACACCCAACCGTAGAAAAAATAGCGTTGATGCTTGCCATGGATAGCAAGTTTATCACCTGGGATTCGTTGGTTCCGATTAAGCCTCAGGGAAATAAAACTCCTTTATACATCGTTCACGGAGCTGGATTAAATGTTTTAATATTTAATGGATTAGCAAGAAATATGCAACCTGATCAGCCGGTGTACGGGCTACAGGCACAAGGCTTAAACGGCGTGGACGAACCCTTCAAAACGGTAGAGCAAATGGCTGCGCATTACATAGCCGCAATTTTACAGAAAGACCCTGTGGGGCCTTACGCTTTAGCAGGCTATTCATTTGGAGGAATAATTGCCTTCGAAATGACCAAGCAATTGAAAGCTTTGGGCAAAAAAGTCAAAGTACTCATTGCGTTCGACACGTACATTAGTGAGGATTATATCGTCACTAATGTATTGAAAAAGCGCATGTACCGCGCGAAGCATTGGGTTAACATTTTATTACACAATTTGCTACTCATCGGTAAAAAACCTTCTGAAATAATTACATATAGAATAAAAAATGCCAAAGTTACTTTTAATAAATATTATTTAATACTCCGTTACGGAAAGGCCAAACAACACGAGATTTTCTTTCAACAACCCCTGAAGCTCGGTCAAATGATTGACAAAGCGTCTGAATGCTACTGCGTAACACCATTAGATGTAAAACTCGAATTATTTCGCGTCAAAAAAACCTTAGATTATGCTCATGAACCCGAATACTTAGGGTGGAAAAATGTCGCATTGAAAGGGATTAACATCACCGAAATACCTGGTGATCATGACCAATTGTTTGCCCCCCCGCACGACGTCGAAATAGCGCGCATCCTGCAGAGCGTTTTAGACAGCTACGATTAGATTACTCATTTGGTCATTTTCGCTAAGCCACCCGAGCGCCTGACTTGATTTAATAGATGGCCACCGCTTCGTCGCCCCGCGCGGTGCGACTTGCGCGGTACATGCCTTCGGAATTGAAGGGCAGGGCCAGGTTGCCGGCGGCGTCGACGGCGATGAGGCCGCCCTCGCCGCCGGCCGGGGCCAGCTTGTCGTGCACCACCACGCGGGTGGCTTCGGCCAGGCTCAGGCCCCGGTACTCCATCAGGCAGGCTACGTCGTGGGCGGCCACGGCCCGCATAAAGTATTCGCCGTGCCCGGTGCAGCTGATGGCGCAGCGGGTGTCGGCCCAGGTGCCGGCCCCTATGAGGGGCGTGTCGCCGATGCGGGCGTAGCGCTTGTTGGTCATGCCGCCGGTGCTGGTGGCGGCGGCGAGGTGGCCGTGGGCATCGCAGGCCACGGCCCCCACGGTACCTTTTTTCCAGTTGGGGTCGGCGGCGGGCGCGGCGGCGTGGTCGAGCTGCATGCGGCCGGCGGCCAGGGCATCCTGGAGCTGGTCGTAGCGCTGTTGGGTGAAAAAATAGGCAGGCGGCTGTACAGGCAAGCCATGCTCCAAGGCCAGCTCGTCGGCCCCGGGGTAAGCCAGCAGCACGTGCTCGGTGGCCTCCATCACGAGGCGGGCGGCGCGGATGGGGTTTTGCACCTGGCGCGCGCCGGCCACGGCCCCAGCCCGGCCGGTGCGGCCGCAGGCCAGGGCGGCGTCCATCTCGTGGTGGCCGTCGTGGGTAAACACCGCCCCCCGCCCGGCGTTGAACAGCGGGCAGTCTTCGAGGCTGCGCACGGCGGCTTCTACCGCGTCGAGGGCGGGGCCCCCGGTGGCCAGCACGGCGTAGCCGATGGCCAAGGCCGCGTGCAGGGCGGCCCGGTACTGAGCTTCGGCGGCGGGGGTGAGGGCGGTGCGGGCAATGGTGCCGGCACCGCCGTGGATGGCCAGGGCGAGCATGGGAGCGATGGGGAATATTTGGGGAGGGCGCAAAGGTAAGCCGGGGCCCAGCCAGGAGCGCTGGGCCATACTTTTCGGCAGTCGGGGCCGGTGGGAAGAGCAGGCCGGGCCGGAAACAGGGATTTTTTTCGTAGGTTTGATGTTCTAGTTTCAACCCTACCAAAAGACCAAGTTTTATGGCTTACGACGTAACCGGCCGCCTGATTGAGATTTTCGACGAGCAGCAAATCAGCGAGAAATTCCGCAAGCGCGAGTTTGTGCTGGAAGTACAGGACGGCCAATACCCCGAGCAAATCAAGTTCCAGCTGGTGATGGACAAAACCAGCCTGGTGGACCAGTTTAAGGTGGGCGACGAGGTAAAAATTGCCTTCAACCTGCGCGGCCGCGGCTACAACAAAAACGGCCAGATGATGTACTTCACCAACCTGGAAGCCTGGCGCATCGAGCCCGCCGGCGCAGCACCGGCTGGTGGCGGCAACTTCGGTGGCCAGCCCCAGCAGCAGGCCGCCCCGCGGCCAGCCGCTCAAAACCAGAACCCCACCCTGCGGGCCCAGCCCTCGGCGGCCCCCATCGCCAGCGACGACGACAACGACCTCCCTTTTTAAGCTGTTAGTTCGCTCCTCAGTTGAGCGGGACTGGGTTTGTGAAAAACCAGTAGCCAATAGCCATAAAACGTGCCGCTCCGGTTTTGCCGGAGCGGCACGTTTTGTTTCGAGCCCGCGTATAATCGGGCATGAATTTAGCCGACATGATTGCCCGCGGCGAGGGCGAAACGCTGGAGTTTAAGCAGAAAACTACGCACGTGCACCGCATTTCGCGCACGCTGGCCTCGCTGGCCAACACGCGGGGGGGCCACGTGCTGGTGGGCGTCGACGATACGGGCCGGGTGGTGGGCGTGCGCGACGCGGAAGAGGAATTATTTGTGCTGCGCGAGGCCGCGGCCCGCCACGTAGAGCCGCCCCTGGTAAACTTGCGTTTCCGCGAAGTGGAGGCCGACGGGCGCACGGTACTGGTGGTGACGGTGCCCGAGAGCACCGCCAAGCCTCACCGCGCCCAGGTAGCCGTCGGCGACTGGCGCGGCTACGTGCGGGTGCGCGACCAAAGCGTGCAAACCAGCCGCCTCACCGAGCAGGTGCTCGAACGCCAAGCCCCAGCGGCCCTGCCCCCAATGTTCGAGCGCATCCCGCTGAACCGGCACGAGCTGGCCGCCATCGAATATGTCAAAACCCATCCCCGCCTTACGCTGCCGCAGTTCATGAAACTGGTGAATTTTAGCAAGCGCCGCGCCTACCAAACGCTGATTAAGCTGGTGCTGCACGGCTATCTGCGCTACCACGACAAGGAAAAGGAGCCTTACTATACGGTATAGTTAGGGGTCTTAAGAACTACTGTGCGCTTCAAAAGATTGGGCTACTCTTGCCCAAACCTGCTGATAGAGAGGGCTTCTCAGGCTAGGGTCCAGTCCCTCTGCGCGGTATACTGCATTGGCGAATTTATCAACGCTGGAAGGTGGGTACTTCACGATTCCAAGCCTAGCGGCCGGCGGTAGACAAAAGCCAAGCTTAACGCACAAGTCGTCAAGCAAAACCACCGTTTCGTATTCAGAGAGCCTAACAATCATTTATTTATGTAATGACTGGCAATGAAAAAGCGGACGGTTTCCGGTTTATTACCGAAAACCGTCCGCTTTTATTGAATCCATCAAGCCTAATCTTGGCGCATATCTTTTTGGCGCTTCTTCTCGTCTTTTTCCGCTTTTTTTTCTTTCGTGGTTTTCGCGGGCTCTTTCTTTTTCTCTTTGCGGGCGTCGGTGCTCTTGGCCATGATTGAAACGAAGGGTTAGGGGTGGAAGCGGTAAGAAAACGCGGCGGGGGCCGCGTGTTGCGCGGGGCGAAGGTAAAAAATCTTCGGTATTTACAAGGCCGGTAAGTATCGCTCGCGGAAGATGTGGAGGTGGTGGTGCTCGTGGCCGGGCAGGACGTAGAGCAAGGCCCGCACCGTGACGGGGCCCCCGTTGGCCGTGCCGCGCCGGTCGAGCTGCTCTTCGGCCAACGCATCGAACAAGGCCAGCGTGGCAGCGCGCACGGCGGCGTACTCGGCGAGCAGGCTGGCCACGGAGCGGGCGTTGGCTCCGCTCTGAGCCACGTAGTCGTCCTGTTCAAACCCGGGCAAATCCTGCGCATCGCCGCGGGCGAAGCGCAGGGCCCGGTAAGTAAAAATGCGCTCGGTGTCCACCAGGTGCAGCAGCAGCTCCTTCGGCGTCCACTTGCCGGGGGCGTAGGGCGTGACCGCCTGCGCCTCGCTGAGCGGGCCAAAGGCCGCCCGCACCTCCTCGGCTTGCGTGCGCAGGGCCTGGAGCGGGTCGGTGCCGGCCGGCACCTGGTCGAGGTACCCTTGGTAGTACGGCAGGTAGTCGCCGGCAACGGGGCGGGCAGTGGGCATGGCGGCAGGGGAAAGCGCGGCCGGGGCCGGCGTGAATGAAAACAACGCCGGGGCCGGGCGGTGGCCCGCGGGCGGCGGCAAATTAATAGAGGCCGGCACCGCGGCCACGGCCGCCGACACGGCCAGCGCGGGGGCCAGGTGCGGGTCGAGGTGCAGGCGCACCAGGGGCAGCGGCGCGGGCAGGGCGGCCACGGCCGCCGGGGCCCCGAAGGCCCAGCTGAGGAAATCGGGCATCACCCTGCCCCAGGTGTCGGGGTGGTGGTGGCCACCTTCCACCTGCACGTAGCGCAGCTGCCGGGCCATGTCGAGGCCCTGGGTCCGCAGGGCGTCCACCAGGTCCAGGGAATCTTCGATGGCGTCGATGACGCCGTTCTCGTTGCGGTCGTTGCGCTCGTCGAGGGTGCCGGTTTGCAGCCAAAAGGCGTGGGTGGCGTGGGCGGCCCGCGCCTGCACCTGCTGGTGCATGAGGCGGTCGGCGGGCGTGTAGCCGGCCCCCACAGCCCGCCCGCGCCACCAGAACGAGCCCGAAAAGGCCCCCGCCCGCGCAAACGCTTCGGGGTGGTGCCACACGGCGTCGAAGGCCAGGAGGCCCCCGAGCGAGAACCCGGCGAATACCGCCGCGGCGGGGTCGGCCGTGGCGTGGTACTGGCGCTGGGCCCAGGGCAGCAACTCGCGCAACACAAATTCGGTGTAGGCCCCGGCGCGGCTGCCGCGGCCGTTGTAGTCGGGCCGGCCGGCGATGCCGTACTCGTGCAGGCGCTGCTCGTTGGCGTGGGGGGCCACCAGCACGAAGGGCAGCAGGGCCTGCCGGGCCCACAGCGCCGCCAGGGTGGTGCGCAGGTGCAGGCGCGGCAGGTCTTGGCCGTCGTTGAGGTACAGCACGGGGTAGGGGGCGGGGCGGGCCGGGTCGTGGCCGGGGGGCAAGAGCACGCTCACCGCCACCGGGCGGCCCAAATAGTCCGAAACCAGCACTTCTTCGCGCTGCCGCACGGCCAGCACCGCCGCGTCTGCATTCACCTCCACCATGCGGCAAAGTAACGGCGGGCCCAGCATTTACCGTATTGACGAGCCACGGGCCGGACGGCGGGCCAAAAAATTCCCGTTTCCGTTACACGCCAATCTATTATTTTCTTGGTAGTTTGCCGCGGCACTGCTGCCGTCCGTCCCACGCCTCGTCCCCCCCGCCCCCGATTTTGCACGAACAGCACCACCGCTTTTACTCGCACCACCTGGGCCAGGACATCGACCTGCTCGTGTTCGGCACCTGGGGCTACCCCGTGGTCATTTTCCCCACCTCGGGCGGCCGCTACTACGAGGCCCGCGACTTCAACCTGGTGGAAGCCGCCCGCCCGCTGGTGGAAGCCGGCCGGGTGAAGCTGTACTGCATCGACAGCATAGACCGCTACTCGTGGTACGCCAAGCACCTGGAGCCGGCCGTGCGGGTGCAGAACCACGTGTTCTACGACCGTTTCTTGAGCGAGGAACTGGTGCCGATGCTCCGGCAGGAATGCCACGTGGACAAGATTGGCGTGGCCGGGTGCAGCTTCGGCGGCTACCACGCGCTCAACTTCGCCTTCCGCCACCCCGACCAGGTGGCGCACCTCTTCACGATGGGCGCGGCCTTCGACATCCGCCAGTTCCTCGACGGCTACCACGACGACAACGTGTACTACAACAACCCGCCCGAGTTTCTGCCCGGGGCCCACAGCGAGCATTTTCAGTGGATGAACATCATCCTGGGCACCGCGGAATACGATTTTTGCAAACACTCCACCGACCAGATGGCGGGCCTGCTGAGCCAGAAAGGCATTCCGTACCGCATCGACGTGAAGCCCTTCGGCGACCACGACTGGCCGGTGTGGCGCGAAATGTTTCCGCAGTACCTGAGCACGATTTCCTAAGCGCTTCCGTCGCTCCTGATTAATTCCCGGGCCGTCGCACCGCACTCACCGGGCGGCCCGCTTACCCCCGAACCTCACACCCAAAAAGCTTTTAGTCATGAAAAAAATTGGCATCCTCTTCGGCCAGGAAAACACGTTTCCGCAGGCCTTCGTCGACCGCGTGAACGCCAAAGCCCCGGCCGGCATCCAGGCCGAATTCGTGAAAATTGACGAGGTGGAACAGCACGTGGCCCCCGACTACGCCGTTATCATCGACCGCATCTCGCAGGACGTGCCGTTTTACCGGGCTTACTTAAAAAATGCGGCCCTGATGGGCACCGCCGTGATTAACAACCCGTTCTGGTGGTCGGCCGATGAAAAATTTTTCAACAATGCCCTGGCCGTGCGCCTGGGCGTGCCGGTGCCCAAAACGCTGCTGCTGCCCAGCAAGGAGCGCCCCAGCGACACGGGCGAAAACTCGTTCCGCAACCTGAACATGATGGACTGGGAGCGAGCCTTCGCCCACATCGGCTTCCCGGCCTACATGAAGCCCCACTCGGGCGGCGGCTGGAAAAGCGTGTACAAGCTGCACTCGCCCGACGATTTTTTCCGGGCCTACGCCGAAACGGGCCAGCTGGTGATGCTGTTCCAGGAATCGGTGGACTTCACCGACTACTTCCGCTGCTACTGCATCGGCGGCACGGAGGTATTGATTATGCCCTACGAGCCCCGCAACGAACCGCACCTGCGCTACGCCACCGAGATGAAAACGACGGGCGAAGCCGGTGAAAAGCTGCTGGCCACCATGAAAGACTACGTGCTGAAGCTGAACGAGGGCCTGGGCTACGACTTCAACACCGTAGAGTTTGCGGTGCGCGACGGCATTCCGCTGGCCATTGATTTCGGCAACCCGGCCCCCGACGCCGACATCAATTCGGTGGGCGAGAAAAACTTCGAGTGGGTGGTGGAAGCCGCCGCCAACATGGCCATTGCCCGCGCCCAGGCCCAGCAGCCCGGCCAGGACAACCTCACCTGGGGCACCTTCGTGCACCCGCACCGCGCCGCGGCGGGCACCACCGCGTTCACGGTAGCCAAAAAGCCGGCCGCCCCCAGGAAGCCGGCGGCCAAAAAGACGGTGGCCGCCAAGGTAGCTGCCGCCGACAAGCCCGCCGCCAAAAAGACCGCCGCGCGCAAAGCCCCGGCGGCCAGAAAGCCGGCTTCTAAGAAGCCGGAGTAGCCCCCTGCGCCGACGGCCGGCGCTTGCCTCCCCCAATAATTGTTAACTGCTCACTGTTAACTGACTAGCTATGCCCTTGCCCACGTTCACCCTCGGCATCGAGGAAGAGTTTCAGACCATCGACCCCGACACGCGGGAGCTGCGCTCGCACATGTCCAAAATCGTGGACAACGGCAAAATCACGCTCCACGAGCAAGTGAAGGCCGAAATGCACGAATCGGTGGTGGAGGTGGGCACCAACATCTGCCAGAACATCCACGAGGCCCGCACGGAGGTGCTGCACCTGCGCCGCCAGGTGATTGAGCTGGCCGGCAACGTGGGCCTGCGCATCGGCGCGGCGGGCACGCACCCGTTTTCGCGCTGGCAGGACCAGCCCATCACGCCCGACGCCCGCTACGACAAAATTGTGGAGGAACTGCAGGAGGCGGCCCGCTCCAACCTCGTGTTTGGCATGCACGTGCACGTGGGCATCGAAAACCGCGACATCGGCGTGTACATGATGAACGCGCTGCGGTACTTCCTGCCCCACTTGTTCGCCCTCAGCACCAACTCGCCGTTCTGGGAAGGACGCGAAACCGGCTATAAGTCGTTCCGCACCAAGGTGTTCGAGCGGTTTCCGCGCACCGGCATTCCGAGCTACTTCACGAGCGCCAGCGATTACGACGAATTCATCCAGCTGCTGATTAAGACCGGCTGCATCGACAACGGCAAGAAAATCTGGTGGGATTTGCGCCTGCACCCGTTCTTCGACACCATCGAGTACCGCATCTGCGACATGATGATGCGCCCCGACGAAACCATCGCCGTGGCCGCCGTGATGCAGGCCCTGGTGGCCAAAATTTACAAGCTCAAGCGCCAGAACCTCAATTTCCGGCTCTACCGCAGCGCCCTCATCAAGGAAAATAAGTGGCGGGCCGCCCGCTACGGCCTCGACGGCACCATGATTGACTTCGGCAAGCAGGAGGAAGTGCCCACCCGGGCCCTCATTCTGGAGCTGCTCGACTTCGTGGACGATGTGCTCGACGAGCTGGGCAGCCGCCACGAGGTAGAATACGTACTGCAAATGCTGGAGCAGGGCACCGGGGCCGACCGCCAGCTGGCCGTGTTCCGCGAAACCGGCGACCTGACCAAGGTGGTGGACTACATCCTAGCCGAAACCTCGCACGGATTGTAAATTTGCTGCTTCAATCTTACTAATTCGATCTGCCAGAACGCCAGCCGCTCGGTTGGCGTTTCTGTTTTTTTATTGTTCAGGAGTCGATTACTGTCTTTTAACCGTTTCTTTTCGATGATTAGCCGTTAGCCCATCTCAACATTCGTTTTTTTATGACCACCGTTCGTTTAGCTATTCTGGATATGTACATGGGCGCGGCCAACGAGGGCATGCGCTGCATCCGCCAGCTCGTGCGCCGCGCCGAGGCCGCCCACGGCAGCCGCTTCGCCGTCGAAACTTTCGACGTGCGGGGCCAGGACCAGCTGCCGCGCCTCGCCGATTTTGACGTCTTCATTTCTTCCGGGGGCCCCGGTAGCCCGCTGGCCACCACCGATGCCTGGGAAAGCGCTTATTTTCAGTTTATTGACGAATTGTTTGCCCACAACCTGGCCAGCGACGACAAGAAGCATTTGCTGTTGATTTGCCACTCGTTCCAGCTGGTGAGCCGCCACCTGGGCCTCGGCGAGCTGAGCAAGCGCAAGTCTACCTCGTTTGGGGTGATGCCCGTGCACCTGACGGCCGCCGGCCACGCCGACCCGGTGCTGCACGCGTTGCCGGAACCCTTCTACGCCGTCGATTCGCGCGATTACCAGCTCACCCACCCCGACCTGGCCCGGCTGGACGCGCTGGGGGCCGCGGTGCTCTGCCTCGAAAAAGAGCGGCCCCACGTGGCCCTGGCCCGCGCCGTGATGGCCATTCGTTTCTCGCCCGAAGTGCTCGGCACCCAGTTTCACCCCGAAGCCGACGGCGAAGGCATGCTGCGCTACATGCGGACGGACGAGCGCAAGCAGCAGGTAATTACGGCCTACGGCGAAGACAAGTACGACGAGATGGTGCACCTGCTGGCCGACCCCACCACCATCGAAGTCACGGAGGGCATTGTCGTACCCACGTTTCTGCGCTTAGCCGTGGCGCAGCTTGAATCCACGCCGAATACAGCAGCGCAACTAATTGCCCGGTAATTAATCTATTAGTTACTCGTTGTCAGCTATCAGTTTTTTTTAAGTTAATTAGTTATTTTAAAGGTAGTGGCTTAAAGCAGGGTGATTTCCAAATTATGCTGGTCAATAGCAATTTTAATTCGGTTATAATGGCTCGCGCGGCACTTGCTGAACGAGC
>NZ_JABSNP010000010.1:189527-198449 GCF_013294115.1 Hymenobacter caeli | reverse complement strand
GCCTGGATTAAAATCTGTCTTAGCAACTTAATGCTCAGACGACTTGCTAAACGGGCAATATCCAAACCTGACGATTGATTTATCCTATACCCTCTAAGAGCCAAGGCGGGCCCGACGAGGCCCCCGGCCGTTTGCCGGAGCGCGTTTTTTGGCCGTGGCGGCCAACAGCGCCGGGCCGAAGCCGCCCCGTTGGGCGGGTCGAGCCCGGGGGCTTCCTCCAGCGCGGGCACGGCAGGCCCTTCGTCGCGCCCGCTTCCACCGCCAACGCCGGGCCGTCCGCCGGGTGTTGGCCGTTCCAGGCGGGGCCGGTTGCTTCGGGGCGTCGGGCGAAAACGTGGCTGCAACGCCCGCTGCTTAGCTTCAGCCACTCATTTGTTGGGGCCGATGCCGCCGGGAATGCCGCCCGCCACGGCGCAATAGTTTGTAGGTTTGTCGCCTCCCGCCACCCTTTTGCGCTATGCTCTTCGCCATCCTGCTGCCCGGCATCTCCATGATGTTCCGGGGCCACTTCCTGAAAGGCCTCCTCTGCGGCATCCTCCACGTCACGCTCATCGGTTGGATTCCAGCCGCCATCTGGGCCGTGGCCTCCTACAACGAAGACCAGGCCGAAAAGCGCCACCGCGAAACCCTGGCCGCGCTGCGCCGGCAAAGCCGCTAGCGCCCCGGGCCGCGTGTTTGCCCCCGCGGGGGATTGGAATGCGGATTTCGGCCGGACTACCCCACCAAAATGGCCGGTGGGTGGGCCGATTGCAGCAGCTGCTCGTCGCGCAGGTGGCGCTGCAAGCCGCTTTCCACGCTGGGCAGCAGCGCGCCGTGCACGCTGGCCAGCGCGCTCTGGCGCGGGCGGCGGGCGGCCCAGCCGAACGCCGCCGCCGGGCGCGGCACCACGGCGGCGGCGTCGAGGCCGGCTAGGCCCAGGGCCAGGCGGGCCAGCTCGGCCCACGAGTAGGTGCCCTGGTTGGCCAGGTGCCAGCGGCCACCCGCCCCGTCGAGCAGCAGGTCGAGGGCGGTATTCACCAGGTCGGGCACGTAGGTCGGGGTCACGAACAGGTCGTCGGCCGCCGCGAAAGGCTCGCCGCGGCGGGCGGCCCCCAGCGCGTGGGCCACGAAGTTGTGGGCGTCCCAGGCGCTGAAAAACGCGCTGGTGCGCACCACCAGCGCCGCCGGCAGCCGGGCCAGCACGGCCTCCTCGGCCCGCAGCTTGCTGCGGCCGTACACGCCCAGCGGGCAGGCGGGGTCGTCTTCGCGGTAGGGCGCGGCCTGGCGGCCGTCGAACACCAAATCGGACGAGAACGTGAGCAGCTGCGGGCCCTGCGCGGCGCAGGCGGCGGCCAGCACGGCGGGCCCGGTGGTGTTTTCGTGGCAGCAGCGGGCCGCGTCGGCCTCGGCGGCGTCCACGCGCACGTAGCCGGCGGCGTTTACCACGGCCCAGGGGGCGTGGGCCCGCAGGGCCCGGGCCACCGCGCCGGCGTCGGCAATGTCGAGGGCGGCGCGGTCGAGGGCCACGGCGGGCAGGCCCCGGATGCGGCACACCAGTTGGAAGGCCCGGCCCAGCGTGCCCGAGGCCCCGGCGATGAGCAGGGGGGCGGAAGAAGACGGCATCGGCAACGTAAGGAAAGGAAGAAAATGAACGGCTAAGCGGCCGCCACCGGCCAGTCGTAGCGGATGTCGCGCTGCCACCAGCCGGGTTCGGCCAGCACGGGGTGGGCGTAGTCGCCGGTGCGGATGAGGCTGTGCACCAGCGGGTGCAGGGCCGTGGGCCGGGGCTGCGCGCCGCGCACGTCGAACACCCCCGGCTCGTAGGAGGCCCCGTCCCGGGTCAGCAGGTTGTCCCAGTCGAAGGCCCCGAGCAGCGACCACACCGTGAGGGCCCGCAAATCGACGCCCCCGGCGCGCAGGCGGCCCGCCACCTGCCACATCTGGTAAAGCCAGCGCACCTGCTCCTCGCGGGTGCAGCCCAGGTGGCACTCGGTGATGGCCAGGGGCCGGCGGTACCGCTCCCAGGCGGTGCGCAGCAGGGCCTCGGGGCCCGCCACCGGGGCCCCGGCCACGCGCAGGGCCTGCACATCGACGTAGGCCGGGTGGTGCCGCCCCCGCAGCGCGGGCTGCCCGGGGTACCGGTCCAGGCGCTCGTCGAGGTACCGCTCGCTGGTGGCGTAGTGGTTGAGGCCCAGCACGTCGGGCACCAGCGGCTCGTCGACAAACGCCTGTAGTTCCTCCGCCCCAATGCCGTGGCCGCGCAGGTAGTCCCACAGCGGGTGGGCGGGCGTGAAGGCCCCGGCGAGGATGTCGAAGGTGAGCCAGCGGCGGTGGTTTTCGAATTCGGCCTGCGCGGCCAGCGCCGGCGTGCCGTGGGCCTGGCCCAGGTCTTCGGTTTGCACGAGCCGGGCGGCGGGGTTCACTTCCCGGATGGCGCGCATGGCCAGCCGGGTGGCGTGCAGCTGGTTCAGGAGCGTGCGCACGAACGGGGCATCGGCGCGCCCGTGCGGGTACCACAGCCCGTAAAGGCCGCTGAAGCGGGCCGTGGTCAGCGGCTCGTTCACGGGCGTGTAGTCCGTCACCCAGGGGTAGCGCTCGGCCACCAGGCGGGCGTAGCGGGCCAGGCCGGGGGCAAACGTGGGCTGGTCGAGGGCGGTGTAGCGCGGGCCGCTGCCGTGGTGCACCAGCCCCACGATGGGGGTGATGCCCAGCGCCCGCAGCCGGGCCAGGCGTTCGTCGGGCCACCGCCAGTCGGGGCGGTCGAGGCTCTCGGGGGCCACGTGCTCCCACAGCACGGGGTAGCGCAGCGTGCGCAGGCCCAGGGCGGCGAAGCGGTCGAGGTCGCCGGGCCGGTCCCAGTGGCCGTTGCGCACGAGCTGGTCCGAATAGTCGTCGCCCACGCGGCGGTGGGTGCATTCCACCCCGCCCCATACTTCTACCCCCGCTGCTTGGTTCATCCGTTGGTTGCTTGGTTTTGAACAGGGCCCCGGCCCCACGCCGCGGGCCCTTTCCGGCTGTTTACCGGCTATACTAAACTTGTAACCGCCAGGTTACCAATAAGCTAAGCCGTAGTGCGGGGCTCGTGGGCCAAGCCCCACCGTAGGCCGAGCTTGGGCCCGCAGCCTCAGCGCCCACCCGGGGGGCGCGCGGGCAAATTATTTTAGCGCCGCCACGGCCGGGTTCCACCGGCGGTGGCCGCAGGCGGGGCAGGCGGTGGCGGGCGGCGCGGGGGCGTCCACCACCCGCCCGCACCGGAGGCAGGCAAAAGCACCCGGGGCCACCGGCTGCAACTCCCGGAAGCCGTGGTCCCAGCCCGGAATGATCGACAAGCCGGGTTTGGGGTCCGGTGCTTCCACCAGGCTGAACGTGCCGTTGGCTTCCATGTAGAGGCGGTGCACCTGGCCCAGGTGCTCCAGGCTTTCGCCCCGTAGCTGGGCAAAGAGCCGCTCCTGCGAAAGCACCACCTGCGCCATGACGGGCACTTGCAGCACGCCATCGGCCACCACCGTCGTGACGTTGCCTTGCAGCAGGTGCTCGACGGTGGAGCGGCGGGCGGCCCACTGCGTCACGAGCCGGTGGCCCAGCACCACCACGGCCGCGATGACGACCGGGGCCAGCAGCCCGCGGTCGGGCGAGAGCAGCGGGATGCCGATGCCCACGGCCAGCGACACCAGCCCGGCCAGCTCGGTGCGGCTAATCTGCCCGGCCATGCGCTTGCCCATCAGGCGCAGGCCCGCCAGCAGCACCAAGTACATGAACACCAACCGAATGGCGCATTCCAGCAGAAAGCTCCAGGGCGTATCGCCCATCAGAATGCGCAGGTAGTCGGTAATATGAGGCGGGGGCGGCGGGGGCATATCCAAGCATCGGTTATAAATTGTCATTAACTGTGCGACGGCCAGTGTCTGGCGCGGGCTCGTTGAGTAGGAGCTACTGCCGGCCGGGCCGGTCGGGGGCAGCCCCCAGCCTCCGGCGCTTTATTTCGGGGCCGTTTTTTTGAGGACGGCCGGCACCCAGTTTTCGTCGCCGCAGCGCAGGCAACGGGTGCCCGCGTGGTCGGTGAGGACCGGCACGTGGCCGCAGGTGGCGCACGCCTGCTGGCCCGGGGCCAGGCCGTCGGTGGCGGCCGGCGGGGCATCGGCGCTGGGCAGCACGCTCAGGCCGGGCCGGGCTTCGGCCAGCTTGTAGATGCTCAAGCGGCCATTAGACTCGAAGTACACGCGCCGCAGCTCGCCGAGCTGCGCGATGCTTTCGTTGCGGAGCTGGCCAAAGAGCTGTTCCTGCGAGAGGGCCTGGCGCTGCATCGCGGGCAGGTCCAGGCAGCCGTCGCGCACCAGCAGGGCCGCGTCGCCCTGCTGCACCAATTCCACGCGGCGGTACTTAAAAGCCAGCCGGTTGCTGATGCGGTGCATGCCCAACAGGGCCACCAGCACGACGACGCTCGGGAGCAGCCCGGCGGCCGGAATCTGCATGGGCCCGGCGATGATGGCCCCCAGCGTCAGGATCACGGCCAGCTCGCTCACCGACGTCACCGCTTTCATGCGCCGGCCCAGCAGCCGGACGATCACCAGCATCACCACGAAAATGAGCAGCGCCCGGACGGCCACCTCCCCCGTGAACGCCGGCGGGGCCGTGCCGAACAGCCACCGGTGCCAGTCGCTGAAAATGATGTCTTCCTTTTTCATAACCCGGTTACGTTGCCCGCATTTCAACGCACCGCCCCGCAACGGGTTGCACCAGACACGGGAGGAAAACCGGGCAAAAACGGGCCGGCCGCGCCCCTTATGGCCCCATCTTTTTCGTTTAATGCGCAGTAGCGGCCCTTAATGTTCAGCTGGTTATTTTTTGGGCCGCCCCGCCGGGGTTGCGCCTGCCACGGCACCCTGGTTTGCCGGGTTGTCCCCCCGCGCCGCATTTTCCTGACCGGCCTTTCGCCGATGTTCCACGGCCACCCGCGGCAAGGCCTGCTGCACGGCAGCCCGCGCCTAACCCGCGCCGGTTGCCCCAAGATACTAAACGACAGCACCCAAGACACCGACGGCCGGGGCAAGCCGGGGCCGTGGCCGGGGCCGGGCTATTTCCGGCAGCTGGACGCAAGCGGGGGGCGGGCCGCGGCCTGCCCAGGTGCTGCCCACCAACCGCCGCGCCCCAAGTATTTCGCCGGCCCTGCTGGGCCGCTGGCGGCCCCTGGGGTTCAACCTAATAGGGCCCAGCAGTGCCGCGCTACCTGCTTTTTGCCTTAAACCCGACAATATCCAAGCGGCCCCGCTTACGTTGAATCCAGGGCAAACCCACCAGTCGGCCGTTATGGAAACAAACGCACGCAGCTTGAAAGGCCTCGACTGGATCAGCCTGCTCATGGCCGACGTGAAGGACGGCGTGGGCGTGTACCTGTCGGTGTTCTTGCTCACCGTGCGGCACTGGTCGCCCGACAAAATCGGGCTCGTCATTGCCGGGCCCAGCCTCATCGGCGTCCTGGTACAGGGGCCGGCGGGGGCCTTCATCGACCGCACCCGGCACAAGCGCCTGCTGCTGGTGGTGGCGTCGGTCATCATCGCGGGGTGCTGCCTGGCCGTGGTGCTGAACAGCAACTTTTACCCGGTGCTGCTCTCGCAGCTGGGGGTGGGGCTCACGCAGTCGGTGTACGCGCCGTGCGTGGCGGCCATCACGCTGGGCATCGTGGGGCAAGCGGCGCTCTCGCAGCGCATCGGGCGCAACGAAAGCTTCAACCACCTGGGCAACATGGTGGCCGCCATCATCGCCGGGCTGCTGGGGCGCTACGTCTCCTACGAAGCGATATTTTACTTCTCCATGGCGCAGTGCGCGCTGCTCGTGGTTGCCGTGCTCGTGGTGCGGGAGCGGGACATCGACCACGACCGGGCCCGGGGCGCCACCGCCGCGGCCGGCCAGCCGGCCAGCGTGGCCAGCGTGAAGGAGCTGCTGGCCAACCGGAGCATCCTGGTTCTTACCGTGGCCATCGCCCTGTTTCACTTCGCCAATGCCCCCCTGCTGCCGCTGCTGGGGCAGAAAATGGGCCTGGTCGACCAGAAAAACTCGTCGCTGTACCTGTCGGGCGCCATCATCGTGGCGCAGGGCGTGATGGTGTTCGTGGCCAAATACGCGGGCCGGGCCGCCGAAAACGGCCGCAAAAAAGTGCTCCTGGTCGCTTTTGTGCTGCTGCCGGTGCGGGCCCTGCTCTTCGCGTTCATCGGCAATCCGTACGCCCTCACGGCCATTCAGCTGCTCGACGGCATCGGGGCCGGCTTGCTGGGGGTAGTGACCATCCTGATGATAGCGGACCTGAGCGCCGGCACCGGCCGGTTCAACCTGCTGCAAGGCGTGGTGTACTCGGCCATTGGGCTGGCGGCGGCGCTCAGCAGCATCGGGGCGGGCTACGTGGTCGAGCACTTTGGCTACGCGGCGGGCTTCGGCGCGCTGGCGGGCGCGGGGGTGCTGGCCACGGTTTTCTACTGGCTGGCGGTGCCCGAAACCAAGGATATTCAGCCGGCCGTGCCGGCCGTGGCCTAAGGTGGTGCTGGTAGGGGCGTTCCGGCTACGCTTCTTCTTTTATAAAAGCAGTTCCTGAGGTTGCCCTGGTGTGGCCCGGCGGGGTGGGCAGGTGCTCAGTCCGTACGAGCAGTCATTGGCCCCCCACAGCTGAATTACGCGTTCCTGCGTCCCGGCAAGTGGTGACCACACACGGGGGCGTTAGGGGGGGCGTCCCTCGCGTAGGGAACCCCCGATTTCGCATCGTGGAGGACCGAGACCCCCAGACACAAAAAACCCGGAAAACCCCTTCCGCGACGCGAGAAGGCATTTTCCGGGTGCCCCGGGGGTGGATGTGTGAGCCTCCTGCCGGACTCGAACCAGCGACCCTCTGATTACAAGTCAGAAGCTCTACCAACTGAGCTAAGGAGGCGTTGGCTGGGCGCAAAAGTACGGGTGCGCCGGGGCCCCGCCAAATGCCCGCGCCACAAAAAAAGGCGGGGCCCGCAATGTTGCGGGCCCCGCCTTTTAGGGTTCAGCGCGTTACGGGTTGTTTACGCCCGCACCACTTTGAGCTGCTTTTTGAGCACGTCGATGCGCTTTTGGCCTTCGGCCATGCGGCCCTCGTACTCCTCGCGCAGCTGGGCCGCGTTTTTGGAGCGGGCGAAGAAGGCGAGGTTGGTTTGCAGGGTGGCGTGGTCGTTTTCCAGCTCGTTGATTTCCTTGCGCAGGGCCATTTCCTTGCGCGTGAGCTGCTGCTGGGCCTGGGGCCGCGCCTTGAGGCGGGCCACTTCGGCCTGGAACAACAGGTCGGCGCGGTCGGTATAGCTCAGGTCGGGCAGGCCGTCGAGGTACTGGCCCAGCAGGCCGAGCAATTGCTCCTCGCTGCGGTCGCCGGTGCCCACCCCGTCGAAGGCCTGCGACCAGTCGGCCAGGATGGCGCGGAAGCCCTCCAGCGAGGCGGGATTCTCGTCGCCTAGGGCGCTGATTTGCGTGCCCAGCTGCTCGAGGTAGGCCAGCTGCTCGCCCGAGGAGGCGGTGGCTTTTTCCTCGCGCTGCTTGGCCTCGTGCTTGGGCCGGTCGAACACGGCGTCGCAGGCGTTACGGAAGCGGTGCCAGAGCTTGTCGGCCAGCTTGTCGGGCACGCGGCCCACGTCTTTCCACTCCTTCTGGATGCGCATAACGACGGCGCGGGCGGCCTCGGCGTCGGGGTTGTTCTGGGCTTCTTCGGCCTGGTCGATGAGGGCCTGCTTGGCCTTCACGTTGGCGCTCTTCTCGTTGTCGAGCGACTTGAAGAAATCGTTCTTGCGGTTGAAAAAAGCCTTGTAGGCGGCCCAGTACTGCTTGTTAAGGGCGTCCGCCTGGGCGCGGGGCACGAGGCCGGCGGCGTCCCACTCGGCCTTCAGCTCCTGCAACTCGTCGGTTTTCGAGCGCCACAGGTTCACGCGGTCGGTTTCGAACTCGGCGAAGGGCAGGATGCGCTCGAGCAGGGCTTTTTTCACCGCCAGGTTGGCCTTTTCCTGGCCCGAGCGCTCGTCGGAAAACTCCTTGCGGCGCTGGTGCAGCGCGTCGGAGGCGGCGATGAAGCGCTGCCACAGCGGCTCGCGCTGGTCGTTGGGCACGGGCCCGATGTTCTTCCAGTCCTCGTGCAGCTTGGTCAACTCGTCGAGGGCCTTGTTGATGCCGGTGAGGGCCATCAGCCCCTCGGCCCGCTTGATGAGGTTCTCTTTGGCCTCCTGGTTGCGGCGGCGGTCCAGGTCCTTCATCTCCAGGAAGCGGCCCTGCTTGCTGTAGTAGATGTCGAGCAGGCCGTGGTAGGTATCCCACACGGGCTGGCTATCGGTTTGGGGCACGGGGCCGGTGGCTTTCCACTCGCTTTGCAGGGCCTTGAGCTTGGCCGAGCTGTCCTTGGTTTCGGCGGCTTCCACGAGCTGGCGAAGCTGGTCGAGCAGCTGCTGCTTCTTGGCCAGGTTGTCGGCGCGGCTGGCGTCTTCCACCTTGGCCGTTTTGGCGCGGCCCTCGCGGAATTCCTGCAACGCCTTGTTCAGCTCCGGCTGGCCTTCGGGCTGCTGAAAGGCAAAGGCGTCGGCCTCGGCCCCGCCTTCGCCAAATTTCTGGCGGGCGGCGGCGCGGGCCTGGCCCACGTTGGCTTCGTACTGGCGCACGAGGTCGAGGGTGGCCTTGCGGTTGCGCTGGGCGTTGGGGCCCCGCAGCTCCTGCACCAGGTACTGGGCCTGGGCGGGTAAGTCGAGGGCCGTAAAATCGGGCGCGGCCAGGGCCACGGGGGCCGCCGACGTGGCCTCGGCGGCCGCCACGGCATCGCCGTCGCCGCTACCGTCGCCGCCGGCTTCCGCGGCGATGACGGCCTGCGTTTCCGGGGCCAGGGGCGTGGGGGCCACCGGGGTCAGGGGGGCCCCGCCTTCGGCCCCGGCCAGGGCCTGGGCTTCCGCGGCCTCG
>NZ_JABSNP010000010.1:0-189429 GCF_013294115.1 Hymenobacter caeli | reverse complement strand
CGGCGGCCGCGGTTTCGGCGGCCGCGGTTTCGGCGGCCGCGGTTTCGGCGGCCGCGGTTTCGGCGGCCGCGGTTTCGGCGGCCGCGGTTTCGGCGGCCGCGGTTTCGGCGGTTGCGGTTTCGGCGGTTGCGCCTACGGCCGGGGCTTCGGGGAAGGTGGGCGCCGCGGCGGCGTCCACGTCCTCCAGCGGGGTTTCCGACGAGGTGGGCAGCGCGGCCAGGGGCTCGGGCGCGTCCAGCAGCTCGGCGGCGCTGTGCAGGTCCACGGTGGGCAGCGGGGCGGCCGATTCTTCCACGGTGTGGCCGTGGGGGGCTGTTACGGGCGGGGCGTCGGCGTGGGGGGCGTCGGCGTGGGGGGCGCTGGCGCTGGCTTCGGCGGCGGGCGGCCCCGCGGGCGCGGGGGCAGCTTCGGCGAAGTGGGCGTCGGCGCGGGCCTGCGGGGCCGACAGGTCGTGGCCGTCCACGGTCACGGCGTTGGGCACGTGGAGGGCGGTTTCGGCGGCGGCGGCGGCTTCGGGCGTGCCGGCGGCGGGGTGGGCGGGCTCCGGCCCGGCGGGGGCCTCGGGCGCATCGGTTTTTTGCGCCTGGATTTCGGCCAGGCGGCGTTCGAGGATGCTCATGCGGTCGTCGCCGCCGGGCTGGGGGCCGCCCGACTGCGGGGCCTGGGAAGTGGATTCGGTTGACATACGCAACGGGTGTGGGCCGGTCCTCGAAGCGGAGCCGGGTGGGGGGATCAAGAGGTGAAGACGGTACGGGCCGCGAAAGTACGGCAGACTTAATTCAAGCGCGGGTCCACCGGGTAATTAGCCCACGCCCTGAAGCGCCCGCCCTTCTCCCGAAGAATCTCCCGCCAGCACGCGTCCGGGGCCAAAGTAAACACTTTCCCTGCACTGGCCGGGTGCGTCACCCAGCTGCCGGCCTGCCTTTCGGCCGCCAGCTGCCCCGGCTCCCAGCCCGAATAGCCCACGAACAGGCGCACGTCGGCAGCGGCCGCCTCGCCGCTGGCGAGCAGGCCCAGCAGGACTTCAAAATCGCCGCCCCAGTACACGCCGTCGCCCAGCGGGGTGGCGGCGGGCACGTCGGGGCGGCGGTGCAGGTAGTGGAGCGTGCCGGGCCCGACGGGCCCGCCCAGGCCCAGGGGCAGGTCGGCCACGGGGGCGGCCGCGCCCGGCGGCAGGGCCAGCACGTCGCGCAGCGTCAGGGCCGTGGGCCGGCTCAGCACGAGGCCGAACGTGCCGTGGGCGGGCGCGTCGCGGCAGAGCAGCACCACGCTGCGCTCGAAGTTGGGGTCGCCCAAAAAGGGCTGCGAGAGGAGGAGCGTGCCGGGTTTCATGCGGGGCCAGGAGCGTGTGGCGGTTAGCGGGGAACAGGGCTTCGGGGCGCGGGCCCCGGCCGGCGGCACCAGGGGCCCGCCTGTAGTACCTTGCGGGCCCTTTTACGGCCCCGCCGGCGAGCAGGCTACGTGCCAACCGCGGGCAGCGCGGCCCGGTTCCCGCCGCGGGGCCCGGGCCGCTTGATAATGGGTAACCAATAACTGTTCCTTGTTAACCGACCCCATGCCAGACGACCAACGCCTCGCCGACCTGCGCAAAACCTACGCCCAGCGCCGCCTTTCGCGGGCCGACGTGCGGCCCGACGCGGTGGCGCAGTTCCGCGCGTGGCTCGACGAGGCCCTGGCCGCGCAGCTCGACGAGCCCACGGCCTTCACCCTGAGCACGGTGGCGGCCGGCGGCCAGCCCTCCTCGCGCGTGGTGCTGCTCAAGGGCCTGCCCGACGACGCCGGCTTTTTGTTTTACACCAACTACGCCTCGCGCAAGGGCCGGGAGCTGGCCGCGCAGCCGCTGGCGGCCCTCAACTTTTTCTGGCCCGGCCTGGAGCGGCAGGTGCGCGTGGAAGGGCGCGTGGAACGGGCCCCGGAAGCCCTGAGCACCGCGTATTTTCAGAGCCGCCCGCGCGGCAGCCAGCTCGGGGCCTGGGCCTCGCCCCAGAGCCAGCCCATCGAGGGCCGCGCCGCGCTGGAAGCCCGCGAAGCCGCCGCCGAAGCCCAGTTTACGGGCCAGGACCCGCTGCCGCGCCCGCCGCACTGGGGCGGGTTCGTGGTGCGGCCCACGTTAATTGAATTCTGGCAGGGCCGCCCCAGCCGCCTGCACGACCGCCTGGAATACACCCGGGCCGCCGGGGCCGCCGGCGCGTGGGCCATCCGCCGCCTGGCCCCGTGAGGAGGAATTAAAAATTAAAAATGAAGAATTAAAAATTGGGGTAACCAACATTTTTAATTCAACGAGCACATAGTCAAGCTGCTCACTTTTAATTTTTAATTCATAATTTTTAATTAACTAAATGGCTGAAATTCAACCTTTGCGCGGCTGGCGCTACGCCCCGGCGCTGGGGGCCGACATCGACGCGTACGTTTCGCCGCTCTTCGACGTGGTGTCGGCCCGGCAGCGGGCGGCGCTCTACCGCAACCCGCTCAACTCCATTCATTTGGCCGTGCCCTCGGGCGACGACCCCGCCGGGGCGGCCCGGGCCACGCTGCGCCGCTGGCAGGCCGAGGGCGTGCTGCGCCAGGACGCGTTGCCCGGCCTCTACGCCTACTACCAGTACTTCCGGCTGCCGGGCAGCGCCCGCGAATACTGCCGCAAGGGCTTCGTGTGCCACGTGCGGGCCTACGACTGGGCCGAGGGCGTGGTGCTGCGCCACGAAAACACGCTGCCCGCCAGCGTGCGCGACCGCGCCGCCCTGCTGGCCCGCACCGAGTTCGAAACCAGCGCCACCCACGGCCTCTACCGCGACGACGACTTCGAGTTGGAAGCCCACCTCGACGAGGCCATGCTCTCGCCCCTCTACCAAACCGAGGACGACTACCAGGGGGCCCGCGACGTGCTGGCCGTGGTGCAGGACGCGGCCGTGATTCGGCGCTTCCAGGCGGTGCTGGCCGGGCGCGAGGTGATTCTGGCCGACGGCCACCACCGCTACGAGGGCTCGCTGGCCCACCGCCACGCCCGCCAGGCGCAGGCCGGGCCCGCCGCCACCGGCCGCGAGCCCTGGAACTACCACCTCATGTACCTCACCAACGCGGCCAGCGACGATTTGCGCATCCTGCCCACCCACCGCCTGCTGCTGGAGCTGCCCGACGGCCCCGGCGGCCGCGCGCTGAGCGACGCCGAGTTTCTGGCCCGCTTGGGGCCCTACTTCACGGTGCTGCCGCTGGAGGAAGCCGCGGACCTGCCCGAGATTATTGCTGGCAAGCGCTGGGCCTTTGGGCTGTACCTGGGCGGGCTGGCCTATAAAATCCGCCTCCGGCCGGAAGCGCACGGCCAACTCGGTTGGGACACGACGGCTGAGGTGAAAGACCTGGACCTGACGGTGCTGCACTTCTTCGTGCTGGAACGAGCCCTGGGCCTGCGGGGGCCCGACGCGCAGCGCGCCTGGCCGGGCGTGGCCTACGTGCGCAGCTTCGCCGAGTGCCTCCAGCGGGTGGACCGCGGCGAGGCCCGCGCGGCCCTCATCGTGAACGAGGTGACGATGGCCGAGGTGGAGGCCGTGTGCCACTCCGGGGCCGTGATGCCGGCCAAGTCCACCTTCTTCTACCCCAAAACCCTGGCCGGCTTCCTCTTCGGCAGCATCGCCGACGACGAGGCCGGCCACGTGTTCGACCAGTACTTCCAGGCCGGGCCCGCCCCGGCCCTTCCCGCGTGAAACTGATTTTAGCCTCTAATTCGCCCCGCCGCCGCCAGCTCCTCGCCGACCTGGGCCTGGCCTACGAAACCCGCCTGCTGGACGTGGCCGAAGACTTTCCGCCCCACCTGCGCCGGGCCGCAGTGGCCGAGTACCTGGCCGCCCACAAGGCCGCCGCCTACGCCGCCGGCCTGGCCCCGGACGAGGTGGTGCTCACCGCCGACACCATTGTGTGCTTGGAAGACGACGTGCTGAACAAGCCCGCCGACGCGGCCGAGGCCGCCGCCATGCTCGGCCGCCTGCAAGGCCGGGCCCACGACGTGTTCACGGGGGTGTGCCTGCGCACCGGCGACGGCCGGCAAGTGGTGTTTTCGGACCGGACCACGGTGCATTTCCGGGCCCTGAGCCCGGCCGAAATCGGCCACTACATCGCCACGGCCCGGCCCTTCGACAAAGCCGGGGCCTACGGGGCCCAGGACTGGATTGGCCTGGTGGGCGTAACGCGCCTCGAGGGCTCGTACTTCAACGTGATGGGTCTGCCCACGCACCGGGTGTGGGAAGAACTAAAAAAGCTGGGGGCCCTGCCGGCGCTGCCATCCGCCGCTTAGCGCTTATTACTGCGCCTTGCCGGCCGGCCCCGAGGCGCGTACGCCGCACAACCGGCGCGGCGCGGGGGCGCACTACGCTCGCCTGGATTACTCGCCTGGATTAATTGTTCGGGGCCCCGCGCCGATGATTGGCGCACTTTTGCAGCGGCAGAGCGGGTGGCTCCGCGCCCTAAGTCGAAAATATTTGTCCGCCTTCATGCCCCCGCCTCCTCCCCTTTCCGCTTCGCCCAGCGCCAGCGGGCAGTTTTTTTATGTGTTGCTGCTGGGGGTACTGGCCTTGTGCGCGGCCTACGCGGCCCTGGTGCTCAACCAAGCCACGTACGCCGAGGTACTGGCCCAGGGGCGCATCACTTTTCACAACGGATTTTACGACTACCTGCCCGTGCGGGTATCGGCGGCCGGGTTTGCCCGGGCGCAGGCCACCGCCCTGAGCGCGGCCTGCGCCCTGCTGCTGGCCACTGGGCTGGCGCTGGCCGGCCGGCCCGGACGGCGGCAGCTGGCGGCCCTGGCCGCCGAAACCCGCGCGGCCTGGGCCGGCACGGGAGCCCGCCTGGCGGCCTTGTCGCCGGCGCAGCGCCGGGCAGCGGGCCTCAACCTGGCGCTGCTCACCGCGGTGCGCCTTTTTTTTAGCATCGTCAAATCGTACCACGCGGACGAAGTGGCCTCCTACGATTTTTTCATCCGCCGGGGGCTGCTGGCGGTGAGCAGCTTCTACCCCATTCCCAACAACCACGTGCTGTCCGACACGCTGAGTTGGTTATTTTTTCGGCTAAACCCGGACCTGTGGTTTACCCTGCGGCTGCCGGTGCTGCTCACCGCCACGGCTGGCACGGGGCTGCTGTTTGGGGGGCTGGTGCGGTTCGGCACGTTTCGGGCGGCGCTGGTGGCCCTCACCCTGTTTGCGTGGGTGCAGCTGTGCCTGTACAACGCCGTGGCCGGGCGCGGCTACTGGCTGCTGATGACGCTGGCGGGCGTCCACTTTTTTGCCGCGGTGGCGCTGCTGGCCCGGCCCGGGGGCCCGCGCGTGGCCTGGGCCACGCTGCTGCTCAGCGGCGTGCTGGGCTGCTACACGCTGCCGTCGTTTGCCTACGTGGTGGCCTCGGCCGGCAGCTACCTGGGGCTGGTGTACCTGCGGCGGCGCGACTGGGCCGGCCTGGGCCGCACCGCGGCGGTGGCGGCGGGCGTCGGGGCGGGGGCGGCCCTGCTCTACGCCCCGCTGCTGCTGCTCTCGGGCTGGCGCCGGCTGCTGGCCAACGGCTACGTGGCCCCGCGCCCCTGGCCGGAAATGGTGCGGGAGCTGCCGGCCTTCGCCTGGTTCACCGAGGGCACGCTGGCCGGGCAGCGCACCGTGGGGGCCCTGCTGTTCCTGGCCGGGCTCGGGGCGTTTGGGTGGCTGTGGCGGGCCCGGGGGCAGGCCGGCCTGGCGCCCGACCTGCGGGCGGCGGTGCACCGCCTGGGGCCGCCGGCGCTGTGGTTCGTGCTGCTGCCCTACGCGCTGCTGGCGGTGCAGCGGGTACTGCCGCCCGAGCGGGTGCTGCTTTACAAGGCCCTGTATTTTTTCGCGCTGGTGGGCCTGGTGGTGGATGCCGGGCTGCGGACCCGCCCGGGGCGCTGGCCCCCCCGGGTGGCCGGCCTGGGCCTGGCGCTGTTCGTGGCCTACCAAGCCTACACGATGGTTGGCCTGGTGCGCGGCAACCGCCAGTACGTGGGGGCCATCTGGCGTTCCTTTGCCTGGCTCGAAGGGCAGCCCCCGGGCCGGGTGCTGGTGGGCGTCAACGAGTCGTCGCTGCACTACCTGTTTTTGGCCCACTACCGCACGCCCGGCCGCCGCTGGCAGTTCGACACCAGCGCTCAGCCCGGGGTGCGCTACCGCTACGTGGTGGTGCCGCCCGCCTACCAGGGCCCCTACCGCCCGCCCCTGCCCGCCCGCCCCGCCTACCGCGACGGGGTGGACGAAATTTACGCGCTGCCCGCCCCGGGCCGGCTCATCGGCCACGACCCGGCGTTCGACTAAATCAACCGTAGCCGCGCCCGGGCTACTGCCCCCGCGCCAGCAGCGCGATGCCCGCCACCACCAGCCCCAGGCCCGCCACCTGCGGCCAACCCAGGCTTTCGCGCAGCACCGCCCACCCCAGCAGGGCCGTGAGCAGCACCGAGCCGCCCACAATCACGGGCGTGCCCACGGCGGCCGGCACCCCGCGCCGGAACACCACGAACGTCAGAATTTCGGCCACGCCCACGGCCAGCCCGGCCAATGCCGCCAGCCCCAGGCCCCGGCCGCTCAGGGGCAGCGGCGGCCCTTGCAGCTTCAGGCGCAGCAGCCACGCGCTGCCCAGGGCAGCGGCCACCAGTTGCAGCACCACGGCCCCCGCGGCGGGCGGCAGGTGCTGGGCCGCCAGCTTGATGAAGAAGTTGTAGAGCGCCAGGCACAGGGCCGTGAGCAGCGCCAGGGGCAGCCAGTTGGTCATGCGGCAAAAGTAGCGGCGAGGCGGCCGGGCCCCGCGCCTACCTTTGCCGCAAGCACGTTGGTATGTCCCCCGGCCACGGTAGCCCTTGAAAAAGGGAAACCCCGGCTGCTAGAACAGACGGGGTTTCTGAAGCGGGGGTTTATGCGGAACCCTTCACTTCACTCCAATAAAACGGGACAACGCGACAAAACTACTACAGGCAGTTGGAAAAGCTGAGCTGGTGGGGTTTGCAAGTGGCGCAGCGAAGGCCTTGGCCGTGCTGCTCGTCACTTACCTACTCCGGTAGTTGGTAAGGGGTTAGGCTTTAGGCCCGGCCCCTTATTTTTTGACTATTGCGAAGGTAACGGATTGGGGGTAATGATGGTTTTGGTTGAGTCAGCCAGGCCTGTTATTTAAACCCGTTACGCAAAATATTTAATGCCTTCAAAGCTGCGGCTTCGTCTAAGCCAATCATGGGCTTTGTCAGAACAAATCTGTTTTTTATGACGCTTGACAAGCGGTTAATTGACAAGTCGTCATCGATGATGACATAGTTCTTACCGACCCCAGGCCCGTTGACCCATGCTTCAATTTCAGCGGCTCTGTCTCGCATAGCGTCCAGCGCAACCAAACCATTGATTTTTGCTAACGCAGTAGGTTTAATACCTCGTGTCATCAGCAACACCTTCCATTCTTCAACCGAGTAGCTTATTCTGTGAGTGCTCGTCAAAATGATGTCCGCGCCGGTTTCATCCAGAATATCAGCCAGATTTTTTGCTGCCCGCCCGTTAAATTCCATGAAACCATCCCCGTGTAGCTCTACTGCCCGCCAGACAGGAGTAGTCACTAAAACACCGTCAATATCCAGGAGAATAGTCATGCGAATTCCGAGCTATACTCACCGCAGCTGCTCCTTCAGCAATTCCATTTCCACCTGCGGGGACACCTTTTCGTAGAGCACGCGGTAAGCGGCGGCGGTGATGGGCATGGGCACTTTGAGCTTGAGGTTGATTTCGTGGATGGACTTGACGGCGTAGTAGCCCTCGGCCACCATGTTCATCTCGAGCTGCGCGGATTTGACGGAGTAGCCGCGGCCCACCATGCCGCCGAAGGTGCGGTTGCGCGAGAACTGCGAGTAGGCCGTCACCAGCAAATCGCCGAGGTAGGCGGAGGCCGAAAGGTCGCGCTGCAAGGGGCTGACGGCTTGCAGGAAGCGGCGGATTTCCTGCACCGCGTTGCTCACCAGCACGGCCAGGAAATTGTCGCCGTAGCCCACGCCGTGCGCGATGCCGCCGGTGAGGGCGATGATGTTTTTCATCACGGCGCAGTACTCGATGCCGTCGAGGTCCAGGGCGGGGTGGGCCCGCACGTAGCGGTTGCGCAGCAGCTCGCAGAAGGCCAGCGCCAGGCCCGCGTCGGGCGAGCCGATGGTGAGGTAGCTCTGCTTTTCGAGGGCCACCTCCTCGGCGTGGCAGGGCCCGGCAATTACGCCGAGCTGCGTACGCGGCAGCCGGAACCGCTCGGCCACGTAGTCGGTCACGAGCTGGTTCTTGCCGGGCAGCATGCCCTTGATGGCGGAAACGACCTTTTTGTGCTTCAGCGCGTCGCGGTCGAGCTTGTCGAGCACGGGCTGCACGAAGGCGGCGGGCACGGCCAGCACCACCCAGTCGGCCTCCTCCACCACGTCGGCCAGGTCGGTGGCCGGGTGCACCAAATCCAGGTCGAACTGCACGGCCGAGAGGTAGCGCGGGTTGTGGCGGGTGCGCAGCAGGTGCTGCACGTCGTCTTTGGCGCGCAGCCACCAATCGACGCGGGCCCCGTTTTCGCTCAATATTTTGGTGAGGGCGGTGGCCCAGGAGCCGCCGCCGAGCATGGCAATTTTTTCCAACGGAGAAGTGAATTGTTGGTTGTTGAATTGTTAAGTGGTTGAACTATTGACTCGTCCGAGATTGACCAAAATAGGCTGTTTTGTGATTCAATCGTAATTGATAATCAGCTTTCAGCACCCGACTGTCAACCATTTAGCAATACAACAATTCAACCATTAACCTTAAGGCTTGGGCTCGGCCAGGGCCTCTTTGCTCAGCGTTTTGGCGTCTTTCACGACCACCGGGCCGCCGTCCTTCAGTTCTTTGGCCACGGCCCGGAAGGGGCCCGTGACCACGGGCGTGCCGGCGGCCAGGCCGCTCAGGATTTCAATGTTCTTCGAGTCGGTGATGCCCGTTTTCACCGGCGTGAGCACGGCCCGGCCGTCCTTCACCACGAACACCACTTCCTGGATGGCGGGCTTGGCGGGGGCCCCGCTGGGGGCCACCACGGTGGCCGTGCCGCCGCGGCGGCCGCCGGGGCCCCCGCCGCCCGTCGGGGCGTCGGTTTTGGCCACGGCCGAGTCGGAGCGGGTGGTCACGGCGATGAGCGGCACGCTGAGCACCTGCGGCTTGCGCTCGGTGATGATGTCCACCGAGGCCGTCATGCCCGGGCGGAAGGGCACGAGGGTCTGGCCCTTCACCACGCGCACGAGGTGGCGGTAGCTCTCGGGCAGCAGCCGGATGCGCACCTCGAACTCGGTCACGGCCTCGGCCGTCAGCGCGTCCTTGGCCGTGTTGGCGATGTTGGTGACGAGGCCCCGAAACTTCTCGTTGCGGCTCGAATAAGCGTCCACGTCCACCTCGGCCGAGTCGCCCAGGTTCACGTTGGTCACCTCGTTCTCGTTCACGCTCACGCGCACCTCCATGTTGTTGAGGTTGGCGATGCGCATGATTTCGGTGCCCGCCATCTGGGTGGTGCCCACTACCCGCTCGCCCTTCTTCACGTTGAGCTTGCTCACCGTGCCGCTCACCGGGGCGTAGATCGTGGTCTTGTTCAGGTTTTTGCGGGCTTCTTCGAGCGAGGCCGAGGCGGCCGTCACGGTGCTCTGGGCGGCGCGGATGGACTGGCGGGCCGAGTTGATTTCTTCCTGCGAGGCGTTGTAGGCGGCCTGGCTGGCCTCGTAGTCGGCCTGCGCAATCACCTTCTGCTTGAAGAGCGAGGCGTTGCGGCGGTAGGTCAGCTCGGTTTGCTTGGCGCTGGCAATGAGCTGCTGCAAGCGGGCGTCGGCCTGGCCCACGTTGGCGCGCTGGGTGCCCACCTGGGCGCTTTGCAGGTTCACCTGGGCCTGGTAGTTGTCGGGGCGGATGCGCAGCAGCAGCTGGCCTTTTTTTACCGAATCGCCTTCCTGGACGTACAATTCGGTGATTTCGCCCGACACGTCGGGCGAGATTTTCACTTCCGTTTCGGGCTGCACCTTGCCCGAGGCGCTCACTTTTTCGGTGATGTTGGCCGGGCCGGCCTTTGCCACCAGCACCTCGGTGCCGGCGGGCTTGCCCACCCAGCCCTGCTTTTTGGCCACCACAAAGCCGCCAATCAGCACGAATACAACGGCCAGCAGGGTGTAGAGTAAACGGTTGTTGTTCATATTTTTTAGCTGTTAGCTACTGGCTGTTAGCTGTTAGCTCTTTAATGGCAATGAAAGGCAATGAAATTTTCTTTGAACTTCGGCTAACAGCTAACAGCCAGTAGCTAACAGCTCATTACAACGTGAGCGGCTTGCCCAGGTAAAAGTCGAGCACCTTGCGGCGGAAGATGAAGGTGTACTTGGCCTGCAGGCGGTTGGACTCGGCCGCGGTGAGGTTGTTTTTGGCGATGTTGAAGTCTGTGCCGTTGAGCAGGCCGTTGTTGAAGCGGATTTCGGCGTTGCGCTGCGACGTGGTGAGGGCCGTCACTTGGCGCTTGGCAAAGATGTACTGGAGCTGGGCGGCGCGGGCGTCGGCGTTGGCCTGCTCGATGCTTTGGCGCAGCGTGAGGCGGGCCTGGTCGGCCCGCAGCCGGGCCACGTCCTCGTTGATGAGGGCCCGCTGCACGTTGTTGCGCACCTGCAAGCCGTTGAGAATGGGCACGCTCACCGAGAATTGGATGGTGCGACCGATGTTGTCGTTGAGCTGGTTGAAGAAGCCCTTGGGCAGGTAATTGACCGACGGCTGGGCCACGATGGCCGCGAAGTTGGTGAGCGTGGGCCGGCCGGGGTTGGCGGGGTTGTACTGGTACACGGGCAGGGCCGTCACGGTCGAGTCGCCGGTAATCTGCCGGGCGGTGGCCGACGACGAGAAGCCGGTTTGCACCGAGCCCCCCAGCAGCAGGCGCGGGTAGTAGGCCCCGCGGGCCAGGTCGAGGCTGCGGCCCGCGCTTTGCACGCGCAGCTCGGCGGCCCGGATTTCGGGCAGCCGGGCGGCGGCCGTCTGGTAGGTGTCCTCCACGTTCAGGGCCAGCAGGGCTTCGTCGTCGGGGTCGGGCAGGGCGGGCACGTCGGCCACGAAGGCGGCCGCCGCGGCCGGCGGCAGGTTCATGAGCTGCGTCAGGTTCAGGCGGGCAATGTCGCGCTGGTTGGTGGCCGTCACCACGTTCAGCTCGTCGGAGGCCAGCTGCGACTGGCTGTCGAGCAGGTTGCTTTCGGCCACGCTGCCCGCCTTGAGCAGGATTTGGGTGCGGTCCACCTGGGCCTGGCTGCTGGCCACGCGCGTCTGGTTCGAGCGAATCAGCTCCTCGGAAAGCAGCAGCTGCAGGTACTGCGAGGCCACGTTCAGCGACAGGTCGTTGCGGGCCTTCTCGATGTCGCCGAGCGTGGCCGCGTAGTCCAGGGCGTTGCGCTTCACGGTGTTGCGCAGCTGGAAGCCCTGGTAGAGCACCACCTGCGACACGGCGCTGAAGTTGTTCGAGCGGATGGTCTGGCTCTGGAACTCGTAGGTGAGCGGGTTCACGTTGGTGCCGTAGTTCCACACCTGGCTGCCGTTGAGGTTGGCCGAGGGCAGCAGCGCCGCCTTGCTCTGCTGAAGGTAGGTTTTGCTGGTGCGGGCCGAGAGCACGGACTGGCCCACGTCGAGGTTGTGGGCCACGGCGTAGTCCACGGCCGCTTGCAGCGTCCAGGGCCCGGTGGGCACCGGGGCGGCCGGGGGCGTGGTGCCCAGCACCGCCGGGGCCGCGCCCGGCTGCTGGGCCCGGGCGGGGCCGGCCGGCAGCAGCGCCGCGCCCAGCAGCCAGGCCAGCGGGCCCGGGGCCCGGCGCAAGTGGAAACTCTTCATCGCAGGCTACAAAAGCTAAGGGGGGGGTGGAAACAACGCCGGGGCCGCGGGGGCGTCGGCCCGGGGGCCGACGCATTACGGGCCGGGATACTTTAGTCGGAACAAATTTGGCGGCCCCGCGGCTGCGGCCGCCGGGGGCAGGCGCGGGGCCGGCTATTCCAGCGTGGGGATGTAGGTGATGTGCTGCACCCAGCGCAGCGCCCGCAGGTAGGCCAGGGTCAGTTCCTGCACGGGGCTGTCCGTCTCGATGAACTGCCGGGCCACGGCGTGCTTGCCCTTGCGGCTCACGAACATGGTGGCGATGTTGCACTCGTCGTGGGCAATAACCGAAGCGATGAAGGCGATGGAGCCCGGCTCGTCGCGGGCGTCGACGATGAGCGTGTGCAGGCTGCCCGAAAAATCGGCCGGGAAGCCGTCCACTTCCACGATGCGCACCACGCCGCCGCCCCGGCTCTGGCCCACCACCTCCACCCGGCGGCCGGTGGCCCCATCGAGCAGGTTGAGCTTGAGGGTGTTGGGGTGCATGGTGGAGGCGTTGCCCACGCTCTGAAACGTGTAGCGGAGCCCGGCCGCGGCCGCGTGCTCGAAGGCCGTGCGGATGCGGGCGTCGTCGGGGGCGTAGCCGAGCAGCCCGGCCACGAGGGCGCGGTCGGAGCCGTGGCCCTCGTAGGTGCGGGCAAACGAGTTGTAAAACGTGACGAGGGCCTCGGTGGGCACGGCCCCCAGGATGCGGATGGCGGCCCGCGCGATGCGCACCACGCCCGCCGTGTGCGACGAGCTGGGCCCGATCATCACCGGCCCGATCATGTCGAAGATGCTGGATTTTTCTGCCATGGCAACGCCAAAAGTAGGGCCCAGCGGCCGTACCCGCGCCGCGCCCCCGCCCCCGGCCTGCGCGGGCGTTGGTTTGGGGCAAAGCTGCCGCCCGCCGCCCGCCCCAAACCCGGGCGCGGGGTATTTTTGCGCTTCGCTTGTTTGCTCCTTGCTATGCCCGTGGTTCCGCCCGCCCCTGAAGAATTCCCGCTCGCCGTGCTGGCCCAGCTCCGGCGCTTGCAGGAAAAATACACCGCCGACGGCCAGGACCTCGCCGCCTACCTCGAAGGCCTCTACCGCGCCGACTACGTCAACTACTGGGACTACATCGAGCTGGACACGCTGCTCTCGCTCCAGCGCCCGCTCACGAAGCTGCCCGACGAGCGCATCTTCATCATGTACCACCAGATTACGGAGCTTTACTTCAAACTCTGCCTCTGCGAGTACGAGCAGCTGGGGGCCCTGGAAGCGCCCACGCTGGGCGAAGTGGTGCTGCGCGTGGGCCGCGTGAACCGCTACTTTGAGAACCTGATTGCCTCGTTCGACGTGATGGTGGACGGCATGGACAAGCAGCAGTTTCTGCAGTTCCGCATGGCCCTGCTGCCCGCCTCGGGCTTCCAAAGCGTGCAGTACCGCCTGATTGAAATCGCCAGCACGGCCCTCGAACACCTCACCGACGCGGAGCAGCGCCTGGCCCTGGGCCAGAGCCCCGACCACCAGCAGCTCTTCGGCTGCATCTACTGGAAAGCCGGGGCCACCGTGGAAGAAACCGGGGCCAAGGCCCTGACCCTGGTGGAGTTCGAGCGCAAGTACACGGCCCAGCTCGTGGCCCACGCCCAGGCCTACGAGCAGCGCAACGTGTGGGCCGTGGTGCAGCGCCTGCCCGCCGCCGAGCAGCGCCACCCCCGCCTGGTGCGGGCCCTGCGCCAGCTCGACGTGAGCGTGAACGTGAACTGGCCGCTGATGCACTTCAAGTCGGCCGTGCGCTACCTCCAGCGCGACCCCACCGACGTGCCCGCTACCGGCGGCACCAACTGGCGCAGCTACCTGCCCCCCAAGTTCCAGCGCCGCATCTTCTACCCCGAGCTGTGGAGCCCCCAGGAGCTGGAAGACTGGGGCAAGGGCTGGGTGGAAAGTACGCTGGCGGAAATCGAAAAGTAGGGTTCCTGCCCGAAACCGTGCTATTCTTGTAGCTAAGCAAGTCCCTACTGGCTTGTGATAAACGAATTATTATCTAATTCCCTACATGAACGCAATTCTTACCCGCGGGGCCCTGTTCCTCCTCGCCCTGACTGTGGCCGGGCAACTGGCCGGCTGCAAAAAAAACGACGACGCCTGCGCCGAAAACGAGTTTTTTGCGGCCGTCGTCACCGCGCCCACGAAGGGCGCGGGACAGGCCGGGGTGCCGCTGGAAATCAAAACCACCGTGGCCCTGGGCACGCCCAGCTGCATCGAGCTGCGCCAGTTCCAGGAAACCCCGGCGGGCGCGGGCAGCACCACCCTGTTTGTGCGGCCGGTGGGCTACTACGCCAAGTGCGCCTGCACCGGCGAAACGGCCGCGCCCCGGGCCCTGTCGTACTACTTCACGGCCAAGCAGGCCGGTAAATACCTGATAAAATTCACGAGCACCACCGACGGCACCGCGTTTCTGACCGATACCGTGACCGTCCGCTAATTGCGGACCACGCCCGACGGGGCCCCGTGCGGGCAAATAAAAAGCGCCGGCCCGCTGCGGGCCGGCGCTTTTCGTGGCACCAGATAAGAACGGCCGGGGCCCCTACTTCACCGTGAAATCTACCTCGGTCGTGTCCCACTTCAGGGCCACGGTGCCGGTTTTGGCCACGGCGATTTCGAACAGCTCGACCGGGGCGGCGAGCTTTTTGGCCGGCACCGTGACGCGCAGCGCGTCGTCGGCCGCGTTGTACTTGAAGGCGCCCCACTGATTGGGCACCTTGCTGAAAACGACCGTCCAGGTGGTGGCGGTGGGGATGGTGAACAGGCCGTACTTGCCGGCGGGCAGCGGCTTGCCGTCGATTTTCACGGCCTTGTCCACCGTGAACGTGGTGGCCTCGTTGGCCCCCGTGCGCCACACCTTGCCGTAGGGCTCCAGCTCGCCGAACGCCTTGCGGCCCTTCAGCGAGGGCCGGCTGTAGTCGATGGTGACGGTGGTGCCGTTTACCACGGCGCTGGCGGTGGCCGGCGGGCTGGGCCGCTTGGACTTGTCTTCCGGCATTTTGTCCTGGGCCCGCGCGGCGGCGGCAACGAGGAGCAGGGCGGCCAGGGCCGGGGCAAACGAACGAACGAACATGGTGCTGGGGGATGGGGTGAATACGCCCGCAAGATATAAGGTTGGCCGTTGGTTCGGGGCGTTGACTCCAACGGCGATAAGCGCGGCCGCCTGCCTAGTGAACAAGCTTTCGAACTGCTTCCGCCCACCCCACTGCTGCTAACTCATCTTTACGAATTGCACTAAAAGATCAACTGAGGTAAGAAACAACTTTTCACCCAATTCCTGAAATTATTTCTGCTGCTTTCCGGTGCTGGCTTCCTCGTACCATTTCCCTTTAATAAAACAGTACGGGGTGTTATCCAAAGCTATAAACGGTACCTTTTCCTTAGTGCTCAGCTTAATTATTTGTTTCGTTTTCGGGTCAGTAACATAAAAAGGTCCGGCGATTTTTTTCTGGGCACTGGAAAAGATTTGGCGGGCCGGGTCAAAGCCCGTAATTAATTGCTTGGCGGTGGTATGATTGGTAGCAGGGGCACTCTGGGAACGGCTTTCGTCGTGAATGATGAATTTGACCTGGTAATTATTCGCATTGGTGCCCAAGAGGAATAGTCGTGCTTCAAACAGCTCGTATTCGTCCGGGTTGCCGAGTACATGGGTTAGGTTTCTCACGTCGTAGCTGCGAAAGGTTCTCGCTTTCAGCGCCTGCTGCAACTTGCCTTTATCGACGCAGAACAGGACCGTGTTCCCCAGTCCTTCGTTAGACCCGGCCCGAACGGCGTAGGCAACCTGCAAAAACCGTTGGCCTACCGCCTTAACCTGGTCAAGAGCCCAGCAATCGTATAGAAACACTGTATCCAGTGAGCAAATAATTGCTAATGCGTTAACGGAGGGTCGCGGCATTACTCGCACCTGCACAGAAGCCCCGTCGAAGGAATGCAAGTAATAAGTTTGCGCACCAACGCTACTGACCCAGGAGCTTGCAACCAATAATAGAAATAATGTAGGAAATTTTAGCAATTTTCTAAACAGCATCATGGCAATAAACACATACAAACGAATAATTAAACAAAAGAAAATTTTAATTTATTAAGTTAAAGTTATATATTTACAAATATCTACTTAGGTAGAAATAATTAACCTCAACAATTACTTCGGTAAGTATCATACTATAAGTAGGTCTGGGGGATAAGGCTGGTTAAGTATTGTTTTTCTTCTTAATTCAAATCTCATGCTTTCAAAAATTACTCCGTTTCTGCGTTCGGACGCCGACGTGCAAGTGCAAGAACATTACGTGGAAATACCCATCCGTTCTGCCTCCGAAGGCTTGCGGGCCAATGCGTACTATTTCAACCACCCGGAGTGGGCGCAGGAATACCTCACCTACTGCCACCGGAGCGAGTCGTTTCGCAGCCGGTGGCAGGCGGCGTTGGGCGACTGGACCGACAAAGTGGTGGTGGACATCGGTTGCGGGCCGGGCAACGTATTTGCTACCCTCCAGGGCAAACCCAAGCTGCTCATCGGCGTCGACGTAGCGCCCGGCTCGTTGGAGTTGGCCAAGCAGCTGGGCTACACTACCGTGCTCGCCGACGCAACGTCGCTGCCCTTCGTGTCGGGCTTTGCCGACATCGTGGTGCTCAACGCGGCCCTGCACCACTGCGAAGACATGGCGGCGGTGCTCGCCGAAGCGGCCCGCCTGGTGAAGCCCGGGGGCTTGCTCGTGACCGACCACGACCCGCAGCGCAGCGCCTGGGACTACAAGGGAATGGCCAAGCTGCTTTGGGACGGGCGGCTTATTCTGTACAAGCTCACGGGCCGCGGCTTCCACAAAACCGACAGCCAGCAGCAATGGGGGCTGGCTTGCGAGCTGCACCACAAGCCGGGGCACGGGGTAACGAAGGAGATGTTCCAAGGCACGTTGCAGCCAATGGGCTTTGAAGTGGCGGTGTACCCCCACAACCACGAACTGGGCGCGGAGGTGCTGCAAGGGCGCAAAGGAAAAGCCGAGCTAAAATACCGGCTGGGCAACCTGCTCTCGGGCCGTAACCCTGGCTCCGACGACAGCGCCCTGACGCTCATGTGCGTAGCCCACCGCAATTAGCAGCGGCGCGCGTGCAGTGGGGCACAGTGCCGTCGTGGTAGCGCGACTTCACCCGCACCCCCCCGAAGTGGCGCGCTTAACGACCATTGAACGGCGGTGTAGAGGCTGTTCATTTTGCGTGTAACACGTTTCGCGTGCGGATTGACGTGGCACCGGCCAAAACCCGCTGTCCGTGCCGACCTTTGCGGGCCGAAGGATAACTACCTTCCGCCCCCGCCACATGAAGCAAGAACTGGAAATACTGCTGCCGCCCGAGGTGGCCTTTGACGAGTTTGCCCGCTACGAGGCCATCCTGCGGCAGGCCGGCCTGCGGCCCGGCGAGGCCGATTTCGTGCATTTGCGCAAGCGCTCGATTGACGCGCGGGGGCGGCAGCCGCTGGTGCGCCTGCGGGCCGACGTGTACCGCGGGGCCCCGCCGGCGGAGCTGTTCGGGCCCTGGTTTCGTTACCCGGGCGTGGCCCAGGCCCGGCGCACGGTGCTCGTCGTGGGGGCCGGGCCGGCGGGGCTGTTCGCCGCCCTGCGCTGCATCGAGCTGGGCCTTAAACCCGTCGTGCTGGAGCGCGGCAAAGACGTGCGGGCCCGCCGCCGCGACCTGGCCGCCCTCAACAAAGAGCAGACCGTGGACCCCGACTCGAACTACTGCTTCGGCGAGGGCGGGGCGGGCACCTATTCCGACGGCAAGCTTTACACCCGCGCCACCAAGCGCGGCGACGTGGGCCGGGTGCTGCGCCGCCTGGTGCAGCACGGGGCCACGCCCGACATCCTGGTCGACGCCCACCCCCACATCGGCACCAACAAGCTGCCCGCCGTGGTGCAGGCCCTGCGCGAGGCCATCACCGGCGCGGGCGGCGAGGTGCGCTTCGGGGCCCGGGTGACGGATTTTATCCTGGAAAACAACCGGCTGCGCGGCGTGGTGCTGGCCGACGGCGCGGCCCTGACGGCCGACGCCACGGTGCTGGCCACCGGCCACTCGGCCCGCGACATTTACGAGCTGCTGCACCGGCGCGGGGTGCTCATCGAGGCCAAGCCCTTCGCCCTGGGCGTGCGCGTGGAGCACCCCCAGGAGCTGATTGACCGCGCCCAGTACCGCCGGCCCGCGCGCGGGCTGCTGCCGGCCGCCTCCTACGCCCTGGTGCAGCAAACCGAGGTGCAGGGCCGCCAGCGGGGCGTGTTTTCGTTTTGCATGTGCCCGGGCGGCTTCATCGTGCCCGCGGCCACGGCCCCCGGCGAGGTGGTGGTGAACGGCATGAGCCCCAGCCGCCGCGACTCGCGCTTTGCCAACTCGGGCATCGTGGCGGCCGTGGAATTAGAGGACCTCGACGTGGCGCAGCACGGGGCCCTGGCCGGCCTGCGCTTCCAGCAGGCGCTGGAGCAGCGGGCCTGCCAGGCGGCCGGCGGCACCCAGCGGGCCCCGGCCCAGCTGCTGGGCGATTTTCTGAAGAACAAACCCTCCATCCAGCTGCTCGAAACCTCCTACCAGCCCGGCCTGGTGCCGGTGCGCATGGACGACGTGCTGGGGGCCCCGCTGGCCGAGCGCCTGCGCCAGGGCTTCGCCAGCTTCGGCCGCAAAATACCCGGCTACGCCACCAACGCCGCCCAAATCGTGGGCGTGGAAAGCCGCACCTCGTCGCCGGTGCGCATCCCGCGCGACCAGCACACCTTGCAGCACCCGGTGGTGCGGGGCCTGTTTCCGTGCGGGGAGGGCGCGGGCTACGCCGGCGGCATCGTGAGCGCCGCCATGGACGGCGAACGGGTGGCCGAAGCCGTGGCCGCGCTGCTGGATTAAGAGAGCATTCATCGATGCAAAAAGGCCGTCAAGCTGAGCTTGACGGCCTTTATTTTAACAAAATCTGCTCCTAAGCCTTCTCGACGGCTTTTTCGTAGGCGCGCCAGTCTAGTTCGCCGCTGTCCTTCTTGCGCAGGAAGTAGCTCTGCTCGTCGTCTTTGTTCTTGCCAAAGGTGAGGTCGCCGCGGCAGCTCAAACACTTTATGGAGGTGTACTTGAACTTGCCCTGGGCCACGCGGCTGGTCAGGTCGAGGTTGTCGGAGCCGCAGAGGCCGCAGGCGGCCACGTCGGGGAAGCTCAGGCGGTCGTACTCGGCCACGGTTTCGTGGAAGTTGCTGCCCTGCACGGTGAAGTGAAACTGGCGGCGGCCAATGCGCTTGGTAATCATCATTTGCAGCATAACACGCGGGTTTTGGTACGATTTACTAACCGGTAAGTGCCGCCATTAGTGCGCGGCGGCGCTAATTTAGGGCTTTATTTTCTTACTAATATTAGTAATCGAGGCCCCTTGGCTAATATTTTTGGCCACAGGGAAGCCGAGGCCCTGGCCCGGGTGGCCCGGCGGGGCCCGCCCGGGCCAAAGCGGGCGGTCCGGGCGGGTTTTGCGTAGAAGCGCTACCGTTCCCTTTTCTTCTCTCCTCCCCTTCCCAGCATGAGCACCAACCGCATCGAGCACGATTTTCTGGGCGAGCGCAGCCTGCCCAACGACGTGTACTACGGCATCCAGACGCTGCGGGCCCTGGAAAACTTCCGCATCACGGGCATCCCCATCCAGTCGGAGCCGCTGTTTGTGCAGGCCCTGGCCTTCGTGAAAAAAGGGGCCGCGCTGGCCAACAAGGAGCTGGGCGTGCTCGACGCCGGCATTGCCGACGCCATCGTAGCCGCCTGCGACCGGGTGGCCAGCGGCGCGTTCAACGACCAGTTCCGCACCGACATGATCCAGGGCGGGGCCGGCACGTCGGTGAACATGAACGCCAACGAGGTGATTGCCAACGTGGCCCTGGAGGCGCTGGGCCACCCCAAGGGGGCCTACCAGTACTGCCACCCCAACGACCACGTAAACCGCTCGCAGAGCACCAACGACGCCTACCCCACCGCCTTCCGCATCGCCCTCAACAACAAGCTCGTGGGCTACCGCGAGGCCCTCGCCCGCCTCGCCGAGGCCTTCGCCGCCAAGGGCGAGGAGTTTCGCAACGTGCTGAAGATGGGCCGCACCCAGCTCCAGGACGCCGTGCCGATGAGCCTGGGCGACGAGTTCCGCGCCTTCGCCACCAACCTGCGCGAGGAGCTGCTGCGCATCGACGACTCGCGCCGGCTCATCTGCGAAATCAACATGGGGGCCACCGCCATCGGCACCGGCGTGAACACGCCGCCCGGCTACGCGGGCCTCGTCACGCAGCACCTGCGGGCCGTGACGGGCCTGGACCTGCTGCTGGCCGGCGACCTCATCGAGGCCACCTACGACACGGGGGCCTACGTGCAGCTCTCGGGCGTGCTGAAGCGCACGGCGGTGAAGCTGAGCAAGATCTGCAACGACCTGCGGCTGCTCAGCTCGGGCCCCCGCTGCGGCTTCAACGAGCTGAACCTGCCGGCCTTGCAGCCAGGCTCCAGCATCATGCCCGGCAAGGTGAACCCGGTGGTGCCCGAGGTGGTGAACCAAACGGCCTTCTACGTCATCGGGGCCGACCTCACGGTGACGATGGCCGCCGAGGCGGGCCAGCTGCAGCTCAACGTGATGGAGCCGGTGATTTCCTTCGCCCTGTTCACCTCCATTTCGTACATGACCAACGCCTGCGACACGCTGCGCGAGAAGTGCGTGGCCGGCATCACGGCCAACGCCGCGCACGCCGCCGCCCTGGTGTACAACAGCATCGGCATCGTCACGCAGCTCAACCCCGTGCTGGGCTACGAGGCCAGCGCCGGCCTCGCCAAAGAGGCCCTGGCCACCGGCAAGTCGGTGCACGACATCGCCGTAACCGAGCGCGGGCTCCTCACCCAGGCCAAGTGGGACGAGATTTTCACCTTTGAAAACCTGATTCGGCCGGTGTTCATGCAGTAAAGTTGGGCAGGCGGTTGGCGCGGGGCCCCGGCCCGCCGCGGGCGGCAATGACGCGGGCGGGGCCCGCGGCGTTGCCCGGCCGCGCCATTGCCGCGCCACCGTTGCTGCCTTGTCGTTCGATGGCCTACTGCTGCACGAAGCGCACCACCTGCTTTTGGCCGCCCCCGCTCACCTCGCACAGGTAAGTGCCCTTGGCCAGCGCCCCGGCGGAAACGCTGATTTCCTGGGGCCCGGCCGGGGCCACCGCCTGGCGGCGCACCACGGCCCCGCGGGCGTCGATGATGCGCACTTCCAGGGCCTGGCCCTGCAATTCGGCGGGCAGCACGAGCAGCAGCTGGCCGGTGCGCGTGGGGTTGGGGTAGAGCTGCACGCGAGCGGGCGGCGGGCCCAGCGGCACGGGCGGCACCAGGGTGGCGGCGTAGGCGTCGGCCGCCGCAAAGTCGGGGACGCCGTAGCCCAGCACGTTGTCGGGGGCGGTGGCCTGCGAGGCGGTGCGGGTGAGGGCCAAAATGATTTGCTGGGCCGACAGCCGCGGGTGGGCCTGCCAGAGGCCCGCCGCCAGCCCCGCCAGCTCGGGGCAGGCGTAGGACGTGCCGCTGCCGCGCACCACGGCCCCGGCCGCCGTCACCACCGCGCTGGCCACGCCCATGGCCGCGAGCGTGGGCTTGAGGCGCCCGTCGGCCGTGGGCCCGTAGGAGCTGAAGCTGGCGTGGCGGCGCAGCGAATCGACGGCCCCGACGGAAATGATGGAGTCGGCGTCGGCCGGCACCGACACGTAGTGCCAGGCGCTGGCCCCTTCGTTGCCGGCGGCGCTCACCACCAGCATGCCCACGCGGGCGGCGATGGCGGCGGCCTGCGAGCCGATGGCCGTGCGCCCGTCCAGGTCGGCGTAGGTGTGGGGCGCGGCGGGCGGGTCGAACGAGGTGTAGCCCAGCGACGAGCTGATGACGTCCACGCCCGCCGAGTCGGCGTATTCGGCGGCGGCCAGCCAGTTGGCTTCCTCCACCGGCCGCTCCGAGTTGGCGTCTTCGGTGATGCAGAGGTGGAACGAAGCGCGCGGGGCCGTGCCCACGAACACGCCCGCCTGCTCGCCGCCAATCAGCGAGAAGCAGTTGGTGCCGTGGCTGTTGCGCACGTACACCTGCGGGCCGCCGTCCACGAAGTTGCGGGTGCCGAGCACGCGCTGCTGGGCGAACACGGGTTGCAGCGGCACCACGGCGTCGGCCCCCGGAAAGCCGGCGTCGAAGACGGCAATTTGCATTCCTTCGCCCCGGTAGCCGGCGTCGTGCATGGCCACGGCCCCGATGAGCTGGTCCTGGGCGAAGGTTTTGCCGTAGTCGGGGCGCGTGCCCAGCACGAGGGTTTGCTGGGCGGTTTGGGCCAGCGTGGGCGCGGCCGGCGGGACCGCCGGGCGGGGGCCCCGGCTGAGGGTGGTGGCCTGGCGCACGGCGGGCAGGGCCTGCACACGGGCCAGCACGGCGGAGTCGCAGGCCACCAGCACGGCGTTTAGCCAGCGCGACGGGTACACAACCTGGGCCCCGGCCACGGCCCGCACCTGGGCCAGGTAGGCGGGGCTCACCGGCAGGTCGCGGGGAGTGACGGCGATGCCCTGGCGCTGCCGCCGCGCCACGGCGCGGGCCGACAAAAACGCCGCCGGCTGGCCCACCTGGTACGGCGTACCGGCCTTGTCGCGGAAGTACACCAGGTGGCGGCGCACCGTGCCCTGGGCCACTGCCGGGGCCATTTCGCCCAGCAGCACCGCTCCCACCAGGGCCAGGGCCCGCAACCAAAACGCACGCATATAATTCGAATTAATTGTTCTGTTGTTGGTGGTTAAATTGTTGGTTGTTTTGGAAGGATCGGGCGTTAATCGTTCGGAAACAACTCAACAATTAATACTAACCCCTAAGCCCCCAACCAGCAACCCATCGCTTCTACAGCTTGCCGGCGTCAATCAGGGTTTCGCGGTGCACGGCCCCGCTGGTGGCGCGGTAGCCGTTGCGCACGCAAGCGCCGGCCCCGGGCACCTGGAAGCTCAGGCTGACGCGGCGGCGTAGCACGGGGCCCACCCCGCGGGCCAGCACCTGCTGGTAGCCCACCAGGTTGCACTGGTCGTCGGCGGCGGCCGCGCCGGCGTCGCTCACGGTGGCGGTGGCGTCGTAGGCGCGGGCGGTGCCGCCGGCTACAGGCACAGTCAGGGCCTGGCCCACGCGGTCGTAGCGCCGGTTCTGGGCGTTCACGGTGTCGGCCGGGGGCAGGGTGATGCTGCTGAAGCCCTGGTAGGCGTTGAAGTTCCAGAGGTAGTTTTCGCGCACCGGAAACACGGCCTCCACCGTGCGCCGGTTGCCGCGGTTCAGCACCACGGCGTTAGGGGTCACGCTCAGGGCAAAGGTGCTGTCGGGGGCCCAGGCGGCGCTGGCGGTGGCGCGGCGGGCGTGCTCCACGCGGTAGGCGAGCTGGCCGGCGGCGTCGGTGTACGTGCCCGTAATGGCCTCGCGCACCTGGTAGGGCGCGGGCACCGCGGCCACGGCGTTGGCCCACACGGTGTCGTTCACCTGGTAAGCGCGGTAGGTGCCCACCACCACCGGGTAGTAGTCGTTGCCCAGGTCGGGCGCGGCGGCGTCCTTGTTGCTGCAACCGGCCAGCAGCAGGGCCCCGGCGGTGCTGGCGGCGGCCATAATTGTATAGAGCAAACGCATAAAATATAATAGGCTAACAAATTGAAAACCAAACGACAGGCAATATCAATGGGTGAGCGTTGGCAATGAATGAAAATTTCTCAAGCAAAAACGAGGCAACAACCATAATCGGCCCCGATTTCTCCTTGAGAATTCCTCGTTCTTCACGCCTCGTTTTTAATTACGCGGTTACTTACTTGCCGCCAGGGCAAAAGGTACGGGAAATTCGCCGATGACGTGGCGCTCAATCCAGCCGCCGCCCAGCACGTCGTCGCCTTCGTAAAACACGGCCGCCTGGCCCGGCGTGATGGCGTGCACGGGCTCCTCGAAATACACGTGGATTTTACCGGCCACTTCTTCCAGGAACGCGGGGGCCCCGTCGTGGTTGTAGCGCACTTTCACCACGGCCGGCACCAGGCCGCGCCCTTCCAGGGTGGCGTACTTGCCGGGGTTGAGCTGGCCCACCACGGTGGCCGTGCTGGCCAGCTCGTCGTAGTTGCCCAGCACCACCTCATTGGTGTCGGGCCGAATTTCCGTGACGTAGGCCGGGAAGCCCAGCGCGATGCCCAGCCCCTTGCGCTGCCCGATGGTGTAAAACGGGTAGCCCTCGTGGCGGCCCAGCTCGGCCCCATGGCGGTCCACGAAGCGGCCGCCGGCCACGCGGGCCTCCAGGCCCGGCACGCGCCGGCGCAGGAAGCCCCGGTAATCGTTGTCGGGGATGAAGCAGATTTCGTAGCTCTCGGGCTTGTTCACCAGCGCGGTGAAGCCGCGGCGGCGGGCCTCGTCGTAAATCGCGGTTTTGCGCAGCTGGCCCAGCGGAAACAGCGTGCGGCCCAGGCTGGCCTGGCTCACGCCCCACAGCGCGTAGCTCTGGTCCTTGTGGTCGTCCAGGCCTTTGCTGACCACGAAGCGGCCGGTAGCCGCATCTTGCCGCACCTGGGCGTAGTGGCCGGTGGCGATGAACTGGCACCCGAGCTGGTCGGCGCGGCGCAGCAGCGCGTCCCACTTGATGTGGGTGTTGCAGAGCACGCAGGGGTTGGGCGTGCGCCCGGCCAGGTACTCGTCGGTGAAGTTGTTGATGACAAAATCGCCGAACTCCTCCCGGATGTCGATGATGTAGTGCGGGAAGCCCAGGTCCACGGCAATCTGCCGGGCGTCGTTGATGCTGTCCAAGGAGCAGCAGCCGGTTTCCTTTTTCGACCCGCCCGCCGAGGCGTAGTCCCAGGTTTTCATGGTCATGCCGACCACTTCGTAGCCCTGCTCGTGCAGGAGCACGGCGGCCACCGACGAGTCGATGCCACCGCTCATGGCCACGAGCACGCGGCCTTTGGGGTTGTTTTCCATTTAGTTCTGAACAGCACCCGAAAGGTGAATGGTTTGGCTACCGTTCGAAACGCAAAGGTACGGCAGATAATAAGATGTGCTTAAATGTGGGAAATGTGGCAGCTGTGAAAATAGGCTTAAATGTGAAGGACGTAGGCAACTGAAAAATTGTCCGTGCGACCTTTGCCCCGGCATCATTTCCCGCAGCTGCCACATTCCTTCGCATCCTTCCCCTTCAAAGAAATGGCCCTTCGCATCCCCGTCCTCGTCCGCGGCATCAACAACTTATCCGACGCGCGCTACTGCGCCGGCATGGGGGCCGCCGGCCTCGTTTTCACCCTCGACCCCGAGCTGCCCGGGGCCATCGACCCGGCCACGGTGCAGGAGCTGGCCGGCTGGGTGGCGGGCGTGGCCCTCATCGGCGAGTTCGGCGATGCCGACCCCGAGCAGTTAATCGCCGTGGCCACGGCCTGCGGCCTGCACCAGGTGCTGCTGCACGACGCCCCCCTGTTCATCCCCGGCCTGCACCCGCCCCTGCCCTTCCCGGTGCTGCGCGAAACCGACCTCATCACCGCCCTCCAGGCGTTGATTGACCCCGAGCTGGCCCACGAGCTGCGCAGCGCCGACTTCGCCCCCGCCGGCGGGGCCCTGCTGGTCACGCTGCCCGCCGGGGCCGACCTCGTGGGCTGGCAGGACCAGCTGGCGGCCCTGGCCCGGCGTTTTCCGCTGTGGCTGGGCGGCGACTTTGCCGTGGCCGACCTGCCCGGCCTCGTGGACGCGGTGCGGCCCTACGGCCTTGTGCTGCGGGGCGGCGACGAGCTGAAGCCCGGCCTGCGTGACTTCGGCGGCCTGGAGGAACTGTTCGAGGCGCTGGAGGAGGTGGAGTAAGGGCCGCGGCACCCGGGGCCCGCCAAAAAAAGCAGGCGCGCGGCGGCGCGGCCGGAAAGGCAAAACCGTTGCCCAGCCAATGAGCGTCTTTCACCTAGTAATTCCGGTATTTTAGGGGGGAAAAGTAGATGTTCGGCAGGCAGGTGGCCGCGGCAGCAAACTGGCCGGTACTCCGGGAACGTAATTTTGCCCGACTTACAGCCCCCCATGAATTACTCTTTAGCCCTCGTTCTTGCCTCGGCCACCGTCCTCACCGGGCAGGCGCAAACCGTTAAAACCCGCCCGCCCGCCGCTTTGCTGGCGATGCAGGGCAACGCTGCCGCCCCGGCCCCCGCGCCGGCTTCGGTCCCGGCCCCGACCTACCGCCTGACGGGCCGGGTGTTTGACCCCGACGGCGAGCCCTTGCCGGGCGCCACGCTGCTGCTGAAAGGCACAAGCCAGGTGGTCAGCACCGACGCGACGGGCAGCTTTGCCCTGGACCTGCCCGTCCGCACCCTCAACACCCTGGTAGCGGGCTACGCCGGCTGCGACGACTTGGTACTGAACGTCGCGGCCAACCAGCCCCAGCTCAGCGTGCACCTGTCCCCGAGCTTGGATGAAGGCCTCGGCCGGGCCCTGCGCGTGGGCGACCTGGCCCCGGACTTTTACCTGCCGACCACCACCGGCGCGACCTTCAAGCTCAGCGAGCACCGCGGCCACCCCGTCGTGCTTTACTTCTACCCCAAAGACGGCTCGTCGGGCTGCACCAAGGAGGCCTGCTCGTTCCGCGACCAGTACGAGGATTTTACGGCCCTGGGCGCGGAAGTTATCGGCATCAGCTCGGACTCCGAACGCTCGCACCGCCAGTTCACCGCCAAGTACGACCTGCCGTTTCCGCTCCTCAGCGACAAAGGCGGGCAGCTGCGCAGCAAGTACGCCGTGCCCCGCGCCGTACTGGGCCTGCTGCCGGGCCGCGTCACCTACGTGCTCGACGGCGAAGGGCGCGTGCGCTACGTATTCAATTCCCTCAACGAAGCCACCGACCACGTAGCCAACGCTAAAACCATCCTGCGCGACATCCAGTAGCCCCGCACGGCCCAAGGCCATTTCCGGCCCGGCGCGCTCCTTGAAAACCCACGAAAAAGCGACGAATGAAAAACCTGTGAGCTAGGTTTTTCATTCGTCGCTTTCTCATTTTCGGCCCGGCACGTAATATTTGAGACTGCGCTAGCTCAGCCGGAAGCGCACGTACTTGATGGGTACGCCCACGGCGCGGTACTTGCCCTCGAAGTTGGTTTGGATGGCCTGGGCCTCGGCGAAGCCGGGGCCCGACTCGGCGTAAAGGTCGCGGGTCTGCGCGTCCACTACCGCACCCGGCCGGGCAGCCAGGATTTCCAAAGTGTAGTCGAACAATCCATCATTGTCGGTTTTGAGGTGCAGCGGGGCCCCGGGGGCCAGCAGCTCGGCGTATTGGTTGAGGAAGCGCGGTGCCGTGAGGCGGCGCTTGATGTCGCGGTCGCGCGGCCGCGGGTCGGGGAACGTAATCCAGATTTCGCCCAGCTCGCCGGGGGCAAACTGCGCCGTGAGGGCCTCGGCCCGGGCCCGCACGAAGCCCACGTTGGCCAGGCCCAGGGCGGCCGCGCGGGTGCTGCCCGACCACAACCGCTCGCCCTTGATGTCGAGGCCCAGGAAGTTGCGCTGCGGGTGGCGCTGGGCCAGGCCCACGGTGTACTCGCCCTTGCCGCAGCCCATTTCCAGGGTCAGCGGGTGGTGGTTGCGGAAGAAATCGGTTTGCCACCGGCCCCCTAAGGCTTCAAATTCGGGCTTGCCCGGCTCAATAATGTCGGGTCGGGTGGCATTATCGGCGAAGCGGTGAAGTTTTACGCGGGGCATTTTTTAAGCAGCAATGAACAAGTGTTGTAAAGATCGGCGCAACGCTGGTTCAAGTGCCAATCCTGCGCCGCCCCTGACGACTCATTCTTCATTAAAATCTACTTCGGCCACCACAAAAGTGCTGCCGCCGATAAACACCACGTCCTCCGGCGCGGCGGCGGCGCGGGCGGCGGCCACGGCGGCGGCCACCGGGCCGTAGGCCCGGCCCGGCCGGCCGGCCGCCGCGGCCAGGGCCGCCAGCTCGTCGGCCGGCAAGGCCCGGGGAATGTCGGCCTGGCAGAAGTAGTAAGTGGCCTCCACCGGCAGCAGAGGCAATATTTTGGTTACGTCCTTGTCGTTCACGGTGCCGATGACCAGGTGCAGCCGCTGGTGCGGCACGCGCAGCAGCTGCTGCACCACCAGGCGCAAGCCCGCTTCGTTGTGGGCCGTGTCGGCCACCACCAGCGGGCGGTGGCCGAGGATGCTCCAACGCCCGCGCAGGCCCGTCAGGGCCCCCACCTCGCGCAGGCCGCGGCGCACGGCGGCTTCGGGCAGGGCAAAGCCTTGGGCCCGCAGCGCGTCGAGGGCGGCCAATACGCCGGGCAGGTTCAGGGCCTGGTAGTCGCCGAGCAGGCCCAGGGCCACGCCCGACAGGTACGGGGCCCCGGCCCGGTCGAGGGCGAACAGCTGGGCGCCGGTCGGCGGGCCGCCGGCTGCCGCCGGTACCGGGCGGGCCCGGTACACCTGGTCGGCCCAGGTCAGGGGCGCGGCTTCGGCGGCGGCTTTGGCGGCGAATACGGCCGCCACTTCGGGCTGGGTCTGGCCGACCACCACCGGCACCCCGGGCTTGATGATGCCGGCTTTCTCGCCCGCAATTTCGGGCAGCGTATCGCCCAGCATCGCCTGGTGGTCGTAGCTGATGTTGGTGATGAGCGACACGAGCGGCGTAATGACGTTGGTCGAGTCGAGCCGCCCGCCCAGGCCCACCTCCACCACGGCGATGTCCACGGCTTCGTCGGCGAAGTACGAGAAGGCCAGGGCCACGCACATCTCAAAAAACGAGGGCTGCACATCGGCAAACAGCCCGCGCCATTTTTCCACCCAGGCCACCAGGTAGGCGGGGGCCAACTCCTGCCCGTTCAGGCGCACCCGCTCGGTGAACGCGCGCAGGTGCGGCGAGGTGTAGAGCCCCACCCGGTAGCCGGCGCTTTGCAGCACCGCCGCCAGCAGGTGCGCGCTGCTGCCCTTGCCGTTGGTGCCCGCCACGTGGATGCTGCGGAAGCGCCGCTCCGGGTGGCCCATGGCCACCATCAGGGCCTCCGTGTTGCCCAAGCCCTTTTTGAATGCCGCCGCCCCTACTCGCTGGTACATGGGCAGTTGTGCGTAGAGCCAGGCCAGGGTTTCTTCGTAAGTCATTTAGCAATTAACATTTAACATTTAACAATTTATAGTTGGCCAAACGGTCGAAACCCGACTATTAAATGACAACTGTTAATTGTTAAATGAGCAGCTACCGCACCGAGAATTTGAACGTGTAGTAGCCCGTGGCCCCGCCGCTGCCGCCGTTGGTGCGGCGGAAGCTGGCGTCCTGCAAGGCGTCGCGGCACAGCTTCTCCTGGGCCGGCGACACGTTGCCCGACACCTTGGCCACGCCTTCGACCTCACCGTCGGCGTTGATGTTGATTTTGAAGCGCACCACCCCGGAATTGTCGTCGATGGCCGTCACTTTCGGCGTCGAATCGAAAGCCCAGCCGCTCATTTCCAGGCCGGCCCCGTTGCCGTTGCCCCGGCCGCTGCCGCGCCCGCCGCCCGCGCCGTCGCCCCCGCCGCCGGGGCCGTACAATGCCTTGGCGTTGAGCGAGCCGCGCGGGTCGCCCTGGTCGCCCACGGTGCCGGGGCGGTCGCCGTTGTTGTTGCCGGTGGGCGCGTTGCTGGCGCCGCTTACGCCGTTGCCGCCGCCGGTGGCCGTGCCCCTGGGCGAGAACGTGACGGCCACCTTGCGGGCCGGCTTGGGCACTTCCTTCGCCTCCGCTTTGGGCGGGGCGGGCGTGGCCACGGCGGGGGCCGTTACGGGGCTCTCCTCGGCGTCGCTGGTGATGATTTTCTCGGCGGCCGGGGGCGTGGGCGCGGTTGGGGGCGCGGCCACGGGCGCGGCACGCGGCACGGGGGCCGCGGCGGGCGGGCGGCTGTCCTGGCGGTTGGGCGCGGCGCTGGCGCGGGCCGTCGTTTGCACGTTGCCCGCGCCGGCGGCGTCCAGGCCGTAGTTCAGCTCCACCCCGCCCCCGCCGGGCGTCGCAATTTCGTCGAGCGGCGGGTCGGGGCCCTTGAACACGGTGAAAATGAACAGCAGCGCCAGGGCCACGTGCAGGGCCACGGTGCCAATCAGGGCCTCGCGGCGGTGCTGTTCGGGATAGTCGAGGGCCATTTTTTTGAGCTGTTGGCTATTGGCGGTTAGCTGTTAGCTTTTTTTGCTGATGCTTAAACGGAGGCCGAAAGCCAGTGTTACCAACAGCTTTTGGCTGACACTTGAAGATAAGCAAACAGCTTGAATGAATCACTTGCCGGCCACCTGCTGGGCCTGGGTGGCCATGACCATTTTAATTTTCAGGCGGTTGCCGATTTCGAGGATGTCCACCAGTTTTTGCACGTTTTGCGAGGCGTCCACGCGCAGCACCACGGTGGGCGTGTCGAGGTTGTTCTTGCCGATGAGGGCCGTCAGCTCGGTTTCCAAATCGGCGGGCTGCACGGGCTTTTTGTTAACGAAGTAGGCCCCGGCCGCGTCCACCGACACGGTGATGGGCTGCTTCATCACCTGCTTGCTGCTTTTGGCGTTGGGCAGCAGCAGCTTGATGACGTTCGGGTTCACCATCGTGCTGACGATGAGGAAGAACAGCATCAAGAAAAACATGATGTCGTTCATCGAGCCCGTTTCGACGTGCGACGTCAGGCGATGGCGGCGGGAGAGGTTCACGGCTTTTAGCTGTTAGCTGACAGCCGTTAGCTATTAGCTTTCACCCGGTGCTTTAAAAAAGCTAACGGCTGACAGCTAATGGCTAACAGCTAAAAAATTAGTTGTCCTGCAAAATGTCCATGAACTCGATGGCCGAGTTCTCCATCCGAAACACCATGCGCTCGACCAAAATGCTGAGCCAGTGGTAGCCGGCGTGGGCAATGATGCCCACGATGAGGCCGGCGGCGGAGGTCACCATCTTGGTGTAGAGGCCCCCGGCAATCTGGGCGATGCCGAAGTCGCCGGTGGCGTTGATGGCGTAGAAAATCTTAATAACCCCGATAATGGTGCCCACAAAGCCCAGCATGGGCGCAATGCCGGCGATGATGCCCAAAATGTTGATGTTCTTTTCGAGGCGGGCGATTTCGATTTTGCCCACGTTTTCCACGCTGGCCTCGATTTCGGTGAGCGGCAGGCCCAGGCGGCGCAGGCCTTTTTCGACCATGCGGGCCAGCGGCGAGGGGTTTTGGGCGCAGAGCAGCTTGGCCCCCTGCACGTCGCCCTTCACCATCAGCGACTTGATGCCGTTCATGAACGGCTCGGGCTGTCCGCCGGCCTTGCGGATGGTGAGGTACCGCTCCAAGATGATGTACACCGTCACGAACAGGAGGATGAACAGGGGCAGCATAATCCAGCCCCCTTTCAGTATCAGGTCGAGCAGCGAAAGCCCGCCGCCGGCTTGGTTGGCCGCGTTCACGGCTTTGTTAACGGAGTCGGGCGCGGCCGACACGGCCGCGTTGGTTACCTGCAACAGGAAAATAGACATTCGGTGTTAATTAGCTAGAACCCAGAGGTCGGAGCCCAGGTGCGTGTGGGTGCGCATGCGTTGCGCCTCGCGTTGGGCCGTCGTTTTATCGGCGAAATCGTCGATGGATACCTTGATTTTGTGGCCGCTGAAGCGGGGCAGCACGACGCGCGAGCGGTGGCCCAGCTTCGCCAGCGTCCGCTGCTGCGCCTGCGCCGCGGCCAGCGTGCGGAAGCTGCCCCCCACAATGTAGTAACGGCCCGTGGGCCCTTTGATTGTAGTAGAAAACGCTGGCATGGCCTTGGCCGCCGGCGCAACCTTAGCCACCGGTGCTCTGGCCGCTGAAGCAACCTTGGCCACCGGAGTGGCCTTGGCTACCAGCGCGCCGGGTTTGGCCGCCGTTGTTCCGGGTTTGGCCACTGGTGCGACTTTCATCGCCGCAACCGCTGGCTCAGCTGCCGGAGCCGCTTCGGGGCGGGTGGTGACCCGGATGCCGTCGGGGGCCCTGGCCGGCAATACCAGGGAGTTGGCCTCGGCAAGCAAGGCCGCATCGGAGGCAGCAGCTTTCGCGAGGGCTGCCGGCGCGGGCTGGTTCCAAGCCTGCCGGGCCAGCCCGGCCTGCTGGGGCTCGGGGGCGGCGGGACGGGTAGCGGCCCACAACGGCACGCGGGCCTGCCAGGCGGCGGGCAGGTAGCCCGAATGCAAGGCAAACAGGTAATTGGCCGACACCACCAGCCCGGCCACCAGCCCCACGGCGGCGTAGCTGAGCAGGCGGCGGCGCGTGGGCCGGGCCGGGCGCAGTTGCGGAACCAACGGCGCGTGCGGGGCGCGGGGCCCCGCGCCCGCGCGGGCGGCGGCCCGCACGGGCCGGGCCGCCAGCACGGGCAAGCCGTAGGCCGCGGGCAGCACCACGTCGGTGCCAGTGTATTCGAACGACAGGCCGCGCCCGTCCGCCCGGCGGAAGATGCCGATGCCCGGCAGTTCGGTGCGGCTGGTGGCGTCGAGGTCGTGCTGCAAGCCGGCCACGGCGGTCCGCAGGGCCTCGCGGGCCTGGGCGGTGGGCACGCGCAGGTGCTGGGCCAGGGCGTCCACGAGCAGGCCGTCGTTGCGCGTCAGCGATTGGTTGAAGGCCAGCAGGCGGGCCGGGGGGCTCAGGGCGTGGCGGTTGGGCTGCACCCGGGCCGGCACCGCGTCGGCCACCAGGCCCCCAAAATCCGGGATAATCACGCAGTCGTGGTCGCGGAGCAGGGGGCGGATGTGGTCGGCGAGGTGCATGGGACTGTAGTGTTGAATTGTTGGTGGTTAAATTGTTGGCCGTTCTGGTTTATTTATTACTGGAATAACCCGATGCAATAAGCAACTCCTTAACAATCAAAAATTTAACAAACAGCAATTAAGCCATCAAAAAGCATAAGTCGCGCCGCCCAGCACGTTGATGCCCTTGACGGGGTAGCGGTAAAACTGCTGGTATTGGCGGTTGGCCAGGTTGTTACCCATCGCAAAGATGGATAAATTTGACGTAATGCGGTAGTCGGCGCGCAGGTTGAGGTCGTAGATGGGGGTGGTGGCGCGGTAGAAATCGGCGAGGCCGTTGGCGTAGCTGATGCCGTAGTTGGCCGAGTAAAAGTAGGTTTCCACGCCCAGCAGCAGCTTGTCTGACGCGTTGTAAGTGCCGAACACGGTGGCCTGGAACTCGGGCCGGCCAAAGGGCTGGGCCAGCGCGTGGGTGCCGTAGTAGTTGTAGTCGGCCCGGGCCCCGAGGCGGAGCTTGTCGCCGGCCGAGTACAGCGCCTCGCCGTGCACGTTGGCGTTGAAGGTGGCCCGGTCGTCGTACACCAAGTTGAACTTGTCCTGGTGCAGGGGGTCGTTGAGGTAGAAATACAGGTTTTTGTCGGTGCCGACGGTGAAGCGCCCGTTCAGCTCCAGGCCGCGGGCGGGGGCCGACGTGAAGCCCAGGTAGCCCGTGGGGCCCCGGCGGCTGTCGGCCACGAACACGTTGCGGTTCAGCCAGGGGTTTTCGGCCGTGAGGTCGTTGCGCGTCACGCGCTGGATGGCCCCGCCGAAGCCGCCGTACACGCTGAACTGGTCGGGCACCACGGCGTAGGTGGCGCGCAGGGCCGGGTACACGGCCCCGCGGCTCACGCCGTTGAGCGCATCGGACGAGTAGCCCAGCGTGAGGCCCAGCGACACGGCCAGGGGCCCCGCCGTGAACTCGTAGGCCGGGGTGGCCTGCACGAAGTTGCGCGTGCGGCTCAGCGAGTCCTGGTCGGTGATGAACGAGGCGTCGGCGTTCAGCCCGAAGCGGCTGGTGGTGCTCAGGGCGTAGCCGAGCCGGGCGTTGAGCAGCACGTTGCTCTCGGTGGCCGTGTAGTTGTCCTTCCAGTACTTGTAGCCCACGCCCACCTCGTACTGCAAGGCCGCGCCGGGGGCCTGGTTGCGGGCGTAGGCCCGGGCCCCCACCCGCGTAAACACCTGTTTAATGTCGCCGGCGTCGGGGGTGGGCAGCGGCAGCGGCGAGGCGGCCGGGCCCGTGTAGCCGTAGAAGTTGTAGCGCTCGCGGCTCACGTCGAGGGCCCCGCCGAAGGCCGCGTTGCCCTTGTACAGCTCGCCGGTGAGGGCCGCGCTGGTTTGCGACACGCCCGAGTTTTTGCCGTCCACGGGCCCGTTCAGCGAGTTCACGTGCTTGAGGTCGAGGCCGTAGCTGTGGTCGGCGCTGCGGGCGCTGTGCAGGTAGGCGCGGCCGTAAAAGGTGCCGTAGTTGCCGATGCCGGCCTTGAGGAAGTTGCCGTAGAGCGGCGTCAGCTCTTCCTGCTTGATGGTGAGCACCCGCACCGAGGGCACAAGGCGGTCGGGCGGCAGCCGGAAATCGGGGTAAGTGTAGGTCGCGGCCCGCGTCGACTTGGGCGGGGCGGGCACCGCGATTTTGTCGAAGTTGCGGGTGGCCGTGCCCAGTTCGTTCACGCGGTCCTTCACAATCTCAATCTCGGCTTCCTGAATGGTGCCGCCCTTGCGCGGCTTGGCGGGCTGGGCCTGCGCCGCCGCGGGCAGGGCCCCGGCCACGGCCGCCAACACCGCCGCGCCCACCAGCGGCGCACCTAAACGCTGGCTTAAACCACGGACTGAAAAATGCTTCATTAACAGATTCATAAGCAAAAAATATCAACGGCCGCGCTTAGCGCTGCTTGGTGCTGTCGGCGGCCGGGGCGGTGGCCGGGCGGGCCGTCGGAGCCGCCGGTTGCAAGGTATCGGCCGGGGCCGTAGCGGGGGGCGTGCCGGCCGGTTGCAAGCCGCTGCGCAGGGGCGGCTGGGCACGGGGCGTTGCAGTAGCGCCCCTGACCGGGGCCGAAGCCGGCTTGACGGGCGTGGCTTTGGCCGCTTTGGCCGGGGTGGATTTCGTGGGCGCGGCGGGCGTTTCGGCCTCGTCGGGGCCGAGGGTTTTCAGCCGCTCGCGGGCGGCGGCCACAATTTCGGCCACCGGAAATTTGTTGTCGACGATGGAGTTGAGCGTGCCGCGGGCCTGGAAGTTGTCGCCCTGGGCGGCGTACACGTCGGCCACCAGCAGGAAGGCCCGGCCCTGCCACAGCGCGAAGTTGCCGAAGTCGGAGTTGTTGCGCAGGGCCGTTTTCAGGGCCTGGTCGTAGTTTTTCTGCTTGAACTGGGTGTCGGCCAGCAGGTAGTTGGCCTCGGCCCCGAGCGCGTCGTTGGGGGCGGCGGCCACGGCGGCGGCCAGCTCGGGGGCCGCCTGGTCGAGGCTGCCGGCCCGGTAGCTGGCCTTGCCCAGGTAGAGCAGGGCCGTGTTGGTGGCGCTGGCGGTGGCGCCGGCCTGGGCCCGCAGCTCCTCGGCCACGCGGCGGGTAGCGGCGTCGTCGCCGCTCTCGTACTCGGCCTTCAGCAGGCCCAGGGTGGCGTTGGCCACTTCGCGGCGGTTGGGGCTGGCCGTGCGCAGCTGGGTATAGTACTGGATGGCCTCGGGGTAGTTTTTGGTTTCGAGGTCGAGGTCGGCGGCGCGGCCCAGGGCCCGGTTCACGAACTCGCTCTTGTTCTCGCTCACCACGGCCCGCAGGCGGGGCAGGGCCTCGGTTTTGTTGCCGGTTTTCAGGTACGAGTCGGCCAGGTAGTAGCGGGCGTCGGCCCCCAATGCGTTATCGGGGTACTGCTGGAGGTAGCTTTCCAGGCGCTGGATGGCCTGGGGGTACTTCTCGGCCAGGTACAGCGACTTGGCCGCCTCCAGCTCCACGCTCTCGGTGGCCTTGCTGCCGGGGTTCTGGGCCTTGAAAGCGGCCAGGGCCTGGTCGAAATCCTCCGTCTTGCCCTGGGCGGTCAAACTTTCCTGCAAGCTGTAAATGGCCTGGCCGGCCGCCTCCGAGCGCGGAAAATCGGTGAGCACGCGCCGGAAGTCGGCCACGGCGGCGTCCTGTTTTTGCAGGTTGGCGTAGGCCACGCCGCGTTTTTGGAGGGCCTGCGGCACCAGCGGGCTGTTGGGCCGGCCGCTGATGAGCTTCGTGAAGCCGTCCACCGCCGGCTGGTAGTCGCCAGCCTCGAAGGCCAGCTGGGCCTGCTGGTAGGCGGCTTGCTCGGCGTAGCGCGAGTTGGGGCTGGTGCGCAACAGGGCGGCCAGGGTCTGGTCGGCCTCGGCGCGGCGGCCCATCTGCCCCAGGGTCACGCCCTTTTGGTAATAGGCGTAGTCTTTATCGGCGGCGTTGGCCTGAATTACCTTGTCGTAGCCGGCCAGGGCCGGCTGGTAGCTTTTGGCCACGTAGCTCAGGTCGGCCAGGCGCAGGGTGGCGTCGTAGTAGTTGGCGTCGCGGGTGTTGCTGGCGTCGTCGGCCGCCAGGTAGGCCTGGAACTGGGGCCGGGCCGGGCCGTACTGCTTCGTGTTGTAATAAGCGTAGCCCAGGCCGTAGCGGGCCCGCTGCTCGAAGGCTACTTCCTCGGGCGACACGCCGCCCTGGCGCACGGTGCGGGCGGCGGCGGCGTAGGCCGTGGCGGCCTCGGGGTAGCGCTGGCCCACGCTGTAGATTTCGCCCTTCAGCACCTGCGCCGCGGCCCGCAGCGCATCGTCCGACGGGTATTTCAGCGACTTATCGAGCAGCGCCAGGGCCGGGTCGTACTGCCCGGCGTTGTACAGCGTAGCGGCCTGGGCGTAGGTCACGCGCTGGTAGGTGGCGTTCAGCTTGGGGCCCCGGTCGTCGAGGCCTTCGAGGTAGGCGATGGCCTGGGCGTAGTCGTTGGAGGCCAGGAAGCCTTCGCTGAGCAGGTCGTCGGCCGTGGCCAGGTTGCGCGAGCGGGGGTACTTGCGGCGGAAGTCCTTGAGCACGGCCACCACCTCGGGCTGGTTGCCCAGCTCGGCCTGCACCTGGGCGAGCTTGAGGGTAGCGTTTTCGGCCACGTCCTTTTGCACGGGGCCCTGGCGGGCGGCCTCAAAGGCGGTGACGGCCTGGGGCTTCTGGCCGGCTTGCAGGTAGCTCAGGCCCAGGTGGTAAGCGGCGTTCTGGCCCAGCGTGTCGCGGCGGGTGGCCACGGCGCGCAGGTTGGCGATGGCGCTTTTGTAGTCGCCCATCTTGTAGTTGGCGAAGCCGATTTTGTATTGCAAAGCTGGCTCCACCTTGTTTTTGTGGACGGCCGCGTACTGGTTGTAGTAGCCGGTGGCTTGCTGGTAGTCCTCCTTTTGGTAGTAGGCGTCGCCCACCAAGAGCTGGATTTCGTCGGCGTTCTGGGGCGGCGGCTCCTGGCGCAGGCGGGGCGCGGCGTAGGCGATGAGGCCGTCGTAGTTGCCTTCCTTGTAGTAAATTTGGGTCATGATGGCCGGCACCACGGCCTTGTACCCGTCGTTCTGCTCGGCCACGGCCAGGTCGGCGCGGGCGGCGGCGTAGTCGTTGGCGCGGTAGGCCAAGTAGCCGGCGTAGTAGGCGCTGGCGTAGCGGTAGGGGCCCGGCACCTGCTTGGTACGGTCGAACAGCAGGCGGGCCTGGGCGTAGTCTTTCTGCTGAAACTCGCTGTAAGCCAGCTTAAAGTCCGACTCGGCCCGCTGCGCATCGCTGAGGTTGGCGGGGGCCACCTTCTGGAGGTAGGTGATGGCCTGCGGGTATTGCTGCTGGTCGAAATAGAACTTGCCCAGCTCGAAGTAGGCCACGGCGGCCTGCGGGTGGGCCGGGTGCTGGGCCACGAAGGCCAGGACGAGGCCTTCGGCGTCGGGGTGCAGCAGGTAGAGGCCCGCCACGGCGTCGTAGTACTCGGCGTCGGCGGTGCGGTCGCGGGCCACGGGCTCCTGGCGGCCGGTGCGCCGGGGCTCCACGGCCAGGTACTGCCGGAACGCCTGCTGGGCGGCCCCGTACTGTTGGCGGTCGAACAACTCCAGCCCTTCCTGAAAAAACCGCTCGTCGCTGGCAAACACCTGGGTTTGCTGGGCCAGGGCGGCGGCCGGGGCCGCGGCGGCGAGCGTGGCGGCCAGCACCAGCCGGGGGAATAGCTTCATCGAAAAAAAGTAGCGTGAGAAGGGCCGCACGCGGCCCGGGGAGGCCCCAAAAGTAGGCAAAGATGGCGCGGATGGGCGACGCGGGCCGTTTGGGCTGCCGGGGCAACGCAGGGAATAATTAAAAATTATGCATTAAAAATTAAAAGTGGCCGGGGAGTAGCCGCTTCATTTTGAATTTTTAATGCATAATTTTTAATTAAAAACTTCCTCAAAGCCTACCACAGCTGGTGCACCAGCGGCCGGATGCGGCGCTCGTACACGCCCCGCACGGCCGCCATCTGCTCCGCCGTGAGGGCCGGCAGGTCGGCCGCGTGCAGGTTGCTGGTGAGCTGCTCGGGGCGCGAGGCCCCCGGAATTACGCAGCTCACGGCGTCGAACATCAGCACCCAGCGCAGGGCCGCGGCGGCCAGGGCCCCGGGGCCGGGAAACACGGCCTTTAGCTCGTCCACGGCGGCCAGGCCGGTGGCGTAGTCCACGCCGGCGAAGGTTTCGCCCTTGTCGAAGGCCGCGCCGTCGCGGTTGAAGTGGCGGTGGTCGTCGGGGCCGAACTGCGTCCGGGGCCCGAACTTGCCCGTGAGCAGGCCGCTGGCCAGCGGCACCCGCACGATGAGGCCCACGTCGCGGCGCTTCGCTTCCTTAAAAAGCAGCTCGGCCGGGCGCTGGCGGAACATATTGAAGATAACTTGCAGCGCAGCCACGTTGGGGTATTCCAGGGCCTTGAGGCCTTCTTCCACGCGCTCCACGCTCACGCCCAGGTTTTGCACTTTGCCTTCTTCGCGCAGCTTATCGAACAGCTCGAAAATTTCGGGGCGGTAGAACACGTCGGTGGGCGGGCAGTGCAGCTGCACCAGGTCGAGCGTGTCGAGGCCCAGGTTGCGCAGGCTGTCCTCCACGAAGCCGCGCAGGGCGGCGGGCTGGTAGGCGGCGTTGGTGTGGGGCTGGAGGCGGCGGCCGCACTTGGTGGCCACGAAGATACGCTCGGACCGGGCCCGCACCAGGCGGCCCACGGCGGCCTCGCTGGCCCCGTCGCCGTACACGTCGGCCGTGTCGATGAAGTTGACGCTGGCGTCGGCCGCCGCGTTCAGGATGGCGTCGGCGGTGGCGGCGTTGAAGGGCTCGCCCCACTTGCCGCCCACCTGCCAGGTACCGAGGCCAATTTCAGAGACGGAAAAGCCGGTTTTGCCGAGGGTGCGCTGGTGCATGAGGGAAAGTGTGCGGTGGAAAAAGTTGGAAACGGGCCTAAATTAGGATAGGATAGATAGGTAAGGAAATCCAGAACGTCGCGCTGAACGTCATGCTCAGCAGGCTTTGCAAATATCCCCTTCGCTGGGCCACCGAAACCGTTCGCTGGGCCGCTGGAACCGTTCTAACGTACTTTGGCCGCCGCCGTTCAATTCTTTCATGCCCGCTACCCAGCCCCTGCCCGTCATCCGCGTTGCCCACCTCACCAAGCGCTACGGGGCCCAGGCGGTGGTCGATGACCTGAGCTTTGAGGTGGCGGCCGGCGAAACGCTGGTGCTGCTGGGCCCCAGCGGCTGCGGCAAAACCACGCTCCTCAAAACCCTCAACCGCCTCATCGAGCCCGACGGCGGCACCATCGAAATCAACGGGCGCGACGTGCGCCAGCAGGGCCCCGAGGCCCTGCGGCGCGGCATCGGCTACGTCATCCAGCAGGTGGGGCTGCTGCCGCACTACACCGTGGCCCAGAACGTGGGCGTGGTGCCCGGGCTGCTGGGCCGCCCGCCCGCCGAAACCACCGCCCGCACCACCGCGCTGCTCGAGCGCCTGCACCTGCCCGCGGCCCGCTTCGCCGGGATGCTGCCGGCGCAGCTCTCGGGCGGGCAGCAGCAGCGCGTGGGCCTGGCCCGCGCCCTGGCCGCCGACCCGCCCGTGGTGCTGCTCGACGAGCCCTTCGGGGCCCTCGACCCCCTCACCCGCGCCGCCGTGCGCCGCGACTTCCGCGAGCTGGACGAGCTGCGCCGCAAAACCGTGGTGCTCGTGACCCACGACGTGACCGAGGCCTTCGAGCTGGCCGACCGCATCATGCTGCTGAACAATGGCAAAATCCAGCAGCTGGGGCCCCCGCGCGAATTATTGCAGCACCCGGCCAACGACTTCGTGCGCAGCTTCTTCCAGGCCGAGCGCCTGGCCCTGCAAATGCGCGTGACCACGCTGGCCGAGGTGCTGCCCTTCGTAGAATTTGACGGCCCGGCGGCGCCCGCCGGGGCCCCCACGCTGCCCCCCACCGCCAGCGTGCAGGCCGCCGTGGCGCTGCTGGGCGACACCGGCACCGGCCACCTCTGCATCGCCGGGGCCCCGCAGCCCCTCACGCTGGGGCAGCTGCTGGCCGCCTTCGGGCGGGCGCTGGGGTAGTTCGGGCCGGGGTCGGGTGGGGGTTTAAAAGCACGTCATGCTCATCTGGCGTCCGCGCAGCCGAAGCATCTCTCCCGCGCAAGTAATTATTTACTGCTGCGGGAGAGATGCTTCGGCTGCGCGGACGCCAGATGAGCATGACGTTCTGGTTTCTTTTCTTAGAAAATCCAGAACGCGCCCTTAGTCCAAATAGGCCAGCACGTCCACCAACTCCTCGACGCGGTGGAAGTTGAGGCCGGCCAGGCGCTCGGCGGGCACTTCCTCGTGGATCCAGGTGGTGTGGTAGGGCACGTGGATGGCGGGGGCCCCCAGGGCCAGCACCGGCAAAATATCCGACTTGAGCGAGTTGCCAATCATCAGGAAATTGGCCGGGGCCACGCCGTGCCGCGCCAGGATGCGCCGGTAGGTGGCCTCGTCCTTCTCGCTCACAATCTCCACGTGGTCGAAAAAATCGCCCAGGCCCGAGCGCGCCAGCTTGCTTTCCTGGTCGAACAGGTCGCCCTTGGTGAGCACCATCAGCCGCTCGCCGCGCCGCCGCAGCTCGCCCAATACTTCCACCACGCCGGGCAGCGGCTCGATGGGGAAGTCGAGCAGGCGCTTGCCCAGGTCGAGCAGCAGCTGGATTTCGCGGCCCGTCACGGCCCCGTTGGTGAGCTGGATAGCCGTTTCGATCATGGTCAGCATCAGCGATTTGGCGCCGTAGCCGAACAGGTGCATGTTGGCGCGCTGCACCGCGTAGAGCCGGGCCCCGATGGCGTCGGCCGCGCCGCACCGGGCCAGGATTTCCGCCAGCTGGGCTTCCACGCGGTCGAAGTGCGGCTGGTTGGGCCAGAGCGTGTCGTCGGCGTCGAAGGCAATGAGCTGGGGCCGGGGCATGTACAACTAAGGAGCGTGAGCAAGCAAACCGGCCCCCACGGGCCAGTCAGGGCCCAAAAGTACCGAACTTGCGCCCCATGAAGCAGCCCATTGACCTGGCCACCTGGCCCCGCCGCGAGCATTTTGAGTTCTTTTCGACGTTTGACGAACCGTTTTTCGGGCTGGTGGCCGACGTGGACGTGACCGCCGCCCGCGCCGAAGCCCGGCGCCTCGGGGTGTCGTTTTTTCTCTACTACCTCCACCACGCCCTGGCGGCCGCCAACGCGGTGCCCGAGTTCCGGCACCGCATCGAGCCGGGCCAGGTGGTGGCCTACGACCGGGTGCACGCCTCGGCCACCATCGGCCGGCCCGACCACACGTTCGGCTTTTCCTTCATCGAGCAAAAGCCGGACCTGGCCGATTTCGTGGCCGGGGCCCAGCTGGAAATTGCCGCCGTGCAGGCCACCCGGGGCCTCAACCTGACCGAGCGCACCGGCCGGCCCGACGTGCTGCACTGCTCGGCCGTGCCGTGGGCGCGCTTCACGGGCCTCACCCACGCGCGCAGCTTCCAGCACCCCGACAGCTGCCCGAAGCTCTCCTTCGGCCAAGCCTACGCGCACGGCGCCGGCCTGCGCATGGCCGTGGCCGTGAACGTGCACCACGGCCTGGCCGACGGCTACCACGTGGGCCAGTTCCTGGAGGCGTTTCAGCAGCGGCTGGGCGGCGGAGGCATTGGTGAGTGGGTGAATGAGTGAATGGAGGCTGTCTGGAAAATTGTTAGGCCGTCATGCTGAGCGCAGCCGAAGCATCTCTACCGCGGCAGTAATCATAGTTAGTGAGCGTTAGAGATGCTTCGGCTGCGCTCAGCATGACGGCCTGACAATTCCCTGTGCGACCCCATTCCATTCACCCATTCAACCACTCACTCATTCACCAACTCACCTATTCACTCCTCTCCGCCCATGAAAATCCTTGCCGAACTCTTTGCCTTTTGGCACGAACAGGCCGGCAAGCTGGGCCAGCAAACCTTGCAGCACGTGGCCCTGACGGCCGCGGCCCTGCTGCTGGGCGTGGCCGTGGGCGTGCCCGTGGGCCTGTGGCTCACGCGGCGGCCGCGCTGGGCCCCGGCGGTGCTGGGCGCGGCCGGCGTGCTGCAAACCGTGCCCAGCATCGCCCTGCTGGGCTTTCTGATTCCGGTGATGGGCATCGGGGCGGGGCCGGCCATCCTGGCGCTGCTGCTGTACTCGCTGCTGCCCATCATCCGCAACACGGTGGCCGGGGTGCAAGGCGTGCCGCCGGCCGTGGTGGAAGCCGCCCGGGGCCTGGGCTTCACCGACGGCCAGATTCTGCGGCGGGTGGAGCTGCCCCTGGCCCTGCCCGTGCTGATGGCCGGCATCCGCACGGCCACCGTGATTAACGTGGGGGTGGCCACGCTGGCGGCCTACGTGGCGGCCGGCGGGCTGGGCGAGTTCATCTTCGGCGGCATTGCCCTGAACAACCCGGTGATGATTCTGGCCGGCGCCATTCCGGCCGCCGCCCTGGCCCTGGCCTTCGACGCCGGCCTGGGGGCCCTGGAAAAGCTCTCGGCCCAGCGGCTGCGGGCGGTGGGCGGGGCCCTGCTGCTGGCCCTGTCGGTGCTGGCCGCCGGCTACTGGCTGCCCCAGGCCCGCGGCCGGCTGCGGGCGGGCTTCAGCCCGGAGTTCATCGGAAGGGCCGACTGCCTGCCGGGCCTCACCCGCGCCTACGGCCTCGTGCACCTGCCCAACGTGGTGCTGGCCCCGGCGCTGGTGTACGAGGCCGCCCGCGCCGCCAACGTGGACGTCATCGACGGCTACTCGACCGACGGGCGCATCCGGGCCTACGGCCTGCGCGTGCTGCGCGACGACCGCCACGCCCTGCCGCCCTACTTCGCCGCGCCCGTGGTGCGCCCCGCCCTGCTGCGCGCCCACCCCGAGCTGGGCCCCGTGCTCGACCAGCTCAGCGGCCGGCTCTCCGACTCGGCCATGACGAACCTAAACTACCAGGTCGATTACCTGCACCGCGAGCCGCGGGCCGTGGCCCTGGCCTGGCTGCGCCGCGCCGGCCTCTGGAAAGCGCCGCGCCCGCTGCCGCCCGGGGCCCCGGTGGTGCGCCTGGGCTCGAAGATTTTCGCCGAGCAGTACATTCTGGTGGAGATGTACGCCGCCCTCATCCGCGGCAACACCGGCCTGGGCGTGGCCACCAAAACCGGCCTCGGCGGCACCACCATCTGCTTCGAGGCGCTGCGCGGCGGCGAAATCGACCTGTACCCCGAGTACACCGGCACCGGCTTGCAGGTGCTGCTCCAGCCCTCGGCGGCGGTGCTCGACTCGCTGGGCGGGCGGCCGGCGGCGGTGTTCCAGTACGTGCAGGCCGAATTTCAGCGCCGCTACGGCCTGGCCTGGCGCGCCCCGCTGGGCTTCAACAACGCCTACTGCCTGCTGATGCGGCGGCAGCAGGCCCGGCAGCTGGGCATCGCCAGCATCTCGGAGCTGGGCGTCTACCTGCGGCGGTGAGGGCCCCGGGCCGGCTTGCGCGCCGAATTCCTTCAGAATTACGCCCGTTTTTTGGGGCTGCTCCCCTGAACCCGGCGGCCGGTTTCGCCGTTTGGGCGGCCGGGGCGGGGTCGGTTTTACGTTTTACTTTATGATTCGCATGAACGTTTCCGCTTTTGTTAAGCAGGCCGGGGTCGGGCTGCTGCTGCTCGGGCCGCTTACCGCCGCCCGGGCCCAGCAGGTGCCGGCCCCCGCCCCCGCCGATACCCTGCACAAGTACCAGCGCCCCGTAACGGGCGCGGCCGCCGAAAAAAAGTCTTTTTTTCAGAGCAAGGGCTTCCAGGCCACCATCGTGCCGGCGCTGCTCATCGGCTACGGCATCAGCACGATCAACGGGCACGGGTTTTATTCGTCCTACGACGCCAAGAGCGACATCAACCACCTCTTCGGCGCGGGCCGCCACACCCACGTCGACGACTTTTTGCAGTACGCGCCCTACCTGGAGCTGGGCGGCGTGCTGCTGGCCGGCGTCGAGAGCAAAAATGACCGCACCAACCTGGCCCTGGTCATCCTCAAGGGCGAGGCCATCATGCTCTCGTCGGTGTTCGTCACCAAGTTCGCCACCGGCATCGAGCGGCCCGACGCCTCCAATAACCAGTCGTTTCCGTCGGGGCACACGGCGCAGGCGTTTCTGGCGGCCAGCATCGTGCACACCGAGTTGCGCGACAAAAGCCAGTGGTACGGCATCGGGGCCTACACCATTGCCAGCAGCGTGGCCGTGCTGCGCATGGTGAACGACAAGCACTGGGAATCGGACGTGGTGGCCGGGGCCGGCTTCGGCATCCTCTCGGCCCACCTGGCCTACCTCACCCACCGCTACCGCTGGGGCCACCGGCCGGGCGCGGCCGCCACGGGCGCCACGGGCTCCACGTTCCACGTGGCCCCGATGTACTACGGCGGGGCCACCGGCCTCGCCGTGCGCTGGCAGCTGCGCTAGGGGGCCGGGCGGCAACTTAATGGCCGGGTGGCGGTTCTGGCCGGAATTCTCTTTATTGCCGACTTTTTCCTCCCCCGTGCTTCCAACCGCTCCTCCGGCCCCGGCCGCCGCCCCGCCCCTAACCGAGCGGCGCTACCTGCTCACGCTTGTCTTTGTGGTGTCGCTGTTCATGCTTTGGGGCCTGGGCGTCACGATGGCCGACGTCCTCAACAAGCACTTCCAGCAGGTGCTACACGTGAGCAAGGCCAACTCGGCCTACGTGCAGGCCGCCACCTTCGGGGCCTACTTCGTGATGGGCCTGCCCGCGGGCTGGTTCATGAAGCGCTTCGGCTACCAGAAAGGCGTGCTCCTGGGCCTGGGCCTGTACGCCGCCGGGGCCTTCCTGATGGTGCCGGCCGCCAGCGCCGCCTCGTTCCCGCTGCTGCTCATGGCCTTGTTCGTGCTGGCCTGCGGCCTGGGCACGCTGGAGGCCGTGGCGCACCCGTTCCTGGACGGCCTGGGCGACCCGGCCAGCTCCGACCGGCGCATTACCTTTTCGCACGCCATCAACGGCATCGGGGCCGTGTCGGGGCCCCTCATCGGGGGCTACTTCGTGCTGCGCGGCACCCACGCGGCCGGCGACTTGTCCTCGGTGAAGGTGCTTTACACCATCATCGGCACGGTGGTGGGCAGCATCGGGCTGCTGTTTGCCTTCGTGAAGGTGCCCCCGCTCAACGCCGAGCACACGCCCGGCACGGCCACCTCCGAAACCGGCGAAGCGCCCACCGACCTGGCGGCCGACAAAAGCCTGTTCCAGCACCCGCACTTCGTGTGGGCCTGCGTGGCGCAGCTCTTCAACACGGCGGCGCAGGGCGGCACCTGGGCGTTTTTCATCAACTACGGCACCGACTACATGGCCCTGAAGCCGGGGCCGGCCATCCACGGGTTCTGGCAGGTGGGCACGCTGCTGGGCCGCACCGTGGGCCTGGTGCCCGGCCTGCCGCACCTGGCCAACGACGTGGCGGCGTACTTTTTCTCGCTGAGCCTGGTGGGCATGATGCTGGGCCGCTTCCTGGGCACCTACCTCATGCAGTTCATCGCCCCCAACCGGCTGCTGGCCTTCGCGGCCGTGGCCAACATGGTCCTGTGCCTCGTGGTGGCCCAGCACTGGGGCTGGGTGTCGTTCGGGGCCCTCATCGGACTCAATTTCTTTTTCAGCGTCATGTTCCCGATTATTTACAGCCTGGGGCTGAAGGACCTGGGACGGCACAAGCAGCTGGCCTCGTCGTTCATCGTGATGGGCGTGGTGGGCGCGGCCCTGTTTCCGCGCTTCGTGATGGGCGCGGTGGCCAACCAGAGCGTGGCCCACGCCTACTACCTGCCCATCATTTGCTACGCCGTCGTGTTCGTGTACGGCGCAAAATTTTATAAAGTCGTCCGTAGTTGATGCGAAACACGGGTACTTAAATGCCATAAAATAGCAATTTCCTGATAAAATAAGGTTTTTCGTTACATGAAATCATAATGAAGATTGGGGGAGACATCCAGATATTGCTTAGTTTCGTAGGCAATTAAACTGTTCGGCCGCGTCGGGTGGGGGGCCATTGCCCCGGCCCCGCCACCCAACGCAATTGGATTTTCTCCGGGCCAGCTCCCGGCCCCTCTTCTCCACCCTTCATTTTCTTTTTCATGGAAGCAGTAGTACCGCATTTACCGTCGCGTAACCATACCGCCCGCCCCTGGCTGGCCACCCTGGGCCTCGGCCTGGGCCTGCTGGCCGCCACCCCGGCCCTCGCCCAAACGCCTACGCTTTATGGCCTGGGCACGCTGAGCCAGACCGTGGCCGTCGGCAACCCGTTGTTTCCCAGCGGGGCCGCGGCCGGCGCCCAGGGCATCGTGCAAATTAACCCGGCCACGGGTGTAGCCGTGCCTACCTCGTCGGGAGCCGTGGGCGTGCTCGTGACGGGCGTGACGCTGGGCCAGACGCTGGTGGGCATGGACTACCGCCCCAACACGGGTACGCTCTACGCCCTGGGCTACGACCCCAGCCTGACCGCGGCCAACGCCCAGCTCTACGTGCTTAACCCCGCTACCGGGGCCGTAACCGCGGTGGGGGCTGCCACAACGCTGAACCTGGGCACCACGATTACCCGCATTGGCTTTGACTTCAACCCCACCGTGGACCGCATCCGCGTGGAAGGAGGCACCACCAAGGCCAATTACCGCCTCAACCCCAACAACGGGGCTGTGGCGTTCGACGACGCCGCCCTGAACGGGCCTCTAAATTACCCCGCCCTGGCGGGCGTAAACCCGCTGATTGGGGCCGTGGCCTACACCAACTCGTACATCGGCAGCACCAGCACCGCGCTTTACGCCATCGACGCGCCCGGCAACGGCACGGGCCTCTCGGACGGCAGCGTGGCCAACAACGGCTTGCTGTCGTTGCAGAATCCACCTAACAACGGCACCCTCATTAACTCCAATAAGGTGACGCTGGCCGGCGGCCCCTTCGGCGACCCGGCCGCCGTGGGCGTGGACGTGTACTACAACGCCAGCACCGGCCTCAACGAGGCCTACCTGACGGAAGTAACCAGCCCCAACGCCAGCGGCGTGTCGAGCAGCAACCTGTACGACCTGAACCTGGCCACCGGCACGGCCAGCAACAAGCGCAACGTGGTGCCGGCGAGCGTCGTCACCCCGTTCGACATCCGCGACATCGCCCTGGCCATTGCCCCGCCCACCCAGCCGGCCCTCACCGGGCAACTGCTGTACGCCGTGGCCAGCGGCAACCTGATTTCGTTCGACTCGGGCAACCCCGGCGTGGTGCGCTCGGCGGTGAACTTCGGCGGCGGCCTCACCGCTGGCGAAACCGTGGTGGGCATCGACTTCCGCCCCGCCACCGGCCAGCTTTACGCCCTGGGCTACAACGCGGTAGCGGGCACCGGCACGGTGTACGCCGTGAGCCTGACCACCGGGGGCCTCACGGCCGCGGGCCCGGCCATTCCGCTGGCGCTGGGCGCGGCTACCGACCGGGTGGGCTTTGACTTCAACCCCACCGTGGACCGCATCCGGGTGGTGGCCACCAACGGCAACAATTATCGCCTCAACCCCATCAACGGCAGCATCGCGGCCACCGATGGCAGCATCAACCCCGGCCCAGCCGCAGTTTCGGGGGCAGCTTACACCAACAGCAGCAGCAACGCCAACAGCACGGTCCTCTACGACTACGACGCCGTCGCCGGGCAGCTCTACCAGCAGAACCCGCCCAACAACGGCACCCTGGTGGCCCTGCCCATGGGCGGGGGGCCTACCAGCGCCGACGGGGCTGATTTTGATATTTTCAACACCCGCGGCACCACCACCAACGCCGGTTTCCTGGCCGTGGCCCCCGGCGGTACCGCCGGGCAACCCAACTTCGACAACCTGTACACCGTGGACCTGGGTACTGGCAGCACGGCATCGGCCGGCCGCATTGGCCTGGGCAGCAACGTGAGCGGCCTAACGGCGTTCATCGCCGTGGGCACGGCGCTGGCCTGGAACGGCTCGGCCAGCACCGACTGGGCCACGGCCGCCAACTGGACCCCTAACCGCGTGCCCACCAACGTGGACGACGTGACTATCAACGCCGGCACGCCCAACCAACCCGCCGTGAGCGGCAGCCAGGCGGCCCGCTACGTGGTGCTGGCCAGCGGCGCTTCGCTGACCAGCAACGACGGCTCGACGCTGACCGTGGGCGGCAACTTCACCAACAACGGCGGCACGCTGCTCGGCGCGGGCTCCGGCACCATCGCCCTGGCCGGCACCGCCGCCCAGGTCATCGGCGGCACCGGCACCTCGGCCTTCCAGAACCTGACCGTGGGCACGGTCCCCGCCAGCTTGGCGGGCCCCGCCGCGGTGCGCCGCGTGCTGCTGCTTAACGGCAACCTCACCGCCACCGGCCAGTCGCTGACCTTGCTCTCCGACGCCAACGGCTCGGCCCACGTGGTGAACAGCGGCGCGGCCGTCGTGACCGGCCCCGTGACGGTGCAGCGCTACATCGACGGCAGCCTCAACGGGGGCCCCGGCTACCGCCACTACGCCGCGCCGGTGCAGGCCACCACGGTGGCCGACCTGGCCACCGCCGGCTACTCGCCGGTAGTGAACCCGGATTACAACACCGCCGCCGTGCCCAGCCAGGTCACGCCCTTCCCCACGGTGTACGGCTACGACGAGACCCGCGTGAATACCAGCGGCAACGCCGCCCCGCAGGATTTCGACAAGGGTTTCTTCTCGCCCGGGGCCCTTACCGACGCCCTCGTGCCCGGGCAGGGCTACACCGTGAACATCCCCGCCACCCAGACCGTGGACTTCGTGGGCGTGCTCAATAACGGCAACGTAGCCCGCACCGGCCTCAGCCGCGGCACCCAGGCCAGCTCGGGCTGGCAGCTGCTGGGCAACCCCTACCCCTCGCCCATCAGCTGGACCGCCACCTACGCCAACGGGGCCACCGGCCTCGACAACGCGGTGTACGTGTTTAAGTCGAGCGGCCAGTACGCGGGCAGCTACGCCAGCTACGTGAACGGCACGGGCATCAACGGCGGCACCGACAACCTGGCCGCCATGCAGGGCTTCTTTGCCCGCGTGAGCACCCCCGGCACCCCCGGGGCCCTCACCTTCACCAACGCCGGCCGCCTCACGGCCTACGCCAGCCCCGCCTTCCAGCGCGGCAGCGGCAGCGCCCCGCTGGTGCGCCTGGCCCTGCGCGACGCCGCCGGCCGCGCCGACGAAGCCGTGGTGTACTTCGACGACGCCGCCACCCCGGGCTTCGACGCCGCCCTCGACGCTTACAAGCTGAACCCCGCCGGGGCCACGATGGCCCTGGCCACCGAGGCCACCAGCGCCGTGCTCTCCATCGACGCCCGCCCGGCCCTGGGCAGCGCCGCCGTGGCCGTGCCCCTGCAAGTGCGGGCCGCCGCCGGCTCCTACACCCTCAACGCCGCCGAGCTGCTGCGCCTGCCCACCGGCGTGAAGGCCTACCTGCGCGACGCCCTCACCGGCACCGCCACCGACCTGGCCGCCCAGCCCAGCTACGCGTTTGAGGTGGTGGCCGGCGCGGCGGCCACCGGGCGCTTCAGCCTGCTGCTCACCACGCAAGGCGTGCTGGCCACGGCCCCGGCCGCCATCAGCCAGCAGGTGAGCGTGTTCCCGAACCCGGCCCGCGGCACGGTGTCGGTGGGCCTGCCCGCCGCCCTGGCCCGCCAGGCCACCGAGGCCACGCTGGTAAACGCCCTGGGCCAGACGGTGCTGCGGGCCACGCTGCCCGCCGGCACGGCCGCCCACGCGCTGGCGCTGCCCGGCGTGGCGCAGGGCGTGTACACGCTGCGCCTGCTCACGGCGGACGGCACCGTCAGCAAGCGCCTCATCGTTGAATAACGGCCGTTGACCCACGAGCCCCGGGCCACGGCGGCCCGGGGCTCCGGCCGGCTTTTTCCCACCTATTGCTTCTCCGCCATGAAAAATATATTTGCTTCTACGCGCCGCGCCGTGGTGTTCGGCGCGGGCCTGGCCCTGCTGGCCGGGGCCGCCACCCAGGCCCGTGCCCAGGATTCGGGGGGCCCCACGCCCACTACGCCGCCCACTACGCCGCCCACGGCCGTGCCGCTCGACGGGGGCGCGTCGCTGCTGCTGGCCGGGGGCGTGGCCTACGGGGTGCGCGTGCTGCGCCGCCGCCGCAAGTAGGCGCAGTGCTTTGCTACGGGCCCGGCGGGCGCTGCACCCCGCGGGGCGAAGCGGCCGCCGGGCCTTCGTTTTTCCACCTTTTTTCCTTGCTGGTATGATGCTTTCGCTACCCTCCCGCGCGCGGCCGATGCGGCCCGCTTGGCGCTTTCTGTTGGTATTTGCCGCCCTGTACGCGGCGTGGGTGCTGGGCTACGACGACCTGGTGGGCCCCAACGGCCGCCTCGACCACGCCCTGTCGGTGAACCTGGCGGCGGCGGCGGGCACCGTGCTGCGGCTGGCCGGCTTCGCGGCGGGCACCGGGGCGTCGGTGCCCACGCTGGTGCTGCTCAACGGCCAGCCGGTGGTGTCCGTGGGCGACCCGTGCAACGGCCTGCTGATGTACGCGCTGTTTGCCGGGTTCGTGGTGGCGTTTCCGGGGCGCGGGCGGCAGAAGCTGTGGTTCGTGCCGCTGGGCATTTTCGCCATTTACGCCCTCAACGTGGCCCGCGTGGCCCTGCTGGCCCTCAACCACGCCTACTGGTACCACACCGTCGATTTCAACCACCACTACACCTTCACCTTCGTCGTGTACGGGGCCATCGGGGGCCTCTGGGCGCTGTGGGCCCGGCGCAGCACCGCCGCCCCGGCGATGCTGGCGGCCCTGCCCCTGCATGGCCCCGGCTAGCCCGCCGGGCCCGGGCCCGGGCCCGGCCGGGGGCCGCCGCCTGCTGGTGGCCGGGCTCATCGCCCTGCTCCTGGGCCTGGGCTTGTTCGACGAAGCGGTGTTTGCCGCGCTGGGCCGCCTGTGGCACCCCGGCGGCGGGGCCGCGGCGGCCGTGCCCGGCCTCACCACCCACGGCTGGCCCGTGGCCATCAGCTACCGCCTGCTCTACGCGGGGCTGAACGTGGCCCTGCTGCACCTGCTGCTGGGCGGCCGCTACACCAAAGCCGCGGCCCTGGGCTTCGCTGGCGGCTACGCGGCCGGCGCGGGCCTGCTGTGGCTGGGGCAGCGGGCGGGCCTGCCGGTGGCCGCCCTCACCGGCCACCGGGTGCTCGATGTATTATCGTCGCCCCTGCCGGTCATGTTTGCCTACCCGCTGGCGCTGCTGGCAGGGCCCCGGGCAGCGCCACCAGGGACCGAAAAATCCTGATTCCAATAAACATGGCTAATGAGAAAATGTACGTTACTCGTCGCTTTAGGTGCTGCGCTCATTGCGGTTTTCTCGTTCCTATTCGGCCGTTCAAAACAGAATAAAGTTGAAGCTGCCCTGGCTTATGGACGGCTGGCCCAACTTCCGGCAGGGGCGCAAAACATCCACATCAATACCGCTGGAAGTCTTTTTTCCAGAACTTTCTGGTTAACATTCACGGCGTCCGATACTGCTATTTACGCCTGGGTTAGGCGCTCTCCTTCGTTGGCTAAAAAGCAGACCGCCCACGTTTCACCAGCCGCACCTGCCGCGGATGCACCGGCCTGGTTTGCTACAGTCACGGCGGGCAAAGAGGATGTTTTTTTAATCGCACCAGACGCGGCACAGCTTTACGGCACCGTATGGATTGATTGGGCCAGAGGAACGGTTTATATCCAAACCTCCCATAGCTAAAACCCTACCCCACCACCCCGGCCGGCACGGCATGTAGAATCAGCCAGACCAGCTCGCGCAGAATTTCGCCCTCGTCCATGCTGCCGCTTTCGATGCCCTTGCTCTGGGCGTCGGCCCGGCGGATGAGGTGGATGAGGTCCACGACCCGCGCCGCGGGGTAGGCCTTCAGGGCGTGCTGGTACTCCTTTTGGGCGAAGCCGTTTAGGATGCCCAGGCTTTTGTACACGCCATCCGCTGGGTGGGGGCCCGCCTGGTGCAGCACCAGCAGCTTGCTGAAAAAGCCGAAGAGCAGCGTCAGGTTCGGGATGAGCGGGTTGGCTTTGGGGTTGGCGGCGAAGTAGCCCAGGATGCGGTTGGCCTTCAGCACGTCGCGCTGCACCAAGGCCTTTTGCAGCTCAAAGATGTTGTACTCCTTGCTGATGCCCACCAGCCGCTGCACCAGCGCCTCGTCGATGGCCTGGCCGGGCTGGAGGTTGAGCACCAGCTTGTCGATTTCGTTGGCCAGCCGGCTCAGGTCGGCCCCGATGTACTCGGCCAGCAGCGCCGTGGCCTGCCCGGTAATCTGCTGGCCCAGGCCCCGCACGTGGGCCGTGAGCCAGGCCGGCACCTGGCTGTCGTAGAGCTTCTTGCTGGTCATCAGCACCGTCCCCGGGGCGTCTTTGCCGGCCAGCAGCTTGCCGAGCTTCTTGCGGCTGTCGAGGGTTTTGTGCTTGTAGCAGAGCACCAGCACGGTACTGGCCAGCGGGTTTTTGAGGTAAGCCTCCAAAAACGGCCAGCTCCGCTCCTGCTCCAGGTCGGCGATGGTCTGGGCCTCTTTCACGATGACCACCGTGCGCTCGGCCATCATGGGGAAGCGCTTGGCCTGGCCCAGCACGGCGGCCACGTCCACGTCCTTGCCGTAAATCACGGCCTGGTTAAAGCTGCGGTCGGCTTCGGGCAGGGCCATTTTCTCGATCAAATCGGCCACCACGTCGATGTAGTACGGCTCCTCGCCCTGCAAAAAGTACACGGGCTGGAACTGCCGCTGCCGCAGCTGCTTGAAAAGGGCGTCGGCGTCGGTGGTCAATGGGTGAAGGAGTGAATGGGTGAAGGAGTGAATGGCCGCCGGCCACATTTATTGCCACTCCAAGGCAAAGGTAAAGCGGCCTAGTACCTTTGGCGCGGCGTTCCCAGCGCGTATTTTTCCGAGTGGGGCCCCGGCTCATTCACTCCTTCACTCATTCTCCCATTCACCCATTGGACCTCATTGACGAACTGACCTGGCGCGGCATGTTTCACGACGCCATGCCCGGCACCGCCGAGCACCTGGCCCGGCACGCGCCCGTGACGGGCTACATCGGCTTCGACCCCACGGCCGCGTCGCTGCACATCGGCAACCTGGCCACCATCATGCTGCTGGTGCACCTGCAGCGCGCCGGCCACCGCCCCCTGGCCCTGGTGGGCGGGGCCACCGGCATGATCGGCGACCCCAGCGGCAAAAGCGCCGAGCGCAACCTGCTCGACGAAGCCACGCTGCGCACCAACCAGGCCGGCATCCGGGCCCAGCTGGAAAAATTCCTGGTGTTCGACGACTCGCCCACCGGGGCCCGGGTGGTCAACAACTACGACTGGTTCAAGGAATTCGGCTTTTTGCAGTTCCTGCGCGAAGTGGGCAAGCACCTCACCGTGAACTACATGATGGCCAAGGATTCGGTGAAGCGCCGCATCGGCGGCGGCGAGGAGGCCGGCGGCGGGGGCTCCGAGGGCATCAGCTACACCGAGTTCAGCTACCAGCTTTTGCAGGGCTACGACTTCGTGCACCTGCACCGCGCCCTGGGCTGCACCCTGCAAATGGGGGCCAGCGACCAGTGGGGCAACATCACCACCGGCACCGAACTGATTCGGCGCCTCGGCGGCGGCGAGGGCAAGGCCTACGCCCTCACGGGCCAGCTCATCACCAAGGCCGACGGCACCAAGTACGGCAAGTCGGAAACCGGCACCGTGTGGCTCGACCCGGCCCTGACCTCGCCCTACCAGTTCTACCAGTTTTTCCTGCGGGCCGACGACGCCGACGCCCCCCGCCTCATTCGCGTGTTCACGCTGCTCAGCCAAGCCGAAATTGAGGACCTCGAAGCCGCCCACGCCCAAAACCCGGGCCTGAAGACGTTGCAAAAGGCCCTGGCCCGGGACGTGACCACCCGGGTGCATTCGGCGGCCGCCTGCGACGCCGCCCTGGCCGCGTCGCAGGTACTCTTCGGCGGCGGCGACCTCGGGGCCCTCGACGAGGCCACCCTGCTCGACGTGTTTGCCGGGGTGCCGCACCTGCGCGTGCCCCGCGCCGACGCCGGGGCCCTCACCGTGGCCGTGCTGCTAAGCGAGGCCACTGGCCAGCAAATCCTGCCTTCCCGCGGCGAAGTGCGCAAGCTCATCCAGGCCAACGGCCTGGCCCTGAACGGCCAGAAGGCCACCGCGCCCGATGCCCCCGTGGCCGGCCTGCCGCTGCTGCACGGCAGGTACCTGGTGGTGCAGCGCGGCAAGAAAAACTACTACCTCGTGGAGCTGGTCTAGCCGGGCCGTTTCACACCAGCCACAAAAAAGGGCCCCGCTGAACAGCGGGGCCCTTTTCACGTGCACAGAATTCGCGCAAGCCGCACGAACCCGTGGCCCAGATTACTTTTTCTTGGCCGGGGCGGCCTTCTTGGCGGCGGCCGGGGCGGCTTTCTTGGCGGCCGGAGCGGCTTTCTTGGCGGCGGCCGGGGCAGCCTTCTTGGCGGCGGCCGGGGCAGCTTTCTTGGCGGGAGCCGGGGCGTCGGCGGTGTTCTTCATGTTCTGCACTTCGGTGCGGAACGTCTGGGCCATCGTCTTCAGCTCCTGCATGCCCTTGCGGACGCGGGTGCCGGCGGCAGCGTTGTGCTTGTCGTAAAACTTGTCGAAGTCGCCTTCCAGCGAGAGTACCAGGTCCTTCAGTTTGGCAAAATTGTTCATGGAAGTTTGGGGGGGTTGGATGGGAAAAAGAAACAGTTTTAAGCGTTTAGCCGGCCCTAATATACAGGGATTTCAAATGCAAGCAACTTTTATGAAATTTTCTAAACGCCCCGCATTGCACGGAGAGGCAGTTTTTGGGTGAAATAGCATTGCCTGCGCCCTGCCCCGCCACGGCCCTTGCCTTGGTATAGTACAAAAAAAAGCGCGCCGGCCGCCCTGGGGGCAGCCGGCGCGCAACGCCCCGCAGGGGCCGTTTAGGCCGGTTGGGCGCTTTTGCTGTACAGGCCCTTGTCGAGCTTGGCGGCCACGGTTTCGAAAGCCGTGATGGTCGCGTCCACGTCGGCCAGCGAGTGCACGGCCGTGGGGATGAGGCGCAGCATAATCACGCCCTTGGGCACCACCGGGTACACCACGATGGAGCAGAAAATGCCGTGATTCTCGCGTAAATCGAAGGTTAGGGCCGTGGCGTCGGGAATTTCGCCGTTTAAGAACACCGGCGTCACCGGCGACTGGGTGGTGCCGATGTTGAAGCCTTTTTCGCGCAAACCGCTTTGCAGGGCCCGCACGATGGTCCAGAGCTTTTCGCGGTACTCGGGGTGGGTCCGAATCAGCTCCAAACGCTTCAGGGCCCCGATTACGAGGGGCATGGGCAGCGATTTGGCGAAAATCTGGCTGCGCATGTTGTATCGCAAATATTCAATAACGGTTTTGGGCCCCGCCACGAACGCGCCGATGCTGGCCATGCTCTTGGCGAAGGTGTAAAAAATTAGGTCCACGCCCTCGGCGCAGCCCAAATGCTCGGCCGTGCCGGCCCCGGTGGGCCCCAGCGTGCCGAAGCCGTGGGCGTCGTCAACGAAGAGGCGGAAGTCAAATTTGGCCTTCAGGGCCACGATTTCGGGCAGCTTGCCCAGGTTGCCCGACATGCCGAACATGCCCTCGGTAATGACCAGGATGGCCCCGCCGGTTTCGTCGGTCAGGCGCTTGGCGCGCTCGAGCTGCTTTTCGAGGCTGGCCAGGTCGTTGTGGTTGAACACGAACCGCTTGCCCTGGTGCAGGCGCACGCCGTCGATGATGCAGGCGTGCGACTCGGCGTCGTAGACAATGGCGTCGTGGCGGCTCACCAGCGCGTCGATGATGCTCACCACGCCCTGGTAGCCGAAGTTGAGCAGCAGGGCGGCGGGCTTCTGCACGAAGTCGGCCAGCTCGTTTTCGAGCTGCTCGTGCCGGTTGGAGTTGCCGCTCATGATGCGGGCCCCCATCGGGTAGGCCATGCCGTAGGCGGTGGCCCCGTCGATGTCGGCCTGCCGCACCTCGGGGTGGTTGGCCAGGCCGAGGTAGTTGTTCAGGCTCCAGGTGAGCACTTCTTTGCCGCGAAACTGCATCCGGGGCTGAATTTCGCCTTCCAGCTTGGGAAACGTGAAGTAGCCGTGGGCGTAGTGCGAGTGCGAGCCCAGCGGGCCCCGGTTGGCGGCGATGCGGTCAAAAATATCCACTGAAAAACGGGCTGGTGAAATGAGAGGTAACGTAAGAAAAGCCCGGGGCGGGCGCAAAGAATGCGGCTTGCATAATAAAGGGCAATTACAAAGATAACCCCGGGGCGCGGTTGTGCATAATTTGGGCGTAATAACCCGCCCACCCCGGCGAGGTTTGCGGGGGCCGGGCGGTTTCCAACTTTCTTTGCGCCACATTGCCCGTCATCCCACCCGCCGCATGAAAAAAATCACCAAGCTGCTCGTCGCCAATCGGGGCGAAATTGCCCTGCGCGTGCTGCGCTCGGCCAAGGAAATGGGCCTCCGGACGGTCGCCATCTACTCCGAGGCCGACCGCCACGCCCTGCACGTGCGCTACGCCGACGAGGCCGTGTGCGTGGGCCCCCCGCCCTCGAAAGACAGCTACCTGCGGGGCGACAAAATCATTGAAATATGTAAGGATTTAGGCGTCGACGCCATCCACCCCGGCTATGGCTTCCTCTCGGAAAACGCCGGCTTTGCCCGGGCCGTGCGCGCCGCCGGCCTCCTCTTCGTGGGGCCCTCGCCCGAGGCCATGGAGCTGATGGGCAGCAAGCTGGCCGCCAAGGCCGCCGTGGCCGACTTCGATATTCCGCTGGTGCCGGGCACCGAGGAGGCCATCACCGACGTGCCCGCCGCCCAGGCCATTGCCGCGCAGGTGGGCTTCCCGATTCTGATCAAGGCCTCGGCCGGCGGCGGCGGTAAGGGCATGCGCATCGTGAACAGCGCCGACGAATTCGTGGAGCAGATGCAGCTGGCCGTGTCGGAAGCCACGTCGGCGTTCGGCGACGGGTCGGTGTTCATTGAGAAGTACATCGGCTCGCCGCGCCACATCGAAATCCAGGTGCTCGGCGACGAGCACGGCCACATCGTGCACCTGTTCGAGCGCGAGTGCAGCATCCAGCGCCGCCACCAGAAGGTGATTGAGGAGGCGCCGTCGTCGGTGCTCACACCCGCGCTGCGCGCCGAAATGGGCCGCGCGGCCGTGGACGTGGCCCGCGCCTGTAACTACACCGGGGCCGGCACGGTGGAGTTTCTGCTCGACGAAAACCACAAGTTTTACTTCCTGGAGATGAACACGCGCCTGCAGGTGGAGCACCCCGTGACGGAGCAAATCACGGGCCTCGACCTGGTGAAGGAGCAAATCCGCATCGCCGAGGGCCAGCCCCTGCCCTTCCGCCAGGAAGATTTGACCATCCAGGGCCACGCCCTGGAGCTGCGCGTGTACGCCGAAGACCCGCAGAACAACTTCCTGCCCGACATCGGCACCCTCACCACCTACGTGCGCCCCCAGGGCCCCGGCGTGCGCGTGGACGACGGCTTCGAGCAGGGCATGGACATCCCGATTTACTACGACCCGATGATTGCCAAGCTGGTGACCTTCGGGGCCGACCGCGCCGAGGCCATCGCCCGCATGCTGCGGGCCATCGAAGAGTACCAGATTACGGGCATCGAAACCACGCTGGCCTTCGGGGCCTACGTGCTGCGCCACCCCGCCTTCGTGAGCGGGCAGTTCGACACCAACTTCATCCGCGACCATTTTCCCCCCGGGGCCCTCGCCCCGCCCGCCCCCGACGAGGCCACCGCCCAGGTAGCGGCCGCCCTGGTGGCCATGCTGATGGAAACCAAGCAGCCCCAAACCCCGGCCGCCGCCGATGCCGCGGGGGCCCCGGCCGCCTCGGGGTGGCGGCGGAACCGGCTGGGCGTGCGGTGAGGAATTGGTGAGGGCAATGCAAACACAAAAGCACGGCTGCTCCAGCCGTGCTTTTTTTGTTCAACCCACCGCCGGGCCCCTACGTTGTACCGACGAACCCTTGCATCCACCAACTGCTCCTGGCCATGCGCGTCGTTGCCCTCGAAGAACATTTTTCTTTTCCCGACATGGTGGCCCGCCTCAGCCCCGCTGCGCGGGCGCAGGCGGGCTGGCCGCCGGCCGATGCGCCCAACTCGCCGCAGCAGCAGCACGCGGCGCAGCTGGCCGAAATTGGGCCCGAGCGGCTGCGGCTGATGGACGAAGCCGGCGTGACGGTGCAGGTGCTGTCCGTGGCGGGCCCCGGGGCCGAGCTGCTGCCCCCCGCCGAGGCGCCCGCCTTTGCCCGCGAATACAACGACCGCCTGGCGCAGGCCATTGCCGCGCACCCCGACCGCTTTGCCGGCTTCGCCCACCTGCCCCTCACCCACCCCAAAGCCGCGGCCGACGAGCTGGCCCGCGCCGTGGAAACCCTCGGCTTCGTGGGGGCCCTCGTCAACGGCACCACCAACGGCCTGTTCCTCGACGACCCGCGGTTTGCGCCGCTGCTGGCCCGGGCCGAGGCCCTGGGCGTGCCGCTGTACCTGCACCCCGGCATTCCGCCCGCCCCGGTGCGCGACGCCTACTACAGTAATCTGCCCCACGAGCTGGGCTTCAACCTGGGCATCGCCGGCTTCGGCTGGCACGCCGAAACGGCCATCCACGTGCTCCGCCTCGTGCTCGCCGGCGCGCTGGAGCGCTACCCGCGCCTGCAACTCATCATCGGCCACATGGGCGAGATGCTGCCCGTGATGATGGCCCGCTGCGACCAAATCCTGGCCCCTAAAGTCACCCAGCTGCCGCGCACCGTGTCCCAAACCCTGCGCGACCAAGTGCACATCACCACCAGCGGCATCTTCACCCGGCCGCCGCTGGAGGCCGCCCTGGCCACCTTCGGCCTCGACCGCGTCCTGTTTTCCATCGACTACCCGTTCGCGCCCAACGCGCCCGGCAAAGCCTTCCTCAATGGCCTGCAAATGGCCCCGGCGGATTTGGAAAAATTGGCTTACGGGAACGCGGACAGGGTGTTGAAATTGGCGCGGTAATGCAGGGCTCCGGCCGAAACCAGCCGGGGCCCTGGCTGTTGGGGCACGGCTGGCCGGTTAGCAGGTCCAACCCCTGCCCCTGGTTTTGATTGGCCTGTTTGCAAAGGAAGTGCACAACCCCGTCCTGGAACGCCCTGCCCGAGCCGCCGCACCCGTCCACCGCCGGTTTTCATCTCGGGTTCCTTGCCGTGGTTACTGCCCGGCGGCCTGGGCCTTCTTCTTGGCCTGCTTGCGGAAGTAGCCGCGCAGCAGAAAGTTGTGTTTTAGGGCCTCCATGTTTTGGTTGAAGCCGGCCGTGCCCTGCTCCACGTGGCCGAGGGTTTGGCGCAGCTGCCCGCTCATGGCCGTGTCGGTGAGCAGCGTGTGCAGGGGGCCGGCGCCGGTTTGCACCTGCCGCTGGAGGCTGCCCAGGGTGCCGGCCAGGGTGTCGGTGCTGCGGGCCAGCTGGCGGGTGGCGTGGCGCATCTGGCCCGCAAAGTCTTTGTCCGTCAGCAGGTAGCCCGCCGGGCCGCGCCCCTGGCGGATGCCGCGCGTGAGCTGGCTGATATCGGTGGCGGAAGTCTGGAGCGTGGCGGTGGCGCCGGCCAGGTGGCGCAGGCTCTGGCGCACGTTGGCCGCTACGTGCTGGTCGCCGAGCAGCTCCCAAAGCGCCCGGCTGCCGTTGAGCTTGCCCGTAATCTGGTGCAAGTCCTGGGTGATGCCGACCAGGTTTTTGTTCGATACGCTGAGGGTTTGGAGCATCTCGTCGATGGCCAGCGGGGTGGTGGTGCGCAGCACGTCGCCGTCGGCAATGAGCGGGGCGGGCGCGGCCACGGCGGTCAGGTTCACGATGGTGTTGCCCACCAGGCCGTCGGTGCCCACCGAGGCCACGGCGTTTTTGCGCACGTGGGGCTGCACGTCGCGGTTGAGGTGCATCACCACGCGCACCGTGCTGTCATTCAAGATGCTAATCTCCTTCACCGTGCCCACGGTGATGCCCGCCAGGCGCACGTTGTTGCCGGTGAGCAGGCCCGACACGTTGCGAAAATCGGCCCGCACCGTCAGCGAAGCGCCGAACAGGTTTTGCCGCTGCCCGAGCAGCACCAGCGTGGCGGCCAGGCACGCCAGGCCCGCCAGCACGAACAGGACGAGGCGGATGTGACGACTGGCAGTGGGCATGTTTTTGGTTATGGGTTATGAATTATGAGTTTGGCTGACCCAACTCATTCAAAAAAGGCGTGGACGATGGGGTCGGTGCTGGCCAGCAGCTCGGCGTAGGTGCCTTCGGCGTAGCTGCGGCCCTCGGCCAGCAGGATGACGCGGTCGGAGGTGAGGCGCACGCAGTTCATGTCGTGCGAGATGATGAGGGCCGAGGCGTGGTATTTCTGCTGCACGTGGCGGATGAGCTGGTCGATTTCGCGGGCCGTGACGGGGTCAAGGCCGGTGGTGGGCTCGTCGTAGAGAATGATTTCGGGGGGTACGATGAGGGTGCGGGCCAGCGCGATGCGCTTGCGCTGGCCGCCCGACAGCTCGGCGGGCAACTGGTCGATGGTTTGGGGCAGGCCCACGTCGTCAAGGGCCTCGTGCACGAGCTTGTCCTCCTGGCCTTTATGGTCGGCCAGCCAGTGCCGGCGCAGCGGAAACAGCAGGTTTTCGCGCACCGTCATCGAGTCGTAGAGGGCGTTGCTTTGGAAGAGGAAGCCCACCTTGGCCCGCAGCTGGTCGAGGGCGGCGTGGCCGAGGGTGGCCACGGGCTGGCCCAGCACCGCGATGGTGCCGGCATCGGGCGTGAGCAGGCCGATGATGCACTTGATAAGCACCGACTTGCCCGAGCCCGACTTGCCCAGCACCACCACGTTTTCGCCCCGGTGCAGCGTCAGCGAAAAGTCTTTCAGCACGTGGTTGTCGCCGAACGACTTGCTGATGTTGTCCACCGTCAGCACCACTTCGGCCCCCGGGGCGGGGGCAGGAAGCGCGGCGGCCGGAGCGGGCGGGAGGGCGGGCGACATGGGCAGCGGGTTAGATAAAGCCAAACGCGGTGCTGACGCCGACCGCCACCAGGTCGAGCAGGAAAATCATCAGCGAGGCGAGCACCACGGCCGAGTTGGCGGCCGCGCCCACGCCCTCGGTTCCGTTGTCGGCGTTGTAGCCTTTGTAGCAGCCAATCAGGCCGATGGCGAAGCCAAAAAAGAAGGTTTTCCCCACCGCCGGCAGCACTTCGCCGAAGGTGAGGCGGCCCAGAATGTTGTTGGTAAACAGCGCCACCGAGGTCACGCCCTGCAGGTTGATGCCCAGGTAGCAGGCCCCCAGGCCAATGGCATCGGCCAGCAGCGTGAGGATGGGCACCATGAGCGTGGCCGCCAGAATGCGCGTGACCACCAGGTACTTGAACGGGTTGGTGCCCGATACTTCCATGGCGTCGATCTGCTCGCTCACGCGCATCGAGCCCAGCTCGGCCCCGATGCTGGAGCCGACCTTGCCGGCCACCATCAGCCCCGTGATGATGGGGCCCAGCTCCTGGATGATGGTGAGCCCGACCATGACCGGAATCCAGGACGTGGCCCCGAACTGCACCATGGTGGGCCGCAGCCGCAGCGTGAGCACCAGGCCCATGATGAAGCTGGTGATGCCCACCAGCGGCAGCGACTGGTACCCAATGGCGTAGCATTGGTTCGCCAGCTCCAGCCACTCGTAGCGCGGCCGGAACCCCTCGCGGAGGAACCGGCCGGCAAAGCCCGCCATGGCCCGGAATTCAGTAAAAAGGGGGCCGTTGAACATGGGGCAGCGAAAAGGCGGCGGGGGCTAATTGGCGGGCGGGCGCGCCACGTGGTCGGCGCCGGGGGCCGGCAGCGGGGAAACGGTTTTGGCCGCCGGCCGCTTGCGGGGCGCGGCCCGGCCCGCGGCCAGCGGCAGGCGCAGCGCGGGCTTGGCCGGGGCCGCCGGGGCAGTGGCATCCAGGGGGTGCTTGAGGGCCTTTTTGTACGCCTTTTCGACCTGCTTGCGGCGCTGCTTCACCAGCTTGGTGGCCAGCCGGGCCAGCGGTTTGGCCAGGGCTTTGGGCAGCTTGCCGGCGGTGCCGGGGGCGGGGGCCAGGTAGGCTTGCAGCGTGGCCGTAAGCTCGGCGGCCAGCGCGCGGCTGGCGGCTTTGACCGGGGGCTGGGCGGCTTTGCGGGCGGCCTTCTGCTCCTTGCGCAGGTAGTCGGCCACGTGGTGCAGCGCTTTCACCACCGATTTGGGCGAGCGGGCCGGCAAAACCACGCTGGTGCCGGGGTGCGGGTGCGGCACGAGGCCGGCCAGGAAGATTTGGGAAACGTGCAGGTCGTGGAGGAAAGCGGGGGCAGGCTTCATGAGCGGGCGGGAAGTACTAATGAGCAACTAGCTTGTAAACAGCGCCTTGGCAGCCCGTCGAAAAGGCGGCAAGGCGTGCCGTAAAGGTGGCCGCGCCGGGCCGCGGGCGAACATGACATAAATCAGGGCCCCGGCTGACACTTATCAGCGCCCCCAAAAGCACTGGCGCGGAGCTTTGCGGCCGTCCTCCCCGCGGGCGGCCAATGCCCCCGCTTTTCTCCTCCCCTGCCATGTACCTGCCCCTAGCCCTGCCCACCGAAGAAGCGTGCCTGGCCGATGCCGACATTCTCACGGCGGTGGCGCGGCTGTTTGACCAGCCGCTGGGCGTGGCCGCGGCCCGCATCACCACCGCCTGCCGCGAAGGCATCGTGGAACTGACCGGCTTCACCGACAGCCTGCTGGCGCGGGAGCGGGCCGCCGACCTGGCCAAGGCCGTGCGCGGCGTGCGCGGCGTGGTGAACGAGCTAGCGGTGCGCACCCCCGACGTGCCCGACGGCGAGCTGCTGCGCCGCGTGCGGCAGGCCCTGGCCCAGGACCCGGCCGTGGGCGGCTACGCCGTGGACTGCCGGGCCAGCAACGGGGCCCTGACCGTGGAGGGCACCGTGCAGTCGTGGGCCGAGGCGCAGCTGGTGCGCCAGGTGCTGCTGGGGGTGCCCGGCCTGCGCCAGCTGCACAGCCACCTGGTGGTGCGCGGCGGCCGGCTCACCAACTCCGATGCGGAAATTACGGCCCAAATCCAGGCGTTTCTGGCCTGGGACATCCGGGTGCAAAGCGCGTGGGTGGACGTGCGGACCACCGACGGGGTGGTGTACTTTACGGGCACCGTGGGCTCGGCGGCCGCGCACGACCAGGCCGTGGCCACGGCCTACGTGGCCGGGGCCAGCCGCGTAGAGGCCAGCGCCTTGCGGGTGGCCTACTGGGCCCAGGACCCCGCCCTGCGCCGCCAGCGGCTCGCCCCCAAAGCCGATGCCGACGTGGCCCAGGCCATCCGCGATGCCCTGCGCGCCGACCCGCGCCTCGACCCCCTGCCCCCCACCGTGCAGGTGCGCGCCGGAGTGGTGACGCTGCTGGGCACGCTCAGCAACCTGCGCGCCCGGCAGGCCGCCGAGGAGGATGCCCGCAACGTGCTGGGCGCCTGGGAGGTCCACAACTTGCTGAAGGTGCGCAGCCCCCACCCCGCGCCCGACGCCGCCATCCAGGCCCAGGTGCTGGCCGCCCTGCAACACGACTTGTACGTGTGTCGGCAGCCCATTAGCGTGCGGGTTGGCAACGGGCGGGTGCAGCTATCGGGCGGGGCCGCCACCCACTTCGACCGGGAGCGGGCGGCCGACGTAGCCGCCGGCATCAGCGGCGTAGTAGAGGTGCTGAACCACGTGCACTTGGCGGGGGCCCCCAGTGCCCAGGCAGCCCCCGGCACGGGCGAGGCGATGCCCGGCACGCTCGCGCGCCCCGCCCGCGAGAAGGCCGATAATCAGCTAAAAAAGCGCCTGCACCAACACTATCAATGGTCGGCGCTGCTCCACGACCAGCCGATTGCCCTGCACGTACAAGCCGGCCGCGTCACGCTCAGCGGCACCGTAGACTCGTGGCTACTCCGCCATCTGGCCGCCAGCGAGGCCTACGCCTGCGGGGCCTGCGACGTGAACAACCATTTGCTGATAACTACTTAATGGGTTGTTAGCCATTTGAAAACGGGCTTACTGTTCCGGCTTGGTGCTTCGTGGGGCCCCTGGCCAGGACGCAGCCGCCGCGCAAAAGCCCTTTTATTACCCTCAACCACCTTTACTATGAACCAGAAACTTGCCTGGCAACTGGCGGCCGCCGCCCTGGCCTTGCCCGCGCTGGGGGCCCTACTGGGCCGCGCCCGGGCCGCCCGCCAGCTGCGCCGCGACGTGGAGCAGCTGTTCGCGCGGGCCACCGATGTTTCGCCCCAGGTTTTCCGGGTGGCGCAGCTGGACGGGCTGCCCGCGCCGGTGCAGCGCTACTTCCGCCACGTGCTGCGCGCGGGCCAGCCCTACCTGCGCGGCCTGCGCTGGCGCCACGCCGGCCAGTTCAAAACCGATTTGAAGAAAGACTGGATGAACATCACGGGCGAGCAGTACGTGACGGCCGACCCGCCGGGCTTCATCTGGCAGGGCACCACGCGCTGGTTCACGGCCCGCGACGAGTACGTGGCCGGCCGGGGGGCCCTCACAGTGCGCCTGCTGGGGGCCCTGGCCATCGTGCGGGGCCACGGCCCGCACTACGACCAGGGCGAGCTGCTGCGCTGGCTGAGCGAAAGCATCCTGCTGCCCACCGCCCTGCTGCCCAGCCAGTGGCTCCGCTGGCAGGCGGTGGATGCGCATTCGGCCCGCCTGCTGTTCACCTACCGGGGCGAGGAGCTGGCCTACCTCGTGCGCTTCAACGAGGCCGACGAGCTGGTGCAGTGCGAAACGCAGCGCTACTTCGGCGAGGATACTTTACTGCCGTGGGTGGTGCGCTGCGCCCACTACCAGGAGCGGCACGGCGTGCGCATCCCCACCGCGCTGGAGGCCAGCTGGGTGGTGGACGGGCAGTTGCAGCCCTACGCCCGCTTCACCGTGCGCGCGCTGGCCTACGACCAGCTGCGGCCGTTTTAGAGCGCATTTCACACCGATGCACGTATTTTAGAGCAGTTCTCAGGTCGATGTACGGTTTGGCTGCTGCCGGTCCGCCGGCTTTTTCAGCCGGCCGACCGATTGTCGCTACGGAAAATAAGTGGCGGTTGGTCAACCGGTCGGCCGGCTGAAAAGGCCGGCGGACCGGACCGTACACGAACCTGAAAACCGCTTTAAAAGAGTTAAAAGTTAAAAAAACCGAGGGTTAAAATGCAGTTTAAAAGCATTTTAACCCTCGGTTTTTTTAACTTTTAACTAAGCGCGTCTGCTTGGAAACCGCGCTAAGCCCGCCGGTTTTCAAGCGGCAGGGCCCCGGCCTGCGCCACATCCTCCGCCACCCCGCCGTTTTGCACGAACCAGTCCACCGGGCGGCGCTCGGCCACGGGCTCGGGGTAGGCATCCACGTAGCCGCAGCGCAGCAGGAACTGCACGGGCGCGGCCAGGCCCAGGGCCCCGTTTACCTGCTGGGCGAAGGGGGCTTCCTCCAGAATCTGCGTCATGGGGTGCAGGGCGATGCCGTGGCCCCGCACCTGCACCCACAGGCGCTGCACCCGCCGGCCGGTGTCGAGCAGCGTGAGGGTGGCGCGGTCGGCGCTGGTGAGCACCAGCCAGCCGCCCGACTGGCCCACCTGCTCGGCCACGTTTGCCAGCCCGGCTTCCCGAAAGCTCGCCTTCATCACCGTGGCCGGGGTGTAAAAGTGCCGCACCCACCACCCGGCCACGCCGCCAATTTCCATGCTGGCGGGCGTGAGGCCGTCGCGGTGCCGGGCGGCCTCCTGGTCCGAAAACCGCACCCAGCGGCTCAGCTCCTGCTCGGCCGCGTCGCGGTAGGTTTGCTGGCGGTTGGCGGCCAGGGTCTGGGCGTCCAGCCACTGGCCCTGGGGCGAGTCGCGGCGGAAGAAGTGGTAGCCGGGCTCCCCCGCCGTCAGGGCGCGCACGTCGGCCGGGGCCAGCGGCTCGCTGCGGAAGCCGGTGCGCACGGTGCGGCGGCGCAGCAGGCCGGTGATGTCGGCGGCGGGGAGGCCGGCGGTCTTGGTCAGGGTTACGTCCATCAGGTCGGCGGCCTGGTTGGTGTTGGCCAGCAGCTGCCAGCGGCAAGCGTAGCCGAGGTGGTTGGCGGCGGATTCCAGGTTTTGCAGGAAGGCCCCCATGGAGAGGATGGTTTCGCGCTGGGTGGGGTCCACGGCCGCCAGCCAGCGGGTGCGGTCGCAGCCGATGGTCCACCGGAAGGGCCCCTGGCGCGTCACGCGCCAGGGCTGGGTGTTGTGGCCGCTGGGGGCCAGCGCGGCCAGGCGCAGAATTTCGCGTTCGTCGGGCAGCAAGGTCACCGGGCCGGCGGGCGGCGCCGGGGGTCGGGTGGTTTGGGGCGGGTCGGTGGCCAGGTAGGCGAGGCCGCCGGTAGTGAGCAGCACGCCCCCAACGGCCGGCCAAAAGTGTCTGCGGGTCATGGCGGGAAGGGAATTAGGTAAACCCACCTCAGCAGTTGGCGGGGGCGGGCGCTGGCAAAGGTGCGGGCCAGGCGGGGCGGGCACCATGAGCGTAGTCAGCCCGGCGGGCTGACTATTGTCAGGCCGGTAGCGCGGGGCAGCGGTTATTCCTATGATTTATCTCAGCGAGATAAAAAATTTATTATCAGCTTATTAGGCCGATATTGACTATCTCTCCTACCGCCGCTTACGTTCAGCCAGGCTGCTCGGCAGCCCGGCCGTTTTCACGCGGCCTTCCTATGAAAACGATTCTACTGCTGGCCGATGACCCGGCTGACCGGGAGCGCCTGGCCGCCCTGCTGGAGCTGGCCGGCTACGGCGTGCACACCGCGCCCACCGGCCCGGCCGGCTTGGCCCTGGCGCTGGCCCACCTCCCCGATTTGGTACTGTGCGCCGTGGGGCTGCCCGGGCTGCCGGGGCTCGATGGCTACGCCGTGCTGGCGCATTTTACCCAGCACCCGCGCCTGGCGGGCGTGCCTTTTCTGCTGCTGGCCAGCGGGCCTGACCACGCCGGCCAGCGCCGGGCCATGGCGCTGGGGGCCGACGACTACCTCGCGCCGCCCCTGGCCGACGACGAGCTGCTGGGGGCCATTGCGGGCCGGCTCGACCGCTTCCGCCACTTGCAGGCCGGCCACGACCTGGCGGCCCCCGGTGGGCTGGGCGAGTTTGTGGAGGATGCCCGCGCCACCGCCCGCCTCGACCACCTCGCCGGCCACCGCAAGGCCCACGCCGTGCGCCGCCGCCAGGATGTGTATCTCGAAGGCGACGAGGCCACGCGGGCCTACTTTGTGCAGGCCGGCCGCCTCAAAACGCTGAAAACCGACACCGAAGGTAAGGAGCTGATTACCGGCCTCTACGGGCCCGGCGAGTTTCTGGGCTACCTGCCCCTGCTCGAGCACACGCCCCACCGCGACTCGGCCGTGGCCATCGACGACTCGGAGCTCATCTACATCTCAGCCGAAGACTTCACCCAGCTGCTGCACCATGCCGAGGTGGGCCCGCAGTTTATGCGCCTGCTGGCGGGGCGGGTGAGCGAGCGCGAGCAGCAGCTGCTCGACATGGCCTACCACTCGGTGCGGCGGCGCGTGGCCGATGCGCTGCTGCGCCTGCACGCGCAGGCGGGCGGCACTGCGGCCACGGCTATTGAGCTGGCGCGCGAAGACATGGCCGCCCTGGTAGGCACCGCGCCGGAGTCGCTCATTCGCGCCATTCGGGAGTTCAAGCAGGCGGGCTTACTGGAGCTGACGGCCAGGACCATCCGGCTGCTGGAGCCCGACAAGCTGCGGCATACGCCCTGGTAGGGGGCGCGGACCAGCGCGCCCGGTCACTCCCCCGCGGCCTGCTTTGCGCCACAAGCGGTTGCGCAATAAATCAGACAATGGGGGTTCATTCATCATTGCGGCGGCGGGCAGTAGGGCCGACTTTTACGGCTGCGGGCTGCCTGCGGCCCGGTGCGGGCGGTTGTTGCTGCTGGTGGCGGCCGCTCTTTAGTATGAAACCAGCCTTTGTAGTGCTCACCGATTTGTCGGGGGCGGCCGATGCGGCGCTCACCTACACCACCCGCCTGGCCGCGTGCCTGGACGGCCGCCTGGTGCTGCTGCACGTCTTCCTGAACGTCAGTGCCTTAATTGAGCCCGAAACGGTGCTGGCCACCACCACTACCCAGCTGGCCGCCCGCCGGCAGCTGCGCGCCAACCTGTGCCAGCAAGCCGAAAAGCTGCCCCTCACCGCCGACGCCGAGCTCTCGCTCGATACCCTGGACGCGGCCGTGCGCGGGGCCGTGCAGCGCCACCAGCCGCTGCTGCTGGCGCTGGGCCGCGAGCAGCCGCACTCGCTGCTGGGCCGGCTCATTCCGCACCGCACGGTGTCGATTTTGCGCAGCGTGCGCCACCCGCTGCTGGTGGTGCCCGAGGGCTGCCCCGAAACCGAGCTGCCGCGCCGCGTGCTGGTGGCCGCCGATGGCCAGTCGTTCTGGCTCACGCCGCCTTCCCTGGCGCTGGGCAGCCTGCTGCTGGCCTTGCGGCCCACTACCTCGGTGGTGCACGTGGCCACCCAGACGCACGGCCCCTCCCGGGGCAACGTGGCCCTGGAGTCGGTGCGCCGCACGCGGCTGTTTGGGCCCCTCACCAGCCGCAGCCTGCACGAGGTGCGCGACGCATCACCGGCCGATGGCATTTTGCTGATGGCCAGCGAGCTGCAAGCCCAGCTGCTGGTGCTGCTGGCCCGGCCCCACTCGTTTCTGGGGGGGCTGTTTCACCGCAGCGTTACGGCGCAGGTGCTGCGCCACAGCCCGGTGCCGGTGCTGGTGCTGCCCACCAACTAGGCGGGCGTGGCTGGCTAGCTGGCCTCTCCCGGCTCGTAGGGCTCGTCGGCTTCGAAGTGGGCGAAGGCGAGTAGCCTGGGCTTCGCCCCGGCCGGGGCCAGCAGCTCGGGGGCCGCCGCCGCGCCCTGGGCGCTGTACGCCACAATGGCCGCAATGAGGGCCTGCGCCTCCGCCAGGGTGGCAAACTCAATCGTTAAATCGGCTTCGGGCCGTGAGGCGCGAATGCGAACGGCCGGCAGGGGGCCGGCCCCGGTCAGCAGCTCCAGGCTCACGAGGTGGGCCACGTTGAGGCGGGGCGAGTGCGGCTCATTGCTAAACGAAATAAAGGGCATGGCGCAGGGGTTTTAGCGTGGGTAGCCGAGCGGAAGGCGGCCTCCGCCCGGCTACCCCAAGTAACGCTGGCAAGCCCCCGTGGGCGCTGTCAAAAATCACGTTTTCAGTTGATTAAACTCATGCGGCCGGTTATGATAAGGGTGCGGATTGTGACGGCGGCACCCCAGCAGCGCGCCGCGGCGGCGCCGGCTTGCCCCACTTTGCTTTAAGCCAACCGCCGGGAGGGCGGCCCCCATGCACAACCTCGAACTTCTGATTGCCCTGCTGGCCGTGGCCACGGCCGTGGCCGAGCTGGCCGAGCGCAGCCGGCTGCCCTACCCCATCTTGCTGATGCTGGTGGGCACGGGGCTGGGGCTGCTGCCGGGCGGGCCCCGGGTCGAGCTGGCGCCCGATTTGGTGTTTCTGCTGTTTCTGCCGCCGCTGCTGTACGCGGCCGCCGGGAGCACGTCGTGGCCCGACTTTAAGGCGGCCCGGCGGCCCATTGGGCTGCTGGCGCTGGGCTGCGTGCTGTTTACGACCGGGCTGGTGGCCGGGGTAGCGCACTACCTGCTGCCGGGCTTCGGCTGGCCGGCGGCGTTTTTGCTCGGGGCCATCGTGTCGCCGCCCGATGCCGTGGCGGCCGCCGCCATCACGCAGGGGCTGGGGCTGCCGCGCCGCGTCACGGCCATTATCGAGGGCGAAAGCCTGGTCAACGACGCGACCGGGCTCATTGCCTACCGCTGCGCCGTGGCCGCCGTGGCCACGGGCCACTTCGTGCTGTGGCAGGCCAGCCTGCAGCTGGTGTGGGCGGCGGCCGCCGGCGTGGGCGTGGGCCTGGCCGTGGGCTGGCTCGTGCTGCACGTGCACCGCCTCACCAGCAGCCCCGTGGTGGGCACCAGCCTCACGTTTTTGACGCCCTACCTCGCCTACCTCGCGGCCGAGGAGCTGCACGTGTCAGCGGTGCTGGCGGTGGTCACGGTGGGGTTGTTTCTGGGGCGGCAGGTTACGCTGGGGCCCCAGGCCCGGCTGCGCAGCGAGGCCGTGTGGGGCGCTACCGTGTTTATGCTCAACTGCCTGGTATTTATGCTGATGGGCCTGGAGCTGCCCGCGCTCTTGCACGGCATTGCGCCCAGCTTGCTGTGGGCGGTGCTGGGCTATGGGCTGCTCATCAGCCTGGCCGTGGTGGTGGCCCGGCTGCTGTGGTGGTACCCCAGCGCCTACGCGCCCCGCTGGCTGAGCGCCGACATTCAGGCCGCCGAGCCCGTGCCGCCGCTGGCCCTGGTGAGCGTGGTGGCCTGGACCGGCATGCGCGGCGTGCTCTCGCTGGCCGCCGCGCTGGCCCTGCCCCTCAGCCTGGCCCCCGGCCGGCCGTTTCCGCACCGCGACGTGATTCTGCTCATCACCTTCGTGGTCATTTTTTGCACGCTGGTGGTGCAGGGCCTCAGCCTGGGGCCGCTTATTCGCTGGCTGGGCATCCGGCCCAACCCCCAGGCCGGGCGCGAAGAAGTGCACGTGCGCACGCAGCTGGCGCTGCGCATCCTGGCGTACCTGGACCGCCCCGCCACGGCCAACTGGGTGCCCGCCGAGGTGCTGCAACGCATGAAAGCCAGCTACGGCCTGCGCCTGGGCCTGCTGCGCAGCTGGACAACCGCCCTCAAAGGCCGCCACGCCTACGACCTGCGCGAAAAGCCCTTTACCAAGTCACAATTACTTCAGGAAGAGCTAATTAGATTCGAGCGCGGCGTGCTGCAGGAACTACAGCAAAAAGAGCGCACCAGCGAGGAAGTGCTGCGCAAGCTCGGGAACGAGCTGGATTTGGAGGAGGTGCGCCTGGAGCTGGACAAGGGCTTGTTTTGAGCTTACCCCCTTTCGCCCGGCCGGCATCGCCCGGCACCTGACCAAAATCATGGCCCGGCCTGCACTTTGCTAGGGCGCAGCGGGAATCGGCGAGAGAACCTTTGCGGTGCTGCCCCGCCCCTACCGCCCCTGGGAAAAACCAAGTGCTTTCCCCAAAAACCCCGTCTGGCAATGCCAACCCTTGCTCCCCCCCCCGCTGCCCCGGCCAACGGGGCCGCCTTCTGGGCCCTGCCGCCCGCTGCGCTGCTGGCCCAGCTGCGCACCACCGCCACGGGCCTGAGCACGGCGCAGGCGGCGGCGGCGCGCCAGGCGGCCGGGCCGAACCAGCTGCGGGCCACGGCCGAAACGTCGGCGCTTGGGCTGTTCCTGAGTCAGTTCAAAAGCCCGATTTCGCTCATTTTATTGGCCGCGGCCGGGCTCTCCTTTGCCCTGCGCGACACCACCGACGCGGTTATCATCTTCGTCATCATTGCCGTGAGCGGGCTGCTGGGCTTCTGGCAGGAGAAAAGCGCGTCCAACGCCATGCGGCACTTGCAGGGCATCGTGACGATGAAAACGACGGTGTGGCGCGACGGCCAGGAAACCACCATCCCTACTGAGCAGCTCGTGCCCGGCGACGTGGTGCGCGTGCAGGCGGGCCACCTGGTAGCGGCCGACTGCTGCCTGCTAACTGCCAACGAGTTATTCGTGAACGAGGCCACGCTGACCGGCGAAACCTTCCCGGTGGAAAAGCAGCCCGGCAGCGTGCCCGCCGACGCGCCGCTGGCCCGGCGCACCAACGCGCTGTTCATGGGGGCCAGCGTGGTGAGCGGCAGCGGCCAGGCCGTGGTGGTGCTCACGGGCCAGCGCACCGAGCTGGGCCGCATTGCCCAGCGCATTGGCCAGGCCGCGCCCGAAACCGACTTCGAGCGCGGCATCCGCCGGTTCGGCTTCTTGCTGATGGAAATCACGCTGGTGCTGGTGTTCTTGATTTTCGCCATCAACGTGGGACTGCACAAGCCGGTGCTGAGCGCGCTGCTGTTTTCGCTGGCCATTGCCGTGGGCCTCACGCCGCAGCTGCTGCCGGCCATCATCAGCATCAACCTGGCCCAGGGGGCCCGGCGCATGGCGCAAAAGCAGGTGATTGTGAAGCGCCTGAGCGCCATCGAGAACATTGGCAGCATGAACGTGCTCTGCGCCGACAAAACCGGGACGCTCACCGACGGCAACGTGCGCGTGGACCGCATCATGGACGCGGCCGGGCAGCCCTCGGCGCGGGCGGCGCTGCTGGCCAAAATCAACGCCCAGCTCCAGCAGGGCTTCCGCAACCCGATTGACGTGGCCATCCTGGCCTTCGAGCCCGCCGACGTGTCGGCCTACCCGCGGGTGGACGAGGTGCCCTACGACTTCCTGCGCAAGCGCCTCACCCTGCTCACCGAGCTGGACGGGCAGCTGGTGATGAGCACCAAGGGGGCCCTGCAAAACGTGCTCGACGTGTGCCAGTTCGTGGCCGTGGGCCCCGGCCCGCCGGAGCCCCTGGCCGCGCACCTGGCCCGACTCCAGCAAACCTACCAGGACCTGAGCCGCCGGGGTTTTCGCACGCTGGGGCTGGCCACGAAGAACACCAACGGCCAGCGCGACATCACCAAAGCCGACGAAACGGGCATGACGTTTCTGGGCTTCATCACCCTGTTTGACCCGCCCAAGGCCGGCATTGCCGAAACGCTGGCCGCGCTCACCGGCCTGGGCATTCAGCTCAAGATGATTACCGGCGACAACGCCCTGGTGGCGGCCAGCGTGGCCGAGCGGCTGGGGCTGGGCAGCCCAGCGGTGCTCACCGGCGCGGAGCTGCGGCAGCTCAGCCCCGAGGCCCTGCGCCAGCGGGTGGTGGCCACCCAGGTGTTTGCCGAAGTCGAGCCCAACCAGAAGGAGCGCATTATTCTGGCCCTGCGCCAGGCCGGGTTTGTGGTGGGCTACCTCGGCGACGGCATCAACGACGCCAGCGCCCTGCACGCGGCCGACGTGGGCATTTCGGTGGACTCGGCGGTGGACGTGGCCAAGGATTCGGCCGACATCGTGCTGCTGGAGCAAAACCTGGACGTGCTGCTCGACGGCGTGCGCGAGGGCCGCCGCACGTTTGCCAACACCATGAAATACATTTTCATGGCCACCAGCGCCAACTTCGGCAACATGTTCAGCATGGCCGGGGCCTCGCTGTTTCTGCCGTTTTTGCCCCTGCTGCCCACCCAGGTGCTGCTCACCAACCTGCTCACCGACCTGCCCGAGATGACCATCGGCTCGGACAACGTGGAGCCCGGCGCCGTGGCGGGCCCCACCAAGTGGGACTTGGGCTTCATCCGGCGGTTTATGCTGGCGTTCGGGCTGCTCAGCTCCGTGTTCGACTACGTGAGCTTTGGGCTGTTGCTGCTGGTGTTCCACGCCCGCGAGCGGCTGTTTCAAACGGGCTGGTTCGTCGAATCGGTGCTGTCGGCGGCCACCATTGTGCTGGTGGTGCGCACGCGCGGGGCGTTTTACCGCGCCCGGCCGGGCCGCTGGCTGGCCCTGGCCACGGGCGGCGTCGCGCTGGGCGTGCTGGTGCTGCCGCTCACGCCCCTGGCCCGCGTGTTTGGCTTCGTGCCGCTGCCGTTGGCGCTCTACGGGGCCCTGCTGGGCATCGTGGGGGCCTACGTGGCGGCGGCGGAGCTGCTGAAGGGCTGGTTTTACCGGCGTTACGCCAAGCACTAGCGCAGTTTCGGGGTTGGTGTACAGCGCCGGCGGCGGAGCCGGCCGGCCGGTTGTCGTGGGAACGGGGGCTGAATGACTGGCCAGGCGGCGCACCCGTCAACCGGTCGGCCGGCTCCGCCGACGGACCGGCGCACGGACACAGACTTGGGAAGCGCAGTGGGCCGCGGCGGGCCTTACCAGTGCGCCCGGCGCAGCTTCTCGGGCTCCAGCACCCGGATGTTCTTGGGCGTCAGCTCAATCAGGCCGCTTTGGTTGAACTCGCTGAGGGTGCGGATGAGCGACTCGGAGGCGGTGCCGACCATGGCGGCCATGTCCTCGCGGGTGAGTTGGATGGTGGCGGCCGGGTCGGCGGCCGTGGGCTCGTAGAGGCGCAGCAGCGTGTCGGCCACCCGCCGACGGATGGAGCTGTAGGCCATGGCCAGCAGCTGCTGCTCGCGCTCGCCCACGCGGCCCGCCAGCAGGTGAATAAACTGCTGGCTCACGGCCGGATTACGCAGCACGAGCTGCGAAAAATCATCCTGCGGAATGTAGACCAGCTCCGCGTCGTCGACGGCCACGGCCGAGTCGGTGTGCGGCGTTTGGCCCAGCAGCGCCAGGTAGCCAAAAAACTCGCCGGGGCCGTAGAAACCGGTAATCAGCTCCTTGCCCCCCTCGGTGGTTTTCAAGGTTTTGACGCGGCCGGCCTGCACGAAATACACCCGCGTGGGCTCGTCGCCTTCGAGGTAAATGTCCTGCTTGCGGCGCACCGGGTGCGCGCGGCGGTCGGCCGAGAGGCCGGCCAGGTTGCCCACGGCGCGGGCATCGTCCAGAAACGCGTGCAGGCCGCCGGCTTGCAGGTCGTAGTCGGGCTGCAGGTGCTGGAAGCGGTCGAGGCGGCCACTGATGGCGCTCAGCAGCTCGTGCTCGCTGAAGGGCTTGGTGAGGTAGTCGTCGGCGCCCAGCTCCATGCCGCGGCGCTGGTCGGCGCGCTCGGTTTTGGCGGTGAGGAAGATGAACGGCACGCCCGCCAGCTGCGGGTTTTGGTTGAAGATGTGCAGCACGCCGAAGCCGTCGAGCACCGGCATCATGATGTCGCAGATGACCAGATCGGGCCGGGCGGCCAGGGCCTGTTCCACGCCGACTTTGCCGTTTTCGGCGGTGTGCACGGTGTAGCCGGTCAGCGCGAGCAGCTCGGCCGTATTTTCCCGGATGAAGGCATCGTCCTCAATCAGCAGAATCGTTTTCATAGGGAATGGTGACGGTGACGGTGGTGCCCTGGCCCAGCGCGCTGCGCAGGGCAATGGTGCCCCGCAGCAGCTCCAGGTACTTGGCAATGATGTAGAGGCCCAGCCCGGTGCCGGGCACGGTGCTGACGTTGCGGGCCCGGAAAAACCGCTCGAACAAGTGCTTCTGGTCGGCCTCCGAAATGCCCACGCCCTGGTCTTCCACGCTCAGCACCAGCTGGTTGGCCTGGCAGCTGGCTCGCACGGTCACCACCGAGTTATCGCCCGAATACTTGAGGGCGTTGGAGAGCAGGTTGACCACGATTTTGCGCAGCAGCGAGGCATCGAGGTGCACGGGGTCGGGGCACTCTACCAGGCGCACAATGGTTTGGCCGGGCTTGCGCAGGCTTTGCACATCGGCCAGGGTTTCGGTGAGCAGCGCGGCCAGGTCGAAGGTGGTGGCGTGCGCCGCCATGGTGCCTTCCTCGATGCGGCCCACCGACAGAAACTCCTCCAGGATGGCGTTGAGGTGGTTCACCGAGGCTTCGATGCGCGCCAGGTGGCGCACGCGCTGGGCCTGCTGGTCGCCGCCGGGGTACTTGCCGATGAGCGTGGCCGAGGTGAGCACCGCCGTGAGGGGGGTCCGAAACTCGTGCGAGGCCATGCTCACGAAGCGCGACTTGAGCTCGCCCAGCTCGCGCTCGGCGGCCAGGGCCTGGGCCAGCTCCTGGCCGCGCTGCTCGAGCTCGGCCAGGGTGCTGAGCAGCGCGTGGGTACGGTCGGCCACCTTCTGCTCCAGCTCGGCGTTGAGGCGCGCCACGTGCTGGTGCTGGGCAATGAGCTCCTGCTCAGCGGCTTGCTTGAGGCTGATATCGAGAATGTAGGCCACCACGTACAGCTCCTCGTCGAGGTAGAAGTAGCTCAGGCTGACTTCCACCGGAAACACGGAGCCATCCTGGCGCTGGCCTTGCAGCACGCGGTGCAAACCCATGCTGCGCACCTGCGGGTGCTGGTTGAACGATGCGCGCAGCTGCTCGTGGTGATGGTCATCGGAACCGGGCACCAGCGCTTCGATGCGCCGGCCCAGCAGCGCGGGCAGCGCGTAGCCAAACAGCTGCCCCGCCAACTCATTGGCCGACACCATGATGCCCGCTCTATCGCAGACGATGATGCCGATGGTCGCATTGGCAAACACCGCCTCGAAGCGCCGCACGCTGTGGGCCAGGGCCCGCTCGGCGTGCTGCAGGGGGCTTTGCGCGGTCAGGCACACGAGGAGCGAGGGCCGGCCTTCGGCCTCAAAATGCGTGAGCCGCATGTAGGCCTGGAGTGGTTCGCCGGTGTGGCGGCGAATGCAGGCGTCCAGCTCGTGGTGGCCTTCGCGCCGGGCAATTTCGACCAGCGCCCGCCACTCGTCCGCCGTCCAGGGCGGCGTGCGCAGCGAGTGGTCGGGGTCGGTGAGAAAAGCCTCTTCCGAGGCATAGCCCAGCAGCTGCACGGCCACGGGATTTACCTGCGTAAACCAGCCCATTTCAACATCATAGATGCCCACAAACTCCCGCGAGTGGGTGTAGAGCAGGTTGGAGAGAACGGTAGTGTAAGCAGTGGAAAGCATCGGCGGGCGCGGGGGAATCGGGGTACTGGGCTAAACCTCGTTCCCACCAAAGGTCGGCGGTAGGCGGGGGCCTGCTTATGACGAACGTCAGGTATTTACCCGAAAACTATCATGGCGGTGACCCAAACGGCCCAATAGTTTTGCGACACCTGCCAATTGAAACGGGTACGGCCGCTCCGGCAGGCGCTCCTGCGCGGGCCGGGCAAATGCCTGGGGCTTTAGATTTCTGGCGGCCGCCGGGGCCCCGGCCCCAGCGGTCAAGTGCCAGCCCCGCCATCGGCTCTGCCACTGCGGCACACCGGACGGAATTACCGCGTCACCCTTTTCTATAATTAATATGATACATATCAACTATTCAGACACGTATTCTCCTGTGGGGAGGAGTGGGAAGGCACTATTTTTGCCTTTATTCTCCTCTACTACCGCCAGCGGGCTGCTTGCCATGTCCATTTCTTTCTCTACGCCAAGTGCTGCCGTGGCCGCCGATGCAGCGGTGCTGCTGGTGCTGCTGCCGACAGAGGGCACGGCCCTGCCGGTGCGGGCGGCCACGCTGGCGGCGCTCCAGGCCTTGCAGCAGCGGCTGGGAAGTGTTATCCGGGTGCTGTCGGTGGACGAGGCCAGCCATCCGGCGGTGGTGCGCAGCTTCCAGGCAACCAATTTGCCGGCCTTCGTGCTGGTGCGGCAGGGCGTGGAGCTGTGGCGGCAGCAGGGCCTGCCCGAGGGCGAGTTCATCGTGGCCCAGCTGCTGGCCCGGCTCGCCGGGGCCCCAGCGGAGTAGGCTGCCCGCCGGGCCGGCACGCTGGCTCGGCGTTGCAAGTGAATTAAAAATATGACCACCAAATATTTAATTTATCGTTTTTAATTCGCTTCCAAACAATAAATTGTCCTAAAAATCGCCGTAGTGGCACGCTTGGATTGGGCCGGTTATCAGGCTCACTGCGTAACTTCACCAACCGTAAGCGCTGCATTGGCCAGGAAGGGTACCCGCCCCCGGCGGGCTTTCATTTACTTGCTGCTGCGACCATGGGCCTGTACCACCTCCTCTACCACAGCCAGGCCCTGCAACCCTTCGACACGCCGGCGCTGACGGCCCTGCTGCACCAGGCCCGCGCCTTCAACCGCGAACACCACCTCTCGGGCCTGCTGCTGCACACGCCCGACGACCGGTTTTTTCAGATTCTGGAGGGCGAAGAAGACGTGGTACGGACGCTCTACTACGACCGCATCGTGGCCGACCCACGCCACCACCACTGCCGCCTGGTGGGCGCCGGGGCCTGCGCCGAGCGCAGCTTTGCCGACTGGAACATGGGCTTCCGCGTGGCCAACGCCGCGGAGCTGCACGCCCTGCTGGCCGCCGCCACGCCCGCCGAGCTGCTGCTGTTTGCCCCCCAGCCCCGCGTGCGCCCCGAGCTGCTGAAGCTGCTGCTGGATTTTGTGGCCCACCACGAGCTGGAGTCCATCAGCTACGCGTAACCCTCGGGTCGCTAATTACTTCCATTTCCAAGTACGGGTACGGGCTCCGGTCCGCTGGCAAAGCCAGCCGACCGGTTGACGGGCGCGCCGCCTGGCCGGTCGGGCAGGCCTCGTTCCCGCGTGCGCCGCCTGGCCGGTCGGGCAGGCCTCGTTCCCGCGTCAACCGGTCGGCCGGCTCCGCCGCCGGACCGGCGCAGGAGCAACCGCGCTAAGCAGAAGCTGTGGTTTGTCACCCTGAGGGCTGATTTTCGTCATGGGGGCCGCTTTGGGGCCGGCGTAATCTTGTGTTGTGCCACTTGTACCGCACCCGCTGGACGGGTTTTTCAGGGGCCCCTACCCCCTTTTGGAGGCCGTACTGTGCCCCGGCACAGCTAGTGGCGGCCCCCACGCGCGCACCCGCACCAGCTGCCCTTCATCGAATCAGTACCCATGCCCGATTACGCCGACTTCTTTCAGGACCAGGCGGAAGCCAGCGCCCACGTGCAGTTTGTGTACGACCCGGCGGCGGGCCGCGTCGTGTTCGTCAACGCCGCCTACGAGCGGGTTTTTCAGGGCACCCGCGGGCTGGTGAACGCCGAGCTGCCGGGCTTGCTCCGGCGCCTGCACCCCGACGACCGGGCCTACCTGGCCCACTACTGGGCCCGGTGGCAGCAGGGCCCGCCCGCCAACGAAGTAGAAGTGCGCCTGCTGCACGCGGGCCAGCCGCACCAGTGGTTTTGCCTCACGCCCGCTTACCGGCAGGATGCGCAGGGCCGGGTGCTGCTCGGGGGCACCCTGCGCGACACCAGCGTGCTGAAGCGCTACCAGGAAAACGCCGACCTGTTCAACAGCCGCAAAAACGCCACGCTCGAAATCCTGTCGCACGACCTGAGCGGGGCCTTTATTATGATAAAGCAGATTGCCCAGTTCCTGCGGGAGGAAGTCACTTCGCCGCTCAACAGCCGGGTGCCCGAGATGCTGAACGTGCTGGAAACCACCAGCCGCGACAGCGTGAAGATGATCCGCGACCTCATTAACATAGAATTCCTGACCTCGGCCAACACCGACCTGAAGGTGGACCGCGTGGACGTGGGCGCCGTGCTGCGCGTGCCGCTCGACCAGCTCCAGGCCGGCCAGCGGGTGCTCGGCCACGCCTTCACCTACACGCTGCCCGCCGCGCCGATCTACGCCCACCTCGACGTCAACAAGTTCACGCAGGTGCTCATCAACCTGGTGGGCAACGCCTTCAAGTTCACCCCCGATGCCGGCCGCGTGGCCGTGCGCATCGCGCCGGGGCCCGGCGTGGTCCGCATTGAGGTGATGGACGAGGGCATCGGCATTCCGCTGGCCCTGCAGCCGTACCTGTTCGAGCGGTTTACCAAGGCCCGCCGGCCGGGCCTGCGCGGCGAAGCCACCACCGGGCTGGGCCTGGCCCTGTGCAAAACCATCGAGGAGTGGCACCACGGCCACATTTCCGTGGCCAGCCAGGAGGGCCAGGGCAGCACGTTCACCATCGAGATTCCGCGGGCCGAAACCGTGGGCGCACCGGCGCGGGTGGGCGCAGTTGAGGTGCTGGAGTGAGCCGCGACCGGTTTTCCGGGGGCAGCGGACGGCGCTGTTGGCGAGGAGATACGCGCACGGGGCCCCGGCCGGTATCGGCGGCGCTGCTGCCGATGGCTGGTGGGCCGCTGGGTAGCACGGGGCCGCATTTTAGCGAATACACCACTAAAATCTCCAGCGCAAGCTGCTTTCGAATACGCTTTAAACCCCCGGTTGCCATGAACAGGAAAACAGCCGTGCTCCAGGGCCACCGGACTGGAGACAAGTGCCTGCGCATTGGCCAACAGCCTATTGGACCCGGCTGGCCGAAAGGCGCGGGGCTGCTGGGGCTGCTACTGCTGCTCAGCACCACCGGCCGGGCGCAGCCGGTGGGGGTGGTGGGGGGGCCCCCGCCGGGCCACGCGCCGCTGACCCTGCCCGAGTGCATTGCGCTGGCCCAGGCCCGCAACGTGGCCGCCCAGCGCGCCGACCTGAATACCACCGCCAGCCGGGCCGCGCTGCTGCAATTTCGGGCCAACCGCTACCCCACCCTCAACGGCAACAGCGGCTACAACTACAGCGCCGGCCGCAGCGTGGACCCCGGCACCAACCAGTTTGTGAACCAGCACGTGGGCAGCGTGAGCGCCAGCCTGACCAGCGCCGTCACCGTGTTCAACGGCGGGCGCATCCAGCACACCATCCGCCAGTACGAGAAGGACCTGGCCGCCACCCGGCTCGACGCCGAAACCGCCCGCCTCGACCTCGCCCTGCAAGTATTGCAGGGCTACGTGGCCGTTTTGCAGGCCCAGGAGCAGCTGCAAACCGCCCTCGTGCAGCACGCCGAAACGGCGGCCCAGCTGGCCCGCACCCGCCAGCTGCTGGCGGCCGGCAGCGTGCCCGAAACCAGCGTGCTGCAAGTGCAGGCCCAGCTGGCCACCGACCAGCTCACCGCCACCGCCGCCGCCAATGCCCTGGCCACCGCCCTGCTCACCCTGCGCCAGCTGGTTGAGGAACCCGCCCGGCCCGATTTTGCCATTGCGCTGCCCACCCAGCCGGTGCCCCTCGGGGCCGATACGCTCAGCCCCGGGGCCCTCTACGACACGGCTTTGGGCACCCAGCCGCAGGTGCGCGGGGCCAGCCTGCGGGCCGAAAGCGCGGGGCTGGGCGTGCGGGCGGCGAGGAGCCAGCTGCTGCCGCGCCTGGCCTTGAGCGGCAGCCTGGCCACCACGTACTCCTCGGCGCGCAACCTGTATACGTACCAGACCGTGACGCAGCAGCAGGTGGTGGGCTACCTCGGCAACGACCTGGCCCAGCCCGTGTACGCGGGGGTGCCCATCACCACGGGCACGAGCGGCGGCTACACGCTGGGCAGCCAGTTCCACGACAATTTCAACCCCTCGGTGGGCCTGAGCCTGAGCGTGCCCATCCTCAACAACCTCGCGGTGCGGCGCACCATTCAGGTGGCCGAAATTGCGGTGGCCTCGGCGGCCCTCGACGAGCGCGACACCCGCAACCAGCTCCGCAAGGCCGTGGAGCAGGCCCAGAACGACGGCCAGGCCGCCGGCCGCCGCGCCGCCGCCGCCCGCGAGGCGCGGCGCTTCCAGGACCAGGCCTACCGCAACATGGCCGTGAAATACCGCCTCGGCGCGGCCAATGCCCAGGATTTGCTCATTGAGAAAAACAAGCTCGCCAGCGCCCAATCCGAGCAGACGCAGGCCAAATACAACTACCTACTGGCACTCAAAGTCCTGGATTTTTACCTGGGCAAACCCCTCACGCTATGACGCCGCTTCGCCCTGCTTTGCCCCTGGTGCCGCTGGTGGCCGCGCCCGCTTTGGTGCTGCCCGCGCCCGCCGCCCTGCCGCCCGCGGCTACTTCACCGCCGCCGGGGGCCCCGGCCGAAATCCCGGCACTGAGCGAGCCCGGCTGGTGGCGGCGCCCCTGGCCCTGGTGGACGCTGGCTTTTGTGCTGGCCGCCGCCGCGGGGGCCTGGTTCTGGCTGCGCCCCAGTGCCGTGGCCTGGAAGTATTACACCGCGCCGGTCGAAAGCAAGCCGCTGGACCTGGGCGCCACGGCCACTGGCACGCTGGCCGCCGTGCGCACCGTGGCGGTGGGCACGCAGGTGTCGGGCGTGATTTCGGCCTTGTACGCCGACTTCAATTCGCGGGTGAAAAAAGGCCAGGTGATTGCCGAGCTAGACAAAACCCTGCTGCTCTCGGCCCTGGCCGACGCCACCGCCGTGCTCGACAAAGCCCAGGTGCAAACCCGCGAGAGCCAGCGCGAATTCGAGCGGGCCCGGCTGCTCTACGCCAATAAGGTGACGGCCCGCGTGGACTACGACACCGCCCTGACCACCTACCAGAGCGCCCTGGCCAGCGAGCGGTCGGCCCGCACCCAGCAGCAGCGCGCCCGCGTGAACCTGAACTTTGCCACCATCGCGGCCCCCATTGCCGGGGTGGTGGTAGCCCGCAATGTGGACGTGGGCCAGACCGTGGCCGCCAGCTTCAACACGCCCACGCTCTTCACCATCGCCAACGACCTGACCCGGATGCAGGTGGAAGCCGCCGTGGACGAAGCCGACATCGGCCAGGTGAAAACCGGCCAGCCGGTGCGCTTCGAGGTCGATGCCTACCCCGGCCGCGCCTTCCAGGGCGTGGTGCAGCAGATTCGCCTGCAACCCGTTGTCACGCAGAGCGTGGTCACCTACACGGTCATCATCAGCACGACGAATGCCGACCTGGCCCTGCTGCCCGGCCTCACCGCCAACCTCACCGTCGGCACGGCGCACTACCCGGCCGCGCCCACCGTGCCGGCCAGTGCCCTCACGTTTGTGCCGCCCGCGGGCTACCTGCGGGCGGGTGCCGGCCCCGTGCCGGCCGGGGCCCTGGTGTGGGTGGTGCGCGGCGACTCGCTCCGGCCCGTGGCCGTGCGCGTGGGCGCTACCGATGGCGTGCACACCCAAGTGCGGGGCCCGCTGCGGGCCGGCGAGGCCGTGGCCACCGGCCAGGACAACGGCCCGGCCAAATCCGGCACCGGCAACCTCATGTCGGGCATGTCGGGCGGGGCCAGCGGCGGGCGGCGCGGGCCATTTTAAATCAACTCGTAAAGAAACGGTCGTGCCGAGCGCAGCCGAAGCATCTCGACCACTTCGTTATAAAATTATTGATTATCAATATTTTATAGATACTTCGGCTTCGCTCCGCACGGCGTTCCGTTGGCTTTCCAGCCTTTTCTTCTTTCCCTTGCCGCACAATTTCCCATGCCGCCCATGCGCCCGCTAGTTGCCCTGCTCTCCCTTGCCCTGCTGGCGCTGTCGGCGGGCCGCCCGGGCGCGTTGCCGGCGCGGCAGCAGGGCCCGGCCCAGGCTACGCCCACCGGCCCGGCCGCCCGCATCCAGGCCCTGTTCCGCGACACGCTGGCGGGGGCCCTGCCACTCGTTCAGGTTCAGAGCAGTCGGGCATTCTACCGCCGGCGGGCCCATGCGCCGGCCTGGTGCGCCGCCCAACAACTCGCGCCACCGGGCCGTGCGGCGCTGGCCCTACTGGTCCGGGCCGAAGACTTTGGCTTGCAGCCCCGGCACTACCACGTCGGGGCCCTGCAAGCCCTGGCTGATTCGCTGGCCCAGCCCCAGGCGCCCGTTCGGCAAGATGCGCAGCTGGCCCGGTTGGACGTGCTGCTCACGGACGGGCTGCTGGCGTTTGCCGTGCACCTGCGCCGGGGCCAGCTCCACGCGTTCACGCCCTCGCCGCTGGAAAAAGCCGGGGGGCCCTTTGCGCCCGCCGCCTGGCTGGCGCACGCCCTAGCGGCCCCGGATTTTGCCGGGGCCCTGCTGCGGTGCCAGCCCCAGCAGCGCGAGTACCAGCAGCTACAACAGGCCTTGGCCCGGTGGCGGCGGCAGCCGGCCGGCCGCGATGCCGGGCCCCGGCGGCGGCGGGCCCAGCAGCTGGCCGTCACGCTGGAGCGCTGGCGCTGGGCAGCCATTCCCGACGCGGAATACGTGCTGGCGAACCTGCCGGCCTACCAGCTGGAGGTCGTGCGCCACGGCCGGGTGCTCCAGACGCACCGCCTGGTGATTGGCCGGCCCGCCAACCCCACGCCCACGCTCAGCAGCCGGCTCACTTCCTTCACCATCGCCCCGGAATGGCGGGTGCCCCGCCGCGTGGCCACCACGCAGCTGCTGCCGTACTTACAGGCCAACGCCCAGCGGCCTTCGGAGCACGATTTCCTGGCGGACAACAACTACCTGCTCTTCGATGCGCAGGGCCGGCCGGTGGCGGCCGCCGGGGTGAACTGGGCGGCGGTGACGGCGCAGAACTTCCCGTACACCCTCCGCCAAAGCCCCGGCTGCGGCAACCTGCTGGGCAACATTATTTTCCCCTTCGCCAACCCGTACGGCTTGTACCTCAACGACGGGCCCGACCCGCAGCGGTTCGAGCGGCCCTACCGGGCCCTGGGCCACAGCTGCCTGCAAGTACAAAACCCCATGCACCTGGCCGCCTACCTGCTGGGGCCCGACGCCGCCCGCGCCGCGCTGCCCACCGAAGCCCAGTGCGAAGCCGCCCCGAAGTCGCGCAACTTCTTTCTTAAGCGGCCGGTGCCGCTCCACGTGCGCTACGCCACCTGCGCGGTTGTGGCCGGCCGGCTCCGGTTTTATGCGGATGTATACGGGCGGGATGAGGAGTTGCGCCAGCAGCTGTTTGGGCGCGGGCTGGCCAGATAGGGCGGTGCGCAAGGTCCGGTCCGCCGGCGCCAGCCGGCCGACCGGTTGTCGTTGCTTATACCCGCTAGGTACGCCCAATGATAACCGGTCGGCCGGCTGGCGCCGGTGGACCGGAGCCGGCACTTGGCTACTTATCAATCTCTCAATACATCCGCCCGCCTAATGCTCCCTGCCCCTACCCTCGCTGCCGCGCCCCCGGCCAGCCCCGCCCGGCCGATGGTGCAGCTGCACGGCATCACCAAAACCTACCAGATGGGCGACGTGACGGTGCGCGCCCTGCGCGGCATCGACCTGGACGTGCCGCCGGGCCAGCTGCTGGCCATTATGGGGGCCAGCGGCTCGGGCAAAAGCACGCTCATGAACATCATCGGCTGCCTCGACGTGGCCACCAGCGGCGAGTACCTGCTGGATGGCCAGAACGTGGAGCGCCTGAGCCGCGACCAGCTGGCGGGCCTGCGCAACCGCCAGCTGGGCTTCGTGTTCCAGAGCTACAACCTGATGGCCCGCACCTCGGCCTTCGACAACGTGGAGCTGCCGCTGCTCTACGCCGGGGGCCGCTCGGCCACGGAGCGGCGCACGCGGGTGCTGGCCGCCCTGGCCGCCGTGGGCCTGGCCGACCGGGCCGCGTCGCTGCCCAACCAGCTCTCGGGCGGGCAGCAGCAGCGCGTGGCCATTGCCCGCGCCCTCATCAACGACCCGGTGCTGATTCTGGCCGACGAGCCCACCGGCAACCTCGACTCGCGCACCAGCGTGGAGGTGATGGGCATTTTCCAGCGCCTGAACGCGGAGCGCGGCATCACGGTCATCGTGGTGACCCACGAAGAAGACATCGCCAGCTTCGCCGACCGCACCCTCGTCTTTCGCGACGGGCTGGCGGTGGCCGATACGCTGGCCACCGCCAAGCGGGATGCCGGGCAGGTGCTGGCCGCCCTGCCGGTGGTGGGGAAGTAGCGGCATCGTTCAACGAGCGCCTCACCCCCCGGCCCCCTCTCCAAAAAGGAGAGGGGGAGCCGAACGATTACGAATACGAGTTAGCATACCGTCTATCAAAAACTTGAAAAGCAATAACTAAACGATATGTGTCGCGCCGACGTGGCTCCCCCTCTCCACCGGAGAGGGGGCCGGGGGGTGAGGCGAACCGCCAGAACATCGACCCATGAACCTCTTCAACCTGCTCAAAATCACCTACCGCTCGCTGGGCAAGAACAAGACGCGGGCGTTTCTGACGATGCTGGGCATCGTCATCGGCGTGGGGGCCGTGATTGCCATGCTGGCCATCGGCAACGGCACGCGGCAGAACATTCAGCAGCAGATTGCCGGGCTGGGCACCAACGTCATCATCGTGACGCCCGACGCGACCAACCAGGGCGGGGTGCGCCAGGAAGTGGGCGGGGCCGTCACCCTCACCCAGGCCGATGCCGATGCGCTGCCCGGCGCCGGGCCGGCCGTGCGCTACGCCTCGCCGCTGGTGCGGGCCACGGTGCAGGTGCTGGCCGCCGGCCACAACTGGCGCACCACCGCCTACGGGGCCTACCCGAGCTACTTCGACATCCGCGACCTGGCCTTGCAGGCGGGCACCCGCTTCACGACCCGCGACGAGCAGGTGGCGGCCAAAGTGTGCGTGGTGGGCCCCACGGTGGCCACGGCCCTGTTCGGCACCACCGACGTGGTGGGCCAGCAGGTGCGCGTGGGCAGCATCCCGTTTCGCATCGTGGGGGTGCTGGTGGCCAAGGGCCAGAGCGGCGCGGGCCAGGACCAGGACGACCAGCTGCTGGCCCCCTTCAGCACGGTGCAGAAGCGGCTGCTGGCCGGCACTTCGGTGCGGGCCATCCTGCTCTCGGCCCAAACGGAGGCGCGCATTCCGGAGGCCACGGCCGGCATCAGCCAGCGCCTGCGCCAGCGCCACCGCCTGGCCCCCGGGGCCCCGGACGACTTCGCGGTGCACACCCAAACCGACATCAGCAACGCGGCGGGCTCCGTCACGGGGGCCCTCACGGTGCTGCTGGCCAGCATTGCGGGCATTTCGCTGCTGGTGGGCGGCATCGGCATCATGAACATCATGCTGGTGTCGGTGACGGAGCGCACCCGCGAAATCGGCATCCGGCTGGCCATCGGGGCCACCGGCACCGACGTGCTGCTGCAATTCCTGCTCGAAGCCGTGGTGCTGAGCGTGGCCGGCGGCGTGCTGGGCATCGGGCTGGGCTGGGGCCTGGCGCGGGTGGCGGCCCACGCGCTGCACTGGGAAATCACGGTGTCGCCGTCGTCGGTGGGGCTGGCGTTTGCCTTCAGCTCGGCCATCGGGGTATTTTTTGGCTGGTACCCGGCCCGCAAAGCGGCCCACATGAACCCCATTGATGCGCTGCACTACGAGTAAGGCCGGCGCGGGCCCCGGGTTTGCCAAAGCGCCTGCTTCGACGCGACCAGCGCCGTGCGATTGAAGTGGTTTTGGCCGAAACCTGGCCGCTGCTGTGCCGGCGGGCACGCAACAAATTTTTGACTATGAATAGCCATGGGGCGCGAGAGGGAGCGAAAAGCTGGGAAACGAACGGGCAAGTGAATGGGCCCACCTGATTTGAAACGCGCTGAAAATCAAAGAAAACCATGACGTTGGTCATGCGGCCCGCTACTGGCCGCGCGTAATCTTGCCCTACCGTTTCGCTGGGCCCGCCGCATAGGCAGCGGGCCAGCGCGCGGGCCACCCCACTCCCTCATTTAAGTGTCCCCCAACCCCCCTTTCTTATGAAACATGACCAAGTAATGTCGGCCCTCTACGACACCCACGCGCAGGCCGAGCGGGCCGTGGAGGAGCTGCAAGCCAGCGGCTACGATATGAAGCGCCTCTCCATCGTGGGCCAGGAATACCACACCGAAGAAAAGGTGGTGGGCTACTACAACCTCGGCGACCGGATGCTGAGCTGGGGCAGCACCGGCGCATTTTGGGGCAGCATTTGGAGCCTGCTGTTCGGCTCCGCCTTTTTTCTGGTGCCCGGGGTGGGGCCCCTGCTCATTGCCGGGCCCTTTGTGGTGGCGCTGGTGGCGGCCTTCGAAGGCGCAGTAGTGGGCGGCACCGTCAGCGCCCTGGCCGGGGCCCTGGCCAGCATCGGCATCCCCGAAAACAGCGTGCTCGAGTACGAGACGGAAATCAAGGCCGGCAAATTCCTGCTCCTGGCCCACGGCACGGCGGCCGAAGTAGTGCGGGCCCGCGAAATCCTGGGCGTGGGCGAACTCGCCATCGCGTAGCCAGAGCTAGTGTTAGCAGCTGAGGGCCGGGCGGAATCCGCCTGGCCCTCGTTGCGGCCGGCCGGCTGCGGCCGGCCGCTGAAGGGGTACCCGCACCGGTCCGACGGCGAAGCCGTCCGGCCGGTTGACGCGTGCACGATTTGCGGCGTGACCGATTTGGCCCTTCATGTTTTCGTGGTCCGCACGACAACCGGTCGGCCGGCTCCGCCGTCGGACCGGGGACGTATACCGCAAGCAGAAACCACACGCCCCGCATGATGCAGATCAGCCCTTTGGCCGGCAAGCCGGCCCCGCCCGATATCCTGGTCGATATTCCCCGGCTCGTCTCGGCCTACTACACCGATAAGCCGGACCCGGCAGTACCAGCCCAGCGCGTGGCGTTTGGCACGTCCGGGCACCGCGGCTCGTCCTTCACCCGGTCCTTTAACGAAGACCATATCCTGGCCATCACCCAGAGCATTTGCCTCTACCGGAAAGCGCATCGGATTGACGGCCCGCTGTTTATGGGCATGGACACCCACGCGCTTTCGGTGCCGGCCCTCCACACGGCCCTCGAAGTGCTGGCGGCTAACGGGGTGACGGTCAGGCTGGCCGCTACCGACGAGTACACGCCCACGCCGGTTATCTCGCACGCCATTGTGGGCTACAATCAGGGTCGGAAAAACGGCTGGGCCGACGGCATCGTCATCACGCCCTCGCACAACCCGCCCCACGACGGCGGCTTTAAGTACAACCCGCCCCAGGGCGGCGGGGCCGCCACGGCCGTCACGGAGTGGATTCAAGCCAAATCCAACGAGCTGCTGGACAACAGCTTAAAAGGAGTAAAGCGCATGTTGCTGGAAAAAGCCCGGCGGGCCGCAACCACCCAAACGCACGACTACCTCCACCCCTACGTGGCCGACCTGGGCCACGTGCTCGACCTGGACGCTATTCGGGGGGGCGGCCTGCGCCTGGGCGTCGACCCGCTGGGCGGGGCCGGGGTGCATTACTGGGGCGCCATTGCGGCGTACTACCGGCTCGACCTCACGGTGGTTAACCCGGCCGTGGACCCCACTTTTCGCTTCATGGCCGTGGACTGGGACGGGCAGATTCGCATGGACCCGTCGTCGGCCTACGCCATGCAGGGCCTGATTAAGCTGAAGGATACGTTTGACGTCGCCTTTGCCTGCGACACCGACCACGACCGGCACGGCATCGTGACCCGCAGCCACGGCCTGCTCCCCCCCAACCACTACCTCACCGTGTGCGTCGACTACCTGTTTCGGCACCGGCCCGACTGGGGCAGCGCGGCGGCCGTGGGCAAGTCGGTAGTGACCAGCCAACTGCTTGAGCGGGCGGCGACCCGCCTGGGCCGCCGGGTGTTCGAAACGCCCGTCGGCTTCAAGTGGTTTGCCGAGGGCCTGCTCGACGGCTCCCTGGGGTTGGCGGCCGAGGAAAGTGCCGGGGCCGCGTTTTCGCGGCGCAACGGCCAGGTCTGGACCACCGACAAAGACGGGTTCATCCCGGCCCTGCTGGCGGCCGAAATGACGGCGCGCCTGGGCCACGACCCCGGCGAATTGTACCAGGACCTCACCCACGCCCTGGGCGACCCGGTAACCGCGCTGGCGGAGGCCCCCGCCACGCTGGCCCAGCGGCAAAAGCTCGCGGCCCTCACCGCCAGCCAGGTAACCAGCACCGAGCTGGCCGGCGAGAAAATAACCGCCATCCTAACCCAGGCCCCCGGCAACCACGCGCCCATCGGGGGCCTGAAAGTGACGACTGAGAACGGCTGGTTTGCCGCCCGCCCCTCGGGCACGGAGGCCATCTATAAGGTTTACGGCGAGAGCTTTCTGGGCGCTGAGCACCTCGCTAAGATCATGGCCCAGGCCCAGGAAATGGTGGATGCCGCCCTGGCAAAATCCTGATTCACTGCCAATAACTAACGGCGCTGGCGACCGCCTCACCCCCCCAATACCATGACCACCGACAGCCCAACTTTCCGCCGCAGCCACGGCTTCCTACCCACGGAGATGACCGGCCTCGATACCCTGACCGGGCTGGCCCTCGACCTGCGCTGGTCGTGGAACCACGCGGCCGATGCGCTCTGGCAGCAGCTCGACGCCGAGCTGTGGGACCGCACCCACAACCCCTGGGTGGTGCTGCAAACCGCCTCGCGCGAGGCCTTGCAGCAGCGCCTCGCCGACCCGGCTTTCCGGGCGCAAATGGCCGCCCTGCTGGCCCAGCAGCAGTGCGCCGCCGCCGAGCCCAAGTGGTTTCAAAGTCAGCACCCGGCGGCGGCGCTTACGTGCGTGGCGTATTTCAGCATGGAGTTTATGCTGAGCGAAGCGCTGCCCATCTACGTGGGCGGGCTGGGCAACGTGGCCGGCGACCAGCTCAAATCGGCCAGCGACCTGGGGGTGCCCGTGGTGGCGGTGGGGCTGCTGTACCAGCAGGGCTATTTTCGGCAGGAGATTGACCGCCAGGGGGCCCAGCAGGCGCTGTTTCCGTACAACGACCCCGGCCAACTGCCCATTACCCCGCTGCGGCTGGCTAGCGGCGAGTGGCTGCGCCTGAAGATTGCCCTGTCGGGCTTTCCCGTGTGGCTGCGCACCTGGCAGGTGCGGGTGGGCGGCGTGATGCTGTATTTGCTCGACAGCAACGACGCGGCCAACCTGCCGGTGCACCGGGGCCTCACGGCCGAGCTGTACGGCGGGGGCATGGAGCTGCGCATTCAGCAGGAAATAATCCTCGGCATCGGCGGCTGGCAGCTGCTTAAAGCGCTCGGTATCAAGCCCGAGGTGTGCCACCTCAACGAAGGCCACGCGGCCTTCGTGGTGCTGGAGCGGGCCCGAACCCTGATGCAGGAAACCGGCCTCGCGTTTGCAGCCGCCCTGGCCGTGGCGCGCCCCGGCAACTTATTTACCACCCACACGGCGGTAGCGGCGGGCTTCGACCACTTCAGCCCGGCCCTGATGAGCCAGTTTCTGGGCGACTACGCCCGGCAGGAATTGAAAATCGACTTCGAGACCCTCATGGCCCTGGGCCGCCAAAGCCCCACCAACCCGGCCGAGAGCTTCAACATGGCCTTTCTGGCCATTCGGGGCGGCGGGGCCGTGAATGGCGTCAGCCGCCTGCACGGCGCGGTGAGCCGGCAGCTGTTCGGGGCCCTGTTTCCGCGCTGGCCCACCGACGAGGTGCCCGTGGGCCACGTCACCAACGGCGTGCACATGCCCAGCTGGGACGCCGAGGCCGCCGATGCCCTCTGGACCGCCGCCTGCGGCAAGGACCGGTGGCGCGGGGGCCTCGACGCCCTGGCCGCGCACATCGGCCAGGTGCCCGATGAGGCGCTGTGGCAGCTGCGCACCAGCTGCCGCCAGGATCTGGTGGCCTACACCCGCGCGCGGCTGGCCCGGCAATTCACGGTGTCGGGCCAGCCGCCGGCGCTGGTTGATATTGCCAGTAAAGTATTCGACGAAAACACCTTAACCATCGGCTTCGCCCGCCGCTTCGTGGCCTACAAACGGCCCAACCTGCTGCTGCACGACCCCGAGCGGTTCATTCGGCTGCTTACCAACCGCGCGCAGCCCGTGCAGCTGGTGCTGGCCGGCAAGGCCCCGCCCTTCGACGAGGCCGGCAAGGCCCTGATTCAGCAGTGGATGCAGTTCATCGCCCAGCACAACCTGTACCAGCACGTCGTGTTTCTGAGCGACTACGACCTGCTGCTGGCCGAGCACCTGGTGCAGGGCGTGGACGTGTGGCTCAACACCCCCCGCCGGCCCTGGGAGGCCTGCGGCACCAGCGGCATGAAGGTGCTCGTGAACGGCGGCCTCAACCTCTCGGAGCTGGACGGCTGGTGGGCCGAAGCCTACGCGCCCGAAGTGGGCTGGGCCCTGGGCGACGGCCAGGAGCACGGCGACGACCCCGCCCAGGACGCCGCCGAAGCCGACGCGCTCTACACCCTGCTCGAAACCCAGGTGGGCCCCGAGTTCTACCAGCGCGACGCCCGCGGCATTCCCGTGCGCTGGGTCGAGCGCATGCGCCAAAGCATGGCCACCCTCACGCCCCAGTTCTCGGCCAACCGCACCGTGCGCGAATACACGGAGAATTATTACCTGCCCGCCGCCACCCGCTACGCCCAACGCGCCGCCAACAAAGGCGCGGCCGGCGCGGCCATCGTGCAGCAGCGCCAGCACATTGGCGATGAGTGGGATAAGCTAGCCTTCGGCGAGGTGCAAACGGAGGCTGTCGCCAACGGCTACCTGTTTCGCGTGCCGGTCCGGCTGGGCGCGCTCACCCCCGACCAGGTACTGGTGGAGCTGTACGCAAACGGCCTCGGCGGCGCGGCGGCCCTGCGCATTCCGCTGGTGCCGGACGCGGCCAGCAGCGCCGAAGGCCGCTATCAGTACCAGGCCCTGGTGACGACCACCCGGCCCGCTGGTGATTTCACGGCCCGCCTGCTGCCCACGTACGAGGGCCTCGCTGTGCCGCTGGAGGACGACCGGATTCTGTGGCAGCGGTGAGGCGGCCACGCGCCGGGCGCCGGCCGGGCAAGCGGGCTAACGGCCACCGAGCCCATGGTCCGGCTCCGGCGCGCCGGAGCCAATGAAATTCCGGAAGGGCACCAGCACCCGGCGCAGCCCGACCCGTTGCCGCGCCGCCCACTCCGCCCGCCCAGTACCTCACTGGCAGGGCGTGTAAATCGGCCCTTTCGGAAGACGAGCCCCAAAGCGGGTCAGGGCAAAAAGCACCTGACAGAATGCAGGGTTTCCCCTGATGTTTATCAAAGCACGGCCAGTCCCTGCAAGGGACCTTTGAGGGTTGCTAACAAGGCCTCAACCAGTCGTAAAAACAGTTCGTTCCACTTTTCAGGGGCACCGCCCGTCACCACCATGAAGCAAGTAATCACCACCTTTTTCGCCGTGGCTTTCGCACTGAATGTAGCGCAGGCACAGGACAAAAAACCGGCGGAAGCCGCCGCCGTAAAGGCCGCAAAAGCCACGGTTGCAGCTGATAAAGCCAACCTCCAACGCAACGAAGAAGCGCGCGCGGGCGACCGAAAATACGACGACCAGGAAGGCCTGAGGATTGACCGCAAAGCGCACCGGAAGGGGGAAGTCAAGCTGGCGAAGGACCGGGTAAAAAAAGACGCGAAGGTTGTCAAAAAGGCCCTTTAGGGGAAACCGACGGATAGACCGACTGAACAGCTGCTGCGGGCCCCTGGCGCGCGGGAACGCTGGCGCGCGAGCAGCAGCTGCGGGCCCAGCGGGAATCCCCTCATTCATTACAGACCAATCCGCTGTGAAAAAAATAATCTTCCTCCTGAGCGCACCGTTGCTGGCGGGCGGGCTGCTGGTCAGCGCGTGCCATTCCGACGAGCGCAGAGAATCGCGCACCGCAGTTGCGCTCGAACGCACCGGTGATGCAATGAAAGCAGACGCCCACGAGGTGGCATCCGATGTGCGCGCAAAAAACCAGGAAATGGCCGCCGATGTGCGCGCAAAAAACCAGGAAATGGCCGCCGACTTCCGAAAAGACCGCGCCCAAGTAGTGGCCGGCATGCGGAAAGAACAGCGGGCTATCGATGCCAGGGCCGACTCCCTGCGGGCCGACATGAGGCGGGAAGACGACAAAATCAAGGCCAGGAATCGTCAGGAAATCGCCAAACTAGCGGCCCGGCGGGTAGAGCTTGCTGCCGACATTACGAAAGCGGACCAGGCTACCGCCGCTGCCTGGCAGGATATTAAGCGGGGCTTCAAACTTGCCGGCAATCGGCTGAAGGGCTAGCCAGCGTGGCTGATTCGTCCGGCGGCTACCAGCGCACTACGGTGGGCTGCTGACTCCTACAAGCGAGCAATTACTCACTGCTCGTACGCAGCGCTCCGTGGCGCGAACTTTGTAGTTCGCGCCACGGAGCGCCTTTGGAATGGCTTGAACGGCGCCGGGACGCGAACTACAAAGTTCGCGCTACTCCCCGGGGGCTCTTTGGCTAAAGAACTGCGTAACAGCAGTTACTCAATAAAAGGGTGGGCGCATTTTGGGGTAAACGCCAAGTAATCAGGCAATTATTACCAGGGCTTTGCTTTGGATGAGCACCGACTGTTGCTTCTGCACTACGGCGCATCGGGCGGCCCACCAGGCCAGCCGGTTCCCCGGCCGGCCTTGGCAGCGGTACACCGGCCGCTGGCCGGGCCAGTGGCTTCTTTCATCACCACCCCTTTTCGTTCTTTCCCATGCAAACGCTGGCTTACGGCACCCAACCCGCCGCGGCCGAGCACCTGTCGGACGCCGCCATCACGGCCGCCGTTGAGCTGTTTTTCCTCACCGAGAAAGGGGTGCCCGCGCACCTGGTTGACGTGGCCACCCAGGGGGCATCGCGCAGCTCACGGGCATCACCGACAACCTGCTGGCCAGCGAGCGGGCCGAGGCAATAGCCCCGGCCGTGCGCGGCGTAATTAATGGGCTGCTCATCAGCGCCTTCACCGGCGCCCTCACCGGCGCCGTGGCCACCTGGCTCGACCGCGAGCAGGCCGCCCGCGACGCCTACGCGGCCGGGGCCCGCCACGTCGACAACGACCTGGTAGTATCCACCGCCGGTGGGCTGTAGGCCATCTGCACCGTAGCGTTAGCCTGATAGGCGGTCGTACTGCGCTTGCTGAAGCGTCTCTACCTCAACAGCATACCGCTACTTCCGCGGCAGAGACGCTTTGACAAGCCCAGTACGACCGTCCTTTTTTTTGCGCCTATTGCAAGCTGTTAGCATACTTCTCCCATGCCCCGTCTTTTGCCTTGCTTATGAACGCTTCCATTCTCGTTCTCGCCAACTTCGCCGAAGCCGCTGAGCCCACCGCCCGCTACGCCGCCGCGCTGGGGGCCCCGCTGCACCTGCGCCTGGCCCTGCTCCACCTCGAAGCGTACCCCGTGATGCTGGAGCCGGAGCTGGTGGCCGCAGCGGCCGAGCAAACCCAGCGCAATGAGGCCGAAACCATGGCCGGCCTGCACGCCCTGGCCCGCCGCCTGCCGGGCCACCCCGAAGTGCTGGAAGCCGCCGGCATCGTATGCGATGGCGTGGCCGAAGCCGTGCGCCAGCAGCGGCCGCTGCTGCTGGCGATGGGCCTCAACCCCGAGCAGAGCCTGCTCGACCGCCTGCTGGTGGAGCAAGTGCTGCCCGTGCTGCGCGCCACCCACCGGCCGCTGCTGCTGGTGCCCCGCGGCGCCCCGTGCGTCGGCCCGCCCCGGCGCGTGCTGGTGGCCGTCGATGGCGAGCCGTTCACGCCGAATGCCGCGAGCCTGGCGCTGGCCCCGCTGCTCGCTGCGTGGTCGGCCGCCTTCACCGTGGCCCACGTGCGGGCCCGGCAGGAGCAGCGCGGGCAGGCCCCCGGCCGGCTGGCGCTGGCCGACGTCCGCGCCAGCGGCCTGCTCCCGGCGGCCACCCCGCTGGAGTTGCACGAAGAAGCCGCCCCGAACCCCGCCACCGGCGTGCTGCAAGCCGTGGCCGACACCCGGGCCGATTTGCTCGTGCTCATGGCCCGGCCGCGCAGCTTTTTGGGCGAGCTGTTTCACCGCAGCGTCACGGCCTCGGTGCTGCGCCACTGCGCCGTGCCCGTGCTGCTGCTGCCGGCCGAGCCGCGGGATTGAGGCCGCCGCCTCACAGCAAGTAGAAGGCTTCGGGCGCGAGCGGCGCGGGCACGGCGCTTTCGTGCAGCAGCTGGCGCAGGTTGATTTCCACGGTGCGGGCCAGGGCCGTGACCGGCGTATCGGTGGGCTGGTTGCTGAAGGGGTCTTGCAGGTAGCGGGCGGTGCGCTCGAGCAGGAAAAACGTGGAGGCGGTGGTGAGCAGCACCGGAATTTCCCAGAGCCCGATGGCCTGCACCAGCCCCAGCGAGAGCGTGAGCAGAAACAGGTAGATGAAGAAATGCACCAGCCGCCGGTAGCTGGCCGGAAACACCGTGCTCTTGAGGCGCTCGGCCTGGCCCAGCGCGTCGCAGAGGCGCCCCAGCGTGGCATCGAGCTGCACCTGCTGGTAAGCGTTGAGCGCCCCTTGCTCAAACAGCTTTTTGAGCTGCGCCGTGTGCAGGGCCAGCAGCGCCAGGGGCTTATTATCCTGATTTTGGGTGTATTGCAGCTCGGCGGGGGGCAGGAATTTCGTGAGGGTGGCGGTGGTATCCAGGCCGCGCAGGGTTTCGCCGAGGCAGTAGCACCAGGCTATCTGGCGGTGGGCCAGGGCGCGCAGCGGCCACGGGGCGGCGGCCAGCACGGCCTCGGGCACGAAGCCGCCGGCCTGCAGCACCAGCGCGCGCGAGTCGTTGACGATGGCGCCCCACACCTTGCGGGCCTCCCACCAGCGCTCGTACGACTGGTTGGTTTTGAAGGCCAGCAGCAGCGAAATCAGGCTCCCCAGGATGGTGGGCAGCTGCAGCGGCACGGGCGGCAGGAAGGTGCCAATCGCGAGCTTGAGCAGGTGGAAAGAGCTGGAAATCAGCAGCACCCGCACCAGGTCGGGGCGAATGCCCCGGAAGAGGTAGGTGGCCGGGAGCTTGGTATCGAGCAGCATAGCGGGGACGAAAAGGGAAGGGCGCGGGCCTACGGGGCCAGCAGCATCTGGCGGGCCGCCGCTTCCGAGCCGAAGCCCATGAGCTGGCCATCGCCATCGACCCGCGCCAGCACCAGGGCGGTGGCGAGGTGCCCAAAAAAATCGGCCGCAAACACCACGGCGTGGCGCAGCAGGCCCGCCGCGTGGGCGCGCGGGTACCAGTCGGTGGCCATCCAGGTAGCCAGCTCGTCCCACATCAGGTGCGCGGCGCGGCGGTCGTCGAGCAGGCGGTGGCAGTGCTGGGTGGGCAGCACGGCCAGTATCTGCTCGTAGCCGGCCCGGGTGGAGGCCAGCGTTTGCGCGGGGCCCCAGCGGGCGTGCAGCAGGTCGTCCACGGCGTCGTAGTCGAGCACGAGCGTGGAGGACTCGGATAAAAGCCGGTGGCGCATATGGAAAATGGAAAAACCGGTCAGCTATTTGGCCGGCCGGCAACTTGCGGAAAAACCCCTCCTATCAGGGCCGTTACGACCTCCACGGGTTACCCTGCCCCCTAGCCCTAGCGCCACTAAGCGCTAGCGTCTCGCTCGCCGCGCACCCCCATCCCCTGGCCCCGCATCTGCTTAATGCGCAGAGTCCGACGGGGAAGGGGAACTAGAGCGGTTTTCAGGTTGGTGTACGGTCTGGTCCGCCGGCTTTTTCAGCCGGCCGACCGGTTGACTACCCGCCCCTTGTGCTCCGTAGCGACAATCGGTCGGCCGGCTGAAAAAGCCGGCCGACCGGCAGCGGCCAGACCGTACATCGACCTGAGAACTGCTCTAGTTCCCCTTCCCCGTCGGACTCTGCGCATTAAGCAGATGCGGGGCCAGGGGGCGGGGTTGCGCGGCGAGCGTGGCCCCACCCCTAGCCAGCGCTAAAACGGGTCGGTGACCGCGCTCACGCGGATGAGCTTTTTATTGACGAATTCCTCGATGCCCAGCGCGGCCAACTCGCGGCCGTAGCCCGAGCCTTTGGTGCCGCCGAAGGGCAGGTCGGGCTGCGTCCAGGTGGGGTGGTTGATGAAGACCATGCCCGTGTCGAGCTGGTCGGCCACGCGCTGGCCCCGGGCCACGTCCTGGGTGAACACCGAGCCGCCCAGCCCAAACGGCGAGTCGTTGGCCAGCGCGATGGCCGCCGCCTCGTCGGGCACCCGGTAAAAGGCCGCCACCGGCCCAAACAGCTCCTCGCGGTACGCGGGGTTGTCGGGGGCGAGGCCGGCCAGAATGGTGGGTTCCATGAAGGCGCCCGGCCCCGGCAACCGGTGGCCACCCAGCAGCACCTGGGCCCCGGCGGCCACCGCCCGCTGCACCTGGCTGGCCAGCTCGGCGGCGGCGCCTTCGCTGCTCAGGGGCCCCAGCTCGGTGGCCGGGTCCATTGGGTCGCCCACCTTGAGCTGCGAAAGCTTGGTTTTGAACTTTGCCAGGAACTCGTCGGCCACGGCCTCGACGGCGATGAAGCGCTTGGCCGCCACGCAGCACTCGCCGTTGTTGTTGATGCGCCCCACCACGGCCCAGCGCACCGCCTGGTCGAGGTCGGCGTCTTCGAGGATGATGAAGGCATCGCTGCCGCCCAGCTCCAGCACCGATTTCTTGAGGTGCTGCCCGGCGGCGGCGGCAACGCTCGCGCCCGCCGCCTCGCTCCCCGTCAGCGAAACGCCCTTAATGCGCGCATCGCTCACCAACGCCGTGGCCCGCGCCCCGGCCAGGAGCAAGTTGGTGTAGAGCCCCACCGGGGCCCCGGCCTCCTGAAGCAGGCGCTCGAGGGCGATGCCGCACTGCGGCACGCTGGAGGCGTGCTTCACCAGCACCACGTTGCCAATCATGAGGTTGGGCGCGGCAAACCGGGCCACCTGGTAAAAGGGAAAATTCCAGGGCTCGACCCCCAGCAGCACGCCCACCGGGCTGGGCCGCACCAGCGCCGAGCCGTGGTCCGGGTGCAGCGGCTTATCGGCCAGAAACTCGGCCCCGTGCTCGGCGTAGTAGTCAAAAATGTCGGCGCTCAGGTTGATTTCGCCCTTTGCCTGGGCCAGGAGCTTACCCATTTCCAGGGTGATGAGCCGGGCCAGGGGCTCCTGCTGCGCCCGCAGCAGGTCGGCCACCTGGTGCAGCAGGGTGGCCCGGTGGGCGTGGGTCGTGGTTTTCCAGGCGTCGAAGGCGGTGGTGGCCTGGGCCACGGCGGCGTCCACGGCCAAGTCGGTCATCTCCTCGAACGAGCAGACGACTTGGTTGGTGGCGGGATTGGTTGTTTGGATGGCCATGAGGGTGGGAAGGATAAGTGATGGAAATGTGTTACTTGAAGAATCAGCAAGCAGCTGTTTTTTCCTTTAGGGCCTGCACCAGCGCATCCGAAGCGGCGTCGCTGTAGATGCCGTAGCCGTTGACCAGGGTGCCTTTCAGGTTGAATTTGGCCGACGAGATGGCGTACACCACGGCCTCGTCGTCGGGGTCGGAATTGCCCTCGAAGCGGTAATATTTGTCTACCGCAAACTCGTGCGGCGCCAATCGGATGGCCGGGCCCTGGCCGGCCAGGTGGCGGTCTTGCAGGTTAAAATCCTCGGTGTAGCCCTCTTCCTTGAGCTGGGCCAGTATTGTCGTAAGGGTGGTCATCGGTTCCATGGCAAAACAGGACGGGTCAGGGCACAAAGTGGCTGCGGGTTGTCGGGAAGGGGCCGCGGGATGCGGCAACGTAGTAGCACCAAAAAACGTCGTCAGCCCGCGCGGTGCAGTGACCTCGAGCAGAGACGAAGCGAGCAAGACGCTTCGTCTCTGCTCGAGGTCACTGCACCGCGCGAAATGCTTCCCGGTGGTCCGCATGACCTTTTTTAGGCAGGAAAAACCTACTTGCAAGGTTCCGGTAAGCTCCCTGGCCGGCCCATGACGAACGTCAGCTAATGGCCTGATGCTAGTCAGGGCCGCGCGGCGGGCGGCAGCGGAACCTTTGCTAAACCCCACCGCCGAGCATCAAAGTCGGCTGGCGGCCCCCTCACCCATTTTTTAGCTTGCTTCCCATGACAGCCGAAACGCCCAAAAACAAGACCGGTAAAGTATTACTCACTGCCCTCGCCGGCGCCGGCGTGGGGGCCCTCGCCGGGGTCCTGCTCTACTCCGAGAAAGGCCTTGCGCGCCGCCGCAAATTCCGCAACCTGCGCGTGGACCACCGCCTGCACCTGCGCGGCGACTGGGACCAGCTCAAAGGCAAGCTGCAACACGCCTACACCCAGCTCACGGACGACGACCTGGCCTACGTGGAAGGCAAGGGCCACGAGCTGGTGGGCCGCCTGCAAGCCAAGCTCGGCAAGCGCAAACGCCAAATCGTCAAGCTGCTGAACGCGCTGTAAATCAGCGGTAAGCAGATGCATAACGCGCCCCTCGCGGGGCGGCATACCGGACCCATTTGGCCCGGCTGCCGCCCTACGAGGGGCGCGTTTAGTAGGGGCGGCGGGGGGCTTCCGGCAGCAATCCCCACCGCTGCAAGTAGCCCAAGCAGCTACTCTTCAGGTCTTTATAAGCACACCCGAGCCGGGTGGCCCGCTCGGCCAGGTGGTGGCTAGCCTCCTGTTGCTGCTCGCTGGCCAAGCCGACGTATTTATGCGCCAAGTCCTTCAGGTTTTGGCGGGTTGCCGCCCCGCCGGTGGGGGCCAGCAGCACCCCGCCAAGCACCCCGGCCCCTACCCCCGCCAACGCGGCGAGCAATACGTGGCCGGCTCGGGCATTCATTTTAGTTATTTCCATGATTGAGAAGAGGTTGAGAAGTCGTGAGCAAAACTTTGATTGTCAGCAATCTGCGCACCTCGCTTATGCTGCGCTAGCCACCACGCTACCCGCGCCAACCGCCACCGCGTTGCTGTGCACGCGCGCCAGCAGGGCCTGCTGCGCGGCGGGCACGTTGGCCGCCTGCCCGGCCCAGATGGCCAGGGCTGGCTGTTGCAGGGCCCGGCCAAACGAAAAGGTGAGCGCCCACGGCAGCCGGCCGGCAAACCGCTCGTGCATGGCCGCCAGGTGGCGCGTGGCGTCCTCGGGCGACTGCCCACCCGACAAAAATGCCACGCCCGGCACGGCCGCTGGCACCGTGCGCAGCAGGCAGGCTACGGTAGCGTCGGCCACCTGCGCGGTGGTGGGCTGCTGGGGGCAGTCGGCCCCGGCCAGTACCATGCTGGGCTTCAACAACATGCCTTCCAGGGCCACGCCCTGGGTGCGCAGCTGGGCAAATACCTCGTGCAGCACTTCCTCGGTTACGGCGGCGCAGCGGGCCAGCGAGTGGGGGCCGGTCAGCAGCACTTCGGGCTCCACGATGGGCACCAGGCCGGTGGCCTGGCACAGGGCGGCGTAGCGGGCCAGGGCGTGGGCATTGGCCGCGAGGCCGGCCCGGCTGGGCCGGTCGTGGCCGATGGTGAGCACCGCCCGCCACTTGGCGAAGCGGGCCCCCAGCTGCACGTATTCGGCCAGGCGCGGGCGCAGGCCGTCGAGCCCTTCGGTCACCTGCTCGCCGGGAAAGCCGGCCAGCTCGTGCGCGCCCAGGTCCACCTTGATGCCCGGAATAATGCCCGCCCGCTGCAAAATTTCCACGAAGGAAACGCCCGCCGTGGTGCGCTGCCGGATGGTTTCATCAAACAGGATGGCCCCGCTGATGCCTTCGCCCAGGCCCGGCGTGGTCACCAGCAGCTCGCGGTAGGCGCGGCGGACTTCCACGGTTTGGGGGAGGCCCTGGGCGGCGAAGCGGGCGTTGCAGGTGCCGGTGCTCTCGTCCATCGCCAGCAGGCCTTTGCCGGGGGCCACCAGCGCCTGGGCGATGGCAGCTAAGATGCTTATGTTCATAGGATTATAATTTATGAAAAACGGTGAGCCGCGCTGGTCGGTGAGCGCCGCAATGGGCTTTTGGCCGGCAATGCGCGGGCCTACTTCAGCTCGCGGCGCAGCAGCTGCGCGTTCAGGGCCACGATGACGGTGCTCACGCTCATGAGCACCGCGCCCATGGCGGGGCTCAGCACGAAATGCGGGTAGAGCACCCCCGCCGCCAGCGGCACGGCCACCACGTTGTAGCCCGTGGCCCAAAACAGGTTTTGCCGCATCTTGGCGTAGGTGGCCTTGCCAAATTCGACCAGGTTGGTGATGTCGGTGGGCCGGCTGTTGACCAGGATGATGTCGGCGGTTTCGGCGGCGATGTCGGTGCCCGAGCCCACGGCGATGCCCACGTTGGCCTGGGCCAGGGCGGGCGCGTCGTTCACGCCGTCGCCGGTCATGGCCACGAACTGACCCTGGGCCTGCAAGTCTTTAATAATCTTTACTTTCTGGTCGGGCAGCACTTCGGCGTACACGCCGTCGAGGCCCAGGGTTTTGGCCACGGCGTCGGCCACCTGCTGGTTGTCGCCGGTGGCCATGTACACCTTGATGCCCTGCTGTTGCAGGCGCTGCACGGCATCCTGAGAATCGGGGCGGATGCGGTCGGCCAGGGCGATGTAGCCGGCCAGCTTACCGTCTATTAGCACAAACACTACCGTTTCGGCCCCGTTGCTGACGGCGGCGGGGGGCGGCGTGATGTGCTGTTCCTTGAGGTAGCCGGGGCTGGCTACTACCACCGCCTTACCGTTCACGGTGGCGGTTACTCCCTTGCCAGTCAATGATTTAAAATCCTGAATGGCCGGCAGCGGCAGGCCGCGCTTCTTGGCTTCGGCCGCAATGCCCTGGGCAATGGGGTGCTGCGACTGCTGCTCGAGGGCGGCGGCGGTACCCAGCAGGGCGGCTTCGTCGAGGCCGGCGGCCAGCACCTGCACGCGGGTCACGCCGAAGGTGCCTTCGGTGAGGGTGCCGGTTTTGTCGAACACCATCGCCGTAATCTTGCGGGCTTCCTCGAAGGCCGTGCGGTTGCGGATGAGCAGGCCCTTGCGGACCGAAATGGAGGTAGAAATGGCCACCACCAGCGGAATGGCCATGCCCAGCGCGTGCGGGCAGGCCGTGACCATCACCGTCACCATGCGCTCGATGGCGAAGGCCGCGCCCTTGCCCAGCCAGAGCCACGCGGCCAGCGTGCCCAGCCCGGCCACCAGCGAGAGGCCCGTGAGCCAGGCGGCGGCGCGGTCGGCCAGGGTCTGGGTTTTGGACTTGGTTTGCTGGGCCTCGGCCACCAGTTGAACCACCTTGCTCAGGTAGCTGTCGGCGCCCTGGTGCGTGACGCGCACCGTGAGCGCGCCCGTGCCGTTGAGCGCGCCGGCAATGACCTTAGCCCCCGTTTGCTTGGGGGCCGGCGTGCTCTCGCCGGTCAGCATACTTTCGTTTACGGCGCTGCTGCCGGCCACCACCTCGCCATCGGCCGGGATGCGCTCGCCGGGCCGCACCAGCACCACGTCGCCCACTACCAAGGCGCTCACTTGCACGTCGTTGAGGGCGTTGCCCTGCTTTTGGTGGGCCTCGGCGGGTAGTAGCTGTACTAATAATTCCAGCGCCCGCGAGGCCCCGGCCACCGACTTCATTTCGAGGTAGTGGCCCAGCAGCATAATGTCGATGAGGGTGGCCAGCTCCAGCAGCAGGTCGGTGCCCCGCAGCCAGCCCAGCAGCACCACCACGCTGTAGCCATAGGCCACCGTGATGGCTATCGCTACCAGCGACATCATACCCGGCTGCCGGCTGCGCAGCTCCCCCACCGTGCCGCTGAAGAAGGGCCAGCCGCCGTAGCCGTAAATGACCGTGGCCAGCACCAGCACCACCGGCGTGCCGTAGGGCAGCACCAAGTGGTAGCCCACCAGCTGCTGAAACATCATCGACAAGCCGATGATGGGCACCGACAGCGCCACGCATAGCCAAAAGCGGCGCAGGAAATCGGCCAGCATGGCCCCGTGGTCGTGCCCGCCCATGGCGCCGTGATCCATCTGGCTATGGTCCATCTGACTATGACCCATCTGACTATAGCCCAGGGGTTTAGCCGGGGTAGAAGGCGTCGCCGAAGCGGCGGCCTTGGCCGGGGTTGCCTGCGGCGGGGCAGTTGTGGGTTCGGGGGAGGGCGTCATAAGGCCAGCGGCAGCGAAAAAAGGGGAAAGCAGCGGGCCGCGACGGGCCCACTGCCAAGGGTGATGCCCAGCTAAGCGGACCGGTTACGCGCCTACCCGCTACATTTTCATGCTGCCCATCTTCATCATACCGGGGTGCATGGCCGAGTCGGGGTGCATGGTCATCTTGCCGTTCATCATCATGCACTCGCCCTCTTTCATCTTATGGGTGGTGCCGTCCTTGCTTTGGCAAGTGCCGTCGGGGAGGCATTTGGTGCCGTCGGCCATGGTCATGCTGGCCATCATGGGCATGGCTTTGCCGTTTTTCATCCGGGTCATTTTGCCGTTTTTCAGCGTGCAGTAATCGGCTGGGGCCTTCTTCGCGGCAGCCGCCGATTTTGGCTGCGGGGTGGTTTGCGCGTGGGCGGGGCCGCCAATGGCGAGGAGCAGTAGCAAGGGCAGGAAGCGGGTTATTTTTATCATGATAAGGGGGAAGGAAAAGCTGTTTAGAAACTCAAAACGTCTGTCATTAGAGCAGTTTCGTAGTCAGTGTCCGGTCCGCCGGCGCGAGCCGGCCGACCGGTTGTCGTTGCACGGTGCGGGTTTACCAACGACAACCGGTCGGCCGGCTCGCGCCGGCGGACCGGGAACCGCCGCCCAACTAGCCACTGACCCAGAAACCGCTCTAAGAGCTTCCCACGACAACCGGTCCGCTGGCGGTGCCAGCCGACCAGTTGTCATGGGAACGAGGACTGCCCGACCGGCCAAGCGGCGCACCCGTCAACCGGTCGGCCGGCTCCGCCGTCGGACCGGCACCTGGACCGGGGAAGCGCAGCATAACATGGCCGGCGCTAGGCCTTCCACTGCCAGTTGCGGATTTCGGGCATGTCCTCGCCGTGGGTGGTGATGTACTGGCGGTGCTCCACCAGCTTGTCCTTGAGGTGCTGCTTGAGATACGCGCCCTTGTTGCCGAGGCCCGGTACGCGGTCGAGCACGTCCATGGCCAGGTGGAAGCGGTCCATGTCGTTGAGCACCGTCATGTCGAAGGCCGTGGTGATGGTGCCTTCCTCCTTGTAGCCGCGCACGTGCATGTGCTGGTTATTAGCGCGGTTGTAGGTGAGGCGGTGCACCAGCCAGGGGTAGCCGTGGAAGGCAAAAATGACGGGTTTGTCGCGGGTGAACAGCGCGTCGTAGTCGGCCTCATCCAGGCCGTGCGGGTGCTCGGTGCTGCGCTCCAGCTTCAGCAAATCCACGACGTTGACGACCCGGATTTTCAGCTCCGGCAGGTGCTCGCGCAGGATGCTGGCGGCGGCCAGGATTTCGAGGGTGGGCACGTCGCCGCAGCAGGCCAGCACGGCGTCGGGCTCCTGGCCGGCATCGGTGCTGGCCCACGGCCACAAGCCAATTCCCTCGGCGCAGTGGGTGCGGGCCGCGTCCAGGCTCAGCCACTGGGGGGCGGGGTGCTTGCCGGCCACAATCACGTTCACGTAGTGGCGGCTGCGCAGGCAGTGGTCCATCACCGAGAGCAGGCAGTTGGCATCGGGCGGCAGGTACACGCGCACGATACTGGCTTTCTTGTTGATAACGTGGTCGATAAAGCCGGGGTCCTGGTGCGTGAAGCCGTTGTGGTCCTGTCGCCACACGGTGCTCGTGAGCAGGTAGTTGAGCGAGGCGATTTTGCGCCGCCACGGTATTTCAAGCGTCAGCTTCAGCCACTTGGCGTGCTGGTTGAACATCGAATCCACGATGTGCACGAACGCCTCGTAGCTATTAAACAACCCGTGGCGACCGGTGAGCAGGTAGCCTTCGAGCCAGCCCTCGCACTGGTGCTCGCTCAGCATCTCCATCACGCCCCCGTCGGGCGCCAGAAACTCGTCGTTGACCGCCACCGCGGCGTCCCACTGGCGGTTGGTGGCCTCAAATACGGCATCAAGCTTATTGGACAGCGTTTCGTCGGGTCCGAAAACGCGGAAGTTGCGCGGGGCCGCGTTCAGCTTCAGCACGTCGCGCAAAAACTGGCCCACCGTGCCCGTGTCGCTGGCCTCCACGCTGCCCGGCGACGGCACGGCCACGGCATAGTCGCAGTAGTCGGGCAGGTGCAAATCGTGCAGCAGTAGGCCGCCGTTGGCGTTGGGATTGGCCCCCATCCGGCGCTCGCCGCGCGGGGCCAGCTCGGCCAGCTCGGGGCGCAGGCGGCCGGCCTCGTCAAATAATTCTTCGGGCCGGTAGCTTCGCAGCCAGGCTTCTAGCTGCGCCAAGTGCTCGGGCGGCGCGGTGGCCGACACGGCCAGCGGCACCTGGTGCGACCGGAAGGTGCCCTCGTTGGGCACGCCGTCCACTTCCTTCGGGCCGGTCCAGCCCTTGGGCGACTTCAGCACAATGAGCGGCCAGCGGGGCCGGGTGAGGTCGCCGTGCTCGCGGGCGCGCTGCTGAATCTGGTGGATGTCGCAGACCACCTCTTCCAGGGCGGCGGCCATGGCCTGGTGCATCAGCGCGGGCTCGTGGCCCTCCACGTAGTAGGGCATCCAGCCGTAGCCGCGCAGCAGCTGGTCGAGCTCTTCGGGCGTGATGCGGGCCAGCACCGTGGGGTTGGAAATCTTGTAGCCGTTGAGGTGCAGAATGGGCAGCACCGCGCCGTCGGTGGCCGGGTTCAGGAACTTATTGGAGTGCCAGGCGGTGGCCAGGGGCCCGGTTTCGGCCTCCCCGTCGCCAATTACGCAGGCCACAATCAGCTCCGGGTTATCAAACACCGCCCCGAAGGCGTGGCTGAGCGAGTAGCCCAGCTCGCCGCCCTCGTGGATGGAGCCCGGCGTTTGGGGCGAGGCGTGGCTGGAAATCCCGCCGGGGTACGAAAACTGCGTAAACAGCCGCTTCAGCCCAATTTCGTCCTGGCTGATATTCGGGTACACCTCGCTGTAGGTGCCTTCCAAATAAGTGCCCGCCACCACCGCCGGCCCGCCGTGCCCGGGCCCCGAGAGGTAAATCATGTTCAAGTCGCGCCGCTTGATAACCCGGTTGAGGTGGGTGTAGATGAAGTTCTGGCCCGGCGTGGTGCCCCAGTGCCCCAGCAGCATCTTCTTGACGTGCGCCAGCTGCAGCGGCTCGCGCAGCAAGGGGTTGTCGCACAGGTATATCTGACCCACCGAGAGGTAGTTGGCCGCCCGCCAGTAGGCGTCGAGGCGCTGAAGAACTTCGGGGGAAAGTGGCGTGGAAGTGGGCCGGGCGATGGGGGGCGCGAGGAGGGTAGCGGACATGGGGTTTGTTGGGTTAATTCGTTGAATTTTAGCTCATTATGCTCCGGTCCGCCGGCGCGAGCTGGCCGACCGGTTGTCGTTAGGAAGCATTGGCTAATCGTCTGCTCACAGTTAGCAAAAATTTGATTATCACTGGGATATGCTGGTTATTGGTAGTAGATGCGGACGAAGCAGCGTCAACCGGTCGGCCGGCTTGCGCCGGCGGACCGGACCCCGACCTACAGGCACGCCGCCACCAGTCCCGCCATCAGCCGCTCCTCATCGGCCGGAATCACGCGCACCACCACCCGGCTGCCGGCGCTGGAAATCACGGCGGCGCGGGTGGCGTTGTGGGCCGCGTTGAGCTCCGGGCCCCGAAACCCCAGCCCGGCGCAGCTGCGGGCGGCGCGTTAGTCAAAGCGTCAGGCCAAAGGCGGCCAGCTGGGTGCAGGTGGAGGCATAATCGACGTGGCAAATCCCCTGAATACCCAGGCCGGCCGCTACGCCCACGAACAGCGGCTGGTCGTCCAGGTACAGTACCTGCGCGGCCGGCACCTGCGCCAGGTCGAGGGCCAGGCGAAAGATGTTGCTGTCGGGCTTGCTGAGGCCCACGAAGGAGGACGACACGAAGAAATCCACGAACCCGGCCAGCCCGAACGCGTGAATCCGGTGCGCGTTCAGCTCGCGGCCCTCGTTGCTGACCACGGCGATTTTGAGTTGGTAGCGGGCTTTCAGCGGCGGTAGCAGCGCCAGCATCTCAGGACAGGGCAGCGATTGGGCGAACATGAATTCCTGAAAATCAGCCGCGCTGAACGACCGGGGCCGGTAGAAAACCACCTGCCGCAGGTAGTCGGCCAGGCTCAGCCGGCCCAGCTCGTAGGTGCTGAACAGCAGGTGGTGCCGCCGCTCCATCTCGGCCGCCTCCAGCCCGAAAGTGGTGGCCGCCAGCTGCCGCGAGGCCAGGCCCCAGCCGTTGCTGAGCAGCACGCCCCCAACGTCCACGAAGAGCGTGGTGATTGGGGGCGTGCGCGCCGGAAAGGGCAGAGAATCAGCCATCGAAGGGTGCACGGACTAGCTGGCGGCGGCACGGGCTTTCGGGCGGGTGGCGGGCTTGGGGGCGGGTTTGCCCACGCGGCGGGCGGCCTTGCGGAGCACTGGCGAAACGGTCTGGGCGACGGTCGTTTTGTCGGTTTTTTGCTGTTTGGCCAGCAGCTTGGCAAACTTCTTGGCTATTTTTTTGGTCGCGCGGGCCACGGTTTTTTGCAGCTTTTTGGCGTGGTGCTCGCTCAGGCCCGGCAGGTTGGCTTGTAGGCTTTCAGAAAGAGCAGCTTGCAGCTTGGATTCGGTTTTTTTCATCGAAATAAGGGGTAATAGGGTGCGCTTATTTGGCCAGGTAGCCGCCGTCGACGGGGTAGTAGCTGCCCGTCACGAACGAGGCTTTGTCGGAGCTGAGCCAGATGACCAGCTCGGCCACTTCCTCGGCCCGGCCCAGCCGGCCGATGGGGTGCAGCCCCACCAGCGCGTGCTTGGTGGCGGCGCTGAAATCCTTGAGCAGCGGCGTATCGACGTAGCCGGGGCCCACGGCGTTGAGGCGGATGCCCTGGGCGGCGTACTCCTGGGCGGCCGTTTGGGTGAGGCCCACCACGGCGTGCTTGGCCGCGACGTAGCCCGCCAGCGTGGGCGTGCCCACCTGCCCCAAAATGGACGACATGTTGATAATCGAACCCGCGCCCTGCTTCAGCATCGCTTCCAGCTCGTATTTGAGGCAGAAGAACACGCTGTTCAGGTTCACGTTGATGATGCGCTGCCAGCCCTCCAGGGAGTAGTCGGCCGTCAGGCTCAGCTCGCCGGTGATGCCGGCGTTGTTGCAGGCCACGTCGAGGGTGCCGAAGGCGGCCACGGTGGCCTGCACCAGCTGGCGGCACTGGGCGGCATCGCCCACGTCGGCCGTGAAAAACCGGGCTTGGGCCCCGTCGGCTTGCAGCTCGGCCACTACTTGCCGGCCTTGCGCCTCGTCGATGTCCGACACCATGACCTTGGCCCCGTGCTGCCCGTAGAGCAGCGCCACCGCCCGGCCAATGCCCGACGCCGCCCCGGTAACCAAGGCCGTTTTTCCTTGCAAGTCCTTGTCCATGAAGCGGGTATTTTAAGCGGCGAAAGCCCCGCCGGGCCCCGTGGCGGGCAGGTAGTGGGCTAGGCATAAAGGTCAGGAGCCGGGCCGGGCAAGGCCCTGACAATAATCGGCTTACTAGCTGATTATTGTCAGGTTACTACCAACGCTGTTCAGCGTTGGAGTGCCCGGCCTCCCAGCATAGCGCGCCTTGGAACCCCGCTCTACCTGGCAAAGCAGGCACCGCACGGCGCGGGCTCACCCCGCAAAAAACCCGGCTGCCTCCGGCCCTGGCTTTCCCGGCCAGGGGCCCGGCGGCCGGCTACACAGCGGGCGGGGGCGGGCCGGCCGCCGGGGCGGGCCGCGAAACCGCTACTTTCAGTAAGTCATTGATTACAAAGGAACAGACAGCGGTGTAGGCAATTACCGCAACGGACTGCGTGAGGGGAATGGCCTGGAACCCCAGCAGCCCGAAAGTGGCCAGCGCAAGGCCCAGCACCATGTCGGCCAGCAGCAGCAGCAGCAGGGTGCGGCTCGGGGCCGAGTGCCAGAAATGGCTCTTCTCGCGGACCACAAAGATGGAAAACAGCGCAAAAAAGAGCAGCAGCTCGAAACAAAAGGTGCTGAGCGCCGCGCTGCCCGCGCCCAGCCGGAAGTAGCGCAGGCCCAGGTACAGCAGCCCGAAGGCTTCCAGCGTCATCGCCAGGCCAATGACGATGCCCGTTTTGGCCAGGCCGCGGATGTTCCAGCGGGCCGGCTGCGGGGCCCACTGCACGTGGTCGGTGGCCAGGGAGATTTTCACGAAGTCGGTCATGAAAATCAGCAGCAGCATGGCGGCGGCGGAAATCACGAACTTGCCCAGCACCAGGAAGGCCCCAACCACGAAGCAGGTTTTGAGAATGGTGCGCGCCAGCTTGTTGAGTATCCAGGTGTTGATGCGCTCGAACATCATGCGGCCCACTTTGATGGGCTCCAGGATGCTGACCAGCCCATCCTGGGTGAGCACGACGCTGGCCGCCCCCTTGGCCACGTCGGTGGCGCTGCGCACGGCAATGCCCACTTCGGCCTGCTTCAGGGCGGGGGCATCGTTCACACCGTCGCCGGTCATGCCCACGATGTGGCTACCCGCCTGCAAAGCCTTGACAATGTCGTACTTATCCTCGGGGTAAACGCCGGCTACCCCGTCGTTTTTCTCCAGCAGGGCCGCCACCTGGGCCGGGTCCGCCTTTTTGAGGTCGGCGGCCTGAATGATTGCCCCGCCCACGCCCACGGCCGTGGCAATCTGGATGGCAATGGGCCGGGCATCGCCGGTGAGCATTTTAACGGCCACGCCCAGGCTCTTCAACTCCTGCACCAGCTGCCGCGAGTCGGGCCGGGGCGCGTCGTGCAGGTCGGCCAGCCCCACCAGGCGGGGCGGGGCCGCCCCCGTGGCCGTGGCCACGGCCAGCGTGCGGTAGCCTTGCCGGGCCGCCGCGGCGACTTTGGCGGCCCACGCGGCCGTGGCCGCCGCATCGAGCCCGCAGGCCGCCGCCAGGCTGGCGAACGCGCCTTTCAGCACCAAAAACGTTGCGGGCCCGTGCTGAATCTGGGCTTCGGTGCGGCGGGTCTGGGGGTCGAAGGGCACGAACGTCTTTTGCACGAACGTGCTATCCAGCAGGCTTTTCTGGCGGGCTGCGGCGATAAAAGCCAGGTCGATGGCGTCGTGGTCGGCTTCCTGCGAGGCCAGGGCGCCCAGGCGCAGCACGTCGTCGGCGCCGAAGCCGTCGGCCGGCTGCACGGTGCCCACGGTGAGCTGGTTCAGGGTCAGGGTACCCGTTTTGTCCACGCACAGTACGTCCATGCTGGCCGCGTCGTCGGGCGCGCTGAGCCGCGTAACCAGTACCCCCTGGGCCACCAACTGCCGGGAAGCCAGCGCCATACTTACCGTGAACAGGGCCCCCAGGGCCACCGGCACGGCCCCGAGCAGCAGCACCAGCAGCAGGGGCATTAGCTGGAGCACGTGGAGGCCTTTGCTAACCGCGACCCCGAGCGCCACGGCCAGCAACGTGCCCACAATGGCCAGCAGCCACCGGGTTACGCTGCCAACGACCGCCTCGATGTGCGACTGCGGCTGGGCGGTGTTGACCAGCGCGATGGTCTTGCCGTAGTAAGTGCGCGGGCCGGTCAGGGTGACGGTGCCCGTTGCCTCGCCTTTGGTGACGATGGAGCCGGAGTACAGGGTGTCGCCCACCTTTTTGGCAACGGCGCCCGATTCGCCGGTCAGCGCCGCCTGGTCGAGGCGCACCGCGCCCTGGGTAAGCTGCACGTCGGCCGGCACGAAGTCGCCGCTGCGCACGCGCACAACATCGCCGGGCAGCAGTTCGCGGGCGGCCCGGGTAGTCCATTGCCCATCCCGCAGGAGCTTGACGTTGATTTGCAGCTTTTTTTTCAGCGCTGCCACGGCCTTGGCGGCGTTGTGCTCCTGGGTGAAGCCAATGACGGCGTTGAAAATCAGCAGCCCCAGCACGGTATACACATCGGCAAACTTGTGCAAAAACCAGGACAAGCCAATGATTATCTCCAGCAGCCACGCCGTGAGGCCCCAGAACTTTTTGGCAAACAACAGCACCGGATTGGGCTTCTTTTCCAGCACCTCATTGTACCCAAACTGCGCCCGCAGGCTCGCTAAGTCAGATTGCACCAAGCCCTTAGCCGGCGGCGAGGCGGACGGGGACGGGACGGCCGGGGTTTTTGGGCTCATAGCGGAAGGGGCTGATTTCGTTAACGCGCCCCCGGTGGTTTCCGGGCAGCAGCGAGGGGTGCAGGCGGCGCAGCATCGGGGTTACGCGCGCCGCAAAAAGCCACCCGCCTGCCTGCTTTCCGTTGGGAAGGCAGGGGCGAAGCGCGGCAGGCTAAAGCTGGCAATTGCCTGGCTTACTCAGTTTGAAAATAATTAATTGATTATCAAAGCTTTATACAACATACACCGTTCATTCATCCAGTAAAAACCCCGGCTTCCGCTGCGGGGAAGCCGGGGTTTTGGCAGCCGGCTGAGGCGGCTTACTTGGTGCCGTGGTCTTCGGCGTGGCTCTTACGAGCTTGGGTGGCGTGCTCGGCGGCGTGGTCGGTGTGGGCAGCGGCCGTGTGGGCGTGGTGGGCCGCTTTTTCGTGGCTGCCGGCCTCCTGGTGCTTGGCGGCTTCGGTGTGGTGGGCGGCGGCCTCGGTGTGGTGGGCGGCGGCCTTTTTGTGGCTGTCAACTGCTTTCTTCGACATGGGACTGAGGGAGGGAAACAGCGCACCGGAATTGGGGCGCCGGGAAGGGTGAAGCGTGTAGTAAGTAAGGTATTCTGGCAGCAAACCCTTGCTTGGCGCAAGGTCTTACACGTAGGTTTCGGCCAGGTAAAACTCCGGCTGCTCCACCGAGTCGTCGGCCAGGCGCGCGTCGAGCTGGGCCAGGGTGATGGGGGCCGGCAGCAGCACTTTCTGGCCCAGCTGCCAGTTCAGGGGCAGCGACACGTGGTGCTCGTCCACGTATTGCAGGGCCTGGAGGGCGCGCAGCAGCTCGTCGAGGTTGCGGCCCACGCTCATGGGGTAGTACAGCACAAGGCGAACCTTGTGGCTGGGGTCGATGAAGAACACGGCCCGCACGGCGGCGGTGTCGCTCTCGGCCGGCTGAAGCATGCCGTAGAGGCGCGCCACCTTCATGTCGATATCGGCGATAATGGGGAAACGGAAGTACACGCCGCTCTTTTCGCGCACGTCGTTGACCCAGGCAATGTGCGAATGGATGCTGTCGATGCTCAGGCCCAGCAGCGCCGTATTGAGGGCCGTGAACTCGTCCTGGCGCTTGGCAAAGCCCATTAGCTCGGTGGTGCAAACGGGGGTAAAATCGGCGGGGTGCGAGAAGAACAGCACCCACTTGCCGGGCGCAAAATCGGCAAACTTGATGGGCCCGGTGGTAGTAAGGGCCTCAAAGTCGGGGGCTTGCGCACCGATACCGGGCGGGCAATGAGCAGGTTGGAGCGTGTCCATTTTTTTAGGAGAGAAAGCTGAAAAGAAAAAAGAACGGGGGCCCCTACCCCGCCGCCGGCAGCAGCAGCACCGGCAGCGGGGCGTGGCGCAGCACCTCGGCCGTAACGCTGCGGTGAAACAGGGCCCCCAGGAAGCTGCGCGGCCGGGCGATGAGCACCAGCAAATCGGCCTGGGTATCGGCGGCGGCTTGCAGCACCCCGGCGGCCGGGGCCTGGCCGGCCACCTCGTACAGGGCCAGGGGCGTGGCGGGCGGCAGCAGCTTGCTGGCCCGCACATCGGCCAGGGCGCGCGGGCCCTTGGTGCCCGGCAGCTCGCCGGACAAGTCGATGTGGGCCACCGTATACTCCGCCGCCCACGACTTCACAAGCTCGTCCAGGGCCCTGGAGGAGGCCGCCAGGGCGAAGGGCTCGCCATCGGCGGCCACCAGCACGCGGCGGGGCGGGGCGGGGGCCGTAGCGGCGGCGGGCACCAGCAGCACGGGCCGCCCGGTGGCGCGCAGCACGGGCAGCACCTGGCCGCGCAGCAGCTCGTCGAGCAGCCCTTGGTTGGGGCCCAGGCCCATGGCCAGCAGCAGCGGCTGGTAGCGCCTGATGGCGGTGGCCACGTCGTCTTCCAGCAGCCCGCCCGCTTCGGCTACCTCTGCGGGCACGGGCAGGCGGCGGGCCAGGGCGTGCAGCGCGGCCATGGTTTCGGCCTCGTTGCGGTCGAGCTGCTCGGCCACGGCTTCCACCAGCGCGGGTTCCAGCAAAGCGGGGTAGAGGTAGCAGTGCAGCAGCGCCAGGCGCAGGCCCAGCGGCTGGCCCAGCGCGGCGGCGTAGCGCGCCGTGTGGGCGGCGGCTTCCGGCAAATTGGCCAGTACAAGCAGGGAAGGGTTCATGGCAATTACGGGCAAAAGAGGGCGATGAAGCAGCCTGCCTCAGGCAGTGGGCGGCGCCCCGGGCAGGCTGGAAAAGGGGCCGGCCGCCGGCGCCTCGGCCAGGAAGCCGGGCTTGGAATAATCAGCCTCCCAGCCGTCGGGCGACATGGTGGCGTCGGCTTCGTGGGCGCTGCGCAGGGCGGCCGGGCTCACGGCACCGGCAACGGGCCGGCTGGCCGCCCGCGGCGGGCCCCCAGCCGTAGGGCGAAGGAAAGAACGCATAGTGCTGGCCTACAGCCCCCCGTCGGTGGCTACTACCAGGTCGTTGTCGACGTAGCGGGCCCCCACGTTGTAGGCGTCGTAAGCGGCCTGCTCGCGGTCGAGCCAGGTGGCCACGGTGCCGGTGAGCGTGGCGCGGCCCTGCTCGACCAGCACCTCGATGGCCTGGTTGTGCAAGGCGCTCGACCAGAAATACCGCGTGCGGATGCGCTCGGCCAGGGCGAAGTCGGCGTTGGGCCGGGGCTGGTACACCGCGAAGCCGTCGAAGCCGGGGCTGGCGGCCACGCTCACCCAGTTGGCCAGGTCGGCCACGCCGTTCACGCCGGCCGCCACGGCGCCGGCCTGCCGCTGCTCGAAGTGGCTGCCCACCTGCCCGTAGAGCGAGGCCTTGCCGTTGCGCACGTACACACTGAAGTCGAAAAAGCCCAGGTACGGGTCGCGGGCCAGCGCCGCCTTGATGGTTTGGGTAACGTCGTCGTCGGGAATAAAACGGGCGGTGCGCACCTTCAGCAGGTTCTGCACGTCCCACACGCCCACCACGGCGCGGGCGTCGCGCTCGGCGTCCTGCTTGGCCCGCAGGTTGCCCACGGCCCCGCTCAGCGTCACGGTGCCGTTGTGCACCAAAATGATGGGCTGGTAGGAGAGCACCCGCGGGTCGTAGAGGAACGTGGCCCGCACCGCCGCGGCAATGTCCTCGTCGGAGCGGTCGGCGTACTTGGTGCGCCGCAATTCCGGGCTCAGCGCCCAGTAGGCCACGAACAGGTCGCGGGCGTCCACGCGGGCCGCGCCGGCCCGGTAGGCGGTGGTCACCACCTGCGCCTTTTCGGCCGCCGAGCCCACCGTGCCCGACAGGTGCACCACCCGGTCATCGGTCCGCACCTCGACCAGGGCGCTGTGCACGCGGATGTCCCAGTCCAGCAGCTCGCGGATTTGGGTCGTGATTTCCTCGTCCGAGTTCTGAAGTTCGCCCCAGCGGATGGTCAGCTCGTCCGGCACCAGGCGGCGCACGCCCCGCACGCCGCGCAGCACGCGCAGCACCAGCTGCTGCTCGGCCCACGACTGCACCACGCCCATCGGCGCGACCACGCCCTCGGCCACGCGGCAGGCCACGTGGTAGCCCGTGGTGGCGGGGTCGGCGGCCAGGGCGTCGGTCACGGCGCGGTACAGCGCATCGTTGGGCACGTCGGGCGTGCTGATGAGCAGCTCATTGACCACGCCGCGCACGCCGCGCACGGCCAGGGCTATTGCCTCGGCCCGCTCGCTGGCCAGCAGGTTGTCGGTGATGCCCGTGAGCTGCACGATGCCCTCGTGGGTGGCCACGTCAATCAGGTGCGCGGGCACCCCTTTCTCGGTGAGAAAAAACAGCTCGATGGCGGCCGTAATGGCGGCATCCGACAGGTGCTCGGCCGCGGCGGGCGGGGCGAAGGTTTCCAGGGTTTGCATGGGCGATGGGGGAAAAGGTTGAGGAAGGGAACAGGCCCCAAAATTCCGCCCTTCCGCTCCCCAATACCTTGACAAGGATTGCCTTACTGGCTGACATTTGTCAGGTAGCCGCCCCCGGGTGGCAGCTCCTGGCCAGCCGGCGGCGAGCCAGCGCCCGCAAAAAAGCGGCGGGCGAAGCAGCTGCCCCGGGCTAGTTGGGGCGGGGTATTTTCCGGCCGTTGGCCGTCAGCGTGACGGTGCGGCTGATGGCGGTTTCGCAGGTGGCCATCTCGTAGGTGAGGCCCCCGGTCCGGGCGTTGGTCACCTCGATGGCGCGGCAGAAGGTGCGGGTGGGGTAGTACGCGGCCAGGGTGTGCTTGATGGGGAGCGACAGCGCACCGAGCGCCATGTCCTGGCCCGTGGCCTCCACATCGCCGTTGCTACTGAACCGGACCAGCCGGCGGGTCGGGCCCTGGGTGTAGCTGGCCTGGTACCAGTTCTGAACCCGGCGCCAGGTAATGTGCCGGGCCTGCGGGTACTGCCGAAACATCGCCCCAAAGGCCAGCGGTGGCACGTTTTCCGCGGCCAGGGCCTGCGCGTGCACCGCCTGGCCCGGCAGCAGGGCCACCCCAAGCACCCAAAGAAGCTTCCCCACGGCCCAGGCGCGGGGCTTGGCGCGGGGTCTTACGCCGTACCCCGCGGCCGCTTGGCCCCGGGGCAGTGCTACCCGCGGCGGCGCTACCACGGCCGGGGGCCTGGCGCGGGCGCCGTGCGCCGCCCGGGGGCCCCGGCGGCCGGCGGCCGCCGCACAGCCAACGCAGCGGCAACTATTTCAAGGAAAAAAAGCATCAGTGAGGGAACAAACAGACCATCCAAAAGTAGGGGCCCCTCCCCCCGCCTACTATGACAAAGCTCACCCTCAGGGGGTGCGCTTTGTCAGGTGCCGCCGCCGTGGCCCAGGTGCCGGCGGGCGGGGCATTGGCGTTTCACTGGGGGCCGGCGGCAACTTCAGGCCCGAACAACCCCCGGCGTATCGTTTCGTCGCGGTGGTAGATATCGGGCAGGAAGCGCAGCTGGCCGCGCTCGGCCGTGCAGGTGGCGTAGCGCACAAACAACGGGATGGGGCGGCGCAACGGCACGTCGCGGGGGCGGGGCTGGCGGGCGCACGCGGCCTCGCTGGGCAGCTGCACCGGCTGGCCGCCGCGCCGCAGCAGGTAGGCGGCCAGCTGCATGGGCTGCTCGAGGCGCATGCAGCCGTGGCTCAGGGCCCGGTACGGCTGGGCAAATACCTGGCGCTCCGGCGTGTCGTGCACGTACACGGAGTACGGATTAGCGAAGCGAAACACGATGTTGCCCAGCGCATTATCGCAGCCCGCCGACTGCCGGATGGTGTACGGAAAATGCTGGGCCGTGACCCCCGCCCAGTTGATGCGGCGCGCATCGAGCAGCCGGCCCTGGCCGTCGTAGAGGGCGTAGTTGTTGCGGGCCAGGTAGCCGGCATCGCGCTTCAGGCGGGGCAGTATTTCGCGGGTGGCAATGGAGCGGGGCACGTGCCAGTCGGGGGCCAGCGTGAAGTGGTCGATGACGCTGCTGAGCGTGGGGGTGGGCGTGGCGGGCTTGCCCACCACCAGCCGGTGGCGGCGCAGCACCGAGTCGTGGGCCACCACCAGCAGCTCGCAGGCGGGCAGGTTCACCAGCACGTACTCGGCGGCGGCCGCCGGCAGGGCCTCCCAGCGCCAGCGTTCCAGGTTGAGGGCCACCTGCTCGTACCGCGCCCGGTGCTGCCCCGCCGAATCGGGGGCGCTGGGCAGCGCCAGCCACCGCGCCAGGGCCTGCTGGAGCTGGCGGTACTCGCGGTTGGCGGGCTGGCCGGCCAGCATGGCGGCGGGCACCGCGTGCGCACCCAGCGCCGCGCGCAGCCGGGCCCCCGGCTGCCCGGCCGGGCCGGCGGCCCGCTCGCCGGCCGCGGCCACGTAGCGGTGCAGCCGGCCGCGGCCCACGTCGCGCATGAAGCGCAGCACCGCGTCGCTGAGGTACACGTCCAGGCGCGCCAGCTGGCGGGCGCGCTGCGCCGGCGCGCCGGGCCGGGCCAGCGAATCGCGCAGCGGCAGCAGGCGCGCGCTGCCGTAGTCGGCGGGGCGCAGGCCGTGCGCGGGGGCCTGGGCCAGCAGCGCCAGGGCCCCTGCCGCATCGGGGCCGAGGCTGTCGGCGGCCAGCCAGGCAGGCGCGCCGGCGGTGCCGTAAAAAGCCCGCACCTCCGCGCCGGCTTGCAGGCCCAGGCGCTCATCGGCGCGGCCGGCCGCGGCCGTGTCCAGCAGCGCCCGGATGATGGCATCCACCGGCTGGGTGGGTTGGGCCTTGGCAACCAAAAGCGGCCTGGCCTGGGGCCCCGCCGGCGGGGCCCCGGCACCGCACTGCGTGGCCAGCAACAAGCCGATGCAGCCGCTTAGTAACCGAATGTGAGCGAGGAGCGCCACGGGTGAAGCAGGGGTAAGTAGTCGTTTAAAAGCAAACGGGTTGTCAGCTGCTCGATGTCATTAATTATTTGATTTACAAATTATTAATGACATCGAGCAGCTGACAACTAATGATTAAGCAGTTTATTGGTGGCGGGTGGGCGGGCTGTCCAGCAGGTGCGCTGGCTCCGTTGCGCCGGGCGGCTGGGCGATGAAGTCTTCGAGCAGCGCCAGCAGCTGGGCCCGGGGGTAGGGACGGTGGGTGAGCCCCAGGTCGTCGGCCAGCACCTCGCCCAGCAGCGCCCGCAGGTCGGCGGCGTGGGCCAGGCGGCAGCCCATGGTCCAGCCCGCAAAGCTGCGCCGGGCAATGGGCCCCTCCCCCAGCACCTGGCAGTGGAAGTGGCGCGTGTCGGACAGGATAATGTGGTAGTAGAGGTGCCGCACGACCGTTCTGGGGCCCTCCAGCACTTGCAGGAAGCGCCCGTCGAACGTGTGCAGCAGCACGCCCGAGATGTTGTGCGCGTGGTTGTGCGCCCGGCCCCGTTGCAGCAGGGCGGCCAGCGCGGGGGCCCCAAAGTCGCCCAAGGCCTGGCTTTGGTAAATGAGGTGGTGAAGGTCCACAAAGAAGCAACGAGGAGGAAAAAGGCGCCGGCCCTACAGCTCGTGGTCGGCGGGCACGCCGCTGGCCCACTCGTCGAGGCTGGCCACGGTGGCCTCGGCGATGTTGGTCAGGGCCTCGCGGGTGAGGTAGCCCTGGTGCCCGGTCACGAGCACGTTGGGAAACGTGAGCAGCAGGGCAAACACCGCGTCGCGCAGCGGGTCGCGGGTGTGGTTGGCGAAGAACAGCCCTTTCTCGGCCTCGTACACGTCGAGGCCCAGGTAGCCGAGCCGGCCGCTGTCGAGGGCGCGCAACGCCGCGGCCGTGTCGAGCACGCCGCCGCGGCCGGTGTTGATGAGCATCGCGCCGGGCTTCATTTGACTCAGCACCTGGTCGTTGAACAGGTGCCGGGTTTGGGCCGTGAGGGGCGTGTGCAGGCTGATGATGTCGGCCCGCGCGCACAGCTCGGGCAGGGCCACGTACGCCAGGCCGTAGCGCCGGGCCAGGTCGGGGTTGGGCTGCACGTCTTCGCCCAGCAGCCGGCAGCCGAAGCCGTGCAGGATGCCGGCCAGGGCCGCCCCGATGTGCCCCACGCCCACGATGCCCACCGTCTTGTTGTGCAGCTCAAAGCCAATGAGCTTGTCGAGGCAGAAGTCGTTGGCGCGCAGCTGCTGGTCGGCCCGGCGCAGGTGGCGGGCCAGGGCCAGCATCAGGGCCACGGCGTGCTCGGCAATGGCGTGGGGCGAGTAATCGGGCACGTGGGCCACGCGCAGGCCCAGGCGGTGGGCGGCGGGCAGGTCCACCTGGTCGGTGCCGGCGGCGCGCACCAGCACGTAGCGCACGCCGTGCGCCCAGAGCTGCTCCAGCACGGGGGCCGACAGGTCGTCGGGGCCAAACACGCTCACGGCCAGGGCCCCCTGGGCCAGCGGCGCGGTCTGGCCCGTCAGGGCCGCCTCGTAAAAACGAACCTCGTGCCGGCCCGCGTTGGCCCGCTCCAGGAACGGGCGCTCAAAGGCCAGGGTGCTGAAAACAGTGACGTTCATGGTCAGGAAGGCCCAGGGCAGCAAGTGCGCTGCAGTGAAGTGCGTTTGGAAGGCCGCAAGGTTCCGGCAGCCGCCCGGCCAAGGCCATGATTAAAATCAGGTGGCGGGGCTGACGTTGCGCATGGCCGGGGGCCCGCCGCGCCCGGTTCTTTGCCTGCGTTTCCCAACCTTTCTCCCTTGCCACATGGCGCTCTCGCTGCTGGTGCTCACCGATTTCTTCCAACCCGCCGACCATGCCCTGGCCTACGCCGACGCGCTGGCCGGGGCCCTCGGCGCGCAGCTGGTGCTGCTGCACGTGCGCCGCGATTCGGTGCTGGACCCCGAGCACCTCACCGGCCGCGTCGACGCCCTGGGCCAGGAGGCCATCGACCTGGCGCTGGCCAGCCTGGCCCGCGGGCTGTCCGCGCCCGTGGTGGCCGAAAAGGCGCACGGCCGGGTGGCCGAGGCCGTGGCCGACGCCCTGCGCCGCCACCAGCCCGCGCTGGTCGTGCTCGGCCACCGCAACACCGACGCCATGCCCGACGAGCTGGTATCGACCGCCGCGCTGGATATTTTGCGCGCCGCCCCGCAGCCCATGCTGGTGGTGCCCGCCCGGGCCCGCCTCAGCGCCCCGCACCGCCTGTTGCTGGCCCTTGACAAGGAGCAGTTTAGTTTGGGGACGTACGCGGGGCTCGTCCGCCACTTATTCGATGCGCTGCCCGCGGAGCTGACCGTGCTGCACGTCGGCCCCGACAAGGCGAGCGCCGAAACCGGCACCGCCGCCGCCCGCGAAGCGCTGGAGCGCACGGGCCTCGCCCTCGACCTGACGACCGGGCTGCGCGCCCAAAGCCTGGTGCACGCCACGCCAGCGGGCGGCATTTTGCAGGCCGTGGCCGGCGGTGGGTTCGATTGGGTGGTGCTGGTGGCGCGCCCCCACAGCTTCCTGGGCGAGCTGTTTCACCGCAGCGTCACGGCGCACGTGCTGCTGCACAGCCCCGTACCCGTGCTGGTGCTGCCAGCAGTGTAGCCACGCACGGGGCGGGGCGGCCAGCGCTGAGGGTAGTCCGGGCCGCAGTGGGTGGCCCGGGCCCGGTGGTAGCTACGCCACGGCGCCGCCGCAGCTGGAGCCCGCGCCGGCCGTGCAGCCGTAGCAGTGCTGGTTGAGCACGATGGGCCGCTGGGCCAGGGCCGCCGCGTCGAAGTCGCGGATGTGCTGGCTGGTGCTGGCCACGTGCAGGTCGAGCATCTGGTTGAAGTCGCAGTCGTAGAGGCCGCCGTCCCAGCCCACCGAGAGGGTGTCGCGGCACATCACGCCGGCCGCCGCCGCGGGGTTGAAAGCCGTGACGAGCTTTTCCATGTAGCCCGCGTAGTTGCCCGATTCTACCAGGTAGTCGAGGAAGCGGCTCACCGGCAGGTTGGTGATGGCAAACAGGCTGTTGAACGCAATGCCGTGGTCTTTGAGCAAGGCTTGCTTGAACTGCCGCTCCAGCGCCACCTGAGGGCCCGGCATGAACGCGCCGGCCGGGTTGTACACCAAGTTCAGCGTGAGGCCGCTGCCGGGCTGGCCGTAGCCCACGGCGTTCAGCATTTTCAGGGCCCGGATGGAGTCGTCAAACACGCCGTCGCCGCGCTGGCGGTCGGTTTTGTCGGCCGAGTAAAAGGGCAGCGAGCTGACCACCTCCACGCCGTGCTGCTTGAAAAACTCGGGCAGGTCGTGGTATTTCTTGTTGGCCACGATGATGGTCAGGTTGCAGCGCACCAGGGTTTTGCGCCCCAGCTTGTGAATCTCCGCCACAAACCAGCGGAAATCGGGGTTCATCTCCGGGGCCCCGCCGGTGAGGTCCACGGTCGGAATGTCGGTCTGGGCCAGCGCGTCGAGGCAGAGCTGCATCGTTTCGCGGGTCATGATTTCCTTGCGGTCGGGGCCGGCGTCGACGTGGCAGTGCTTGCACACCTGGTTGCACATCTTGCCCACGTTGATTTGCAGCACCGCCGGGGCCACCGGCTTCAGGGGGAACAGGCCCGCCTCCCGCATCTTCTGGTGGAAGGGCGGCAGGTGCAGCACGTCCACCACTTCCTGGCGCAGCACGGTGAGCTGAAAAGCCGAATCGGCGAACTGGTTACCGGTGGCTTTGAGGGATTTTATCACGTGATTGTTGAATTGATTAATTGCTGGATGGTTGAATCGGCGGCTGGTTGAACTCCTGTTTATTCCGCTCTTGCCGAAAGTGCAATCAGCCGCCGATTCAACCATCCGGCAATTAATCAATTCGACCATTACAACTTACATCGATAACTCTTTGACTTTGTTCATCATCTGCACGCCGTGCACCAGGGTGGCCCCGCCGCGAATGGCGGCGGCCACGTGCACGGCCTCCATCATCTCGGGCTCGGTGCAGCCCTTTTCCAGCGTGTCGGCCGAGTAGGCGTCGATGCAGTACGGGCACTGCACGGCGTGGGCCACGGCCAGGGCGATGAGCGATTTTTCGCGGGCCGTGAGGGCCCCTTCGGCGAACACGGCCCCGTAGTAGGCGAAAAATTTGTCGGCAAACTCTTTCTGAAACTCGCCGATGTTGCCGAATTTCTTGAGGTCGGCGGGGTTGTAATACGTTTCCATGGGCAGGGGTTTTAAACAACACGAAGAAAGGAAAGGGAACAGATTGCCGGCGGGCTACTCGTAGAAATTGCGCATCCGGCGCTGGGAAGTTAGCACCACCCAGTCGCCGAGCCGGGGCAGCAGCGAATGCACCACCAGGATGAGGCGGCCCAGGGCCGAAATAACGGTGCGCCGCCGCCGCCGCCGCACGTGGCCCAGGATGAGGGCCGCCACCTGGGCCTGCGACTTTTGCCAGCGCGGCGGGCGGTGCGCGATGGGCACGGGCCGGCCCGCCGCGTCGAGCACGCGCTTGTCGGGGTCGTTCTGGGTGAAGCCGATGTGCACCACCCCGAAATGCACGCCGGTGCCGGCCAGTTCCAGGCGCAGGGTGTGGGCCAGGTTGGCCAGGGCGGCCTTGCCGGCGCAGTAGGCCGAGCCGCTGGGCATGCCGTTGAGGGCCGAAATGGACGAAATGAACGTGACGCTGCCCTTCGCTTGCAGCAGGTGCGGCAGCGCCGCCTTCAGCGGGTACACCGCGCCGTACACGTTGCTGTCGAGCACCTGCCGGAACACGTCGGGCTGCATGTCGGCAAAGTAGGCCCGCTGGGAAATGCTGGCGTTGGCAATCAGGATATCGAGCCGGCCGAAGCGGGCGATGGCCACGGCCACGAGGCGCTCGCAGGCGGCGTAGTCGGTCACGTCGGCCACGCAGGCCGCCACTTGGTAGCCCTCGGCGGCCAGGGCCTGGCGGGTGGCTTCGAGGCGCTCGGGCTGGCGGCCGTTGAGCACCACGGCCGCCCCCTGCCGGCAAAAGGCACGGGCCGTTTCGCGGCCAATGCCCGACTCGGAGCCCGTTATCAGGGCGACTCGGCCCGCCAGGGGGCCGGCAGTGTTAGGTAGCATAGCCGTGGGTGATGAACCAGTCGCGGGCCTCGGCCACGGCTTGGGTGATGGGCGTTTGGGGCAGGGCCAGCTCGGCGCGGGCTTTTTGGGCGGTGAAGTAGTGGCCGTCGTTGGCCACGGCCGCCATGGCCGCGTTTACCGGGCCGGGCCGGCCGGTGAGGCGGGCTTTGAGGTCGCAGAGCACGCCGTAGCAATTGGCCAGCGGGGGCAGCACCGGCCAGCGCGGGGGCCCTACCCCCAGTAGTTCGGCCATCAGCGCGAAGGCTTCGCGGTAGCTCAGGTTCTCATTGCCCAAAATGTACGACTCGCCCACCCGGCCCTGGGTCAGGGCGTTGACGGTGGCCACGGCCACGTCCTGCACGTGCACGTAGTTTTTGCCGCCCAGCGGGTAGCCGGGCAGCCGGCCGGCCCGCAGCGCCAGCAGCAACGCGCCCGAGGTGGGCCGGGCGTCGCCGGGGCCCAGCATAAAGGTGGGGTGCACCAGCACGGCGGGCAGCTGCTCGCGGCCCACGGCGGCCAGCACCCGGTCGGCGGCGGCGCGCTTGCTGTCCATGTAGTCGAGGCCGTAGCGGCGGCCGGCGTAGGGCCGGGTTTCGTCGCCGGGCCGGGCTTTGGAGCCGAAGCCGAAGACGTTGGCCGTGCCCACGTACACCAGGCGCTCTACCCCTGCTTTTCGCGCCAGGCGCAGCGCCTGCTCGGTGCCGCCGAGATTGGTGTCCCGCACGGCCCGGCTGCGGGCGGGGTTCACCTGGGCTACTGCGGCGGCGTGGATGATGGCCCCGCAGCCACCGATGGCATCGGCCAGTTCGGCCTTGGGGGCGGGTTGCGAAAGGTCCATTTCGCACACCTCGACGGGCAGCGCCTGCAAGGGCGGCAAGGCCGGGCTACTTGGGCGGCCCGGCCGCACCAGCGCCCGCACGGGGTAGCCCCGGCGCAGCAGCTCGGCCACGAGGTGGCGGCCCAAAAAGCCGTTGGCCCCGGTCACGAGCACGCGGGGAAGCGGGAGCGGCGGCATCAGCGGTAGTTGAGCAGGGCCTTGTAGGTGCGCGCAATGCGGGGCGGCGGCTGCTTGAGGAAGTACAGGGCGAAGGCCGTCAGGTTGGCCAGCTGCACGCGCAGCCAGCCGTTGGTTTCGTACTTGCGGGCCGACACCACCACCTCCAGCGGCACGATGTGGAAGCTGGCCACCCGCCGGATGCGCTGGATAATCTCGAAGTCTTCCATGATGACAAACTGCTCGTTGAAGCCCCCCAGCTGCTCAAACAGTGCCCGCGTGACGAACAGCGTCTGGTCGCCGCCCCGGCTCATAATGCCCTTAAAGCGCGTGCCGTAGCTGTTGATGCGCAGCAGCGGGTGCGCCGAGTCGAACCGGAAGCGGTAGCAGCCCGCCGCGTGGCCCCGGGCCACGGCCGCCGCAATGGTGGCCACGTAGCCGGGGTGAATGCCCACGTCGGCGTGCACGAAGTAAAGGACGTCGCCGCGGGCCTGCCGCGCCCCGTGGTTCAGCTGGGCGGCGCGGCCGGGCGCGGGGGCGGCCAGCACGGTGGCCCCGGCGGCGCGGGCGGCGGCGGCGGTGCCGTCGGGGCTGTGGGCGTCCACCACCAGAATTTCGACCGCATCGGCCGGCGCGTGGCGGCGCAGCTCGGCCACCAGCCGGCCGATGTGGGCGGCTTCGTTGTAGGTGGGGATGATGACGCTGAGCATACCGGCAAAACTTCTTTGGAGCCGCAACTTCCGAATCATTTGGCAAAGACGGGCTTCAACCGGCTTAAAATGCCTCCCCCACGGTGAGGTACAAGCCGCTCGACTGCGGCCCCAGGCCGTAATCGAGCCGCACGTTGAGGTGGTCGCGGCGGTTGGCCGTGAAGCGCAGGCCCGCCCCGTAAGCACCTTTCGGCTCGTTGAGCCGCAGCAGCGCCTGCGCATCGCCCAGGGCGCCCACGCCGCCGAACACCACGGCCCCCAGGCGCTGGTACACGTCAAAGCGCAGCTCCGCCTGCACCAGGGCAGCGTTCTGGTCGCGGTAGCGGCCCTCGTAGTAGCCGCGCAGCCGCCGCGGGCCGCCCAGCAGCGACAAGGCGTTGAACGGGGCGGTGCCCACGGTAAAGCTGCCGAAATAATTGACGGCCAGCACGGCGCGGTGGCCCAGCGCGTGGTATTCCGACACGTCGGCCACGTACCGGTCGAAGCGCGTCGTTTCGCCCGCCGGGCCCGCGCCCACGGCCCGGTTGCGAACAAAAGCGCTGAGGTCGACGACCACCCCTTTTTTAGGAAAGAAAATCTGGTCGCGCGAGTCGTAAAACAGGCCCAGCCCGCCGCCCGTCAGGCGGCTGCCCAGCCCGCCGGGCACGGTGCCGCCGGCCAGCAGGCCGCCCGCCGCCACGCTGCTCACCCGGTAGTCCTCGTACTGGTAGCGCAGGCCCACGTAGAGCTTGCCGGCCCCCGCCCCGGCCCCCACGCGCCGAAAGGCGTTGGCCCGCACGCGGGGAAAATTGACGCCGTACAGCTCCCGCGGCACCGCGCGTTGGCCCAGGCCGTAGAAGTAGTAGTTGTAGCGGTAGTAGCCGGCCTCGCCGTAGGCGTAGTAGCGGTTGTGGTCGTAAAAAACCTGGAAAGGCAGGTACAGCAGCAGCTGGTGGTTTTGGGTGTAGGCCAGGGCCAGCGTGAGCTGCGAGGGGCGGGCGGCGGCAAAGCCGTCGTCGCGCCGGAAATGCACGGTGGCCGTGGCGGCCACCCCGTAAGCCAGCCGGGTTTCGGGCGTGTAGTACACCAGCGGCACCGGAATCAGCGCCAGGCGCTTGGGGTGCACCGTATCGGCGGGGGCCAGCCCGGCGAGGCCCAGCAGCGCAAAGGTCAAAAGCATGGGCGGTAAAGATGGCTGCGCTCACTGTACGAAATCGCGGCAGGGCCGGGGTTTTAAGCGGGCAAGAATCTTTTATGGTCCGGTTCCACGTACATGCGGGTAATGAATCAATTTATGAAAACCTCGACCCTGGCCGCCCTGGTGCTGGCCGCCGGTACGCTCACTGCCGTGGCCGTGGTGGGGCCCGGCCTCAACCCCGTGCCCACGCCCACGCTCGCCGTGCCCGCCACCGGGGCCCTGGTCGACCACAGCGCCTACGACCGGCTCCTTAAAAAGCACGTTAATGCCCAGGGGCTGGTCGATTACAAGGGCTTTAAGGCGGATGAAGCAATTTTCAACCAGTACCTGACCATGCTGAGCAAGAACCCGCCGGCCGCCAACTGGAGCAAGGCCGACCAGATGGCGTACTGGATTAACGCCTACAACGCCTACACCATCCGCCTCATCCTCAACCACTACCCGGTCGAAAGCATCAAGGACATCGGTTCGAAAATCAAGATTCCGTTCGTGACCACGCCCTGGGCGGCCAAGTTTTTCAGCATCGGCGGCGAAAATATGAGCCTCGACAACATCGAGCACGGCATTCTGCGCAAGAAGTTCGACGACCCGCGCATCCACTTCACGCTGGTCTGCGCGTCCATCTCCTGCCCGCGCCTGCGCAACGAGGCCTACACCGCCGCTCAGCTCGAAAAGCAGTTGGACGACCAGGGCCGCGACTTTCTGAACAACCCGGCCAAAAATAAAATCAGCCCGTCGGACGCCCAGCTCTCGAAGTATTTTGACTGGTACAAAGGCGATTGGCAGAAGAACGGCCAGTCGGTGGTGAAGTGGGTCAACCGCTACTCCACGGCCAAAATCAGCGATAACACCAAGATTACGTACCTGGACTACAACTGGAACCTGAACAAGCAGTAAGCCGGCCGTAGCTTCGCCGGCTACTGCACCTTTCCCCGCCCCCCCGCATGAGCTACCTCGAAACCACCGCCGACGTGTACCGCCAGGCGGCCCAGGAGCCCCAGGTGGGCCTGTGCTGCACCACCAACCCGGTGTGGCAGCTGCCCGGCCTGAGCATCCCGCCGCGCATGCTGAGCATGAATTACGGCTGCGGCAGCACCGTGAACCCCCGCGACCTCACCAACTCGCCCACCGTGCTTTACGTGGGCGTGGGCGGCGGCATGGAGCTGCTGCAATTTGCCTACTTCAGCCGCCGGCCGGGGGCCGTGATTGGCGTGGACGTGGTGAGCGAGATGCTCGACGCCTCGCGGGCCAACATGCAAACGGCGGCGGCGCAGAACGACTGGTTTAAGCAGGACTTCGTGGACCTGCGGGCCGGCGACGCCCTGCACCTGCCGGTGGCCGACGCGAGCGTGGACGTAGCCGCCCAGAACTGCCTGTTCAACATCTTCAAGCTCGACGATTTGCGCCGCGCCCTCCAGGAAACCTACCGCGTGCTCAAGCCCCACGGCCGCCTGGTGATGTCGGACCCCACCTGCGAGCAGCCCCTGAGCGACGAGCTGCGGGCCGACGAGCGCCTGCGGGCCCTGTGCCTCACCGGCTCGCTGCCCTTGCAGCAGTACCTGGACATGATAACCGAAGTGGGCTTCGGCACCGTGGAAGTAAGGGCCCGGCGGGCCTACCGCGTGCTCTCGCCCCAGCACTACCCCACCGACGAGCTTATCTACATTGAAAGCGTGGAAGTGTGCGCCATCAAGGACCCCATGCCGGCCGACGGGCCCTGCATCTTCACGGGCCGCACGGCCATTTATTTCGGTCAGGACGAGTACTTTGACGACCACAAAGGCCACGTGCTGCTGCAAAACCAGCCCCTGGCCGTGTGCGACAAAACCGCCGGGGCCCTGGCCCAGCTGGGCCGCGACGACGTGTTCATCTCGCCCGCCACCTTCCACTACGACGGGGGCGGCTGCTGCTGATTCTCATTTAGCATTTAGCAAGTAACATTTAACGATTGGTAGAATGTGGCAATAAGCTGCATGGTCCTTGTCCATTCGCAGCGAGACCGTTAAATGTTACTTGCTAAATGTTAAATGAAATATTCCTCAGCACGCTGCCCCTGGTTGCGGCAGCCCAGGACCCCCAAGCCGCCGCGGCCGAGGTGCGGCACTACGGCATCGAGGTGGCGGGCATCCGGGTGGGCACGATGACGGCCACGCGGCAGGCCCCGGCGGGCCCCGACGTGACGTACGCGCTGGTGAGCGACGTGAAAGTGAACTTCCTGTTCTACCACCTCAAGATTTATTACCAGGTAACCAACCGCTTCCGCAACGGCCAGCTGCTGCTTTCGACGGTGGAGGCGCACACCAACCAGGGCGATTTTGCCTCGCGGGCCGAGTGGAAGGGCGACCACTACGACATCGTGGCCGACCAGTACAAGCACCACTACCGGGCCACCGAGACGCAGCCCATCCGCTACGCGGTGACCAACCTGTTTTTTGGGGAGCCGCCGGCCGGCCAGGCGCGGGCGTTTGCCGAATACTTCGGCGACTACTTCGCCCTGAGCCGGGGCCCGGCGGGCCGCTGGCAGGCCGTGCGCGACGGCCGCGAGGACGAGTACCAGTACGCCAACGGCCAGCTGGTGACCATCATCAAAAAGAATCCGCTCAAGAACTTTGTCATTCGCCTGCTACCAGAGTAGTTGACTGTTAAGCTGTTAGCTCATAGCTATTAGCTGTTAGCTTTCTCGTTCACTACCAAGCGGTTAAACCAAACGCGTTAGCTGCTTAATTCTGAATAAGCACTCAGTCAGCAATTATCACATCCTTCACTACGCGCCAAGTGGCTACGCCGGGCGGCCACCTACTCCGCAAGATAAAGTAAACGGCCTTTGGCTTTCGGTTAATTAATTGTTAATCAACACAAAATCTAATAGCTAACAGCCATAAGCTAACAGCCATAAGCTAACAGCCATAAGCTAACAGCCATAAGCTAACAGCTGATAACTCAATACACCTTCTGGCCGCGCCGGAGCCAGATGCCCCAGGTGGGCGAGTAGGCGTGCACCCGGTCGGTGGGCTGGTTCGCGGCCGTGACCACCGGCTGGCCCTCATTGACCCACTCGAAGAGGCCGCCGTAGAGGTTGCGCACGTCGGTGAAACCGGCCTGTTTGAGCCGCAGGCCGATTTTTTCGCTGCGCGCGCCCACCGAGCAGTACACCACAATGGGCGCGTTTTTGGGCAGGTCCTGCACGGCAGCCAGCGAAAACGTGCTGTAGCCCACCAGCCGCGCCCCGCGCAGGTGGCTAACAGCAAACTCCGGGGCCTCGCGGGTATCGAGCAGCACCGGGGGGGTGGGCTGCTGCCGGAGCTGTACCACGCTCACAAAAGGCACCGACCCCTGGAGCAGGCCGTTGAGCATGGCCGAGTAGAGCTTGCTGGTGGTGGGCGGGGCGGCGGGGCGGCGGCCGTGGCAAGCGGCCACGAGGCCCGCCAGCAGCAGCCCGCCGCCCAGCCACCGCCCGAGGGAGGAGGAAGTCATGCCCAGCCATACGCAGGCGCGGCCCCCGCCGGTTGCTTCACCCCCGCCGCTCGTGCCAGGCGTAGCCCGCGAGCGTGCCAAAGCCCGCCACCAGCAGCGCGTGAAACGGCAGCAGGCCGTAGTCGGCATAGTAGCAGCCGGCCGCCAGCCCGGCCAGGAAATACAGGGTAAGCAGCGCCTCGGCGAGCGGCAGCCGGCCGGTTTCGCGCACGCGGTAGCGGCGGGCGGGGGCCGCGGCCGCCGGGCCCGCGCCCAGCTTGGGCGTGCGCACGAAGGGCGAGGAGCGCCGTAGCAGGCCCTGCACCACGGCCCGCGCGTTGTGCAGGGCCAGGCCCATCGACAGGGCAATAAATAGCGCGAACGTGGGCGCAAACCACCGCCCGGCCGGGGGCGGGCTGCGCCGCCAGGCCGCGTAGTAATAGGAGGTGAGCGGCAGCAGCGTGAGGCAAAACCCCGAAGCCAGCCGGAACACCGGCCGAAATTCGGGCCGGTGTGCCCGCACGAACACCAGCGGCACGCTCAGCAGCGCCATGAGCAGGATGACGGCAAACACCGAGCTGTTCAGCAAATGAAAGGTGGCGTGCAGCTTGGTGGCCAGGGAGAGGGCCGGCGCGCGCCACACCCGCCCCAGGTGCTTGCGGGCGGTTTCGGCGGCCCCCTTGTTCCAGCGGTGCTGCTGCGAGCGGAGGGCGTCGAGGTGCGCCGGCAGCTCGGCGGGGGCCACCACCTGGGGCAGGTAGCGGAAGCGCCAGCCGCGCAGCTGGGCGCGGTAGCTCAGGTCGAGGTCTTCGGTGAGGGTGTCGGCGTGCCAGCCGCCGGCGTCCACAATGCAGCTGCGCCGCCACACGCCGCCCGTGCCGTTGAAGTTGAGGAAGTGCCCGCCGGCCTGCCGGCCCACCTGCTCCACCAGAAAATGCGCGTTCAGCCCGAAGGCTTGCAGGCGCGTGAGCAGCGAGTCATTTTCGTTGAGGTGGCCCCAGCGGGTTTGCACCATCCCGACGTCAGGGCCGGTGAAGTACGGGATGACGCGCCGCAGAAAGTCCGGCGCGGGCAGAAAATCCGCGTCGAAGATGGCAATGAACTCCGCGTCGGTTTCGGCCAGGCCGTGGGCCAGCGCCCCGGCCTTGTAGCCCCGGCGGGTGGGGCGGCGCACGTGGGCAATGTGCAAGCCCTGCGCCCGGTAGTGCGCCACGCGGGCGGCGGCCAGGGCCCCGGTCTCGTCGGTCGAGTCGTCGAGCACCTGGATATGCAGGCGGTCGGCGGGGTAGTCGAGGGCCGCCGCCGCGTCGATGAGGCGGGCCACCACGTTCAGCTCATTGTACACCGGCAGCTGCACCGCCACCCGCGGCCACGCGGCGGGCGCGGGGGGCGGGGGAATTGCCTTAGCCCGGCCCGCCAGCCGGGCCAGCTGCCACTGCGTGAGGCTGAACCCGAGCATAAAGACCAGGCACAGCCCGTAAAGGACGACCAGCCCGGTTTCAAGGAATAACATCAAGAGAATACTAAAAAGAAAAGCGCCGGCCGGGGGCCCTACAAAATTCGCAGGGCGTCAGCGTGAATGAACGCCGAGCCGGCCAGGCGGCCCGCGCGGGGCCCGTTTTCCAGGTTGAGCACGCCGCGCGGGCAGGCGGTGGCGCAGAGGCCGCAGCCCACGCAGGCGGCCCGCACAATGGGCTCGCCGCGCTGGGCGTACTGCTTCACGTCGATGCCCATCTCGCAGGCGTTGGAGCAGTTGCCGCACGAGATGCACTGGCCGCCGTTGGTGCTGATGCGGAAGCGCGAGAAGTGCTTTTGCAGCAAGCCCAGGTAGGCGGCCATCGGGCAGCCGAAGCGGCACCACACCCGGCTGCCCATCAGCGGGTAAAACCCCACCCCGACGATGCCCGAAAACACGCTGCCAATCACGAAGCCGTAGAACTGCCCCAGCGGCCCCGTGACGAAGCGCAGCGCCGGCACCGCCCCCGAGGCCCCCACCCAGAGCAGCGCCGTGAGCAGCGTTATCAGCCCCAGGATGGGGTAGATGAGGCGCACTTCCCAGCGCCAGGCCTGGCGGCTTTTGTCGGAGAGGTGGCGGTAGGCGTCGCCGGCGGTTTCGGCCAGGCCGCCGCAGCCGCACACCCAGGCGCAGTACCAGCGCTTGCCGAAGAAATAGGTGAGCACCGGCGTGGCCAAAAACGACAGCATCACCCCCCAAAACACCATAAACACGCCCAGCCCGCCGCCGTGCAGCAGCTTGCCCACGGTGGCGGGAAACAGGTAGTCGTACTTCAAAGGCCAGAAATACGAGAAATAATACTCGGGCTGCTGCAAAGCCAGCAGCAGCCCCGGCAGCAGGAAGCCGAAACCCAGCTGAAAGAACATCACCGAGGCGGTACGGGCCAGGTGGTAGCGCGAAAACCGGTATTTCCACAGCGCCCGCCCGCCCAGCACCAGCACCGCCAGCGTGTAGAACGTGCCGTAGAGAAACCACTGGTCGGCCGGCTGGTGCCGCAGCCACTGGCTGGCCGGGTCCACGGCCCGGATGAGGTTGGTGAGCAGCCCCGGCAACCAGTACAGCACCGCGTAGAAGCCCGTGAGGGCCACGCCGGTGGCCCAGGCCACGGTGCCCCGGCTGGTGCTGGCCCGCCGCCAGAGGTCGTGCGGGTGCCAGCCGGCCTCCCTGCGCCCAAAAGCCAGCCAGGCCCAGCCCAGCGCCCCGCCCACCACCAGCGCCAGCGCGAGGCACAAACTCAGCCGGGCGCGGGCCGCGTCGGCGTCGGCGGCGGCCACCAGCAGCGCCAGCAGGCCCAGGGCCACGGCGGCCAGCGCCGGCTTTTCGCCGGCGGGCACGGCAGCGGCCGGGGGCTGGGCCAGGGCCAGGGAGGGGGCGGGGAGGTCTTGCATAATGGATTAGCTGTTGGCTTTTAGCTATTAGTTATTAGCTTACGTTCTGATTAACAAAATTTTAGCCAATAGGCAAGTGTCGATTACCTAAGACGCACTACTTAGTGGATGACTTATTATGAAAAGAACGTCATACAGACCGAAGGGAAATATGACGTTCTTTTTTTAACTTCTGACCAGCAAACACCAACAGGCCTACTGGTTTACGCTGCCCGTTCGACTACCCAAACAGCCCCTTGCGGCGCGGCTTAGCCACGGCGATGCCCGGAAACTGCCGCTCAAACTCGCGCCGGATGGCCGGCTCGTGCTGCCGCCCGAACTCGGGGTCGAAATTGGCCGCCGCCAGCTGGGCCAGCACGGTGCCGATACTTGTTTTGTCGCGCAGCCAGCGCTCCCACACGTCTTGGCGCTGGCGCAGGCCCAGGGCGTTGACGCCGGTTACGGCCTGGTCGGCCTCGCGGAAGTTGAGGCGCAGCAGGTGCTGGCCGTTTGGGTGCTGCCAGCAGAAGCTGGCGAGGCCGGCTTCGGGCTGGGCGGGTACGCGGCCGTAGGTCTGGTATTCGAGGTTGAAGAACTTGGCCGAGTTGAACCACGCGCCGCGCCGGTAGGGCGTGGGCTGGCCGCAGAGGGTGTGGGCCACGGTTTCGCCCTGCATGCGGCCGGTGTACCAGAGCTGCTCCACGGCCGCCTCGCCGGGGGCCGGCTGGCGGTGCTGGGCGCAGTCGCCGGCCGCGTACACGCCGGGCGCACTGGTTGCGAGCAGCTCGTTTACCAGAATGCCGCGGTCGGTGGCGAGGCCGGCGGCGCGGGCCAGCGCCAGGTTGGGCGTCACGCCGGTGGCCAGGCCCACCCACTCGGCGGGCAGCTCCTGGCCGGTGGTGGTGGCCACGGCCCGCACGCGGCCCTGGGCGTCGCCCAGCACCTCGCCCAGCTCGGTACTTGTCCGAAAGTCAATGTCGTGGCGGCGGATGTGCGCTTCCAGCATTACCGATTCTTCGGGCGGCAGCACCGACTGCCAGTAGCGGGCCTCACGCACCAGCCACGTGACGCGGATGCCGCGCGAGTGCAGCATTTCGGCCAGCTCCACGCCAATCAGGCCCCCGCCCACCACCACGGCGTGGCGGATGCCCTGGGTGGCGCGGCTCATGCGTTCCAGGTCGGGCAGGCCGATGAAGCCCTGCACCCCGCGCAGCCCCTGGCCGGGCCAGCCGGGCGTGCGCACCACCGAGCCGGTGGCCAGCAGCAGCTGGTCGTAGGCCAGGGTGGGGCCGGTGGCCAGCTGCACGGTACGGGCGGCGGTGTCCACGCCGGTGGCTTCGGCGTGCACCAGCTCCAGGCGGTTTTCGGCCCAGAACCAGTCGGCGTAGGGCTTCACGTCGGCGTAGCGCAGGTGGCCCAGGTAGAGGTACATCAGGGCCGGGCGCGCGTAGTGGTGGGCGCTTTCGGCCGCCACCAGCGTGATGCGGGCGTCGGGCGCAAGCCGCCGCGCCGTGATGGCCGCCGTAACGCCCGTGATGCCGTTGCCGATGATAACGAGGTGCATAGGTAGTGAGCTGTTGGCTGCTAGCTATTAGCTGTTAGCTTTTTTCTGACTAACAGAGACTTAGGCAAAATTCAAGCGTTCATTATTTCTGCTGCCCTACTTGGGATGCAAATGAACGCCAAAATGCGGCGGGATGCCGCCCGGTGCGCCCGGCACCTACGCAGCGGCCCCGGCCCGCCGATTGCGCGGCCCTGGTCGTTCTTTGTACCCCGCTCACCCGCTTCGCTGCTCCCTTTGGCTACTCTTCCGCGCATCGGCGTGCTCATTCCGGCCCACAACGAGGGGCGCTCCATCGGGCGGGTGCTGGGCGAAATCCCGGCTGGCCTGGCGCAGGAAGTGGTGGTGGTGGACAACGCCTCGACCGACGACACCGCCGCCGCCGCCCGCGCCGCCGGGGCCACCGTGGTGGCCGAGCCCCGCCCCGGCTACGGCCAGGCCTGCCTGGCCGGCCTGGCCTACTACGCCGCCCAACCCGCCGGCCGCACCCCGGAAATCATTGTGTTTCTCGACGGCGACCACTCCGATTTTCCCGAAGAAATGCCCGCCCTGCTGGCCCCCCTGCTAAGCGGCGCGGCCGAGCTGGTGATTGGCTCGCGGGCGCTGGGCCAGCGCGAGCGCGGGGCGCTGCTGCCGCAGCAGGTGTTTGGCAACTGGCTGGCCTCACGCCTGTTGCGCCTGCGCTACGGCGGCACCCACACCGACCTGGGGCCCTTCCGGGCCGTGACGGCGGCGGCGCTGGCCCGCATCGGCATGGTGGATACGAACTACGGCTGGACGGTGGAGATGCAGGTGAAGGCCGCCCGCCTGGGCCTGCGCGTGGTGGAGGTGCCCGTGCGCTACCGCCGCCGCATCGGCACCTCCAAGATATCGGGCACGGTGCGCGGCACGCTGGGCGCGGGCTACAAGATTCTGTGGACGATTTTTAAATACTGGTGAGGCACCCACAGAAGTGCCAAAAGCGCTGCCGTCCAACCACTTGCTCTTGAACCCATCCCGCCCCACCCCCCTGCTCCGCGCCGGCCAGCTCCTGGCCTTGCTGCTGACGGGCGCGGCCTACTGGGCCCTGGCCTACCACACGCCGCGGGCGCAGTTTGGGCAGCTGGTCCTGCTCTTTGCGGTGGCCGGCGCGGCCTACGCGTGGCTGCTGCACACCCGGCTGCCGCTGCGCTGGGGGCTGGGCGCGGCGCTCGTATTCCGGCTGCTGTGGCTGCCGGCCACCCCGGCGCTGAGCAACGATTTTTACCGCTTTCGCTGGGACGGGCTGCTGGTGGGCCACGGCCACAACCCGTTTGCCGAAACGCCCGTGCAGCTACTCCAACACCCGCCCGCCGACTCGGCTGCCCTGCCGCTGGCCGCGCTGCGGGGCCTGCTGCCGCAACTCAATTCGCCGACGTATTTTTCGGTGTACCCGCCCGTGTGCCAGGCCCTGTACGGCGCGGCGGCGCGGGCGTTTCCCACTTCCCAGACCGGCTTTCTGGTGGTGGTGCGCGGGGCCCTGCTGCTGGCCGACGCGGGCGCGGCGGCGCTGCTGCTGTGGCTGCTGCCCCTGGCCGGCTGGCCCGCCCGCCGCGCCCTGGCCTACCTGCTGCACCCGCTGGTGGTGGTCGAGGTCATGGGCAACGTGCACATGGAAGGCGTGGTCGTGTGCTTCCTGCTGCTGACGGGGGCGCTGCTGGTGCACCGCCGCCCCCGGCTGGCGGCCGGGGCCCTGGCCCTGGCCGTGGCCGCCAAGCTGTTGCCCCTGCTGGCGCTGCCCCTGCTGGCCCGGCGGCTGGGGCGGCGGCGCTTTCGCCGGTTTTTGGGGGTGCTGGCGGGGGGCCTGGGGCTGCTGTTTCTACCTTTCGTTTCGTGGACCCTGCTCCTGCACATCGGCCTCAGCCTGGACTTGTATTTTCAGAGTTTCGAGTTCAACGCCAGCGTGTTCTACGTGTTGCTGGCGCTGGGCAAGGGGCTCACGGGCGTTGACCTGGTGGGCGGCCTGGGGCCGCTGCTGGGCGCGGGGGCACTATACCTGGCTTTCCGGCTGGCGCGGGGGGCGGGGCGGCCCCGGCTGGCGGCGCTGCCGCAGCGGTTGCTGCTCACGCTCAGCGGCTACTTTGCGCTGGCCACCGTCGTGCACCCCTGGTACCTGGTGCCGCTGGTGGCGCTGAGCTGCTTTTCGCCGCTGCGCTACGCCCGTATCTGGGCAGGTCTGGCCGTGCTCTCTTACTCGGCGTACCGCACCTCCGCCTACACCGAGAGCGGCCTGCTGCTAACCCTCGAATACGGGACGGTGCTGGCCTGGGCAATGGCGGAATATTACCTGGGACACGGGCAGCTGCCGCGCGCTACCCCCGCGCCGGGTTCCCGCGCCAGGTAGCCAGGTCCTGGGCCGAGTCCACGTCGTGCAGGGTCGGCAGCCGGGCCACGCGCAGGCCCAGGCGGGCGGCGTCGGCCAGGGTATCGGGCAGCACGGTGGCGGTGCTCCAGGCTTTGTTGGCGAACAGCTCGGCCTCCAATTCATTCATGCCCAGCAGGTAGTACCCGCCGTCGTCGGCCGGCCCCACCACCAGCTCATGGCTCAGCAGCTGGTCGAAAGCCTGCCGCAACAAATCCGCGCTCAGGCCGGGGCAGTCGGTGCCGATGACCACCACCCGGCCCGCACCCGCCGCAAAAGCCTCCTCGAAGGCTTGCGCCATGCGGGCCCCGAGCGAGCCCGCGGCCGGCTGCACGCGCCAGGGCAGGCCGGGCCACTCGGGCCGGGGCAGGGCCGGGTCGCCCCCGGCCGGGGCCTCCGCCAGCCAGACGGTGGCGGGCACCTGCGCCGCCGCCACGGCCGCCGCCGTCAGGGCCAGCAGCTCGCGGTACACGGCCAGCGCCGCCGCCGCCCCGATGCCCGCCGCCAGCCGGGTTTTGACGCGCCCCAGCACCGGCTCGCGGGCAAAGACCAACAGGTGGGGGGCGGGCGTGGCGGCAGGCGGCATACGGGCGTTTTTCACTTGAAAAATAGGAGTGGCAAGCTACGGCCAACCCCTTCAACTCGCCCGCCGGCTACACATTGCCCTGCCGGACAAGCCGCCGGTAGAGCTGCACCAAGCGGCGCTGCGGCACGCCCAGCCGGTAGAGGATTACGATAAGCGTAAAAATACCTTGCAGCCGAAAAACGCCGTTCACCAGGTACTTGCGGGCCGAAGTAGTCACGGCGCGGGGCAGCAGCCGAAATGGGGCCTGGGCCCGCAGGCGGCCCACAATTTCCTGGTCTTCCATCACCAGCAGGTCCTCGCGGTAGCCCCCGATGCGGGCAAACAAGTCGCGGCGCACGAACAGGCTTTGGTCGCCGAAGCGCACGGCCGTCAAGGGCAAGCGGGTGCACCAGGCGCTGAACCGCAAAAACCAGTGCGGGTGGTCGAAAGCCAGCCGGTAGCAGCCCGCCCCGTAGCCCTGCCCCAGGGCCCGCCGCACGTCGGCCAGGAAGCCGGGCGGCGGGTAGGAGTCGGCGTGCAGAAAGTACAATACCCCCCCGCGCGCCCGCTGCGCCCCGTGGTTGAGCTGCGCGGCGCGGCCCTTGCGGGGGCTGGTGAGCACGGTGGCCCCGGCCTGCCGGGCCAGGCGCACGGTGGCGTCGGTGCTGCCCCCGTCCACGACCAGCAGCTCCGGGGCGGGCCCGCCGGCCGTGGCCCGGCGCAGGTAGCCCAGCAGGGCCGCGATGGCCGCCGCCTCGTTGTACGTCGGGATGATGATGCTGACGCTTAGCTCAGCGCCCGGTTGGTTGTCAGGATTCAAAATACTGCCAGCCAGCGCCAACAAAAAAGATTAAGTGTACTTCCCCGCGCCGGGCGCAACCGCGGGCCGCCCCGGCCGGTTAAGTACGCCGGGGCGCGGCGCACGTTGCGCGAAACGGCCAGCAGCTCGGGGCCGGCCGGTGGCACGGGCACTAATTACGTAGTGTTGCTACGCCCTCAGTACGTCGCTTCTCATGCCGCTTTTTTCAGCTTCGCCCCCCCTCCTCCAACGCTTCGACCGCTGGGCCGGCCCGGCCCTGGCCCTGGTGGGCCTGGGCCTGCTGCTGCTCGAAACCCGCCACCCGCTGCGGCGGCGCACCCGCCCGCGCCCGGAGCGCTGGCGGCGCAACGCGCTGCTGGCCGCCCCCGCCCTGCCCGCCGCCCGCCTCACGCTGCTGCCCGCCATGGTGGGCTTGGCGCAGCGGGCCGCCCCGCACGGGCTGGGTCGGCAGCTGGCCCGCCTGCCGGGGCCCCTGCGCCTCGGCCTGGAAGTGCTGGCGCTCGATTACCTGGCCTACAGCTGGCACCGGCTGCTGCACGCGCCGCTGCTGTGGCGGCTGCACCGCGTGCACCACTCCGACCTCGACATGGACCTCACCACGGCCTGGCGCTTCCACTTTGGCGAGATGCTGGCCAGCATCCCCTACCGGGCGGCGCTGCCGGCGCTGCTGGGCATCCGGCCGGCCACGGTGCTGGCCTACGAGGCGGTGTTCGAGGCCGGCGCGGCTTTTCACCACAGCAACTGGCGGCTGCCGCTGGCCGTGGAACGCCGGCTGGCCCCGCTGCTCGTCACGCCGCGGGCCCACGGCATCCACCACTCGGTGGTGCACCGCGAGTCGCAAAGCAACTTCGGCGTCGTGCTCACCCTATGGGACCGCCTGCACCGCACCCTGCGCCTGAACGTGCCGCAGCAAGCCCTCACCATCGGCGTGCCCGCCTACCCCGACCCAACCCGCCAGACCGTGGCCCAGCTCTTGGCGTTGCCCCTGGCCCCACTGGAGCCCTGGGCCCGCCCTGACGGCACGGTGCCCGGGCGGCCCGCCCCAGCCGGGCCACTCACCGAGCTGTCCCGCTAATCGTTGACGGGCACCCTTCCTCTCCGCTTAGAGCAGTTATTGCTTAAATAAAAGGATTAGAGGCAGAGAATTAAAAAACTGATGCTCAGTTTTTTAATTCTCTGCCTCTAATCCTTTTTCTGCTGCAAGATGTGCGCTCATTTGAAGAATACTGCGGGCTACGCCCCGCGTATTTTCCCCAAAAGCATCCCTACCGCAACGGGTGCCGCCTGGCTTGTCCCGCTACAACAGCTCCGTCACTTCGCGCACGCCCACCGGCCGGGCGGCCGTGAAGCCTTCCCCGAATTCCACCCCGATGATGTGGCCAAACTCGCGGGCCCGCGCTTCCATGAAGCGCTCGAACTGCTGGCCCGACAAGTAGGTGGCCGGGGCCCCGGGGTCGGCGTTGGGGTTGAAAAACTGGCTGCCGAAGGCGTGGATGGCGTCCCACTTGCCCTGCCAATGGGGCGTGATGTCCACCACAAAGGCGGGCACGAGTTGCTGGTCCTGGATGTAATGGTACACCTTGCGCGGCCGCCAGGGGGCCTGGGGCTGGCCGTGCTCGTCGAGGGTTTCGACCATGCGCAGGCCGCTCAGAAAGCAGGCGTCGATGGCCAGCTGGGCGCCTTTGCCGTGGTCGGGGTGGCGGTCGGCCACGGCGTTGGCGAGCACCACGTCGGGCCGGTAGCGGCGCAGGGCGGCAATCAGGGGCAGCTGGTGTTCCCGGTCGTTGCGAAAAAACCCGTCGGGCAAGCCCAGGTTTTCGCGCACCAGCAGGCCCAGAATCTGGCTGGAAGCGGCAGCCTCCGCCGTCCGGATTTTGACGCTGCCCCGGGTGCCCAGCTCGCCGCGGGTGAAATCGACAACGCCCACGGTTTTGCCGGCCGCGCGGGCGGCCAGAAGCGTGCCCGCGCACGACATTTCCACGTCGTCGGGGTGGGCCCCCAGGGCCAGGATATCCAGCTTAATCACAGATTTTGCAGATTTAATGGATTACGCAGATTCAATGGCAATTGCAATGACCGGCCCCGCCGCTCAAATCTTTGGCTTTTCAGGAGTGCGGCCGCACGGCAAAACGAACATTAAAAACCAACTGCCCACCACTGCTTCATCTGCGAAATCATTCTTAAAATCTGCAAAATCTGCGATTTTATTTGATGCGCAGCTTCTTGCCGGGTTGCAGGGTCTTCATGCCCGGGTTCAGGCGTTTCAAGGTGCTCAAGCCCACGCCATACTTTTCGGCCACCTCCGAGAGCGTGTCGCCCGGGCGCACGCGGTGGCTCACCACCACCCGCGCGGCCCGGGGTTCGCCGCGGCGGGGGCGGCTGGTGCGACTGCCGCGGCCTTCGCCGCCGCCGCTGCGGCCGCCGCCCGTCAGGCTGCCGCCGCCGCGTCGCAGGGCCTGGCTGTAGTAGTTAAATAGCTCCGAGGTGATGGTGAAGTTGTCCTTCAGCAGCTTGTGGTCGGGGAAGTCGTAGAGCTGAATCGGGTTGATGGGGTTGCCCTGGTAGCGCACCTCGAAGTGCAGGTGCGAGCCCGAGCTATGGCCCGTGCTACCGCCGTAGGCAATCAGCTCGCCGGCCTTCACGAAGGTACCCACCGGCACCAGGGCCTTGCTCAGGTGCCCGTAGAGCGTCTCCAGGCCGTTGTAGTGGCGCACCAGCAGGTAGTTGCCGTAGCCCGCGCCGTCCCACTTGCTGATGCGCACCACGCCGTCGAACACCGCCTTCACCGAGTCCCCGGTTTCCAGGTCCAGGTCCACGCCGAAGTGCCAGCGGTAGCCCCGGAACCCGAAGCCCGACGTGATGGGCGTTTCCTTCATCGGCATCCGGCTGAACCGCTCGCGGCTGGCGTCGGTCAGCTTCAGGTTCACCGAGTCGCGGAAGCGGCGGCCGTCCACGTGGTAAGGGTTGATGTTGTGGACGTCCCAGATGGAGTAGTACCCGGCCACCTTTACCCACGACGAGTCGATGAGCACTTCCTCCGACATCTCCACGATTTCCTGCCCGCCCTCGTTGAGCGTGGTCGTGTCCTCGCTCACGATGCTCAGCTTTTTGGCCGGGTTGAAGCGCAGCGACTTGGCCGCGTCGGAGTTGTCGTCGTGGATTTCCTCGGTTTCGATGACCGTGGTCGTGTCGGGCCGCACGTACTTCATCTTCGGCGTTTTCACCCGAAAAAAGTCCGACCGGCGGCCCGTGTGCTCGTCTTTGGGATGCGCGGGCTTCTTGCCCTGCCCCAGCGCGGGGGCCGTACCCAGCGCGGCCAACAGCCATAGCAGCCCCAGAGGACGCAGAAAATTCAAGCGGTAAAGCAGCAAAAGCAGAGAGGCAAAGCGAGACTGGAGTTAGCCAAAAGTAGCTGGCCGCGCCTAATGCAGGCCCTGGGCGGCCAGGAAACGCTCGGCGTCGAGGGCGGCCATGCAGCCGGTGCCGGCCGCCGTCACGGCCTGGCGGTAGGTAAAGTCCTGCACGTCGCCGCAGGCAAACACGCCGTCCACGTTCGTTTTGCTGGTGCCGGGCAGGGTTTTCAGGTAGCCCTGCTCGTCGTGGTGCAGGTAGGGCTGGAAAATCTTCGAATTGGGCTCGTGCCCGATGGCCACGAAAAACCCCGTGAGCGGAATCTCCCGCACCTCGTGGGTCCGCACGTTTTTCACGCGCACGCCTTCCACGGCGTGCTCGCCCAGAATCTCGTCGGTCACGGTGTCGAACAGCACCTCAATCTTGGGGTTGTCGAGCACGCGCTTCTGCATGATTTTCGAGGCTTTCAGCTCGCCCTTGCGCACAATCATGGTCACCTTGCGGGCCAGGTTGGCCAGGTAGGTGGCCTCCTCGGCGGCCGTGTCGCCGGCCCCCACGATGGCCACGTCCTGGCCCCGGTAGAAAAACCCGTCGCACACGGCGCAGGCCGACACGCCCGAGCCGTTCAGCTTGGCTTCCGAGGGCAGCCCCAGCCACTTGGCCGAGGCCCCGGTGGCGATAATCACGGCGTCGGCCGTTAGCTCCGTCGTCTCATCAATTGTAACCTTGTGCGGGTGGCCCGAGAAATCCACCTGCGTGGCAATGCCGTAGCGAATATCAGTGCCGAAGCGTTCGGCCTGCTTTTTCAGGTCCTCCATCATCTCGGGGCCCATCACGCCGTCGGGGTAGCCGGGGAAGTTCTCCACGTCGTTGGTGATGGTGAGCTGCCCACCGGGCTGCAGGCCCATGTACATGACGGGGGCCATGTTGGCGCGGGCCGCGTAGATGGCCGCCGTGTAGCCGGCCGGGCCCGAGCCGATAATCAGGCACTTGTGGTGTTCAGACATAGCAAAGGTGGCCGCCAGGGCCCTGGTGCGGAGCGCAAAGCCCCGCCGCGGTAAAGTAAAAAGAATGACGCGGGGCTGCCCCGCCGTTATTAAAAAACCCCAACCAATCGGCCGGGGTTTTTTAATAACGCAAAATTAAGTAGAATTAACCCAAATAAGGCTTCAGGGCTTTCGAGCGCGAGGTGTGGCGCAGGCGGCGGATGGCTTTTTCTTTAATCTGACGCACCCGCTCGCGAGTCAGGTTAAACTTCTCGCCGATTTCCTCCAGCGTCAGGGCGGCTTCGCCGTTCAACCCGAAGTACAGCGTAATCACGTCGGCCTCGCGCTTAGTGAGCGTGCTCAGGGCCCGCTGCACCTCCTTGCGGAGCGAGTCGTTCATCAGGGCCATGTCGGGCGATTCCTCGTCCTCGTTTTCGAGCACGTCGAGCAGGCGGTTTTCCTCGCCCTGCACAAACGGCGCGTCCACCGACACGTGGCGGCCCGAAATCTTGAGCGTGTCCACTACTTCCGAGGTGGTCAGCTCCAGCACTTCGGCAATTTCCTCGGGCGAGGGCTCGCGCTCAAACTTCTGCTCCAGCTCCGAGAATGACTTGCTGATTTTGTTCAGCGAGCCCACGCGGTTCAGGGGCAGGCGCACGATGCGGCTCTGCTCGGCCAGAGCTTGCAGGATGGACTGACGAATCCACCACACGGCGTAGGAGATGAACTTGAAGCCGCGGGTTTCGTCGAAACGCTTGGCCGCTTTAATCAGGCCCAGGTTGCCCTCGTTGATGAGGTCACCGAGGCTAAGCCCTTGGTTCTGATATTGTTTTGCCACCGACACCACGAAGCGCAGGTTGGCCTTGGTGAGCTTTTCCAGCGCCTGCTGGTCGCCGTCGCGGATGCGCTGGGCCAGGGTCACCTCCTCGTCGGGGGTGAGCAAATCCACCCGGCCAATCTCCTGGAGGTACTTGTCCAGCGACTGGCTTTCGCGGTTGGTAATCTGCTTGCTGATTTTTAGCTGTCTCATGGGAGCTGGTAGGGACGATAACGGGAAATAGTAGACAAAAAAATAGCGCTTAACGATAGGCCAAGGGTCAAGGAAAAGCAACAGGCTTCTCCTAACGAAAGTTCGGCCCCCAGCGTTAGGCTTGGCCGTTGTCGGCGGTAGCGCCTTCGGGCTTCGGCAGCAGCACTTTTCGCGAGAGGCGGTACTTGCCGGTTTTTTTGTCGATGTCCACCAGTTTCACGTCGATGTCCTGGCCCACTTCGAGCAGCCCTTCCAGGCTTTGGATACGCTCGTGGGTCACTTCCGAGATGTGCAGCAGGCCGTCCTTGCCGGGCATAATCTCTACGAACGCGCCGTAGGGCTGGATGCTGCGCACCTTGCCTTTGTAGGTCTCGCCGATTTCCGGCTGCGCCGCAATGGCCCGGATGCGGTCGATGGCCCCCTGCATGTCCGTCTGGTTGGCCGCGTAAATGCTCACGTGGCCTTTCTCGTCCTTCTCCTCGATGATAACCGTGGCGTTGGTGTCCTTCTGTATTTGCTGGATGACCTTACCGCCGGGCCCGATGATGGCCCCGATGAACTCTTTATCAATCAGCATCTTGTGCGAGCGGGGCGTATGGGCCTTCAGCTCAGCAGCAGGTGCGGCGATGGTCTTGGCCATTTCGGCCAGGATGTGCAGGCGGCCTTCGCGGGCCTGGTGCAGCGCCGCGGTCAGAATCTCGTTGCTCAGGCCCTGGATTTTGATGTCCATCTGGCAGGCGCAAATGCCTTTCTCGGTGCCCGTCACCTTAAAGTCCATGTCGCCGAGGTGGTCTTCGTCGCCCAGAATATCGCTCAGCACGGCGTACTCACCGGTTTCCTTGTCCTGCACGAGGCCCATGGCGATGCCGGCCACGGCGGCCCGCACCTTCACGCCGGCGTCCATCAGCGCCAGCGAGCCGGCGCACACCGTGGCCATCGAGCTGGAGCCGTTCGACTCCAGGATGTCCGACACGATGCGGATGGTGTAGGGGTTTTCGTCGTCGGGGGGCAGCACTTGCTTGAGGCTGCGCATGGCCAGGTTGCCGTGGCCGATTTCGCGGCGGCCGGCCCCCCGGTTGGGCTTCACTTCACCGGTCGAAAACCCGGGGAAGTTGTAGTGCAGCATGAACTTCGAGTAGCCCTTGGTCAGGGGCTGGTCCACAATCTGCTCGTCGAGCTTGGTGCCGAGCGTGGCCGTGGTCAGGCTCTGGGTTTCGCCGCGCGTGAAGATGGCCGAGCCGTGGGCCCCGGGCAGGTAGTTGATTTCCGACCAGATGGGCCGAATTTCCGTCAGCTGGCGGCCGTCGAGGCGCACCCGCTCCTTCACCATCATGTCGCGGATGGCCTTCTTCTCAGCCGACGAGTAGTAGCGGCTGAACTGCTTCGCGTCCAGCTCGGGCTGCTCGGCCACCAGCTTTTCCAGGAAAGCCTTTTTCACGAGCGAGAAGCCCTCCTTGCGACCGCCCTTGCTGGTGTTACCGGTGCGGGCCACGTCGTACGCGCCCTGGTACACGCCCTCATGCACGAGCTTTTTCAGGGCCTCGTTCTCCTCGTATTTCGGGTACTCGCGGGTGGGCGAGTCGGCGGCGCGGCCCACGGCGGCGGCCAAATCCTTCTGGAGCTGCACCTGGGCCTTGATGGCCTCGTGGCCGAAAGCAATGGCCGCCACCATCTCTTCCTCGCTCACCTCGTGCATCTCGCCCTCCACCATCGCCACGGAATCGGCGGTGGCCCCCACGATGAGGTCCATGTCGGCCCGCTTCAGGTCGCTGGTTTTGGGGTTAATCTGGAACTGGCCGTCGATGCGGGCCACCCGCACCTCGGAAATGGGCCCGGCGAACGGAATGTCGGAAATCGAGAGCGCGGCCGACGCGGCCAGGGCGGCCAGGGCGTCGGGCTGCACCTCTTTGTCGGCCGAGATGAGGGTAATCATCACCTGCACCTCGTAGTGGTAGTCTTTGGGGAACATCGGCCGCAGGATGCGGTCCACCAGGCGGCAAATCAGGATTTCGTAGTCGCTCAGGCGGCCTTCGCGGCGCTGGAACGAGCCGGGAATCTTGCCGGCCGAGCCGAATTTTTCCTGGTAGTCCACCGACAGCGGCAGGAAGTCCACGCCGTCGCGCTGGCTGGGGGCCGACACCACGGTGGCCAGCAGCATGGTGTCGCCGAGGCGGACGACCACGGCCCCGTCGGCGAACTTGGCCAGCTTGCCGGTTTCGATGGAAATCTGGCGGCCGTCGGGCAGGGCCAGGGTTTTGGTAATGGCGTGGGGGGCGGGCATTCGGAAGGAGAAGAGGAGGAATGGGGGAAAGAAGTGAGAACCGCGGGGGAAGGAATTACTTGGACAAGCACTGAACGCAAACGCCCGGCTTATCGCTCCCGGCTCACCTCTCGCAACTGGCAAAAAAAAGAGTAGGGAACCTTCCGGTGGAAGGCTCCCTACTCTCAGACATTGGGCTTACTTGCGGATGCCCAGCTCTTTGATGATGGCGCGGTAGCGGTTGATTTCGCGGTGCTGGAGGTAATCCAACATGCGGCGGCGCTTACCCACCAGCTTCAGCAGGCCCAGGCGGGTGCTGTGGTCCTTTTTGTTGGCCTTCAGGTGTTCCGTCAGGTGGTTGATGCGGTGGGTGAAAAGGCCAATCTGGGCTTCGGCCGAGCCGGTATCGGTTTTAACGTGTTGCAGGCTGTTCTTTTCGAAAATGTCCTGCTTTGCTTCGGTGGTGAGCTTCATCGGTTGATAGGGTCTGACCCCGTCTTGGATTTAAAAATGAAAAAAATGACGTTCCCCCACTTCGGGGAGCCGCAAAGGTACGGGATTTAGTGAATTAACCCGCAAAAAAGATTAATCAATCGGTGAAGCACTACTCCTCCCCCGCTGGTTTGGTGAACCGGCGCAGGACGGGCAGGCCCAGCCGCCGGGGCAGCCGCCGCCAGAAATCCACTTCCAGCAGGCCCGAGTCGTTGTACGCCTGGAACAGCAGAAACAGGCCGATGGGCAGCAGCACCAAGTTGGCCAGCCACACCCCCACGCCCACCGGCAGCACGAACTCCTTTGCGTACTTGGTGCCCATAATGGTGAGCACGTAGTACACGATGAAAAACAGGATGGAAATCAGGATGGGCACCCCCAGGCCCCCTTTTTTAATGATGGCCCCCAGCGGGGCCCCGATGAGGAACATGAGCAGCACGGCCACCGACTGGGCGTATTTGTTGTAAATCTCGACGCGGTACTGGGCCGAGTCGCGAGCCAGGTTGTCGAGCCGGTCGGCGGTGGTTTTAAACGACTGGCGCAGGTTGCGGGCGCGGTTGGCAGCCTGCTCCGCGATGGGCGGCGTGAGCTTGGGCAAGCGCCCGGCGGGCACCTGCCACTGCGCCACGCGCCGGTTGGCCGCGGCCCCCAGCGTGTCGAAGCGCAGGTAGGTGTAGTACGTATCGAGTTGGCGGGGCAACTGGCGGCGGGCCATGCCCAGGCTGCGCTGAATAGAGTCGGTGCCCGAGCGCAACTGCGGAATGGTGAGCATCATCCGGTTGGTTTGGAACAGCTCTTCTTTGGTGCGGTTGAGGTCGAACGAGGCCAGCGAAAACGTGACGACGTTGTGGTCGAACCCCTGACGGTAGAAGCTGGCCCCGGCCCGGTTCTGGGCGTCGGGCTGCTCCACGTAGCTGTGGCCGTGGAACAGTTCCAGGCCCAGGTACGCCCCGTTGAAGCGGGTGAACATGCGGCCCGAATCGGCCAGCATCACGGTGGAGCTGCCGTTGCGCTGGGTGTGGTCGTAAATCATCACCCCGTGCAGGCGGTCTTTTTCGGGGCCCGTCTTGTGGTCCACCTTAATGGTGTAGCCCGGAATACCGCCGTAGAACACGCCCTCCCGGATGTCGAGCGCCAGCTTTTGCTGGCGCACGTCCCACAGCAGGCTGTAAGCTTTGAGGTTGGCCTTGGGCACGATGGACTTGTTGAACCAGAACGAGCCCAGCAGCAGCCCCACGCTCACGATGAGCACCGGCCGCAGGATGCGCGTGAGGGCGATGCCCGAGGCCTTGATGGCCGTCAGCTCGTGGTGCTCGCCCATGCTGCCGTAGGTCATCAGCGAGGAAAGCAGTACGGCCAGCGGCAGCGAAGTGGGCACGATGAGGACGCTCAGAAAGAACAGCAGCTTACCGATAACGGGCAGGCCCAGGTCTTTGCCGATGATGTCGTCGAGGTACTTGAGCAGGGTTTGGGTGAGCAGGATGAACTGCACCACCGCAAAAGTGAGCAGGAAGGGCCCGGCGAAGGCCTTCAGCACCAGCTTGTCGAGTTTTTTAATCATGCGCGGGGCCAGTCAAAGGCAGGGCCGTTTTTTCAACGGGGCGGGCCGCCAAATAGTGCGTGGCGGGCCTTAAGTGGTGAGCCATCAGCTTTCCCGCTGATTGACAAAGGTTAACAGCTTAGCAGCTAAAAGCTAATGGCTCACCACTTAGCCGCCCACTTGCTCGCGCAGCTTGGCCGCGAGTCCGTCCCACAGCTCGCGCTGCTCGGCCGAATGCGAGGCCGAGTAATCCACCACGTGCAGGTACACCTCATCGGTCACCTGCGACGAGTGCAGCGTGAACTCCAGGTAGCTGGGGTCGTCTTCGGGGGAGCGCTCGGGGCCAAGGAACACGTAGCGCACGGAGCGGTTGAGGCGTTGGAGGCCAACTTCGGCGTAGTGGTTTTCGCGGTCCCACACGAAGTTCAGGCGGCCGCCGTCCACGTAGCGCACGTCGTCGCAAAACCATTGGGCGAGGCCCCCAGCCGTGGCCAGGTACGGAAACAGGATTTTGGGCGACGCATTGATGGGGTAATCGACTTCAAACGGCGTTTTGATTTGGGTATCCGGCAATGCCATGGCACTAATTGGTTAAGAACGAGGGGCCCCGACCGATCAAGAGCCAGCGGAGCGGAATAAACCGTGTTTTTGGGCCTGCACTTTGCGCAGGAGTCGTATTTTTCATTACCTTTGCACCCACAAAACCCGGCGGGGTAGCTCAGTTGGTTAGAGCACAGGATTCATAACCCTGAGGTCGGCGGATCGTACCCGCCTCCCGCTACTGGTTAAAACCGCATTGGCCGCGTGCCGAGGCGGTTTTTTTGTGCCCAGCGGCGCACCGCCCGCGCCGGCGGCCAGGGGGCCCAAAACAAGAAAACGCCGAACCTTGCGGCACCGGCGTTTCCTTGCTTATCGGGGGACCGGACGCGGCTTACTTGGCTTTCTCCACGATGCCCTTGAAGGCAGCGGGGTGGTTGAGCGCGAGGTCGGCCAGCACTTTGCGGTTCAGCTCAATGCCGGCCTTTTTCAGGCCGCCCATCAGCTGCGAATACGACAAGCCGTGTTCGCGGGCCCCGGCGTTGATGCGCTGAATCCAGAGCGCGCGGAATTCGCGCTTTTTTACTTTGCGGTCGCGGTAGGCGTAGAGCAGGCCTTTTTCAACGGCATTCTTGGCAACAGTCCACACGTTTTTGCGGCGGCCATAGTAGCCTTTCGCCAAACGCATGATTTTTTTGCGGCGGTGGCGCGAGGCCACGTGGTTGACACTTCTTGGCATAACCTGAATTGTTTTTGGCAGCCGGCGTCACTGCGCGGCGGCAGTGGCTTGAAATTGCGGCCGGAAGCCTGGTGGGGAAATTAAATTGTTAAATAACTTAATTGATTAGTTGTTGATTACTGAATTGTTTTAGTCAACAGAATTGAACAGCAACAATTTAGCCCACAACAATTAATCAATTAAATCAAATATTCAGCATTTGCGACACCCGGTTCATGTCGGCGCTGCTCACGAGGCCGGAGTGGGTGAGGTTGCGCTTCTGCTTGGTGGTTTTTTTGGTCAGAATGTGCGATTTGTAGGCGTGCTTCCGCTTCACCTTGCCCGAGCCGGTGAGCGTGAACCGCTTCTTAGCACCGGATTTCGTCTTTACTTTCGGCATTGTCGTGTTGGTTTGGGGTGGTTGTTGATTGTTTGGGTTGATTGCTAGCCGACCGTGGGCCGGGAAGCCATCCGCAACCGGAAAAAGCTAGTCGTTATCGGCCGCCGCGTCCTCCGAAGAGTCGTCTTCGGCGGTGGCTTCTTGCAGGGCCGCGGGCTTGGGGGCCTTCTTTTCGGCTTTCTCGCCCGTGGCGGGGGCCGCGGGCTTAGCCGTGGGCTTGGCTACGATGGCCGCCTTGGGCGCGAGGTAGAGGAACATACGCTTGCCTTCGAGCTTGGGCAGCTGCTCTACTTTGGCCAGGTCTTCGAGGGCCTGGGCAAACTTGAGCAGCAGAATTTCGCCCCGCTCCTTGAAGACGATGCTGCGGCCCACGAAGTGCACGTAACTCTTAATTTTCGCGCCTTCGCGCAAAAACTCCTGGGCGTGCTTCACCTTAAAGGCGAAGTCGTGCTCGTCGGTATTGGGGCCGAAACGAATCTCCTTGAGCACGACCTTGGTCTGCTTGGCCTTCAGCTCGCGGGTTTTCTTCTTCTGCTCGTACTTAAATTTCGAGTAGTCGATAACGCGGCACACGGGCGGCGTGGCGGTGGGCGAAATCTCGACGAGGTCGAGGTTTTGCTCCTGCGCCATTTTGCGGGCCTGGTCGGTGGTGTACACCCCCTGGGGCACGTTGTCGCCAACTAGGCGAACTTCGCGGGCCAGGATTTTCTGGTTGATTTTGAACGGCTCCTCCACCTGCTGGCGAGGCACATACCGACGATTCGGGGTTGCTATGGTTTGGTCCTCCTGCGAAAAAAGTGGCGGGGAATGAGTCTTTGGGCAGATTGGGCGGGGTGAACCCCGTCAATCAGGGGGCAAATATCGTTATTTTTATTCGTAAAGGCAAACCAGCGCGGTTAACTTTCAGCAAACGAAGCCCCCAGCGGACCAAACGCAGGCCCCCCGGCGGCTCGTTCCCAAAAATCAGGGCCCCGTTGCGGACGGCCTTAGCTGGCCGCGGCCACTTGGCTTTGCACGCTGGCAATGAACTCGGCCACCGACATGGCCCCCAAATCGCCCTCGCCGTGGCGGCGCACGCCGACGGCGTTGGCTTCGGCCTCTTTCTCCCCGACCACCAGCAAATAAGGGGTTTTGGCCATTTCCGCGTCGCGGATTTTGCGGCCGATGCGCTCGTCGCGGGCGTCCACGGTGCCGCGCAGGTCGGCGGCTTCCAACTGGGTTTTCACCTCGTGGGCGTAGTCGATGAACTTGTCGGAGATGGGCAGCACAATGAACTGCTCGGGCGTGAGCCAGAGCGGGAAATTGCCGGCGCAATGCTCGATGAGCACGGCCACGAAGCGCTCCAGCGAGCCGAAGGGGGCCCGGTGAATCATGACCGGCGTGGCCTTGGAGTTGTCGGCCGCCGTGTATTCGAGCCCGAAGCGGATGGGCAGGTTGTAGTCCACCTGCACCGTGCCGAGCTGCCAGCGGCGGCCCAGCGCGTCGCGCACCATGAAGTCGAGCTTGGGGCCATAAAAAGCGGCCTCGCCCAGCTCGGTGGTGGTGGTGAGGCCTTTTTCAGCGGCAGCTTCCTGGATGGCAGCTTCGGCCCGGGCCCAGTTCTCGTCGGAGCCGATGTACTTGGTCTTGTTCTCCGGGTCGCGCAGGGATATTTGGGCGGTGAAGTCCTTAAAATCCAGCGCGTTCAGCACGTAGAGCACGATGTCGATGACCTTCTTGAACTCGTCCTTCACCTGGTCGGGCCGGCAGAAGATGTGGGCGTCGTCCTGGGTAAAGCCGCGCACGCGGGTGAGGCCGTGCAGCTCGCCGCTCTGCTCGTAGCGGTACACGGTGCCGAACTCGGCCAGGCGCACGGGCAGGTCGCGGTAGCTGCGGGGCTCGGTTTTGTAGATTTCGCAGTGGTGCGGGCAGTTCATCGGCTTGAGGAAGAACTCCTCGCCGGGGTTGGGCGTGCGGATGGGTTGGAAGGAGTCGGCCCCGTACTTCTCGTAGTGGCCGCTGGTGACGTACAGCTCCTTGGCCCCGATGTGGGGCGTGACGACCGGCTGGTAGCCGGCCCGCACCTGGGCCTTGCGCAGGAACTGCTCGAGCCGCTCGCGCAGGGCCGTGCCCTTGGGCAGCCACAGCGGCAGGCCCGCTCCTACCCGCTCGCTGAACGCAAAGAGCTTCAGCTCTTTGCCCAGCTTGCGGTGGTCGCGGCGCTTGGCTTCTTCGAGGCGCTCGAGGTACTCGGTCAGCTCCTTGGCCTTGGGAAAGGTGATGCCGTAGAGGCGCGTGAGCTGCTTGTTTTTCTCGTCGCCGCGCCAGTAGGCCCCGGCCACGTTCATGAGCTTGGCCGCCTTGATGGTGCTGGTGTCGGGGATGTGGGGGCCCCGGCAGAGGTCGGTGAAATTGCCCTGGGTATAGAACGTAATCTGGCCGTCTTCGAGGCCGTCAATCAGCTCCAGCTTGTAGGGGTCCTGCTTGTCGGTGAAGTAGGCAATGGCCTCGGCCTTGGGCACTGCGCGGCGCACGTACTGGCTTTTGGCCTTGGCCAGCTCCACCATTTTCTTCTCGATTTCGGGGAAGTCGGTGCTGCTGATGGCGCGGCCCTCGCCGAGGTCCACGTCGTAGTAAAAGCCGTTTTCGACGGCCGGGCCGATGGCCAGCTTCACGCCGGGGTACAGGGCCTCCAGGGCCTCCGCCATGAGGTGGGCCGAGGAGTGCCAGTAGGTGGCCTTGCCGGCGGGGTCGTTCCAGGTGAGGATGCTAACCTTGGCGTGGTCGGGCAGGGGGCGGTGCAGGTCGCGCACTTCGCCGTTCACGGTCACGGCCAGGGCGTTGCGGGCCAGGCCCTCGGAGATGGAAGCGGCCAGGTCGTAGCCGGTAGCGTGGTCGGGCAGCTCGCGGGGCGAGCCGTCGGGCAGGGTGAGGTGGAGCATAAACAGGAAAATAACCGGCCGGTGGGGCCAGGCGGGGCGCAAGTTACGCCGTTCGGCAACGAGTAACCAGGCGGCGGGGCCCGGGCGCGGGGGCCGAAAGGCCGCCCAATCCCGCGCTTTGCCCCCGGCTACTTGTTGCGCGCGCGGTTCATCAGCTCGGCTTTGGAGCTGACTTGCAGCTTCTCGTACACGATGCGGATGTGGGCCCGCACCGTGTTAATGGTGACCCCGAGGCGGTCGGCGACGAGCTTGTAGCTCAGGCCCTGCTCGATGGCTTCCACCACCTGCTGCTCGCGCTGGGTGAGGGTGGCCTGGGGCGCGGCGGGCCGGAAGTAGCGGGCAATGTGCCGGGCCACGGCCGGCGACATGGGCGAGCCGCCGGCCAGCACGTCGAGCAGGGCTTTTTTGATGTCGGGCAGCGGGGTGGTTTTCACCAGGTAGCCCACCGCGCCCGCGCACAGGGCCTGCACCACGCGGTCGGGCTCCTGGTACACGGTGATGAGCACAATCTCGGCCCCGGGGGCCTGCGCCAGGATGAGCGGAATGCCCGCGATGCCGGACAGCCCCCCGGGCAGCCCGATGTCGGACAGCACCAGCCGGGGCGCGGGGGCCCCCGCGTGCAGGGCGGCCAGCAGCTCCTCGACCGAGCCCATTACCAACTCGCAGGCAAACTCCGGCTGGGCCCCCAGGTAGGTGCTGAGCACCTGCCGGATGGCGGGCTGGTCTTCGATGATGGCAAGGGAGATTTTCACGGCTCAAAAGTACCTACCCAACCCGCGCAGCGGTACTGCATGAAGATGCGGGCGCTACCGGCGAACTTAGCTGCTGGCCGTTAGCTTTTTACTGCTGGCTATTAGCTGCTAATAGCCAGCTTTTGTGCTGAATCAATAAAAGCGTACAGCAAGGTCGATGCCCGCTTACTCTTAACTCACTACATAATTACCCTTATCCATCCGTTAGCTGTGCCCCTCGGGCCCCGGGCAGCTACCTAAAAAAACAGGCGGCCGCCGCCCTGGGGCAGCGCCCGGCCCCGCACCGGGGCGCTAGGCGCCCAGCGGCAGCGCCACGCGCACGGCCGAGCCGCCCCCGGGCAGGGGCTCCCAGGCCGCGGTGCCGCCGAGGGCGGCGGCCCGCTCGGCCATGTTGCGCAGGCCGTGGCCGCTGCGGCGCGCGTGCGAGTGCCCGGCGGGCACGGCGGCGTCGTCGCGCACTTCCAGCAGCAGGCCGGCCGGGCTGCCGCCCAGGGCCAGGCGCACGGTGACCCGCGTGGCCCCGGCCGCGTGCTTGAGCACGTTGTGCAGGGCCTCTTTGTAGATGAGGTACAGGTTGCGGCGCAGCGCGGTGGGCAGGCGGCCGTCGGGCAGCGCGGCGGGGGCGTCGAACACCACCGCCAGCCCGGCCGGCACCAGCACGTCGTAGGCGTAATCGCGCAGGCGGTCGAGCAGCTGGGGCAGGTGATCGTTGTGGGCGTCGAGGCTCCACACCACGTCGTTGAGCTGGCGCACGGCCGCGCGGCTGGCCTCGGCAATCTGGCCCAGCTGCTGGCGGTGGGCGGCGGGGTCGGCCAGGTCTTCCTGCAAAAGACTGCTTTGCAGGCTGATTTGCGAGAGCAGCGTGCCCACGTCGTCGTGCAGGTCGGCGGCGATTTGGGTGCGCAGGCGGGCTTCGCGGGCGTGCTGGCGCTGGCGCGTGCGCCAGCGCCAGCCGGCGGCCCCCAGCAGGGCCGCGCCGGCCAGGGCCCCAAAGCCGGACATCTCGCGCTGCTCGCGCAGGCGGGCCACTTCCTGCGTTTGGGCCTGAAGGCGGGCTTGCTCGGTGAGGAGGCGGATTTGCGCCTGGGCCTGGCTGCGCCCGTACCCGAACTGCGCGGCGGCGGCGCGGCGGCGGGTGGCCTCGCCGGTGAGGCTGTCGCTGTAGGCCCCGTAGAGCTGCTGGTAGGCGTAGGCGTCGGCGAAGCGGCCGAGCTGGGCCGTGGCGCGGGCCAGGATTTCGGTGGCGTCGCGGCCGTTTTCGCGCGCGCCGCTGCGCTCGCTGGCGGCCAGGCTTTGCTGCGCGTAGCGGCGGGCGCTGTCGGGGAGGTCGGTGTCGAGGTAGGCGCGGGCCAGCACCAGCTCGGCCCGGGGCACCTGGTCCACGGCGTCGGCGCGGTGGGCGCGGGCCAGGATGTCGTAGGCCTGCGCCAGGGCCTGCGGGTAGCGGCCCTGGCGCTCGTTCATGTCGGCGAGGTTAATTTCTTCGAACAGCAGGCCGGCGCGGTTGTACACGGGGCGGTACGCGGCCAGGGCCTGCTCGTACTGCGCCTGGGCCTGGGCCCACTGGCCCTGCCGCCGGTACAAATCGCCGAGGCCCGAACTGGCGTGGCCCATGCCCACCCGGTCGTGGCCCTGGCGGGCCAGCGCCAGGCCCCGGGCGAGGTACTGCTGGGCCTGCGGGTAGTCGGCCAGGTAAGAGTTGGTGATGCCGAGCTGGGTGCTCAGAAACGCCTGCCCTTTGGCGTCGTGCCGGGCCTTGGCCAGGGCCAGCCCGTCGAGATTGGCGGCCACCGACTGGCCGTAGTTGCCCTGCTCGAAGTAGATGCGGGCCAGGCTGTACTGGCAGCGGGCCTGGTTGAAGCCGTCGCCCAACTGCTTGTACAGCCGCTGGGCCCGCAACGTGTAGGCCAGGGCCGGGCCGTAGGCGTTGCGCAGGCGGCAGTAGTAGCCCAGGCCGAACACGGCGGCGGCTTCGCCGGCGGGGTAGCGCAGCCGCCGGGCCAGCGCCAGCGCCTCGCCAAACAGCGCCGCCGACTCGGCCGGGGCGTTGGTGCGCAACGACAGGGCCAGGGCGTTGAGGCGGTTGGCCCGCACGGTGTCGGGGGCCGGGTGGGCCCGCACCACGGCCCGCAGCCACGCCACGCCGGGCACCGGGGGGCCCTGCCCCGCGGCCGGCACGCGCCCCCCCATCACCAGTATTATGAGCAGGAGGACAACTCTCATCAAAGGCAGTTGTTGGGAGTACTACGTTACTTAAAACGCAGAAAGTTAGCGCACTTTTCAATTGACAACCGGGGCGTACCGACCCGCACCGCCAGCGCTTCCCCCTCCTCGCCCTTTTTATAGGCAAGGCGGAAGCAGGCGAGGCTCCCCATTAACCGGCGCCCCAGCGGCTAGGGGCAGCTTGGCCTAGCGGGGCGGCAGCCCGCCCCGCGGGGCGAGCGGGGCCACGGCCTGCGCCCGGGGGCGCGCCACCGCCGGCCCGGGGTAGTACAGCGGGGCCGGGCGCAGGCTGTCGGGCAGCAGCAGGCGGGCCCGGTTGCCCACTTTCCACACCTTGAAAGTCCAGTGGGCGTTGCCCGGGTTTTCGAGCACCAGCCGGCGGTACTGGGCCAGGGCGGCGGGCAGGTCGCGGTGCTCTTCGAGGGCTTCGGCGAGCAGGGCGCGGGCCTGGGGCAGGCGCGGGTTGCGGCGCAGGGCACGGGCGAGGTGCGGGATAATTGACGCCGGCCGCTGGCCGCGGGCCCCGGCAGCCAGGGCCAGGCGGTAATCGGCGCGGTACTGGGTGGTGTCGAGGGCCAGGGCGCGGCGGTAGTGCCAGGCGGCGCTGTCGGGCTGGCCGCGCAGCTCCAGCTGGCGGCCGTAGTCGTAGTGCAGGGCCCCGGACGTGGTGTCGAGGCGCAGGCCCCGGGCGGCGTAGCCGGCGGCCTGTTCGGGGTCGCGCAGGGCGTTGCAGAGGGCCGCCAGCTGGTGCAGTATCTCGGGCTGGCGCGGCTCGCGCACCAGCGCCGCCCGCAGGTAGTCGAGGGCCTGCGCGGTGTCGGCCGACGCGGCGTAGGCCAGGCCTTTGTAGAAAAGCGCGGCGGGCTGGTCGGGGTCGAGGCGCAGGGCCCGGTCGAGGTTGTCGAGGGCGGCGGGGTACTCGCGGGCGGCCAGGTGCGTTTCGCCCACCAGCAGGGGCAGCTCGGGACCCGTGAAGCCGTTTTCGGCCGCCTGGCGGGCGGCGGCGAGGGCCTCGGGCAGGCGGCCCAGCATGCGCAGGGCCCGGGCTTGCAGAAAGTACAGGGGCCCGTCGTCGTCGCCGTCCGTCAGGGCCAGGGCATCGGTGGCGTCGCGCAGTGCGGCCCGGGGCTGGCCGGCGGCCAGGCGCAGGGCCGCCCGGCGCGTAAGCAGGGCCACGTTGCCGGGCTGCTGGCGCAGGGCCCCGTCCAGCTCGTCGGCCTGCACGCGGGGCCCGCTCTGCACGGTGGCCAGGTCCACGAGGGTATCGGGCCGCTCGGCGGGGGCCGACTGGCAGGCCGGCAAGGCCAGCAGGGCCAGCACAGCGAGCAAAACGAACGGCGCGGGGCAACGCATGCCCAAAAGTACGGCCCGCCGGGCCCTCACGGCCGCAGCGCGGCGGGCGGGGCCCCGGCCGCGCGGGCGGCCCGCTGCTGGGCCCGCGCTTGCCGGCGGGCCCGCCGGGTGGCGGCCCGCTGCAACGGCGGCAGCAGCTGCTGGCACAGGCGGTTGAGGGTCAGGTCCTCGCTGGTGTAGGTGGGCAGGCGGACGGCCTTTTGCAGCAGGGCCACGGCGCGGCGGCGGCGGCCCTGGTAGCGGTACATCCGGGCCAGGTCGTAGTAGAACGAGACCCGCGACGAATCGAGCCGGATGGCCGTTTCGAGGCTGCGCATGGCGTCGGCCACGCTGCCCCCGGGCGGCACCCCGCCCAGGATGATTTTGCTGTAAATGCGCTCCAGCACGTTGTAGTGGCCCACGCGGTACTGCCAGCGGCCCAGCAGCTGCCAGGCTTCGGGCAGGTCGGGGCGCTGGCCCACGGCCAGAAACACGTAGGAGCGCAGGTCGCGGAAGGCCGCCAGGCGGTTTTCCGACCGGTACAGCCCGGCCTGGCTGAACAGGGCCAGCGCGGCGGCGTAGTTGCTCTCGCCGCCCTCGGGCCGCAGGGCCAGGGCCCGGTCGGCGTAGCGGGCGGCGGCGTTGAAGTAGGCCGTTTTGCGGGTTTCGTCGGAGTAGCGGGCCCCGATTTTTACGCTCAGCACCGCCGACTGCCACAGGGCCAGGTAGTGCGCGGAATTAATTTTGAGCACGTCCTGGTACGCGGCCAGCGCCTCCGAATCCTTGTAGCGGTTGAGGAGCCGGGCGGCTTCGAACAGCTTCTGGCGCACGGCCGGCGGGTCTTCGCCCAGGGTTCCGGCCGGGGCGGGCGGGCCGGCCGCGGGCTGCACCACCGGCGGGGGCGCGGGCGGCACGGCCGGGGCCTGGGCCGCCGCCGGGCCCGCGCCCAGGCCGGCCGCCAGCACGGCCAGCCTCCCCCACCCCGTCACGCTTGGCCCACTGCCCCCCATCTTACTCCGCTAAAACAGCCCCAGCTGCGCCTTGGTGCGGCCCGTGGCCACCTCCCGGGCCTGGGCCACCTCCTCGTCCGTCACGGCCACGGCCGCGTCGTCGGCCGGGGGGGCGTCGGCCGCGCCGCGCTTGCGGGCCTCGCGGCGCTGGGGCTCGGGGCCCTCGTCGGTGAGCAGGGCCAGGCTGTGGATTTTGTAATAGCTCAGCTTGTTGCCCATCGCCTTCCAGCCCTTCACGTCGATGAACTCGTGCAGGCCGAGCTGCTCGGTTTCCTTGTCGCCTTTCTTGTCCTTCTGCGCTTTTATTTCCACCAGCGGCTCGGGGTGGGCCGTCACGGCCAGCAGCTTCGAGCCCTTGGTTTCGGTGATAAAGGTGAAGGGTTTGCCCAAGGTGCTGGTTTCGATTTTGAACCGCTTGACGTAGTGCGTCTTCGTTTCGCCTTCCACGTACACCGCGCTGAGCACCGTGTCGGGGTCGAACTTGCGCAGCAGCACGAGGTTGGGCACGTCGAAGTGCAGGGCCGGGGCCGGGGCCTTCAGCTCGTACGAGCCGTCGCGGTACGCCAGCAGCAGGGTGTCGTCGGTGTCGAAGGCCCCCAGGTAGCGGCCGTGGCCGGCGGTGTTGAGGCGGCCCACCACGGCGTCGAAAAACGTTTCGCGGCCGCCCAAGGTGCTGTCGCCCCGGCTTTTCTGGGTGATTTTTTTGATGGGCTGCTTGGTCACGATGTTGCCCATCGAGCCCTTGCCCTTGATGGCCAGCTCGGCAAAGTCGAAGTCGAACTGCTTCACCCGCGCCGGGGCCTTGTCGGCGAGCAGGATGGTCACCACCTCGCTCTCCGAGTTGGGGTTGGCCGTGAGGTACAGCGTTTTGGTGCCCTTGGTGCCCTTGGTCAGGTCGTAGCTTTTGTCGCGGGTAATGCCCGACACCAGGAAGCGCTTGGCGAAGCTGATGCCGCTGGCCCCGTCCACGTAGACCATGTTGTACACCAGCCGGTCGTCGTTCTTGTTGTACACGCCCACGTGCAGCAGGTCCTTGCCCACGAAGGTCTTTTCCGCGATGCGCGACACCGTGAACGTGCCGTCGCGCCGGATGGCGATGATGTCGTCCAGGTCGGAGCAATCGGCCACGCTCACCGCGCTCTCGTCCTTTTTCAGGCCGTAGCCCACGAAGCCGTCCTGGTAGTTCACGTACAGCTTCTGGTTGGCCACGGCCACTTTCTGGGCCGTCACCACGTCGAAGGTGCGGAGCTGGGTTTTGCGCTCGCGGCCCGCGCCGTACTTCTTCAGCAGGCCCTCGAAGTAGGCCACGGCGTAGCGGGTGAGGTTGGCCAGGTGGTCGGCCACTTCGGCCAGCTCGTCGGTCAGCTTTTGCAGGTACTCGTCGGCCTTGAAGCCGTCGAACTTGCTGATGCGCTTGATGCGGATTTCGGTGAGGCGCGTCAGGTCGTCGGCCGTCACGGCGCGGCGCAGCACGATGCGCAGGTCGTTGGCGCGGGGCTTCTCCCCTTCCACGCGCACGAATTTCTTCAGGCCCGCGTCGATGGTGTCCAGGATCTGCTCCCAGGTTTCGGCCTCCTCGATGCGGCGGTAGATGCGGTTTTCGATGAAAATCTTCTCCAGCGAGGCGTGGTGCCACCGCTCCCACAGCTCCGCCTGGCGGATTTCCAGCTCGCGCTCCAGCAGGCGCACGGTGGCCTTGGTGCTCAAGCGCAGCACGTCCTCCACGCCCACGAAGCGGGGCTTGTCGTTGATGATGACGCAGGTGTTGGGCGAGATGCTGATTTCGCAGTCGGTGAAGGCGTAGAGCGCGTCCATCGTGAGGTCGGGCGAGACGCCGGCCGGCAGCTGCACCTGGATTTCGACCACCGCGGCGGTGTTGTCCACCACCTTCTTAATCTTGATTTTATTGGCCTCGCTGGCCTTCACGATGCTCTCCATGAGCGCCGTGGTAGTGGTGCCGTAGGGAATGTCGCGGATGACGAGCATCGTTTTGTCCACCTTCTCAATCGTGGCCCGCAGGCGGATTTTGGCCCCCCGCATCCCCGAGTTGTAGTGCGTGGCGTCGCACAGGCCCCCGGTCGAGAAGTCGGGCAGCAGCTGCACCTCCTTGCCGCGCAGCACCGCGATGCTGGCCTGGCACAGCTCGCGGAAGTTGTGGGGCATGATCTTGGTGCTCAGGCCCACGGCGATGCCTTCCACGCCCTGGGCCAGCAGCAGCGGGAACTTGACGGGCAGCGCCACGGGCTCGCGCTTGCGGCCGTCGTAGCTGAGCTGCCACTCGGTGGTGTCGGGGTTGAACACCACGTCGAGGGCAAACTTGCTGAGGCGGGCCTCGATGTAGCGGGGGGCCGCCGCGCCGTCGCCGGTGCGCACGTCGCCCCAGTTGCCCTGGGTTTCGATGAGCAGGTCCTTCTGGCCCAGGTTCACCATGGCGTCGCCGATGCTGGCGTCGCCGTGGGGGTGGTACTGCATGGTCTGCCCAATCACGTTGGCCACCTTGTTGAAGCGGCCGTCGTCCATCTCGTTCATGGCGTGCAGGATGCGGCGCTGCACGGGCTTGAGGCCGTCCTCGATGGCGGGCACGGCCCGCTCCAGAATCACGTAGGAGGCGTAGTCGAGGAAGTAGTTCTGGTACATGCCGCGCACCGTGGCCACGTCGTGGATGACCTCGCCGGGCGCGAACTTGGGGTTTTCCTCTTCCGGCACCTCTTCGGCGGCCAGGGGCTCGTTGTCGGCGGTGAGCTGGGCGGCGAGGGCCTCGTCGCCGGCGGCCAGCCCGGCGTCTTCCTCTGCGGCGGGCGAAAACGCGCCCAGGTCAAAGTCGACCGAATCGCCGGCCTGGAGGTGTTGGTAGGGGTTGGGTTCCGACGCGTCGGAGGCGCGGGGCTCGTCGGCGGGGAACAGCGAGGCGGGGCCGGGGGTAAGGGGTGTATCCACGAAGAGCAAACGGGTGAGCGGCAAGATGCGGTCAAATGTACCGGCGGCGGCGCGGCGGCGCAACCCCTGGCAAGGCCGGCCGGGGCCGGAAAGTTCCGCCCGCCGGGGGCAAAAGCGCCCGCCGGGGCCCCGCGCGCCCACCCGGCGCGGGCAGCCCGGGGCCCGCTGCCGGCCGGGGCCCCGGCCCCGTTGGCCGGACGAATTACAGCATTCGCCGAAATACCTATTGAAATAACATCTTTACAGGCAATCATTGCCACTGAGTTCAATCAGCGCATTTATGAATAGTATTTAACCAATAATTTTATGTCTGCTCTATTACGTCGCGGCTGGGTGGTGGGGCCCCTGGCCCTGCTGGCCTGGGCCAACTGGGAGGCCCCCGCCCTGCACAGCTACGCCGCCCCCATCGAGCTGGTGGCCTGGCAGGTGCCGCACCTGCCCACGGGCCCCGCCGCCGAGGCTTTGCGCGCGCACCTGGCCGCGCAGCCCGGCGTGCGGGCCTGCGCCCTGAGCGCGGCCACGGGCACGGTGTCGTTCGTGTACCGCCCGGGCGAGGCCACGGAGGCCGGCCTGCGCCGGGCGCTGGCCGGGGCCGGCCCCTACGCGCCCCGGGCCCTGCCCGCCGCCCCGGCTCCGGCCCCCGCGGCCCGCCAGTGCCCGGTGCCCGCCGGCTACGTGCTGGGCCTGGAGCGCCTGCGCTTTGCCCTCAACCTGCGCCGCTTTTTCGTGGCGGTGTAGGGCCCGCTTTGCTTGTTTCTCACTTTTTTTAATTTATCCCCCAACCATTTTTACCCATGAAAATCTTTTTACCCGTCCGCAAGAGCCTGTTGGCCGGTGCGCTGCTGCTGGCGGCCACGGCGTGCAGCAAAAGCAGCGACCCCGCCCCGGCTCCGGCCCCGGCCCCCGCCACCCTTTATTCGCGCCTGGGCAACGTCGATGGCGTGTCCAAGGTCGTGGACTCGTTCCTGGCCAACGTCATCGCCGAGAGCCAGACGTCCAACTCGTCGCTTAAGCGCACGTTCAACCCGCTCCTGACGTCGGGCAACGCCCAGCGCGTGACGCTGCTGCGCGACAACCTGATTGACCAGATTGGGCAGGCCACCGGGGGCCCCCTCGTGTACAAAGGCCTCACCATGACGGCCGCCCACAAAGGCATGGCCATCACCACCCAGGAGTTCGGCGTGTTCGGCGTGGCCTTCACCAAAGCCCTGACCGACAACGGCGTGAAGGACCCGGAAAAGACCGAGCTGCTGACCATTATTACCAGCCTGCAAAGCCAGGTGGTGGGCCAATAAGGCTGGCGGCTTTCAACGCAAAACGCCCCCGCCCGAACATTCGGGCGGGGGCGTTTTGCTGGGGCCAAACCAGGGCCGCCTAGGCCAGGTCGGCTTCGGCTACTTCGGCCACGGGCAGCGCGTCGCTGGTCACGAGGTCTTTTTCCAGGCGCAGGTTTTCGATGATGAACTGCTGGCGGTCGGGCGTGTTCTTGCCCATGTAGTAGGTGAGCACCTGCTGGATGCTGCGGTCGGACTGCAAAATGACGGGCTCGAGCTTGATGTTGTCGCCGATGAACTTGCCGAACTCGTCGGGCGAAATCTCGCCCAGGCCCTTGAAGCGGGTGATTTCGGGGTTCTTGCCCAGCCGGCGCATGGCGGCCTGCTTCTCGCCCTCGTTGTAGCAGTAGATGGTTTCCTTCTTGTTGCGGACGCGGAACAGGGGCGTTTCGAGGATGAACACGTGGCCGTTACGCACCAAATCGGGGAAGAACTGGAGAAAGAAGGTGAGCAGCAGCAGCCGGATGTGCATGCCGTCCACGTCGGCGTCGGTGGCCACGACGACCCGGTTGTAGCGCAGGCCGTCCATGCCTTCCTCGATGTTGAGGGCGTGCTGCAAGAGGTTGAACTCCTCGTTCTCGTACACGATTTTCTTCTTCAGCCCGTAGCAGTTCAGCGGCTTGCCGCGCAGGCTGAACACGGCCTCCAGCTCCACGTTGCGGCTCTTGGTGATGCTGCCCGAGGCCGAGTCGCCCTCGGTGATGAAGAGCGTGGTGAGCAGCTCCTTTTCGGCCTCCTTGGTTTCGCCCAGGTGCAGGCGGCAATCCCGAAGTTTACGATTGTGCAGGTTGGCCTTTTTGGCGCGCTGGTTGGCCAGCTTTTTCACGCCGGCCATGTCCGTGCGCTCCCGCTCGCTCTGCTCGATGCGCTTCTTGAGGGCTTCGGCGGTGGCGGGGTTCTTGTGCAGGAAGTTGTCCAGCTCCTCCTTCACAAAGTCGAGCACGAAGCCGCGCACCGTGGGCCCGTCCTCGCCCATGTTGATGCTGCCGAGCTTGGTTTTGGTCTGGCTCTCGAACACGGGCTCCTGCACCCGCACTGACACGGCCGCGATGATGGAGGCCCGGATGTCGGAGGCGTCGTACTTCTTGTTCTTGTTCGCTTTGGCGTAAAACTCCTGCACCGTTTTCACCACCGCCTCGCGGAAGGCGGCCAGGTGGGTGCCGCCCTGGGTGGTGTACTGCCCGTTCACGAAGGAGTAGTACTCCTCGCCGTAGTCGTTGCCGTGGCTCAGGGCCAGCTCGATGTCGGGGCCCTTGAGGTGGATGATGGGGTAGCGCAGGTGCTCCACGTCGGCCTTGCGGCCGAGCAGGTCGCGCAGGCCGTTTTCGGAGAAGTACTTCTGGCCGTTGTAGTTGATGATGAGGCCCGCGTTGAGGTACACGTAGTTCCACATCTGGTTTTCGAGGTACTCCGGGATGAAGCGGTAGTTCTTGAAAATGGTGTCGTCGGGCTGAAACGTGACCAGCGTGCCGTTGCGCTGCGGCGTTTTCTGGGGCTTGGGGTCCTGCACGAGCTGGCCCCGGGCAAACTCGGCCGACTTCATGAGCCCTTCGCGCACGCTCTGCACCAGGAAGTAGCCGCTCAGCGCGTTCACGGCCTTGGTGCCCACGCCGTTGAGGCCCACCGACTTCTGGAACACCTTGGAGTCGTACTTGCCGCCGGTGTTGATTTTGCTTACCACGTCCACCACCTTGCCCAGCGGAATGCCGCGGCCGTAGTCGCGCACCTGCACGCGCTGCTCCGATATTTTGATGTCGATGGTGCGGCCGTGGCCCATCACGTGCTCGTCGATGCAGTTGTCGATGACCTCCTTCACCAGCACGTAAATGCCGTCGTCGTAGGCCGAGCCGTCGCCGAGCTTGCCGATGTACATGCCGGGCCGCAGGCGGATGTGCTCGCGCCAGTCGAGCGAGCGGATGCTGTCTTCGGTGTAGCCGTGGGCGGGGGCCGCGGGGGTAAGTTCGTCGCTCGTCATAAAAAATCCGTAGGAGGCAATTACTGGGTAAAATAACGCACAAAACGGCGGCCGGCCGCCGGCCACGCTGCCAGGCAGCTTAGCCGGCGGCCGCCAACCCTGTTAGCTATTTCGTAACCACCGGCCGGCGGCACTTGGTTCGCCCGGGCCCCGCCGGTTCACCTTCTTCGCCATGCCCCCCTCCCCTACCCCCACCGCCCCGCCGCGGGTGCTGCCGCCGCCCAACAACCTGAACGCGCCGCGCAACATCCCCTCGCCGTTGCAGCACCAGGCCCCGGCCCCCATCAAGCAGTCGCCGGTGGTGCAATACACGTTCCTGCTCATCGGCCTCACGCTGCTGGTGTACGTGCTGCACACGCTCGACAGCATTTTGCTGCCCATCCTGTTCGCGGCGCTGCTGGCGGTGCTGCTGCTGCCGCTGGCCGCCCGCCTCGAGCGCTGGAAGCTGCCGCGGGTCTGGGCCATCGTCGTCACGCTGCTCATCGTGGTGGTGGCCCTGGTGGCCATGTTTTACGGCTTCGGCGCGCAGATTGCGAGCCTGCGCACCGAGCTGCCCAAGCTGGAGGCCCGCTCCATCCTGTACTTCGACCAGGCCCAGCAGTGGGCCAGCCAGCGCTTCGGCTACCAGCCCCTGAGCAAAGAGCAGCTGATTGACCAGTCGATGGACTCGTTCAAGTCGTCGGCCGGCGGCTACCTGGGCTCCACGCTCAGCACCACGGCCGGCATCCTGAGCGTGACCACGCTGGTGCCCATCTACATTTTTTGCTTCTTGTACTACCGCGACCACATGCGGCAGTTCCTGTTCCGCTTCGTGACGCCCAACAAGCGCACCAGCGTGCTGCACACCATGGACGACATCCAGACGGTGGTGCAGGCCTACATCCAAGGCCTGCTCACGGTGATTGTGATTGTGTCGGTGCTCAATTCCATCGGCTTGCTGCTGCTGGACGTCAAATTCGCCATTTTCTTTGCCGTGTTTGCCTCCGTGCTGGCCATCATTCCCTACATCGGCATCATGGTGGGCTCGGCCATCCCGGCGCTCGTCACGCTCGTCGACACCGGCTCGCCGGCCAAGGCCCTGGGCGTGGTGGGCGTGTTTATGTTCGTGCAGTTTTTGGAGGGCAACTTCATTACGCCCATGATTACGGGCTCCAAGGTGAGCATCAACCCGATGGCGGCCATCATCGCCCTCATCCTGGGCGGCGAGCTGTGGGGCACGCCGGGCATGATTTTGAGCATTCCGCTGGTGGCCGTGCTCAAGGTGGTGTTCGACGCCAACCGGAGCATGGAGCCCTGGGGCTTTTTGCTGGGCGACCTCAGCGACGGCACGGAGCTGAAGTCGGCCAAAGTACCGGCGAAGGACAATTTCTTTAAACGGCTCTGGCTGCGCATCAAACCCGTTTAGGGGCCGTTCCGGCGCAACCCCGCGCCGGGCTTTTCGTACAAGGAAGCAGGTAGTTTACCTTCCTTTTCTCACTTCACATCTAACTCACTGACCACTATGGCAACGCTTGCTGACAACACCGCCCGGGCTTACAACGACCTGGTAACCATCAACGAAACCTCCACCAAGGGCTACCAGGAAGCCGCCGAAGGCGTGACCAGCCCCGAGCTAAAAGCCCAGCTGGCCCGCCTCTCGGAGCAGCGAGCCCAATACGCTTCGGCCTTGAGCCAGCACGCCCAGCAGTTTGGCATTCCCGCCGGCCACGAAACCACCGTGGAAGGGGCCCTGACGGATGCCGCCGCCGCCGTGCACCGCGGCTGGATTAACATCAAATCGGCCGTGACCGGCCAGAGCGACGCCGCCATCCTGGGCGAGTGCGAAACCGGCGATGCGGCGGCCCTCAAGGCCTACGAAACCGCGCTGCAGAGCAACGACCTGCCCACCGAAGCCAAAACGGTGCTGCAAAAGCAGCACGACGAAATCCTGAGCGCCAAAAATCAGGTGACCCAGTGGAAAGGCCAGGCCAAATAGGTTTGGACAGCCGGTGGACAAGCCAAATTTTCTTGTTCCCAACGGCTTGTTGCCAATTTTAAAAAAAGCGGCCCCCGGGCCGCTTTTTTTATGTTGCAACCTTCCGGCCGACTAAATTTGTTAGCGCTGTTCTTATTCCTCCTATTTTTCGTTGCCTTGTACGCCATTGTCGATTTAGAAACCACGGGGGGCCAGCCGGCCCAGGACCGCATCACGGAAATTGCGGTGTACATCCACGACGGCGAGAAAATCGTGGACGAGTACGCCACGCTGCTCAACCCCGGGCGCAGCATTCCGCCGTTCATCACCCAGCTCACGGGCATCACCAACGACATGGTGCGCGACGCGCCCAAGTTCCACGAGGTGGCCCGCCGGGTGGTGGAAATCACCGAAGGCTGCGTGTTCGTGGCCCACAACGTGCGGTTCGACTACTCGTTTCTGAAGAAGGAGTTTGCCGACCTGGGCTACAACTACTCGCGCAAAACGCTGTGCACGGTGCGGCTCTCGCGCAGCCTCATTCCGGGCCAGCCCAGCTACAGCCTGGGCAAGCTGTGCCAGAACATCGGCATCCCGCTCAACGGCCGCCACCGCGCCGCTGGCGACGCCCACGCAACGGCCCTGCTCTTCGGCCGCCTGCTCGGCATCACCCAGGAAAGCGAGGCCGGGGCCCCGGGGACCCCCACGGCCGACACGCTGGCCCAGGTAGATGCGCTGGCCCCCGCCGGCCGCCGGCCCGAGGGCCCGGGCGGCACGAAAGCGCCGTCGCCCCGGCGGGTGGCGGCCGTGCAGGAGGCCATCCGCACGGCGCTGCTGCCGCCGCTGGTTTCGCCCCAGCTGGTGGCCAGCCTACCCCAGGCCACGGGCGTGTACTACTTCCACGACGAGGCCGGCGAGGTGATTTACGTGGGCAAGAGCATCAACATCTACAAGCGCATCCAGCAGCACTTTGCCGTCGATGTGAAGTCGCGCAAGAGCCTGGATTTCAAGAACTCCATCGCCGACATCACCTGGGAGCTGACGGGCTCGGAGCTGGTGGCGCTGCTCTACGAGTCGCACCTGATTAAGCAGCTCAAGCCGGCCTACAACCGGGCCCAGCGGCGCTCGGTGTTTCCGGCGGGCATTTATTTGCGCACCGACGAGCAGGGCTACAAGCGGCTGCTCTACGGCAAGGCCGACGCGCGGAACGCGGAGATTCCCATCATTGCGCTGGGCAACCAGTACAAGGCCCAGGGCTTCCTGTACCACAAGGTGGCCAAGTTTAATTTGTGCCAGAAGCTGTGCGGGCTCTACAAAACCCAGGGGGCCTGCTTCGACTACCAGGTACACCGCTGCCTGGGAGCCTGCGTGGGCGAAGAGGCCCCCGAGGCCTACAACGCCCGCGTGGACGAGGCCATCGACAGCATCACCTACGAGCACCAGTCGTTCGTGGTGATTGGCGCGGGCCGCACCGAGCTGGAAAAAACCGTGGTATTGGTGGAGCACGGCCGCTACCTGGGCTTCGCCTACGTGGACGACACCTTCACGGCCCGCAAAATCGGGGACTTCCGGGACGTGATAAAGACCTACACCGACAACAAGGACACCCAGCAGATTATCCGCCAGTACCTGCGCACCAAGCACAAGGGCGAGAAGGTGAAGGTGTTCGCGTGAACGACCCCGCCATCCGGGCCCTGCTCTACCCCCTGCTGGCCGGCGGCGTGCACGTGGACGAGCTGCCCACCGGCAGCACCCGCGCCGACGTGGTGCACATCACCGAGCACTTCATGCACGGCTACGAGCTAAAGGGCGACCGCGACACCTTGCAGCGGGTGCCCAACCAGCTGCGCTGCTACGCCGGGGCCTACGATTTCGTCACGTTCGTGGTGACGGAGAAGCACTTGCCCAAGCTACTACCGCTGCTGCCCCCCTGGGTGGGCGTGCTGGTGGCCGCCGAAGACGGCCTGCGCACCCACCGGGCCGCCGCCTACAACGCCACCGTGGCGCGGGCCCCCATCGCCGCCCTGCTCCTGCTCGAAGAAGTGAAGCAATTCCTGCTGGCCCTGGGCCTGACGGGCGTAAGCACGCTGCGGGGCCGCGACGTGGCCCAGCTGCTGCGCACGAATAACCGCATCCCCCTGGCCCGCCTGGCGCACTACGTGCGCGAGCGCCTCATGGCCCGCCTGCCCCAGCGCCTGCTGGCCCGCGCCGAGCGCAAAGTGGAGCGCGACCGGCTGGCGGCCATCCGCAAGAAGCGGCCCAAGCGGCCGGTACGGGGCTCTAAACCGGTGGCGAAGAAGGGCAAGTAGGGGCCTGCGTTAGGCGCAACGTTTAAGGCCCCAGGGGCCACTATTGCACGGCCTTCAAATCCTTGCCCAGCATATCTTCCCAGCGGTAGTAGTGGAAGGTTTTGTTGTCGGACATGGCCACGAACAGGCCGTGGGGGAACTGCTGGTTCAGGGGCACGTTGGTCACGTCGGAGCCGTCGCTGAAGTGGGCGGCTACTTTCACGGTTTTCAACTCGGGGTACGCGTTGGGGTTGGCCGCGGTGCCCTGGCGGGGGAAGAAGCGGAACTGGCTGGCCCCCTGGTCCGACACCAGAATGTAGCCGGTTTGGGGGCCCGTTTTGTAGATGGAGATGCCCTCGTGGTCCTCGGTGAAGCCGGTTTTGGCGAACAGGGCCAGCTCCTGGTTGCCCCGGGCGGGGTCGGCGTAGTACTTGCGCACCCCCACGCCCTCGTCGGAGTAGTAGATGAAGCCCAGCTCGTTATCGACGGCGATGGACTCGATTTCCTTCTTGCCGCTGAAGGTGCCAAACTTGCGCACGGGCGTGAACTTGAGCTGGCCGGTGCCGTCGTCCTCCAGCCGGTACTGCCAGAGGTAGCCTTCTTTGGGCCCCGTTTTGCGGCCCACCACGGCGAACTGGGCCCCGTCGGCGGGCCGGGTGTAGATGGCGATGCCCATCGGCAGCCGGTCGCCGGCGGCTTCGCCGCTGAACACGTCGAGCTGGCCGTGGTCGAGGGGCTGCATGTCGGGCAGGCGGAAAGCCCGCAGCTTGCCGGTTTCGCGCTCCGTCACGAGGGCGAAGTCGGTGGGCCGGCCGCCCAGCTTCAGGCCGTAGGCCAGGTCCACGTTGTTGGGGCGCTTGAGGCCGTGCACGGTTTTGCCCGGCACTTCCTTGCCTTGCAAATCGAACACGTACAGCCCCCCGTCGGAGGCTTTGTCGGTGCCGATGACCAGGCTTTTGGCCGGGTCGGCGGGGTTCACCCAGATGGCGGGGTCGTCGGTGTCGTAGCGCACGGGGTCGGTCACGACCACCGGCTGCACCACGCCGGGGCCCGTGTTGGTGCCGCCAACCGGCGTGCCCAGCACGCCCGACACCGACTGGTGGCACTGGGTGCCCAGCAGGGCCGTGGCGGCGAGCAGGCCAGCCAGGGCCGGGCGGCGGAAAATAGCAGAAACGGGCATTGGAAAAATAGTAGTAAAACGGAGTGGCACTCCGTTGCGGCCAGGGGTAGCAACGGAGTGCCACTCCGTTTTACGGCGAAACGGGCTCCTTACTGCTGGTTGCCGGTGCCGTCGGCCTGGTAGGCCCCGGCGTCGGAGCCGGGCGGCGTAACGGTGGGCGTGAACAGGCCCCCGACGCGCAAGTCGCCCACGGCGTTGACGGGCGAGAACGTGGTGAAGCCCTTGCCGAGGGCCGGCGAGCCGGCTTGCAGGCGCAGGCTGCCGCCGCCCTTCAGGAAATTCGTCCACTGGATGGTGGTGCTGGGGGCCGCCGTGGTGCCGGCGGCCGTGGTCAGGTCGGCCGCTTGGAACTTGGGGTCGTTGGTGCCGGCGGTGCCGCGGGTATCGTTGGGCTGGTTGGCCGTGACGGAGCCAGCCGTGGCGGCGTTGAACTCGGCCACCTGGTAGCTGGTGGCCCCGTAGTAGTACTGGTTGTTGTACTTGATTTTACTGAGGTCGGGCTGGTCGTCGGAGCGCATGCGCAGGCCGAAGCGGCAGTTGGCAATCAGGTTGTTGTACACCAGGCCGGCGGCCTGCACCTCGTAGTTGATGGAGCCGCCGCGGCCGGCCTTGGTCTGGCGGTAGCCGCAGTTGAGGTAGGTGTTGTTGTAGGTGTTCACGTTGGCCTGCACGGGCGCGGCGGCCACCGAGGCCACCTTCGAGCCGTTGGTGGCCCCGCCCACGAAGGTGTTGTAGGCGATGTCGCCGAGGCAGCCGGCCTTCACGTTCACGCCCTCGCCGCCGGCCTTGCCGGTTTTCTCGAAGCGGTTGCGCATCAGGCTGAACTTGCAGCTTTGCAGGCGCATGAAGTCGTCCACGGAGCCGTGCAGGTAGCAGTCCTCCATCACCAGGCGGGCGTTGGCTTTCTTGGCCAGCATCGACACGCCGTACTTGGGGTCGCCGGCCGCGTAGCCGGTGGGCGCGTTGGCCCCGTAGGGCCCCCCGATGTAGCCGATGTCCGTCCAGCGCAGCACCAGCAGCGAGGCCCCGTCGGCGTTGATGCCGCCCCAGTAGCCCTTGAACGCGGGGTCGGTGGCGGCGCTCACCACGGCTGCGGGGTCGCCCTTGAGGTTGTCGTTGATGGTCATCACCACCGGCGCGGCCTTGGTGCCCAGGCTCAGCAGCACGCCGTTCACCACGAAGCCGGGGTTGTTGGTGGCCTGCCCAAAGGTGGCGGTGGACTTGGGCTTGCCAATCACCAGAATCTTCACCCCGGCCTGAATCAGCAGCGTGTCGCCGTCGTTCACGGTCACGTCGCCAATCATGTAGTACGGGTTAGCCCGGCCCGCGATGGTGCCCTTGATGGGGCTGCGCAGCGTGTCGCCGCTGAAGGCCTGGCCCACCGTGCTCACGGGCGCGGCCACGTAAATCAGGTTCTCGCACGAGGAGAGCAGGGCCCCGGTGGCCAGCAGGAGCGCGGCGGCGGGGGTGAAAAGAGAATGGAATTGACGCATAAGGCGTGAGAATACGATTTTATTCAGGAGTAAAAAAGGCCGTCATGCTGAGCGCAGCGCAGCGGAGTCGAAGCATCTCTACTGCGGCAGCAATCAGGATTAGTGAGCGGGAGGGATGCTTCGACTCCGCTGCGCTGCGCTCAGCATGACGTTCTTCAGGTACCTTAAAAGCAAAACACTACAGCCGGAAGCGCAGCCCGGCCAGGTAGTAGGCCCGGTAGGTTTGGTTGACGACATTCACCCGGTCGGCGCGGTCCTGGTAGGGGTAGCCGGCCACGGCCGGGGCCCCGGGGATGGCCGGCGCCCCGGGGGCCAGGATGTCGACCTGGTAGGGCGTGTTGAGGATGTTCTGGATTTTCACGTAGGCCGTCAGCCCGAAGCGCTTGTCGGACTTGGTGAGGCGCTTCTCGGCCGAAAAGTCGAGTTGCGACTGCGCCCGCTGCCAGTAGTCGAGGCCCAGAAACTGGCCCACCTGCACGATGCGGGCCCCGGTGTACACATAGGCCAGCTGCATTTCCAGGCCGCTGCGCGGGTTTTTGTAGAGCAGCGAGGCGTTGGCCACGTGCTTCGACTGGCCTTGCAGGGGGCGCTTCTGGGCCACGCTCACGCGCGGGTCTTCGGCGGTGGCGCTGCGGCCCTTGTCGGTGGTGATGCTCGACGAGGTGAAGGTGTAATTGGTGGACAGCCCGAACGCGCCCAGGTACTTCACCCCCACCCACTCGAAGCCGTAGTTGGTGGCCGCGCCCGTGCTGGGGTTGATGGGCTGGTACACCGTCACGGTGGTGTTGGGCAGCGTGACGAGGCCGTACTCAATCGGGTTTTTGATGTTTTTGTAGAAGGCCCCCAGCATCACATGGTCGTTGCCGGCCCCGAAGAATTCGTAGCGCAAATCGAGGTTCTGGGCCTGGGTGTGCAGCAGGTAGGGGTTGCCGGCCTCGGCGTACACGTTGTTTTCGCTCACGCTGCCGGAGTTGTTGTGGGGCGTCAGCTCGAAAAAGCTGGGCCGGCTGATGGACGAGAAATACGAGGCCCGCAGGTTCTGGCGCGGGTCCAGGGCGTAGCGCAGGTGCAGGCTGGGCAGCACGTCGAGGTACTTCTGGCCGCCGCGGTTGGCGGCTTCCGTCACGGGTAGGCTGGTGATGTACGACTGGTCGGTGTACTCGGTGCGCACGCCGCCCAGCACCTCCCAGGGCCCCCGGAAGTAGCGCAGCTGGCCGTAGCTGGCCGTCACCTTTTCGGCGGCCGTGTAGTTGTTGTTGCCCACGTAGATGCCCAACGGGTTGAACACCGTGTAGGGCTCCGAGTTGATGTCCTGCTCGTTGGTGGCGGGCTGGCCCGAGGGCCGCAGCGAGTACGAGAGGTAGTGGTTCACGCGGTCCTTGTCGCGGTACAGGCCCCCGGCCGACAGCTCCAGGCCGTCGGCCAGCACGTACTTCAGGTTGAGGTAGGCGGCCTTGTCCTGGTCGGTGTTGTCGAGCCAGGTGTGGGTGGCGTTCTGGTAGTAGTTGCCCGAAGCCGTGAGCTTGAGGTCCTGCTCGCTCACGTCGGGCACGTTGTTGGTGGCCCGCGAGTACACCAGCGACCACGTGGCCGAGAGGCGCGGCGCGAGCTGGTGCTCGCCCTGCAAGGTGGCGTTAGCGATGCCCTGGCGCTGGTAGCGGGCCCGCAGCAGGCGGTCCACGTCGGGCCGGGCGGTGCCTTTGTAGGTGGTGTCGGTTTCGGCGCGGGCCTGGGCCTCGTCCAATTGCAAATACACGCCGTAGAAGCGCAGCGTGTTGCGGGCGTCGAGGCGGTAGTCGAGCTTGGCGTTCAGGCCCAGGCGCTGCTGCTGCGTCGAGTACTGCTGCACGTGCAGCGTGCGCAGGGCGGGGTAGTTGTCCTGGGTGATGCCCGTTTCGTAGAAGTAGCCGTTCGAGCCGCGGGTCTGGGCCTGGTACGAGCCGGCCAGCAGCACGCCCAGGCGCTGGTCGCGGCCGTAGCGGCTGCCAAAGGTGAGGTTGCCCAGCAGGTTGGGGGCCGGGGCCTTGTGGGTGAAGCTGGGCCAGGGAAAGTCGCCGGGCGTGGCCTGGTAATCGGAGCCGTTCCGCTCCCCGGGCGATTTCCGGTTCACCGCCCCGCGGTCGAAGCCCAGGAACGAGCGGTCGGCAAACAGCTGGCCGTAGCCCGTGCCGAGCTGGCCGCTGAGGGTGCGCTCGGCGGGCGCGTCCTTCATCACCAGGTTCACCACGCCGCCGATGGCGTCGCCTTCCATGCCGGGCGTCAGGGCCTTGGTTACTTCGAGGCGCTGGAGCAGGTCGGCCGGGAAGATGTCGAGCGGCACGTAGCGGTTGTAGGGGTCGGGGCTGGGAATCTTGATGCCGTTAACGAGCGTGTAGTTGTAGCGCTTGTCCATGCCCCGCACGAGGGCGTAGCGGCCGTCGCCGTTGGTGCTGCGCTCCAGCGTCACGCCCGACACGCGCTGCAACACGTTGGCCACCTGGATGTCGGGCGACACCTGGATGGCCTGGGCCGACACCACGTTGACGATGCTGGGGGCCACCTGCTCGATGCGGCGGGCCGTCACCTCCCCTTCCGGGTCGCGGTGGCCCTGCACCGTCACTTCTTCCAGGGCCTGGTTTTTGTCGCTCAGCCGCAGGCTCAGCACCTGGTCGGGCTGGGCGGCGGTGAGGGAAACGTGCTGGTTAAGGGGCGCGTAGCTCACCAGCTGGCCCACCAGCTCGTATTCGCCCACGGGCACGCCGCGCAGGCTGAACGTACCGTCGAGCTGCACCTGGGCGTTGTAACCGGTGCCTTGCAAGTACACCACCGCGCCCACCAGCGGCTCGCCGGTGCGGGCATCGGTCACGCGGCCTTTGATGGTGCCGCCCAGCACCGCCAGCGGCAGGCTCAGCAAGCAAATCAGCAGGGAATAGAGACGACTCATTAAGCGCAGGTTAAGGGCAGCGACTTTGCTGGTGCAAAAGTCCGCCGGCTCCCTTGCTGCGAGCAAGCCACCCGTGTTATCAAACTAATTCACCCCGTAACCTAGCGGTTCTGCACTCGCCTTAAATTGTATTATCCGACCATATAATTGCCATTAATTCGCAATTAAGTAGCACTATTACTATTGGTTAACTTTGCGTTAAGTCAATGTGAACGCAGTATTACACGTAAGCTTCCGCCGGCGCTACCCATCCACGGAACGCCTGCCGGTCCCCCGTCGAACCACGCCGATAATCGGACAACCCGAGGGGAAACTCTGGCGGGCGGCAACGCGAAGGAAAGTGGATTGCTACTGCTAAGCTTTTACCCGCCACTGCTGCTGTGCACACCCGCCGCGTGCGCGGGGCCGGCCTGGCCCTGGCGCGGTAACGGGGCGGCCGGGCAAGCAAAAAAATAAAAATTTGGGCCTCTACCGAGTCACCAGGCTACTGTTTGAACGGTCAGGCAATTGCCAGTTGCTACGGCGGCCCTTCCGGGCACCACGCCGGAATTCGTGCGCCATCGGGGGGGCCCGGGCGGAAACGGCAACGCCCTGCCGGCCGTACCAATCCGTAGTCTTCCCCACTCAGTCTCACCGTTCATTAAAGCAGGATACCCATGTTAGCAATGGATTACCGGGGCCCCCGACGGGTCCGCGCCGCCCAAAAGCCCATGCCCGAAATCAAGCACCCGCAGGACGCCATCGTCCGGGTGACGCGTGCGTGCATCTGCGGCTCCGACTTGCACCTCTACAACGGCAACGTGCCCGACACCCGCGTGGGCACCACGTTCGGCCACGAGTTCACGGGCATCGTGGAGGAAGTGGGGCCCGACGTAACCAAGGTGAAGGTGGGCGACCACGTGCTGGTGCCCTTCAACGTGGCCTGCGGCGAGTGCCACTTTTGCAAGCAGGGCATGTTCGGCAACTGCCACGAGAGCAACACCCAGGCCAGCGCCGTGGGCGGCATCTTCGGCTACTCGCACACCGCCGGCGGCTACAACGGCGGCCAGGCCGAGTACGCCCGCGTGCCCTACGCCAACGTGGGCCCCACGGTGATTCCGGCCGGCATGGACCCCGACGACGCGGTGCTGCTGACCGACGTGGTGCCCACGGGCTACCAGGCCGCCGAGATGGCGGGCATCCAGCCCGGCGACACGGTGGTGGTGTTCGGCGCGGGGCCCATCGGCATCATGGCGGCGCGGTGCGCGTGGCTGTTCGGCGCCGGCCGCGTCATCGTCATCGACCAAGTGGACTACCGGCTGGAATTTGCCCGCAACTACGCTAAGTGCGAGGCCTACAACTTCAACGAGATGGCCGACCCGGTGGTGTTCATCAAGAAAACCACCGACTTCATGGGCGCCGACGTGTGCATCGACGCCGTGGGCGCCGAGGCCTCCGGCAACGCCATGCAGACCATCACCGGGCGCAAGCTGCTGCTGCAAGCCGGCTCGGCCACGGCCATCCACTGGGCCGTGAACTCGGTAAAAAAAGGCGGCGTGGTGTCCATCGTGGGCGTGTACGGGCCCACCGACAACCTGGTCCCGATTGGCAACGTGCTCAACAAGGGCCTCACCATCCGGGCCAACCAAACGTCGGTGAAGCGCCTGCTGCCCCGGCTGATCGAGCACGTGCAGAACGGCATCATCAACCCGAAGGCGCTGATTACGCACCGCATTCCGCTGGAAGAAGTGGCCGACGGCTACCGCCTGTTTTCCGACAAGCTGGACAACTGCATCAAAACCGTGCTCATCTCCCCTTCCGCTAAAATCTAACGCCGACCCACCATGGAAACCACTGCAAAAGACCCGGGGCTGCTGCCCGGCTGGGGCATCGACGCGGACCCCAAGAACGACCCCACCTACCCCATGCGCCACCGCATGAACGTGGGCCAGGACCCCGACAGCAAGCACCGCCCCACGCTCCAACCCGTGGACGAAGAAGTGCTCAAGTCCATCGAGCGCGAAAACGTGTCGGCCGTTTTTGGCACGCCGCTGCCGCCGCACGGGCTCAGCGGGGCCATCCGGCGCTGGGCGTTCAAGTACAGCGAATCGGTGTACCCGCACTGGTTGCCCCTGCTGCTGGCCGACCGGGTGGACATGGTAGAGGGCGTGCTGAGCGACCTCGCGCACGGCCACGTGCCCAACATTTTTGCCGAGCGCGGGGCCGGCATGGACTTGAAGTACAACCGCTCGGGTTTCATTGCCAAGCTGGCCGTCGTCTCCGCTATTTCGGCCGGGGCCATTGTGTGGCTCAGCAGCAAAAGCGGGGGCAAGCGTTCCAAAAAGCGGCGCGGCTGGTAAATTACCGCCGGTTTGCGGCCCACAAAAAACCCGACTGGCTTAGTAGCCAGTCGGGTTTTTTGTGGGCCGCAAACCGGCTGCTGTGCGCGGGGTTATGGCTTCTGATAAGGCACGAGCACGTCGGGTAGCATTGGAAAGTGCTTGGCGTTGAGCGTGACCAGCGTGGCGTTGTGAACGAGGGCGGTGGCGGCAATCAACACATCGGGCAAAGCAAGCCGGTGGCTGGTCCAGTATTGTCGTCTCGTCAAGCCCGCCTGCGTCGCAACCTGCTCTTCTACTGAAAGAATCTGCACGGAGGCCACAAGCGCTTCGAGCAACGTCCGCTCTTGTCCGTCGCGCACCCCCGAAAATAACTCGGCTACGGTTATGGCCGACAACACTGGCGCGGCCGTCAGCGCTTCCAAGTACGCCGTTACCTGCGGGCGTTGCCGTAAATAATCAATCAGCACGTCAGAATCCAGCAGAAGCGGCTTAGTCATGGGCCGGGCCGGTTATGTCTTCCATTCGGTTTTCCCACCCTTCGCGGAGCTTACGCACATCCGGTGCGTCCGGATGGTCGGCCCACATTCCTTTTACGCGGCGCAGAGCTACTTGCCAGTTTTCGAGGGTAGCCCGCTGCATCAGCTCCGCCACGGCTTCGTGGAGCAGCTCGGTTTCGGCTTTGCCGGTGCGCTGGGCCAGCTGGCGCACGGCTTCGCTGTCGGCGGGCGAGAGGGCGAGTTGGTCGGGTTGCATGAGCGGTCGGTTAAATTTTCTTAAAAATAGCGCGGCCCGCCGAAGCAACGGCGGGCCGCGTATGGTATGAAGCCCGCCGCTTACTTCTTGCCGGCCAGGATTTCGTCCACCACGGCGGGGTCGAGCAGGGTGGTGACGTCGCCCAGGTTGGTGGTTTCGCCCTCGGCCACTTTACGCAGGATGCGGCGCATGATTTTGCCGGAGCGGGTTTTGGGCAGGCCGCTCACGAGCTGGATTTTGTCGGGCTTGGCGATTTTTCCGATTTCGGCCACCACCGTCTCGATGATGCTGGCCTCGAACATCTTGCGCTCGGCCTCCGTGGCGGGCACGCCGTGCTGGCAGATGATGTAGGCGTAAATGCCCTGGCCCTTCACGTCGTGCGGGTAGCCCACCACGGCCGACTCCACCACGTGCTCGTTCTGGTTCAGCGCGTTCTCGATTTCGGCGGTGCCGAAGCGGTGGCCGCTCACGTTAATCACGTCGTCGACGCGGCCGATGATGCGAAAGAGGCCGTTTTCGTCGCGCCGGGCCCCGTCGCCGGTGAAGTAGTAGCCCGGGTAAGGCGCGAAGTAGGTTTGGCGGGCCCGCTCGTGGTCGCCCCAGGTGGTGCGGATGACGCCCGGCCAGCTGGCCTTGATGGCCAGGTAGCCTTCCTGGTCGTTGCCCTCGATTTCGGTGCCGTCCTGGGCCAGCAGCACGGGCAGCACGCCGGGCAGCGGCAGGCCGGCGCGGGCGGGCACGCTGGGCGTGACGTCGGCCAGGGCCGAAATCATGATGCCGCCGGTTTCGGTCTGCCACCACGTGTCCACGATGGGGCAGCGGCCCTTGCCGATGTGCAGGTCGTACCAGTGCCAGGCCTCCTCGTTGATGGGCTCGCCCACCGAGCCCAGCACCCGCAGGCTGCTGAGCGAGTAGCTGAGCACGTGGTCGAGGGGCGCGGCCATGAGCGAGCGGATGGCCGTGGGGGCCGTGTAAAAGGTCGTGACCTGGTGCTTGTCAATCACTTCCCAGAAGCGGCCAGCGTCGGGGTAGGTGGGCACGCCCTCGAAGAGCAGCGAGGTGGCCCCGGCCAGCAGGGGCCCGTAGAGGCAGTAGGTGTGGCCCGTGACCCAGCCCAAATCGGCGGTGCACCAGTGCACGTCGTTTTCCTCGATTTGGAACACGTTGCGGAACGTGTAGTCGGCCCACACCATGTAGCCGGCCTGGGTGTGCACCACGCCCTTGGGCTTGCCGGTGCTGCCGCTGGTGTAGAGGATGAAGAGCGGATCTTCGGCGGCCAGGGCCTCGGCGGGGCAGGTTTTTTCCACGCCCTCCACTTCCTCGTGGTACCACACGTCGCGGCCCTCGCGCATGTGGGTGGGCCAGTCGAGGTGGTTGAGCACGATGACGCGGCGCACATCGGGGCAGCTGAGCAGGGCCTCGTCCACCACGCTTTTCACCGGAATCTGCTTGGGCCCCCGGTTGAGGCCGTCGGCGGTGATGACGACCGTGGCCCCGGCGTCCTGCACCCGGTCGGCGATGGCCGTGGCCGAAAAGCCGGCGAACACCACCGAGTGGATGGCCCCGATGCGGGCGCAGGCCAGCATGGCCACCGCCAGCTGCGGCATCATGGGCAGGTAGAGCAGCACCCGGTCGCCCTTCTGCACGCCGTTGTTTTTCAGCACGTTGGCAAACTGGCACACCTGCTGGTACAGCTCGCGGTAGGTCAGGCGCAGGTGGCGGGTGTGCGGATCGTTGGGCTCGTAGATGAGGGCCAGCTTGTTGCCGCGCTGGGCGAGGTGCCGGTCCAAGCAGTTTTCGGTGATGTTGAGCAGGCCCCCGGCGTACCAGGTACTGGTGCCGGCCGGCGAAAACTCGCCGCCGCGCACGGTGTCCCACTTTTTGCGCCAGGTAAAGGCTTCGGCCGCCGCCCCCCAGTAAGCGTCGGGGTCCTCCGTGGCCTGCCGGTAGGCGGCGTGGTATTCTTCCAGGGTGCGGATGCGGGCGGGTTTGGCTTCGAGGGGTTTGGACATGAGAGTTGAAGGGTTGAAAAAAGCAGTGATTTGAAGTTGAGTAGGGAATGTAAAACGGAGTGGTACTCCGTTTTGCAAGGCGCGGCGGAACGGAGTGCCACTCCGTTTTACGACGAAGGCTTGTTGTTGAATCAGCAAAAAAAGGCGGTCGTGCCGAGCGCAGCCGCGGCATCTCGCGTGCTTCGTTGCAACGATTGAATTACTTCACCATGCGAGATGCCGCGGCTACGCTCGGCATAACCGCCTTTTTGAAGCGTTTTTTTACTCGGGAATAAGTCATGGGGGTTAGGCGACTTTCTCAAAGGCTACGCCCGTGCCCCGGCGCTGAAAATCGGCGCGAATCTCGTCCAGGATGCGCGGGTCGTCGATGGTGGAGGGCAGGGCGAAGGCTTCGCCGTCGGCGAGCTGGCGCAGGGTTTTGCGCAGGATTTTGCCGGAGCGGGTTTTGGGCAGGCGGGCCACCACCAGCACCTGCCGGAAGCAGGCCAGGGCCCCGATGCGGGCCCGCACGGCGGCCACCAGCTCTTTTTCCAGGGCCCCCTCGCCCACCGCCTGACCGTCTTTCAGCACCACCAGGCCCACGGGCACCTGGCCGCGCAACTGGTCGGCAATGCCCAGCACGGCGCACTCGGCCACGGCCGGGTGGGCGGCCAGGATTTCCTCCATCTCGCCGGTGCTCAGGCGGTGGCCGGCCACGTTAATCACGTCGTCCACCCGGCCCATGATGTAGCAGTAGCCCTCGGCGTCGCGGTAGCCGCCGTCGCCGCTGAGGTAGTAGCCGGGGAAGGGGGCCAGGTAGGCTTCGTGGTAGCGGGCCTCGTCGCGCCAGAGGGTGGGGAAGCAGCCGGGGGGCAGCGGCAGCTTCACGGCCACGAGGCCGGTGGTGCCGGCGGGCACGGGGCGGCCTTCCTCGTCGAGAATCTGCACGTCGTAGCCCGGCACGGGGAAGCCGGCGCTGCCGGCGCGGGGCGCGGGCATTTCCTCCAAGCCCACCAGCGTGGCCAGCATGGGCCAGCCCGACTCAGTTTGCCACCAGTGGTCCACCACGGGCACGCCCAGCACCTGCTGGGCCCAGGCGAAGGTGGCCGGGTCGCAGCGCTCGCCGGCCAGGAACAGGTGGCGCAGGCTGCTTAGGTCGTAGTTGCGGGCCAGCCGGCCCTCGGGGTCTTCCTTCTTGATGGCCCGGATGGCCGTGGGGGCCGTGAACAGCACGTTGACTTTGTGCTGCGCCACCAGCCGCCAGAAGGTGCCCGCGTCGGGCGTGCGCACCGGCTTGCCCTCGAACAGCACCGACGTGCAGCCCCGCAGCAGGGGCCCGTACACGATGTAGCTGCTGCCCACGGCCCAGCCGATGTCGGAGCCGGTGAAGATGACCTCGCCGGGGGCCAGGTCGTAGATGGCCTCCATGCTGAAGCGCAGGGCCACGGCGTGGCCGCCGTGGTCGCGCACCACGCCCTTGGGCCGGCCGGTGGTGCCGCTGGTGTAGAGGATGTAGAGCGGGTGGGTGGCCGGCACGGGCACGGCCGGCACCGGCGCGGCTTGCAGCAGCTCCTGGTAGTCCACGTCGCGGCCGGGTTGCAGCTCGGCCGTCACGAACCCGCGCTGGAGTACCACCACGTGGGCCGGCTGAAAGGTGGCCTTGGCCAGGGCCTCGTCTACCAGCGGCTTGTAGGGAATGATGCGGTCGAACTCCTTGCCGCCCGCAGCGCAGACGATGACCTTGGGCTGGGCGTCGTCGATGCGCACGGCCAGCTCGTGGGGCGCGAAGCCGCCGAACACCACCGAATGCACGGCCCCCAGCCGGGCGCAGGCCAGCATGGCCACCACCGCTTCGGGCAGGTTGGGCATGTAAATGATGACCCGGTCGCCCACGCCCACGCCCAACTCGCGCAGGCCCCCGGCGAAGCGAGCCGTGAGGTCCAGCAGTTGCGCGTAAGTGTAGGTGCTGAGCGTTTGCGTCACCGGTGAGTCGTAAATCAGCGCCTTTTGGGGCCCCCGCCCCTGGGCCACGTGGTGGTCGAGGCAGAGGTAGGCCGTGTTCAGGGTGCCGCCGGCAAACCAGCGGTGGGCCCCGTTGGCTTCGTCCTGGCTCAGGGCCGCGGTGGGCGGGCGGTGCCAGGCCAGGTAGCGGGCCTGGGCCAGCCAAAACGCGGCCGGGTCGGCCAGGCTGGCGGCGTGCATCACGGCGTAAGAGCAGGCGGTTTTCATGGGGCGGGTGGGAGTTGGGAAAGGGGGAGAAAGGGACCGTCAGGCGGCGATGCCGAGCAGCGCGCGCACTTTTTCCATCAGCTGGCGGGTACTGAAGGGTTTGGCCACGTAGAGGTCGGCCCCCACTTCGTAGCCCTTGCGCACGTCGGCGTCGCGGCTCTTGGCCGACAGGAAGATAACCTTTGTTTGGGCGCGGGCCGGGTCCTGGCGCAATTGCTGGCACACTTGGTAGCCGTCCACGTCGGGCATCATCACGTCGAGCAGCACCAGGTCGAAGGGCGTGGCGGCGATGGCGGCCAGGGCCTCGGTGCCGTTGCGGGCAATGCCGACCAGGTAGCCGTTTTTGCGCATCAAAAATTCGAGCGACATGACAATGTTCGGCTCGTCGTCGACGATGAGAATGCGAGGCGTTTTCATAGCTGTTAGCCTTTACATAGCTGTTAGCCTTTAGCTGTTAGCTGCTAGCTCCTGGCTTGGGCAGGAAATGAGTGGAGATAAGTACATGGGCTGAATCAATTGTGCATTGCGCTAACGACTAACGAGAAAGCTAACAGCTAAAAGCCATCAGCTAACAGCTCAAGAAAAAAGCGGCAGCTCCACGAAGAAGCGGGCCCCGTGGTCGAGGGCGCTTTCCACCCAGATGCGGCCCTGGTGCAGCTCCACGATGCGGCGGGTGATGGCCAGGCCCAGGCCCGAGCCTTCGGGCTTGCGCAGGGCCTGGTGCCGGGCCTGGAAAAACTTGTCGAAAATGAGGTGGTGCTCGGCCGGCGAAATGCCCTTGCCGTTGTCTTCCACGCACAGCAGCACGGCGTCGGCGGCGGGCCAGGCCAGCACCGCGATGCGGCCCCGGCCGCCGGGCGGGCAGGCCTTCACGGCGTTCGAGAGCAGGTTGATGAGCACCTGCATCAGCCGGTCGCGGTCGGCGGGCAGGGCGGGCAGGGCGGCGGGCACGTCCACGCGCAGCGCGATGCCGCGGGCCCGGGCCAGGGGCCCCACGGCGGCCACGGCATCGGCCACCACGGCGGCCAGGGCCAGCGGGGCCCGCGCCAGGGTGGCCTGGCCGCTCTCGTACTTCTCCAGGTCGAGCACCAGGGAGATGAGCCGGGTGAGGCGCTCGGCCTCGCGGCCGATGGTGAGCTGGAAGTTCTCGCGCTCTTCTTCCGGCAGGTCGGGGTTATCGGCCAGAATCTCGGCCAGGGCCCGGATGCTGGTGAGCGGCGTGCGCAGCTCGTGCGTCACGGTGTACAGGAACTCGTCCTTCTGCTGGTCCAGGGCCTGGAGCTGGTCGTAGGCCTGGCGCAGCTCGTCGCTGAGGCGCTGGAGCTGGCGGCTCTGCTTTTGCAGCTGGCGGTTGGCTTCCAACAGCTGCTGGCTTTCCCTGAGGATGCCCACCACGTTGTCGTAGCTGATTTCCTCGGCCCCCGCCACGCCGGCCAGCAGCAGCCGCGCCGAGGCCGGGCCCAGGGTGCCGGCCAGCAGCTTCTCGGCGTAGGTGAGCAGGCGCGGGTCGGCGGAAACGAACGACTGGGCCAGCGGCGGCGGGCCCGAGAGCACCGGGGCCGGGGCGGCCGCGGGCAGCGCGTCGGGGAAGCGCACGGCGAAGGCCCGCAGGGCCTGGTTGGTGCGGCGCTTGCCCAGGAAGCCCAGCAGCAGGGCCCGCACGTCGGGCAGCGGGGTGCGGCCCTGCCAGCCGGCCACCTCCTCGGCCAGGCTGCGGCGCGCGAATACGTCCACGAACACGTCGGCCTGCCGCCGCTCCAGGGCCGTGGGGGCCCGGGCCAGCGACACGCCCACGTACAGGCCGATGTTGAAAAACCAGCTCCAAAACAGCCCGTGCGAGAGCGGGTCGAGTCCCTCGAGGCCAAACAGGGCCCCCGGCCGCAGCCCCGCCCACCCGCCCAGCCCGGCGGTCAGCAGGTCGGCCCGCAGGCGGCCCGGGCCCACCAGCGTGGGCAGCACCAGCGTGAAAAACCACACCCCGAAGCCCGCCAGCAGCCCCCAGGTGGCCCCGCGCCGGGTGCCGCCCTTCCAGTACAGGCCGCCCAGCACGGCGGGCACGAACTGCGCCACGGCGGCAAACGAGACGAGGCCGGTGTTCACCAGCGGCAGCTGGCGGCCCACCTCGGCGTAGTAGGCAAAGGCCAGCAGCAGCACCAGCCCCACGGCCAGGCGGCGGCTTTCGAGGGCGATGCGGCCCAGGTAGGCAAACCAGCGCGTGGGAGGCCCCGGCCCGGCGGCCGGCACGCGCACCAGCAGCGGCATCAGCAGGTGGTTGCTCATCATCACGCTCAGGGCGATGGTTTCAACGATGATCATGCCGCTGGCCGCCGACAGGCCCCCGAGGTAGGTGAGCAGCGCCAGCCACGGGCGGCCAGCGGCCAGCGGCAGGCCCAGCACCAGGGTGTCGGCGTCGAGGCCCGGGCGGCCCAGGCGCAACATGCCGGCGAAGGCAATGGGCAGCACGAACAGGTTAATTACGATGAGGTAGAGCGGGAACAGCCACATGGCCGTGCGCAGGTGGTCCTCGTTCACGTTTTCCACCACCGCCACCTGGAACTGCCGGGGCAGCAGCAGCACCGCCGACATGCCCAGCACGAGCAGCGTGCCCCACTCGGCCCCGCCCGTGCCCGCCCCGCGCAGCGTGAAAAGCTGCCGCAGCGCCGGCACCGCCGCCGCCTGGTCGAACACGTCGCCGAACCCGTGAAACAGCCCGAACGTGACGAAGCCGCCCAGCAGCAGAAAGGCCAACAGCTTCACCAGGCTCTCGACGGCCACGGCCAACACGATGCCCTCGTGGCGCTCGGTGGCCTCCACCGAGCGCACCCCGAACAGGATGGTGAACACCGCCAGGGCCCCCGTGGTGTAGAGCGCCACCGGAGTCGCCCCGCCCGCCCCGGCCCCGGTGAGCACCACGAACGAGGTGGCAATGGCCTTGATTTGCAGCGCGATGTAGGGCACAATACCCAGCACGCACACCCCGGTCACGAGGGCCCCCAGGGCCGCGTTCTTGCCGTAGCGGGCCGAGATGAAGTCGGCAATCGAGGTGAGCCGCTGCTGCCGGCAGATGCGGATGATCTTGCGCAGCACCAGCCACCACGCCGGGGCCAGCAGCGTGGGCCCCACGTAGATGGCCACAAAGCTGACCCCCTGGTGCGCCGCCCGCCCCACCGAGCCGTAGTACGTCCAGGCCGTGCAGTACACGGCCATGCTCAGGGCGTACACGTAGGGGTTGGCCACCAAGCTTTTGCGCGCCGCCGACCGGCGCTCCGCCGCGTAGGCCACCCCGAAGAGCAGGGCCAGGTAGCCGAACGAAAAGCCAACGACGAGCAGCTTGTTCAAGGAGTGAGTGGGTGAATGAGTAAATGGGTGAGGGTGTGGTGGTATGGGGGTGTGGGGACCAATCAGGCCGTCATGCCGAGCGCAGCCGAGGCATGACGGCCCGAGAACTCACCCATTCAATCATTCCCCCATTCAGTCATTGGATTTCCGCACCAAATACCCCGTCAGCCCCACCACCAATACCCACACCAGCAGCACGTAGAGGTAGAGCACGGGCACGCCGCCCACGCGGCCGTCGCGGTCGAACACGGCCAGCAGGGGAAAATTGAGCAGCACGCCGAACAGCACGGCCACGAACAGCAGGCGCTGGCCGCGACGCTGCTCGGCCGGCTCGCCGGGGGGTAGTGGGGACATGGGAGGGAACGAAAGAATGGCGTTTCTGGGGCCCCCGGGCAAGCAAAAATCCGCCGGACGCGGGGCCCGGCGGATTCTGGATGGTTATTAGCCAGGCAAACCGGAGATTACTTGTCCATCAGCTTCACGTCGCGCGTGTCCTTCATCAGGGCCATGCCCACGAAGAAGCAGATGAGGGCGATGACCACCGGGTACACCAGGCCGAGCAGGCTGCTGTGCTCCTTGGAGAAGGTGCCGGCCGGCTGCTTGGCGGCCCACACCCCAATGGCGGTGGCAATGAGCGGCACGAAGCCCCCGAACACGCCGTTGCCGATGTGGTAGGGCACCGACAACGAGGTGTAGCGCACGCTGGTCGGGAACAGTTCGACGAGGTAGGCGGCGATGGGGCCGTACACCATCGTCACGAACAGCACCAGCAGGAAGGTGAGCAGCGTCATCATGGGCACGTTGGGGGCCAGGGCTTTCATCACGGCGGGCACGGCCGCGCCGGCGGCGTCCACGGTGGCGGGCGTGATTTCCGACAGGGGCCCGGCGTAGGCCTTGATGCCGTAGAAGAGCGGAATCGTGAACAGGGCCCCGCAAATCATGCCCGTCATGATGATGCGCTTGCGGCCGATGCGGTCGGAGAGCGAGCCGAAGTAGATGAACAGCGGCGTGGCCAGCACCATCGCCACCACCAGAATCGTGCTGGAATCGATGATGTCGAGCTTCAGCGTGTTGTTCATGAACGAGTAGGCGTGGAACTGCGAGGTGTAGAAAATAACGCCCTGCCCCATCGTGACGCCGAACAGGGCAATCAGCACCAAGCGGCGGTTGATGGGGTTCACGAACGAGTCGCGCAGCGGGCTCTTGCTGGTGGTGCCGGTGGCCTTGGCTTTGGCAAACAGCGGCGACTCGTGCAGGCGCTTGCGGATGTAGTACGAGGCAATCAGGAGCAGGCCCGAGAGCAGGAACGGAATGCGCCAGCCCCACTCCTTGAAGGCGGCCTCGCCCATCGTTTTGCGGGTAATCACAATCACCAGGATGCTGAGGATGAGGCCCCCGGTGGCCGTAATCTGGATGAAGCTGGTGTAGTAGCCGCGCTTCTTGTCGGGGGCGTACTCGGCCACGTAGGTGGCCGCGCCGCCGTATTCACCGCCCAGGGCCAGGCCCTGCAACAGGCGCAGAATCACGACGATGATGGGGGCCGCGATGCCGATGGAATCGTAGCTCGGAATGAGGCCCGTGACGAACGTGGCCCCGCCCATGATCAGCAGCGTGACCAGGAAGGTGTACTTGCGGCCAATCATGTCGCCGAGCCGGCCGAAGAACATGGCCCCGAACGGCCGCACCACGAAGCCCGCCCCGAACACGGCCAGGGCCCCCAGCAAAGTGTCCTCAATCTTGCCCGCGTGCCCGAACAGCACCGGCCCGATGATGGCCGCCAACGACCCGAAGATGTAGAAATCGTACCACTCGATGACCGTACCCACCGACGAGGCCGTGATGACCTGCCGGATGGTTTTCGTATCGACTTGGTTGTTGTCGTGGGCCACCGGCGCGTCCAGGTCGGCGGCGTAGGCGGGGTTCAGGCTTTGGTCCATGGTGTTGGGTGGGAAAGGTTAATGAATGGGGTTGCGCGGGGGCCCCGGCGGGCGGGGGCCCCGCTTACAAGTACACCTGCGCTTGCAGCGTGACCTCGGGGCGGTAGTTCACGCTGTTGACCGTGGCCTGGCCGTTGTTGGCGGGGATGAAGGACTGGTCGCTGAAGTCGGGGCGGGCGCGGTAGTTGAGGGTGAACTTGGCGTTGTGGCCGTCGAGGTACAGGTTGAGGCCCGCGTCGTACACGTTCACGCCCTTGATGGTGCCGTCGGGGTTGCGCAGGCCCTCCAGGTTGTTGTGCAGGTAGGCCACGTAGGGCTGGAGCTTGGCCTTGGGGCCCAGCAGCTTTTTGGGCAGCAGCAGGCCCAGCTGCGCGTAGAGGGTCTGGCCCGTGCCGATGAGCGGCAACGCGTTGCCGTAGAGGTTGGTGGCCCCCGTGAAGCCGGTGGGGGGGGCGATGCTGGTGCCGGGGTTGTTCACGCCGGCGTTGCGCACGTAGTTGGGGCCGAAGTTGTAGTTGTAGTACACCCCGTAGAAGGTAACGGCCGTGTTCGAAGCCGTATCAATCGGGGCGTCGTAAAACACGTCGGCCCCGAACAGCTTGATGTCGTGCGTGCGGAAGGGAATGGTGAAGGGGTCGGCGGGCGCTGTGCCAGTAAAGGCCGCGGGCCGCGAGAACATGCCGGCGGCGTTGTAGTGAAAGCCGGCCCCGATGTTGAACACCCGCTTGGTGCCCAGGTAGGTGCCGGTGGTAAAGGGCAGCAGGTTGGATTCCTTGTCCAGGAACTCGTAGTCGAAGTAGCCCTGGTAGATTTTGTTGGAGTTGCGGGGGTAGAAGGCCGCCACGTTGGTGCGCACGGTGGCGGGGGTGTTGGCCTGGCTGGGCAGGAAGGGTTCGTCCACGGCCAGGCGGTAATCGAAGCCCCCCACCCGGCCCTTGGCGTAGAAGCCCGTGTAGAAGCCGAACTGGTCGGTTTGGTCCAGGGTCGGGAAGTTGACCACCGGAATGTCGTAGGCCAGCATGGTGGCCGTACTGGCGGCGGACATGCGCGAAATGCCCACCTGGAAGTTCAGGCCGCCGCCGACGCTGAGGTACTTGTTGACGCGGTACTCGCCCACGGCCTCGTGGACGTAGAACGGGGCCCGGTGGCCGGGGCCGTTGGGGTCGTTAGGCGTGCCCCCGCTGACGGCGGTTTGGTTTTCCATGCCCAGGTCGAGCAGCAGCAAAAACCGGGGGTTGAGCTGGGCCAGCGTGATGAGGCGGGCCCGGCGGATGCTGAACGCCAGCTGGTCGTTTTTGGGAACGCCCACGCGCAGGGTGTTGCTGTTGTTCTCGTTGTACTGGGCCCAAGCCTGCGCCCAGCCAATGAAGCGCAGGTATTTGGAGCCGTCGGGCGAGAGGTTCACCTTCATGCCCGCCCCGTAGGGCACAGATTTGGCGGGGGCCGGCACGGCCGGCGGCGGGGCGGGGGCGGCCGGGGCGGGCGGCGTACCGGGGGCCGGGGGCAATACCTGCCCGAAAGCCGACCCGGCCCCTACGAGCAACAAGCTGCTAAGAGCCAAAGAGTAGCGATAATTTCGCATGAGGAAATGGTAGGATGGTAAGAAGTAGGAGCCGCTCCCAAAGGCCAGCAGGCGGCCATTCAGGTTTGGTCCAGCTAAGTAGCACTATGGCGGGGCTTTATGGTGCCGGCGTGCCATCGTTTCGCTAATTTGTATAGCTAGTGCTGCACGGCTTTGCCCCTGGAGCAGTTGTAGCCCAGCGCGCCCGGCACACCTACGAGGCCGTACGGGGCAATATTCCCACTGGTACGGTAGTCAGGGATCCTCGACCGGCAATGGCACCAACCCCTACGGCCCACCCAAAACAGCCACCCACTGCGCTGAATCTTAGTTTTATCCCTTCAAACGGTTCGCCCGGACTCGGTTATCCAGCGGGCAATCAGCATTTCTGAAAAAGCGATATCAATTGAGCAAACCTATACTTGTTTAGCGATATCGCCCAGGTTCTAAGTTCGTGGGCCGCTGCCCCAAACGCCAAACGGCAGCCCCCGGGCGGGGGCTGCCGTTTGAGAGGCTGGCAAAAGCGGCGAAGGCGCTAGCGTTATTCCTCCACGTAGTCGAGGTCTTTGGCGTAGGTTTCGGGCAAGGTGCTGGCGCTGAAGAAGGCCAGCAGCAGCAGCACGGCCCCGATGAGGCCGGCGGCCCCCACCATGCCCAGCGAGGGGTAGGCCTTGAGGGCCTTGTAGGCGGGCGCGATGAGCACCGTGGCCCCGCGGGCAAAGTTGGGGGCCGTGGTGGCCACCGTCGAGCGCAGGTTGGTGCCGAACTGCTCGGCGGCCACCGTCACGAACAAGGCCCAGAAGCCGCCCGTGTAGCCAATCAGGAAGCACACGGCGTAGAACACCGTGGTGCTGGCCCCGTTGAGCCCAAACAAGTACGCCCCCACCGTGATGGCCGAAGAGATAATGAACACTTGCAGCGTCTTGTTGCGGCTCTTGAAGAGCTGGCTGAGCCCGCCGCTGGTGAAGTCGCCGAGCGTGAGGCCGAAGTAGCACCAGAAGACGCTCAGGCCGCCCGTGACGGGCCCCTGCAAGCCGAACTGCTTGCCAAACTCGGGCGCGAACGTAATCAGGATGCCCACCAGGTACCAAAACGGGGCCCCCACCAGCAGGCAGCGCAGGTACTTGTAGAAGCGCGGCCCGTTGCTGAACAGGCTCAGGAAGTTGCCCCGGGCCACGTCGGTGCGCTTGGTTTGCTCGAACATGCCCGACTCGAACACGCCGGCCCGCAGCGCCAACAGCCCCAGGCCCAGGGCCCCGCCGATGAAGTAGGCGTTGCGCCAGCCGAACTCCTGCCCCACCAAATAGGCCACCATGGCCCCGCTCACGCCCACCGACGCCACGATCATCGTGCCGTAGCCGCGCTTTTCCTTGGGCAGGCTCTCGGCCACCAGCGTGATGCCCGCGCCCAGCTCGCCGGCCAGGCCCACGCCCGCCACCAGGCGCAGCCAAGCGTACTGGTCCACGTTCTGCACGAAGCCGTTGGCGATGTTGGCCAGCGAGTACAGCAGAATGGAGCCAAAGAGCACCGACAGCCGCCCCTTTTTGTCGCCCAGCACGCCCCACAGAATGCCGCCCAGCAGCATGCCCCACATCTGCATGCTCAGCAGGTGCAGGCCCTGGTCGGTCACGGCCGCGGGGTCGGTTATCCCGATGCCGTTCAGGCTTTTGACCCGGATGATGCTGAAGAGCACCAGGTCGTAAATATCTACAAAATAGCCCAGCGAGGCCACGATGACGATGGCGCTGAACAAGCCCAACTGCGGCCGTTCGGGCGTGAGAACCGGGGAGGTTTTGACGGGGTTCATGGGTGGGGAAGAATGGTGAGTTGAGGTGCCTAATATACTGCCGCTGCTTTTCGGCGGTTCTCCCCGCCGCCGGGCCCGCTAACCCGCTATAGCCGCCGGGCCCCTACCCGGCCCGGAACCGCTCCCAGCGAATCATCATGTACTTGTCGCCCAGCTCCGTCACCACCAGCCCGGCGCTTTTCAGGTTCTCGGGCTTTTGAAAAAACTCGGCCAGCTCCTTCTGGTTCAGAATTTTATAGGTCGGGTGGTAGTCGGTCTGGCGGGGGGCCTTCACGCCGTACTTTTTCACCCAGTTCATCACGCTTACGTGGCTCACGCCCAGCAGGCGCTCTATCTCGCGGTAGCTCACGCCCTCGATGTAGAGCTGCAAGGCCTTCACCACGTAGTAGGGGTTCACCTCACGGCCCACCTTGGCCACGGTGTAGTGGTAGCCGCAGCCCTTGCACTTAAACCGCTGCTGCCCGTTCACCACCCCGCTTTTGGTGGCTTCCTTCGATTCGCATTTGGGGCAGGCCAGAACAGACATGGTGCAAAAGAATACAGGGGAATTGCCAAATGTATTCTTTTTTAGCCGGCATATAGCTGTTTAGCAAGAAATCAGGGCTGAACGCTGGATACCCGATTACTTTTGATCACATGAGGGGAAAACGCCTACTCTACCCTACTATTTTTACAGACCTTTGACAGACCACTAGTTGTCGGAGCAGCCATTCTAATAGAGCTACGACCAGTCGGACCATTTTGTGG
>NZ_JABSNP010000009.1 GCF_013294115.1 Hymenobacter caeli | reverse complement strand
TGGCCACCCGGTACGATAAGCTGGATGCGCATTTTCTGGCTTTTATTCACCTGGCCGCAACCGTCCTCTGGCTGCGTGACTGTTAACACTTCCTAATTTCAATCAGGTTGGACTGACTTAGCAGAGCATCCAATGCATCTAGGCTTTTTGCCAATCCCATGTGCCGCTCCACTATCTCGGCATACTCGGCCAGAATTTCGGTAGTCACGCACCACTCAAATGCGCCCGCCCGAAAGCTGCGGAATATCTAGTGCAGTGGTGAGCGGTCGGACACGCATACGAGCATCACATTGGTATCAATGACGCAGCGTAGCATCCACGTCAGGCCGACCGGCCCGCATTTTAGTATTCAACATCCGGTCTACGTCGGCGTTGGTGAAGTTATTGGCATCCCACCAGGCGTTAGCGCCTTCAACGGCCCGCTGTGCGAAATAATCGGCTAACAGCTTCTTAATGTCACGCAATTCTTCGTCGGGTAGATTACGCGAATACAACCGCAGCAATTCCAATTGCAGGTTGCTAAAGCGGGGCGAGGTTTCAGGAATCGGCTGCATGGCGCTACTTATAAATTGAGTGACCTAATGTACTTCTAACGCGGCATTTGCGGGCCGGGGGCCCCGGCTCCACCACAACCAAATATAATACCCCAGCCCGGCTACGCAGGCCCACTGAATGGCCGTGAGGCCCAGCCCCGGCAAGGCCGCCGTGGGCTTGATGAATTCCACCAGCAGGCGGAATAATAAATACCCGGCCAGGAACAGCTCGAAGCGCCGGCCGTTGGGCAGCCGGCGGCTGCGCTCCAGGGCCCCCAGCAGCAGCGCCAGGGCCCCCAGGAATAGGATTTCGTAGAGGTTGGTGGGGTGGCGGGCCACGCCGTCGCCGAAGTTGATGCCCCAAGGCAGGGCGGTGGCGGTGCCGTAGGTGCCGTCCTCCAGGCCGCTGAGGAAGCAGCCGACGCGCCCGATGCCCAGGCCCAGCAGCAGCGGAAACACCATCAGGTCGCCGGAGGAGGCGGTGATGCGCAGGCGCTTTTTCACCAGTTCCACCCCCACCAGGCCGCCCAGGAAGCCACCCACGATGGTTTTGTTGGTGGCGTAGTAGAGCCAGCCGCCGGGCGGGTGCAGCAGCAGGGCGGGGTGCTCGAGCAGGCCCAGCAGCCGCGAGCCGAGCAGGGCCCCGGCGGCGGCCCCCACGAATATCCACTGCCGGCCGGCGTCGCCGATGCGGTCGGCGGTGCGGGCCCGCAGGTACACGTAGAGCCGGTAGCCCAGCGTGTAGGCCAGCGTTTCGCAGAGCAGGTGCACCGGCAGGCGCACAGGGCCCCAGGCCAACTCGACGGGGAATTGCATGGGGCGAAGATGGCAGGAAATTGCGGCTACCAGGCCCAGGGAACCTCACCCCCTAGCCCCCTCTCCAAAAAAGAGGGGGAACTAGCGCTAGTTCTAGATTTTAGAAGCTAAGCCTAAAAACTAGTTCCCCCTCTTTTTTGGAGAGGGGGCTAGGGGGTGAGGTTCTCCGAAACGGAGGCCAGCCTGGCCGCCCGCGCCGGGGGCCCTAGTCCAGCTCGTTGTTGTCGCGCGCGGCTTTGCGGGTGAGCGCCGTCAGGGGCGAGCGGGTGATGGCCGACTCGCTGTCGTAGCCGCGGCGGCGCTCGTTGGCGGCGGGGCTTTCGCCGGTGGCGGGCAGGGCGTGGTTCACCCAGCTCAGCAGGTCGGTGGTGACGCCGGGCAGCAGGCCGTGGAAAGCGGCCAGCAGCTTGGCCGGCAGCGAGAGGATAATTTCGCCGTCGCCGCGGCGGGTGGCGTTCCAGATTTGGCGGGCGGCCTGCTCGGCGCTCATCGTGAGGCCGGGCAGGGCGTCGGCGACGCTGAACCAGGCAAACTCCTTTTTGTGCTTGCCCTTCACCTGGGCCTGGCCGGCGCTGCCGGTGCGCAGCAGGCCGGGGCACACCGTGGTCACGCGGACGCCCTCGTGCCGCAGCTCGGCCCGGAAGCCTTCCGAGAGGCCCACCAGGGCAAATTTGCTGGCGCTGTAGGGGGCCATGTGCGGGATGGCCACCTTGCCGCCCAGGCTGGAGATGTTCACAATGCGGCCCTCGCCACGCCGGCGCATGCTGGGCAGCACGGCCTGCATGGCGTGCAGGGGGGCCCAGAAGTGGGTGGCCATCGAATCCTCAAAGTCGCGCAGCTCCATGTTGTCGAGCGGGCCGGCGGTGATGATGCCGGCGTTGTTCACCAGCACGTCGACGGGCCCCAGGCGGGTTTCTACCTCGGCCACCATCGTGCGCACCTCGTTGGCATCGGTGAGGTCGCGGGCCAGGGTGAGCACGTCGGCCTCGGCGGCCCCGTGGGTCAGCAGGTCCTGGCGGGCGCGTTCCAGCTCGGCCGCGTCGCGGGCGCAGATGGCCACCCGGGCCCCTTCCGCCACCGCCTGCCGGGCCAGCACCAGGCCCAGCCCGCGCGAGCCGCCCGTGATGAGCACCACCCGGCCCGTTAGCTCGTAGCTGCCGCGGCGGTTGGCCCACAGCGTGGCGGCCACGGCGGCGGCCCCCAGGCCGGCAGCCAGCAGCCAGTGGGTAGGTTTGCGGGGCAACGAAGCGGGGGCGGGGGCGTGGCTCATGCGCCTTAGTATGGAAAGCGCGGCGGAAAGGTTACGTTTCGCGCCGAATTGGGCCCCGGGAAAATGGGGCTGGCCCCCGGAAACGCCGCCAGCCCCGGATTGCCGGGGCCGGCCGCCGTTTTTTGGCCCGATATTTACAGGGCCACGGCCAGGAGTGGGCGGCGCTAAATTCCCCGCCGGGCCTTATCTTTTTGTTATGAAGCGTTTCTTTTTCTTATTACTGGGCGCAACGGTTGCCCTGGCCGCGCCGGCCGCCCGGGCCCAGGCCGTGGTCAAAACCAAAACGAAGGCCGACGGCCAGACCGTCATCAAAACCAAAACGACGGCCCCGGCCGACCCGGCCGAAGCGCCGCTGCCCACCTCGGCCAGCGCCGAGGCGCGGGCCAACGCCCTCACGGCCAACATGCAGCAGAACCTGGGCCTTTCGCCCCAGCAAACCGAAAAGGTGCGGGCCATCAACCAGCGCGGCGTGGCCGCCGTGGAAAATGCCCGCGCCCGCTACCGCAACGACCCGGGCAAACTCAAGGGCTTCGTCGAAGGCGTGGGGCAGTCGCGCCTCGAAGCCTTGAAAGAAGTGCTCACCGCCGCGCAGTTCGACAAGTACCAGCGCAAGCGCGAGGAGAAAATGGGCGTGCCCAACGTGCAGGGCGTGCAGGGCAACCCGGCCCCCGGCCTGGGCAACGAGTAGCCGCCGCCGAACTACCGGGCCGGTCGGGCGGTTTAGGAACATCGGGCCAACCCCTGGCCCCCCTCCTTCCGTCTCCGTTATGCCCACTCCCCTGCGCCTCAGCGTCCTCGACCAATCGCCCGTGCGCCCCGGCACCACCGCCCGCCAGGCCCTGCTTGAAACCACCGAGCTGGCCCGGCTGGCCGACCGCCTCGGCTACACCCGCTTCTGGGTGAGCGAGCACCACAACACCCACACGCTGGCCGGCTCGGCCCCCGAAGTGCTGCTGGCCCACTTGGGCAACCACACCGGGCGCATCCGCCTGGGCTCGGGCGGCGTGATGCTGCCCCACTACTCGGCCCTGAAAGTGGCCGAGAACTTCCGCCTGCTCGAGGCCCTGTTTCCAGGCCGCATCGACCTGGGCATCGGCCGGGCCCCGGGGGCCGACCGCCTCACGGCCCACGCCCTCAACCCGCACAACACCTTCAGCGACCAGGACTTTGCCGAGCAGCTGATGGATTTGCAGGCGTATTTGCGCGACGACAGAATCCCCGACACCATCCACGAGCGGGTGATGGCCATTCCGCAGTCGGCCACCCAGCCGGCGCTGTGGCTGCTCAGCTCCAGCGGGCAGAGCGGGCTGTTTGCGGCCCACGTAGGCGCGGCCTTCACATTTGCCCAGTTCATCAACCCCCACGGCGGGCCCCAGGCGGTGCAAAATTACCGCGAACGGTTCCGCCCCTCGCCCGAGCTGGGGGCCCCCGAGGCCAACGTGGCCGTGTTCACGCTCTGCGCCGACACCGAGGAGCACGCCCGGGCCCTGCGCGCCGCGATGGAACTGCAGCTGCTGCGCTTCAACAAGGGCGAGCGGCTCACCTTCCCGACCGCCGAAGACGTGCGTGCCTACCGCTTCACGGCCGACGACCAGTACCAAATTGCCCAAAGCCGCGGCCGCATCGTGAGCGGCACCCCCGCGCAGGTGAAGGCCGAGTTCGAAGCCCTGGCCGACGCCTACGGCGTCGACGAAATCGTGGCCACGACCATCACGGCCGACCACCAGGACCGGCTGCGCTCGTACGAGCTGCTGGCGGAGGCGTTTGCGCTGCCGGCGGCGCAACCGGCGTTGGTGCACGAAATGTCTCCCAGCCTAGCTTGAGGATGAACGTGCCGACGATGGCCAGGAACAGCACCCGCACGAAGCCCGTGCCGCGCCGCAGCGCCACCTGAATGCCCAGCGTGGCGCCCAGCACGTTGCACACGGCCATCGGCAGCGCCACCTGGTAGATGACCTGCTTCGTGTACACGAAGTAGGCCAGCCCGGCCACGTTGGTGGCCATGTTCACAAACTTGGCCGAGGCCGAGGCCGCCAGGAAATCGTAGCCGAACAGGCCCACGAAGGCAAACAGCAGCAAGCTGCCCGTGCCGGGCCCAAAAAACCCGTCGTAAAACCCGATGGCCGCGCCCAGCACCACGCCCACCAGTACCTCGCGGCGGCCGTGCAAGCGCGGCGCGTGCGTGCTCCCAAAGTCCTTGCGCCAGAGCGTGTAGGCGGCCATCAGCACCAGCAGTACCAGCACCAAGGGCCGCACGGCTTCTTTGTGCAGCCCGCTCACCGCCCGGGCCCCCAGCAGCGCAAAGCCCCCCGCCACCAGCGCCGTGATGGCCACCGTGCGCCAGCGCAGCGGCACCGCCGTGGGCCCGCTCAGGTAGCGCCGCAGCGCCGCGGTGGTGCCCGCCAGGCTAGCCACTTTGCCGGTGCCCAGCAGCGTGGGCACCGGCACACCGGGCAGCAGCAGCAGCAGCGCCGGCAGCTGGATGAGGCCCCCGCCGCCCACAATGGCGTCAATGAAGCCGGCCAGGAACGTAAAAAAGCACAGCAGGGCGATGGTCATTCGCGTAAAGATTCTCGCGCAAGGTTTCGCTAAGTAAAAAGCAGGTTTCGCCAAGGTTGATCCACAGGTCAACTTTGGCGAAACCTACTTTTTACTTAGCGAAACCTTGCGCGAAATCAATTAAAAAGGCGGCTCCTCGTACTTGTTCAGGTTACCCTTCGGGAACGGCGTGGGCGACTCGTTGATTTTTGAGCCCAGGCGGATGGTATTAGGCGCGAAATTGCCGCCGCTGGGCTCCTCGTCGAAAGTGCTGGCGGGCAGGCCGGCGGGCTGGTAGCCCAAGGGCCCGCCGAAGCCGCCGCCGGTTTCGCTGTCCAGGTCGGCGAATTTGGTGAAGCGGCCGATGAACTTGAGCTGCACGGTTTCGAGCGAGCCGTTGCGGTGCTTGGCGATGATGACCTCGCCCATGCCCTGCGTGGGGTTGCCCTCGGCGTCCTGGTCGAGGCCGTAGTACTCGGGGCGGTAGAGGAAAATCACCATGTCGGCGTCCTGCTCAATCGAGCCCGATTCGCGCAGGTCGCTCAGCTGGGGCTTCTTGTCGCCGCCGCGCGTTTCCACCGAGCGCGAGAGCTGCGACAGGGCCAGCACGGGCACGTTCAGCTCCTTGGCAATGCCCTTGAGGGCCCGCGAGATGCTGGCAATCTCCTGCTCGCGGTTGCCGCCGCGCCCGTCAGTGTTGCCGCTCATCAGCTGCAGGTAGTCCACGATGATGAGCTGCACGTCCTTCTGCGAGCGCAGGCGGCGGCACTTGGTGCGCAGCTCGCGGATGCTCAGCGCCGGCGTATCGTCGATGTAAATGGGGGCCGCCGAGAGGTCGGTAATCTTGTGGTTGAGCTGCTGCCACTCGTGGTCGGCCAGCGTGCCCTTCTTAATCTTGTCCGAATCCAGTTCCGCCTCGGCCGAAATCAGGCGGTTGACGAGCTGCAACGACGACATTTCCAGCGAGAAAATGGCCACCGGCCGCTTAAACTCTACCGCCGCGTTGCGCATGGCCGACACCACGAACGCCGTGTTGTGCGTCACCGTCAGGTCCTGGAGCAGGAACAGGCGGTTGCCGTCAATCTCGAAGCCGTAGTAGTCATCGACTTTATCGAACTCCACGGTGATGCCCGTCATGCGCCAGTCCACGGGCGAGGCCCAGGGGTTGGCTTTTTTGCGGGCCACGCGCACCGGCACGCGGTCGAGGTCGCCGTAGCAGCGCACGCGCCACACGTCGCACACGTAGCCGATGCGCGTGATGACGGCCCGCTTTTTCGTCAGCGACGTGCGGAAGCCCAGCGAGTCGCACAAAAACTTGATTTGGCGGGCCAGGGCCTCGTTTTTCTGCGTGATTTCGTAGCCGTTGCTCACCACGTTCAGGTGGCCGTCGCTGTCGATAAGGCCGGCCAACAGGCGCAGGCGGTTTTCCGTGGAATTAATTAAGTACCGCTGCGGGATGTGCTTGCGGCCCAGCACGTCCAGCTGGCGCAGCTCGTCCTGCACCGAGAACTGGGCCAGGCTACCGCCCTGCTGCCCGCGTGTGATGCCGTAGCTGTTGCAGCGGTTGGTGGCCGTGCCCACCGTCACCTGCATGTTCAGGTCGGCGGCGTATTCGTGCAGATAGTCAATGATTTCCGCGTCCTGCCCCGTGATGCAGCAGTCGTTGGACGAGCCGTCGCCCAGCCACACGCCCAGGAAATACGGGTCGATGGGCAGCGCCTTTTCCGCAAACTCCACGGCCACTTTGTAGCCCTTGTAGTTGGAGCGGAACTTGGGGCCCCGGGCCAGCCAGTCGCGCACTTCGATGTTCAGCACGTCGCCGTGGCGGTGGGGGCCCTCGGTGCGGCTGCGCTTGAGCGAGAGGATGTGGCTCTCGTTCACGCGGTAGTCGTCGCCCTTGTTCTGGCGCACCCAGTACATGTTTTCGCGGCCCCGGGCAATGCTTTTCACCCGGCGCGGGGTCGAGTCGTCGCCCATCAGCAGCTCACCTTCGCGCACGTCTTCCACGTTGCGCAGGCTGCCGTCAAACATCAGCACCTTTGTACCCTTGCCCAAACATTTTCCCATGCCCGGCCGGGCCGCAATAATCACCAGGTCAGACGGTTGCCAGCCGCTGGTTACGCGGTCCAACGCGGTGAAACCGGAGGGCACGCCGGTGAGGCCGTCCTTTTGGTTCTTCTTCTCCTCCAGCTCCTTGATGGCCTTGCCCATCAGGCTGCGCATGTCGTCGAAGTTCTTGCGAATGTTCGATTCCGACACTTCGAACAGCGACTGCTCGGTCTGGTCGAGCAGGGCGAATACGTCGGTGGTGTCCTCGAAGGCATCGCGCTGGATTTCGCTGGCGATGCGAATCAGCTCGCGCTTGATGGCAGCCTCCGTGATGATGCGGGCGTGAAACTCGACGTTAGCCGCCGAGTTCACCTTCATGGTCAGGCCGGCCACGTAAAATGCACCGCCACAGGCCTCTAGCTCGCCCATCTCGCGCAGCTCGTGCACCACGGTGAGCTGGTCGATGGGCTCCGACTTGTCGAACAGGTTCAGGATGGCTTTGAAGACGCGCTGGTGGGCGTCTTTGTAAAAGCTCTCGGGGCGCAGGATGTCGATGACCGAGGTGAGGGCGTCTTTTTCCAGCATCAGGGCCCCGAGCACGGCTACCTCCAGCTCCAGGGCCTGGGGCGGCAGCTTGCCGGCAGCGCTGGCCTGCTGGGGCTGGCCCCCGGTGCCGCGCCCGGCCCAGGCGGCTTTGGCGCGGGCGGCGGATTGCTTGACGCGGTCGTCCATCGGGTCTGGCATGTGATTGTGAGGCAATTGTAAATATAACGGCAGAAAATCGGCAAAAACCACGGCAGGGCCGAACAACAAAGCTAACCCCCGACGGGGGGAAACGGCTTATAAAATCGTGGCCCGCCGGGGGCCCGGGCCAGATTTGGCGGGGCCGCTTTTGTACTTTCGCGGCCCCCGGCGCGGCGGCCGGGGCCGTCCGCTCACTTCGACTTGCATGACCGATTTAATTCCTACCGATTCTGCGCCGCGCCGCGTCCACCTCATCGCCGTGGGCGGCAGCATCATGCACAACCTGGCCCTGGCCCTGCACCGCCAGGGGGCCCGCGTGACGGGCACCGACGACGAGATTTTTGAGCCCGCCCGGGGCCGCCTGGCCGCCGCCGGCCTGCTGCCGGAGGCCGAGGGCTGGGACGCCGCCCGCATCACCCCCGACCTCGACGCCGTGATTGTGGGCATGCACGCCCGCCCCGATAACCCCGAGCTGCTGCAAGCCCAGGAATTGGGCCTGAAGGTGTATTCCTTCCCCGAGTACATCCACGAGGCCAGCCGTGACAAGCAGCGCGTCGTCATCGGGGGCTCGCACGGCAAAACCAGCATCACGGCCTGCATCCTGCACGTGCTGCGCTTCTACGGCCGCAAGTTCGACTACGCGGTGGGGGCCCAGCTGGCGGGCTTCGACCTGATGGTGCAGCTGACGGACGACGCGCCGGTCATCATCATCGAAGGCGACGAGTACCTGTCGTCGCCGGTCGATAGGCGGCCCAAGTTTCACCTCTACCAGCACCACATCGGCGTGATTTCAGGCATCAGCTGGGACCACATCAACGTGTTCCCGACCGAGGAAATTTACCGCGAGCAGTTCCGCATTTTTGCCGCGATGACGCCCAAGGCGGGCGTGCTCATCTACGACCGCGACGACGAGCAAACCCAGCTCATCGCCGTGCCCACCAGCCCCGACGTAACCTACATCGGCTACGGGCCCCACGAGAGCGTGGTGCGCGACGGCCAAACGTTTTTGCTGACCAAAAAGGACGAGGAGGTACCGATTCAGGTGTTCGGCGAGCACAATTTGCGCAACCTCTCGGCGGCCCGCGAGGTGTGCAAGCAGCTGGGCATCAAGGGCAAGGACTTTTACCGGGCGGTGGCTTCGTTCCCCGGGGCGGCGCGGCGGCTGGAACTGCTGGCCCGTGGGGCCACCTCCGTGGTGTACAAGGACTTTGCCCACGCCCCCAGCAAGCTGCGGGCCACGGCCGGGGCCCTGAAGCAGCAGTTCCCCGGGCGGCGGTTGGTGGCCTGCCTGGAGCTGCACACCTTCAGCTCGCTCAACCCCGATTTCCTCCCGCAGTACGCGCACTGCTTCGACGCGCCCGACGTGGCGGTGGTCTATTTCAACCCCCACGTGCTGGAACACAAGCGCCTGCCGCCGCTACCGCCCGCGGCCGTGACGGCGGCTTTCCAGCGGCCCGACCTGCGCGTCATCACCGACAGCCACGAGCTGGCCGAGTTCCTGCACGCCCAGCCCTGGGCCGACACCAACCTGCTGCTCATGTCGTCGGGCACGTTCGACGGGTTGGACTTGCCCGCCCTGGCGGCGCGGGTGGCGGGGCTGGAGGCGCAGTAAGCCAATCTATATCCTTGTTGTAACGCGCCCATAGCCTTGAAGTTGGTAAAAAAGGCTGCTCCGCCCGCCGCTTGGGCAACAGCAGGCCTGCCGGTCCCAGCGCTACAGCCGGCCAAAGCCGGAAAAACCGATACCTTTAGCAAGTCGGCCAAGCCCCCGTTGGCCCCGGCCGGCCGCCGCAAGCGGCTCGTAGGCAGCGGCTTGTCACCTAATCCCTCGTTTCCTATGCGCTTCGTTCCCCAGTTTTTGAGCCTGGCCCTCGCCGCCGCCTGCGGCGGATTGCTGCCGGGCTGCGCGGCCAAGAAATCCGACCCGAAGGCCACGGCCGTGGCCGACCGCGTGATGCAGGCTATGGGCGGCACCGACGCCTGGAACAACACCCGCTACCTGGCCTGGGACTTCTTCCACGGCCAGTACCAGATTTGGGACAAGAAAACCGGCGATTTCCACTGGGAGCAAGACACGCTGGTGGCCAACTACAACCTCAACTCCAAGCAGGGCCACGTGTACAGCCGCGGCAAGGACATCTCGGCCACGCCCGCCGGCCAGAAAGTGCTCGACGGCCTCTACCCCGCGTGGGTCAACAACTCGTACTGGCTGGACATGCCCTTCAAGCTCCAAGACCCGGGCGTGAACCTCACGTACAAGGGCGCGGGCAAAACCATGGACGGGGCCCCGGCCGACGTGCTGGGCATGACCTTTGAAAACGTGGGCGTGACGCCCGAAAACCGCTACGAAGTGCTCGTGAACCGCGCCACCGGCCTCGTCGACGAATGGGCCTACTTCCCCAAGGCCACCGACGCACAACCCGCCTTCCGCCGCCGCTGGAACGAGTACGCCCGCCACGGCCAACTGCTGCTGGCCGCCGGCCGGAGCGAGGCCGCCAAGCCCGCCCGGTTCGATTTCGTGGCCGCCGCCCAAACCCTGCCCGACGGCGTAATGACGAGCCCGGTGCCCGTCACCAAACTCAAGTAAGACCGGAATGGATTGACCCCGCACCGGCCGGCCGGGTCGGGAAATCGGTCGAAAACCGGGTAAAGCTAAAAAGCCTGCCTATTCGGCGGGCTTTTTGGCTTTGGGGGCCGGCGCGGAGGGCCGGCGGCGGTCGGTGGTGAGGAGCACGGCCAGGGCCGTGAGGGCAGCGCGGAGCAGCCACTTGTGGGCGGGCTTCACGGCGCGGGCTACTTGGGGAAGAGCGTATTGCCCGGCTCGCGGCGCAGGTCGCAGCGGCCGCCGCCGGGGTTACCTTCGCACAGGGTACCCACAATTCGGTCGCCTTCGAAGTTGAAAAAGCACGACGAGCAGCCCACGCCGGTGATGATATAGCGCGAGGCGCTGGGGCTGAGGAACACCGTGTTGTCGCCGCCCCCGAGCAGCGGCAGGGCCATGGCCCGGAACATGCCGTTGCGCAGGCCCATGCCCACCAGGTAGTACACGGTGGGCTCGTTGGGTTCGGCCGGGGCCTTGTGCACCAGCACGCGGTCGATGACGGTGCCGTCGCCAAACTCCCGAATGAAGGCCGTGGCCAGCTCCGACTGCGACACCTTAAAATCTATTTGCTCGCCCGACGTTTGCGCAATCTGCTTATTAGGCACGGTGACTTTGGTGTTGTACTCGGGCATGGTTTGCTCGTTGGTGCTGCGCCGCGAGGTTTCGCAGGCCCCCAGCAGCAGGCCCATTAATAAAGTGAGCAGGCCCAGGCCCAGCAAACGGGGTAGAATCGACATTGCAGTGGTTTAAACGAAGGAAAGGAGATGGCAAAACGTGGTTAGCGGGGCTTGTAGTACTTCTGGGCTTCGGGCAGCAGGCGCCCGATGTCGGCGATGCGGGTGGCGTCGGCGGGGTGGTCGGACAGGAAGACGGGGGTGCTGTTCTGGCTTTGGGCGGCCATGCGCTGCCAGAACGGCAGGGCCCCGCGCGGGTCGTAGCCGGCCATGGCCATGAAAATCAGGCCCAGGTGGTCGGCCTCGCTTTCCTGGCGGCGGCTGAAGGCCAGCGATGCCCCCTGCTCGCCGGCCCCGATGACCGTGTTGAAGAGGCTGCCGGTGGCGGCCGGGTTTTGCGAGAAGGCCGTGGACAGGGCCGTGCCGCCCAGTTGCAGCGCCAGCTGGTCGCTCATACGCTCGGCCCCGTGGCGGGCCACGGCGTGCGAGATTTCGTGGCCCAGCACCACGGCCAGCCCGTTTTCGTCGCGTGTGAGGGGCAGGATGCCGGTGTACACCACCACTTTGCCGCCGGGCATGCACCAGGCGTTCACCGTTTTGGGGTCGTCGATGAGGTTGAATTCCCACTGGTAGCCTTCGAGCTGGGCCGACTGGCCCTGCTGGCGGAAGTACAGCTCCACGGCCGCCTGGATGCGCTGGCCCACGCGCCGCACCGTGGCCACTTCGGCGGCGTTGGTGGAGAGCTTGGCCGTGCCCAGGGTTTGCTTGTACTGGGTCACGGCCAGGGTGTTCATCTCGCCGTTGCTCACCAGGCTGAGCTGGCGGCGGCCGGTGATGGGCACCGTGGTGCAGGCGGCCAGCAGCGTGAGGCCGGCGAGGAGAAGAGGTTTGCGCAGCATGGGAAAGAATGGTTTAGGAAAGATAGAACGGGGGGGTTTCGCCCCTGGCATTTTTTAGGCCAAAGCCGGGCCCGGGGCCCCGAACATACGCAAACCTACCGGCCAAGTGTTCGGGCGGACCGGCCGCCGGCCGTAGTTTTGGGCTTTCGCACCCCCGTCCGCCCCTATGAAAATCATCTGCATCGGCCGCAACTACGCCGACCACATCGCCGAGCTGCACAATGAAACGCCCGCCGCGCCCGTCATCTTCCTCAAGCCCGAAACCGCGCTGGTGCAGCGCGGCCAGCCCTTCTTCTACCCCGATTTTTCTACCGACATTCACTACGAGCTGGAGCTGGTGCTGCGCGTCAGCAAAAACGGCCGCCACATCGACCCGGCCTTCGCCCCCACGTACTTCGACGCCATCGGCCTGGGCCTCGACTTCACGGCCCGCGACCTGCAAAACGACCTGAAAAAGAAGGGCTTGCCCTGGGAGCTGGCCAAGGCCTTCGACGGCTCCGCGCCCATCTCCCCCACCTTCCGGCCCGCGGCCGACTTCGCGGACCTGGCCAACATCAACTTCCATTTGGAAGTGAACGGGGCCACCCGCCAGACCGGCAACTCGGGCCTGATGCTGCACCCGTTCGCCCAGATTATCAGCTTCGTCTCGCGCTACATCACCCTCAAGCAGGGCGACTTGCTGTTCACCGGCACCCCGGCCGGCGTGGGCCCCGTGCACGTGGGCGACCAGTTGACGGGCTACCTCGAAGGCGAGAAGCTGCTGGAAGTGGCGGTGAAGTAACCACCGGCGTTTCGGGCGCGGGGAGGGGCCCGGGTTATTTGCCGCCCCGCTCCCCGGCGGCACCCGGAACGCCAACCATCCACGTAAGAAGCAGTAACAGCTAGTAGTTCATAAGTAAACGAGTCGTTAGCTATTCGTTGTCAGGCCAAGGTTTGTTCCTAGCCTGACAATGAATAGCTGACAGCTTAAATCTGTTGGTTTTGAGGGTATTAAAAAATCAGTTGGCGGCTTTCCGGCAGTGGAAAGCTTGGGGTTGGGCGTTGGTGTGGGGCCTGGCGCTGGGGCTGCGGCCCAGCCCCGCCGGGGGCCAGGAGGCCGACACGGCCGAGGAGCGCCGGGCGGCGCGGCCAGGGCCGGCGGGGGCCCGGCCCGTGGTGGCCCCGGGCTACTTTCTGTTCCCCATCGCGCCGGGCACGCCGAGCTTTCTGGCGGGCAGCATGGGCGAGCTGCGGCCCAACCACTTCCACGGCGGCCTCGACATCAAGACCGCCGGCGGGGTGAACCGGCCCGTGTACGCGGCGGCCGACGGCTACGTGTCGCGGCTCAAGCAGTCGTCGTTCGGCTACGGCAACGTGCTGTACCTCACCCACCCCAACGGGCTGACGACGGTGTACGGCCACCTCAACGCGTTCCGGGGCCCCGTGGCCGCTGAGCTGCTGCGCCAGCAGTACGCGCAGCAGGCCTACGAGGTGGAGCTGTTTTTTCCGAAAGACCAGTACCCCGTGCGGCGCGGCGAGGTGGTGGCCCTGTCGGGCAACACCGGCGGCTCGGTGGGCCCCCACCTGCACTGGGAAGTGCGCGACGCCCAGGACCGCCAGTACAACCCGCTGCAATGGGGCGGCTTCGCCGAAATCCAGGACCACGTGGCCCCCACGCTCCAGGCGTTTGCGGTGGAGCCGCTGGGCATCGAGGCGCGGGTGGATAAGCGGTTCGACAAGAAGCTGTTCGTGCCCCGGGTGCTGCCGGGGCCCGGCGTGGCCACGGCCTGGCCCGACACCATCGGCTGCTTCGGCACCGTGGGCCTGCTGGTGCAGGGCTTCGACCGCTTCGACGGGACGTGGAACAAGAACGGCATCCAGCGGGTGGCGGTGAAGGTGAACGGCGTGCCCTACTACGAGCACCGCATCGACGCCGTGCCCTTCCCCACGGGCACCCGGCAGGTGGCCAACTTCGTCGATTTCCAGTACCAGCACACCCTGGGCCGCACCCTGCAAAAGCTGTGGGTGGACGAGGGCAACGACCTGGCCATGTACACCGCCCCGGGCCCCGGCCGGGGCCGCCTGACCGTGGAGGCCGGCCGGGTGTACACGGTGGACGTGGTGCTGGCCGACTCCTACAACAACCAGACGGCCCTGCGCTTCGTGCTGCGCGGCGAGGCCCCGGCCTACTTCAAAACCCGCTCGGCGCGGGTGAAGCGCCCGGCCCTGCGCTACGAGATTGACCGCAACCTGCTGAAGGCCGTGGCCGCCGACCCCGACACGGCCGCCGTGGGCGGCAACCTGCTGCTGTACAAGGGCAACCGCCAGCTGGAAGTGCGCCCCAGCTACACGGTGGGCAGCGAAAACGTGTACCTCTACGACCTGCGGGCCGGCCTGCCCGACTCGCTGCGCTTCGGGCCCGTGACGAAGAAATTTGACCGCCAGGTAATGATTCCAGCCGGCCGGGAAACCAGCTACGCCACGGCCCACGTCGGCCTGGCGTTCGGGTCCCAGTCGCTGTTCGCCAACCTCTACCTGAGCACCGGCTTCCGGCCCGAGGCCCCCGGCAGCGGCTTCTGGACGGTGGGCTCGCCCCTCGCGCCGCTCTACTACCCGGTGCGCCTCACCCTCAAGCCCGCCGCCCCGCCGGCCGACCTGCGCCGCTCGGCCATTTACGCGGTTGCGCCCGGCAGCGGGCGGGCCTACGTGGGCGGGCTCTGGGACGAACAAGGCCAGATTTCGGCCGTGGTGAAGCAGTTCGCTTCCTACCGCATCCTCACCGACGAAAAGGCCCCCACCGGCAGCCTGGTGGGCCGCCCCGGCGGCCAAGTGCTGTTCCGCGTCGGCGACGATATGTCGGGCCTGGCCAGCTACAAGCTGCTGGTGGGCGGGCAGTTCAGGTTGCTGCGCTACGAGTACAAGAACGCCACCCTCTTCACCGTGCCCACCGATACGCTGGGCCCCCGCCTGCGCGGCCCCGCCGAGCTGCGCCTCACCGACCAGGCCGGCAACGAGCGGGTCATTCCCTTGCAACTGTGAAATGGTTGAATGGAGGAATGGGCGAATGAGTGAATGAGGCCGCCATGCCGAGCGCAGCCGAGGCATCTCGTGTGCTCCACTAATCTCAATCGGTTGGTTTACTCAGTACGCGAGATGCCTCGGCTGCGCTCGGCATAACGGCCTGGGGCCCGCCCATTCACTTTCATCCGCCCATTCACTCATCCACTTTCATCCGCTCATTCACCCATTCACCCATTCAACCCCTCCTCCCATGTCCCTCGCCCCTGGCCAACCCGCTCCCGATTTTTCTGCCCTCGACCAAGACGGTAACACCGTTTCGCTCGTCGCTTTGCGCGGCCAGCGGGTGGCCTTGTATTTCTACCCCAAGGACGACACGCCCGGCTGCACCGCCCAGGCCTGCAACCTGCGCGACCACCAGGCCGAGCTGACGGCCCAAAACATCAAGGTAATCGGCGTGAGCGTGGACGGCGAAACGGCCCACAAGAAGTTCGCCGTGAAGTACGACCTGCCCTTCCCGCTGCTGGTGGACACCGACCACAAAATCGTGGAAGCCTACGGCGTGTGGCAGGAAAAGAAAAACTACGGCAAGACGTACATGGGCACCGTGCGCACCACGTTTCTCATTGACGCCGAAGGCATTATTGAGAAAATTATCAAGAAAGTGGATACCCAGCAACACGCCGGCCAGCTGCTGGCCTGAAACCGGCCAGCGCAAGTGGTAGCGCGAACTTTGTAGTTCGCGTCGCTCGCTTCGTCCCGCCGATTAATCGTTGAGCGGCCGGGCAGCGACGCGAACTACAAAGTTCGCGCTACTATTCGTGCTACGGCGCGTCACGCGTACATTCGCCGCCGGCAAATAGCTCATCCGACGATGGTACTTGGTGGCCTCTTTTCTTTTGTCCGAAAAGCCGGTACTGGGGGGGCCCTGGGGCTGGGCTTGCTGCTGCTCGGTTCCGGGGCGCGGGCGCAAAACGCCCCACCCGAGAAGCCCCAAGTTACCCGCATCCTTTTCCTGCTCGACGCCTCGGGCTCGATGATGGCCCCCTGGGAGGGCCAGCCGCGCTGGGAAGTAGCCAAGCGCATGCTGGGCAAGATGGCCGACTCACTCAACGCCTACCCCAACCTGGAGCTGGGCCTGCGCGTGTACGGCCACCAGTTTCCGAACAGCGCCAAAAACTGCGAGGATTCGCGCCTCGAAGTGCCCTTCGCGCCGCGCAACGCCCAGGCCATCAAGGCCAAGCTCACCACGCTCAAGGCCCAGGGCAACACGCCCATCACGTACGCGCTGCGGCAGTCGGCAGGCGACTTTCCGGCTGATAAAACGGCCCGCAACGTGCTGCTGCTCATCACCGACGGCCTCGAATCGTGTAATGCCGACCCCTGCGCGGCTTCGCTCGACTTGCAGCGCAAGCGCGTGTTTTTGAAGCCGTTCGTAATTGGTATCGGGGCCCAGCAGGATTTTGGTAAGCAGCTCGAATGCCTGGGCCAGTACTACAACGCCGCCGAGGTGAAAACCTTCCGCACGGTGATGAACGACGTCGTTGCCCAAACGCTGGCCAAAACCACCGTGGCCGTGAACCTGACCGACGCCGACGGCCGCCCGGTGGAAAGCAACGTCAACCTCACGTTCGTCAACAACGTGACCGGCCAACCCGAGTACAACTACGTGCACTACCGCGACGCCCAGGGCCGCGCCGACGTGCTGGCCATCGACGCGCTTCAGAGCTACGACCTGGTGATTAACACCGTGCCGGCCGTGCGCCAGGCCAACGTACCCATCCGCGCTGGCAAGGCCAACGTGCTGACCTTCAAAACGCCCCAGGGTACGCTGTTCCTGCAACCCCCGGCGCTCACGCCCAACCCCTACGGCGCGGTACAGGCCGTGGTGCGGGCCGCCGGGGCCCCCGCCACCGCCGTGGCCCTGCCCTTCGGCACCCGCCAAAAACTGCTGGCCGGCCCCTACGACGTGGAAGTGCTGACGCTGCCGCGCCTCACGCGCCGCGTCAGTGTCCGCCAGGGCCAGGAGGTGGCCGTCACCTACCCGGCCCCCGGCACGCTCAACATCACCACCGATTTGAAAGGCTACGGCAGCATTTACCAGCTCAACAACGACGAGTCGCAAACCTGGGTGTACAACCTGCCCGACGGCGGCAGCAGCAAGCTCAACTTACCCATGCAGCCGGGGGCCTACCGCCTCGTGTTCCGCACCAAAACAGCCCTCGGCAGCAAGTTCACCGACGTGCGCAACTTCACGATTCGCAGCGGGCAAACGACGTCAGTGGGGATATTTGGACGGTAGGTTATGAAGAAAGGTCTTTTATATAAATTACTACCTTATATTGAGGTTATCGACTGGGTGCTGGTTTGCGTAGGCTTTGGCTTGATGTGGGCTTTGCGGCCGGCTGGCAGCCGAGTATTTTTGGCAGGAATGCTAGCGTTGGCAACCAGCTATTTCCTGGAAGCATTTAAGCCTTCCCCACCCGCTAACGCAGTCGCAGAAGAATTTTCTGGCGCACAGACTGCGTTGCCACCGGAAACTTCCGGGCCTTTTTTGATGCTCAAGTCTATACTGCTCAAGCTGCTGAATATTTCCGCCGCCGTCGTACTAGTAGGCATTCTTTACAAGCTACTGTTTTTTCCTGGCTCCCGGCCACTTTTGTTAACTGGCACCGTCACGCTGGCAATTGCGGCGGGGCTGCTGGCCCCGACTGATAATCTTGCCAAAAAACACGCCCTCGTCCTGGTGCTAGGCCTGGCTACCTGGGCCACAGACTCCGAAACTTTGGTGCGCCAGTTTCACCGCGACGACCCGGTACTGGTGGAGAAACTAATTTTCAGCCTGCACCATCCGTACGACAAAGCAGCGGCCGAAGACCTGCGCAAATACCGGCAGGCGAAACCAAGCGGGTAGCCTTTCGTGGTGAGCCTACCTACGCAAGGTCAGGCCCATAGATAGCCCCTGACTATTATCAGCCGAACAAGCACTCACTATTGAATCAGCACCGGTTGAGACAGCGCTGTATTAAACCAAAAGTACCTTCCGGCATCCAACCCGCACTCCCGCCCCCGCCCCGCGTTTGGAAGACCACGAAATCCTCCTCAAGTTCCAAGACCCTGCCAGTCGCAATTTGGCGTTTAATCAACTGGTGCGCAAGTACCAGCGGAAGGTGTACTGGCACGTGCGCAAGATGGTGGTGGACCACGCCGACGCCGACGACCTCACCCAGGACGTGTTCATTAAGGTGTGGAAGCACCTCGAAAACTTCCGCCAGGACGCCCAGCTTTTCACCTGGATTTACCGCATCGCCACCAACGAGTGCCTGAATTTTTTGGGCAGCAAGCGCCGCAAGTTCCTGCTGCCGCTCACCGACGTGGGGGCCGAACTGGCCGCCAAAATGGAAGCTGACCCGGCCCTGGCCGGCGACGAGATTGAGTTGAAACTCCAAAAAGCCATCCTGCAACTACCTGACAAGCAGCGCCTGGTGTTCAACCTGCGCTACTACGACGAGATGCCCTACGAGCAGATGGCCGAGGTAACCGGCACCAGCGTGGGGGCCCTGAAGGCCAGCTACCACCACGCCGTGAAAAAAGTAGAAGACTACGTGACCCGCGCCAGCGAGTAAGATTTTTTCGGGACCGGGTTAAACGTTGCCGCGTCCTATTCATCCAACCGCCATGAAAACTGCCTTTAAGCTGGACGCGCACCCCCGGCGGCCTCACCCGCCGCTCAGCGAGCCGCCAGTTGCTTATTTTGATCAACTCCCCGCCCGCGTGATGGCCCGCCGGCCCGTGCCCCGCGCCCTGGCGGGCGGCGCGGCTTGGTGGGCCCTGCTGCCCGGGGCCCTGCGCACCAGCCTAGCCTCGGTGGCCGTGCTGGGGACTTTTGTGGCTTCGTTCTGGCTTGGCCTGGGCAGCCCGGCGGCCCCCGCGGTGAGTGCCAGCGCGGCCGCGGCTGCCCTCGACGCCGTGCCTCAGACCGAGCTGGTGGCCTACTTGCTGCGGCCCAGCGCCCGCCTCGACGCCAACGACCTGGCCCAGATGGTGGCCGCCCGGCCCGGCATGGCCGCAACTTTTCTCCAACCCTCGCAAGACGAGTTGAACGAGGCCCTGGATTCCCAGGCCACGGAAGACGCGCAGTATTTATAGTTCTTGCTTACCCGATGACCATGTTTGTTTTTCCTTTCTCCGTCCGCGCTACGCGCCGGCTGGCCCTGGCCGCGGCCCTGGTGCTGGTCGCTGCCGGCACCCAGGCACAGGTATTTGGTCCGGGCCCGCGCCGCCCCATGCGGGCGGCCCAGGCCGAGCGCCTCACCCAGCTCGACAACGCCCGCATTGCTTTTTTCACCACCCGCCTTTCCCTCACCCAGGACCAAGCCCAGCGCTTCTGGCCCCTGTACAATGAGTTTATTATGCGCCGCCGCGAGCTGAACCGCACCGGCCGGCTATTGAAGCGCGAGCAAATTGAGACCCTTACTGACCAGCAAATCCGCGACAACCTCACCCAAACCTACGCCACCCGGCAGCAGGAGCTGAACCTGGAAAAGGACTACTTCGACAAGTTTCAGCGGGTGCTTTCGTTGCGGCAAGTGGCCCAATTGCTAGCCGCCGAACGGGACTTCACAAAAGAGGTTATCCGGCGCGTGGCCGGGAACCCGGGCCCCGCACCCGTGGGCACTGAGTAGATTTATCGTTCTTGCCTCCCCCCGCTTGCCGGGGCCGCTGCGCCCCGCAGCGGCCCCTTTATTTTTTGCGGAGCGGCCACGGCAGAATCTAAACGGGCCGGCAGCGGTTGCAATGTTTCGCCGCCGCGAAGACGCGGCATCAACCAGCTATCCACCGGATGCGGAACCCCAAAAAGTCCGTTATACCCGTTAAAAATCCGTTAAATCTGTGGTCAGTTACCGCCAGCTTTTTCTTAAACACCAGGCCCAAACGTCCGATTTTCCGCTGCTACTGGAGATTGAGCGGGCCGAGGGCGTATACATGTACACGCCCGAGGGCCGCCCGATTCTCGACCTGATTTCGGGCATCGGCGTGAGCAACGTGGGCCACCGCCACCCGCGGGTGCTGGCCGCCATCCACGCCCAGCTCGACAAGTACCTGCACCTGATGGTGTACGGCGAGCTGGTGCAGGCCGTGCCCGCCCAGCTGGCCGAGGCCCTGCACCGCACCCTGCCCGCGCACCTCGATTCGGTGTACTTCACCAACTCCGGCACCGAGGCCATCGAGGGGGCCCTGAAGCTAGCCAAGCGCCACACCGGCCGCACCGAGCTGGTATCGTGCCTGAACGCCTACCACGGCTCCACCCACGGGGCGCTGTCCATCACCGGCTCCGAAAGCTTCAAGAACAGCTACCGCCCGCTGCTGCCCGACGTGCGCCACATCCGCCACAACGATTTCGCCGACTTGGCCCTGATTACCGAGCGCACGGCGGCCGTCGTCATCGAAACGGTGCAGGGCGAGGCCGGCGTGCGCCTGCCCACGCCCTACTACCTGCCGGCCCTGCGCCGCCGCTGCCGCGAGGTGGGGGCCCTGCTCATCCTCGACGAAATTCAGTGCGGCTACGGGCGCACGGGCACCATGTGGGCCTTCGAGCAGTACGGCATCGAGCCCGACATCCTGGTCTGCGCCAAGGGCATGGGCGGCGGCATGCCCATCGGGGCCTTCATTTCCAGCACCGAAATCATGAGCGGCTTCAAAACCAACCCCATCCTGGGGCACTGCACCACCTTCGGCGGCCACCCGGTGAGCTGCGCGGCGGCCCTGGCCACGCTGCACGTCATGCAGGACGAAAACCTGGCCGCCGGCGTGGCCGAAAAAGCGGCCCGGTTCCGGGCGCAGCTGCACCACCCGGCCATCCGGGCGGTGCGCGGCAGCGGCCTGCTCATGGCGGTGGAATTCGACTCCTTCGAGGTCCTCAAACCCATCATCGACAGGGCCCTGGAACACGAAAACATCCTCACCGACTGGTTCTTGTTCTGCGACAACTCGCTACGCCTGGCCCCGCCCCTGGTCATTACCGACGCCGAGATTGACGCGGCTTGCGCGGGCCTGCTGCGGGCCATTGAGTTTGTAGCAGGTTAATTTTGTCCTCCTTCCACATTAAAAGCACGGGCCGCGGCTCCAGGTTCTGACTGGCCGAGCGGTACACAGTCGGCAGTTAGAGCGTGGAACCGCGGCCCGTTAGTAGATGCAGCAGCGCTTAGCGCTGGGGCAGTGCATTGTAGTTCAGGAAGCTCAGGCTTTCTTCTTTAATACGGTCTTCGGGCAGGCCGTCCTTCACGCCCTGCGAGATTTTGCGGACCAGCACGCCCACGATGGCTTTGCGGAAGCCCAGCTTCTCGGCCATCATGATGCAGAAATCCATCTCGTTCTCGTCCACGATGCCGTCGGAGAGCATCATCTCCACGAGGTCGTAAATCTGGTCGAACCGCTCCGAATCCGTCGCGGGCAGGTCGGAGAGGCAATTGGTGTTGCCGGCCACAATTTTGCGAACTTCGGCCGCGCCCATCCCGTTTTTCTTGCCCACGGTGATGATGAAGTTCATCTCCCGGTCGTCGATGTGGCCGTCGGCTTTGGCCAGGGCGGCGAGGTTGCAGAGGTGGCCTTTGATTTTTTTGGCCTGCTCATTTTCGAAAAACCCAAACATAGGACAAGGATTAGGGGTAGGAAGCGGGTGGGATGCGGCTTCGGGCGAAAGCCGACGGTAAGTTACACGGATTTCATCAAAAAATTGCACTTGTTTGACCGAAAACCTGAAATAGGCCGCCGGCCGCGGCTGCTGTTGCTAACGGCGAAAAACTAGGTTTGTTCCGCCGAAAACCGCACCTTTGCGCGGTTTGCACCGAAAACGGCGCAAAATTGGATTTTTTGAATTGCCATGAAACGAATTGGAGTCTTTACCAGCGGCGGCGACTCGCCGGGCATGAACGCCTGCATCCGGGCGGTGGTGCGCACCGCTACTTACCACGGCATCGAGGTGTACGGCATCATGCGCGGCTACTCGGGCATGATCCGGGGCGAATTTGTGAAGCTGGACTCGGCCTCGGTGTCCAACACGGTGCAGAAGGGCGGCACCATCCTCAAATCGGCCCGCAGCCACTCGTTTCGCAGCAAGGAAGGCCGCCAGCAGGCCTTCGACCAGCTCGTGAACAACGGCATCGAGGGCCTGGTGGCCATCGGCGGCAACGGCACTTTCACCGGGGCCATGATTTTTGAGGAGGAGTTCGGCATCCCCACCGTGGGGGCCCCCGGCACCATCGACAACGACCTCTACGGCACCGACTACACCATCGGCTACGACACGGCCGTGAACACGGCCCTGGACTGCGTGGACAAAATCCGCGACACGGCCGACTCGCACGACCGCTGCTTTTTCATCGAAGTGATGGGCCGCGACTCGGGCTACATCGCCATTCCGTGCGCCATCGGCGGCGGGGCCGAAATCGTGATGGTGCCCGAAACCCAGATGAGCGTGGAGGCGGCCATCGAAACCCTGCAAAACGGCTGGCACCGCCACAAAACCTCGTTCATCGTCATCGTGGCCGAGGGCGACGTGGAAGGCAACGCCCACCACGTGGCCGCCCACGTGAAGGAAGCCATTCCGCAGCTCGACACCCGCGTCACCGTCATCGGCCACATCCAGCGCGGGGGCTCCCCCACCGCCTCCGACCGCCTGCTGGGCTCGCAAATCGGCATCGCCGCCGTGGAGGGCCTCATGAACGGCATGAAGAATGTGATGGCCGGCATCATCGACCGCAAGCTGGTCTACACGCCCTTCATCGACACCATCAGCAAGAAGAAGCCCATCAACCAAAACTTCATGCGCATGGTGGAAATCCTGAGCGTATAATAACCAATGAGTGAATGAGTGAATAGATAATAAAACCATTCCGTAGCAACGTCACTCATTTGCTCATTTCCTTACTCACTCATTGAATTTCCACCCACTGGTAGGCCGCATCCCTTCGCAGCCACGTGAGCTGGCGCTTGGCGTAGCGGCGGGTGTTGCGCTGGAGCAGGCGTACGGCTTCGGCCCAGTCGTATTCTCCGGCGAGGAAGCCGAAGATTTCCTGGTAGCCCACGGTTTGCAGGGCGGGGCGGTGGCGCTGGGGCAGCAGGCTTTTTACTTCTTCTAAGAGGCCCTCCGCCAGCATGTTCTCCACGCGCTGGTTGATGCGTTGGTACAGCGCTTCCCGCTCGCGGGCGAGGGCCACTTTAACGACGCGAAAGGGCCGGGCCGGGCCGCGGGCGGCCGTGTCCTGGGTGTGGAAGCTGGAAAATGGCTGGCCCGTGCCGCGCGTAATTTCCAGGGCCCGGAGCACGCGCTGGGGGTTTTGCGGGTCGATGCGGGCGCGGGCCACGGGGTCGGTGGCGGCCAGCTCGGCCACCAGGGGCCCCAGGCCGTGCGCGGCCAGCTCGGCTTGCAGTTGGGTGCGCACCTCGGGCAGCACGCCGGGCAGCTCGTCGAGGCCGTCGGTCACGGCCTGCACGTACAGCCCCGAGCCGCCGGTGAGGACGACGACGGGGTGCGTTTGAAACAACTCATTGAGCTTGGCCAGTGCGTCGGCGGCGAAACGCCCGGCGCTGTACTCTTCGGCAATGCTATGGCTGTCAACGAAATGGTGTTTTACGCCGTCCATCTCGGCGGCCGTGGGCTTGGCTGTGCCGATGCGCATCTCGCGGAAAAACTGGCGCGAATCGGCCGACACGATTTCGGTGCCGAAATGCTGGGCCAGGCGCACGCACAGGGCCGTTTTGCCCACCGCCGTGGGCCCGGCCACCACGAGCAGCACCGGGCGCGCATCGTCGGCCCGGGGCCCCAATTGGGCCAGGATTTCCGGGGGCAGCAAGTCGGTTGGTGCGTCAGGCAAACCTAAAAATTCAGCGGTGGGTGTTTCTCGTCGAAGTCGGTGGCGTCCTGGTACGCCTTGGCCAGGGCCAGCAGCTTGGCCTCGCCGTAGAGCTGGCCGGTGAAGGTGATGGTGGCCGGCAACCCGTTGGGCCGCATGCCGTTGGGCACCACCACGGCCGGGTGCCCGGTGAGGTTGGTGATGACCAGGCTGGGGCTGTTGAACGAGGGCCCCACGTAGGCGTCGAGGCCCAGCAGGCGCTTGTCCACTTCCTCGATGAGCACGCGGCGGGCCCGCTGGGCCTGGAGGTACTCCACGGCCGGCACGAAGCGGGCGGCCCGGAACGTGGTGGGCCAGGCGTTGCGGCCCTGGTTCACCATCAGCGCGTCGCGGCCCGAGCGGGTGAGGTCGTCGAAGGCCGCCGCGCCCTCGGCGCTGAGCAGAAACGTCAACTCGCCGCCGGGCAGGCCGTGCAGGTCGAGCGGCACCAGCTCCACGCCCAGCTGGCGCAGCACGGCCAGGGTGGCCTGGTCGGTGGCTTTTGACGGGTATTCTCCTTCAAAATCAGCCTTGAGGTAACCCACGCGCAGCTTTTTCACGTCGGTATTGAAGGCGCAGCGGAAATCGGCGGCGGCGCGGGGGCGCAGCAGCGTGGCCACGTCGCGCGGGTCTTCGCCCTGGATGGCCCGGAACACCAGCGCGCAGTCTTCGGCCGAGCGGGTGAGGGGCCCTACTTTGTCCATGCTCCAGCTCAGGGCCATGGCCCCGGCGCGGCTCACCTGCCCGAAGGTGGGGCGCAGGCCGGTGGTGCCGCAGGCCGTGCTCGGGCTCACGATGGAGCCCAGCGTCTCGGTGCCCAGCGCGAAGGGCACCAGCCCCGCCGCCACCGCCGAGGCCGAGCCCGCCGACGACCCGCTGGAGCCCTGCTTGATATCCCACGGCGAGCGGGTTTTGCCGCCGAACCACACGTCGCCCATCGCCAGCTCGCCCAGCGTGAACTTGGCCACCAGCACGGCCCCGGCGTCGCGCAGGCGCGTCACCACGGCGGCGTCCTCGTCCAGCATTTGGTCCTTGTAAGGCACCGAGCCCCAAGTGGTTTTGTAGGTTTTGGTGCTGAACAAGTCCTTCACCCCGAAAGGCACGCCGTGCAGGGGGCCCCGGTAGCGCCCAGCCTTTATTTCGGCATCGGCGGCGCGGGCCTGCTGCATGGCCAGCTCCTCGGTAAGGGTGATGACGCACAACAGTTGCGGCGAATACTTGCGCAGCCGCGCCAGGAAAAATTCCGTCAGTTCGACCGACGACACCTGCTTGGTGCGCAGCAGCTCGCCCAGCTGCCGCACGGTGTAAAAGGCCAAATCGTCGCGGTTGGCGGGCATTTTTACTTTGCCGATGGAAGCCATCCGGTCGGGGCCCGGCTGGGCGGCGGGCACGGCCAGGCGCAGGCGCAGCGGCACCGGGTCGAACACCAGCGCGGGGGCCACGGTGTTGGGCAGCGCAATTTTGCGCAGCTCGTCGTAGCTGCCGCGGTTGCGCCCGACGGGCCCCTTGGCCGAGTCGAGCTGGGCGTCGGTAAAATGCAGGCCCAGCAGCTCCTGGGCGGCCCGCAGCAGCGGCACGGTCACGGGCTCGGCGGCGGTGGGGCGGGCCACCAGGGCCCCGGCCCCGAAGCCGGCCGCGCCCAGCAGCAAAGCGGGTAGTAGTTTTTTCAGCATAAAAAATCTGGGGTAAGTGCTACTGGCAAAGCTACTACGCCGGAGGGCCCAATAGGTCCGCGTACAGCCCCACCAGCACTTTTTCTTCGTGCTCCCAGCTCAGGTGCGGGGCGGCGCGGCGGCAGTTGGCGGCCAGCTGCCGGGCGCGGGCGGCGTCGCCGCCGGGCAGCAGGCGGTTGAGGGCGGCGGCCAGGGTGGCCGGGGCCAGGTCGGGCACCAGCTCGGCCACGTCGTATGTCTCGTTCAGGGCCCGGTACTCGGGGAAGTCGATGAGCACCTGCGGGATGCCGGCGTGCACGTAGTCGAAAAACTTGTTGGCCAGCGAGTAATAGTAGCTCAGGCCCCGGTTTTCGAGCAGCATCACCCCCACCGCCGCCCGGGCCGTCACGGCCCGCAGCGCGTCGGGGCCCACGAAGCCCCGGAATTCCACCTGGCCCGAAGCCAGCAGGCCCAGCCGGGCCGCCTGCGCCCGCAGCCCGGCCGAGCAGTCGCCCTCGCCGCACAGCACCAGGCGGCCCCGCACCAGCGGCATGGCGTCGAGCAGGGCCTCCAGGCCGCGCCCCACGTTCAGCACGCCCTGGTAGAGCACGTAGCCGCCGGCCGGGGCCCCGGCCGGCGCGGGCCGCAGGCGGGCGGCGTTGCGCACCACCGCAAACGGCCGCCCGTAGCGGCCTTCAAACACCCGCGCCAGGGCCGGGCCCACGGTGTAGGCCAGCCGGGCCCGGGGCACCACGAAGGCCTCCACCCAGCGCCAGGCCCGCCGCACGGCGGGCCGGCCCACCACCTCGGGCGTTTCGGTGAACAGCTCGTGGGCGTCGTACACCAGCGGCTGGCCGCCCAGGCGGGCCCGAAGCCACACGGGCAGGGCCGTGTCGAGGTCCACGGCGCACCAGGCGTCGGCCCGCCGGCGCAGCAGGTAGCCCAGCAGCCGCAGGTTGTATTCGAGGTAGAACAGCTTGCCCTGCTGGAACCAGCCGCGCAGGCGGTGCTGCCGGTAGCTTTGGGCCGGCAGGGGCCCCGAGGCAGGCCGCTCCCACCCCACCAGTTCTACCTGGTAGCCAGCAGCTTGCAGGCTGCTACAGATGCGCTGCATGCGCTGGTCGTGGACCAAATCGGAGGTGGCGGCGAAGAGCAGCCGGGGGGCCGGGGGCCGCGGCCGCGTAGGCGATTTTAATTTCCCCGGCGGCATAAGTTTTTTGGTGGTAATTTGGGCAAATTTACGTCCGTTCGCGCCGGGCTCCGCCGGCCCTATTTCCTATCCAATATTTTATGTCTCCCTCCGCTACCGCGCAGCTGCCAACGCCCGTCGTTCCGCCTTTGCCCGCGCTGTTTGACCAGCTGGGCCAGTCGTACGTGCTGGCCGACCGGCAGGGGTTAATTCTGGACGTGAACGCCACGTTCCTGGCCCTCACCGGCTACGAGCGGGAGCAGGTGCTGGGGCGCTCTTTCCACCGGCTGTTCGTGCCGCCCCTCGAACGCGCCCTGCGCGAGCAAACGTACCAGAACTACCTGCAAACCGGGCGCTGCGACGAAGGCCAGGAGCACACCGTGCTCACCCGCTCGGGCTACTCGCGGCTGCTGCGCTGGCAGTGCGGCTTCGCCCGCGACCCCAGCGGCCGCGTGACGGGCATCTGGCTGGCCGGCCAGGAAACGGCCGACCGCAGCGTGGCCCCGCGGGTGCTCACCGGCGACGGCTCGCACCTCCAGGAGTTCCTCGACAACGCCCAGGACCTGGTGATGCACCTGAGCGCCGACAACGCCCTGCTCTTCGTGAACAAGGCCTGGAAGGAAAAGCTCGGCTACACCGACGCCGACCTGGCCCAGCGCACCCTCACCGACGTGGTGCACCCGTACTACAAAGCCAAGCTGCTCTACCAGCTGCGCAACCTGTACGAGGGCGAGCCGGTGAACAAAATCGAAACCGTGTTCCTGACCAGCACCGGCAAGCCGGTGCACCTGATTGGCAGCCTGAGCGCCGTGCGCGAGGCCGGCCAGCCGGTGAGCGGCCGCGCCATCCTGCACGACATCACCGACCGCATCAAGGCCGAGCGCCTGCAAAAGGTGTACTACAGCATCGCCAACCTGGCCATCAGCGCCAAGGACTTGGCCGCCCTCTACGGGGCCATCCACCGCGAGCTGAGCAAAATCATCGAAACCAGCAACCTGTTCATCGCCCTCTGCGACGACGCCCGCACCGAGCTGCAGTTTTCGTACTACGTGGACCAGCACCCCGCGCCCCGGGCCCACGCCCCGCGCCCGTTTTCCAACGGCCTCTCGGAGTACGTCATCCGCGGCGGGCAGCCGCGCTTCCTCACCCGGGCCGAAATGCAGGAGCTGGTGCGCAACGGCACCATCACGGCCTTCGGCCAGCTGCCGGAGGTGATGCTGGCCTCGCCGCTGAGCGTGGGCGAGCGCATCATCGGGGTGCTGGCCGTGCAGGACTACCACCGGCCCGACGCCTACGCGCCCGGCGACCTGGACGTGCTGCACTTCATCTCGAACCAGGTGGCGCTGGCCATCGAGCGCAAGCGCAACGAAGAGCAGATTCAGCGCCAGAACGCCCGCCTGAACGCCATTTTCGAGAGCGGCTCGCACCTGATGTGGACCGTGGACGGCCGGGGCCAGCTGGCCTCGTTCAACCGCAACTACGGGGCCTACTTCCTGCGGCGCAACGGCGTGCCCGCCACCCGCGGCCTCGACCTGCGCAAGGCCGACCTGGCCCGCATGGAGGAAGACGCCAGCGCCACCTTCGTGCAACACTACGAGCTGGCCGAAACCGGCCAGCCCCAGCGCTTCGAGGTGCGCCTGCGCGATTTGCGCGGCCGCGACCTCTGGATTGAGGTGCACCTGAACCCGATCTACCTCGGCGACGGCTCGTTTGAGGAAACCTCGGCCATTGCCCACGACATCACCGAGCAAAAGCGGGCCCAGCTGGCCCTGGAGGCCCAGGAAGAGAAGTTCCGCTCCATCTTCGAGTCGTTCCAGGACGTGTACTACCGCACCGACGAGCAAGGGCTGCTCACCATCGTCAGCCCCTCGGTGCGCGACGTGCTGGGCTACGAGCCCCACGAAGTGCTGGGCCGCCCGGTGAGCGACTTTTACTTCGACGCCGAGGCCAACGCCCGCCTGGCCGGCCTGGTGGAAAACACCGGCAGCCTGCGCAACTTCGAAACCGCCATGCGCCACCGCGACGGCCGGCCCGTGAGCGTGCTCATCAACGCCCGCCAGGCTGTGCAGGGCACCCCCGGCACCGAAGGCATTGCCCGCGACGTGACGGAGCTGCACCAGATGCAGGACGACCTGCTGACGGCCAAGAACACCGCCGAAGCCGCCCTGGAGGCCAAAACGCAGTTCCTGGCCAACATGAGCCACGAGCTGCGCACGCCCATGAACGGCATCATCGGCATGATTGACCTGCTCAACCAGACCGTGGACACCGACGAGCAGCGCGAGTACGTGGACACGCTGCGCAAGAGCAGCGACGCGCTGCTCACCATCCTCAACGACATCCTCGACCTGAGCAAGATTCAGGCGGGCAAGATGCGCGTGCAGGAAGGGGCCCTGGAGCTGAACGCCGTGCTCGAGCGCATCCGGGCCCTGTTCCTGTACCGGGCCGAGCAGAAGCACCTCGCCTTCACCTACCTCATCACGCCCCACACGCCGCGCTACGTGGTGACGGACGAAATCCGGCTGCTGCAAATCCTCTCCAACCTGGTGGCCAACGCCCTCAAGTTCACCAACGAAGGCACGGTGAGCGTGGTGGTGTCGTCGGTGGCCACCGAGGACGACTTCCACACGCTGCGCTTTGCGGTGCAGGACTCGGGCATCGGCATCTCGCCCGACGACGCCTCGCGGCTCTTCACCAACTTCACCCAGCTCGACAACACGTCGAGCAAAACCTACGGCGGCACCGGCCTGGGACTGGCCATCAGCCGGCAGCTGGCCGAGCTGCTGGGCGGCGAGATTGGGGTGTTTTCCGACACCGGCCAGGGCAGCGTGTTCTGGTTCACCATTCGCTGCCGCCAGGCCGAGGCCGGCGACCTGCCCGTGCCGCTGCCCGAATCGGACGAGCCAGTGCAGGTGTTCCTCACGCCGCCCCGCATCCTGCTGGTCGACGACAACCCCATCAACCAGAAGGTGGGCCAGCGCCTGCTGCACAAGCTGGGCTGCCTGGTGGACGTGGCCGTCGACGGTCCCGACGCCATTGCCCAGGCCACGGCGCTGGGCGCGAACTACGATTTGGTGTTCATGGACATCCAGATGCCCGACATGGATGGCGTGACGGCCACCCGCGAAATCCGGGCCCGGCTGGGCAAAGCCTGCCCGCCCGTGGTGGCCATGACGGCCTACTCGATGCAGGAAGACGCCAGCCGCTTCATGCGCCAGGGCCTCGACGACTACGTGGGCAAGCCCGTGAAAACCCAGCGCCTGCACGAAGTACTGCACCGCTGGGTGCGGCCCCGCCCCGCCCCGGGCCGCAAGGCCCGCGCCGCTCCCGCGGCTCCCGCGGCCCTGGGGCGGCCCCCGGTGGTAGCGGCGCCCAAGCCAATGGCCCCGGCCGTGGTGGCCCCGGTGGAAGTGGCCCCGGCAGCATTGGCCCCTGTAGTCGCGCCCCCGGCAGCAGTGGTCCCGGAAGCCACGCCCGTGCCCATTGCTGCCGTAATCCCCGCCGTACAGCTCACTTCTCCCCCCGCGGAAGCAGGGCCCGCCATAAGCACCTTGCCGGCCCTCGACGGGGCCGTGCTGCTCCAGCTCCAGGAGCTGGGAGGGCCCGAGTTCGCGGCCGACTTGTACCGGGAATTTGAGGAAGAAGCCAGCCAGCTGCTGGCCGAAGCCGCGGCCCTGGTGGCCGCGCCCTGCGAGGCCAACGGGACGGCGCTGCTTTCGCCGCTGCACCAGCTCAAGGGCACGGCCGCCACGGTGGGCGCCGTGGCCGTGGCCGCGCAGGCCCGGGTGCTCGAAATTCAGCTCAAAGCCGACCATGCCGCCGACGTGGAACAGAACTTTCTCGTGTTACAGCATTACTTTGCGTCGTTCGTGACTGCCTACACCCTCGCGCTGGCCCTGCCCGCCGACGTTGCCCCGGGCTAGTTGCTGCGCTGTCTTAGTTTTCCACCCCCTTTGCCCCGCCCGCCATGCCCCCCGAAACCAGCACTAAGACCGTGCTCATCGCCGAAGACAGCTCCGTCATCCTCAACCTAACCCGCAAAATATTAGAGCTACAGAAATACAAAATTGTGCTGGCCCGCAACGGCGGCGAAGTCATTAAGCAGCTCGAAGCCACCCCCGTGGATTGCGTGCTGATGGACATCAACATCCCCGTGATGGACGGCATGGAATGCACCCGGGCCATCCGCCGCCACGCCGACCCGGCCATCAACCAGCTGCCGGTTATTGCCATCACCGGCAACGCCAACAACTACTCGATGGAGCAGTTCCGCGAAGCCGGCGTGACCGACTACCTGCCCAAGCCCCTGGACTTCGACGCCCTCGTGCGGGTGGTGAAGCAGTACGTGAGCTGATTGATGAGCTGTTAGCTACTATTTAAGCTGTTTGCTACTAGCTGTTAGCTATTAGCTCTCGTTCAGCGAAGAAGCTAGCAGCTAGCAGCTAACAGCTTAAAAAAGAATGACCGTTACTTTCCTTGGCACCGGCACGTCGTCGGGGGTGCCCATTATTGGCTGCACCTGCCCGGTGTGCCGCTCGCTCGACCACCGCGACCACCGCCTGCGCACGGCCGTGCACATCGCCGTGAACGGCCGCAGCCTGGTGGTGGACACGGGCCCCGACTTCCGGCAGCAAATGCTGCGGGCCCGCGTCACGCAGCTCGACGCGCTCTTGTTCACCCACGAGCACAAGGACCACACCGCGGGCCTCGACGACATCCGGGCGTTTAATTTCCGCCAGCAGCAGGAGATTCCGGTGTACGGCGAGCCCCGGGTGCTGGAGCAGCTCCAGAAGGAGTTCGCCTACATTTTTGCCGAGCACAAGTACCCCGGCGTGCCCCGGGTGAGCCTGCACCCCATCCTGGCCGACGATGCGCCGTTTGAAGCGGCCGGCATTGCCGTGCAGCCGCTGCGGGCCCGCCACCACCGGCTGCCCGTGCTGGGCTTCCGCATCGGCGGCTTCTGCTACCTCACCGACGCCAACCACCTGCCCGACGAAACCCGGGCCCTGATGCACGGGGCCGACGTGGTGGTGCTGAACGCGCTGCGCCGCGAGCCGCACATCTCGCACTTCACCCTGGCCGAGGCCGTGGCCGTGCTCGAAGAGCTGCAACCCCGCCGGGCCTACCTCACCCACATCAGCCACCAGCTGGGCCGCCACTTAACCGTAGACGCCGAGCTGCCCGGCTGGATTCGGCTGGCGTATGATGGGTTGCAAGTGGAGGTGTAACACCATGTGGCTACTTCCTTCTGTGCAGGCGCGGTTTAACTCACCACTCTCCAAAACTGAGCTGTTGCAACGTATTCAAGCCAATACAACCAACCGCATTTTTGAGTGGACTGACAAGCCATTTCGGGGGCAGATTGCCGATAGTTCGTTTGAGCTGCATCGTATCCGTTGGTTCAATAATGTCTCGAATCGGCCCCGTATTACTGGCACGGTCGAACCTTTGCTCAACGGTGAAGGCAGCGAACTCAAATTGCGAATCTGGTTATATCCCGTGGGATTTTGGTTTGGTGCATTCATAGTCTTGCTGATAAGTCTAGTGGCAATGCTGATAGTGGTTGAACCAGTAAGAAGCAGTTCTATGTCTCCACTGGCCATATTTATTCCATTCGGAATATTAGGATTCGGCCTAGCTTCTGTCCTTGGCCCTTTTTGGGTTGAAGTAAAAAGCCTGCGCCTATTGTTGACGAAGCTGCTGCTTTTAACAGAAATTACTCCTGCTTAGCGTTTGGCTACCTGGTTGTCTCAATGCACACCAACTACTATTTCCTGCGCCAACTGGCCCCGGCCCTCACCGCGCAGCTGCGGGGCTACCGGGTGGCCAGCTGCTTCTCGCAGGAAAAGGACGAGCTGGTGGTAGGCCTCACCGACGGGGCCCGGGAGTTTTGGCTGAAGGCGCAGCTGGGGGCCGTTTTTCCGGCCCTGGCCTTGCCCGAAACGTTCCAGCGGGCCCGGGCCAACTCGGTGGACTTGTTCCCAGAGTTGCTGGGCCAGCAGGTGGAAGCCGTGGCCGCCTGGCCCCAGGACCGGGTGCTGCAAGTAAACTTCCGGAGCGGGGCCCGGCTGGTATGCAAGCTGTACGGCCCGCGCCCGAACGCCATTTTTCGCCCCGCGCCCGAGGGCCCGGCGCAGCTTTTCCAGCAAAAACTGCTAGCTGATGCGGACCTGCGCCCCCAGCCCGCGCCGGGGGGGCCCTCCGACCAATCCGCTGAATCCGATACATCCGCGGTTCCGGCCAAGCTGCCCCCGCCCCTGGCCGACCTGCCCGCCCGCTACCTCCGCGCCCACGGCTACGACCCGGCCCCCGCAGCAACCAAGACGCGCCTGCTGCACCGGGTGCTGGCCCAAGTGGAAGCCCCGGCCCACTACTACCTCATCCGGCTCGACGGGCGCACCCGCCTGAGCCTGCTGCCGCTGGGCGACGTGCTGGAGACGCTGCCCGGTGCCGACCCCGTAGGGGCCCTGCGGCGCTTCGTGCCGCTGGCCCTGGCCCGCCGTGCCCTCGAAGCCGAAACCAAGCAGGTGCACCAGGCCCTGGAGCGCCGCGCCGCCGAGGCCACCGCCAGCGCCGAACACGCCCGCCAGCGCCTGCACGCCTTGGCCCACGAGGCCGGCTACCGCCACGCGGCCGACCTCATCATGGCGCACTTGCACGAGATTCCGGCCGGGGCGGCCCAGGTGGAGCTGCTGGACTACTACACCAACCAGCCCCGGCTCATCAAGCTCAAAACCGGCGAAAAGCCCCAGCGCACCGCCGAAAACCTGTACCGCAAGGCCAAAAACCAGCAAATTGAGGAACGGCAGCTCAGCCAGCGCATCGAGCGGCGCGAGGCCGAGGCGTTCGAGGCCCTGGAGCGGCTGGAGGAGCTGGCCACCCGGCCCGCCCTGGCCGAGCTGCGGGCCTTCCGGGCCTGGCGCAAGCAGCACGGGCTGGAGCCCGCCCCGGCAGCCGGCAAGCTGCCCACAGAGCTGCCCTTCAAGGTATTCGAGGACCGGGGCTTTACCATTCTGGTGGGCCGCAACGCCGCCAACAACGACTTGCTGACCCAGAAGTACGCGCACAAAGACGACTACTGGCTGCACGCCAAGGACGTGAGCGGCTCGCACGTGGTGGTGCGCCACCGCGCCGGCCAGCCCGTGCCGGCCCCCGTGCTTGAACACGCTGCCCAGCTGGCCGCGTGGTACTCGCGCCGCCAAAACGACTCGCTGTGCCCGGTCACCGTCACGCCCAAGAAGTTTGTGCGCAAGCCCAAGGGGGCCCGGCCCGGCCAGGTGGTTGTGGAGCGCGAGCAGGTGCTGCTGGTGGTGCCCACCAACCCGTTCGAGGCCCAGGACCGGTAGCAATTTAACCAGCCAAAACATAAAAAAAGCCCGCTTTCGGCGGGCTTTTTTGTTCAGTGCGCGCGGGGAGATTCGAACTCCCACACCCGAAGGCACCACCCCCTCAAGATGGCGTGTCTACCAGTTTCACCACGTGCGCAAACTTGGGGCACTGAACCAGGCACTGCGGCCGAAGCCGGCTCCGCTGAGGCGGCGAAGCGGGTGCAAAGATAAGGTTCTCGGTTGGCCCCCACAACGGCGAGCGGCTTTATTTAGCTACCCCGCTCCCCACCTTCATTGTTTACCAACCGATAAATTGCCTATTTTACTGCTCTCCACGCTCATTCTCTGAACCATGACTACCCAAAGTTCGGCTTCCGACACCGGTTCATTCTTTGGCCGCCTGGCCGAGCAAATCACCAAATTCTCGGGCTCGACGGCGGCTTTTACCGGGGCGGCGGGCGTCGTGCTGCTGTGGGCCGCCACGGGGCCACTGTTTCACTACTCCGAAACCTGGCAGCTGGTCATCAACACGGGCACCACCGTGGTCACGTTTCTGATGGTATTTCTCATTCAGCGGGCTCAAAACAAGGATTCGCTGGTGGTACACCTCAAGCTCAACGAGCTGATTGCCGCCACCCAGGGGGCCAGCAACCGCATGATCAACGCCCAGGATTTATCCGAAGAAGAGATAAACACCCTGCACCGATTCTATTGCCTGCTGGCCGAAAAAGCCAAGCAAGACACCAGCCTCGGCCAAACCCATTCGGTGGAAGAGGCCGAAGACAACCACGACGAGAAAATGGCGGCCCAGCGCGGCGAAAAATAAAAAGGGCCGCTTCCTCGTCGGAAACGGCCCTTTTTGGTCAAAATTGGGGCGGCTCTACCTGGCCTGTACCAGGGGCGAATCCACGAGGTGCTCCGACACGAACCACACTTGCAGCTCGTTGGCCCGCATCACGTCGCTCACCGCCAAGTCATTGGTGCCGTCGTCGCCCGAATCGTCGGCTTTTTTAGCGATTTCGTGGCACTCGGCCAGAATGATTTGGTGGGCTTCGAGCAGCCGCGAAATCTGCACGGGCGCCTCCTCCCGGTCGCGCGGGGGACGGGGGATGAGGGTATTCTCGGCCACGTCGTGCGCCATGGCGATGGCCACGCCGCCCAGAATCTGAATGCGCTCGGCGATGGTGTCCACCAGTTCCGACTGCTCTTCGTAGTGCTTGTCAAACAGCAGGTGCAGCTGGTAAAACGTGGGGCCCGTCACCTGCCAGTGGCTTTTCTTGTAGAGGTCGCGAATCGACATCGTGTCGGCCAACAGCTGGTTCAGCATTCGCACGCTTTCCAGGCGCACGTCGTCGGCCAGGCCGATGGGCAAGCGCTGGCTCACCGTGCCAAATTTCTGGGTGACGGCCGGGGCGTTGATTTGCTGGTTCAGGATGGGCTGCACATTCACCGCCTTGTTGGGCAGGTTGGCAACGGCCACCGAGGTGGTCACGTCTTTCACAGCTTTTTTAGGAGCGGCAACTTTAGTTTTGGCAGGAGCAGCCATAAAGCAAGAAATTTAGAAGATTTTTTAGAGAAAAGGTTGCGGAAGCAACGTGTCCTTTATACGCGAATGCAGCGCCGGGGTTAGGGCCCCGGATATATTTGTGAAGTTTATCGCGCTGTTTTGCAACGCGTACCGAGCAGCCACGAATTTCGATTTTTCCACTACCATCCGTTTATGCCCTTCCCTTTTTTTGGCGACGACAAATCGACGGTGGCGCGGCTGCTGGCCACGCTGCCCCAAACCGGCCGCCTGGAATGGATTGGCCGGCGCCCGGCCCGCCGCCAGCCCCTGGTGAGCGTGCCCGAAGCCGAAGTGCTCGCCGACGCCCACCTGGCCGGCGACCACGCCCGGCCCAAGGCCGGCGGCAAGCGCCAGATTACCCTCATCCAGGCCGAGCACCTGCCCGCCGTGGCCGGCTTCCTGGGCCTGGCGGGGCCCCTCGACCCCGCCCGCCTGCGCCGCAACCTGGTGGTGAGCGGCCTCAACCTACTGGCCCTCAAGGGCCGGCAAATTCAAATCGGCGACGAGGTGCTGCTCGACATCACCGGCGAGTGCCACCCCTGCTCGCGCATGGAAGAAGAGCTGGGCCCCGGCGGCTACAACGCCATGCGCGGCCACGGGGGCCTCACGGCCCACATTGCCCGGGGCGGCACCATCCGGGTAGGCGACGCCGTGCGGGTGGTGGCCGGGACCGACGACTTGACCGCCAACGCTGCATCGCCTTCAGTACCGGGTGCCAAGTCTCCCAAATAAAAAAACCTTTCACCAGGGGCGAAAGGCTTTCTGAAGCTATGAAAACAACTGTGCGTACCTACGCGCGGCGCGGCGCGTTTGGATTGCGGGCGGGCAAAAAAATCAGGCCCCGTCCATCCGCACGATTTTGGGCGTGAACGAGCCGAGCACGTCCACCAGATCGCGCTGGCTGGCCATCACGGCGCGGATGTCCTTGTAGGCCATCGGGGCCTCGTCCAGCCCGCCGCCAATTAGTTCGATGCCGTGGTCGGCGAGGTGCTGGCGCACCTGGCTTTCGCCCAGCTCGGCCTTGGCGCGGGTGCGCGACAGGAGCCGGCCGGCCCCGTGCGAGGCCGAGGCCAGCGACGCCGCCGCGCCCCGCCCCCGCACGATGAAGCCGGGGGCCGTCATCGAGCCGGGGATGATGCCGAGCACGCCCGCCCCGGCCGGCGTGGCCCCCTTGCGGTGCGTGACGACCGCGCGGCCGTCGGCCAGGCGCTCTTTCCAGGCGAAGTTGTGGTGGTTTGCCACCTTTGCCAGGGGCTTTTCGCCGAGGGCTTTGGCCAGGCGGCGGTGAATCTGGTCGTGGCAGGCCGCGGCGTAGTCGCCGGCCAAGGTCATGGCGGCCCAGTATTCCTGGCCGGCGGCGGTGTCGAGGCCGAGCCAGGCGAGGTGCTGGGCTTCGCCGGGCAGCTGGCACACGTCTTTGGCCAGCTGGGTGTAGCGCTCGGCGATGGCCGCGCCCAGGCCCCGCGAGCCGGAGTGCGAGAGCAGGCCCAGGTACTGGCCCACGGGCAGGCCCAGCTCGTTGGCGGGGTCGGTGATTTCGACAAGGCCGAACTCCACGAAGTGGTTGCCGGAGCCGGACGTCCCGACCTGTTCGGCCGCTTTGTCGAGCTTGTTTTTCAGGAAGGGAATCTCCCGAAACTCGGGCCGGTCGAGCACGGCATGGTCCAGCCGCTGGCCCCGCTCGAAGCCCCGGCCGCTGCCGAAACGGGTATTTTCGAGCAGGCGGCCGCGCAGCTCCTGGGTGCGCTGGGCGAGGTAGCGGGGCGGCAAATCGAACACTGACAGGGCCATGCGGCAGCCAATGTCCACGCCCACGGCGTAGGGAATCACGGCGTTGTCTGTCGCCAGCACGCCGCCGATGGGCAGGCCGTAGCCGTGGTGGGCGTCGGGCATGAGGGCCCCGGCCACGGTCACGGGCAGCTTCATGGCAATTTCCATCTGGTGGATGGCCCCCGGCTCGATGTGCTCGGCCCCGAACACGGCGTAGTCCTTGCGCTCGACCAGGGCGATGTGGCGGTCGGGCGGCGGCAGCAACGCGGCGGCCGTGTGGCTCCAGTCAAGGTCCGTGAGGTAATCGTTGGGATGGGCAATGAGTTGCCCCAGCAGCGCCAGCTGGTCGGTTTGAGAGAGTTTTTTGAGGTGCTTGCGCTGCAATTGTGCCAGCGCCAGCCCAATGGCCCGGCCTTCCGGAAACCCGAGGGCGCGAAGGTCGTTGCCGCGTAATAAATTGGCCATAAAAGGGAAAGTTGCACGCGAAGCAGGACCGCGCTAATCAGGGGCCCCGGCGTTGATGAACAGTAAAAAAATTAGCCGCAATGGGCCGGGCAAAAAGGCGCAGCGCCGGTTAGCATTTGCTCTACCAGACTGAGCTACCGCGGGCACGCCAGCGGGCAGGATTCGAACCCGCGACCTAATGAATCGAAGTAAGGCAGTGCTACGGCACCGGCCCGTGGGGGCCATAAAAACGGAGCAACAAGCGGCTGGCGTGGGGCCAAATGGCGACGTGACAGGTCGAAGGAACGCCAGCCTACGGCATCCGTTTAGGGGCAAAAAAGATTGAAAAAGGTATTATACGTGCTTGGACAGGTCCAGCCGGGCTTCGGCCAACCAGCGGCCGACTCAGAGCCGCTCGTCGGCGGCCATGCCGCGGTTGTGGCGGCCCCGGGCCTGCACCACGAGGCGCTGCGGCAGTACTTCGAGCGTGACGACCGGGCGGCGGTTGATTCGCAGCGAAAAGATGCCGCAGCGGCCCCGGCGGCACGATTCCACGTAGGAGGCCACGCAGTGTTGCAGGGTGCGCCCCTCCTCCACCAACTCGCCAAACGTGGTGAGCTGGGTGATGCGCACCCCGCCCTCGTCGCCGCCCACGAAGTTGGGCACGGCCAGGCCCTCCCAGGCCGTGCTGAATGGCAGCGAGCTGTGGGTGTGGCCGCGGAGCCGCGCCAGGCGGCGGTGCCAAGCCGCGGTTTGGGCCAGCAGGCTGGCCACGGTGCGGCCCTTCAGCGAGAACCCGGGCTGCGCCCGCTCGTGGCCGATGCCCACGCTCCGCTTCTGGTGAATCCAGTCGCAGACCGGGCCCAGCTGCCGCGGGTCGACCAAGGGCGCGGCGCGGAAAAGGTCCACCACGCCCAGCCAGAAGTCGTCGTCGGGCCCCGGTCCTTCGCGGCCCAGGCGCGATTCCAGCACCACGCCGAACCACTCCAGCGCATCGCGCACGGCCAGCTGGGCGTAGCGGTAGGCTTCCAGAAAGGTGCAAGCGGCGGACGCTTGGCGCATTTCGTGCTCCAGGCGCTTGGTCAGCGGCACGGGCAGGCCCCCGAAGCTGCGCAGCGACTGGCCCCGCCCGAGGTGGACGGTCAGCGCGGCGAGGTCGAAACCCGGGTGGGCGGCGGGGGCAGCCGTCCAGGCCCCGATCACCCAGGCCAGTACGTCGCCGTACCGGTCGAACAGGTGGCGCACGAGGCTTTCGAGCTGGAAATGCACGTTTTTGCGGTGCGGCGTCCAGTCCGCCAGCTCGCGCTGCCGCGAGCCGTAGTGCGTGCAGAGCGCCCCGAGGGCCCCGGCCAGGTCGGGCCGTTCCAGCAGGGCGCTGCGCCGGCTGGCCAGGGCCAGCAGAAACGCTTTGCTGCGGCACTGCGCGTCGGCCGGGCGGCCGGCTACGCAGTGGGCATAGAGCTCGCTCAGCAGGGAATTGCGGGCGAATTGCGCGTAAAAATCCGGGGTTGACTCAGCGGAAAAAATAAATTCAATTTGCCGGACCGGCGACCAGTTGCGCCAGTTCGCGTGCCCGGTCAGCACGATCAGGGCCCGCTGCGTGCGTGCAGCGCCGGCCGAGATGGGTTTGTTGCGGTTAGACATGGAGCAGAAGCGCGGGCACAAAGCCCGGCAGCCAGTGAAAAATGACGGAATAATTTAGCGAAGCGGAAGTATTGGGGGTGGTCGTTGAGCATGATAAATGGGTCGGTTGAGCCATCGGAATGGTGGTAAAAAAATGACGTTGAGAAGGGCAAAAAACGCGCAGCTGCTTGGTTTTTTCAGTACGAAGGATGGCTGCGCTACGGCACCTTTCCAACGCCTTCCCCCGCCGGGGCAACAAGCGCCCGGCCGTCTAGTCCTGCTCTGCCACTGAGCTACGGAAGCGGCCTGGCGGCCACTTCCGGCGGGACTCGAACCCGCGACCTGGGCATTAAGAGTGCGAAGTATGGCCGGGCTACGGCACCCGGCGGGGGTTGGCTTAGGAAGTATTGGGGCAAAAAGCGGCGGGTGTTTTTTACTGCGCGTCTAGCCGTTTCGCCACCCACCGTTTTCATGCGGCGGGGCGGGATTCGAACCCGCACTCCTTGCGGAATAGTACCCGAAGTAGCACCTGCCTACGGCAGCCAATGCAAGCTTTTGTTTCCGGTTGGGGCAACAGTCGCCCGGCCAGCTGGGGCGGCCCTACCACTGCGCATTCGCCCTGCCTTGCGGCAGCACTTCGGGAGTCGAACCCGCGGCCGCCCCTAATTTGGAGCGAAGGAAGGCCCGGCTACGGCACCCACCCGGAAACGTACTTCGATTTAATTATTATCCGAAAAATTCAGGGCGACAGTCGGCGGGCGTATAGTTTCGTCCGAAACCGAAATTCCGGGCCGGGGCTCGAACCCACAGCGCCGGGTGGGGCGCCGGAAACGACCAGAAGTAACGCCCATCTACGGCACCTGAACCGTGCGGATGCAGCCGGGTTGGGACGGGCCACGCCGTGGCACCGTCCCGGCCGGCGACTGCGCCGAATTGCGCAGCCGTCTTCCCAATCGCAGAAGTTTTTTAAGCTGTTCGTTATTAACCGTTAGTAAATCAATAACTTATTGACTGGCAACATATAATCTGGTTATTTTTTGCATGGCTAATCAATGAATGAATAAGGGATATATTCGTGACATAATTCAGAAATTAACCTGGGAATGACGGCCGCTTTAACAATTAAATAAGTCATTCCCAGGGCCGCATTTTATTAATTAATTCGGGGTAAACAAGGGCAACGAATGGCGGACCCACAGGATGAGGGGAATCGAACTCCCGCCGCCGCGGCGGCCCGCCCGGCACCGGCGAAGTAAGGCCCGCCTACGGCACCTTGCGCCGCGGCGGCCGGGGGTTCCGCTTTAATGCCCGGCCGCTTTTAACAGGTTTACAATTCAATTTTTTCGATTTCGGTGAGGGCCGAGCCGCCGTTGTCCAGGGCCACCAGCACGTCGAACACTTTGTCGGACCAGCCGGCGACGAGGGCCACGCCGTGCTCGGGGCGCACTTCGAGCGGGGCCGTGCCGTGGCCGGCCAGGTCGAAGAGGTAGAGGCGGGCGTGGGGGGCCACGGTGCGGCGGTATTCGGCCCATTCCCGGGCCAGCGAGTTGCTGCTGTCCCACTGGCTGTTCCAGAGCTGGCAGTCGGTGAAAATCATCACCTTGTCCACCGCCTCGCGGCGCTGGCGCAGGTCCTGCACCACCAGGTAGCCGTTGGTGGCGTAGCCCACCTCGCCTTCGCGGCGGTAGAACTCCTCCACGTTGCGCAGCACGGGGCCCCGGGGCAGCGCCACCCGCTTCCAGGTGTTGCCGAACATGCCGGCCACCACGTGCTGGCAGCGGCTGTGCAGCAACATGCCCAGCACCAGGCCCACGTCGTAGAGCAGCACTTTGCTGCGCGCCGAAATGGGTTGCTGCATCGAGCCCGACACGTCGCAGGCCACCACCACGCGGGTGGCGGGGCCGAAGCCGGGCAGGTTGGCCGCGCTGTGCGCCAGGGCCGTTTCCAGGGCCGTGAGCACCCCCGCCACGCGGCCGCCGGGCAGGGCCTTCACCTCGCGGTAGGCGGCCAGGAAACGGAACGGCAGCTGCTTGCTCCGCGCCACGGCTTGGGCGTCGGCCAGGGTGGCCTCCACCTGCGCCAGGGCCACCGCCGACACATCGGCGGCGAGGATATTGCGCAGGTTGCGCAGCAGGGCCATGTAGCCCAGCTTGCCACTGGTAATCAGGGCCTCCCAGGTGGTGCGGATGGCCGCGTGCCGGTCGGCCTCGGTGGCGTAGGCGCGCTGGCCGGCGGCCGACAGCTCGGTTTCCCAGGTGTAGGGCGTGGGCAGCTCGCCGCGCACCAACTGGTCGAACAGGGCTTGCTGGGCCGCGTCTTTCGCAGGCGGGTGCACCAAAAAGAGCGCATCGCGCAGGCGCACGGCCCCTTCGCGGTCGTACTTGGCCAGCTGGTAGCCGTCGAACCGGTTGAAGCTGAGCGCCAAGCCTTTTTGCAGCTGCTTGGAGAGGCGGTGGAGGGTTTTGGGGCCGCTGCGGCCGTTGGCCTGGGCGTAGCAAGCCAGCAGCTCCGTGATTTCGTCGGGGCGCTGCACCACGCGGGCCACCAAGCGGCTCACGAGGCCGTCGCCGCGGTGGTGGCGGGCCAGTTCCACGCACAGCACTAGGGGCACCGAGCGCAAGTGCAGGTGCTCGCGGGCGTACACCGCCAGCCGCGCCACAAACAGCGGCTCGTTGGCGGCTACCAGGGCCCGCAAGCGCAGCAAGCGCACGTCGGCTTTTTCGTAGAACTGGTCGCTGAGCGCGGCCGTGGCCACGGCCGCGTACAGCTCCATTTGCGGCGTGAGGGCGAAGGCCGGGGCCCCTTCGTGGTTCACCACGGGGGCGGCGGCGCGGGAGAAGAAGTTGAAGCGCATGGTGGGAATTATTGAAGGATTAAGGGCAGGAAACGGAGTAGATATTTTTCAATTATTTATTCCAGCGGGTCGTTTTATTGCGGCGGAATTAATTGTTAGTTTCGATTGGACGCACTTTTTCCTGGCAAATAAAACCGGGTTTTATTTGAGAATAAACGACACGAAAAAGCCCGGTTTTAGTGGACCGGGCTCTGCTGTTTCGCGTGATTTGCGCCGGATTATCAGCGCAGCCAGGAAAAGAGAAAAGCACGGTCGCGCCGGTTCAGCTGGCCACGATCGGGCCGGCGCTGGGAAGGCTGGGGCAGGCAACTGGGGCGGCGTGGATGCATGGATTGAATGGGTAAGCGGTTGATAACCGGCTAACAACAAAAAACCCGAGCGTTATGGGCTCGGGCGGTGTCGGGTTTCAGCGGGGCTGAAATCAGGCAAACGTACCGAGCAGAAACAGCCGTTCTGGCTGCGTCTTATCCGAATTGCTGGTGAGTGTCAGGTGGCGGTACATGGCTGTTTGCTTTTGGTGCGACAAAGGTTAGACATTAATTCTAATTGCGCAAATAATTTCTAAAATATTTTAAAATAAATTTATTTCGCCGAATAATAATTAGCGTTTGCCGGAATTGAGCGCGACTAACTCAATACAATTTCATATTGCTTTTAATCTGGTTACGTCACCAGAATGTTGTACCAACCCGGAAGCGGCCGGGTTACCTTTACATTGTTCCTTATTTTACGCACCCCGTTTAAGGGCCCCAATGCCGCGCCTTGCCACTTCCGACCACTACACGCTGGATTTGCCCGCCGGGCACCGCTTTCCCATCGCCAAATACGCCCTGATCCGGGAGCAGCTGCTGTGGCAGGGCGTGGCCGCGCCGGAAGATTTTTACGAGCCCGGGCTGTGCGCCGAGGCCGACGTGCTGCGGGTGCACACCACCGATTACTGGCACCGGGTGCGCGACTTGCAGCTCTCGGCCCGCGAGGTGCGCAATCTGGGGCTGCCGCAGAGCCCGCAGCTGGTGCGCCGCTCGCTGAGCAGCAGCGCGGGCACGCTGCAATCGGCACTGGGGGCCTTGCAACACGGCATCGGGCTGAACCTGGCCGGCGGCACCCACCACGCCTTTGCCGACCGCGGCGAGGGGTTTTGCGTGCTCAACGACCAAGCCATTGCCGCCGCGCACCTGCTGGCGCACGGGCTGGCCCGGCAGGTGCTCGTCGTGGATTTGGACGTGCACCAGGGCGACGGTATGGCCGCCCTTTTCCGCGCCGAGCCGCGGGTGTTCACGTTTTCGATGCACGCCGGGGCCAACTACCCGCTGCGCAAGGAACACTCCGATCTGGATATTCCGCTGGCGCTGGGCACCGGCGATGCGGAGTATCTGCGCATTTTATCCGACACGCTGGGGCCCCTGGTGGACCGCGTGCGGCCAGACTTTGTCTTCTACCAAGCGGGGGTGGACGTGCTGGCCACCGACAAGCTGGGCAAGCTGGCCCTGACGCCCGCCGGCTGCCAGCAGCGCGACGAGTTGGTGTTGGGCCTGTGCCGCGCCCGGGCCCTGCCGGTGGCCGTGAGCATGGGCGGCGGCTACTCCGAGCGGCTGGCCGACATCGTGGACGCGCACTGCAACACGTTTCGGGTGGCGTTCAACCTTTGGCCGTAGCTAGGCGTTATTTACCCGCTGCCGTTGCCATGAAAAAACTCACCGCCTCCACTCATGCCCTACCCGCGCCGGTGCGCGTGCCCGTCACCCTGGCCGAGGCCTGCGCGCCGGGCAGCCTGGCCCAGGCCGCGTTTCGGCGGGCGCTGCTGGCGCTGGAGGGGCTGCGGGCGCAGGTGCAGGCGGCGCAGGAAGCCCGCGCCGCGGCCCGCCAGCGCTACTGGCAGCAGGTGGGGCCCGCGGCGGCGGCCGTAGTAGCGGCCCGGCGGGCGCTGTACGCGCCGCTGGAAGGGGCCCTGCTGACGCCCTACTTCAGCCGCCTGGAGGAGCAGCAGATTGCCCAGTTCATCGTGGGCAACGCCGGGGCCCTCATCGCGCGGTTCGGGGAGGACGAGGCGGCGATGGTGGCCAAATACGCCGCGCCGCGCCCGGCGGGGGCCCCGGCTGAAGCCCCCGCCGGGGCCCCCGCCCCGCCCCCTTCGGCCCAGGAGCAGGCAGCCCAGGCCCGCCAGCAGGCCCGGGCCCAGCGCCTGGCCGAGGCCACTACCCTGGCTGCCCGCGCCGACCAGCAGCGGCTGCAAACCAGCGCCAAAACCGTGTACCGCCAGCTCGCCCGCACCCACCACCCCGACCTGGAGCGCGACCCCGCCCAGCAGCGCGCCAAAACCGAGCTGATGCAGGAAATAACGGCCGCTTACGAGACCGGCGACCTTTACGCCCTGCTGCAACTGATGGCCGACTCGGCCCACGCCGACGCGGCCGATGCCGACGTGCTCATCGAGTACACCCAGGCCCTGCACCGCCAGCAAATCGACCTTAAAAACCAGCTCAACGCGCTGCAATACGGCTCCGATGGCCTGGCCAGCGCCGCCACGGGCAAAAAGCGCGAGCTGGAGCTGCGCCAAATCAAGCGCGACCTGCGGGCCGAGGCCGAGTACGTGCAGCAAGTGGGCCAGCAGCTGCGCGAAACCGCGGGCCTGCGCGAAGTGCTGCGCGAGCTGGCCGCCGAGGGCCTGGACTCGATTTAGCGGCTTGTTAGCAATCCGGAATCCGTTCGCCGTGCTAGTGCTATGAACTTGATGGTGCGGGTTGGTGAATAAAATGCCGGGCTTCGGTGCCTAGCAGCAGTTCTGGCGAATTTTGGTGGTCCAAAATGGGGTGGGTCCAGCGGCTTTTCTAGTCGTCGGGCCACTCTGGCGATTGAACGGGCCCCTGCCCAAGGATAAGAGTGGCCCAACGAAGCCCTTCGGGCAATTCGCCGGACCACCCCGTTTTAGACCACCACCCGAATTTTTAATCCCTAAAACGAGGTAGCGGCGCACCCTGGCAGTTCGAGCTTGAACGATGCGCAGAGGCGACGTTCAAACCCGAGCCGCTGGCATGCGCCGCTACGCTGCGCGAAGGCTGGCAAACAGAAGCTTCTCAGCGCTTAACCACGCGCAAGGTTTGCAGGCCGGTGGGGGTTTGCAGCTGCAACAGGTACAGGCCCGCCGGCTGGCCGCTCAGGTCGAACGCGGCGGGGCCGGTGGCCCCGGGCTCCGGCAGGCGCAGCACCACGGCCCCCAGGGCGTTGCGCACCACGCCCGCGCCGGCCAGGGGCTGGCCATCGGCCCGCAGCACCGCGAACTGGCCCGTGCCCGGGTTGGGCACCACCACCGGCGGGCCCGCTACGGCCGGGGCCGCCACGGTCACCACTGGCGAGAACGCCTCGGTGCCGTCGAGGTCGATTTGGCGCAGGCGATAGTAGGCCAGGCCCGGCAGCGGGTGCTCGTCGGCAAAGCGGTAGGCGCGGGGGCCGCTGCTGGTGCCGGCGGCGGCCACCACGCCCAGGGCCCCGAACGTGCGGCCGTCGGCGCTGCGCTCCACGGCGAAAGAACGGCTGTTTTTTTCGCTGGCCGTGGCCCAGGCGCAGGCCACGGCCGCCCCGCTGCGCTGGGCCGCGAAGCTGGTCAGCTCAACGGGCAGGGCCCCGGTGGGGCGCGACGACACGGCGAACGGCGAGAAGCTGGTGATGCCGGGCCGCGCCACCGCCCACGCGCCGGCCCCGGTGCCCGCAGCGGCCCCCAGGGTGGCGTTGTACGTATCCCAGGCCCCGTTGTAGTAGTGGTTCACGTGGGCCGAGGCGGTCAGGAAATCGGGGCTGGCATCGGCGGCACTCCACTGCAGGCCGAGGGTGATGCTGGAACTGCCGGGCACTTCTTCGGCCACGAGCCAGGTTTTCTTCACGATTTGGGTGGCCACCGCGGGGCCCGCGCCGGTGCCCGTGGCGTCGTAGCCGGGGTACGCGTTGTCGGCCACCCGCACGCTGTAGGTATCCTCCGACTGGGCGGCGGTCTGGCTCAGGGTGGCCGGGGTGTAGGTGCCGGCCGCGGTGCCCACCGGAAACAGCACGCCCACGCCGTCGCTGCTCACGGTGCGGCGCAGGCTGCCCCGGCCGTTGGTCACGAACAGCGTGCCGGCCACGGCCGGGCCCGTGAGGGCGGCCCCTTTCAGCAGCAGCAAGTCGTTGTCGTTGAGGGCCAGCGGGGCGGCCGCCAGGGCATCAAACGCCAGGGCGGTGCCCACCAAAGCGGGGCCCGCCAGGTTTTTGGGGCCCAGGCCCGTCAGCCGGAGGGTGCCGTAGCTGCCGCCGCTCACGCTTTGGGGCGCGGCGGCGCTCAGGTATTCCACCGTGCTGGTGGGGTTGAGGGCCCCCAGGGCAAAGGTGCCGCTGGCCTGCGCGATTTGCAGCGTCGAGCCCGGGCCCACGTCCACGGTGCCCTGCGTGGCGGCGGCGGGCCCCACGTAGAGCGTGGCCGGCACGGTGGGCGTGCCCACGATGATCTTCGAGTTGGCCCCGCTCACCGCCCACGCACCCGCGCCGAGGCGGTTGAGGAGCGTCGTGGTGCCCTGCACGTAGTACGTGGTGTTGTCGGTGGTGAGGTTGAGCGGGTGCGGGCCCGTGCCGTCGGCGTTGGTGCCCCAGCTGGCCAGCGCGTTCAGGGCGGCAGCGTCGGCGGCCGACGAGTAGAAGATGTTCGTTTCCGGGGTGATGGCCACGTCGTCGATGCTCAGGCCGTTGCCGTTGGTGCCCGAGTTGAACACGTAGCCGAAGCGAATCATGATTTCCTCGCCCGCGGCCAGGTTCAGGCCCACCAGGGTGTACTGCATCACGCGCCGGTTGGTGGCGGCGTTGCCGTTGAGCGGGGCAATGGCCGTGGAAGTGGACGGGGCCGCCACGCCGAGCGCGGCAATGGGCGTCCAGGTGCCCGCCACCAGCGACGTGATGCCGGTCGTGGCCCGCTGGTAGTCCACGGTCACGTTGGCGGCCTGGGTTTTGCTGGAGTTGTACCACTGCTCCATGGCGTACATCACCTCCAGGTTTTTAATCACTTTGCTGGAAGCGTTTTTCAGCCGGATGCCCACGTAGCCCTTGCCCGCCGCCACGTTGGTGGAGGCAATGCCGCCCAGGGCCCGGTCGGTGCCCCCGTCCTGGCCGAAGTGGTACCAGGCGGCCCCGTGCGGGGTGCCGTCCGCGTCCACGCTGCTGACGGGGTTGGGGCCCTCCGAACCGTTGTTGGGGCCCAGCTTGGCCTGGGCACCCGAGCCGCGGGTTGAGGACTCATACTCCGTCGGGGAGCCGTCGAGCGTGAACCGGGCGTACACGCCCGGCAGGGTGACGTTGCTGTTGAAAAGGGCCTTGGTGCCGGCCAGCGCATCGAAGTTCTGGGTGTAGGGCCCCAGCCCGTTGGAGTTGACGTCGGGCGCGTCCTTAAATAAGTATTGCGCCCGGCCCGACCAACTGGTGAGGCAGAGCAAAAGCGTTGGAATAAGCCACTGAGTAAGCGTTTTTTTCATATAATAAGAAGAGATAAAATTCGAATACAAATTATATTATATCCGGTTCATAAAACTTGAAACATTTTGCAAATAAAGTGAATATTGCACGACTAATGACCATAAAATCTAGATGAACAGTATTTTTTACCGATAAAAGAAGAAAGTGTATTACTAACTCAAAAATATTTTTTATAACTTTTACAATAAAAAGTTAACTATTATTTCCTTTTATGGATGGCCTCGCCCGGGCCATAGGCTTGGCCCAAACGCACGGGGCCGCGACGCAGCCAGTGCGTCGCGGCCCCAAGGGAGTAGCCTGGTGGGCTTTTTTGTTTAGTCGTGGCCCAGGCCCAGGGCCTCCACGGCGGCTTGCACGGCCTCGGCGCGGTAGGCGGGCGCAGTGGCGGGGGCCCGCAGCAGGCGCAACAGGCGCTGGTATTTCTCGCGGCCCTCGGCCAGCAGCTGGTCGGTTACTTCGAGGGGAAATACGCCGAAGGGCTCTGCTTTTTGCACGCCCACCAGCAAGAACCGCCCGGCCCCCAGCGCATCGGTGTAGAAGGCGGCCTGGCGGTCGTAGTCGTAGGCCGAGCACTGCCAGCGGAAGTGGTCGGCGTCGCGGGCGCTGGTGGTTTTGAAGTCGACGACGGTGTAGGGCTCGCCGGGCACGTCCACCACCAAGTCGGCGCGCAGCTTGCAGAGGGTGCCGGTCTGGGGCTCGGTGAAGAGCACGCTGGGCTCGGGCGTGCCGGCTTCGAGCAGGCGGTTCAACTCGGCGTTGAGCTTCACGCCCTCCACCAGCCACCAGACCAGCGTGTCGTTCAGGCCGGGCTGGCCGGGCTGGTAGTCGGTGGGTTCGAGCAGGGCGGTGTGGAAGGCGGTGCCGAAGCTGAGGGCCCCGGAGTTGCCGCCGTCGGTGCGCGGGGGGCGGCCGTCGAGGGCGTCGCGCAGGCGCGAGAGGTCGGAGTTGGCAATGGCCGGCAGGGCCCGGTAGGTGTCGTAGTCGAGGCGCAGCAGGTCGGGCCGGCGGAAGGCGGGGTCGGCGGGAAGGGAGGACATGATTCGGTAACAGCAGAACGGCGCGTTTTGCTGCATCGGGGGCGGGATTTTTCTTGGAAGTTCATAGCTCCACCTCTAAACCTCAGCGAATTTTGTCAAGTACCAGCGTGGTATAGAACGTTCCAGTAGTAAAAGTACTTTTCAACACGTACCCTTCGCGGTACAAGGCACTTAACACCTTATAGTAGCCCTCGCTAGCGGCCATTAACTGCTTATCCGTCCGTCCGCTTGGGAATTCTATTTTCTCGCTTTTGCCCTCCCCGCGCGTGACCACGAGTTGCGTCGAATTACCATCGCCGGCTATTCGCACCACCACAATGTCCGGGGTTGTCGTCTGGGCGGCGGCGGGCCGCGTGGCGAGGGCCAGCAGGCACACGCTCAAAAGGATGAGTTTTTTCATGGCGGCTAAATAAAACCCGTTGCGTGAATAACGGCTGAGCGGGCGAAGCGAAATGCGCGTATGCATTTTGGCGCAGCTGCGGAACGGGGTGGTCCGGCGACTTTTTCCGTCGTCGGGCCACTCTGGCTACTGCGCGGGGCCGCTGTTCAATCGTCAGAGTGGCCCGACGACGAAAAAAGTCGCCGGACCACTGCGCCGGGCTACCATCTACGCATTTTTCCCGCATTCCCCCACCTATGGCACCCTGGCTCCCCTACGCCCTGCTTTCGGCCGTGTTCGCGGCCCTCACGGCCATTTTTGCCAAAATTGGCATTAAGGATGTCGATTCGGATTTGGCCACGGCCATCCGCACGGTGGTCATCCTCCTGCTGGCCTGGGGCATCGCCATCGGGCGCGGGGCCACGGCGGGCCTACCAGCCCTCACGGGGCGCACGTGGCTGTTTCTGGGGCTGTCGGGGCTGGCCACGGGGGCCTCGTGGCTGTGCTACTTCCGGGCCCTAAAGCTGGGACCCGTGAGCAAGGTGGCCCCCATCGACAAGCTGAGCGTGGCGCTGGCCATCGGGCTGGCGGTGGGGTTTCTGGGCGAGGCCCTGACCTGGCGCAGCGCCCTGGGCGCGGGTCTGATTGTGGCCGGCAGCGTGGTGCTGGCCCTTTAGGCCCCAAGGCGTTGGCCCGCAGTAGCAGCGGCTGGTAAGCCATTTACCGCCAGCATCTTCACCAAAATTTCACCTAACCTTGCGAGCCTTGGGGCCGTTTGTGCGGGCAGCCCGGGGCGTCCGGTTTGCCGTCTCACTCCACCAGCCTCCTTAAAAACATGCGCTTACAGAATCGAATCGCCCTCGTCACGGGGGCCAGCTCCGGCATCGGGGCGGGCATCGCCCGGCAGTTTGCCGCCGACGGGGCCACCGTGTTCGTCAACTACCCGGGGGGGCCCTCCGACCAGGCCGATGCCGTGGTGAAGGCCATTGCCGACGCCGGCGGGCAGGCCTTTGCCGTGGCGGCCGACGTGAGCAAGGAAGACCAGGTGCAGGCCATGTTTGCCCGCATCGTGCAGCAGTGCGGCACGCTGCACGTGCTGGTGAACAACGCCGGCTTGCAGCAGGACGCGGCCTTCGTGGACATGAGCCTGGCCCAGTGGCAGCGCGTGATTGACGTGAACCTGACCGGGCAGTTCCTGTGCTCGCGCGAGGCGGCCCGCGAGTTTTTGCGCCGGGGGCCCCAGCCCGACGTGGCGCGGGCCACGGGCGTAATTCTGCACACCAGCAGCGTGCACGAGGTCATTCCGTGGGCCGGGCACGCCAACTACGCCACCAGCAAGGGCGGCATCATGCAGCTCATGAAAAGCACCGCCCAGGAGCTGGCCCCCCACAAAATCCGGGTGAACAGCATCGGGCCGGGGGCCATCAAAACGCCCATCAACACCTCGGCCTGGAGCACGCCCGCAGCCGAAACGGCCCTGCTCAAGCTCATCCCCTACGACCGGGTGGGCGTGACCGAGGACATTGCCGGCCTCGCCGCCTGGCTCTGCTGCGACGAGGCCGACTACATCACCGGCCAGACGATTTTTATGGACGGCGGCATGACGCTGTACCCGGGCTTCGCCACCGGCGGCTGATTTTCAATTAAAAATGGAGAATTAAAAATGAAACAAAAACGAGGGGCGCGGGTGGAACCGCAAGGCTTGTTTCTCATCTTTCCGGCTTCATTTTTAATTCTTAATTTTTCATTTTTAATTCTCAAGCATGAGTGCTGAACACGAACGGCTGCGCGAAGTGGCCCCCTGGCGCACGTTTGGGCCGTACCTGGCCGAGCGGCAGTGGGGCACGGTGCGCGAAGACTACTCGGCGGGCGGCGACCCCTGGCGCTTCACCACCCACGAGGAGGCCCGCTCCTACGCCTACCGCTGGGGCGAGGAGGGCCTGGGCGGCCTCTGCGACGACCAGCAGCTGCTGTGCTTCGCGCCGGCGTTCTGGAACGGGGAAGACCACATCCTCAAGGAGCGGCTGTTTGGGCTGAGCGGGCCCGAGGGCAACCACGGCGAAGACGTGAAGGAAGCGTACTACTACCTCGACAACACGCCCACCCACAGCTACATGCGGATGCTGTACAAGTACCCGCAGCAGAAGTTTCCTTACGACGCGCTGGTGGCGAAAAACGCTGCCCGCACCCGCCTCGACCCCGAGTTTGAGCTGGGCGATACCGGCGCGTTTCTCGACAACCGGTACTTCGACGTGTTCATTGAATACGCCAAGGCCGGGCCCCAGGACGTGCTCATCCGCCTGAGCGTGCACAACCGGGGGGCGCAGGCGGCCCCGCTGCACGTGCTGCCCACGGCGTGGTTCCGCAACACGTGGTCGTGGGGCGACGACGCCTACGAGCCCACGCTGCGGGCCACCGGGCCGGGGCGCATCGCCGTGGGCCACCGCGCCCTGCCCGGCCTGGCCCTGTACGCCGACGGGGACCCCGAGCTGCTGTTCTGCGACAACGAAACCAACTCGCCGCGCCTGCACGGGGCCCCCGCCCCGCCGGCCGTCAAGTTCTTCAAAGACGGGCTGCACGAGCACTTGGTGGAGGGCAACGCCGGGGCCGTGAACCCCGACCGCAGCGGCACCAAGGCCGCCGCGCACTACGTGCTCAGCGTGGCGCCGGGCGAAGGCCAGACGCTGCGCCTGCGCCTGGGCCCCGACGGCCTGGCCGCGCCGTTTGCCGATTTCGACGCCCTGTTTGCCCTGCGCCAGCAGGAAGCCGACGCCTTTTACGCGGACTTGCAGCACGACCTGCCCGACGCCGACGCCCGCAACGTGCAGCGCCAGGCGCTGGCCGGCATGCTGTGGAGCAAGCAGTTTTACTACTACGACGTGGCCCGCTGGCTCGACGGCGACCCCAACCGGCCGGCGCCGTCGGAGGAGCACCAGCAGGGGCGCAACGCCGCCTGGCGGCACCTGCGCAACATGGACATCGTGTCGATGCCCGACAACTGGGAATACCCCTGGTACGCGGCCTGGGACCTGGCCTTCCACGCCATTCCGCTGGCGCTGGTGGACGTGGAGTTTGCCAAGGACCAGCTCCGGCTGCTGTGCGAAGACCGCTACATGCACCCCAACGGCCAGCTGCCGGCCTACGAGTGGCAGCTCGGCGATGTGAACCCGCCGGTGCACGCCTGGGCCACGTTCCGGGTGTTCAAAATGGACCAGAAGCAGCGCGGCGACGACGGCGACGTGGCCTTTTTGCAAACCGTGTTCCACCGCCTGCTGCTGAACTTTACCTGGTGGGTGAACCGCAAAGACACCAACGGGCACAACATCTTCGAGGGCGGCTTCCTGGGCCTCGACAACATCGGGGTGTTCGACCGCTCGGCCCCGCTGCCCTTCGGCGGCTACATCGAGCAGGCCGACGGCACGGCCTGGATGGCCCTCTACGCCCTCAACCTGATGCGCATGGCCCTGGAGCTGGCCCAGACCAACCCCGTGTACGAGGACATGGCCTGCAAATTTTTCGAGCACTTCCTGGGCATCGCGCAGGCCATGACCGGCTACGGGCCCCAGGACATCGACATGTGGGACGAGGAAGACGAGTTTTACTACGACGTGCTGAATACCCCCGATAAAGGCCGCACGCCGCTGAAGGTGCGCTCGATGGTGGGGCTGATTCCGATTTTTGCGGTGGAGGTGCTCGACGACGAGCTGCTGCAAAACGCCCCGCACTTCCTGGCCCGCATGACCTGGACCCTGGCCAACCGCGCCGATTTGGCCGCCTTGGTGAGCCGCTGGCAGGAGCCCGGCCAGGGCACCCGCCACTTGCTCTCGCTGCTGCGCGGCCACCGCCTCAAGGCCCTGCTGCGCCGGATGCTCAACGAGGCCGAGTTCCTCTCGGACCACGGCGTGCGGGCCCTCTCGAAGTACCACCTCGACCACCCCTACGTGTTCCGCTCGGCCGAGAAGTCGTTCACGGTGGGCTACGAGCCCGGCGAGTCCACGACCAGCCTCTACGGCGGCAACTCCAACTGGCGGGGCCCCGTGTGGTTCCCGGTCAACTACCTGCTCATCGAGGGCCTGCAGCGCTTCCACCACTACTACGGCGACGATTTCAAGGTGGAGTACCCCACCGGCAGCGGCCAGTACACCACCCTGCTCGACATCGCCCACCAGCTCATCGACCGGCTTACCAAGCTGTTTCTGCGCGACGCCAGCGGCCACCGCCCCTGCTTCGGCACCGACATGCAGCAGCAAACCGACCCGCATTTCAAAGATTACCTGCTCTTCCACGAGTATTTCCACGGCGACACCGGCCAGGGCCTGGGGGCCGGCCACCAAACCGGCTGGACCGGCCTTGTGGCTAAGCTTTTGCAGCCCCGCACCGAATAGGCGCTGCCCGGAACCAGCGCATGGCACTGGGGTTGGTACGAACATGAATTATGGCGGAAAAAGGGGCCGCACATACGATTGCGCGGGGTTTTTTGCTTTTTTACTTGCTAAAATTCATGCTATTTTAATGTAGTGAGTCAGTGCTTTGCATCACCCACCATGCACTGCAAGCGGCACCGCTTCGGCATATTCCCACGGGCCTGCTCTCACAGAATTAAATCGGAACCAGCGTTTTCGCTGGCGTTCAGCGGCCCCGGGCCGCCTGGGTAAAGCTGACTGTAAAGCATGTAGAATATAATTATTTGGCGAATCCATCCCCCTGATGGATTCAATGGGATGGGGACGACAGCCGTTGCGCCGGGTTTTTGGCCGGACGACACCACCAGCACGGGCCTGGCAAGCAAGCGCGGGCTCGCCGTGGCCGGCCGGCCCGCGCCCCCACCCCCCGCATTTCCTGCAATTGTTCCTCACCAACTACGGTACTTATGGTCTTCGCAAAGAAAATGTTCCTGTTTATGGGCCTGGGTGCCGCGTGCTGCTACACGGGCTGCACGAGCAAGAAAGAGGAAAAGGAGGAGCAAATTAAATTATTGGTTACCAGTCCACTAGCAAGGGACACGACTGTTACCAAAGAGTACGTGGCGCAGATTCACGCCTTGCAGCGCGTCGAGCTGCGGGCGATGGAAAAAGGCTACCTGCAAAAGATATTCGTGGACGAGGGGCAGAGCGTCCACCAGGGGCAGCCCATGTTCCAGATTCAGCCCCTGATTTACCAGGCCGACCTGCGCAAGTCGCAGGCCGAGGCCAACTACGTGGGCATGGAGTACCGGAACACGAAAAGCCTGGCCGACAGCAACATCGTGTCGCGGAACGAGCTGGCGCTGGCCCAGGCCAAGTTCGACAAGGCCCGGGCCGACGTGTCGCTGGCCCAGACCCACCTGCAGTTCACGGCCATCAAAGCCCCCTTCAACGGCATCATGGACCACTTCCAGGCCCGGCAGGGGAGCGTGGTCAACGAGGGCGACTTGCTGTCCACGCTCTCGGACAACAGCAAGATGTGGGTTTATTTCAACGTGCCGGAAGCGGAGTACTTGGCCTATAAGGAGCACGCCAAGGCCCACGACAGCGCCGAGAAAGTGAAGCTGCTACTGGCCAACGACGAGGTGTTCAACCAGACCGGCGTGGTGCAGACCGTGGAGGCCGATTTCAACAACGAAACCGGCAACATCGCCTTCCGGGCCACTTTCCCCAACCCCGAGGGGCTGCTGCGCAACGGCGAAACCGGCAGCGTGCTCATGACGGTGCCGCTGAAAAACGCCCTGCTCATCCCGCAGAAAGCCACGTTCGAGATTCTGGAGAAGAAGTACGTTTTCGTGGTCGATAAAAACAACGTGGTGCACCAGCGGGAGGTGCGCATCGCCTCCGAAATGCCCGACCTGTACGCCATCAAGTCCGGCCTCGCCGCCACCGACCGGATTCTGCTGGAAGGCCTGCGCAAGGTGAAGGACGGCGACAAAATCAGCTTCGACTACCGGGCCCCGCAGGCGGTTATCTCGCACCTGAAGGCGTACAGCGAGTAGGTTTTTAGCTGTTAGCCACTGGCTGTTAGCGGTTAGCCTTTGGGCAAGCGGTGGGCGGGCAGGTAGTGGCTGGCGGATTTTCCAGAACATAGCTAATAGCTATAAGCTATTGGCTAACAGCTAATCTAACGTATGTTTAGCAAATTCATTCGTCGGCCCGTATTTGCCATTGTTATCTCGGTGGTTATCATCCTGATGGGCGTGCTGGCCATTTTTAAGCTGCCCACCTCGCAGTTCCCGGAGATTTCGCCGCCCCTGGTGATGGTGAGCGCGGCCTACCCCGGGGCCAGCGCCAAGGTGCTCACCGAATCGGTGCTGATTCCGCTGGAGCAGGCCGTAAACGGCGTGCCGGGCATGAAGTACATGACCTCCGACGCCGTGAGCGCCGGCGAGGCCAACATCCAGATTGTGTTCAACCTGGGCACCGACCCCGACCAGGCCGTGGTGAACGTGAACACCCGCATCGCGCAGGTGCTCAACCGCTTGCCCGAGCTGGTGCAGCGCGAAGGCGTGGTGGTGAACCGCGTGGTGCCCAACATGCTGATGTACGTGAACTTGTACAGCAAGGACAAGAACACGGACATGAAGTACCTGTTCAACTTTGCCGGCGTGAACATGCTGCCCGAGTTGCAGCGCCTGAGCGGCATCGGCCGGGCCAACATCCTGGGCAGCCGGCAGTACGCCATGCGCGTGTGGCTGAAGCCCGACCGCATGCGGGCCTACAGCATCTCTGTGGACGACGTGATGAAGGCCCTGGGCGAGCAGAGCGTGATTGGCTCGCCGGGCCGCATCGGCCGCTCCGACGGCGGGCAGGCGCAGTCGCTGGAGTACGTGCTGAGCTACCAGGGCCGCTTCAACGACGTGGAGCAGTACAAGAACGTGGTGCTGCGGGCCAACCCCAACGGGGAAAGCCTGCACCTGAAAGACGTGGCCAACGTGGAGCTGGGCTCGGAGTTCTACGACATCTACTCCAACCTGAACCAGTACCCGTCGGCGGCCATCGTGCTCAAGCAGACCTACGGCAGCAACGCCAGCGACGTAATCAAGGAAGTGAAGGCCAAGCTGGAGGAGCTGAAGAAAACCAGCTTCCCGCCCGGCATGGACTACAAAATCACCTACGACGTGTCGAACTTCCTCGACGCCTCGATCGAGAACGTGATTCACACCCTGCGCGACGCCTTCATTCTGGTGGCCCTGGTGGTGTTCCTGTTCCTCGGCGACTGGCGCTCGACGCTGATTCCGGCCCTGGCCGTGCCGGTGTCGCTGGTGGGCTCGTTCATGGCCATGCAGGCCTTCGGGCTCACCATCAACATGATTACGCTCTTTGCCCTGGTGCTCTCGATTGGCATCGTGGTGGACAACGCCATCGTGGTGATTGAGGCCGTGCACGCCAAGATGGAGCAGGAGCACCTCTCGCCTTACAATGCCGTGCGCAAGGTGGTGGGCGAAATCAGCGGGGCCATCGTCGGCATCACCATCATGATGACAGCCGTGTTCATCCCGGTGTCGTTCATGAGCGGCCCGGTGGGCATCTTCTACCGGCAGTTCTCGATTACGATGGCCACGGCCATCGTCATTTCGGGCCTCGTGGCCCTCACCCTGACGCCGGTGCTGTGCGCCATGATTCTGAAGAACCACAACGGCCAGCCCAAGAAGAAAACGCCCATCCAGCGCTTCTTCGACGCCTTCAACCGGGGCTTCGACCGGCTGACCAACGCCTACACCGGCCTGCTGGAGAAGATTGTGGCCAACCGGCTCGTTACCGCCGCCCTGCTGCTGGCCTTCGGGCTGGGCACCTGGGCCATTGCGGCCCGGCTGCCGGCGGGCTTCATCCCGAGCGAAGACCAGGGCCTGATTTACGCCATCGTGCAGACGCCGCCCGGCACCACGCTCGAGCAAACCAACGCCGTGTCGCAGCGCCTGGCCGGCCTGGCCAAGGACATCCCCGGCATTGCCAACATCTCTTCGCTGGCCGGCTACGAGGTGCTCACCGAAGGCCGCGGCTCGAACGCCGGCACCTTGCTGCTGGACCTGAAGCCGTGGTCGGAGCGCAAGGAGTCCATCGCCGACATCATCGGGAACCTGGAGAAAAAAGCGCACGAGATTCCCGGCGCGACCATCGAATTTTTCGAGCCGCCGGCCGTGCCGGGCTACGGCGCGGCGGGCGGCTTCCAGCTGCAGCTGCTGGACAAAACCGGCACCGGCGACTACAAGGCCCTGGAAAAAGTGAACGAGGAGTTCATGGCCAAGCTGAAAAAGCGCCCGGAGCTGGCGGGCCTGTTCACCTTCTTCTCGGCCGACTACCCGCAGTACGAGCTGAAGATTGACAACGAGCTGGCCATGCAGAAGGGCGTGACCATCGGCAACGCCATGAACACGCTGAGCGTGATGGTGGGCAGCACCTACGAGCTGGGCTTCATCAAGTACCAGCGCTTTTTTAAGGTGTACGTGCAGGCCTCGCCCGAGTACCGCCGCCTGCCGCAGGACATCCTGAACATGTGGGCGAAGAACGACAAGGGCGAAATGGTGCCGTTCTCGGCCTTTATGAAAATCGTGAAGAGCCAGGGGGCCAACGAAATCAACCGCTACAACATGTACACCACGGCCTCCATCCGCGGCGGGGCGGCCGAGGGCTTCAGCAGCGGCGAGGCCATCAAGGCCGTGCAGGAAGTGGCCAAGGAGCTGCCCCACGGCTACGGCATCGACTGGGGCGGCCTGTCGAAAGACGAGGTGAGCCGCGGCAACGAGTCCACCGTTATTTTCCTGGTGGTGCTGGTGTTCGTGTACCTGGTGCTGGCCGCGCAGTACGAGAGCTTCCTGCTGCCGCTGGCGGTCATCTTCTCCCTGGTGGCGGGCGTGTTCGGGTCGTTCCTGTTCATCAAAATGTTTGGCCTGGCCAACGACATTTATGCGCAGGTAGGGCTGGTGATGCTGGTGGGCCTGCTCGGGAAAAATGCCGTGCTGATTGTCGAGTTCGCGGCCCAGAAGCACGAGGAAGGCATGTCGGTGCGCGACGCGGCCATCGAGGGGGCCCGGGTACGTTTCCGCCCCATCCTGATGACCTCGTTCGCCTTCATCGCCGGCCTCATTCCGCTGGTGGTGGCCACGGGGGCCGGGGCCATCGGCAACCGCACCATCGGCTCGTCGGCCCTCGGCGGCATGCTGTTCGGCACCGTGTTCGGGGTCGTCATCATCCCCGGCCTGTACTACGTGTTCGGCACCCTGGCCGCCGGCCGCAAGCTGATTCAGGACGAGAACGAGTACCCGATGCTGGAAGGCATCGAGCCTCGGGTATTAATCGAAGAAGAAGTTGAAACGCATGCTTAGAAGACGCCTTTATGAAAGCCTGGGCGCGGCTGCCCTGGCGCTGGCCATAGCGGGCTGCAAAGTGCCCCAGCTGGTGCAGCGCGACGCGAGCCGCCGCGTACCCGCCGCCTACGCCACCAGCCCCCCGGACACGGCCAGCACGGCCCGGGTGCGGTGGAAGGCGTTTTTTACCGACCCCAACCTGGCGGCCCTCATCGACACCGCGCTGCAACACAACCAGGAGCTGAACGTCACGCTCCAGGAAATCCAGATTGCCCGCAACGAAGTGCAGGCCCGCACCGGCGAGTACCTGCCCACGGTGAGCCTGGGGGCCCGCACGGAGCTGGAGAAGCCGGGGCGCTACACGCTCCAGGGCGCGACGGAGGAGGCCGTCAACATCCAGCCCGACCGCCCCACCCCCACCCCGCTGGCCAACTACCAGCTGGGCGCGTTTGCCAGCTGGGAGGTCGACGTCTGGCACAAGCTGCGCAACGCCCGCAAGGCGGCGGCCGTCCGGTACCTGGCGTCGGTGGAGGGCAAAAACTTCATGGTGACGAACCTGATTGCCGAAATTGCCAACTCGTACTACGAGCTGCTGGCGCTCGACAACCAGCTGCTCATCCTCAAGCAGAACATTGAGATTCAGGACAATGCCCTGCGCATCGTGAAGCAGGAGAAAGAAGCGGCCCGGGTGACGGAGCTGGCGGTGAAGCGCTTCGAGGCCCAGGTGCAGAACACCACCAGCCTGCAATACAAAACGCAGCAGCGCATCACCGAAACCGAGAACAAGCTCAACCTGCTGCTGGGCCGCTACCCGCAGCCGATTGTTCGCGACGACCAGGCGTTCGGGGCGCTGGTGCCGCCCACCATCCGGGTGGGCGTGCCCGCGCAGCTGCTGGGCAACCGCCCCGACATCCGGCGGGCCGAGCAGAACCTGGTGGCCGCCAAGCTGGACGTGCAGGTGGCGCGGGCCAACTTCTACCCGTCGCTGGGCATCTCGGCCGGCGCGGGCTTCGAGGCGTTCAAGCCCCGCCTGCTGTTCAACTCGCCCGAGTCGATGCTCTACAACCTGGCCGGCGACTTGTCCGCGCCGCTGATTAACCGCAACGGCATCAAAGCCCTGTACGCCAGCGCCAACGCCCTGCAACTGCAAGCGGTGTACAACTACGAGCGCACCGTGCTGAACGCCTACATCGAGGTATCCAACCAGGTGTCGAACATCAGCAACCTGCAAAGCAGCTACGACGCGAAGCTGAAGGAAGTGCAGGCCCTCAACCAGTCCATCCGCATTTCCAACAGCCTCTTCAAGGCCGTGCGGGCCGACTACACGGAGGTGCTGCTCACCCAGCGCGACGCCCTGGAGTCGAAGTTCGACCTGACCGAAACCCGGATGCAGCAGCTGAACGCCACGGTGAACGTGTACCGGGCCCTGGGCGGCGGCTGGCAGTAGGCTGGCAATAGGCTGGCAATAGGCTGGCAATAGGCTGGCAATAGGCTGGCAATAGGCTGGCAATAGGCTGGCAATAGGCTGGCAAGTTCGCCGGGCTACTGAGCGGCGGCGCAACGGCGCATCTTTGCGTACTGGGTTTGCACGGGGTTCCAGCGCCCGTTCAAGCCCGGCCCGCCAAGGTGCGCCGCCGCCGTGTTCAAGGGGCCGGCCACCGGCCCCAACCGCCACGTAACTCCCCCGCCATGCCTTACCTCGACATCACGACGCCCATTTCCGACCAGATGGTGCACTGGCCCGACAACGCGCCGGTGCACCTGCGCCTCACCCGCTCGTTTGCCTACGGCGACCCGGCCAACGTGTCCGAAATCAGCATGAGCGTGCACACGGCCACCCACGTCGATGCCCCGCGCCACTTCATCCAAGACGGGCCCGACGTGACGACCATCGACCTGACCACGCTGCTGGGCCCCTGCCGCGTGGCCCGCATCCTCGACCCCCGGCTCATCACCCTGGCCGAAGTGGAGCCGCTCGACCCGCAGCCCGGCCAGCGCATCCTCTTCCGCACCCGCAACTCGGATGCCGACTGGACGCACCAGCCCTTCAACCCCGACTTCGTGAAGCTGGACTTCCCGGCCGCGCAGTTTTTGCAGCAGCGCGGCGTGGTCTGCGTCGGCGTCGACTACCTCTCAGTGGGGGCCGGCAACACCCACCACGCCCTGCTCGACTTCGGCGTCACCATCATCGAGGGCCTAGCGCTGGGCCACGTGGAGCCCGGCAACTACGAACTGATTTGCCTACCCTTGGCCATCGTCGGGGCCGACGGGGCCCCCTGCCGGGCCCTGCTGCGGCCGCTGTAGCGCGGTTTTACAGTGAGAAGAAGTACGTGCCGGTGAGTTGTGCCACCCGGTTGTATGCAGCGTCGGCGTTAAAGTTGTGGCCGTAATCGTAATAAAATGTACCGCCGTCTTGGTGTAAGTTGCGCAAGCCTAGGGCATAGCCAAGTTGCACTTGTAAGGGCCCCTGGCGGTAGCCAACGCCGAAGTTGACGCCCGCATCGAGGCGGCGGTTGTTGGTGTTGGGGCCGTAGGAAACTTGGGTGTCGAAATCTTGCGGAGCAGTGCGGACGGATATGGTCCTGTATACTGTACCCTGCTGATTTCCGCCCACGGCCAGCGCCACGTAGGGCCCCGCGAATGCTTGTAAGCCGTGGTCACCGTGCAGCGTGTACACTACGTTGAGCGGCAATTCCAACCAATTGTAGCGGTTGGTGCTGGTCGTCTCAGTGTAATAGAGAGCATAATCTCCCGAGCTGTAATACGTGTGCAACTTTTCACCCTTTTGCGAAAATACCAGCGCGGGCTGCAAAGCCAGCTTACCAAAACTCATCTCCAGCACTGCGCCCGCCTGCCAAGCGTATACAGGCAATTTATCAGCGGAATAAAATAAGTTAATTCCGTTAATAAAATTACTAGCCCCGTCCACCGTCGTTAAAGCCCGGTTCGCTCCGCCGCGCAAGCCCAAGCGAAACGTGGTTTGGGCCGAAGCCGCAGTTGCGCCGGCCAGCAGGGCCACGGCCAAAAGGGAAGTAGTAATCCGTTTCATGGGGTAGCGGGGAAAGGTGGATTTCCCCAGGAGTACTGACTGGCCCCAAAGGGTTGCATGGCCCCGTCCTACTTCACGCGCAGCGAGGAGGCCCGCACCAGCAAGTCGGGCTGGAGCAGCACGCGGCGCGGCGACACGTTCTGGCGTTTCTCGCCCAGTATTTCGAGCAGCAGGCGCACGGCGGCCTGGCCCATCTGCTCGCAGCGCTGGTCCACGGTGGTGAGCATGGGCTCGAGGAACGACGAGAACAGCTCGTTGCTGAAGCCGGCCAGGGCCACGTCGGCGGGCACGCGCAGGCCGCGCTGGCGCAGCACTTGCAGGGCCCCCACGGCCGTGATGTCGCTGGCCGAAAACACGGCGTCGGGCGGCACGGGCAGCTTTAGCAATTGCTCCATGCCCCGGATGCCGTCTTCGTGGCGCATGTCGCAGGTGAACACCAGGGCTTCGTCGTAGGGCACGTCGTGCTCGCGCAGGGCGTCGAGGTAGCCCTGGCGGCGGTTTTTGTAGATGTTCAAGTGCTGGGGCCCAGCGAAGTGGGCGATGCGGCGGCAGCCCTGGGCCAGCAGGTGCCGGGTAGTTTGGTAGGCCCCCTCGCGGTCGTCGAGCACCACGGCGTTCACGTCGCGCCCCTCCAGGATGCGGTCGAAAAACACCAGCGGCAGGTCGCGCTTCGTGGCCTTGTCGAAGTGCTTGAAGTCGCGGGTGGTGCGCGAGAGCGACACCAAAATGCCTTCTACCTGGGCGTTGATGAGGGTTTCGATGTTTTTGCGCTCGTGCGCCACGTCCTCGTTCGACTGGCAGATGAGGATGTTGAAGCCCGCCTTGGTGGCCACGGTTTCGATGCCCTTCACCACCATCGTAAAAAAGTGGCCGTCGATGTGCGGCACCAGCACGCCCAGCATGTTGCTGCGGCCCCGGCGCAGGCCGGCGGCCAGGTGGTTGGGGTGGTAGTTCAGCTCCTTGGCCAGCTTGGTAACGCGCTTCTTGGTGGCGTCGCTGATGCTCGGGTGGTTGCTCAGGGCCCGCGAAATGGTGGACACCGACACGCCCAGCTTCAGGGCCATGTCGGTGATGGAAGCGCGTTTGGAAGCCAAGTGGCGGGGATGTTTAAAGGCAGGCAGCGAAAACTGCTACGCAAATATCCGCGCAAATTTTGTGTAATGCTGCTGCGGGCTCACCGCTGCGGATTTCAACCCGGCAGCGGCTGGGGCGTGTAGGTGGGCCCCAGGCAGCGGGGCCCCTGGTCGGTCCAGGCTAATTTGTCGATACAGAGCTGACGCTCGGTCATTTGCGGGTTCCAGGCGTGGTACACCAGGTACTCGGTGCGGCCGTCGGGGCCCAGCGCGTGCGAGTGGTGGCCGGGGCCCCGCACGTGGCCCGGTACGGCGTGCAGCACCCGCGCCCCGGCCCCGCCGCCGGCTTCTTCATATGGCCCCAGCACACCATCGGCTACGCAAAAATCGACACCGTAGCGCGCAGTCAGAAAGTTGGCCCCGCTGTAGAAACAGTAGTACTTGCCCGCGTGGCGGCGCACGAACGGCCCCTCCAGCGTGTGCCACTGCGCGAATACTTTACCGCCGTAGAGCGGCATGCGGCGGTTGGCCTCGAAAAGCGTCCAGGGGTGGCGGGCCCGCAGCACGGTGCGCGGCTCGTGGGCCAGCGTGGTCATGGTGGCCAGGCGGTCCACGGCCAGGCCGGTGCCGGGGAAATAGCCGCCGTCCGCGTCGGTGAAGTCGCGGGCATAGAACAGGTACCACTGCCCGTCATCGTCCTGAAACGGGTGGGCGTCGATGGTGAACTGGCTGTCCGGCACGTCGAGCGCGGCCACTTCGGTGTAGGGGCCCTGGGGCAGCGTACTGGTGGCCACGTGCAGGCGGTGCCCCACGCTGGCCGCCACGGCCCCGCCGCCCCGCGAATAGTACAGGTAAAACGTGCCCTCGTGCAGCACCGCTTCGGGAGCCCAGAAGTCGAGCCCTTCGCTGCCCGCCGGGGGCGTCAGGGCCCCGCCCGCGTCGCGCCAGTCCACCAGGTTGGCAGAAGTGAGGACGCTGAAGATGCGCCCGTCGGCCGTGCGGCCCTGGCCAGTGGTGCCGAAGGCGTAGTACGTGCCCTCGTGGAGCAGCACGGCCGGGTCGGGGAAGTTGCGCGGCACCACGGGGTTGGTGTAGGTGCGGGCGGCGGCCCGGGCGTTGCGGCCGGGCAGCAGGGCCAGCAGGCCGCCCGTCAGGGCGGCGTAGCGCAAAAAGGTGCGGCTGGAATCGGGCACGGGCGGGGCGGTGGAGCGTGGGCCCATTCCCTACGCCACCGGGGCCACTTGCAGGCGGCCCCGGCGCGGCGTACTCGGTGGGCGGTGCAGTATACGCACGGCTTGCGGAACGTGCGCCGGTTGGCCCGCCGGCCTTGGGGCCCGCCCCACCCGCTGGCGTTTGGGACTCGATTTTATGACGGTCAATTTCTTTTACCTTTCCCGCCTGGTTCCCTTTCCACCCGCCCAACCCCTCTTGCTGGCATGAAACTTAAATTCCTCCTGGCCCTCCTGGGGGCCCTGAGCCTGCTGCCCGGCCGCGCCCGGGCCCAGCGCCAACGCCTGCTCTTCAACGCCGACTGGAAGTTCCACCGGGGCGACGTGCCGGCGGGCGAAGAGCCGGGCCTCGACGACCGCGCCTGGCGCGCCCTCGACCTGCCCCACGACTGGAGCATCGAGGGGCCCTTCAGCCCGGAGTGGGCCAGTGCCACCGGCTTCCTGCCGGGCGGCGTCGGCTGGTACCGCAAGACGTTTGCGCTGCCCGCCGGCTTTCGGGCAAAGAAGGTGTTCGTTTATTTCGACGGGGTGTACAAGAACAGCGAGGTGTGGCTCAACGGCCACTTTTTGGGCAAGCGGCCCAGCGGCTTCGCCTCGTTCCAGTACGAGCTGACGCCCTACCTGCGCCCCGGCGGCCAAAACGTGCTGGCCGTGAAGGTGGACCATCGTGTGGTGGCCGATTCGCGCTGGTACACGGGCTCGGGCATCTACCGCAACGTGTACCTGCTGGCCACCGCGCCCGTGCACGTGGGGCTGTGGGGCGTGGGCTTCACCACGCCCGAGGTGTCGGCCCGCGCCGCCACGGGCCGCGTGACGGTGGCCGTGGCCAACGCCACCGCCGCCCCGGCCACCGTGCTGGTGACGGGCACGCTGCTCGACGCGCAGGGCAAAACCGTGGCCACGGCCCGGCAGTCGGTGCAAGCCAAGGCCGGCACCGAAACCGCCGCCGCCCTGACGCTGCACATCGCCGCGCCGCGCCTGTGGTCGGTGGCCGCCCCGAACCGGTACCGGCTGCGGGTGGGCCTGGCGGTGGCCGGCCGGCCCACCGACGAGGTAACGGAGGAAGTGGGCGTGCGCAGCATCCGGTTCGATGCCGACCAGGGCTTTTTTCTGAACGGGCAGAACCTCAAGCTCAAGGGCGTGTGCATCCACGACGACGCGGGGGCCCTGGGCGTGGCCGTGCCGCCCGAGGTGTGGGAGCGCCGCCTGCGCACGCTGAAGGAAGGCGGCTGCAACGCCCTGCGCCTGAGCCACAACCCCCACGCCGACTACCTCTACGCCCTCTGCGACCGGCTGGGCCTGCTGGTGATGGACGAGGCCTTCGACGAGTGGGAAATCGGCAAGAACAAGTGGGTGGAGGGCTGGAACGTGGGCACCCCCAGCCAGGCCGGCGCGCACGAGTTCTTCAAGGAGTGGGCCGACCGCGACCTGCGCGACATGGTGCTCCGCAACCGCAACCGCCCCTCCGTCATCATGTGGAGCATCGGCAACGAAATCGACTACCCCAACGACCCCTACAGCCACGAGGTGCTGAACACGGGCCGCAACCCCCAGATTTACGGCAAGGGCTACCTGCCCGACCACCCGGCGGCCGCCCAGATGGGCCCCATCGCCCGCCGCCTGGTGGCCGTGGTGAAGCAGGTGGACGCCTCGCGGCCCGTCACGGCCGCGCTGGCCGGCGTGGTGATGTCCAACTTCACCGACTACCCCGCCGCGCTCGACCTGGTGGGCTACAACTACCAGGAATTCCGCTACCCGGACGACCACAAGGCGTACCCGCAGCGCGTCATCTACGGCAGCGAAAACGGGATGCAGGCCCGCGCCTGGGCCGCCGTCGACTCCAACGCCTACGTGTCGGCCCAATACCTGTGGACCGGCATCGACTACCTGGGCGAGGCCGGCAAGTGGCCCCTGCGCAGCAGCGGCCCCGGCCTGCTCGACCTGGCGGGCTTCCCCAAGCCCGAGTTTTACTTCCGCCAGAGCCTGTGGTCCGAGCAGCCCGTGCTCTACCTGGGCACCGCCGCGCCCGCCGCCGCCGACCAAAAACCCGTGGGGCCCCAGCAATTGAATACCACCTGGAACTGGCCCGCCGGCACCCAGGTGCGCGTGGTGGGCCTCACCAACGCCGAAACCACGGAGCTGCTGCTCAACGGCCAGTCGCTGGGCCGGAAAACCGGCCACACCCCCGCCTGGGACGTGGCCTACGCCCCGGGCGAGCTGCTGGCCCGCGGCTACCGCAACGGCCAGGAAGTGAGCCGCGCGGTGCTCAGAACCACCGGCGCGCCCTACGCCCTCCAGGCCACGCCCTACGGCAACGCGCTGGCCGTCAAGCCCCAGGGCGTGGCGCAGCTGGAAATTACCGTCGTGGACCGGGACGGCCACCGCGTGGACGACGCCGCGGCCGAAATCACGGTGGCCCTGGCCGGCCCGGCCCGGCTGCTGGGCCTGGAAAGCGGCAGCCACGACAGCCACGAAGACTACAAAGCCCCCCAGCGGCGGGCCCTGCACGGCCGGCTGCTGGCCTACGTGCAGGCCACGGCCGGCCCCGGGCCCGTCACCGTCACGCTCCGGGCCCCGGGGCTGGTGGCCAAAACCCTGACGCTGGCCGGCGGGGCAGGCACCAACTGACGGGGCCCCGGCACCGGGCGGCGGCCTCCCGGTGCCGGGTGCAGCAGTGGATATTTACGCCCCGCCCTCACCTAACCCCCGCCCTTCCGCATGAAAAGATTCCCGTTTCTCCTGCTGCTACTCGCGGCGCTGCTCGGGGCCCCCAGGGCCCACGCCCAGAAAGTCAAAACCAAAACCAAGGGCCCCGGGGCCGCGCTAGCCGCGGCCCCAAGCGCCCGGTGGACGGCCGAAAAAGCCAACGCCTGGTATAAAACCCAGCCGTGGCGGTCGGGGGCCAACTTCATCCCCAGCACGGCCATCAACCAGCTCGAAATGTGGCAGGCCGCCACGTTCGACCCCGCCACCATCGACCGAGAGCTGGGCTACGCCGAGGGTATCGGCTTCAATACCATGCGCGTGTTCCTGCACCACCTGGCATGGCAGGCCGACCCGGCGGGCTTCAAAAAGCGGGTGGGCGAGTACCTGGCCCTGGCCGACAAGCACCGCATCCAAACCATTCTGGTCATTTTTGACGACTGCTGGAACAAGGAAGCCCAAGCGGGCCCCCAGCCCGCGCCCAAGCCCGGCGTCCACAACTCGGGCTGGGTGCAGGACCCCGGCGACCCCGCCTCGCGCGATTCGGCCACGTTCATGCAGCTGCGGCCCTACGTGACGGACGTGCTCACGAGCTTCGGGCACGACAAGCGCGTGCTGCTCTGGGACTTGTACAACGAGCCCGGCAACTCGGGCAAGGGCGTGGCCTCGCTGCCGCTGCTGCGCAACACCTTCGCCTGGGCCCGCGCCGCGGGCCCCGAGCAGCCCCTCAGCGCCGGGCTGTGGGATTGGAGCTTCCAGGCCCTGAACACGTTCCAGGCCCTGCACTCCGACGTCATCACCTACCACTGCTACGACGAGGTGCCGGCCCACCAGCGCATCATCGAGCTGCTGGCCGTGCAGGGCCGCCCGCTCCTCTGCACCGAGTACATGGCCCGGCCCCGCAACTCGCGCTTCGTCAACATCCTGCCCCTGCTAAAGAAGTACCGCGTGGGAGCCATCAACTGGGGCCTGGTGGCCGGCAAAACCAACACCAAGTACGCCTGGGACACCCCCCTGGCCGACGGCTCGGAGCCCGCCGAGTGGTTCCACGAGGTGTTTCGCCCCGACGGCACGCCCTACCGCCAGGACGAGGCCGATTTAATCCGAAAGCTGAACGGCAAGTAGCCCCAAGCAAGTAGCCAGAATAATTTCAGGAACAGGGCGCCGCCATGAATTAGTAGCGCCGTAGCGCGGACTTTGTAGTTCGCGTCGCTCGCTTCGTCCTGCTGATTAATCGTTGGGCGACCGGGCAGCGACGCGAACTACAAAGTTCGCGCTACGGTACACCGGCCCCGACGCCGCATTAGAAAGCCCCGCCGATGCGTATCGACGGGGCTTTTAATTAACGGTAAGGGCTCGGCCCCGTTTTGGACGGTTGCCGGGCTCCGCGCTATTTGCCCGGGGCCTCGGCGGGGGCCACTTCGGGCGAGGGCGGCGCGGCGACGGGTACGGTGGCCTGCTTGTAGTGGGTTTCGGACAACGAGCGCAGGCGCTCGGCGGCCCACTCGGGCGTCACGTCGCGCTGGGGGTTGGCCAGCATCTCGTAGCCCACCATGAACTTGCGCACCGTGGCCGAGCGCAGCAGCGGCGGGTAGAAGTGCATGTGCAGGTGCCATTCGGGGTGCGCCTGGCCGTCGGTGGGGCGCTGGTGCCAGCCGGCCGAGTACGGAAACGACAGCTCGAACAGGTTGTCGTAGCGGATGGTGAGGCGGCGCAGGATGTCGGCCAAATCGTTCTTCTCGGCCTCGTGCAGCAGCTCCAGCGAGGCCACGGCGCGGCGCGGCAGCAGCAGCGTTTCGAAGGGCCAGGTAGCCCAGAAAGGCACCAGCACCACCCAGGTATCGTTTTCGATGACGACGCGCTGCTGCTCGCGCAGCTCGGTGGCGAGGTAGTCGGCGAGCAGCGTGCGGCCGTGCGCTTCAAGGTAGGCGGCCTGCTGTACCGTTTCCTTGGCGGGGTCCACGGGCACGGTGTGCTGGGCCCAGATTTGGCCGTGCGGGTGCGGGTTCGAGCAGCCCATGATGAAGCCCTTGTTCTCGAAAATCTGCACGTAGTTGATGTCCGGCCGGGCCCCCAGGGTCTGGTACTCGTCCGCCCACACGTCCACCACGCCCCGGATGGCCGCCGGGGTCATCTCGGGCAGGGTCAGGTCGTGGCGCGGCGAGAAGCAGATGACGCGGCCCACGCCGGTTTCGGCCTCCGCAATCAGCAGGTTATCAATGTTGATACCCCCGGCGGGCCCGTCGGGTTGCAGGGCCGCAAAGTCGTTGTCGAACCGAAACGTGCCGGGGTACGGCGGGTTGTGGGCCCCGTTGGCCCGCACGTTGCCCGGGCACAGGTAGCAGGTGGGGTCGTAGGCGGGGCGGTGGTCGGGGGGCGTTTTTTCCTGCTGGCCCTGCCAGGGGCGCAGGGCGCGGTGGGGCGAAACCAGCAGCCACTCGCCGGTGAGCGGGTTGTAGCGGCGGTGCGACTGGTGGGTGGGGTCGAAGGCGGGAGTGGGCATGGGTGGCAAACGCAGCGGGCGCAAAAAACGGACGGGTTAGCGCATTTTCGGAGCCAGCGGGCAGAAATTAAAGAAGTTAAAAGTTGAGAGTTAAAACCACGAGCAGCCAGGGCTTTAACTTTTAACTCTCAACTTTTAACCGGGTTCATGAATTGAAAAACCGCGCTAGGCCGGCACGGCGGCGGCCTGCATTTCGCCAACGCCGCCTACGATGGCCGTGTGGTACGTCTCCAGCTTTTGCTGGAAGCGCTGCGCGAAAGCGCGTTCCATCGCCGCCACAAACCCGTCGACGTACTCCACGGCCACCAGGTTGATGGTGCAGCCGCCGAAGCCGCCGCCCATCATGCGGGCCCCCAGCACGCCGGGCAGCGGGCGGGCCATTTCCACCAGCTCGTCCAGCTCCCGGCAGCTCACCTGGTAGTCGTCGCGCAGGCCCGCGTGCGAGGCGTACATGTGCCGGCCCACGGTGGCCATGTCGTTGGCGTTCAGGGCGTCGCAGGCGGCCTGCACGCGCAGGTTTTCCTGCACCACGTAGCGGCAGCGGCGGTACACCACGTCGCCCAGGTCGTCGCGGTGGGCTTCCACCTGGGCCAGGGTGGCGTCGCGCAGGCTCTGGATGGCGGGGTAGTGCCGTTGCAGCACGGCCACGCCCTGGGCGCACTCCTGGCGGCGCTTGTTGTACTCGGAGCTGGCCAGCGCGTGCTTCACGCCCGAGTTGCACAGCACGAGGTGGTAGCGGCGGGCGTCGAAGGGAAAGTACTCGTAGGCCAGCGAGCGGCAGTCGAGGCGCACCACGTGGCCGGCCCGGCCGAACAGGCTGGCGAACTGGTCCATGAGGCCGCTCATCACGTGGGCGTAGGTGTGCTCGGCCTGCTGGCCCATGTGCGCCAGGGCCATGCGGTCGAGGCCGGTGTGCAGCAGCTCGTTGAGGGCAAACGCCAGCCCGCACTCCACGGCGGCCGACGACGACAGGCCCGCCCCAATCGGTACGTTGCCGCCGAACACGCAGTCGAAGCCCGGCACCGCCACCCCCCGCGCCTGGAACTGGGCCACCACGCCCAGCAGGTAATTGGCCCACTGGTGGTCGCTGGGGGCCACTTCGGCAATGGCCACGTCGAAGACGTCCCCCATGTCGAAGGCCACCAGCCGGACCTGGTCGCCGCCGTTCAAACCCACCGCGAAAAACACCTCCTTGTCGATGGCCGCCGGCAGCACCAGGCCGTCGTTGTAGTCGGTGTGCTCGCCGATGAGGTTGATGCGGCCGGGGGCCCGCACCAACAGGGGCTCGTAGCCAAAACGGCGGTGAAAATCGGCGGCGATGGCGGCACTGGGCATGGCGTGGGGAGGGGGTTAACGGTGGGAGGATAATTATTCGGTAACACTAAGTTGAAACTTTTTTTTAAGTTGAACAAACGTTTGCACAAAATAGGCACCTTAATTTACTATAATACATTGTCTTACAGAGGGATAATTATGGGAAAACGTTAGCACAATAATTCGTCGGATCCACTATTTTGCTTTGTTTTGACTCTTTCATAAGCACGCGCTTGGAGCAAATTTTGGGGAACCGGTGGGCCCTCACACGCTGGCCTAAAAAGCGCCACCTTCGCGGCGGCGTTCCCTTCGCGCCCATTTTCGTTCAGTTATGACGCTGCCCAACTTACTACTCGGCACCGTGCTGGCCGCCGCTCTGCTGGGCTGCCGGGGCACGGCGGTTCCCGGGGCCGGCCGGCCGCCGGCCCGCACCTTTACCAACCCGCTGCTGAAAACGGGCCCCGACCCGTGGGTGTACCAGAAAGACGGGGTGTACTACTACCTCAACACCACGGGCGTGAACGTGACGCTGTGGAAAACGGCCCGCATGAGCGAGCTGGGCGCGGCCGTGGGCCAGGTGGTGTGGACGCCGCCCGCCGCCGGGCCCAACGCGCACGACGTCTGGGCCCCGGAGCTGCACTTTCTGGACGGCAAGTGGTACATCTACTTCACGGCGGGCCCGGGGCCCTGCTGCGGCGGCCAGCGCCTGTGGGTGCTCGAAAACGCCGGCCCCGACCCCACGGCCGGCACCTGGACGGAAAAAGGCCGGCTGGCCGTACCCGGCCAGGACCTGTGGGACATCGACGCGACCGTGTTCGAGCAGCGCGGCCGGCGCTACCTGCTGTGGTCGGGCCAGGAAGCCGGCTCCGACCAGCAGAACCTTTACATCTGCCGGCTGCAAAACCCCTGGACGCTCACCGGGGCCCGGGTGCGGCTCAGCCACCCGGAATACGCCTGGGAGCGGCGCGGCTTCCCCAAGGTGAACGAGGGCCCGGAGGTGTTGCAGCACGCCGGCCGCACGTTTGTGGTGTACTCGACCAGCCATTGCAGCACCGACGACTACGCCCTGGGCATGCTGACGGCCAGCGCCGCGGCCGACCCGATGGACGCCCGCGCCTGGCAAAAGTCGGCGACGCCGGTGTTCACGCAGAGCCCCGCCAGCCACGCCTACGGACCCGGCCACAACGCCTTTTTCGTCTCGAAAAACGGCCGGGAAAACTGGCTGATTTACCACGCCAACAGCCACCCCGGCGAAGGCTGCGGCAACGCCCGCAACCCGCGGATGCAGCCCTTTACCTGGAACGCCGACGGTTCGCCTAACTTCGGCACCCCCGTGGCCACCGGCGTGCCGCTGGCCCGGCCCGGCGGCGAGTAGCCGGAGGCCCGCGTTGGGCCCGCTTTCCCATCCCACCCATGACGACCACCACTTTCTGCCGCTTGCTGGCCGCGCTGGCCCTGCTGGGCCCCGCGCCGCTGGGGGCCCGGGCCCAGGCCCCCGCCGCTGCCCCCGCCGCTGCGGCCAACCCCGTGCTGCCCGGCGACTTCCCCGACCCGTCGGTGACGAAAATCGGCAGCACGTACTGGGCCACGGCCACGTCGTCGAACTGGGGGCCCGTGTTTCCACTGCTGAAATCGACCAACCTGACCGACTGGACGCTGGTGGGCAGTGTGTTTCCGGACCGGCCGCCGACCTGGGCCGACCACTACTTCTGGGCCCCGGAAATCAGCCAGGACGGCGGCAAGACCTATATTTTCTATACCGCCCACCGGCGCGGCGGCAACCTGTGCGTGGGCGTGGCCAGCGCCGACCGCCCCGAGGGCCCCTACCGCGACCACGGCCCGCTGGTGGGCCAGCCCGACGGCTCGATTGACGCCTTCCCGGTGCGCGACGAGAAAGGCCAGCCTTACCTGGTGTGGAAGGAAGACGGCAACAGCATCGGCCAGCCCACGCCCATCTGGGCCCAGCCCCTGAACGCGGCCCGCACCGCCCTCACGGGCCCCAGAACCGAGCTGTTTCGCAACACCGCGCCCTGGGAAGGCAACCTCGTGGAGGGCGTGAGCCTGGTGCGCCACGGCGGCTATTTCTACGCCTTTTACGCCGCCAACGGCTGCTGCGGGGGCGGCTGCACCTACGCCACCGGCGTGGCCCGCGCCCGCACCCTGCTGGGCCCCTGGGAGAAGTACGCCCGCAACCCCGTCCTCACCCAAAACGCGGCCTGGAAGTGCCCCGGCCACGGCACCGCCGTGGAGCGCAACGGCCGCTGGTACCTGCTGCACCACGCCTACGCCGCCGCGCCCGGCAGCGAGATGGTGGGCCGCCAGGGCCTGCTGAGCGAGTTTACCTGGAGCACCGGCGGCTGGCCCGTGTTCGCGGGCGGCGCGGGCGGCGGGCCGGGGACGGCCCCCGCCCGGCCCGCGCCGCCCGTGCGCGACGGCTTCGACGGGACCGCGCTGGGCCTGGCCTGGCAGTGGCCCGTGGAGTACCCGCCCGCCGCGGCCGTGGGCGGCGGCCAGCTGCACCTCAGCGCCCGGCCCGACCACGGCGGGGCGGCCCTGGGCCACACCATCTACGCGGCCGACTACGACGCCACGGCCACGCTGCTGCACCCGGCCGCGCTGCCCGCCGGCACCGCCGCCGGCCTGGCCGCCCTCGGCGACCCCGACAACGCCCTGGCCCTGCTGGCCGGCGACGGCCGCCTGCGCCTGGTGCGCCGCGCCAAGGGCCAGGAAGAAGTGCTGCTGGAAACGGCGCTGCCTGCCGGGGCAGGGCCTTTAGGCCTGCGTCTGCAAGCCCGCCGCAGCACGCGCTTCGCCTTTGCCTACAGCACCGACGGGGGCGCTACCTGGCGGCCCCTGGTGCCGCCCGGCTCCCCCGACGTGAGCGGGGCCTACCTGCCGCCCTGGGACCGGGGCATCCGGGTGGGCGTGCTGGCGCAGGGCCCCGCCACGGCCGTGGCCGATTTTGACGGGTTCACGCTGACCGGCCAGCCGTAGCCCGTTGGTTAAAAGTTAAAAAAGGGGCTCCGGCGGCTGCCCGGCGGGGCCGGACCAGCCCCGCCGGGCAGCCGCCGAAAATCCTGCTTCTGCCTAAATGAGCTACGGCTTGGGCGCGGCCGGGCGGCGGGCTTGCTGGCGGCGGGCTTCCTCAGCAGTATAAAAGGCGGTTTCTTGCTGGTAGGCGGCTTGGTCCCAGGTGGGCACTACGGCGGCGGCCTGGTGGGCGGCCTGCTCCACGGCATCGGCCCGCCAGTAGGGAAACACGGCGGTGGTGGGACTGGCCGTGAAGGCCGCGTAGGCTTGCTGAAGCAGCGTTTCGAGGCGCAGGATTTCGGCCTGCCCTTCCGGGGGCAGTTGCGCGACGGGCGTGCGCCGGCGCGGAAACGACGGTTCCTGGCGCGGGGCCCCGGCCGCCGGGGGCGGGCCGCACGCCCGGGGCCCCGGCGCACCACCGGCCAAAGCGCCGACCAACAGCAGCCATTTTACGTACATGGTACCGCGTTGAATGGGGTATGGAAGAAAAGGGTGAGCGAAGTAACTCATTTGTGGGGCTTGCCCGAGTAATTGGCTTGTTCGGAGGCAGTGCGCCAAGCGGATGGGCGGCCATACAATGGGTTGCGGAACCGATGCTACTGCACCGATACGCTAAGAAAAGGCTTGATTAGTATTAATCACAATAGTTTGACTAGCATACTTTTACACAACAAGCAATTGCTTATGGACCGCTCGTCGGTTATTTTCGAATCGATTGCTTTCCAATTATTTATCAAAAAAATCTACCCATTTTCATGCACGCGAATTTTTTACTTACCCGCATTGGCCGTTGGGGGCAGGTCCTGGCGGTGACCGGCGTGGCGCTGGCCCCCGTGGCGGCGCAGGCCCAAAGCCCGACCCTGATTCACCTCGAAGCCGAGAGCGCCATTCTGAAGGGCGTCGTCAACACCACCACTAACACGGGCTACTCCGGCACGGGCTACGCCGCCGATTTTGAGAACAGCACCGACAGCCTGATTTTCACTTTTCCGGCGCAGGCCACCCGCTACCAGCTGGTGGTGCGCTACACGGCATCTCCCGCCACCGCCACCAACTTGAGCGTGAACGGCGTGATTTCTTCGCCGGCCCTTGCCAACACCGGCACCAATTTTGGCTCCGCCACGGTGGGCACGTTCGTGCTGCTGGCCGGCACCAATAAAATATCCTTCGCCGCCGGCCGGGGCTACTACGGCATCGATTACATCGAACTGGCTCCGGTGGTGACCAAAATTGCGCCCCTGACGAACGGCCGCGCCGAAGCCGAAGACGGCCTGCTGAACGGCGTGACCGTGGCCACCACGCCCACCGGCTTTTCGGGCACTGGCTACGTCACGGGCTTCGACAACAGCGACGCCAAAAACGCGGCCATCTCGTTCAACAACCCCACCGCCGGCCTATTCAAATTGACCATCGGCTACACATCGCCCTATGACACGAAAGTGGCTAACGTGACGGTAAACGATTCCAAAACCACGGCTTCGTTCATGAAAACCGCTACCGGGACCGACTTCTTGGTTAGCGACGGCGGCACTTTCCTGCTACCGCAGGGCACGAACACGGTCACCATCGGCGGCGGCTACGGCTACTACGGCATCGACTACATCCAGATTACGCCCACCACGGTGTCGCTGCCCACCAAGCCGGCCAAGCAGCTCACCGACCCGCTGGCCACGCCTACGGCCAAAGCGCTCCACTCGTACCTCGTCGATTTGTACGGCACCAAAACCCTGTCTGGGCAGCAGGATGACCAATACGCTAATAGCGGCTCGGAGGTAAAATACGTGCTGGCCACCACCGGCAAGGAACCGGCCATCGTCAGCATGGACCTGCTCAACTACGCTTCGGCGGCGGTGGCGAGGTACGGGCCGTCCAGCGATGCCGAGCGCTACCTCCAGTGGAGCCCGAGCGGCAACGGCCGCGGCATCACGGCCCTGATTTGGCACTGGCGGGCCCCCGCCGACAACGTGACGACGGCCAACCCGACCGGCGACCCGGGCGGAGCTTTTTACACGACTAACACGGCCTTCAACTTCGCCGCCGCCCTGAATGATACCACCAGCACCAACTACCACTTGCTGCTGAAAGACATCGACCTGATTTCTGTTCAGCTCAAGAAGTTTCAGGATGCGGGCATCCCCGTGCTGTGGCGGCCCTTGCACGAAACCCCCGGCACGTTTTTCTGGTGGGGCAACCAGGGCCCGGACAACTTCAAGAAGCTGTGGCAGCTGCTGTACACCCGCATGACGGGCCGCAACCAGCTGCACAACCTGATTTGGGTGTACTGCGCCAACGCCATGCCCGACCCGACCTGGTACCCGGGCGACAATTTTGTAGATGTGGCCGGCGACGACATCTACCAGTCCAGCGCGACGCCCGACCCCAACGTGAACATCTCGGGCAACTGGACCGCCATGCGGGCCATGGCCCCCAACAAGCTAATCGCCCTCACCGAAACCGAGAGCCTGGTGAACCCCGACCAGGAGCGCGGCTACGCCACGTGGTGGTCGTGGTTCTGCGCTTGGCAGGGCAGCTATATCCGCAACCAGCCGGTAGCCTTCCTGCGGAGCTTGTACGCCGACGCAGACATCATCACCAAAGATGAGCTAGCCGACTGGGCGGCCACGGCCCTGGCCACCCGCAGCGGCGCAGCCGCTACGGCCGCGGGCTTGGCCGTGTTCCCCAACCCGGCCACCGGCTCCGTCCTGAACGCTCGCCTGCGCCTAACCGCGGCCCAAGAAGTAACGGTGGAGTTGGTGAACACCCTGGGCCAGCGCTTAGCTGTGCAGCACCCGCGCCTGATTGCCGGCGACAACCAGTTTCAGGTGCCGCTGGCTGGGGTAGCCCCCGGCGTGTATCAGCTAGTGGTGCGCCAAGCCGGCCAATCGGCCCTGAGCCAGCGCGTGCTAGTGACGCCATAACCGGCCCTGCCTGATTCATTGCCAGTGCCCGGCTTGTGGGGCGGCCCCAGGGCCCGCCGCAAGCCGGGCACTTGCGTTGAGAAGGACACGGGCCAATTTGCCCAGCATGGCCCCAGCCACTACAACCGGCTCTGCTCTACTAAACAGCTCAACGCACCAATACATCTGGCTGCAGCCGTTTCGTATATAAAGCAAATTGAGGACAATTAAACGCTTTATTTGTATCATTCGCAATCGTTTGCAATATTTACTTTTACCTTAGTATTCGGAACAGCAAACCGAGGGCATTCCAGACTAACAGGTCACTCATCAAGCATTTTTTCATCTTTCACCTTTTTTTACCCATGAAACAACTGTACCCTTCTTCCCAAAAGCGCAACTTGCTGGCTCCTGCCCTGGGTGCCTTCGCGCTGGGCGCTGCCCTACTGGCCGCACCGGCGGCCCACGCCCAAACCAGAATCGAAGCCGAAGCGGCCACCAACACCCTTACTGGCGGGGCCGTCGTGGCGATGACCCTTGCTACTGCTTCCAACGGAAGCTATGTCGATTTTAACGGTGCGCCGAGCGGTCTGACAATTCCTTACACTGCGGCAACAGCTGGTGCCTACGACCTCATTATTCGTTACGAGTCGCAGTATGACTTCAAGTACGGTACCTTGAGCATAAACAACACGGCCGCGACTGCCCCCTCGATACAGCTGTACTTTAAGTCCACCAAAACCGGTTCTACCTTCCTCAGCACCAGCAAGATTCGGGTTAACTTGGTGGCCGGGGCCAACACCATCACCATTGCGGGTGGTTATAACTACTACGGCATCGACTACATTTCTTTGCAGGCCGCGCCTGCTACCGTTACGCCTCTTGCCCTGAGTGCCGCGGGCCGGGTAGAAGCCGAATTGGGTACGCTTTACCTTGCGCAAGCCGTTACTAGAGATGGCGAAGCAGCGACTGTTTCAGGAACCACTGCCGCCACCACTGGCTATGTTACCAACTTGGCAGTGGCGGTAAACAGCACCATCACTTTACCAATCACGGTCGCCACGACAGGTCTGTATCAGATTGCCGTGGGAGCACGCGCCCAGTTTGCGCTCAAGAGTTTTGACCTTTCTGTAAACGCACGCGGCAAGCTCACCACCGCCGTACCCACTGCTGACCCCGGGTTTGCGTCGTTCGTGGTAGGCAAGTACAACCTTACGGCCGGTACCAACACCATTACCATCAGCAACGCTGATTACGTCGATTTCGACTACATGGACGTAACGCCCACCACGGGCACGGCCACGGCGGCCCGCGCCAGCGCCGACGCCCAGAAGGCCCTCACCGTGTACCCCAACCCCACCGACGGCCAGAGCCTGAACGTGAGCCTCGACCTAGCCACCGCCCAGAACGCCACCATCGAGCTGGTGAACACCCTCGGCCAGCGCGTGCTGAGCACCAGCCGCAACCTGAAAGCCGGCGGCAACCAGTTCCAGGTAGCCACCGACCACGTGGCCGCCGGCGTGTACCAGCTGGTGGTGCGCAACGGCGACCAGCCCACCCTGAGCCGCCGCGTGCTGGTTTCCAAGTAGGCACTCGCCGGATTTCTACCGCGCAAAAAAGCCCGGCCACTTCGGTAGCCGGGCTTTTTCGTTTAAGGCGGGGAAGCGTTGGCCTTGCATCGCCCGCCATTTCCGGAGCGGCCGTGCCACTTGCTGGTGAGTCCCGCTCAGCGCTTGGCTCCCGGGGGCAAGGTGTACAGCTGCGGGTGGTCGCTTTCGAACACCGTGAGCGGGTCGGCGTAGAACTTCAGGAAGCCGGGCACGCTGGCCTGGCCGGGGTAGGGCGCGTAAAAATGGCCCGGGTGGGCGTTGCGCCACACCATGAGGTAGGCAATCTGGCGGGCCTGCGGGCTGGCCTTGATTTGGCCCAGCAGGTTGTCGTCGAACCAGTTCGGGTTCGGCACCTTTTCCAGGCCGGCTTCGGTGAGGGCCGCGATTTTGCCGCGCCGGTGGGCTTCGGCCACCAGGGCCTCCAGCGTGGCCACGCCTTTGTTGGGGGTGGTGAGGTTGGTAAAATCACCGTAGTCGTCGAAGCCCAGCACGTCCACGTAAGCGTCGCCGGGGTAGCGCTCGAAGTACGCCGCCATGTCGGGCACGCGGTCGGGCGAGTAGGCAAACAGCAGGTTGTGGACGTGTTTTTCGTCGCGCAGGTACCGCACCGTGAACTGCCAGAGCTGCACGAACTCGGCCCGGGTGCAGTGGCGCCGGCCCCACCAAAACCACGAGCCGGTGTGCTCGTGAAACGGCCGGAAGATGACGGGCACCGGCGTGCCGTCGGCCGCCCGCAGGTGGTTGAAGTAATCGGCCACAATGTCCAGGGCCCGGCGGTAGTCGGCGTGCCGGGCCCCGCCCGGCAGGATGGCGGGCACCACGGCCGTGGTATCGTAGAAGTTCTTGCCCGTCACGAAGTTGTCCATGTGCCAGCAAAAGGTGTTGAGGCCCCCGCGCTCGTAGGCATCCACCACCAGCTGGCGGTGGCGCACCAGCACCGAGTCGGTGGCCGGGCGGCCGCGCAGCCGCGCGTTCACCAGCTCGGCCACGTCCCAGCCGTAAAGCGCGGGGTGCGAGCCGCACACGCTTTTCACGTCGCTGCGGTCGGGCTGGTCGTGCCAGCCCACGCCGTACTGCGTGGCGTCTTGCTGGCCGAACAAAATGCCCGGGCGGGCGGGGTGTTGCAGGTTGTAGAACAGGGCTTTGGTGGCGTAGGTGGCGTGCGCGTCCACGACGCGCACCGGGTACGGGAAGCGGGCCGCCGGGCCCCCGCCGGGTTGGCCGGCGCGGCAGCCCAGCAGCCCCGCGGCCGCGGCGGCCACGAGCCACCAGTTGGCTTGGTTTGACATGGTTTGGAAAGGGAAAAAGAAGGAGGAATTTATTAGCGGAGCGGCCGGGGGGCCACGCCTTGGGTGGTCATGCGCACGGGCCGGATGTGGCCGGCCGCGTCGAACTCCATCCGGTCGATGCACACCACGCGGTGGTTGCCTTCGGCGTCGCCGGGCGGGCGGCGGTGGTACACGAGGTACCAGTCGTCGGTGCCCGGCACCTGGAGCACGGAGTGGTGCCCGGCCCCGGTGCCGATGGCCGCGTCCTGCTGCAACACCTTGCCCTCGCGCCGGAAGGGCCCAAACGGCGAGGTGCCCACGGCGTAGGCCACCGCGTACGAGGGGCCCGTCCAGTCGCCTTCCGACCACATGAAGTAGTACTTGCCCTGGCGGCGGAACATCACGGGGCCCTCCACGTAGCCCGGGGGCGTGATGGCGCGGAACGTGGTGCCGTCGGCGAAGGGCACGAAGCCCGTGAAGTCGTCCTTAAGCTGGGCAATGTTGCAGTGCTGCCAGCCGCCGTACACGAGGTAGTACTTGCCGTTGACGTCGCGGAACACGAACTGGTCGATGGGCTGGGCCCCGTTGTAGAACTTGTCCACCAGCGGGTGGCCCAGGTAGTCGCGGAACGGCCCGGCGGGGTTGTCGGCCCGGGCCACCCCGATGCCGCCGCGCTGCCGGTCGTTCTGGATGTCGTTGGCCCCAAAAAACAGGAAGTACTGGCCGCCCTTGGCCACGATGGCCGGGGCCCACACGGCGCGGCGGGCCCAGTGCACGCTGGCCGTGTCCAGCACGTGCGGGTGCTTGGTCCAGGTCACCAAATCGGGCGAGGAAAACGCGTCCAGGAACACCTGCTGGGCGTAGGCCTTGCGGCTGCCCACGGCTTCGTTGGCCGGATACGTGTCGCCCACCACGGCCGAAAACGTGGGGTAAATCCAGTACAGCTGGCCGAAGATGGCCGCTTCGGGGTCGGCGTACCAGCCGGGCAGCACGGGGTTGCCCGACGTGGGAGGGGCCGGCGGGCCGGTTTGGGCGGTGCCGGGGCGGCCCAGCGCCAGCAGGCCGGCGAGCCAGTATAATTTCTTCATGGGGCGGTTAAAGTAATTTCTGTGGGGCACAGCCCCGGCCAACGAGCCGGCGACGGGCGCTCCGTACACGTTTTCGTCAAAAAGGTACCAGGATTATTCTCATCTGCGGGGCGACCTTCGCCCCGTCCTCCCGCCCTCTTTCCCGCCCGCCATGCCCACCCGCCGTTCGTTGCTACTACCCGCCCTGCTCCTCGCCCTGGGGGCCTCCCCCGCGGCCCGCGCCGCCGTGCGCCTGCCCGCGCTGGTGGGCTCCCACATGGTGTTGCAGCGCGACGCGAAGCTGCCGCTCTGGGGCTGGGCCGCGCCGGGCGAGCAGGTGAGCGTCACGTTCCGGGGCAAAACCTACCCGGCCGTGCCCGGCGGCCCCGACGGCCGCTGGCAAGCCACGCTGCCGCCCCAGCCCGCCGGGGGCCCCTACACCCTCACCGTGCGGGGCCAGAACACCATCGAGCTGACCGACGTGCTGGTGGGCGACGTGTGGCTGGCCTCGGGGCAGTCGAACATGCAGTTCAAGGTGAAGGACCCGAACCGCGGCGGCTACCAGCCCGTGCAGAACGCCGACCAGGAAATCGCGGCCGCCAACTGGCCCAACCTCCGGCTGTTCACCGTGAATCAGACCGCGGCCTACCGCCCGCAGGCCGAAGCGCCGGCCAACGGCTGGCAGGTGTGCAGCCCGGCCACGATTGCCGAGTTCTCGGCCGTGGCCTACTTTTTTGGGCGCGACCTGTACCAGCAGTACCGGGTGCCCATGGGCCTGATTGCCGACAGCTGGGGCGGCACCCCGGCCGAGGCCTGGGTGAGCGCCGAGGGCCTGCGGGCCTTTCCCGAGTTCGGGGCAAAGGTGGCGGCGTTCAGTCAGCGCACCACTAGCTTGGCCGACGACCAACGCGCCTTCCAGACCCAGCAAAAAGCCTTTCAGCAGTCCATTAACACGCGCGACCAAGGGTACTTGCCCGGCGGCAAAACCTGGGCCGCACCCGATTTCGATGCCCGGGCCTGGGCCACCCTGGCCGTGCCCGGGGCCTGGGAGGCCAGCCCGGCCCTGGCCGGCTACGACGGCGTGGTGTGGTTCCGCAAGGAGATTGAGCTGACCGCCGCCGATGCCGCCCGCTCCCTCACCCTGGCCCTGGGCCGCATCGCCGACGCCGACAGCACCTGGTTCAACGGCGTGAAGGTGGGCGGCACCGGCGGGGCCGGCACGCCCCGCGCCTACGACGTACCCGCCGCGCTGGTGCACCCGGGCCGCAACGTCATCGCCGTGCGCGTGGTGGACGCGAGCGGCCCGGGCGGCTTCGTGGGGGCCCCGGCCGACCTGGTGCTCACCACCGCGGCCCGCAGCCTGGCGCTGGCCGGGGCCTGGCAGTACCGGCCGGGCATCGCCCCGGCCGACGTGCCCCGGCCGCCGGTACCCGGCGGGGCCCAAATGGCCCCCACGGCCCTCTACAACGGCATGATTGCCCCTATGCAGCCCCTGGCCATCAAGGGGGTTATCTGGTACCAGGGCGAAACCAACGCCGAGCGGGCCGAGCAGTACCGCACCCTCTTCCCGGCCCTCATCGCGGACTGGCGGGCGCACTGGGGCTACGAGTTTCCGTTCCTGTTCGTGCAGCTGGCCAACTTCAACCCGGCGCTGCCCCAGCCCGCCGAGTCGGACTGGGCCGAGCTGCGCGAAGCCCAGGCCGGGGCCCTGGCCCTGCCCCGCACCGGCATGGCCACGGCCATCGACCTCGGCGACCCCGCCGACATCCACCCCCACAACAAGCAGGAAGTGGGCCGCCGCCTGGCCCTGGCCGCCCGCCGCGTGGCCTACGCCGACCCCGGCGTGGTGGCCAGCGGTCCCACCTACGCCGGCATGGCCGTGGCAGGCCCGGCCGTGCGCCTGCGGTTCGACCACCACGGCTCCGGCCTGCGGGCTCCGGACGGGCCCCTCAGGGGCTTTGCCGTGGCCGGGGCCGACCACAAATTTTACTGGGCCACGGCCCAGGTGCAGGGCGACGACGTGGTGGTGAGCTCCGCCGAGGTGCCCGCCCCCGTGGCCGTGCGCTACGATTGGGCCACCAACCCCGACGGCAACCTCTACAACCGGGAAGGCCTGCCCACCGTCCCGTTTCGCACCGATACGTGGCCGGGCGTCACGGCGGGGCGGAAATAGCGCGGCGGCCACTGGCCGGTGGCCGCATTATTACGCTTCCTCCCCTTCGGAGCCGGCAGAAAAACAAGCTCCCGCGGCTGCATTGGCCCTTTATTTCCCCAAGCATGAGATTTATCACTATCCTGGCGCTGGTGCTGGCCAACACGCTGGTATCGGCGGGGCCTGCCGCCGCCAAACCGCCCAAAACCGCCTTCTTTTTTGCCGACGACAAGCGCCTGCAATACACCGGGCGCATCGATTTTTCGGACGCCAAAAAGCCCCGCTTCTGGGCCCCGGGCGTGTACGTCACGGCGCGGTTTCGGGGCCCCTCGTGCGCGGTGGTGGTGCATGACGAGCTGCGCTACGGCACCGACCACAACTACGTGGTGCTGGCCGTGGACGGCGTGGCCACCCGCCAGCGCCTGGCCGGCCGCACCGACACGCTGCGCGTGGCGGGCCTGGCCGCCGGCCCCCACACCCTGGTGCTGTGCAAGGCCACCGAAACCGGCCAGGGCTACCTGGAGCTGGTGGGCCTGCGCTGCGCCCGGCTGCTGCCGCCCCCGCCCCGGCCCACGCGCCGCCTCGAGTGCATCGGCAACTCCATCACCTGCGGCACGGGCAGCGACTTGTCGGTGGCGCCCTGCGGCCAGGGCAAGTGGTACGACCAGCACAACGCCTACCAGGCCTACGGCCCCCGCACGGCCCGGGCCCTGGGGGCCGAGTGGCAGCTCACGGCCGTGTCGGGCATCGGCCTGATGCACAGCTGCTGCGACATGAAGACGGTCATGCCCGAGGTGTTCGACCGCCTGAACCCGGGCGACAAGGCCAGCCCCGCCTGGGACTTCCGCCGCTACCAGCCCGACGTGGTAACCATCTGCCTGGGCCAAAACGACGGCGTGCAGGACTCCGTAGCGTTTTGCGGCCGCTACCTGGCGTTCCTGAAAACCGTGCGGGCGGCCTACCCGGCGGCCCACCTCGTGTGCCTGAGCAGCCCTATGGCCGACGCCGTGCTCACGGCCGTGCTGCACCGCTACCTCACCGGCGTGGTGGCCGCCGCCAACGCGGGCGGCGACGCCGGGGTGCACAAGTACTTTTTTTCGCGCCGCTTCAGCAGCGGCTGCGGCACCCACCCCGACCTGGCCGAGCACCAGCTCATTGCCCAGGAGCTTACTGCCTTCCTCAAGCAAACTATGCACTGGTAGCGGCCGGCCCCGGGGCCCCGCCACCAGCCGGGCCGCCCGTCGCTAGATGAAGATGCGGGTGCCCGAGAAGTTGCCGCGAAACTCCTTGGGCGTGCAGCCTTTCTTTTTTTTGAAGGTGCGGTTGAAATTGGAGATGTTGTTGAAGCCGCACTTGTAGGCCACTTCGGCCACGTTGTGGGTGGTTTCGATGAGCATGCGCGTGGCGTGGCCCAGCCGTATTTCGTTCAGGCTGTCGATGAACGTGTTGCCGATGCGCTTCTTGATGAAGCGGCTGAACGAGGCCTCGGGCATGTTGGCTACCTTGGCCACTTCGGTGAGGGTGATGGCGCGGCTGTAGTGGGCGTTCATGTACTCAAACACCTTCTCGATGCGGCGGCTGTTGTAGTTGAGCTGCTCGTGGTTGGAGCTGGAATCGGACAGCGTGCGGATGTTGCGCGAGGTGGACAAATCGTGCAAAATGGAGAGCAGCTCCAGCACCGAGTCGAACCCGTTTTTTTGTCCCAGCGCCAGGATGCGGGGCTTGAGCCGCTCGACGGTATCGGACGAGAACAGGATGCCCCGCTGGGCCTTCTCAAACATCGTTTTGATGAAGCTGAGCTGGTTCTTGCGCAGGAACCGGTCTTCGAACAGGTCTTTGTGAAACTGGATGGTCAGCTCCCGGATTTCCTCGCTTTCGCACTTGTGCGTGAACCAGGCGTGGTACAGGTTGGGGCCCACCAGCACCAGCTCCAGCTCGTCGATGGCCTCGATGTGGTCGCCCACGATGCGCTTGGCCCCCTTGGCGTTCACGATGAGGTTCAACTCGTACTCCTCGTGGTAGTGCAGCGGGAAATCGAACTTCTTCTTGACGCGGGAAAACAGCGTGAAGCAGTCGCTTTGGGTAAGCGGGGTGATTTCACGCATGATATCGGGCTTCATAGGTAGAAAAAAAGAAGGTGTCCTTCAATAAAAGTATAGTCCCCGCGTCAGAAAGATATCACTGTGCAATCCATTGCAAGCGGGTGCAAATTACGACATTTTTCGCTATTAAGAGCTTCAGTCCATTGTTATCGCATTGCCACCAGTATAGCACGATAATACCATACAAGCAATTGGCATAATAGTATTATTAATTGCCTATCGATTGCGAGACCTTTGTTTCACTTACTTTTCACCAAATTGACAACATATGAGAACGATTTTACTCTCGGTGCTCGCCCTGTTTGCGTTGCTGACGGCCCTACCGGCGGCGGCTCAGCAACGGGTGGTGCAAGGAACGGTGCTCGACACAAAAGGCGACCCGCTGATTGGGGCCGGCGTGCGGGTAAAGAACACGCAGCTGGGCACCACCGTGGATGCGGCGGGCAAGTTCAGCCTTTCGGTGCCCAAGGGCAGCGACGCGCTGATTGTGAACTTTGTGGGCATGTCGCCGCAGGAAATCACCCTCGGCGACCGCACCCAGGTGGACGTGGTGCTGCGCTCGGACGGGCAGAGCCTGAACGACGTGGTAGTGGTGGGCTACGGCAGCGTGAAAAAGAGCGACCTCACCGGCTCGGTGGCGTCCATTAAGCGCGACGAGCTGCTGGTGGGCACGCCCCTCTCGTTCGACCGCGGCTTGCAGGGCAAAGTGGCCGGCGTGCAGGTGTCGCAAAACGACGGGGCCCCGGGCTCGGGCATCAGCATGCAAATTCGGGGCGTCAACTCGTTCGGCAGCAACACTCAGCCGTTGTACGTGATTGACGGTGTACCGCTGGAAGTGAACAACGAGTCGCAAACGGCCTCCGGGGCCACCAGCCGCAGCGACGCCGCGGTGCTGAGCACCAACGTGCTGAACTTTCTGCGGCCTTCCGACATCGAAAGCATCGAGGTGCTGAAAGACGCCTCGGCCACGGCCATCTACGGCTCGCGCGGGGCCAACGGCGTGGTCATCGTGACCACCCGACGCGGCCAGAGCGGGGCCGACCGGGTGGATGTGTCGTTCCGCTCGGGTTTCGACCAGGTGGCCAAGCGCTACAAAATGCTGGACGCGGAAACCTACGCCAACTACTTGAACGAGAAAAACTTCTACAACGACAAGTACCTGGGCACGAATTACACCGACAGCCTGGGCGGCAACTTCGGCGTACCGTTTTCGGGCCGCATCGACCAGCGCACGGGGTTTCATACCCCCGTGCCGTCGGACTTCGTTGGCCACAGCACGGACTGGCAGGACGTTATTTTCCAGAAAGCGCCGATCAACGAGGCGTCGGTGACGTTCTCGGGCGGTGGTGCCGACAAGGGCAGCTTTGCCATCTCGGCCAACTACGTTAAGCAGGCGGGCATCATCACCAACTCGGCGTTCGAGCAAGGCAACTTGCGCATCAACATCACCCGGAACCTGACCAAGTGGCTGACCTTTGAAACCAATACCCAGGCGAGCCGCTCGCTTAACAAGCTGGTGAAAACGGCGACCAGCTTCAACGGCGGCGACCCGGGCGTGATTTACGCGGCCCTGCGCTTCGGGCCCACCGTGTCGCCCAGCGGCATGCAGCTCATCAACGGCGGCACGTACATCGCGCCCCCCGACCAGCTGCCCACCACCAACCCGCTTTCCTACATCAACGATGTAAAGAACCAGAACCTGGTGAATTCGATTTTTTCTTCTAACTCACTGGTATTTAACGTTATTCCGGGTTTGCAGCTGCGCACCCGCCTGGGCCTGAACTACTACACCTCGGGCCGGAACGTGTACTACCCGCGCACCACCTTCGAGGGCAACGCCCTGGGGGGCACGGCCACGGTGTCGAGCTTTAACCAGTTCGAGCTGACGTCGGAAAACATTGCCACCTACACGCGCAAGTTTGGCGAAAAGAGCGACCTGACGGCCGTGGGCGGCTTCACCTACACCAAGAGCGACTACAACACGGAGAGCGTGAACGCCACGAGCTTCCTGAACGATGCCTTGCAGGATAACAACCTGAACGCGGCCACCAAGCGCGACACGTATTCGGGCCGGGGCCAATCGACGCTGCTCTCGTACCTGGGCCGCGTCAACTACAACTACGCCGGCAAGTACCTGTTCACGCTTACGGGCCGGATTGATGGCAGCAGCAAGTTTGCCCTCAACAAAAAATACTCGCAATTTGGGGCCGCCGCCTTCGCCTGGCGCGTGGCAGACGAGAAATTCATCAGCGACCTGGATGTGTTCAGCGACCTGAAGCTGCGCCTGAGCTACGGCACGTCGGGCAACCAAGCCATCGGGGCCTACCAGTCGCTGGCCCGGTTGAGCAGTGCGAGCTACGTCTTCAACGGGCAGCTGGTGAACGGCGTGTACCAAAGCGGGCTGCCCAGCCCCAACCTGACCTGGGAAACCACTTACCAGAGCGACGCCGGCATCGACATCGGCCTGCTGAAAGGCCGCCTGAACCTGACGGTGGACGTGTACGACAAGCAAACCAAGAACTTGCTTCAGGGCCTGACGGTGCCGCCCGACACCGGCTACGGCTCGGTGCAAATCAACGCCGGCCAGGTGCAGAACCGCGGCCTGGAAGTGGCCCTGAACGTGCGGGCCGTGGACGGCAAGGACTTCAAGTGGACGCCCTCGGGCAACATCTCCATCAACCGCAACCAGATTGTGGAGCTGGGCGCCAACAAGACGGTGGACTTCTCGCCCAACATCTCCTACGACGTGCGGCCCTTCATTCTGGAAGCCGGCAAAGCCATCGGGCGGATTTACGGGTACCAGGAGGACGGGATTTTTCAGAGCACGGACGACGTGCTGAAATCCTTCCCGAAGCTGGACGGGGCCGCGGCCCTGGCCCTGGTGGGCGAGGTGCGCTACAAAGACCTCAACGGCGACGGGGTGATTGACCAGAACGACCGCGAAGTGATTGGCAACGTGAACCCCAAATTCGTGTGGGGCGTGAACAACACCTTCAATTTCAAGAGCTTCGACGCCGGTTTCTTCTTCCAGGGCAGCGTGGGCAACGACATCATCAACTTCCCCAAGCGGGGCTTTGATGACCTGGGCTCGTCGGGCCAAAGCAACATTACGCAGTCGGCCTACGACAACCGCTGGACGCCCGACAACCCCAACGCCACCGTGCGCCGGGCCGGCAAAGACGACGGCAACCCCCTGCTGTTCAGCAACCGCTTCGTGGAGAGCGGCTCCTACGTGCGCCTCAAGAACGTGAGCCTGGGCTACACGTTCGACTTCAAGCAGTACGGCATCCGCAGCGCCCGCCTGTACGCCAGCGTCACCAACCTGGTGACCATCACCAACTACTCGGGCTACGACCCGGAAGTGAACGCCTACGGCCAGGACCCGTCGCGGCGCGGGGTGGACCTGGGCAACTACCCCACCGCCCGCAGCTACTCGCTCGGTGTCAACGTCGGCTTTTAATCTGCTAACCTCCTTATCATGAAGAATCTTACCAAGATATTAGTCGGGGCTGCCTCCGTGGTGCTGCTGGCTACCGGCTGTAAAGGTGTGCTGGACGAGAAGCCCTACGACTTTTACGCCCCGGAAAACGTGTACAAAACCGCCGACGACGCGGAGGCCGCCATCGCGGGCGTGTACGCCGACTTCAACTCCTACGACTGGTTCACGAAGCCCTACTGGGAGTGGCTGTCGGAGGACGACGACCACGCCAGCGGGCAGCCCTTCGCTATGAACAACATCGGGGCCGGCAACTACCTCGGCGACTACAAAACCCCGATTATGTTCACGGGCCCCTACAACATCATTGCCCGCGCCAACTCGGTGCTGGAGCGGGTGCCGGCCATCGACATGGACGTGGTTCGGAAGAACCGCATCCTGGGCGAGGCGCACTTCCTGCGGGCCTTCAGCTACTTCGTGCTGGTGCGGCTGTTCGGGCCGGTGCCCTTGCGCACGGCGTCGCTCACCGATATCACCGACACCAACCTGCCCCGGGCGGCCGTGGCCGACGTGTACAAGCAAATCATCGACGACCTGCAGCAGGGCGAAACCCTGATGCCCTACCAGGACGAGCCCGGGGCCGGGGCCCTGGGCCACGCCAACAAAGGGGCCGCGCAGGCCCTGCTGGCCAAAGTGTACGCCACCATCGGCTCGGCTTCGCTGAAAGGGGCGCAGCTCACGGTGCAGGGCGGCCCCCAGACCCACACCGGTCCCCAGAACGGTTTTTATACTTACGACAAAGACGTGGTGGCCGGCTACGAGGGTTTCGACAGCAAGACGTACTACCAGCTGGCCAAGGACGAGGCGGGCAAGCTCATTGCCAGCGGCAAGTACAGCCTGTTCCCGAACTACATGGACCTGTGGAAGAAGTCCAACGACAACCTCGTGGAGCACATCTTCATGAACCAGACGCTCTCCGGCAACCTCACGCACACCAACTACGTGAGCAACTACTTCACCTCGCCCGACCTAGGCGGCCGGCAGTACCTGTGGATGGACACGTACTTCTACAACACGTTCACCGCCAACGACGACCGGGTGCGGCAGGGCATTACCCACTTCTGGTTTGAAGACTACGGCACCGGGCCCGCCTACTACTTCTACCCCCGCTCCGACTCGGCCAAGTACCGCATCGTGAAGATTAACACTAAGCCGGGGGCCGTCCCGGTAAAAGGCGACACCACCCTGGCCTCGTACAGCAACAAGGCCCAGATTCTGAAGTACTACGTGCCGGGCAAGGCCGCCGCCCCCAACAACCCCGACGGCACCTCCGACGCCATCAATTACCCGCTGCTGCGCTACGCCGACGTGCTGCTGACCTACGCCGAGGCCGAAACCGAGCTGAACGGCAACACCGCCGATGCCCGTAAGTACTTCGTGCAGGTGCGGCGGCGCTCGAACCAGAACGTGACCACCGCCCAGGACCCGCTCCTCGACCCGGTGGGCCTGAGCCAGCTGCAGCTGCGGAGCGCCATTTTTGCGGAGCGCGACCAGGAAATGTACGAGGAGTCGAACCGCCGCTACGACCTCATCCGTTGGGGCGTGTTCCTGCCGGTGATGAATAAAATCGGCATCACCCTGCAAAACATCACGAAAACCCGTACCCCGCGCAACCTGCTGCTGCCGCTGCCAGTAGCCGAAACCCAGTCGAATACCACCATCGCCCAAAACCCCGGCTGGTAACCCTTTTTCTTTCCCTTTCCTTTTCCACCATTTCCGCCCAAAATGGGTTGCCCCGGGGCCGTGACTGTTCGCATCACGGCCCCCGGGGCAACCTTTTGCGGTGCTTGAGCGCCTCGCGCATGAACAAGCTATTGACATTGACCGGGCTGGCGGCGCTGCTGGCGCTGACGGGCCGCGCCGCCCCGGCCCCGGCGGGCTTCGTGCGGGCCCGGGGCACGCAGTTCGTGCTCGACGGCAAGCCTTACCGCTACATTGGGGCCAACTACTGGTACGGGGGCCTGCTGGCCACCCAGGGCCCCGCCGGCAAGGCCCGGCTGGCCCAGGAGCTGGACTTTCTGAAGCAGCACAACGTGACCAACCTGCGGGTAATGGTGGGGGCCGAGGGCCTCAGCGGCGGCTACCAGTACCGGGTGCTGCAACCGTTGCAGCCCACCGAGGGCCAGTTCGACGAGCACATCATGGCCGGGCTCGACTACTTGCTGGCCGAGCTGGGCAAGCGCGACATGAAGGCCGTGCTGCACTTCACCAACACCTGGGAGTGGAGCGGCGGCCTGGGCCAGTACCTGGAGTGGAATGGCTACACCGGCCAGCCATTGCCTAAAAACCCCGATTACAGCTGGGACAAGTACCGCAACTACATTGCGCAGTTCTACACCTGCGAGCCGTGCAAAAGCGCGGAGGCCACTTACGTCCGCTACGTGCTGGCCCGCACCAACAGCCTTACCCACCAGAAGTACGTAAACGACCCGGCCATCATGGCCTGGGAACTCCTCAACGAGCCGCGGCCCATGACGGCGGCCGCCACCCCGGCCTTCGAGGCCTGGATGCACCAGACGGCGGCCCTGGTAAAGTCCATCGACCACAACCACCTGCTGACCACCGGCAGCGAGGGCGACATCGCCACCGACAACGACATGGCCGTGTACGAGCGCCTGCACGCCGACCCGAACATCGACTACCTCACCATCCACATCTGGCCCAAAAACTGGGGCTGGTTCCGCGACACGGCCACGGCTAAAAGCTTCCCCTCGGTACTGGCCCACACCACGGCCTTCGTGGACAAGCACGTGGCCGTGGCCACCAAGCTGCGCAAGCCGCTGGTGGTGGAAGAGTTCGGCCTGCCGCGCGACGGCCAGGTGTTTGCCCCCGCGGCGGCCACCGCCCTGCGCGACCAGTACTACGCCGCCCTGTTCGGGATGATGCGGGGCGACACGCCGGCCGGCCGCGTCATCGCGGGCTACAACTTCTGGGCCTTCGGGGGCGCGGCGCGGCCGGTGCCGGGCCAGGTGTTCTGGAAAGCCGGCGACGCCTACATGGGCGACCCCGGCGGCGAAGAGCAGGGCCTGAACTCGGTATTTGATTCGGATAAGTCCACCTGGGCCGTGATTGGCCAGTACAGTAAAACCCTTCGCTAATGAAAATCTTCCGCACCCTCGCGCTGGCCGCTGCCGCCGCCGCGCTGGCCCTCGGGGCCCAGGCCCAAACCCCGGCTTCGGCCGGGGCCCCGCCCGCCGACCCCGCCGCCACCCCCGCCACCAAGCTGCTGCTGGCCAACCTGCACCGGCTGGTGGGCCGCGGCGTGATGTTTGGCCACCAGGACGACCTCGCTTACGGCGTGGACCAGGGCAAGATGTGGAAGGGCGACGCCAACCGCTCCGACGTGAAAACCGTGACCGGCTCCTACCCCGCCGTGTTCGGCTGGGAGCTGGGCCATGTGGAATTAGACAGCGCCCGCAACCTCGACGGCGTGCCGTTTGCCCGCATCCAGGGCTACATCAAGCAGGCCTACGCGCAGGGCAGCGTGGTCACCATCAGCTGGCACCTCAACAACCCGCACAACGGCAAAACCGCCTGGGACACCGCCCGCACCGTGAAGTACATCCTGCCCGGGGGCCCCGACCACGCCAAGTACGTGAGCTACCTCGACCGCGTGGCCACTTTTATGGGCGGGCTGAAAGGCGGCAAGGGCGAGGCCATCCCGGTCATCTTCCGGCCGTTTCACGAGCACACGGGCAGCTGGTTCTGGTGGGGCCAGAAGGAATGCACCCCCGCCGAATTTAAAGCCATCTGGCAGTTCACCGTCAACTACCTGCACAACGAGAAGAAGCTCCACAACCTGATTATTGCCTATTCGGCGGCCGACTTTGCCACCGAAGCCGACTACCTGGAGCGCTACCCCGGCGACGAGTACGTGGACGTAATGGGCTTCGACGCCTACTGCGACCGGCGGAACGTGGCCCGGTTCCAGCAGGACCTCGACCAACGGATGACGGTGCTTGAAACCGTGGCCAAGGCCCACCGCAAGCTGCCGGCCCTCACCGAATTCGGCTTCGAAGGCCTCCCCGACCCTACGTGGTGGACGAAGGTGCTGCTGCCGGCCCTCCAGAAATACCCGGTTTCCTACGCCCTGACGTGGCGCAACGGCGACCCCGTGCACTACTTCGTGCCCTTCCCCGGCCAGGCCAGCGCCGCCGACTTCAAGGCTTTTTCGCAGGACAAAAAAGTGCTGTTTGAAAACCGCATTGCGCCCCTGCACCTCTACTCCAAACCGATTTAATCTAAGCTGCTGGCTATTAGCGGTTAGCTATTAGCCGATGCCCAACCATTTATTCAAACCTGAGCCAAAAAGCTAACCGCTAACAGCCAGCAGCTAACAGCTCGCGAAAGCATGAAATTACACACCATTGACCTTCTAATTATTCTGGCGTACCTGCTGACGACGGTATTCATCGGCATTTATTACAGCAAGAAAGCCCGAGAGAACAAGGATAGCTATATGCTAGGCGGCCGCACGCTGCCCTGGTACAAGCTGGGCCTGAGCGACGCGTCGGACATGTTCGACATCAGCGGCACGATGTGGATGGTGAGCCTGTGCTTCGCCTACGGCATGAAAAGCATCTGGATTCCCTGGCTCTGGCCGGTGTTCAACCAGGTGTTTTTGATGATGTACCTCTCGCGCTGGCTGCGCCGCTCGGGGGCCTCCACGGGGGCCGAGTGGCTGGCCACGCGCTTCGGCACCAAGGGCCCCGGCGTGGCGGCCTCGCACCAGGTGGTCATCGCCTTCGCGCTGCTCAGCTGCCTGGGCTTCCTGGCCTACGGCTTCGTGGGCCTGGGCAAGTTCGTCGAGATTTTCATTCCCTGGGACCTGGTGAAGGGCTACGTGCCCTTCGCCGTGGCCCCGCAGTACGTGCCGCACGTGTACGGCATCGTGTTCACGCTCTTCGCCATGTTCTACGCCATCGTGGGGGGCATGCACAGCATCGTGCTCGGCGACATGATTAAGTACGCCATCATGACGGTGGCCTGCGTGGCCATTGCCGTCATCGCTTACATGAACCTGCAGGGCAAGCAGCTGGCGGTGCCGAACGGCTGGTTCAATCCTTTCTTCGGCTGGCGGCTGGGGCTCGATTGGTCGAAGCTCATCCCGGAGGTGAACAGCAAGATTGCCAGCGATGGCTACTCGCTGTTCGGCATTTTCTTCATGATGATGGCCTTCAAGGGCGTGTTTGCCTCGCTGGCGGGCCCCGCGCCGAACTACGACATGCAGAAAATCCTGAGCACCCGCTCGCCCGAGGAGGCCAGCAAGATGAGCGGCTTTGTGTCCATCATTCTGCTGCCGATTCGCTACGCCTTCATCATCGGCCTCACCATCCTGGGCCTGCTCTACTACCACCAGATGAACCTGAAGGCCCCCGACGGCACCATCGACTTCGAGCGCATCCTGCCCATTGCCATCAACAACTTCCTGCCCGCCGGGCTGGTGGGCCTCACGCTCACGGGCCTGCTGGGGGCCTTCATGGGCACGTTCAGCGGCACCGTGAACGCGGCCCAGGCCTACATCGTGAACGACATATACCTGAAGTACGTCAACCCCCAGGCCCCCACCAGCCGCATCATCTCGATGAACTACCTGGTGGGCGTGGTGGTGGTGGCCATCGGCGTGGGCCTGGGCTTCATCGCCAAAGACGTGAACACGGTGCTTCAGTTCATCGTGTCGGCCCTGTACGGCGGCTACATTGCCTCCAATGTGTTGAAGTGGCATTGGTGGCGCTTCAACGCCACAGGGTTTTTCGTGGGCATGCTCTCGGGCATCGTGGCGGCGCTGGTGTTCGGGGCCCTCATCCCGGCCGGCAACCTGCTGTACTGGTTCCCGCTGCTGTTTGCCATCTCGATGACGGGCTCCATCGTGGGCACTTATATGTCGCCGCCCACCGAGGCGGCGGTGCTCCAATCGTTTTACAAAACGGTGCGGCCCTGGGGCTTCTGGGGGCCCGTGCTGGCCCAGGTGCAGGCCCAGGACCCGAGCTTCCAGCCCAACCGCAACTTCCAGCGCAACATGGTGAACATCGTGCTCGGCATCATCGCCCAGCTTTGCCTCACCATTTTGCCCATGTACCTGCTGCTGAGCCAGCACGTACCGCTGGCCATCACGGTCGCCATTCTGGTCGTCGTCGTCCTCATCCTGAAAAAAACCTGGTGGGCCCGCCTCAGCGACGACTAGGTTTTTTGAGCTGTTAGCTGGTGGCTTTTAGCTATTAGCTTTTTTTAAATACCCCGCTTACCACCAGTTTTTTATACCAACCTAAAAGCTAACAGCTAGCAGCCATCAGCTAGCAGCTAACAACATGGCCTCTGTATTTCACCGCCGCCTGCACCTGCTGCAAACCCAACACGACCAGCTCCTGCGCCGCCCCAACGCCCACGCGGAGGCCGGCAACGGCATATTCGACCGCTACGCCCACCCGGTGCTCACGGCCGCCCACGCCCCCCTGGCCTGGAAGTACGACCTGAACCCCGCCACCAACCCGTTTCTGATGGAGCGCATCGGCGTCAACGCCACGCTCAACGCCGGGGCCATCAAGTGGCAGGGCAAGTACCTGCTGGCGGTGCGCGTGGAAGGCAATGACCGCAAGTCGTTCTTCGCCATCGCCGAAAGCCCCAACGGCGTCGATAACTTCCGCTTCTGGGACCGCCCCATCACGATGCCCGAAACCGATGAGCCCGACACCAACGTGTACGACATGCGCCTGGTGGCCCACGAGGACGGCTGGGTGTACGGCTTGTTTTGTACCGAGCGGCGCGACCCCGCCGCCTCCGACGCCGACCAGTCGGCCGCGCTGGCCAAGTGCGGCATCGCCCGCACCAAGGATTTAATTACCTGGGAGCGCCTCCCCGACCTCACCACCGGCTCGGCCCAGCAGCGCAACGTGGTGCTGCACCCCGAGTTTGTGGGCGGCAAGTACGCCCTCTACACCCGCCCGCAGGACGGCTTCATCGACGCCGGCAAGGGCGGCGGCATCGGCTTCGGCCTGACCGACTCCATCGAGCACGCCCGGGTGATGCAGGAAGTGATTGTGGACAAGAAGCAGTACCACACCATTGCCGAGGTGAAAAACGGCCTGGGGCCCGCCCCGCTCAAAACCAAGCTCGGCTGGCTGCACCTGGCCCACGGCGTGCGCAACACCGCCGCCGGCCTGCGCTACGTGCTGTACCTGTTCCTGACGGACCCCCACGACCTCACCAAAATTACCCACAAGCCGGGCGGCTATTTCATTGCCCCGGAGGGCGAAGAGCGGGTGGGCGACGTGTCGAACGTGGCCTTCAGCAACGGCTGGATTGCCGATGACGACGGCCGCGTGTTCGTGTACTACGCCTCGTCCGACACCCGGATGCACGTGGCCACCACGACAATCGAGCAGCTGCTCGACTACGTGGTGAACACGCCCGCCGACGGCCTGCGCTCGGCCACGTCCGTGCAGGCCATCAACCGGCTGGTTGACCGCAACGAAGCCTTCGCCCACCAGAACGGTAGCCCCGTGGCCACCGCGCGGGCTAATTCGTAACGCTGGCCCATCACTTATTTCTTACCTAATAGTTGACTAGAAATCATGAGTTGAAAAACAGAAAGCGTCCCTCGTGGCGCTGTCGTTTTTCAACTCATGATTTTTAATTTCTAATTATTTCCTTATGTACCACGCGGCCGCTTTTCAGCGCGAACTGGAGAACATTCTGGCTTACTGGACCCGCCGGGCCGTAGACGAGGAAAACGGCGGTTTCTACGGCCGCCTCGACGGCCACGACGCCGTGGTGGCCGACGCGCCCAAGGGCGCGGTACTGAACGCCCGCATTTTGTGGACCTTCTCGGCCGCCTACAACCATTTCCACTACCCGGCCTACCGGGCCCTGGCCGAGCGGGCGTTTCACTACGTGCGCCAGTATTTTATTGACCACGAGTGCGGCGGCGTGTACTGGTCGGTGGATGCCCAAGGCCGGCCCCTGGACACCAAGAAGCAAGTGTACGCGCTGGCCTTCACCATTTACGGCCTGAGCGAGTACTACCGCGCCAGCGGCGACGCAGCGGCCCTGGAATTAGCCAAAGCCCAGTACCGGGCCATCGAGGCGCACAGCTTCGACACGGCCCGCGGCGGCTACCTGGAGGCTTTCGCCCGCGACTGGCAGCCCCTGGCCGACCTGCGCCTGAGTGCCAAGGACGCCAATGAAAAGAAGACCATGAATACCCACCTGCACGTACTGGAGGCCTACGCCAACCTGTACCGCGCGTGGCCCGACGCCGGCTTGGCCGGGCAAATCCGGGGCTTGCTGCGCGTGTTCGATGCGCACATCATCGACCCGGACACGCACCACCTGCGGCTGTTTTTCGACGAGGACTGGCAGTCGAAATCCGACATCGTGTCCTACGGCCACGACATCGAAGCCGCCTGGCTGCTGCTCGAAGCCGCCGAAGTGCTCGGCGACCACTCCCTGGTGGCCCGCTTCCAGCACCTGGCCCTGCCGATGGCCACTGCCGCCGCCGAGGGCCTCGACGCCGACGGCGGGCTGAACTACGAATTGGAGCCCGGCCACCTCATCCGCGACAAGCACTGGTGGGTGCAGGCCGAGGCCTTGGTGGGTTTCCTCAACGCCTACCAACTCAGCGGTGACCAGAAGTTCATGGACAAATTTGAAGGCGTGTGGGCCTTCACGCAGGCCCACATTCTCGACCCCGTGGGCGGCGAGTGGGTGTGGGGCGTGGCGGCCGACCACAGCCTGATGCCCGGCCAGGACAAGGCCGGCCTCTGGAAGTGCCCTTACCACAACGGCCGCGCCTGCCTCGAAATCCTTCGCCGCAGCGCCTGACGGTCTTTTTTCACCCCCAGCCCTAACGGTTATGAACCGGCGCCATTTTCTCCAGCTTTCCGGTGCGGGCCTGGGCAGCCTCGTGGTGGTTGCGGCGGCCGGCCCCACCGAAACCGTGGCGCTGCCGGCCCGGGTGCTGGTCCGGCTCGACGGGGGCACGCAGGCCCTGACGACGCAGGACCACGCCACCTGGACCTACCGCGACGTAACGGTGCGCCTAAGCCGCCCGGCCGGCGGGGGCCTGGCCGTGGCCGTGCGCGCGCCCACGGCGGCCCTGCACGCCGTGCAGCTGCAATGGCAATACGCGGCCCCGGCCGGGGCCGCCGTGCTCGGCGATGCCTGGGAGCGCACCTACGGCGACGTGCAGTTTTTGCCGGCGGCCTTTGCCCGGCGGCTGCCCTGGTACTTCGTGCAGCACGACCCCCAAAGCGGCCGCGCGGCGTGCTTCGGCGTGCAAACCGGCGGCCGCACCCTCTGCTACTGGCAAGTGGGCGACGGCACCATGCAGCTCACCCTCGACACGGGCAGCGCCGGGGTGGGCGTGCAACTGGGGCCCCGCACCCTGGACGCGGCCACCGTGCGGGCCACCACCGGCCGGGCGGGCGAAAATGTGTTTGCCACGGCCCGCCGCTTTTGCGGTTTGCTATGTCCCGCGCCCCGGCTGCCGCGCCAGCCCGTGTACGGCATCAACGACTGGTATTTCGCCTACGGCAACAATTCGGCGGCTCTCATTCTGGAGCACACCGCCCTGCTGGCCGACCTGGCCCCGGGCGGCGACAACCGGCCGTTTTCGGTGATTGACGCGGGCTGGGCGGCTTACTCGCCCCTCGTGCCCGGCGACTGCTGCTGGCAAGACGACTTTTCGACGCCCAACGCCAAGTTCCCGGACATGCACCGGCTGGCCGGCGACGTGCAGCGCCTGGGCATGCGGCCGGGCCTGTGGACGCGCCCGCTCTGCGCCCGGCACGACGACAAGCCCACGCGGCGGCTGCCTCCTATTCCGGGCCGCGACGACCCCAGAAAGCCGGTCCTCGACCCCACCATCCCCGAAAACCTGGCCCGCATCCAGCAGAATTTCGCTACGTACCGCGCCTGGGGCTACGAGCTGGTGAAGCACGACTTCAGCACCTACGACCTGCTGGGCAAGTGGGGCTTTGAGATGGCCGACCGCTTCACGGCCCCCGGCTGGCGCTTCCACGACAACAGCCGCACCACCGCCGAAGTCATCCTTGGCCTGTACCAAACCATCCGCGAAGCGGCGGGCCCCGCCTACCTCATCGGCTGCGACACGGTGGGCCACCTCGCGGCGGGCCTGTTCGAACTGAACCGCACCGGCGACGACACCAGCGGCCTGGACTGGGACCGCACCCGCAAAATGGGCGTCAACACGCTGGGCTTCCGGCTGGTGCAGCACAACCAGTTCTTTGCCGTGGACGGCGACTGCGTGGGCATCACGCCCAAGGTGGCGTGGGCCGAAAATGCGCAGTGGCTGCGCCTGCTGGCCGGCAGCGGGGCCCCGCTGTTCGTATCGGCGCAGCCGGTGGCCGTGGGCGAAGCGCAAAAGCTAGCCCTCAAAGCGGCCTTCGCCCAGGCCGCGCGGGTGCAGCCCGTGGGCGAGCCCCTCGACTGGCTGACCTCGCTGCGCCCCACCAAGTGGCGGCTCGACGGCCAACTCACCGAATTCGACTGGAGCTAGCCAGCCGGCTTTTACAGCCGGCCGAATTTCCTTTACTGCCTGACCATGAACCGACTGTTGATTACCGCCGCGTTGCTGCTGGCCGCCGCCGGGGCCCGCGCCCAAACGTACTCCATCACGGACTTCGGGGCCCGGGGCGATGGCAAAACCCTGGCCACCGCCGCCATTCAAAAAGCCATCGACGCCTGCAACCGCGGCGGCGGCGGCACCGTGGACGTGCCGGCCGGCACCTACCTCACCGGCACCGTCAACCTGAAAACCAACGTCGACCTGCACCTGGGCAGCGGGGCCGTGCTCAAGGGCAGCCCCAACCTGAGCGACTACCAGACCTACTCCGTGCCCGGGTTCGGCACCAACCACTACGGCCTCCTGTACTCGGTGCACGCCGACAACGTGTCGTTGACCGGGCCCGGCACCGTGGACGGCAACAACCAGGTATTCTACGACTTCACCCGGGCCAAGACGCTCGACACCGCCACCACCCGCTACACACGCCAGAAAAATAATTACCGCCGCGTGGCCAGCGGCGTCGGCGACGGCCCCGTGGTGCCCGGCGACCGGCCCCGACAGATGGTGATTTTTTCGCAGTGCACCCACGTGCGCGTCATCGACGTGTCGCTGCTCAACTCGCCGTTCTGGACCATGCACTTCGCCGACTGCGACGCGGTGAACGTGGACGGCATCCGGCTGTGGTCGGGCTTGCTGGTGCCCAACGCCGACGGCATCGACGTGACCAGCTCCAGCAACGTGACCATCGAGAACAGCGACATCCGCACCGGCGACGACGGGCTGGCGATTGTGGGCTACGACCACCACTTTGAAATCGCCGGCTTCAGCGGCCTCCGGCACCCCTGCGAGAACATCAACGTCAGCAATTGCAACATTCAGTCGTATTCGAGCGGCATCCGCATCGGCTTTCTGGACCAGAACGTCGTGCGCAACGTCAACGTCAGCAACTGCAACATCACCAACTCGACGCGGGGCATCGGCATTTTTCTGCGCGACGAGGGCTCGATTGAGAACCTGACGTTCAGCAACATCCGCATCGAAACCAGGCTGCGCACCGGCGACTGGTGGGGCAACGGCGAGGCCATCCACATCTCCGCCATCCGGGGCAAAGACAACGTGAAGCTCGGCCACATCAAAAACGTGACCTTCGCCAACATCACCTGCCGGGCCGAAAACGGCATCCTGCTCTACGGCACCGAAGAAAGCGCGTTGGAGGACATCACTTTCAACGGCCTGAAGCTGGAATTCACCGACAGCCCGCTCAACGGCGTGGCCGGCGGCAACGTGGATTTGCGCGGCAACTCCGACCCTAAATTCGGTTTGTTTGCCCGCGACATCCCCGCTTTCCTGGCAGAACACGTGAATGGCCTGACCATCGACGATTTTAAGCTGGATTGGACGAACGCACGCGCCGCTTTCCTCACCAACGGCATCGAAATCAACCACTTCCGCAACGTACGCATCGACCATTTTGTGGGCACCGGGGCCCCCAACACCCCCGCCGGCCGCCCGGTGGTACTGAGCGACGGCACCAACGCCACCGTGGGCCTAAATAAAAACCAAGTGGTGCGCAAGAACGTGCGGTAGCCGCGCCCGGCGCTATTGCCCGGCGGGCGCGGCGTATTCAATTCGCACAAATTCCCACCGGCCCAGCACCCGTCTGAACACCACGCACAGCGCGGGCACCGACGCGTAGCCCGAAGCCGCGAAGCGGGCCGCCGCGCCCGGGTCGGCCCAGGGCCTGGCCGGATCGTGCTGCAAGTGCACCACAAAACCGGGTACGTGAGGGCCAGCGTAGGCCGCCAGGCCGTGGAGCACGTCGCGGGCCGCGGCTACTCGAATCCTGTCGCTTACGGAAAGAAACCGCGGGGAATGATCTGGCATAATTCAAAGATAAAATAGCTCTGCCCATCGCCGGCTATTTTATCCTCGTGCACACGCCACCGCAACAACATTTTTTAGTTAAATAATTGATTTATAAGAATATTAAATTTAATAAAACTTGGGCTCACCCGCTACCCCGGTCGGTAGTTGCACGGCACCAGTGGAGTCCCCGCCCGCGAAACGACGGCGCGGCCCCGCCTTGAGTTGAAAGGGCTGAAATTAAACACCGACTTACTCGTCCCTGTCCCCGTTGGGCGGAGCGCAACCGTAATACGGCCGGCTGTTAACACAACCGGCCGGTACCGCACCAAAATGGTACAATACCGGCCAGAAATATATATTGAATTTATAATATAACTTATCTCATAATACTTATTCTACAATTACTAGACGGAAACTTAAAAATCCAAAAACAATCGTTACCAAAGCGCTGGCACGAAAAAAGTAATTAATGGACATTGGCACGTTAAAAAAATGGTTAAACACCAGATTTATAGCCAAGATGCTCACTCCCATGACCAACATCGAGTGCGCAAGTGTAAATTTCTTCATAGGAATGACTTTGAACAAGAATATATTGGATTAAACAAACGCTTGCGCGATACAATTACTGGCGTCGATTCAAATGTAACAAAAAATATAACACGGCCAAAAAACTTGAGTTAAAAATAGCACCAAAACTTGATTTTTACTGGCCACTGAGCAGCGGGGCAGACCCTACCTTGCCGCTGTGTTCATCGGCTCGGGGGTGTTGCTGGGCATGCAGCGGGCTACGGTGGGCCCGGCCCGGACTAGTTTTAGCATTTCGTCGACAGCATCTTGCTCCGCTACTCCGCGCTCGTAGGAATGCCCCCTGAAATCATTATTCGCGGCTTTTGGCTGTTCTGCCGGACTACCCAAGTTGTCTTGTTATTGCTTGATTAGTAGTTCTCTGTCATACCACCCGTTGAAAAAACCTGAAAAGTCCACGGCGAACGTTCTGCGCTGTTAACATCCCAGAACAATTTTCAGGTCGAGGCACGTAACGGCGGCATTGGTGTGCCCCCTGACCGAGAAACTGCCGCGAGAATAATCTTTTAGTATCCATTAACTACCTGATTAACTGGTTATCGAGGAGTCCATTACTACTTCGCCACTGGATACCTGCGCTGAGGGCCCATTGCCTGCGCCGAGCGGCGGCCTGGACCCAGCAGACCGGGAACCCCAGGCTGGGGAGGTGGCAGGCCGGGGGCGAAGCGAGCCGGGGCAACTTTATTTGCGGCTTGGGCAAGCGCCGTGTTTATAGGCTGTATATCATATAGATAATATAAATATATTATGGACAATATCCTTAATTTTTGGACAACAAAAAACCCCGGCCTATCGGGGCCGGGGCTGCTTGATTGGGGAAGTTGTGATCCCGCTGGGATTCGAACCCAGGACCCGTACATTAAAAGTGTACTGCTCTACCAGCTGAGCTACAGAATCAATTTAGGCAACACAAGAAAGACATTACCTTTTTTGTGGGCACAAAAGTACGGAGACCTTTCGGATTACGCAACCCTGCCGCAAAAAAAAGCGCCTTGGCACTTCGCGGGGGCCCTATTGATGGGGTTTATGCTGCTGCCTTTCTGGGCATTGAGTGCCGATGGCGGGAGGCAAAAAAAACCAGCGCCGGCCGCCGCCGCCGAAGCCCGCGCCCTGCACCGGGCCGATTCGCTGCTGGCGGCCGGCCAGTTTGCGGCGGCGGCCCCGGTGCTGCGGGGGCAGGTGTGGCAGCGGCAGCGGGCGTCGGCGCGGGTGTTGTTGCAGCTGGCTTACACCCAGCAGCAACTGGGCCACTACCCGGCCGCGCTGCTGTACCTGGCCATGGCGCAGGCCCGGCAGCCCCGCCTCGATACCTGGCGGCAGCAGGTGGCCTTGGCGGCCCAGCACCGGCTGGTGGGCTACCCCACCACCTGGCAGCAGGAGCTACGGGTACGGGCCCAGCGCTACTATTATCCGGGCTTGCAGGCGCTGCTGGCGGGGGCCGTGCTGGGGGCCGTGGGCCTGGGCTGGTACCGCCGCCGGGCCCGCCCCGGGGCCTGGCTCGCCTACGCGGGCTTCCTGGGGCTGGCGGGAGCTTACTTGCTGGCGCTGCCCCCCCGGCCCGTGGGCCTGGTGGCCCGGCCGGGGGCCGTGCTGATGGCCGGGCCGGGCGCGGGCGCGGCCTGGCTGAGCACGGCCGCCGCGGGCGACCGCCTGCTGGTGCTGGGCCGGCAGGACATTTGGTTGCAAGTACGCTGGCAGCAGCGCGACGCCTACATCCGCGCGGCCGACGTGTTTGTGGTGGAATGAAGCCGGTTCATTTCATGCAAGTGGCATCCAATTAGTTGGCAGTGAATGGTTAGCAATGGAGCAGTCCATTATAGAAGATGGAAGCAGGGAATGGCCGAAAGCTCCGTTGAGAATCTCTTTTCATTTAGTTACTCGCCAGAGCGGTTTCCAGATCAGCGCACGGCAGCCGCGAACTTTGTAGTTCGCGTCGCCGCCCAACAGTTGCTGGGATGAAATGAGCAACACGAACCACAAGGTTCGCGGCTGCTGTGCGCCGACCTGAAAACCGCTGTGTTAATTGCTCACAGCTCGCCTTCTTCTTTGCGGAAGTTGGCCAGGACCAGCTTGTCGGTGAGGCCGGGCAGCCACTTGTTGAGGAACACCGTGAGCTTGCCCTGGCCGGTGAGCACGAGGCTGCGGCGGCGCTGGGCCACGGCCCGGCGCAGGCGCCGGGCCACTTCTTCGCTGGCCATCATCTTACCCTCGTCGCGGGGGGTGTCGTGCTGGGCTTCGCCGTTGGCCACCAGCGCGGCGCGGCGGATGTTGGAGGCCGTGAAGCCCGGGGCAGCCGTGAGCACGTTCACGCCCTGGGGGAGCAGCTCGGTGCGCAGGGCTTCGAGGAAGCCGTTCATGGCAAACTTGGAGGCCGAATACCCGGTGCGGCCCGGCAGGCCCCGGTAGCCGGCAATGCTGCTGATGCCCACCACGGTGCCCCGGCTGGCCAGCAGGTGCGGCAGGGCCGCTTTGGTGGTGTACACGGTGCCGAAGAAGTTGACCTGCATGAGCTGCTCCAGCACCCGCACGTCCACGTCGGCAAACTTGGCGCGCATGCTCAGGCCGGCGTTGTTGATGAGCACGTCGAGGCGGCCGAAGGCGGCGATGGTGTCGGCCACGGCGCGGGCGGCGGCGGCGGCGTCGCCCACGTCGGCTTGCACGGCGCGGTGCTCGATGCCGGCGGCGGCCAGCTCGGCGGCCGTGGCGGCGAGCTTGGCGGCGTCGCGCCCGGTGATGACGACGCGGGCCCCGGCCCGGCCGAATTCGAGGGCGCAGGCCCGGCCGATGCCGGACGTGCCCCCGGTGATGAGAACGGTGGGTTGGGTCATGGAAAGCGGGGTGAAGGGCGTCGGCGGGGGCCCCGGCCGGGGCCCCCGCCGACGCCCGGGGCCGCAAACCTACGGCCGCCCCCGGGGCCGGCCGGCCAAACCGGGGCCACCCGCCCACGCACGGGCAAAACCGGCCGATTGGCGGGCCAGGGGGCCGGGTTTCCGCCTTACATTTAACCACGGAAAAACTGCCCCCCCCGCCCCCTGCTTATGCGCCCTGGTTTACGCTCCTGGAAATGCTTCATCGTGGCCGGACTGCTGGCGGGGCTGGGGGGCCCGGCGGCCCGCGCCCAGGGCTGCCCCGGGGCGGCGGCCTGCACCCCCGGCCGGGCCAGCGCCGCCCCGGCCACCGTGGCGGCCTTCAACATGGGCGTCCTCAACGTGACGCTGGGCACCCTCAACAACACCACGGCGGGGCAGGCCGACGGCTACCAGGACTACAGCTGCCGCACGCCCAGCACCGCCACGGCCGCCGCCCTGGCCGTGGGCCAGCGCTACACCCTCACGGTGCGTACCAGCCTCAACAACACCGAAACGGTGCTGGCCTGGATTGACTACAACAACGACGGGGCCTTCGACCCGGTGGCCGAGCTGGTGATGGCCGCCAACCCGGCCACCGGCACGGCCACGGCCGGCGGCCTGCACACCGCCGCGTTTGCCCCGCCGGCCACGGCCCACACCGGGGTGCCGCTGCGCCTGCGCGTGGCCGCCGACTACACCAACAGCCCCGTGCCCACGCCCTGCTCGACGCCCCAGTACTCGCAGGACGAGGACTACGCCGTGACGCTGGTGGCCAACACGGCCCCGCCAGTGGCGGCCTTCACCACCGACGGCCCCACCACCTGCTCGGGCTGCGTGCAGTTCACCGACGCCAGCCAGAACGTGCCCACGGCCTGGCGCTGGGATTTTGGCGACGGCAGCACCAGCGCCCTCCCGAGCCCCGGCCACTGCTTTGCCGCCGCCGGCACGTACCAGGTGCGGCTGACGGCCACCAACGCCAACGGCACCAGCACCAGCGCCGCCACCGCCATTACCTACAACGGCGCGGTACCGGGGGCCGCCACCTGCGCGCCGGCCACCACGGCCTACTGCTGCAACTACGGCGTGGTGCGGGTGCGGCTGGGCACCATTGATAATGCGTCGGCCGACGGCAGCGCGGGCTACCAGGACTTCACCTGCCCCCAGCAAACGTCCCTGACCGTGGGCGTGGCCTACCCGCTGCTGGTGACGACGGGCGGCACCGCCGCCCACGACACCCGCGTGTACCTCGACCTGAACAACGACGGGGCCTTTGCCGCCACCGAGCTGGTGGGCGAGGCCCTGAACACGGCCAGCCCCGTCTTTTCGCTACGCCTGCCGGCGGCGGCCGCGGCGGGCCGCCCGCTGCGCCTGCGCCTCGTGGCCGACTACGCGGGCAGCAACCCGCAGCCCTGCAAAAGCCCCCTGAACGGGCAGGTGGAAGACTACACCGTGGTGCCGCAGGCCAACCCCGACCCGCCGGTGGCCGCCTTTGCCTCGACCTACGTAAGCGGCGGCTGCGTGAACCCCGTGCAGTTCACCGACCAAAGCGCCAACGCGCCCACGGCCTGGCGCTGGGATTTCGGCGACGGCACCACCAGCACCTTGCAGAACCCCAGCCACCAGTTTGCCGCCGCGGGCGGCTACACCGTAGCCCTCGCGGCCACCAACGCCAACGGCACGGGCAGCACCTCGCAGGCGGGCTTCTTCATCAGCCTGCCCTGCCTGACCTACTGCGCCTCGAACGGGGCGGGGTTCACGGCCGGCACCCCCAGCCCTTTCTGGATAACGAACGTGGGCGCAACGCCGGGCGGCTTCGGCAACGCCAGCGGGCTGGAGCCCGGCGGCTACGGCAACTACACCGCCCAAACCATTACGCTGGCGGCGCGGGCCACGGCGGCCCTCACGGTGGCCACCAACCTCTACGTCACCCACCGCACCACGGCCTGGGCCGACCTGAACCAGGACGGCGTTTTTTCCAGCAACGAGCTGCTGTTCAACGTTTCCACCTACAACAACACCTATACGGGCACGTTTACGCTACCGGCCACGGCCCTGGCCGGCCCCACCCGCCTGCGGGTGGAGGTGACCCCGAACGCCACCCCGGCCCCCGACCCCTGCGCCGCCAACCTCGTGAACGGCGAGGTGGAGGACTACACCCTGGTCATCCAGCCGGCCACCGCCACGGCCACCGCGGCGGCCGCGGCCCTGCCCGGCCTCACGGTGGCCCCCAACCCCACCGCCGACGGCCGCCTGCGCCTGCGCCTGGCCGATGCCAGCGCCGCCGGCGCGTACGCCGCCGAGGTGCAAAACCTGCTGGGGGCCACCCTGCTGCGCATTGACCTGCGCCTGGCCCCGGGCACCGACGCCGCCCTGGACCTGGGGCCCCTGGCCGCGGGCGTGTACGTGCTGCGCCTGCGCGACGCCCGCGGCCAGGTGGCGGTGCGGCGCGTGGTGCGCGAGTAGCGGCGGGGCCCCGCCGGGGCCTTTTTGCCCGCCGCAGCGAGATTTTTTTAGATGCGTCTTCTTCTGCTGACTTTTTTATGGCAACACCCGTACTCCGGCGTTTTTGGAAATGGCTGCCGCTGCTGGCCCTGCTGGTGCTGGGCCTGGCCGGGCCGGCGCGGGCCACCCACCTGCTGGGCGGTGAAATGAGCTACCGCTACCTCGACGCCAACGGGCCCGCCGCCGCGCCGTTCCGCTACGAGATAATGGTGACGATTTACAACAACGCGCTGCTGGCCACCGCAACTACCCCGGCTCCTGCCGCGCCCAACGCTACCGCCATGGTGGGCATTTACAACCGCACCACCGGGGCCCAGATTGTGCTGAACCCGACCAACTACCCGCGCATCATCAGCCAAGGGGGGGCCCCGGGCTTCATGGACATCACCACCTACACCATCTCGGACCGGTTGCAGGCGTCCACGGGCGCGAACTGTACGGTGACGGGGCCCACCCAGCCGTTCCGACTCCAGAAGTTTGTGGGCGTGGTGAATTTGCCCGTGTCGTTCGACGGCTACTACGCCGTGTTCACGCGCAGCGCCCGCAACGTGGACGTCACCAACCTGAACACCGGCAACAACAACCAGCCCCTGACCTTGTACACGAGCATGGCCCCGGCCCTGCTGCCCAACCACGCCCCCGTGTTTGCCGACACGGCCGTGGCCATCGTGTGCCAGGGCGACACCACCATCAGCCTGAACAACGCAGTGGACGCCGACGGCGACCGGCTGGTGTACTCGTTTGGCACGCCCTACGGCGCGTTTCAGGGCTCGGGGCCGAACCTGCCCGTGGTGTTTCCGCCCCTGCCGCTGGCCATCGGCTACAACCCGGGCGGCTACTCGCTGGCCAACCCGCTGGGCACCGGGCCGGGCAACTTCGCGCTGCTCAACGCCAGCACCGGCGTGGCCCGCTACGGCGCGGCCACGCAGGGCAAGTACGTGGTGGCGGTGGACGTGGCCGAGTACCGCACCATCAACGGGCGGGAGGTGCTGATTGGCACCACGCGGCGCGACTTGCAGCTGGTGGTGGCCATGTGCCCCGCCACCCGGGCCCCGGTGCTGCCCTCGGCCCTCGCCACCCCGCGGGCCTACACCATCGAGGAAGGCCAGGCCCTGAGCATTCCCGTCACGGCCACCCAGCCCGACGGCCACCCGCTGGTGCTCACGGCCAACAGCGTGCTGCTCGACGGCGCGGGGGGCTTCAACGCCACGTTCAACGGCAACGCCGGCACGGTGGCCCCGGGCAACCTCACGGGCACGGCCACGGCCGCCGGCACCGGCACCGTGACGGGCACGTTCGTGTACAATTCGGCCTGCGGCGACGCCCGCGCCACGCCCTACGACGTGGCCCTGACCGTGAAGGACACCGGCTGCAACGGCAAAATCGCGGCCGACGTGCTGCGCATCACCGTGACGCGGGCAGTTGCCCCCACGGGCCTGGCCGGCGACGCCGCGGTGTGCCCCCAGACGGCGCACGCCTACACCGTGGGCGGGGGCAGCACCCCGGCCTACCGCTGGCGCGTGGTGGGCGGCACCTTCGTGGGCAGCGCCACCGGCGGCACGGTGCAGGTGCTGTGGGGCGCGGCCGGCCCCGGCCGGCTGGTGGCCCGGGGGGCCTCCGCCTACGGCTGCCTCACCGATTCGGTGGCCCTGCCGGTAACTGTCCTCCCGGCCGCCGCGCTGGCCGTGACGGGCAACCTGAGCGTGTGCCTGGGCGCTTCGACCACCCTGGCCGTGGCGGGCGGGGGCGGCCCGTACACCCTCACCGGGGGCGGCGCCACCCAGGCGGGCCCCGGGCCGTTCGTGGTGGCCCCCACCCAAACCACCGTGTACACCCTCACGGGCACGGCCCCGGCCGGCGGCTGCCCCGGCACGGCCCAGGTGACGGTGGCCGTGCTGCCGCTGCCCGTGGCGGTGCCGGGCAGCGCCGCCACCATCTGCTCGGGCGGCACTATCCAATTGGGCGGCCCGGCCGTAGCGGGCTACGCGTACCGCTGGTCGCCGGCCACGGGCCTCAGCAACCCGGCCATCGCCAACCCCACGGCCACGCTGGCCAACGCCACCGGCGCGCCCAGCACCACGGTTTATACCCTGACGGTTACTTCCGCCGCCAGCTGCACGGCCACGGGCACCGTGGCCGTCACCGTCAGCCCCGTGCCCACCGTGAGCGCGGGCCCGGCCCGCACCCTGTGCGCCGGCCAAACCGTGGCGCTGGGGGCCCCGGCCCAGGCGGGCTTCGCCTACGCCTGGACGCCGGCCGCCGGCCTGAGCAGCGCCACCGCGGCCCAGCCTGTGTACACGGCCGCTAACGCCACCAATGCCCCGGTGGTGGTGAAATTCCGCCTGGTGGCCACCACGGTCCAGGGCTGCCCGGCCCGCGACTCGGTGCTGGTGACGGTGAACCCGCTGCCGCCCCAGCGCACCATTACGGGGCCGGCGTTTATCTGCGACGCGGCCCAGGCCTTCACGGGCACCTACGCGGTGGCCGGGGCCAGCGCCACTGCTACCTACCAGTGGACGGTGGTGGGCGGCACCCTGCTCAGCGGGCAGGGCACGGGGCAGGTGGCGGTGCAGTTCGCGTCGGGGGCCCCGGCCCGGTCGCTGAGCGTGGTCGAAACGTCCGCGTTCGGCTGCACGGGCACGGCGGCGTCCAGCCTCAACATCCTGCTCGACCAGCCCACCATCGGCCTCACCACGGCTTCGGTAGATGCCACCAGCAACGCCCGCGTGGTGCTGGCCTACCGCGTGCCCAACGGCGGCAACACCCCCAACCAGGTGCAGGTGCTGCGCCGCGTGGCCGGCACCGGCGCGTTTGCCGTGGTGGGCACCACGGCCCCCACCGCCACCGCCTTCACCGACGCCAACGCCCTGGACGCCAACGCCAATTCCTACGAGTACCAGCTTTCCGTGGCCAACGGCTGCGGCACCGTGCTGGCCACCGCCGTGGCCCAAACCGTGCGCCTGCAAGCCACCGCCACGGCCGGCGCGGGCAGCTACCGCCAGGGCAGCGTGGCCCTGGCCTGGAACCCCTACGTGGGCTTCGCCGTGGGCGGCTACCGCCTCTACCGCCGCCTCGACGGTGGCCCGGCCGAGTTGCTGGCCACCGTATCGGCCACCACGCTCGCCTACGCCGTGCCCAACGGGGCCCCGGGCGCGAGCAGCGGCGCGGGTTTCGCGCAGGGCTTCCGGGTGGTGGCCTTCAGCACCGACGCCACGCCCCTGCTCTCAAACTCCAACGAGGCCACCGCGACGTTCGGCAGCCCGCTGGCGTTCTACAACGTCATCACCCCCAACGGCGACCACCGCAACGACCGCCTCGAAATCGACAACGTGGCCCTGTACCCCGGCAACACGCTCACCATTTTCAACCGCTGGGGCCGCGAGGTGTACACCACCGCCAACTACCAAAACACCTGGGGCGACGACGCCAGCGTGGCAGCCGGCATGTACTACTACCTCTTCAAGCTGCCCAACGGCACCAGCACCAAAGGCTGGGTAGAAGTAGTGAAGTGATTTCTGAACCGCAGATTAAGTGGATTTGATGGATAAGAACGGATTGTGAGAGGCACTAACCGGCCCACCTAGGGCCCCAAGATGGCCTCAAGAAATCCGTTCTTATCCGTTAAATCCACTTAATCTGCGGTTCAGGCATTCCGGGGGCTATTTTTGCAGCTCCTTATGAGCAAATTCAAAAATATCCCCGCCGAGCTGCTGCGCAACGTCAAAATTCAGGACATGGTGGCCGAGGGCAAGTGCCTGGTGCGCCTGGAGAACCTGGTAATTTTCGTGAGCCAGGTGGCCCCCGGCGACGTGGTGGACCTGCGCGTGACGAAGGCCAAGAAGAACTTTCTGGAGGCCGTGCCCACCAAGTTTCACCAGTACTCGGAGTTGCGGGTGGAGCCCTTTTGCCAGCACTTTGGCACCTGCGGCGGCTGCAAGTGGCAGCACCTAGGCTACGACGCGCAGCTGCGCTACAAGCAGCAGCAGGTGGAAGACCAGCTCACCCGCATCGGCAAGGTCGAGCTGCCCGAAATCGCCCAGATTCTGCCCTCGCCGGCCCGCACCTACTACCGCAACAAGCTCGAATTCACGTTCAGCGACAACGGCTGGCTGACCACTGAGCAGATCAACGACGACTCGCGCACCTACAACCGCGAGGTGGTGGGCTTCCACACCCCGGCCCGGTTCGACAAGATCATCGACGTGGAGCACTGCTGGTTGCAGCCCGAGCCGAGCAACGAAATCCGCCTCTTCATCCGCGCCTACGCCCACGAGCACGGTCTGGCCTTCAACAACCTAGTACGCCAAACCGGCCTGCTGCGCAACCTCATCGTGCGCACGGCCCAGAGCACCGGCGAGACGATGGTGATTTTGCAGTGCTACCGCGCCGACGACGCCATCGAGCCGCTGCTGGACGCGGTGCTGGCCAAGTTCCCCGCAATCACGTCGCTCAACTACGTACTGAACGACAAGGGCAACGAAACCTTCCACGACCTGGCGGTGGTGTGCTACCGCGGCAAGCCCTACATCGAGGAGGACATGGAAGGCCTGCGCTTCCGCATCGGCCCCAAATCCTTCTACCAAACCAACTCCGCCGGGGCCCACCAGCTGTATAAAGTGGCCCGCGACTTCGCCGATTTGCAGGGCAACGAGCTAGTGTACGACCTCTACACCGGGGCCGGCACCATCGCCAGCTTCGTGGCCAAACGGGCCCGCAAGGTCATCGGCGTAGAATATGTGGAGCAGGCCGTGGCCGACGCCCACGTGAACGCCGAAATTAACGGCATCACGAACACGGAGTTCTACGCTGGCGACATGAAGGACATCCTCACCGCCGCCTTCACCGAAACCCACGGCCGCCCCGACCTCATCATCACCGACCCGCCCCGCGCCGGCATGCACCCCGACGTGGTGCAGCGCCTGCTGGAGCTGCGCACCCCGCGCATCGTGTACATCAGCTGCAACCCCGGCACCCAGGCCCGCGACCTGGAATTATTAGACCCCGCCTACCGCGTAACCCGCGTGCAGCCCGTGGATATGTTCCCCCACACCCACCACGTGGAAAACGTGGTGCTGCTGGAGCTGCGGTAATTAGGTGGAGGCATCGTAATAGCCGTGCCGAAAGCAAATAATTGTTTCAGCTGGCTCTTCGAGTTCTTCAATGTCTTCTGTGTAGCAACCGATACCATTCTTGTAAGAAGTAAAGCCGCTTTCATCTTCTTCAAGTTCTTCATCTCTCTCGCGTACATAATCGAACAATTCGTTCAATGGTACTGGAAACAACTGTTTGCCTTGCCAGCTTACAATTGCTGGTTTGGTGAATTCGACTGCTACACAACTATCGTTTTCGTCGTAGATAATGAAAACCCCTGTTGCTTGAAAATAGTCAGTTAGTTCATATCCACCTCTCTTGAAAGAATTGGGTTCCTCAGCGAATAGTCTGCGAATAGCTTCGCGCTGAGTCCCAAATAGAATTGGCCCTGCTCCTTTGTAGGAATTGATTTCCCAAGTCATATCAATTGCTCTCGTTTCGCCGGCAAAGTAAGCCGCGTTTCATTTATATGGATTACTTCAACGACCCTGAACTGAACGGCAAATACCTCGGCACCATCACCAAGGATTTTGCCACCGTATCCGATACGCTGAAGGAGGCGTCGTACCAGATTCGCAAGCGCGACATCAGCAAGTATCCCATCTTCGTGTTTGCCAAGCAGGAGGTGCCGCTGGGCAGCCTGCTGGTGAATGCCGACGAGCTAAATTTGCAGTGGCACGTGTACGCCAGCTACGTCGAACTATTTATCCAGCAAGGCATTATCGGTGCCGATGGCATCGATAGTTTCGAGGAAAACTATAAAAACTCCGACGAGTTTTGCTGCCTGTTTGTGCTGGATGAGGAATTCACAAAGTTTGTATTTGTGCCGTACCCGGAGGATTAATTTCTTCCTTCTGTCATCCTGAACGCAGTGAAGGATCTGAGGACAGCGAAACGGGACGCAGTAATTAATTACTGCGTCCCGTTTCGCTGTCCTCAGATCCTTCACTGCGTTCAGGATGACAGAGGGGAGCCGGTGACTGCTACCTTAAAACGCTTTCCAGCCTTGGGCTTGCAGGGGCACGGCTTGGCCGGCTTTGGTGACGAGATTCACGGCGTCGCTTTTCTCGGTGAGGTGGCCGATGATGGTGATGTCGGGGTGGTTTTTGATTTTCTCGTAGGCCGCGAGGGGCAGCGTGAAGAGCAGCTCGTAGTCCTCGCCGCCGTTGAGGGCGCAGGTTAGCGGGTCGAGGTTGAACTCGGCGGCGGCTTCGAGCGTGGGGTTGGCCACCGGAATGTTGTCGGTGAACACCCGGGCCCCCGTGCCGCTGGCGGCGCACAGGTGCATCACCTCCGAGGCCAGGCCGTCGGACACGTCGATCATGCTGGTAGGAGTCAGGCCCAGCTCGCGCAGCTCGTGCACCACATCGAGGCGGGCTTCGGGGCGGAGCTGGCGCTGCACCACGTACTCATAGTTGCCCAGTTCGGGCTGGGCCTCGGGGTCGGCCAGGAACACCTGTTTCTCGCGCTCCAGCACTTGCAGGCCCAGGTAGGCCCCGCCGAGGTCGCCGCTCACGCAGAGCAGGTCGGTGGGCTGGCCGCCCGAGCGGCGCACGGCCTGGCCAGCGGGCACCTGGCCCAGTACCGTGATGGCCAGCGTGAGGCCGGCGCGGGTGGTGGTGGTGTCGCCGCCCACCAGGTCCACGCCGTAGGCCTCGCAGGCCAGGCGCAGGCCCTCGTACAGCTCCTCCACGGCCTCCACCGAGAAGCGGGCGGGCACGGCCAGGCCCACCACGAGCTGGGTGGGCAGGGCGTTCATGGCGGCAATGTCGGACACGTTCACGGCCACGGCCTTGTAGCCCAGGTGCTTGAGGGGGCAAAACGTGAGGTCGAAGTGCACGCCTTCCACCAGCAGGTCGGTGGTCATCACCACTTCCTGGCCGGCGGTGGGGGCCAGGATGGCGGCGTCGTCGCCGATGCCGAGCACGGTGCCGGGCTGGGTGAGCGTAATTTTCTGCTGGAGGCGGCGGATGAGGCCAAATTCGCCGAGGGCGTGGAGCGGGGTGAGGTCGGGCATGGGCGGAGCGCGGGGAAACGGGCCGGTGGCGGCCCGGCCCCAAAGGTACGGCCGGGGCCCCCCGGGGCGTTTGGCCGGGGGCCCTGGGGGGACGCGGGGAGTGTGGGGAGGGACTGGTTGACGCTGTTCGGGCAGTTTGGACATTCACTATTGAACGTCCTGACGATTTCCTGGGCAACCTACCCTTCGCCCGCACTCCTTCTCCTACCCTCCTATCCGCCCCACTCCCGCCTACCCCCACACCCTCCTACCCTCCAAAAACCTTCCGCGCGGATACCGGGCGGCTACCTTTGCCGTTGTCATTCCAACCATTTCTACCCGTCGTTATGCCGCGCCTGCTTCGTTCCGCTTTTCCCCTTAAATCCGTGCTGAGCGGCCTGCTGCTGGTGGTGGCCTGCGCCGCTTCGTGCAAGCGCGACGGCGGTACCCGCGCCGCGGCCGCCGACCCCGCTTCGGCCACCGCCGTGCAGTCGCAGCTGACGGTGCTGCGCGACTCGGCCGACGCCAAGTGGCGCACGATGGTGGCCAGCGACGACCAGAAAATTGGCCTCACGCGCCTGCTGCTGCGCGAGCTGGCGCAGCAGCCCGGGTTCGACAAGGCCCGGCTCGAAGCCCTGGGCACGGCCAACGCCCGCCTCAAGGCCCGCCGCTACACCCAAACGGCGCTGCCCTCGGCCCAAATCGACGCCTACGACGCCGCCCAGGACTCGCTGCTGCACGTGCTGCTGCCGCTGGCCGCGCCGGGCGGGGCCGCCCCCACCGACAATGCCCGCAACTTCGTGGAGGGCCTCCAGCAGCTCGACGCCGGCGTGGTGGGCTACCGGGTGCAGTACGACCGCGCCGCCAAGCAATACAACACCTACCTGGCCCTGCACCAAGCCGACGTGGCCCACTTCGGCGGCAAGTACCCGGTACCGCAGCCGCTGCCGCTGTTCACCATTCAGTAGGGCCCGGCCAATAAAGCCAGGAGAAGGGTAATTGACTGGAAGGCCGTAACTTTCAAGCGGATGCATCGCCCGAAAGGCGCGGCTCCTTGGTCAATTCCCTCTTTTTTTCCCTGTTCCCATGCGCAATTCTACGCCTGCTTTTCGTCGCCTGCTGCCCCTGGTGGCCCTGGGCACCCTCCTGCTCACTTCCTGCTGGAGCAAGGAGGGCGACCCCCGGCCCAACGGCCAGTGCGGCAAGTCCAAAACCCCCACGGCCTCGACTGGCAGCACCGGCGGCAACAACTAGCCGCGCCCGGCAGTTGGGCAGGGATGAAACGAATCATTGACGCGGTGTACCCGTACTTCGAGCGCACCATCTTTGGTGCGCTCATTTTCATTATGATGGGCGTCATCCTGCTGGCCACTGCCAAGTACGCCTACGACATTTACCTGAGCATTCGCAGCTATTTCCACCCCGATGCCTCCATCGATTACCTCCAGCGCGTCATGCACGAGGTCTTCGGCGGGTTCCTCATCATCGTGCTGGGCGTCGAACTGATTGGGTCGATTCGAACCTATTTCCAGGACCACGTCATCAAAACCGATGTGGTATTCCAGGTGGCCATCATCGCCGTGTCGCGGCACGTCATCCAGATGGATTTCGACAAGGCCAACCCCCTCACGCTGCTGGGGCTGGGGTTCCTGGCCATCGCCCTCACGGCCGGCTATTCCATCTACCGGCGCATCGAGCTGAAGCCCCCGAAAGAAAATGCCCCGGCCGGCAACAACTGATGCGCTTCCCGGCTACGGGCACCGCACCGGCACGCCGGGCGGCGTAAAGGCGGGGTTCATCCAATAATCAGGTGGGTTGGCAGATTGTGCGCAACGACCCGCGGTTCGCCGGCGTTTCAAGCCAATAAGAACTTCGGTTAGTTCTGCACTTTGCCACTTAATCCGTCCCGACATGTCCATTTTTTCATTTCGCCGCTTGTTGCCGCTGGCCCTGGTGGTGGCGGGCAGCTTTGCCATTACCTCGTGCGTGGTGCACGAGCGCCGCCCCGGCTACGGCCGCGAGCACCACGACCGGCACGACCGCCGCGACGATCACCGCGACTACGACCGCCACTAACCCTTGCCACGACTGGTAATAGTTTCAATCAAAAAAGCCGCCCGGATTACTCCAGGCGGCTTTTTTGATTGAAACTATCGTCGTTTACAACGCCGCCATTTCCTCGCGCACGAAGTCGGCCAGGGTGCGCAGGTAGTCGGTGCTGAAATCGAAGCGGATGCCGGCAGCGGCGTAAATCTGGCCGATGGGCGCGGTGTAGCCCAGGGCCAGGGCGCGCTTATAGGCGGCCAGGCCCTCGGCGGGGTCCTGGCGGTAGTGCCGCCACACGGCAATGGCCCCGAGCTGGGCCATGGCGTACTCGATGTAGTAAAAGGGCACTTCGTAGAGGTGCAGCTGCTTCTGCCAGAGGTAGGGCTTGATGTTCTCCAGGCCGTACCAGTCCACGGTGCGCTGGTTGAATTCGTCAAAAATCTCCGTCCAGCGGTGGTGGCGCTCGGCTTCGGTGTGCTGCGGGTGCTCGTAAATCCAGTGCTGGAACTTGTCGATGGTGGCCACCCAGGGAAAAGTTTCGAGCACGCTTTCGAGGTGGGTTTTCTTGGCCCGGCGCAGGTCCTCCGGGTTTTCAAAAAACACGTGCCACTGGTCCATGCTAATCAGCTCCATGCTCATCGAAGCCAGCTCGGCCACTTCGGACGGCGGGTGCTTGTCGGCCCCCAGCGCCAGGTGGCGCGTGAGGAAGCTGTGCACGGCGTGGCCGCCCTCGTGCAGCATGGTCACCACGTCGCGCAGGCTGCTGGTGGCGTTCATGAAGATGAAGGGCACGCCGGTTTCATCCAGCGGGTAGTTGTAGCCGCCGGGGGCCTTGCCCTTGCGGCTTTCCAGGTCGAGCTGGCCCATCTGGCGCATCGTGCGCAGGCAGTCGCCCAGGTACGGGTCGAGGGCCTGGAACACGGCAATGGTCTTCTCCAGCAGCTCCGCGCCGGTGGCGAAGGGGCGCAGCGGCGGCTGCCCGCTGGGGTCCACGTCGAGGTCCCAGGGGCGCAGGGCGTGCTGGCGCAGGTCCTGGCGGCGCTCCAGGTCGAGGTCGTCAATCAGGGGCACCACCGTTTCGCGGATGGCGCGGTGGAAGTTGAAGCAGTCCTGGGCCGTGTAGTCGAACCGGCCCAGCGCGGCGAACATATAGTCGCGGAAGTTCTCGAACCCGGCGTTCAGGGCCACCTGGTTGCGCAGGCCCACCAACTCCGTGAACAGCGCGTCGAGGGCCACGGCGTCTTGCAGGCGGCGCTGCTGCACGGCCCGCCAGGCGGTTTCGCGCACGGCCCGGTCGGGGCTCTTGAGGCGGTCGGCGGCCTGGGGCAGCGTCAGCTCCTGGCCGTCGAGGGTCACGGTCATGGCCCCGGCGGTGGCGGCGTACTGCTGCTGCTTGGTGCTGATTTCGGTTTTGAGCGGGATGTTCTCCACCCGGTAGATTTCCGAGGCCCGGCGCACCGAGCGCAGGAACACGCCGTAGCGCTTTTCGTCGAGCCCGCCGAGGTAGGGCGAGGCCAGCATCTTCTCGTTGAGGGCGTGGTCGTAGGGGGCCACGCGGGGCTCAATCTCGTTCACGAAGTACTGAAAGGCTTCAGAGCGGCCCGCGTCCTGGGTGGCGCAGGTCATGCGGATGTAGCGCCAGGCCAGGTCCTCGCTCAGCACCGCTTCCAGTTCTGAGCGGTCGAGCAGCCAGCGCTCCAGCGCGTCGGCCGAGGCCACGGGCCGGGCTTCCAGCTCCTGGAAGTAGGTTTCCAGCGCGGCCCAGTCGGTCACCTGAAAATCTTCGGGCACGTAGTGGCGCGGGGGGCGCTGGGTGTCGGTGGCCGAGGCGGCCGTGGGTTCGGCGGTAAGCAGCATGGGCAGTGTGGTAGTGGACGCCCGGAGCGTCGGGGAATAAACCAAATTTTTCTTTACGCAGCAATAGCCGCGCCGAACGGCCCCCCGGGGAACAAATCTTGCGGCGGTAAGTTAAGCGCGACCGGGCGCTTCCCCAAAAAGCGGGGGCGGCGGCTAGCCAATCTCAATCACCACGTCGTCGGTTTGGGGGTGCGCCACGCAGGTCAGGATGTAGCCCTGCTTCAGCTCCGAGTCCGAGAGGCCCTCGCGCTCGTCGAGGTGCACCTTGCCGCTCAGGCACTTGCCCCGGCAGGCGGTGCACACGCCGGCCTGGCACGAGTAGGGCAGGTCGATGTCCTGGTCGAGGGCCGCGTCGAGAATCGTGACGCCGGCGGGAATGGCCACCACGTACTCGGCCCCCTCGTACTGAATGGTGACGCGGCGGGCCCCGGCGGGCGCATCGGCCGCGCTGGCCGACACGTCGCCGTGCAGGCCGGCGGCCGCCACGGCGGCTTCCTCGAACGCGCTGGTCGAGGCGGCGAAGCTCTCGGAGTGGATGCGGCCCTCGGGCACGCCCAGCAGGGCAAACGCGGCCCGGGCCTCGGCCATCAGCCCCTCGGGCCCGCAAATGAAGTACTCGGCCTGTTCGGCCGGGAACTGGTGGCGCTGCTCCAGGATGCGCAGCAGCGTGGTGCGGTTGAGGCGGCCGGTGTGCTGGTGGGGCCCGGCGGGCCGCAGCGGCTGGCTGTACACGTGCTCCACCTGCAGGCGGCCGCGGCTGCCGGCCTCCAGCTGCGCGAGCTGGTCCTGGAAGATGACGTTTTCCTCGTTGCGGTTGCCGTAGATGAGCAGCACGTGGCTGGCGGGCTCGCCGTGCAGCACGGCCTTGAGCATGGCCATGAGCGGCGTGATGCCCGAGCCGGCCCCCACCAGCACCAGCGAGCGGGCCGCCTTGGGGCTGGGCTTGAGGGTGAAGTTGCCGAGCGGGTTCATCACTTCGAGCGGCTGGCCCACGCGCACGGTGTCAAGCAGGTAGTTGCTGACCAGGCCGCCGGTAACGCGCTTCACCGTGACGGACAGGCGCGGGGCCTCGTGCGGGGTGCTGCTGAGCGAGTAGGCCCGGCGCTCCTTTTTGCCGCCGGGGCCGCAGGGCAGAATCAGGGTCAGGAACTGGCCGGGCTGGGCCGCGACGGGCTGCCGGTCGGGCCGCTCCAGGTGGATGGTGATGGCATCGGGCGTTTCCTGGGTCAGCGCAACTACGGTCAGGGTTTGGTACATCGGGGGGAATAGGTAATGGACAAGGAAGCGGGGCGGGGCCCGGCGTCTGTAACAGCGAAGTCCCGGAATTGTCGCGCGGCGGGCCGCTGGCCGGCCGGGAACCGGGCCACAAAAGTAACTTGCCGCGGCCCCGGCGGTTTGCCCACGCCGCGCGGCCGCCAAAATTTTGCCCGCCATGCCCGATTCTTTCCTCCGCGCCCTGGCGCAGGCCCCGGCCGCGCCGGTGCTGCCCGTGCCCCTGGGGGCCCCCAGCGCGGCCCGCCTCGATTTCACCGCCGCCAACCCCCTGCTCACGCCCGAGCACCTGCGCGACACCCCCGCCTTCGACCGGGTGGTGCAGCAGATGCTGGCCGCCCAGCACGCCGCCACCGGCCTCGGCGGCTACCTCGAAAACCGCGTCATCTACCGCCGCAGCGCCCATTTCGGGGGCCCCGGGCAGGCCCGCTCCCTGCACCTGGGCGTGGACGTGTGGGTGCTCGCCGGCACGCCCGTGGCCGCGCCGCTGCCCGCCACCATCCACAGCCTGGCCGACAACGACAACTTCGGCGACTACGGCCCCACGGTCATCTTGCAGCACGCGCTGGCGGGCACCACGTTCTACAGCCTCTACGGCCACCTGGGCCGCCGGGAGTGGCAGCAGCTGCGGCCGGGCCAGGCGCTGGCGGCCGGCGAGGCCTTCGCCACTGTGGGCCCCTACCCCGAAAACGGCGACTGGCCCCCGCACCTGCACTTCCAACTAATGCTGGACCTGCAAGGCCGTCAAGGGGATTTCCCCGGCGTGGCCCGGGTGGAGGAGCGGGCGCACTGGGCGGCGCTGTGCCCCGACCCAAATCTAATTTTGCGGAGCCGCTTAATATGACATTTGCCTGCTCGGGCTCTAATCCACGGAGAGTACCTCTACCTGGTTGTCGATTTTTACAGCGATGCGCTTGGTTTGCGGATTGAACACGATGGCCGGCACGAAATCGAGGTAGCGGATGATGGACGAGCTTTGCCGGCCGGTATTCAGCAATTCCAGCTTTGCCAGCACCTCCCCGGTTTTGATATCGATGATTTTGGGGTATTGGTAGAGGTCCCAGGCCCGGTTTTCGTCGATGGGAAACACATTGCCGAACGGCCACGGAGAGCTTACGGCGGGGGAGAATTCCTTGGTTTCCACGTTCCAAACGGCCAGGCGGCCCGGCGGCAGGGCATCGACCTCGTCCTCGTCTTCGTCCTCCTGCGCACTGTCTTCCCCGGAAGCTACCAGCAAAACGGTGTTGTTCGTGACGAAGCCGGCCGAGCTGATTTCGCTGCCCGTTTCGGGGCTCATTTCCAGGCAGTTGTCCAGCAGCAGCGGGTCGCGCAGGCACGCCCAAATGTCGAACACCTGGATGCCGTTCCACGGGTGCCAGTACCAGCCCTTGCTCATCAGGTAGGTGCCGCCGGGGCTGATTTCCAGCCGGGAATGAAAGAAGTCGGTCGGGCTGCGGGCCGGAGTGTTGGTGACCAGCTCGCCGGTTTCCACGTTTTCAAAATCGAGCTGGCAGTACTCCACCGGGCAATGCACCAGGTAAGTAGTGCCCTCCACCGTGACGAAGGCCGCCGGGTACTCGTAGGTTTCGGCGTGGTAATACGAGCGGTTGATTTCCCGCAGCATTTCCCCGTTTTTCAGCAGCAAGCCCTTGGTGCCGAGCTTCTGGTAAAGGAAAGCGTACTGGCCATCGGTCGAAGTCAGGGCCCGGTCGAAACTAAAGGAGTAGTGAGATTCCCCCAGCTGGCGGCGCTCGCCATCCAGGCCGTAGAGCTGCCCGGCGCAGGCCCAGTCCACGAGGGCATCACCCACCCAAGCGATGGTTTGCAGGCCGGGAGCTTCCAGGGTTTGGTGACGCATCTACTAGAAAACATTTAATAAAACATTTAATCGAACTTGATGGCCACCACCGGCTTAATCCGCGAGATTAAGTACGTGGGGATGAGGATGGCCAGCAGGGTGGTGCCGAAGGTGGCCACGTTGAGGATGAGCAGCACCTTGAAGTCCCAGAAAATCGGCACCCGGTCCATGTAGTAGTTCTGGGGGTCGAGGGGGATGAGCTTGAAGAAGTACTGCACAGCGCAGAAGCCCAGGCCCACCACGTTGCCGATGACCATGCCGCGGACCGTGAGCGAGAGGCCCCGGAAAAAGAACATCTGCCGAATCTGGTTATCGGTCGCGCCCAGCGCCTTCAGGACGCCAATCATGTTGGTGCGCTCCAGAATCATGATGAAAATGGTGGCCACCATGTTGAACGTGGCCACGAAAATAATCAGCACCAGAAAGATGATGACGTTGCGGTTCAGCAGCTGCAGCCAGTCGAAGAGCTGGGCGTACTGGTCGGTGATCTTGTCGATTTTGAGGTCGTAGGGCAGCGCCTCGTAGAGCTGTTCGGCGGTGCGGTCGAGGCGCTTGAAGTCCTTGAGCACCACCTCCAGGCCGCCCACCAGCGAGTCGGGCCAGGCGTTCAGCTCGCGCACCTGGCGGATGTCGCCCACCACGTAGGCCTCGTCGAACTCGTCGAGCCCGGTCTGGTAAATGCCGCTCACGCGGAAGCGCCGGATGCGGGGCGGGTTCTGAATGAAATAAAACAGTGCCTCGCTGCCCACGGCCAGGTTCAGCTTGTTGGCCATTTTGCGCGAGAGCAGCACGTCGTTGCTCGCCGAGTCGGCGGGGAAGCCCAGAAACCGGCCCGCCACCAGGTTCTGGCGCATGGGCGAGGGGCCGCCGTGCTCGTCGATGCCCTTCATCACCACGCCCAGCACCTCGTCGGGGGTTTTGATGATGGCCGTTTTGTAGGCGTAGGGCTGCACCGTTTTCACCTGCCCGAACCGGCGCAGGCGCTGCTCCACCGAGGGGGCCCCGATGGGGGCCACTTCAAGCGAGTTGTTGGTGTCGTAGCGCGAAATCTGGAGGTGGGCCCCGAACGAGAAAATCTTGCTCTGAATTTCGTTGCGGAACCCTTGCAGGATGGCAAACGACACAATCATCACGCCCAGCCCCATGGCGATGCTGATGATGGCTATTTTTGTGACCGACGAAGTAAAGGAGCTAGAGTCGGCCCCTCCGTCGATTTTCTGCGATATGTAGCGGGCAACGTTCATGCGGTGGCGTAAAGCTACGCAGATTGCGGACCCCCAAACCCGGACTTTTGGCTTTTTACGCAAACTACCCGGCTGCCGGTATGCTCGTCCTTAATTCAACCCAACTCCTGGCCTTGCTGCTGGCGCTGCGCACCTGCGGGGCCCCGGGCCCCCGCCCACCCGCCGCGCCCGGGGCCCCGGCCACCGCGGCCGCGCCCGTGGTGGGGGCCGCCCGGCTGGCCCGCTACCTGCCGCTGCTGCGCGGCCAGCGCGTGGGCCTGGTCGTCAACCAGTCGAGCCGCGTGGGCCGCGCCTACCTCGTGGACACGCTGCGCAGCCGGGGCGTGCACGTGACGGCCATCTTCGCGCCCGAGCACGGCTTCCGGGGCGAGGCGGCCGACGGGGCCACCATCCAGGACGGGCGCGACGCCCGCAGCGGCGTGCCGGTGCGCTCGGTGTACGGCAAAACCAAGAAGCCCACCCCCGAAATGCTGGCCGACGTGGACGTGCTGGTGTTTGACATCCAGGACGTGGGGGCCCGGTTCTACACCTTCATCAGCACCCTGCACCTGGTGATGGAAGCCGCCGCCGAGCAGGGCAAAGCCGTCGTCGTGCTCGACCGGCCCAACCCCAACGGCAGCGCCGTGGACGGCCCCGTGCGCGAGCCGGCCCAGGCCTCGTTCGTGGGCCAGGACGCGCTGCCCGTCGCCCACGGCCTCACGGTGGGCGAGCTGGCCAAGATGATCAACGGGGAGCACTGGCTGGCCGGCGGCCGGCGCTGCCGCCTCACGGTGGTGCCGCTGGGCCCCGGCTACACCCACGCCACGCCCTACGCCCTGCCCGTGCGGCCCTCGCCCAACCTGCCCACGCCCCACGCCGTGGCCCTCTACCCCACGGTGTGCCTGTTCGAGGGCACCAACGTGAGCGTGGGCCGCGGCACCGATTTCCCGTTCGAGGCCATCGGGGGGCCCGCGCAGCCGGCCAGCCGGCCGTTCTCGTTCACCCCCCGGCCCAACGCCGGCTCGCCCGCGCCGCCGCTCAACGGCCAGCTGTGCTACGGGCTGGATTTGCGCGGGGCCCCGGTGCCGCCCACCGGCTTCTCGGTGCAGTACCTGCTCGATTTCTACCGCCAAAGCACCGACCAGGAGCATTTTTTCACCAAGTACTTCGAGCAGCTGAGCGGCACCCCGGCCTTGCGCGCGCAAATCATCGCCGGCCGCTCCGAGGCCGACATCCGCGACTCTTGGGAGCCCGCGCTGGGCCGCTACAAGCAACTGCGCCGGAAGTATTTGCTGTACCCGGAGCGGTGAGGCTTTTGGTGACGGTGGAAAATTGATAAAAAAAGGCCGTCATGCTGAGCGCAGCCGAAGCATCTCTCCCACTGACTAATCTTGATTACTGCCGCAGTAGAGATGCTTCGGCTGCGCTCAGCATGACGGCCTTTTTTAACCCAAATAATTAAGCAAATACCTTTTCTATATGCTGAACATCGTTTTCATGGGCACGCCCGATTTTGCAGTGCCCACCCTGGAAGCCCTGCTGGGCTGGCCGGGCGGCCGGGTGGTGGCCGTCGTCACGGCCCCCGACCGGCCCGCCGGGCGCGGCCGCCAACTCCAGGCCTCGGCCGTGAAGGCGGCCGCCGAAGGCCACGGCCTGCCCGTGCTGCAACCCACCAACCTGAAATCGCCCGAATTTCAGGCCGAATTAAAAAGCTACGGCGCGGACGTGCAGGTGGTGGTGGCGTTTCGGATGCTGCCCGAAGCGGTGTGGGCCATGCCCCGGCTGGGCTCGATTAACATCCATGCCTCGCTGCTGCCGCAGTACCGGGGCGCGGCCCCCATCAACTGGGCCCTCATCCGGGGCGAGACGGAAACCGGCGTCAGCAGCTTCTTTCTGCGCCACGAAATCGACACCGGCGACCTCATTTTCCAGGACCGCGTGGCCATCGCGCCCGCCGACGATTTCGGCACGCTCTACGAAAAGCTGAAGCTGGCCGGGGCCCTGCTGGCCCGCCGCTCGGTGGAGGCCCTGGCGGCCGGCACGGCCCCCGCCCTGCCCCAGCAAACGGGCGGCGACCTGCGCCCGGCCCCCAAAATCGACAAGGAAACCGGCCGGCTCGACTTCACCCAATCGGCCGTCGATTTGGTGAACCGGGTGCGGGGCCTCTCGCCCGTGCCCGCGGCCTTCGCGCCGCTGCCCGACGGCCGCACGCTCAAAATATTCCGCGCCGAAGCCCTGCCCGCCGCCTCCGAAGAAGCGCCCGGCACCTGGGCCACCGACGGCCGCCGCTACCTGCGCGTGCGGGCCGCCGACGGCTGGCTCGGCCTGCTCGACGTGCAGGCCGAAGGCAAGAAGCGCCTGGGCGTGGAGGAGTTTCTGCGGGGCAATAAAATCAATTAATGGTAGGCAAACAGTGGGTAATTATTTCGGCTGTTTAAGACTTCGGCTGTTTAAGACTAGATTTTGAACGTCATGCCAAGCGCAGCCGAGGCATGACGTTCGATTGTATTCGTTACACGGCCTCATCAATTGGAATACAGGAACTAAATGTTAAATGACAAGATGGTAGCACTGGTAGTGGCCGTGGCCGAAAACGACGTTATTGGCCGCGACGGGCAGCTGCCCTGGGGCCGGCTGCCGGCCGATTTGCGGCACTTCAAGGCCCTCACGCTGGGCCACCCGGTGGTGATGGGCCGCAAAACCTACGACAGCATCGGCCGGGCCCTGCCGGGCCGCCCCAACCTGGTGGTGACGCGCCGGGCCGGCTGGGCCGCCCCGGGCTGCGAGGCCGCCGCGTCGGTGCTGGGGGCCCTGGCCCGCGCCCAGGAGCTGGACGCGGAGCTGGTCTGCGTCATCGGCGGCGGCGAGATTTACCGCGAGGCCCTGCCGGCCGTCGATGTGGTGTACCTCACCGAAGTGCACCACGCTTTCGGGGGCGACGCCACCTTCCCCACCCTCTCCCCCACTGAGTGGCGCGAGGAAACCCGCGAGCGGCACGAGGCCGACGCCGACCACGCCTACGCCTTCAGCTTCGTCACGCTACGGCGGCGCTGATTTTTACCGTTGAAGGATTTGAGGCCCCAGGCCGTCATGCTTCGGCAAGCTCAGCTTGCCGACCTGACAAGATTGACTGCCGACAACCAGCAACCGACAACTAAATGGACCTTCGCCCCATTCCCTACGCGGCTACCTACCCGCTGCGCCACCAGGTGCTGTGGCCCGACAAGCCCCCGGCGTACTGCCACCTGCCCGAAGACCCGGCGGGGCTCCACTTCGGCGCGTTTCAAAACGACGAGCTGGTGGCGGTGATTTCGCTGTTCGTGCAGGGCCCCGTGGCGCAGTTCCGCAAGTTTGCTACCCGGCCCGACTGCCAGGGCCGGGGCCTGGGCACGGCCCTGCTGCGGCACGTGCTGGCCGAAGCCGCCCGGCTAGGGGCCCGCCGCATCTGGTGCAGCGCCCGCCTGGCCACGCTGCCGTTCTACGAGCGGTTCGGCCTGGGCCCCGACGGGCCGGCGTACCAAAAGGAGGGTATTCCCTACGTGCGGCTGCACAAAGCGCTGCCGTAGCGCCGGGGCCCCAAACGCATGAACGCAAAAAAGCCGTCCTGGGGACGGCTTTTTTGTTAGCCACACAGCGCGAAAATCCTTTTAGCGCAGCAGTACCAGCTTACCCCAGTCGTTTTTAAAAGCCTGGTCGCCGCTGGTGGCCTGCCGCGAGAAGACGCTGCCCGGGTCGTCGAGGCTGACGCGGTAGAGGTAGGTGCCGTTGGCCAGCCGGTCGCCGTACTGGTCGGTGCCGTCCCAGGCGAAGTCGGTGAGGTTGTTGCCGATGTGAATGTTGCCCAGCTCGCCCATGAAAATCTCGCGCACCACGCGGCCCGTCAGGGTCATGATTTGAATTTTCATGTTGCGCGGCAACTCCTGGCCGGTCAGCGTGAACACGAACCGCGCCTTGCTCGTCACCGGGTTGGGGTACGGGTACAGGTTGGTGATTTTCGAGGCGTTCACCACCGTAAACTTCACCTGAAACTCCTGGGCCGCGGCGCTGAGGTTGGACGCGTTGCGGCCCTGCACCCGCAGCGTGTAGTTGCCGTCGGGCAGCGGGTTGGCGCGGCCGGGGCTGTAGTCGAGGTACGCCGTGCTGCCGGCCGCGGTGGTTTCCACCCGGAACGTCGCGTCGGCGCCCAGCACGTTCACGGCCGTGGCCTGGGCGGTGCCCGCTTGCAGGTACACGGTGAAGGCCGAGGCGTCGGCCAGGGGCCGCAGCTTGTCGGTATCGGTGAGCTGGATGCTGACCACGGGGCGCGGCGACACAATCTCGCCGTTGAGGATGTGGCGGCCGTCGAAGGCCACGTCGAGCACCGGCGGCACGGTGGTGTCGCCCACTTTGAAGGGGCTCAGGTTCAGCTCGTTGTTGACGTGCGTCAGCTCGGGTAGGGCCTGGGGGTCGGTGGGGGCCTGGGGCAGCGGGTTGAACGTCACCTTCGTGTACAGGTTGCCGAACTTGCCGGTCACCGGTATCGAGACGTTCTGGGTCAGGATGGCGTTGGGCAGCAGGGGCGTGGTTACGGTTTGCAGCACCGGCCCCGCCACCCGGGTGTTGGTATTGCTGTCGAACACCTCCGCCTTCACCACCAGCGGCGTGCCAAATGGCAGGGCCGACACGTTCTCGAACAGCACCGGGAAGGCGAGGGTGCCCGGCTTGGTGGTGGCCTGTTGCAGCAGCGTGGCGGGGTCGTAGGTTGCGGCCGGCACCAGGTCGCGGCGCACAATGCCCTCGGGCACGCCGGTGTAGGCCACCAGCCACTCGCGCAGCTGCGGGGCCACGCGGTTGGTGTCGGCCACGCTTAGCTCCAGCTGCAGGTACGGGTAGTCGGTGGCCGAAATGCCGGCCAGCGAAAACCGCGACGACGGCACGCGGTCCTTCAGCTCCTTCACGTTGCCGGCCGCGTCGATGCCCAGCAGGCGCAGCTTGAAATTACCGGTGGGGCTGCCCGGCGCCACCTGGTGCAGCAGGGTTTTCCACTCCTGCGCCGGCCCGATGCGGGTCGACGTTATCGTGGCCCGCGTGGTTTGGGGGTCAAACGCCCAGCGGCCGTTGGGCCCCGCCACGCTCACCCCCGCCGAATTATCGCGCTGGAGCTGGGCGTAGTGGCTCTGCGACCACCCGCTGAGGCCGTTGATGACCCGGAACGAGCTGGTGGCCCAGCGGGCATCTTCGCCCGGCCCGGCCGCCGCGAAGCGCACCCGCCAGTACCACACCACGCTGTCGCGCCCCACGGCGGGCAGCGTGGGCCGCCAGCTCACCAGCAGCGGAGCGGTGATATTCGTGCGCTGCACGAGCGGGCTGTTGAAGGCCGCCGTCGTGTCCAGCTCCGCGTTGAAGAGGCGGGCCGGGCCGTTGGGGTCGTTGGTTTGGGCCACCAGGCGGGGCGCGTTGGTGGGCACGACGGCAAACTCGGGCGGGCTGAGCACCGTCACGCCGCCTTGCAAAAAGGTGTAGCTCAGCGTGGCGATGTTGTTGGTCTCGTCCAGCTCGGCCACCTTTTTTTGGTAGTCCAGCTCCACCGTGAACAGGTTATTGCCGAACACGTTCACCCCGGCCACCACGGTATTGGGAATGGCAAAAGCGTACACCGTATCGCGCCGGAACGCCTGCGGAAACACCTGCGTGTACACGTCGTCGGGCCGGGTGCCGCCGGTGCCGTCGTAGTGGCGGGTCACGCGCACCTCCACCTTGTCACGGGTAATTTTGCCCGGGTTGCTCACCCCGATGTTCAACAGGAACGTGGCCGAGCCCGCCGTCACTTCCGCCGGCGGGTTGGCCGAACTGACGGACAGCGCCCCGTTGCTGGCCACGAAGTCGGGCTTGGGCGGCGCGTACAGCGCCAGCGTGGGGTCGCCTTGCCAGCCGGTGGCCAGCAACTGCTCAATACCGATATCGTCTTTGAAGTACGGCGTTTTCTGCAAGCGCCGCACCAGCTCGTCGTGCACCGCCGTGATGGGTTGGCCGTAGTAGTTCGGGTCGTTGAACAGCAGCCGGTACATCGAATCCTGCGAAATCTCCAGCCGGTCCGAATAGCTGAAGCCGTACTCGCCGAGTGAGCCCAGAGCCCCCGCGCTGGGCGTAAATAGCCAGTCTTCGACGCGGGTGTAGCTGGGGGTGAAGGTGTGGTTGCCCGCGCAGCCGTTTAGAAACAGCATCGGGTACTTGCCGGCGTTGGTGTAGCCATTGGACGCGTCGCTAGGCCCTAGAAAATCCAGCAAGAAATGGTTGTTGGAGCCGTGGCCAAAGTAGGTAATAAGCGAAAGCCCCCCGTTCAGTTCCGTGGCAATATTGACGGCCACCGGCAGCTGGGAAACGATTTCACGGGTGGTCACGGTGCCCCCAAACAAGGGCTGCTGGGCCCGCACTTTGCTGCGGTCCATTATCGCCCGGAATTCGTCGCCTTCGGTCTGGTTAGTGCCCCCCACCAAGTGCAGCACGTTTTTGCGCCACGGGGCCAGGCCCAGGGCCTCGTGCTCTCTCAACTTGGCCAGGTAAACAAGCACTTGCTGCTCGTTGACTACCGTAAGGCGGCCGGTGCGCAGCTTGGCCCGGTAGTCGCCGTTATAGAAATCGGCCGTTATCATGTTGTCCGACACTGAGCGCGAACTGGTTGGCACCAGGTCAACGCCGTTTTCTCCGTGCGTGCGGTAGCTGTAAAGCGAATTGTCGCTGGGCACAATGCCTTTGCCCAACAGCAGCAGGTAGCGGTTGGGGTTGGTCGGGTTGCCGTTGACCAGCCACAGGCCAAAATGGCGCAACGCCAACCACGACCGCTCGCCGTAATGAAACTGGTCGTATAGCTGCGGAGCCGTCACGACCAGGGTATCGTAGCCGCCCCCGGCAGCCGAGGCCCGGTAGCCCGCGTACAGCCGGGGGGCCTTGGAAGCCCCGTACACCTGTGGGTGCGTAACGATGGCGAAAGTGGCCTTGGCGTTGAGGTTGCGGAACACCAGCCGCTGGGGCGCCGCTGGTACCGCCGCCGCCGCCGGGTCGGCCAGCAGCAGGCGGCGCGACTGCCCACCGGCAGTACTTGTAAACACAAAGCGGCGCCCGAGTGCACCTAGGGTCAGAGCGGCGGCGGGCGCGATACGCTGCACGTTCCAGGGGTCGTGGATGTCGTAGCCGCGGGCGGTGGCCGGAATGCTGTCCACTTCGAACGTGGCCGGCGTGCTTAGCGTCGAATCGTTGCGAAAGGGCTGCGGTCCAACATTAAGCCAGCGGGTGGCCTGCGGCGCAACGGCTTTCAAATAGGATAAGTGAAAATAATCACTGGTAGAGGTTGTACCGGTAGCAGGGCCCGAAAGCCGAATGATTACTCCTCCGTTGGGGGCAACATCAGAACGCTTTAAAGTAAAGCGCTTGACGATGTTCTCATAGTTTTTGTAAGTGGCAGACCCCAAGGAACGGACCGAACTGCGATTTGTTGGGTTATCGTTGACTAATATTTCAGTCGAATGGGGCACTAAAGTTCCTCCCGTCAGGCCCAACTCAATAACGGGGGCCGGGGCTGGCCCCGTGGGCAATACAGCTAGCAGTGGATATATACCATCATCATAGGTACCCGCCGAGCCGGTGAGGCTTGGCGAATAAAATCCCTCGCCCGACTCCAACCACGGCAGGTAAGTGGAACCGTTAGGAGCTTCCGTGTAGGCACTGGCTTCGGCTCTTGCCGCGGTAAACAGCCACCACGCCTGCGGTGTGCCGCCACCGGCCGACTGCGACTCGGCCATGCGCTTGCCTAACCGGCCACCCGGCCCGGGGTACGTGAGGAAATACGCCGCCGTGTCGGTGTAGAAGCTGTAAAGCTGGTGCGGCTGGTCGGCGGGCGTTTTGTAGAGGCCCCGGTCGAGGGCCCCGTCGTTGCGCTGGCCGTAAAATTCCAGGTAGGTGCTGGCGTCAAACGTGGTAGGGGTGCCGCCCTGATACACGGCCAGCTCCTTGCCGCGCCGCCACAGCTGCAGGCGGCTGGGGTCGATGCCGCTCAGGCCGGCTTTGGTCAGGTACTGGTAATCGAGCCGGTAGAGGGCGTCCTGGGTGATTTTGATTTTGTAGTACGGCTGGCCGGGCACAATCCATTCGTTGCCGTAGGGCCCCGACTGGGCGCGGGCCGCCCCGCTGCCCAGCAGCGCCAGCAGCCACACCAAAGCCCCCCAATGCAGTAGTTCGCGGGTATCGATTCGTTTCATAGCCTAGCAGATAGTCCGGTCGTCGCCCCGCCCGGCTTTTATTGAATTCGGTTGATAGTCGCTTACTTAAAGCCGTAGCCCAGGCTCACAATCAGCGAGTTGGTTTGGGAGGTTTGGCCCAGGGCCTCCACGGCCAGCCGCGAGAGGGCCAGGTCCACGCGCAGGCCGCTGAGGGCCACGCCGGCCCCCAGGCTATACTGCCCCTTCCAAGCCTGAGTACCGCTGAAGTCATTGATTTTCTGAAAGTTACCGGCCCCACCGCGTAGAAACACCAAGTTGCGGTAGCCCAGCTCTACGCCGGCCCGCGGGTCCACGCTTACCACGCTGGTAGCAATGGGCGTGTTGCGGCGGCCGTCGGTGGTGGCCTCCAAATCGACGGCCACCAGGGCGGTGAACTGCTGGGGCAGCTTGAACTGCCGGCCCGCGCCCAGCACCAGGCGCGGCAGCGTGATTTCGTTGCGGTTGGTTGGCACCGGGTCGTTCGAGCCGTAGAGCACCGCGCTGCGGTAGTAGTCGGCGTTGATGCTCCAAGCGGTGAAGGTGGTGGTCACGTCGCGGGCCGTCAGGCCCAGCTTCCAGCCGTTGCGGTTGTATTGCACCCCCAAATCGATACCGAAGCCGTAGGCGTTGGCGAAGCTGCCCACATTGCGGTAAATGACCTTGGCGTTGGCCCCCACGCTCAGGCCCTCCACCTGCCCGATTTTGCGGGCGTACGAGAGCAGCAGGGCATAGTCGGCCACCGAGAAGTAGGTGATTTTGTCGTACTGAATGTAGCCGTACTCGTTGATGAGGTTGCGCGTGTCAGCGATGTTGTCCACGCCCAGGCGCATGAGGCTCACGCCGATGGCGCTCTTGTCGTCGAGGGGCATGGAAAACGCCGCGTAGTCGTTTTTCACAATGCCCGAAAACAGCTCGGAGTGCATCAGCACGCCGTCGTACTTGTGGGTTTGGTTCGTGAGGCCGGCCGGGTTCCAGTAGCCGGCGGTGGCGTCGTCGGCCAGGCCCACTTGCACTTTGCCCATGCCCAAGGCCCGGGCCCCCACGCCGAGGTTAAGGAATTCGTTGCTGTATTTGGGCGTGCTGGTGGTTTGGGCAGCAGCGGAACGGGCCAATAGGGCCCCGGCGGCCAGCACCAACAGCCGCCGCGCGAGCGGGGAGAACTGGGGCATAGAATACGGACGAGTATAAATTTTCGCGGACGGAACGCAAGTTACCGCTTTCTAGTGCGTGGCCCCGCGCCCGGCCGGGGCCCCCGGGGGCCCGGCCGGGCCGGGCGCAGCGGGCCGCCCCGCGCCCAAACGCCCTCCGCAGGCCGCCCGGGGCCCTCCCGCCCGGGCCGCCACCGGGAAATTAATTGCGTGAGCTTAAAAATATTTTTCCGTCCAAAACCGCTTAAACAACCCATTTAAGGTGTTTTACAAAATTATCCAAAATAAATACCAGTTTATTTTGTAACAGTACCTTGCAAAACAAAGTACCTACCATACATTTGTACCGTTCATCACCCACTAGCCTATCCCATCGCCCATGAAACTCGAAAACACCCAGGTGCAGATGCGTAAGGGCATCCTGGAATTCTGCATCCTGGAGATCATCGCCCGCGGCGAGGCCTACGCCTCCGACATGCTGGAGGAACTGACGGTGGCCCGCATGATTGTGGTCGAGGGCACCCTCTACCCGCTGCTGACGCGCCTCAAAAACGCCGCCCTGCTCGACTACACCTGGAAGGAGAGCACCAGCGGCCCGCCCCGCAAGTACTACGTCCTCACCCCGGACGGGGCGCAGTTTCTGCAGGAACTGCGCGACACGTGGGAGGAAATGGCCCTGTCCGTGGGCATCATCCGCCAGGGCCGGCCGCCCGGCGACCTCCGCTGATGCGGCCCGCCTTTTTGCCTTTCACTCACCAGCCTTCAAACCGGCCCGTTCGGCCTTCCTTCGTATGAAAAAGAACATCAGCATCAACTTGCAGGGCCTCATCTTCCACATCGAAGAAGACGGCTACGAAGTGCTCGGCCGCTACCTGACCGAGGTGAAGGCGCACTTCGCCAGCTTCCGCGGCCACCAGGACATCGTGGCCGACATCGAGGGCCGCATCGCCGAAATCTTCGCCGCCCGCCTCTCGGCTGCCAAGCAGGTCATCACCCTGGACGACGTGGAAGCCATGACGGCCAAGATGGGCCGGGTGAGCGACTTTGCTTCGGACCTCGACGAGGAAGACGAAACCGAAACCACCGGCGCTTTCGCCGGAGCCGCCGGGGCGGGCGCAGCCTACGCCGCCGGGGCTGCCACGGCCGCTGCCGGTGCTCCGAAGCGCCTGTTCCGCGACATGGCCCACCGCAAGATTGCGGGCGTGGCCGCCGGCCTGGCCCAGTACCTGGCCGTGAGCCCGCTCTGGATTCGGCTGGGGTTTGTGGCCCTGGTGCTGTTTAAGCCGTTTTTGCGCATCGGCCACACAATGGATTTTGACAACCCGGTGAATCTCTCGGGCTTCGCCGTGCTGCTGTACGTCATCCTCTGGGTGCTGCTGCCCAAGCGCTACGATGCCCCCGACCCCGACACCATTGCCCCGGGCGCGGGGCCCCTGGCGGGCCGGCGCTTGTTTCGCGACACCGACACGGGCAAAATCGGGGGCGTGGCCGGCGGCCTGGCCTACTACCTCAACCTCGACGTGACGCTGGTGCGGGTGCTGCTGCTGGCGGGCCTGCTTGCGGGCGGCTTCACGTTCGTGCTCTACATCATCCTCTGGGTGGTGGCCCCCGAAGCCAAAACGGTGTCGGAAAAAATGCAGATGCGCGGCGAGGGCGTGACCCTCTCGGGCATCGACAACAACCTGCGCGCCACGGCCTTCGACGCCGACGGCAACCCGGTGGCCCCGGCCCCCAACCGCCCGGTGGGCGCGTTTCTGGAAGGCGCGGCCCGCGGGGCCCGGCCGGCGGTGAGCTTCCTCGGCACGCTCATCCGGTGGGGCGTGGGGGCCCTGCTCATCTTCATGGGCGGCAGCGTATTATTTGGCTTGTTTACTGCTTTGGGCGTGGTGGCGGGTATGATTCCGTTCAATTCGCTGACGAGCAACGGGCGGGGCGGCATTCATTTTGACGATGGCAGCAGCGCCCAGAATTTTGCCGCTGTGCTACACAACGTACATCCTTGGGCCGGTGTAGTTGCTTTGTTGGCAGTAGGCATTCCGTTTCTGGCGCTGGTGCTGTTGGGACTGCGGCTACTGCTACGCCGCCCGATGCTGGGCCGTACGGCCGGCCTGTCGCTGTTAGGCCTGTGGTTGGTAGGCGTAATGGGTACGGCGGTAGCCGCTGGCCAAGTCAAGCGCGAGTTCCGAACCCGCGATAGTATGGTGACGACCCGCAACCTAGCCCCAGTGGCCGGCCGTGGCTTCGTGCTGACTGTACGCGACGAAGATGACGACAACTTTTTTGAGCGTGTGGACTTCAACCTAGCTCCGGCTGATAGCGGCAAAGCCCCTTATATCGAGCAGGAGGTGACGGCCCGCGGTATTTCGGCCGCCGCTGCTCGTCAAGCCGCCGCTACAGTACAGTACAATTTAGAACAGAAAGACTCGGTACTGACCCTGGACCGCGGCTTCACGCTGACCAACGACGCGCCCTACCGCGACCAAAAGGTGGCGCTCACCCTGCACCTTCCCCTGGACAAGAACTACCGCCTGACGCGGGCGTTCATCGACCGCCTCGACGACGACGACTTCCAGGGTAACCGCCGGCCCAGCGGCGACCAGCCCCACCGCGCCCGCCTGCTGCGCAGCGGCCGCTTCCAGTGCCTGGACTGCGCCAACGCCTCGGCCAGCGAAGACGATAATGACAACAGCGATGCCGACACCAGCAGCGACGACAACAGCAACGACGACGGCGACGACAGCAGCGATTCCAAGAGCGGCCTGTCACTCAATTACGGCGGGGCCCCCAGCTTCGACACCGACCTGGGCAGCTACGGCAGCGCCCGCCGCTCGTTCAACGAGACGGACTTTACCCGGGTGAACGTGGTGGGCGGCTACCGCGTGGTGGTGCGCCACGGCGACGCCTTCAAAATTGAGGCCGGCGGCGCGGAGGACGAGCTGAACGACCTGCGGGTGTCGCGCGACGGCAACGCCTTGGAAATCAAGCCCCGCGACACCTCGATTTTCGGCAAAGACTGGAACCGCGACCAGCAGAAGGTGCTCATCCGCATCGAGATGCCGGCCGTGGAAAGCCTGGAGCTGGCCGGCGGCATCCAGGCCGACCTCGGCGGCTTCGACCGCCAGGACCGCCTGCAAGTGCAGCAGGCCGGCGTGAGCCACCTGCGCCTGAACGGCAACTACGGCACCCTGAAAATATCGCTGGCCGGGCCCTGCCACACCACCGCCACCGGCCACGCCGACGACCTGACCCTCGACGCCGCCGGGGCCTCCGAGCTGGCCGGGGCCAACCTCCAAACCCGCACCGCCAAGGTGAGCCTGGTCGGGGCCTGCAAAGCCCGCCTCAACGTGAGCGAAACCCTGAAGGGCGACGCCGTGGGCGGCAGCGAGGTGGCCTACAGCGGCAATCCCAAAAGCGTGAAAGTGAGCTCCATCGGCGGTTCCAGCTTCCACCGGCTGTAGGCCAAGTAGGGCCCCCGGCGAAATTTTCTTGCGCCGGGGCCCTAAAGCGGGCAACCCCGCCCCTGCTGGCCGCATCTATTGCCCCACGAAACCTACCTAAAAGGAAGGATCCCTCAGACTGGTGAGTGAAATGAGGTTCCTTCCGGCCGAAGCCCCCAGGCCACTCCCTGCTGCAACAGGAAGGCCCAGGCTTCGGCCATTTCGTTTTTAATGGGGGCCCCAGTTAGCCTGTAATAGGCACCAAATTTTGCTGTGCAAGCCCATGAAAACCTTCTTTTTGGTTTTGCTGCTGACGCGCACCGGCGCGGCGTTGGCACAAACCGCCACTCCTGAATACACCCGCTTGCTGGAGCACGGCAGCACCCAGCTGCAGGGCAAGGACTGCTGCGGGGCCGTGGCCACGTTCGCGCAGGCCTTCGCGCCCGATACCGCCCGCGCCAACGAGTTCGAGCTGTTTGCCGCCGCAACGGCGGCGGCCCAGTGCCCCGCCCGGCAGGGCCTGGCCTGGCAGTGGCTTGGGCAGCTGCGCCGGCGGCGCCCGCTGCGGATGCAGCCCGGCGACCTCGACAACGTAGCCCAGGACCCCGCCCTGGCCCCCCTGCACGCCGACCCTGCCTGGCCCCGCTGGCTGGCCGCCGCGCGCCAAGCCCTGGCCGACCAAGCCGCAGCCAAAACCGCCGCCCAGCAGCGCTGGCTCCGTGAAACCCGGGCCCACGCGCTGCCCGCGCCCACCGGCCGGCGGGCCACTGCCCAGCCCGGCTTTGCGCTGTATTTCAGCGCCGTGTCCGGCGACACCGTACGGATGCCCTACCTGGTGCGCGTGCCGGCCGGCTATGACCCCGCCCGGCCTGCGCCCGTGGTGGTGTACCTGCACGGCGGCGTGGTGAGCACCGCCCAGTTCCAATATGCCGATCCTGACGTGACACAAGAGCCCATTTTTGCTGCCGCGCCGGCCGCGGCCCTGGTGGTGTACCCTTTTGGCCGCCGCAGTTTTGGGTGGGTGAGCCAACCGGCAGCGTTCGCCCAAATTGAGTCGATAGTAGCCGAGGTGCAAGCCCGTTACCGCACCAATTCCCGCTGCACGGTGCTGGGCGGCCTGAGCAACGGGGGCAGCGCCGCGTTGTGGTTTGCCAGCCAGCGGTCGGCCGCGTTCAGCGGGTTTTATGCGTTGTCGCCGGCGCCGGAACTGCCGCTGGGGGCCGGCTACGGCCGCTTGGGGCAGGGCAAACCCTGTTACCAGCTCAGCGCCGAAGACGATACACTTTATCCTTACCCGGCAGTGAAAGCCGCCTACGACGCGCACCGCGCCCAAGCGCCTAAGTGGCGGCTGCAAGCCGTGCCCACGGGCGGCCACGGCTTTCTCTACGGCCCGGCGGGGCCCGCTGCCCTGCGCCAACTCCTGGCGCAGCTCTGCCCGCAGCCGTAGCGGCGGTTAGGCCTGCGGGGCCGGGCCAACGGGCGCCAGCCCCCGGGCCGCCCCCTGCTGCAACAGGAAGGCCCAGGCGTCGGCCATTTCGTTTTTGATGGTGCCCTCCAGGATGGCCTCCAGCACGGCATTCTTCAACTCGCCCACGTCCTTAGAGGGCTTGAGGCCAAAGGCTTCCATGATGATTTCGCCGGTGATGACGGGCTTGAAATTGCGCAGGTGGTCCTGGGCTTCCACCTCCTTCAGCTTCTCCTCCACTTCGCCAAAATTGCGCAGGTAGCGGGCCTTGCGCTCGTGGTCCTTGCTGGTGATGTCGGCCCGGCACAGCAGCATCAGCCGGTCAATGTCATCGCCGGCCTCGAAGAGCAGGCGGCGCACGGCGGCGGCGGTCACGGTTTCCTTCACCAGCGCGATGGGGCGCAGGTGAAGGCGCACGAGCTTTTGCACCATGCGCATCTCCTCGCCCTGGGGCAGCTTCAGGTCGGCAAAAATACCGGGCACCCAGCGGGCCCCCTTGTCCTCGTGGCCGTGGAACGTCCAGCCCTGGGCCGGAAAGTAGCGCTTGGTGGCGGGCTTGGCGATGTCGTGCAGCACGGCGGCCCAGCGCAGCCACAGGTCGCCGCCGGCAGCCGCCACGTTGTCCAGCACTTGCAGCGTGTGGTAAAAGTTGTCCTTGTGCGCGTGCTTGCCCACCTTTTCCACGCCGTGCAGCTGCGCCATCTTCGGAAAGATGAGGTGCAGCAACCCGGTCTGGAACAGCAGCTTAAAGCCGTAGCTGGGCAGCGGCGACTCGATGATTTTGTTCAGCTCGGTCGTAATTCGCTCCTGCGACACAATCTTGATCCGCTCCTTGTTGCGCACAATGGCGTCGTAGGTGTCGGGCTCGATGTCGAAGCCCAGCTGCGAGGCGAAGCGCACGGCGCGCATCATCCGCAGCGGGTCGTCCGAAAACGTCACGTCGGGCCCCAGCGGCGTGCGAATGGTCTGCGTGTTTAAGTCCTGCATCCCGCCATAGCGGTCCACCAGGGCCCCAAAGTCGGCCGGGTTCAGGCTTAATCCCAAAGCATTAATGGTGAAGTCGCGCCGGGCCAGGTCGTCTTCCAGGGTGCCGGTTTCCACTTCGGGCTTGCGGCTTTCGGCGCGGTAGCTCTCTTTGCGGGCCCCCACAAACTCGATTTCGCCGGCCTCCTGGGTGGGCAGCATGGCGGTGCCGAAGTTCTTGAACACCGTGACTTTACCCCGGCCCGGCAGGCGGCGGCCCACCTCCTGGGCCAGGGCAATGCCGTCGCCCACGGTCACCACGTCGATGTCTTTGCTGGCGCGGCCCAGGGCCAGGTCGCGCACGTAGCCGCCAATCACGTAGGCCGGCTGGCCGAGGGCCCCGGCCGCGTCGGCGATGGTGCGAAAGATGGGCAACTCGGGCAGTTCGGGCGTGTTCATGGGCGCAAAGGTCGGCAAGCCGGCCGGATTTGGGGCCCCACGCGGCGCCCGGCGCGCCCGCGCCGCCCCTACTCGCGCACCACTTCCAGGGCCCCGCCGGGCGCCAGGCGCACCACCCGCGAGGGGGCCATGCGGGTCGCGTCGTCCTGCCGCCAGGTCACTACGTGGTCGGCGCCGCGCAGCAGGGCGGGGTCAATGTCAGCATACACCGCGGGGGCCGGCTCGCCGGGCTTGTTGGCCGACGTGGACACCAGGCCGTGGCCCAGGCGGCGCACCACTTTAAAGCAAAACTCGTCGTGCACAATGCGCAGGCCCACGGTGCCGTCGGGGCCCACCAGGTTGGGGGCCACGGCGCGGCTGGCGGGCAGGATGTAGGTGGTGGGGCGGGTTTGGGCGGCCAGGGCGGCTTCCAGCCCGGCCGGCACCTGGGTAGTGTAGCGGGCCAGCATGGCCAGGTCGGCCACCAGCACGATGCTGGGCTTGCCGGCCTCGCGGCCCTTCAGTTTATACAATTTCTCGACGGCCGGCGGCACTTCGGCGTCGCAGCCCAGGCCCCACACGGTGTCGGTGGGGTACAGGATGACTTGCTGAAGCAGCAGCGCATCGACGGCGGCGTCTACTTCTTGCTGGAAAAACTTCATAGGACCACAGATTTAACGGATTTCTAGCGGATTTAACGGATTTTTTTGGGGTTCCGCCGCTAGGGGCCCTAAAAAATGTCAGAGCGCTGCCCCTTCACTAAATTGGTGGGAGGCAGTAGCAGCCGGCCACAGGTAAGAATGCGTGCGCAGGCAGTCAACCCAGCGGCTTATCCGGCCCAAAGGACCGCCAAGACGAGCGGAACCCCAAAGAATCCGTTAAATCCGCTAGAAATCCGTTAAATCTGTGGTCTGGCAGAGTTCTACCAGCACACCGCCGGCGCTTTTGGGGTGCACGAAGCACACGAGCTTGTTGTCGGCCCCGCGCTTGGGGGCCTCGTTGAGCAAGGTGAAACCTTCGGCGCGCAGGCGGGCCATTTCGGCCACGATGTCGTCGACCTCAAAGGCCACGTGGTGAATGCCGGCGGGCTTCTTCTCCAGGAATTTGGTGATGGCGCTGTCGGGGCTGGTGCCGGCCAGCAGCTCGATTTTGGAGCCCCCTACTTGGAAAAACACCGTGTCGACGGCCTCGCTGGCCACGTGCTCGGTTTTGTAGGGCTCCGTGCCCAGCAGCTTGGTGTAGAGGGCCGTGGCGGCGGCCAAATCGGGCACGGCCAGGCCGAGGTGTTCGAGGTTGGTGAGCATGAAAAGGCCGGGGCCGTTATATAGGTAGGAATGTCCCTATTTTTGTGGGGCCAAAGAAAACCGTTTATCTTGGAACGGTGTTCTATGCACGGCTGGCCCACCGCCGGCCCTTCCCCTGCCAACAACCGCTCTTGCGCAATGCTTAAGCTCCCCATTTACCTCGACAACAACGCCACCACGCCCCTTGACCCCCGGGTGCTGGAGGCGATGATGCCTTACCTGACCGACGTGTTCGGCAATGCGGCGTCACGCAACCACCCCTTCGGCTGGGCCGCCGAAGAAGGCGTGGACTACGCCCGTACCCAGATTGCCCAACTCATCGGCTGCGACTCGAAGGAGATTATCTTCACCAGCGGGGCCACCGAGGGCGACAACCTGGGCATCAAGGGCGTGTTTGAGATGTACGCCCAGAAGGGCAACCACATCATCACCACCACCACCGAGCACAAGGCCATCCTCGACACGTGCAAGCACCTCGAGAAAATCGGCGGCCGCGTAACCTACCTGCCCGTCGACGAGCTGGGCCTTATCAGCCTGGAGGACCTCGAAGCAGCCATGACGCCCGAGACGATTCTGGTGACCATCATGTACGGCAACAACGAGACGGGCACCATCCAGCCCATCCGCGAAATTGCCGCCATCGCCCACAAGCACGGGGCCCTGTTCATGACCGACGGCACCCAGGCCGTGGGCAAGATTCCGGTGGACGTGAACGCCGACGGCATCGACATCATGGCCTTCACGGCCCACAAAATGTACGGCCCCAAGGGCATCGGGGCCCTGTACGTGCGCCGCAAAAACCCGCGCGTGAAAGTGACCGCCCAGATGGACGGCGGCGGCCACGAGCGCGGCATGCGCTCGGGCACCCTCAACGTGCCCGGCATCGTGGGCATGGGCAAGGCCTGCGAATTGGCCCGCCTGGAAATGGCGGCCGACGCCGCCCGCCTCAGCGTGATGCGCGACCGCCTGCAAGCCGAGCTGATGACGATGGAAGAAACCTACGTGAACGGCTCGGTGGAGCACCGCCTGCCCCACGTGGCCAACATCAGCTTCAAGTACGTGGAAGGCGAAGGCCTGATGATGGGCGTGAAGGACCTGGCCGTGTCGTCGGGTTCGGCCTGCACCTCGGCTTCGCTGGAGCCCAGCTACGTGCTCAAGGCCCTGGGCCTGAGCGACGACTTGGCGCACAGCAGCTTGCGCTTCGGCCTGAGCCGCTTCACCACCGACGAGCAAATCGATTATGCCATCAACCACGTAAAAGAGGCCGTCACCAAGCTCCGCGAAATGTCGCCCCTGTGGGAAATGCACAAGGAAGGCATCGACCTCAGCAAAATTGAGTGGGCCGAGCATTGATAATTAATTATGAATTAAAAATTATGAATTATGAATTGCACCTTGTCGTGCGTTCTGATTCTGTTTTCAATTCATAATTTTTAATTTTTAATTTTTAATTCAAAAAAGCCATGGCTTACTCCGATAAAGTAATCGACCACTACAGCAACCCCCGCAACGTGGGCACGCTGGACAAAAGCAAGAAAAATGTGGGCACCGGCTTGGTGGGGGCCCCCGAGTGCGGCGACGTCATGCGCCTGCAGATCGAGGTGGACGAAGCCACCAACACCATCACCGACGCCAAATTCAAAACCTTCGGCTGCGGCTCAGCCATTGCGTCGTCGTCGCTGGCCACGGAGTGGCTGAAAGGTAAAACCGTGGACGAGGCCCTGGCCATCGACAACATGGAGATTGTGGAAGAGCTGGCCCTGCCGCCGGTGAAAATCCACTGCTCGGTGCTGGCCGAAGACGCCATCAAATCGGCCATTTCGGACTACCGCGTGAAAAACGGCTTGCCCGCCCTGGAGCTGGCCCACCACTAAGTGAATGAGCGAGTTGTGAATGAGTAAATGACTCACTTATTTGCAATTCAGCCTAAGCAGGCTCTTGACCTTTAGCGGGTTAGGAGCCTGCTTTCTTTTTTTAGGAAGTGGGCGTGAATACTTTTCGCCAATTACTTGTTTACAATACGTATAAATAAGGGTCCTATCTTTGCGTCCCGGCCTTTCCGCCGTTTCGTTTAATTCGCTTACCGCCATGATTACTGTATCCGACAAAGCCAAGGAGAAAGTTGAGCGCCTGATGCACGATTCGGAGCTGGACGCCACGTACCGCCTGCGTGCCTCGGTGGCCGGTGGCGGCTGCTCGGGCCTGAGCTACAAGCTGGACTTCGACAACGAGGTGCGGCCGATGGACCAGGAGTTCGAAGACAAAGGCGTGCGCGTGGTGGTGGACATGAAGAGCTTCCTCTACCTGGCCGGCACCGAGCTGGACTTTTCGGACGGCCTGAACGGCAAAGGCTTCCAGTTCAACAACCCCAACGCCTCCCGCTCCTGCGGCTGCGGCGAGAGCTTCTCGGTGTAACTCATACTGAATACTTGAATGAATTAGGGGCCCCGTGCAATGTGCACGGGGCCCCTACCCTTTTGGCCTAATCCGTACCTACAGCTACGCAGTGTTTTAGTTAAAGTGCCGTCGGGGGTGTAGCGCGAACTTTGTAGTTCGCGTTCCCGCGCCGTTAAAATGGCTTTGAGGGCACGGGGACGCGAACTACAAAGTTCGCGCTACTGAGCGTCGCGTAACATTAGTCCGTAATGGGGGCCCCGGGCACCGCGGGTCCGGCCGGAGCCGCGGCTTCGTAGAACGCCCGGCGCACCCGCACCAGCAGCTGCTCGGCGGCGTCCCGGTCGGGAGCGGCGGGCAGGGTTGAGGCGGCAAAGGCGGCTTCCACTTGGGTTACCAGCTGCTCGGCTTCGGCTACCAGGGCCTCGTACTCGAACTCGCCCCGGCGGATTTGCAGCAGGAATTCCCGGTTGGGGCGGCGCACGTGCAGCTGGCCGGTTTCGGCAATTTCACCGGCCATTTGCAGCAGCCGGAACACGTGCAGCATGTTCTTGGCGTCGTAGTTTTTGCCGTGCTGCACCGTGTTCTGGTAGCGCTCGGCGTTGCGCTTGGCCACCCAGTCCCAGTACTCCCGAAACACGCGGCAGTAGGTACTGTAGCCGTTGCGGTTGAAGGAGAGGTAGGCAACCGGCGCTTCCCCCTTGGACACGGCCGAGAGCAGCACGTCCTGCGACGTTTCCGCGTCGCGCACCAAGCCCCGGTAGCCCAGGCTTTGGCCGGGCGTTTCGTCCACAAACAGGGCGTAGAGGTCCGTCAGGTGGGGTACGTTGGCCAGGCCGCACTGCGCGGCATCGTGGCCCTGCCGCGCCAGCCACGGGCCCACGGGCTGGGCCCCCGCGCCCACCGTCACGTAGCAGAAGTCCAGCACCGCTTTGCGGGCGGGCGGCTCGGGGTGGTTTATCTTCTTGTTCAGGCCCTTAGCCTTGCGAATCTGCGCCACGGCGTACTCGGCAAAGCTCTGCCGGCAGAGCTGGGAAAGAAAGTCCGGGGCCCTGAACTGCGCAAACAGCGGGTGCTGGTAGACAATGCAGTCGGCCGGCGTGCCCAGCAGCTCCAGCACCGTGGGATTGTTTTTTAGCAGCAGTTCCACGAAGCGGCGCAGCTCGTAAAACACCTCGTCGTTGGTCGCATTCGCCACCTGCGGCACGTAGTCCAGCCCAAAAAACTGGTCTTCCGGCAGCACGAATACACCCTTCAAATCGGTATCCGAATGCGGCAAGTCGGTGCCATAGGCCCGGCTGCCGCTCACGGCTTCAAACAAAATAAGGCCCCGGCGGCGCAAATCGGCAATGATCATCAGGCGAAAGTAGCGCATGCGCAACACCGCCGTAGCGCAGAATTTACTGATTGGCCGCTCCGCCAGCCCCAGCGCAAAACCGCCCGCGCCAACGCGCCGGCCCTGAGCCGCCTGCCCCCGCCGGCTTACCCTGCAAATGCCTCCCGCAGCAAGGCACGCAGCAGCGTATCCAACTCGCCGGACCGGCCGTTGTGCGCCACTGGCAACGCCTCACGCGCCGCCTGCCCCGCCGCCAGCTCCTGCTGCAGAAACGCCAGCAGCGCCGTGGGCTGGGGCCTCATTGTCTTCTCATTCGCCTGGGCTTTGCGTTGCAAGAGCGCGTTCACATCGGCTGCCAGGGCCCCGGGCAGCAGCGCCCGCAGCGGTGCGAATTCCATCGGTGGCACGCTGTGTCGCTCCCGAATCCAGCGGGCCGCCAGCGCCGCGCGCAGGGCGTAGAACAGCCGTTTTAGCTGTACTTCGTCGCCCGCCAGGTCTTCCGCTACGCCGCGCCGCAACTGCCCCAGGTAGTGGTGCAGCCCCGCTTTCAGGTTGAACGCGCCGGGCAGGAACGGGGCCAATCGAGCCCGAAAATTCAGCGCCTCGTGGTACACCACCGGCGACTGCAACCACTCGAACAGCGCCGCGTTGCTGCTGCGCAGTAGCCGCAGGGCCTTGCGCAGCTCCCAGCCGGCCAGGTCCAGCTCGTCGTCCACCGGGAAATTCAGCGTGTCGGGGCCCTCATCCAGCGTCAGGTACCAGTCCGCCGGGTGGCAGTAGATGAACCGCACGTCGTAGTCCGAATCCGGCGAGGGAAACCCCCAGGCCCGGCTGCCCGACTCGCAGGCATACAGAATGCGGATGCCGTGCGTGGCTTCGAGCTGGGCCAGGGCCGTTTGGATGCGGGAAGTCATGGGTAGCAGTTCGGTTAGAAAGGCGAAGCTATTTAGGGATTAACCACCATATTTCGGCGGCGCGAACGGCAAATGAACACAACGGTTAATTCCTAATCGGATTCAACAAGCATTTTTTCAGATGAGCAAGTTTTCTAAAAAATATCCCCATCTGACCTATTGGACCGAAAGCCAGGGCTGTATTGAATTGGGGGCCGACGAGCACAGCGCCAGCCTCCTGCGCATTCTCGACGCGGGCGGCACGTGCTTCGAGGACGATGAAGCCACCGAAATCGACGCGGCGCTGGCGGCCGGCGAGACTTTTCTGGTGGACGAGTTTGCCGACCGGCTCGGGCTGGTACTCAACCCGAAAACCGGCGAATTTGATGACGTATAGGCGTGGGCCCGCTACGCCATTTTTCGGGCCGTCACCAGCACCGCGCAGCCTGGCCACAGGCGCCGCTGCCGCACCGCCACGAAGCCGGCTTGCGCCAAAGCGGCGGTTAGCTCGGCCACGGCGGGGCCCTGGGCTGCGTAGCGGAGCAGGGCCGCGTGGGCGGCGGCGGCGGGGCGCACCCACGCCAGCACGGGCAGCAGGGCACGCAGGTACCCGTTGAAAAGCGGCCGCAGCCAGCCCGTGCGCGGCAGGGCCAGCTCCACCAGGGCCAGGGTGCCGCCGGGCTGGAGCAGCCGCCGGGCTTCGGCGACCAGGCAGGAATAAGCACTGGGGGCCAGTGTTTTGAGGCCGAACGCGCACACCACCGCCGTGGCCCGGCCCGCGGGCAAGGGCGTAGCCAGGGCGTCGGCCAGGTGCAGGCGCAGCGCGGGGCTGGCGCGGCGGCGGGCGGCCCGCGCCAGCATGGGGGCCGAGAAATCGACGGCGGCCACCCGCAGGCCGGGGCCGAAACGGCGGCGCAAGGGCGGCCACAGCTCGGCCCCGCCCGCCATCAGATCCACCACGCGGGGCGGGCCGCTGGGGGTTGGCAGCGCCGCCACCAGGGCCGCCCGCCAGCGCCCCAGCAGCCCGCCCGAGAGCCAGGCGGCCCAGTCGTAGGTGGCGGCCAGTGCATCGAACCGGGCCTGCACCCGCGCCGGCTGGTAGGTGGCCACTGGGGGCCCCAGCGGCCGTGGGGCCCCCAGGGCCCGTGGGCAACTGCTCAGCGGGGCACTAGTCATGGCGCGGGCGGGCGGTGGTTTGCGCGAGGGCGGGGGCGGCTTCGGCCCGGGCTTTGAGCGTGGCCAGCACTCGCTGGTGCATGGCGTCGAGGAGGTAGTCGCTCCACAGGTGCCAGTAGAACTGGGGCCCGATGCTGTGGCGGTACACGGTGCGGGCTTCGAGCAACGTGCGCCCGCCCGGCAGCGGCCGCAGCCGAAACGTGCCGCTGTCGACCTGGAAGTAGCCGTGCAGGTGCGGCGCGTGGATGCTGGGGTACGGGCTCAGCTCGTGCATGGGGGCGGGCATGTCGGGCGCGGGCACGGCAAACGTGAGCGACCGGCCGGGCACCCAGCCCACCACCGGCAGCCGCGCCACGCCCTGCGAGTAGCGGCAGACGAGCGTGCGCGGCCCGTGGGCGCGGCCGGCCTGGGCAAACTCGGTGCGCACCGGGTACACCACCCCGGCCCGGAACAGGCCCGTGACGGCCGGGTAGTCGGTGGGCTGGAGCAGGGCCGCCCACACCCGCGCCGGCGGGGCCGCCACCACCAGCTGCGTGACCACCAGGCGGGGCAGCGCCGGGGCCGGGTGCGCCGTTTCGTAGCCCTGGGCCAGCGGGTAGAGCAGCACGGCCACCGCGAACACCGGCAGCGGGTGCGGCCGCCGAGCCACGGCGGGCACCACGGCCTGCCCCACCAGGGCCCCCACCAAGGCCAGCACGAAGGCAAACGGCAGCGCCATCAGAATGCAGATGAAGCCTTCGCCCCCCGACGCCACCAGCAGCAGCAGGGCGCTGCCCACGGCCAGCACGCCCACCACGATGCCCGCCATCGAGGCGATGCCCTTGCGCTGCTCGTCGGGCCGGGCCCAGTTGTAGAAGATGATGGCCAAAAAGCTGCACAGCGCGGGCGAAAAGCAGAACACGGTGACGCCGTACGACTGGAATACGCCCACCGAAATCCACATCAGCCCGCAGCCCACCGCGCCCGTGCCCAGCACGGCCAGCAGCGCGCACACCCAGGCATTGCTGCGCACGGCATCCCAGGTGGTAGCGGGCGGGCCCGGCTGCGCTTCAGATTCGGGGGAGTCGGCCAGGGGCGCGGGGGCCGGATCGGGGGCGGGCGGCGGGGTATTTTCCAAGGAATCCATCGGGCAAGGAAAAAGGTAAGGAAATGGCAGTCGGTATCAGATGAACAGCTTCAGGAACTTGTCCCAGAACCAGCTTTTTTCGGCCTGCATGAGGCGCGTGAGCAGCTTATCGGAAGCGCCGGCCAGCTGCTGGATATCGGTCAGGGCCGTGTGAAAGGCGCGGTAATCGGGGTCTTGCGCGTCGCCGGGCAGGGCGGCGAGCTGGTCGAGGCTGCGCTTCATCTGGTCCAGCTCGCGGCGCTTGCGGGCCCGGATGATGCAGCGCGTGACTTGCAGCATGTCTTTCTCGGCCACGAAGTATTCGCGCCGCTCCCCGGCCCGCAATTCCTTGTAGGCCAGGCCCCAATCGAGCAGCTCGCGCACCGTCATGCTCGCGTTGCCGCGCGAAATGGTGAGCTGCTCCATCAGGTCCTCGGTGCTCAGGGCCCCGGGGCTCACCAGCAGCAGCGCGTGCATCTGGGCCAGGGTTTTGCTCACGCCCCAGCCCGCGCCCGACACGCCCCAGGTGTGAATGAACTGCGCTTTGGCCTGGGCCAGGGTAAGAGCGGGGACGGGGTTGTCGGTAGGGTTCATATAAGGGTAGGTTAGGCGTTGAGCAACTCTGCCACCGCCGCCGCGCAGGTGGGGTACTCAAACTGAAACCCCAAGTCCAGCAGGCGCTGCGGGTACACTTTGCGGCTTTTGAGAATCAGCTCGGTTTCGGTGCGCAGGAAAAACGCGCCGATTTTCAGCAGCCAGGCCGGCTGCGGCAGGCGCACCAGCGGCCGCAGCGCGCGGCCCAGCAAGCCGTTGAACTCCCGGTTGGGCACGGGGTTGGGCGCGCACAGGTTAAAGGCCCCGTCTGCTTCGGTTTGGGTGGCCAGAAACTCGACGGCGCGGCAAAAATCTGCCACGTGCAGCCAGCTCACCCACTGCCGCCCGCTGCCCTGCGGGGTGCACAGGCCCACCCGGGCCAGCCGCGCCATTACCGGAAACGCGCCCCCGTCGGGCCCCAGCACGATGGCCGTGCGCAGCGCCACCCGCCGCGTGCCGGGCGTGGGCCGGGCCCCCAGGGCCGCCTCCCAGGCCATGGCCACCCCCGTCGAAAAATCGTCCCCAATGACGCCGGCCGCCTCGGTATTGGCCGGCCGGTCGCCCGCGGTGTGCGCGTAAATCGTGGCCGTGGAGGAGTTGAGCCACACTTTCGGCGGCCGGGCGCAGGCCGCCACGGCTTCGCCCAGCACGCGGGTGCTGTCTACGCGGCTGGCCAGGATGGCGTGCTTGTTGGCGGCGGTGTAGCGGCAGTCCACGGTGCGGCCGGCCAGGTTCACGAGCAGGTCGGCGCCTTCCAGCGCGGCGGCCCAGGGCCCCGGCGTGCGGGCGTCCCACTGCGCGTAGTCGGACCCCGCGCCGGGGCCCCGGCCGAGGGCAACCACCCGGTACCCCAGCCGCTCGAAGTGCGCCCGCAAGTGGCGGCCCAGGAACCCGTTGCCGCCGGCAATGACCAGTTTAGGCGTTAGCATCCGCACTTGCCCCGGGCCGGTAGCCGCGGGCCGGTGTGTTCCGGCGCGCTCCGTTCGGGCAGGACAAATGTATCACAAGTTTCAATAATTATTGAAACTTGTGGAAGTTATTTTTTAGGCTCCAACCAACCCAGCGGGCGCTGCCTACAGCCGCGGGTTCACGGCTTCGCTTTTCAGCGCCAGCAGGCCGCCGGGGCGGCCTGCCTTCCCGCCTAGCGTTACCGGCGCAGCGCGGCGCGAGCGGCCGGTTACTGGCCGAGGGCAGCCGACCCGTAGATCAGCATCAGGGCCAGGGGCGAGCACACGATGCCGAGCAGCAGGTGGCCCTGGCTGGCCAGCCAGGGCAGGTGGGCCGCGTAGCCGCCCAGCACCAGCGCGAGGCACAGCACCAGCGCGGCCCCGTAGCCGGCCGTGATGGCCCGGGTGCCCCGGCCCCGCAGCAGCACGTGCAGCGTGAGCACGTTGAGGCCGAAGTAGAGCAGGCGGTAGCTCATGGCCACCGGCCAGCCGTGCTGGCTGAGGCCCGGCGTGGAGCCGGCCGCGGCCCAGTCGGCGCGGCCGACGACGGCCAGCGCCCCGTGCCAGCCCCGCGCCAGCCCCGCGTAGATGGCCTCGTCGCATTCCCCCATCAAAAACAAGAGCCCGGCCAGCCCCAGCAGGGCCAGCCACCGGGGCCAGCGGGCCCGCTGCGGCGCGGGCGCTACGGCCTTACGCGACGTACCCGGGCTCATACGACGGCCGGCCAATGTCCGTGCCCAGGTGCGCCCACCAGCGCCAGAGGCCCAGGATGGCGGCGTAGGCCACGAACGTGAAGGTGTAGTGGTGGTTGAAATCGACGGTGTGGTACCAGTAGGCGTGGTTGAGGGCCAGGGCCGCCACGCGGGCCACGTTGAGCAGGTACACGGCCGCCACGCCCAGCGGAATGAACCACGCCTTGCGGCGCAGGCTGCCCGGGTACGCCACCACAAACCCGGCAAACAGCGCGTACAGCGCCAGGCCGTTGCACGGGTCGCCGACCAGCACCGCCGGGTCGCCGGCCAGGGTGACCAGGGTAGGGTCGTGGGGGGCGGTGGCCCCGGCGAAGCCGGCCGCCCGCAGGGCCCCCGCCGCCGCGCCGGCCACGTGCCGGGAAAGGGCGTGGTCGAGGCGGCCGTCGGGGCCCAGCAAGTGCTCGTAGCCCACCCACCAGAGCAAGGCCAGCCCGGCCCCGGTGAGCAAAAACCGCCAGTACGGATGCGCCGGCACGTAGGAACGAAGAAGCATAAATACCAAGTAAAACGATACGCGACGAATTAGCAGGCAAAAGGAAACGGGTCGTCTGCCACCCATTGCCAGTTGTTAATCAATAATCTTACGGACAACCCCTAACGAACAACTTAATCACCCGCGCGGCTCCGGCGCGGCGAAGCCTGCACCGCCAGGCAGCGCCGGGTATCGCGGGCGGGGCCCCGAAACCAAGCACAGCGGTGGCAGCACAGGCTTCGCTCAGGAAGGCCGGTACGCGGGCGGCGGCGGCCTAGCGGGCGCGCTGGGCGCGGCGGCGGTCGCGGAGCTTTTTCAGGCCGAGGGCCACGCCGCTGGCCAGCAGCAGCGAAGCGCCGCCGTCGATGGGCACGGCGGTGGGGGGCGACGTGGGCGTGGGGCCGCCCGAGCCGGGCTGGGCCAAAGCGCTGGCGGTGGCGCACAGCACGCACACGGCGGTGGCGTACACGAGGCGAAGGGTATGTTTTTTCATCGGGGAGGAAAGTTAAAGGGAAAGTTTTTAAAAGAAAAACACTCTTTCTGATGCCACCAATGGCGGCTCAACCGCCCCGGCCGATTGGCACGGCCGGGGCGGTTGAGCCGCCAGGGGCCTAGCGCTCAATCATCACGCGCTTGGTCACCTTGGCGTCGCCTGACTGGAGCTGGAGCGTGTACACGCCCAGGGCCAGGCTGCTGACGTCGAACTGGGCGGTGGCCCCGGCGGCCGTCATGGGCAGCGTGCGCCGCGCCACTACCTGGCCCAGCTGGTTGTAGAGCGTGGCCGCCACCGGCGTGCGGCCCAGGGCGGCGGGCAGCAGCAGCGTGAAGCTGCCGTGGGCCGGGTTCGGGTACAGCTGCACCTGCTCGGCCAGGGCCGCGTTGGTGGTGGCCAGCACCGCGCTGGGCCCGAAGTACAGGCTGAAGCGGCCCGGCATGGCCAGCGACGCGGCCGTGAAGGTGTAGGCGGGCTGCTGCGCCAGGTCGATGCGGGCCCCGGTCTGGGCGTCCAGCAGGAGCACCTTGGTGCCGGCGGGGAAGTTGAGCACGCTGGCCGCGTTCAGGGTGTAGCTGCCCGTGGCGGGCACCTGCACGTCGAGCGGCACCGTGGTGGAGGCCGTGGGCCCGGTGAGCAGCGGCAGGCCGTTCACCGACAGCAGGTCGCTGGCCAGCAGGCTGCTCAGGCTGAGGCCCGACGAGCTGGGCAGCTTGTAGGCGTCGTAGTGCGCGTCGAAGCCGGCGGTGGCCCCCTGCTCAAAGTACACGTAGGTTTCGTCGGCCAGCAGCAGCGGGGCCCCTTGCAGCTTCAGGTTCACCAAGGGGCGGGTTTCGGTGCCCCCGCGGTTGAAGCTGGGCGTGGCGGCAAACGTCGTCACCCGGGCCGCGTTATTCAAGGCGAAGCTGCCCGTCGTCTGGCCGGCGCTCACCCGGGCGAAGAAGCCCTGCATGGCCGCCACCTGCGGGTTGCCCACGCCGTTCACGTAGCTGCGGTACTGGCCCACGTACTGGCCGGTGCTCTGGTACACGTAAATGGCGTCGTCCACGTTGTTGCGCGTCACGCCGCCCGGCTGGCTAAAGTCCAGCGGCGACGGGTAGGGGTTGCCCAGCAGCTGCCAGCCGCTCTGGGGCTGGGTGCCGCGCGTCAGGTTGGTGCGGACCAGGGGGCCGTTGTTGAGCGTGCCCGTCAGGTCCACCACGGCGGGGGGCGCGATGTTCACCACGTAGCCGCTCAGCACGCCCATCGGGTCGCTGCCCATCGGCACCACAAAGCCCATGTCGAAGGCGCTGGTGGCGTTGGCCGCGCTGGTCACGCGGGCCTGGTCGTAGCCGAACACGTTGGGGAAGGGCGTCACGCTGCCGCTGCTGGCCCCGGCCGAGTTGTAGGCCTGGTTGAAAATCGGGGTGAAGCCGGGCGTGTTGGTGCCCAGGTCGTCGAGCGTGGTGCTGGCCACCGGCGAGCTGTAGTGGCGGTAGCCCGGGCCGGGGTTAAAGGCCGGGTCGATGGCCCGCTGCATGGTGGCCGGGCCCGTCACGGCCCCGTTGGTGTTCACCACCAGGGCAGTACCGGCGGTGGGCGTCGAGAGCAGCGTCAGCGGCTGGCTGGTGCTCGTGGTCAGGTTGCCGTTGGTCAGGGCCAGGGTCTGGACCACCTTCACGCCGCCGTTGTTCAGGGTCAGGCCCGCGCCGTTGTTCACGGTCAGGCTGCGCACCTGGCTGGGCAGGCCCGTGCCGGTCATCTGGGCATCGAGGCCGTTGTACTCGTAGGTGGCGTCGGGCGCAAAGGTCCGCGTGCCGTTCACCTGGATGGAGCCGGTGGCCCCGGTGGCGGCGATGCCGGCGGCGTCGCAGATGCGCAGCGTCGCGCCGGGTTGCAGCACGAAGCTACCGGGGCCGCTCACGGGGATGCAGTTGGTGGCCAGCACGCCGCGGGTGTTCAGCACGCCGCCCGTCTGCACGGTCAGGGTGCCGTTCACCACGATGGGGCCGTTGAACGCGGCCACGCCCGAGCCGGTGATGGTCACGTTGTTGTAGGTGCCGGCTTCCACGGGCATGGCCGTGCTCACCGTCAGGTTCGGGATGGTCAGCACGTCGGTGGGGCCGCTGGCGGCACCGGTGCCAATCCAGGGCGTCTGCACGAAGGGGAAGGCCGCGCGGATGGTCGTGTCGTTCTTTTCCACGCCGGTCGTGAAGGTCAGCTCGCCCACGAGCCGGGGCGTCACGGGCGACGTGCTGGCAGGCGTGAAGTCGTCGTACCACAGACCGATGGCGGCCAGCACGAGGCCGCCCACCGCTTTCAGCTCAATCTGGTCCACGGCGTCCTCCAGGCGGCGGCCGTTGGGGAAGCCGTCCATGTTCGGAATGTTCTGGATGCCCGTGCCGGCGAAGCGCGAATCCGTCAGGCCCAGCACGGCGGCTTGCAGCAGGCCCTGGTTGCTGAACTCGGGGTTGGGCTGGCCGTTGACGGTACGCGGGGTGGCGGGCACGGCCATGTTCAGGCGCAGCATGTCGCCGCCGGGGTTGCCGCTCACGTTGGCGCTCAACGGCAGGAAGTTGTTGATGAACGGCTTGCCCGGCGTCAGCGGGTTGTTTTGCGTCTTGCCCGTGGCCAGCTGGTAGGGGGGCAGGTTGGGCACGCCGGTGTGGAAAATGGGCTTGATGTCCACCGAGCGGGGGCTGTTGGCCACCAGCAGGTAGTTGCCAAAGGCGGCGTCGTCCAGGGCCGTGCCCTTCACGGCCGCGCTGCCCTTCAGCGGAAACAAACCCGACTGCGTGTTGCCGAAGTCGAAGCCCGGGAAGGAGGCCCCCAGAAAGGGCTGGCCCGCCAGCGACTTGGTTTGCACGGTCAGCGGGATGAGTTGCGGCACGGCCCCGCCGAAGAGGCGCTGGTCCACGTACAGGCCCAGCTCGGGGTTGGAGAGGTAGTCGTCCGTCTTGGCGTCCTCGTTGTAAGGGGTCAGCGCGTTCCAGCGGTCCTTGCCGCCGATGGGGTTGATGACTTCGTTGGTGAGCGGCATGCCCAGGCGCGACACCTGCACGTAGTCGCCGCTGGCCCCGTTGCCGGTGCTGGCGCTGAAGGTTTGCATGGCCGGCCGGCTGGCCGAGGCCCACACGCCAATCACGTAGTCGCCGTCGAGGATGCTGGTGGCGGCCGACACGGCCTTGCCGTTCTTTTGCAGCGTGGCAATGGGGATGCTCAGCGCGATGGAGTGGCAGTTTTTGTGCGACAGGCCGTCGGGGGCCCCGGCGGGCCGCAGGTTGGCCAGGTCAAAAATGGCGCCCAGGTCGGCGAAGAACGGGTCGTCGGCGGGGCCGCAGAACACCTGCTCGCCGCCCGCCCCGGTGGCGTTGGTCACCGTGCTCTGGCGCAGGTCGGTGTACGAAGGCTGGCCCAGGCCCACTACGGGCGTGTTGATGGAGCGGGGCCCGATGTTGTTGGGGGCCACCACGCCGTTGCTCACAATGGCCGTAAACGTGGCCCCGCCGTCCGTGCTTTTCTCGCAGGTGTAGGTGGTTTTCAGGTTCTGCGCGCCCAAACGGATGTTGAAAAACGTGGTGGGGTCCTGGTTCACGCGCTTGAACGTGAAGCGGTAGGTCACGTCGTCGCCGGCCTTGGTGCCGTCGTTTTTCACGTGCACCTCGTAGCGCACGTTCTCGCCGAAGGTGGAGTAGTTGGGGCCCCCTTGGGGCAGCTCGAACGGGATGTAGTTGGCAATGATGACAATTTTGCTCGCGTCGTTGGGGTCTTTGAACGCGTAGAGGTCGGTATTGTCGGCCACCGGGTCGTCGGCGATGAGCGGGGCTTCGCGGTGGCTACTGGCCTCCAGGGGCGTGTGGGCAGTGCTCCACACCGAGAGCCCGACCGCCGCCGCCGCCGCAACGGCGGGCACCAGCAGGAACTTGGGTATAAATTTAGAAGACATGTTCTTCGGATAAATCGGGGTGAGAAAATGCGTTAGCGGCGGATGCGGTAGCCCTCCCACGGCGTCTGCACGTAGGGGAAGGCGGCGCGGAATGTCGTGTCGTTCTTCTCCACGCCCGTGGCGAAGCTCAGCACGCCGCGCAGCTGGGGCGTCACCGGCGAGGCGCTGGTGGGCGTGTAGTCGTCGTACCACAGGCCAATGGCGGCCAGGGCCGCGCCGCTGACGGCTTGCAACTCAATTTTCACCACTTCGTCCTCCAGGCGGCGGCCGTTGGGGAAGCCGTCCATGTTGGGGATGTTCTGGATGGCGGTGCTGCCGTTGTAGCGCGGGTCGGTGAGGCCGAGCACGGCGGCGGCCAGCAGGCCCTGGTTGCTGAAGTCGGGCGAGTTGCGCGGGGTGGCGGGCACGGCCATGTTCAGGCGCAGCATGTCGCCGCCGGGGTTGCCGCTCACGTTGGCCCCCAGGGGCAGGAAGTTGTTCACAAACGGCTTGCCCGGGGCCAGGGGGTTACCGGCCTTGCCGGTGGCCAGCTGGTAAGGGGGCAGGTTGGGCACGCCAACTTGGAAAATGGGCTTGAGGTCGACCGAGCGGGGGCTGTTGGCCACCAGCAGGTAGTTGCCGAAAGCGGCGTCGTCCAGGGCCGTGCCCTTCACGGCCGCGCTGCCCTTGAGCGGGTACAGGCCGCTTTTCCCGTTGCGGAAGTCGAAACCGGCGGCCGGCAAGCCGGCGAAGCCCGCCAGCGACTTGGTCTGGATGCGCAAGGCCGCCAGGGCGGGCACCGCGCCGCCAAACTGCGAGTCGTCCATGTACAGGCCCAGCTCGGGGTTGGAGAGGTAGGCATCGGTGATGGCCGCCTCGGCGTAGGGCGTGGTGCGGTTCCAGGCGTCCTTGTCGCCGATGGGGTTGATGGCCTCGTTGGTGAGCGGCATGCCCAGGCGCGACACCTGCACGTAAGTAGCGTTGTCGGTGGTGGGGGCCCCCACGGCGCTCAGCGTGCGCAGCGTGGGGCGGCTGGCCGAGGCCCACACGCCAATCACGTAGTCGCCGTCGAGGATGCTGGTGGCGGCCGACACGGCCTTGCCATCCTTTTGCAGCGTGGCAATCGGGACGCTCAGCGCGATGGAATGCACGTTGTAGCGGGCCAATCCGTCGCGGGCCCCTTTGTTGATGCGCAGGCCGGCCAGGTCAAACACGGCCCCGAGGTCCACGAAGAACGGGTCGTCGGACGAGCCGCAGAACACCTGCTCGCCGCCGCCACCGGTGGCGGCGGTCACGGCGTTCTGGCGCAGCGTGGTGTACGAAGGCTGGCTCAGGCCCACGCCCGTATTGATGGAGCGCGGCCCGATGTTGTAGGGGGGCACCACACCATTAGAAACGATTGCGGTAAATGCGCCCCCGTTGGTGCTCTTCTCGCACGTATAGGTGGTTTTAAGGTTTTGCTTGGCCAGGCGCACGTTAAAGAAAGTGCTGGGGTCCTCGTTCGTGCGGGTGAAGGTGAACCGGTACGTTACGTCGTCGCCGTTCGTGGTGCTCTTGTTCTTGACGTGAATCTCGTAGCGGATGTTCTCGCCAAAAGTGGAGTAGTTGGGGCCGCCCTGGGGCAGCTGGAACGGGATGTAGTCGGCAATCAGCACCACCCGGTTCGCGTCGTTGGGGTCCACGAAGGCGTACACGTCGGTGTTGTCGGCCAGCGGGTCGTCGGCGATGAGCGGCGCTTCGCGGTGGCTGCTGGCTTCGAGGGGCGTGTGCCGCACGGTGCTCCACACGGAGCACAACGTGACGACACCAGCCCCAGCCAACCACATGAGAGGTTTGGTAAAACTTTTCATAAGGGAAAAGGGAGAGGGGAAAATGGGAGGGAAACCAACGAACAAGTAACTATCGCCCCCCGGCCCGCTGACGAGCAACCCGGAGGAGCGGCAAAGCGCGGCCAGGCCTGCCCGGAAGCAAGCCATTTCAGTTGGGGTAACGCGGGGAATTGGGGGCAATCAACCGCCGTTGGAAAGACGGCGGCAAGCTTGTATCTCGCCGGCAGTAGCAGCGCAGTCAAAAGGCTCGGGACCCGGCGCACCGCGCCAGGCAAAGGCAAAAGAGTAGCGCGGGGAGTGCGTCGTCGCCCGGCCGGGGTAGCGCGGTCGGGCGACCAGGCTTGCGGTGAGGGCGACGTGATAAGTTCCTTTTAGAGGGGATATTATTGCCTACGAAACAGGATGCATCTTGGATTTTATGTAATCAGTTATTTTTAAAATAAATAGTAGCATAATCCGTTGAGTCGACACTAGCACAGCTTTATATCCAGGTAATCAGTAATATATGGCTAAAACCGGGGCTTCCAAAGGCCGGTAAACCGGTGGCTCCCGCGGCAACCGGGCCCGTTCGCCCCCGCGTTGGCGCGGGGGGGGCGGCGGCCCCCGGCTGGGCGCATCGCCCCCGGCCAAACGGCAAAAAGCCCCCCGCGCCGGGGCACGGGGGGCTTCCTCAGCGGCACCACCATTTCCTTACTCCCAGAGCAAGTAATTACCCATCAAGTACAAATGCAACAATCAACTATCTATCAACACGATACGAAGACAAGCAACCGAGCCCGATAAAGTAGGGGGGCGCTGAGTGGGGCGATTTAGAATAAGAACCACACCAATAGACACGCCCACCGTACCGGCTAGGCCCGCTCACGGGCGCTTTCTTCGAGAAATTTCCGCACCTCGTGGTAGTCGTGCCCGAGCAGTTCAATTACCTCTTGCAGCCGCTCCATTGTGTGGGGCGAAGTGGACGGGCGGGCCGGGATGCTGGTCGAGATGTAGCCCCGTACCTGCCACAGCTGCATCAAGTCGGCCACCGGCAGCCGGTAAGAGTCGTAGCCCGAATTATCAGAGTGCAGCTCGAACGAGCCGCGCCGGTCGGTGATGACCGCACCGATGCGTTTGAGCAGTAGGTTTTCGGCCGTCACCACCACGTAGCATTCCCAAGGCTTGAGCAGGTCCCAGCGGTCCACGTAGGAGCACACCACGATGTCGCGGTGGCCGAAGGTCGGCGACATGCTCACCCCTTCCACCTCGAACGCCCGGTAGGTACCCCGCTCGAAACCCGGCAGGTGGTACGGCTTCATGTCGCTCAGATATACCGCTTCGTTGAAGTGGCCGGGGTAGCCGGCTTGCACGGTTAGCGGCACGAGCAGGGTATTTTCCTCACCCGTCGAATCTACCGTCACCGTCAGCACCTCCGTGCTGGTCATGGCGCGCTGCGGCATCACCAGCCTAGCCACCGCATCGGCAGCCTCACCGCGCAACATGGGCCCCTTCCCCAGCATCAACCAGTCGCTGGAGATGTCAGGAAACTCTTTTAAGAAGTCTACCAGAGTAGGAAAGCTAGGTTCGGCACCCTGCAAAATCTTATACATTTTGCTGGTTGTGGAGTAGCCTAGGCGAGCCGTAACACTATTGGCATTCAAGCCATAATGTTTAAGAATCGCTTGAATACGGTCAGACACATTGGCGTTTGCTTCCATAAAAACGTGTACTGAGGTGCAACATTCGCACTATGATAAGTGTATCTTCGTGTCAATATGGCTTTGTGGTCTACACAAAGATACACAATTACCACCAAAATACACACGGATATGGAACAGAATACCAAAGAGCCCACCGAATTGCAAAAAGTCCTGGATAAACTAGGGCCTGGGCAATCCGTCGTGAAAGACGCCATTGCGGCCCTGGCAGAGGCGGGTATCAAGGTCAGCAAGTCGGCCATGTATCAGGTCATCACCGGCCGCAGCGCGAAGAAGGAGTTGGTAGAAGCCTTCCTGGCCGCCGCTGAGGCCGAAACCGAGCGCCGCGCCTTGGTAAAAGAGCGTGCCGCCAAGCTAGCCGCATAGTCGCCATGCAAGCCGTTCTCATCATCCCCGAAAACGAATGGCGGGCAGTCATTGACCGGCTCGAACGGCTGGAGGCCCAGCAGCAGACCGGCGTGGCCACCACCGCCGGCCCCGACGACATCCTGACCACCGACGAGGCCGCCGCCCTATTGGGCATCACGCCCGAAGCCGTGCGCGTGGCCCGCCGCGCCGGCCGCCTGCAAGGCGTGCGCCGCAATGAAAAGTCATTTGGATTCCGCCGCTCCGTGGTCGAAGCCTACCCGTTGCGCTACCAGCGCCCGGCTTAGCGCAGCGGCTGCCCATGAACTTCATCCAGCACACCCGCGCCGCCCACGAGCAGCTGACCCGGCAGCGGGCCGCCACGCCCTTCCATGTCAGCCTGTACTGGGCCCTGTTTTTCGAATGGAACGCCAACCGTTTCCCCGAGTCGCTGGAGCTTGACCACGACCACCTGATGAGCGCCGCCCACATCGGCAGCATCAAGACCTACCGCGCCACGCTGTACGACCTCGAAGATTGGGGCCTCCTGGCCTACCAGCCCAGCAGGTCGAAGTACCAGCCCAGCCGCTGTTTCATGTCGGATTTACTTGGGGCAGTTGTGCCCCCGGTGAACCATCCTACCGGGGGCACAACTGCCCCCGATGAAAACGACCACAGCGAGGGCACATCTGCCCCAGGTGACCACCCCGCACCGGGCCCGGAAGTGCCCCAGGTAAAATCCGCATCGGGGCCAGAAGTGACCCAACCACTCCTTATAGTTACTAAACGTGGTACTAATAGCAAACCTCCTGTAGTAGTAAACGGCACCGCCGCCGCCGCCCCAAAAAAAATAGGGGTGGCTTCGCCGGCCAACGAGGGACTTTCAGGGCTGGCCGAAGATTCGGCCGACGACTACCAGCAGGCCCCTGGCACAGCCCCAAAAAAGAAAGTTGCGCTAAAGAAAAAAGGGGTGCAGGCCGAGGCCATCCGCGCAGCTGCCACCGCCAGGCCCGACGAGCCGCGCCGGCGTGCTCCGCTTCCAGAGCTGCCATTCAGCCAGTCGGCCATCGCCACGCCCGAAGCCTTCGCCGCCGCTTTCGAAGGCACCGACTACGCCCTGGCCGACCTGCGCCACTACCACCAGATGGTATCGACGTGGCGCGATAAGAAAACCGGCCTCCCCCCCGAACGCAAAGACTGGATTGCTACCGCCCAAAGATTCATGCTCAACGATGCAGCCGACAATCGCCTTAAACTCGCTCCCAACGTCCAACGCTTCGACGGGGGTAGCACCGACCAGAAAAACCCCGGAGGCCCTGCTAGTGGCTACCGTAGCAGCCGCTACGACTAGGGAACTGGCCCGCGCCACTACGCCCGAAATCCGCGAGATGCTGGCCGATGTCAGCGTGGGCCTTACCCGCGAAGTCGCCCTTACCGCCCCCAAGATTTTCCAGCTTAACCGCTCGATAGGTCAGCGGGAGGTCGTGAAATTATTGGTGATGATACTGCGGGCCTTCGTCGACTCGCTCCGGGTGCCCGAGAAGCCCGACGTGGCCGACCTGCTGGAGCTGGCCGACACGCTAGCCGAGACCTACACCCACGACAGCATCAAGGATTTTATTCTGGCTTTGAAGGAGGCCCGCACCAACGGCACCAAGTTCTACCAGTCGCTCGACGTGAGCACCATTTACCGGCTGATAACGGAGTATTTCGACCGCAAAGCGGCCTACCTCGAAAACCGGCACCTCGACCGGAAAGCCGCCGGAGTCAGCCGGCAGGCCCAGGACGTGCAGCTGCTCGGCGATGCCGCCCCCCGGATGCTCGAAAACGTGGCCCAGCAGATTCCCGCCGACCACCCCAACGCCGCAGGCCTGCGCCAGAAGCTCACCATCACCAACCAAAAGGCCCGCCGCGGCCTCATTACCCCCGAGGAAGCCGAGCGCCAGCGCGCCGAAACCCGCAAGGCCACCGAGCGCAAGCCCCGCAAGGATTGGAAAGCGGGCCCCGAAGCGCAGAAGCGGATGGACAAGCAGCACCGCGAGGAAAACAACCGGCTGATGAATGGCAACCGCGACTAAAAGGCCCGCCACTACCACCTGCTACTACCTGGCCACCTGCGGCAGCATCTACCGGGTGCGAACCGTGACGGGCGGCAGCCGCACCGAAAACGGCACCTGGCAGGCCCGCCGCACCAAACGAGCCGCCGAGTTCGAGCACGAATACTACGCAGACTCCGACGAAGTGGCCCAGGCCGTGCGGCGCGGGGCCTTCACCCTCACCACCAAACCCTGACGCAGTTTGCCATGATTGCCAAAAAGCACGACCAGCTGCCGCTAGACTTCGGCACCCTGAAGGCCGGGGAGATTACCAGCGCCATCATTGCCTACCTCACCAGACATGGCTTCAAGGTATGGCGCCAGAACACCAGCGGCATCTACGACCCCGCAACCGGCCGCTGGCGGAAGAATCCCCAGGGCTGCAACGGCGTGCCCGATATTATCGGCTTTCGCCTTGCTGACGGGGTATTCGTGGGCGTCGAAGTGAAAGCAGGGCGTGACACCCTGCGCGACGACCAGAAGCAGTTCCTCAATGAGCTGAAGCAAGCCGGCGGCGTAGCCTTCGTCACCTACGATTTTGCCCAGTTCCAACAGTCATTCGAGGGCCGCGGCCTTCACCTGCAGCACCGCCATGATTAAGTTCCCTACCATCAGCACGTACTACGGCGGCAAGGGCAGCAGCGGCACCTACCAGAAGATTATCAACCACGTCCGGCCCCACGACACGCTGATAATTCCCTTTCTGGGAAACTGCGCCCTGACCCGTCAAATCCAGTGGCCCGCCCAGGTCATCGCCAACGACCTCGACCCGTTCATCATCGACCAGTGGCGCGAGGCCCGGCTAGGGCCCCGGCTCGACCTCTACAACCTGCCCGCCCTCGACTTCCTGGCCACCGTGCTAAAGCGCCCCGACCTCGGCCGGGTAGTCGTCTACTGCGACCCGCCCTACCCCCTCGATAGCCGCAAAAGCCGGGAACTGCGCTACACGCACGAAATGACCGAACGCGACCACGAGGAATTTCTTACTGCCGTCCGGTTCCTCCGCGTCGACTGCTTGATTTCAACCTACCCCAACCAACGCTATGCCGAGCAGCTGAGCCACTGGAACCGAACCGAGTTCCAAAGCCAGACGCGCCAAGGCATGGCCACCGAGTGGCTTTTCTACAACTACGCCCGCCCCGAGGTGCTACACGATGTCCGCTTTGCCGGCAACGACTACCGCGAACGGGAATACATCAAACGCAAGGCCGCCCGATGGGTAGCCAGATGGAAGGAGCTGAAACCCCACGAGCGCCAACACATTCTACAGGAACTGATGCAGGAGACCCACCCCGCTTTGCTCGCCATGGCCACCACCGCCACCCACGACGAGGCAGCTAAGTACGGCGGTACTTGACCACAGGCAGCCCCGTCAGGCTAGCCGGTTATCCGGCTACACTTGATTGACGCCCCGAAGCATTTCCCAACACCTCGTTGCCGGCGGCGAAATTCTACTCAATCGCTTTTATCTGATATGGCACACCGTACTGCTTAAAAAGCTTCTGCCTGAACTCGTACATGGTGTTGCACGATTTCATAACCTCAATAGCCTCATCACGGTATTGGGCCAGCAAAGCTAGGCCTTCTGGGGTGAGGTAATGATAAAGTTTGCGCGGCCTTATCCCGTTGATGTAAGCAGGATTTACTGCCCGCAACGCAGGTAACACCGACTTGTCATACCTGCCGTAAATTATTTCGCAGATTATTTCCCCAACAAACGCAGGTTTGATATATTCTGTCGGGTCGAATTTGACTTCGGACAGCCGGTTTATTTCCGAGAAAAAGGGGATGTTATTCGGAAACATCGGCAGATAGTCCGAAGGGTTACCGCAGACGATGGCGTTGATTTCGCCAATAGTTATTTTGAAACCGCTATGCAGCTCAATAACTGTCTGCTCCCGTTTGCGCTTCAGCTCTCGCGCCTGCTTTGCCTGCTCGTCGGCACCCAGAATCAGCATTCCGGCTAGCAGCAGCTGCTGCTCCCTGGACTGCTTGGAAACTTCCTTTGGTTTTTGAGTGCTCACGGTGGCCGGGCTACTCAATTCCTCGGGCTTTTGCGTAGTCTTTTTCATCAGGTCGACAACTAAACGTATAAGGAAGATTTGAGGGGTTTGGTCAATTCAGCAATAAGGCCACCGTTTTCGAGAGCAAAGCCGTATTCAACGATGGAACGGCTGGCCGGAGGTGAGTGCTTGCGGGCCAGCGCCCAGGCCGAACGGCTCTTGGGCATAGCGAAAGCGCACTGCGTATATATGATGCTGGGATGCACTTGGTGGTCGGCAGCAAACCGGGCCACATACACATCATCGTGCAGGAAAGGCTTTACCTGCTCAACTTTCTCGCGGGAAAACAGATACTCGCTGGCGAAATTGTTTGCTTCTTGTTCCCGTTCCTGAACCGACAGCTGCTGATTTTCATCGTCGGTTACATGGTACTGATTCACCTTGATATCGTCCCAGTCAAACAGGACGTGGAACAGCTCGTGAAACAGCGCGAACCACAGCGTCGAATAAAACCCGACGAAATCGGTAATCACGACAGCGGGCTTGCCATCATGGTTGAATGTGGCTCCACGCAGCTGTAAACCGGGTAACGGCGGTTGCAGTACCACTGTAACCCCCACCCGGTGCAGCAACCGGATTACTTCCGCCAACCCGTGCTCCTCATTGGTAGTAAACCACCGCAGGCGCGGAAAAATCTTGATAAGCTCCGCCCGGTCATACGGGTACATGTTATCAATTTCTGCAAAGCAGGCCTGCGCGGCCCTAATCCATACCGCCCGCGTGAGTTCGTTCTTAGGCTCGTAAGTACCCACGCAGAATGCTACATCGACGGCCGGCTTGCGATACTCCAGTACCGATTTCAGCCCCAGACGGGCAGTTAGCTTCTGCTCGATGTGAGCGAAATCGGTAATGTTGTCAATCCAACCCGCCTTGCGTAGCGCCGCCAAGTCGAAATTGGCCTTGATGAATTCTATTTTCTTCGCCGAGATAGTATTTATCGGGAAGTGCTTTTCCACAGCGTCCAAGTAGAGGCTGACAATTTTCTCACGGGGCACCTGTAGAAAATTTGCCAACTTACCGATAACGGTAATATCAATGACTTTCTGGGTACCGCTCAAAATCCCGTTCAAAGCCCGCAGCTGCATACCCATAATGCGGGCAGCAGTCGTAGGAGAGACGCCGAGCGCCTGTACTTTATAATCAAAAAGTTCGCGGAGATTCTGGGATGGAAACAAGCCACCTAGCAGGGCATCTACCTCTCTATACTTGTCGTCCATTGCCAGTGATTGCAGCCGAGTGATGCAGTATTGCATCGGCAAATGTATTGCATCCAGAGCGCAAAGCAAGGCTTTTGCAGAAAAAAAATGCAGGATTGCATCGGCAAAACCAGCATCTAATATCCTTCTGTACCACTGCCGGCGGCCTAGTGCGACGTACTTCGACGACACCGCTAGCCCTGACGGGGAGCAGGTTGTATGATGCCGACTTATTGCTGGCGAGAAAAAACCGGGAGCCTAAAGCTGGAGCACCGCCAGAGCAGGCCGCGCCGCTAGCCCACAACCACCAGCAAAGACCATTGCAATTCTTAGCGCCTACGCGCCGACTCGAGCCATCAGCTACTAGGCGAATTCCTACCGCTAAAGAATTTAGTTGTCCGTACTTTTACATGGTATTCTAAAGCAGGAAATAGATGGAAAAGTTGGGTCAGTGGGAAGTAAACAAGGTACATCGGGCAGACTGCTTAGATGCTATGCGACTGATGCCCAACGATTGCGTGGACGTAATTGTAACGAGCCCGCCCTATTGGGGGCAGCGTGGAGATGCTGGTCTGGGCTCCGAAGCCGACCCCCGCGAGTACGTGAAGAACCTTACCACCGTGCTACTGGAAGCAATGCGGGTACTGAAGCCGGAGGGGGTGCTATGGCTGAACATCGGCGACAGCTACAACACACCGATAAACTGGAGCCTAGAGGACATGAAATACAGTACCCTCGGCATCGACGGTACAGGCCTTGCGCCACATAACTCTGCTTACACCAAAAACCGGGGCAGCCGCCGGGCATTCATCGAAAAACAAGCCGGCTGGCTCCAATACGGCAACCTGCTGGCCCTACCCCTGCGCGTGATTATTGCCCTCGGTGATGCAGGAATTTTATACCGTGGTGAGGTTATTTGGGCCAAGCGGAAAGCCATGCCAGAAGGCCGCTGCCGCCGCCCGCATCGCAAACACGAGCCCATTTATCTATTCGCCAAGACTGAGCGCCACGCCTTCACCGTACAGCCGCCGGTGCCCTCTGTTTGGGACATCAAGCCCGACGTAAACCGCACCCCGCACACCAGCACCTTCCCGCTAGACCTGCCCGTGAAGTGCATTCAGGCCAGCGGCATCACCAGCGGCATCATTCTCGACCCGTTCATGGGCAGTGGCACCACCGCAGTAGCCGCCGCTAGTTTGGGCTTCAATTACTTGGGCTTCGAACTGGACCCAACCCGTATTGACATCATCGAACAGCGTATCAAAGCCGAGGCCCCAGCCCTAACTGCCCAAATTAAACAAGCCGAGGCCCCGCTCACTAATGCGGTAGCACCCACCGCACCAGCAGAGAAGAAAAGGCGCAAGAGCACGAAGAAGGCCACCGCCGAAGCAGACCTATTCAGTAGCCTTATTTGAGGCCCCGAGCTTTTTTAAAATCTTGCCACGCCGCCAGCACCACGCTCGGCAACGTGTCTTTATCAGGAGCCAGCGTAGAAACCACGATTCTACGCTGGCTTGGCGTTTTATGGTAGCTAGCGGCGGTGCGGGTATTGTAGCAAAAGCAGATGCTGAACGACCCATCACGCTCGATGTAAAGCCGTTTAGCTGTTGGCTTGCCAGTGAGGCTAGTGCCCAACTCCCCGTAATTCACTAGGCTACGCGGTGGGTGGTCCTTCGCGTCAAACGTCCACAAGCCGCTGAAATAGCCCGCTGCCATCATTATTTCACTGCACGGCACATCATCAGTCACTCGTTCAGCTAGTGAAGCCTTAACGTGCAGACCGCCGAATATGTACCGTTTCCCCTCGTGAATACCGTACAGCGCAATATCCAGCTTAGCGGCCCCCACTCGGTCGGATATGCCCATTTCTTCCAGCGCAGCTAGCCGCCGGTCTTTGGCAATAAGGGCTTCTACTTCGATTCCCTCACTCAACAGGCGGCTTTTGTATAGGTCCTCAATGAAGAGTTCCAGCGCTTCGCCGCCAGCCCTCACCCAGCTCTGTTTGGGTGATTTTAGCGAGAACTCCCGCACGTACAGCCGGTAAATAATGTGGCGGTAAACGTCGCTTGGATTGAGCAGCGGCAACCGTCGAATGGCGAAATCCAAAGCCACACGGATAGCCTCACGGTTTTGCAAGCCTAGGCTACCATCGTTCAACGACCGGAACAACCTCACCGCTTCGGCCTCTACTGCCCGGTAGCCGGCGATGTCGGCATTTGCTAACACAATGTCATGGTGTGTACCCGAGCCAACCAGGCGTATTTCAGTGCCACCAGTCACTGCCACGACATGCGCAGGGTCGGGCACGAACTCACTGGCTACGTTCACAACAGGCGCAGCAGGAGCTAGCGGCACCAGTAGCCCGACCTCTGACAAGAAACTAAACAGGTCGTACTCCAGAGCGGCCAGCCACTCCACCAGCTCAACGATGTCTAGCCGCCGCTGGCCTTGTTCTACCTTCGACACATCGGACTGCCCTATTTCCAGGGCGGTGGCTAGTTGTGTCTGGCTTATTCCGGCATCAGTCCGAATAGCGGTAAGACGGTTTACAATGCTTTTGTGGCGGGCGTCGTAGATAGAATTCACCGCGCAAGCTGCCCACTTGCACCAGGGTATTCCAAAATAGAATATACGCGCCAAGGCATCAAAAACGCGGTTTTGGTCTTAATCGCTTATTACTGACGATAAAAATAGGCGAACAAAACCGGCACCCACGACAGAGCAGCGCCCAACCGCCACGAAAACGGGGCCAGCTAGTCGAGCATCACGCCCGGCCAGCTGGCCCCTTAATCTGTAGTGATGGTGCAGGAGCCAGCCACTTGTTGGCTTGGTTCCGCTAATTGCCCATGAGCTGCAGTTCCCACAGATTACTTACGCGGAGTCACCGGCACCAGCGCATAAAGCTGCTGGCGACCAAAGTGAAAGCTCACTACTTGGTCCTGGCTCAGAAACGGAAATCCCAGTACGCCCTGGTAAGCTAATTCCCGGCCGCTAATAGGTCGAGCATGAGGAAGAATTAGCACGGGAACTGCTTTCCAAGTGATATTTTCCAGCACCAGCGTGGGCAACGTGCCGCGCTGAGCCACCTGTTGGTGGCCGTCGCTGCCCGTAACGAATTCTGCACCCGAGCGCGTGGGCTGCTCGCGCGGGGCCAACCGTTGGCAGAAGGCAGCGTCTAAGTCATTATTTACCGCCCCCGTGTCCAACAACAGCCGCACTTGGACCGCACCAATGGTACCTGTTACAATGGGCCCACCCCGCACCACTACGAACGCCAGCGAGTCCTGCCGTGCGAAGGGCCGCGGGGCGGGCTTTTTCGTCCGCAGGGTGTACCAGTACACGCGGCGGCGCGGATAGTCAATGACAACCTCGTAGTCGCGCAGCAGCCCGTACCCAATCACTCCGAGCAACCGGGGCCCGGCGTAGCGGCGCAGGTGCTCCAGCGAGAAGGCATGGGCTGCGAAACCGGTGTAGCGGGCCGCGCCCAGCTGAAAGTTTGTGACGGGCAGCCCCTTTATGGCCACCGTGCCAGTCGTTCCGTGGGCAGTGGCGTGCTCCCGCAAGGGCGTCAGCTGCCCCGCGAACGGCCCGCTGTCCACCAACAGCGCCGTCGAGCACCCCGTATCCAGCACAAAGTCCCCCTGCCGGCCGTTGAGGGTTAGATTACGCAGGATAATCAGGCCCCCCACCAACTCAAACGCCGTCTGAAAAACGGGGGTAGCCTCCAACCGCCGGGGCTGGGGATCGGTGGCCGCTATCGGTTGGGCGGGGGCCGTCAACGTGGTAGCCACCACCAGGCCCCACCACAGAGTTAGGAAAGAAGTTGCGCGCAAAGCATTATCATCAAGGAACAGCACGAATGTACGCGGCCTGCCCATCCACCACAGTACCGCCTAGCCTTCAGCGCCGGCCCCTCACTCGCTCGGGACACCACCGCTTCGTTCCCACCTTTGCGCTACGACCTACCGCCCATGCAACAAATACTTACCCGCACCACAACCTTCGTCTTGTTAGCTCTGCTGGCCACTGCCTGCGCCAAAACCGACGACGCCACGCCTAACCCAATCACCACCCAACCCGCCCTAACCGAGCACCTGACCCTCGGCAATCCCAGCGGTTCCACCATGGACCCCGGGCAACCCACCAATTACTTGCTCAGCAAATCACAATACGCCCTCTCCTACCACCGCGACTAAGGCAAACCGAACTGGGTCAGCTGGCACCTGAGCAGCTCCTGGGTCGGCAGCGCCGCCCGCCAGGACGATTTCCGCCCCGATGCCGACCTGCCCGCCACCTGGTACCACGTCACCGCCGCCAGCTATACCGGCTCGGGCTTTGACCGCGGCCACAACTGCCCCAGCGCCGACCGCACCAGCACCGTGGCCGACAACTCGGCCACGTTCCTAATGTCCAACATGATGCCCCAGGCCCCCCGCAACAACCAACAAACCTGGGCCAACCTCGAAGACTACTGCCGCAGCTTCCTAGCCAGCGGCAACGAACTCTACATCATCTGCGGCAGCTACTGCAAAGGCGGCACCGGCTCTAACGGGTACGCCACCACCCTCGACAACGGCCGCGTGACGGTCCCGGCCCACTGCTGGAAAGTGGTCGTTATTCTCCCAACCGGTAGCAACGACGCCGCCCGGGTGTCCACCAATACCCGCATCATTGCCGTCGACACCCCCAACGATAATTCGCTCAGCACGAGTTGGGGCACCTACCGCACCAGCGTCAACGCCATCGAAACTTCCACCGGGCTTGATATCTTATCGGCCGTTCCTATTTCCGTTCAACAAGTGCTGGAAAGCCGCATCGATAGCGGCCCTACTAACTAAAATAAAAAATGAAAATTATTCAATCGCATGACATCCAAAGCAAACTAATGGACGTCATTTTAAAAGCTAAAAAAGAGCTGGTTATTGTTTCACCTTACGTTAATCTAACTTATTCTAAACAAGTATCGGCAGCTTTAATAGCTGCGCGGAATCGAGGAGTCAGCATTGATTTCTATATCCGGGACGATGCTACCAATCACCTAAGTAAAGAGCAAGTGTTAAGCATGGGCATTACCCCCCGCCTTATCCCAAACCTACACGCCAAGCTTTATTTCAACGAATTGACCGGAATAATTTCTTCCTTAAATCTACTGAGCAGCTCAATCGGAAATTCCATTGAAATAGGCGGTCAGTTGGAAACAGCGGAAGAATTGGATGAGCTACGCTTGTTTATTACCCAATTCATAGCCCCTCACGAAGTAGGAAGGGCTGCTGCACCAGATCCAAACGCATGGATGAAAGACGCCGCAAAGCCGCCCATAAAAAAAACACAAACTCCAGAAATCAAACACTCCCGACAACAGGAATTTGGTTCTGTTTTAGCTGATTTTTTAGCCGCGAAAGTCGACAGAAACACTCATATCGATGGCCACCAAGACGGTAGTTTAACGATTCGTGCCGTAGGAAATACCTTCACCGTACAAGTTGAAAATACTCGTCTCGTCTCTAATCAATTGGCCTTAATAGCAGTAGTTTCCGGTTCCGAGGCTGACCGTTTCCTGGCCAAGGCCAGTGCTCATTTCACTTCGCCGGATTATGTTCGTTTCATCCAACGCGGTGGCAAAGGCCACTACGACCTGCTTAAAGCCACGCGAAAAGAAAAGCTTTCCGCCAAGTCCCTCGAAGAATTGCCACAAGCTGAAAAGCAAAAGCTTTTACCAGAGATTGCTAAGTTTCTAAAAGAGGTCCAAGCCTATAAAGCAGACTACCGCAGTTGAGCCCACTACTGACCTTGGAGTTGATTCCGACACTACTTATCAAAAAGGCCAGCCAGTCGAGCATCACGCCCGGCCAGCTGGCCCCGTTGTTTGTGGTGGTGGTGCAGGAGACGGCTATTTGCCGGCCTGGTCGCGCTTCTTATCCACGAGCTGCAAAATCACGCTTACCGCAGCGTGAACGAGTATTTGCCAGAGCTTCATCAGTGAGAATTAGGGTAAAAGGGTGAAGAAAAAGAAATGCTTGTGGCTCAGCTCAATACTTCGAAATGCGGCCTATCCTTGAACTCCGGCCAGTCGCCGCCCCAATGCACCCGCGCATCGGCCGCCTTCATCAGCCGAGCGAACTTGGAGAGCAGCAGCCCCGACCACGACACCGACCCATCGGCCAGCAGAAAGGCCACGTCCAGGGCCGGCGTAGGCAGCCGGTTGTGGTTCGACTCGCCCCCGCGCTTGTAAGTCACGACGGGCCCCGGAGCCGTGCGGCCGTGGGTATAAAGCTCATCCTGACGCTCGGGGCTGCGGTAGCATTCTGTCACAATAGGTAGCCCCAGCAGCCGAAGCACCGGGTCACCGGCCCAGCGCCCCAAGGCGTGCAAGTAAGCCGCCGCCAGGCCGGGCACCGCCTGGGCCAGCCGCACGGCCTGGCGCTGCTGCTGGGCAGGCGTGAGCACGGGCACAACACGGGGCGGTTTGGGGGCGGCTCTGGCAGCAACGGCGGCGGCTTTAGTCGGCGACACGGGCAGAATCATTAGGTGCAAGCTCGACGGGGGCAGCAGCCGGTGGTACAGCTGGAGCCACCACGGCCCCAACGGCCGGCAGCTTTACCACCGTTTCCGGCCGCTGAAACATCTTGCGCACCGTAGCCACCACCGTCACAATGCCCACCACCACCTGAATGAAGACGTGAACGAACACCTCAATTTCGTTAGCCGTGGGCGGGGTGAAGGCCGAGGTACCTATCTCCCAGACCGCACCGGTACTGAGAATCTGGCCAATATGGCCCAGTTTTGAACTGCTGAATAACATGGCTTATTAAAGTAGATATTTAAAACACACTTTAATACAAACATACGGGGTAACCGTTGATTCAGTCATCGAATTATTAAGTCATCTTCGATTGCATTATTTTGGGCTCATCCCCCTGCACTCCCGTTGGTCGTTCCGGGGGTCGGGCTGTCCAGGGCTCCGCTTCGCTGCGGTGCTTCGCACATCTCCCGTTGGTCGCTCCCTTCCCATCCCTTGTATGATTGCATTGCCTTTCGTTGAGAGGCAGCCAGAAAAGGAAACGGAGTCACCCACCATCCCTAAATGCGGCGCTCTGGCGCTGACATTGAGCGTTAGAGCCTGTGCTCCGTTTCCCGTTTTTGCCTGAAGACTGAACAGTATGAAGGGAGCCCACCCGCTCGGGTCGTGGCATCCCGCATGTTTACAAGGAGAGTTGCGGTAAAAACCCGGACTGGCTGATTCATTTCCCCTTTTTCCCGTTCGTTCATGTCCGCCATCCCTTCCCCCACCGCCCCGCTCAAATACGTCGTGGGCATCGACATTGCCAAAGACACGTTCGTGGCCTGCTTCGGCCGCATCGACGGGCAGCAGCAGCTGCGCTTCGGCAAAGAAGCCACCTTCGACAACACGCTGGCTGGCTTTGCGGCTTTGCTGGCCTGGACGGTGAAGCAACAGGCCACCGCCGCTCCGTTGTGGTTCGTGGTCGAGGCCACGGGGGTCTACTACGAGGCGCTGGCCTATTTTCTGGCCGACAACGAACAGGCGTTGAGCGTCCTATTGCCCAACAAAGTCAAGCACTTCGCCCAGAGTACCGAGCAAAAGAGTAAGACCGACCAGCTCGACGCCCGCCTACTCTGCCGCCTGGGTCTGGAGCGGGCCCTGCCCGCCTGGCAGCCGCCCACGTCCGCCCTGCGCCAGCTGCGGGCCCTGGCCCGTGAACGCCAAAGCCTGAAACGGCAAGGGGCGCGGCTCAAAACCCAGCGCCACGCCTACGACCACAGCTACCAGCCCGACGCCCGCACCCTGGAACGCCTGGACGCCCGCCAAAAACTGCTGGTGGAGCAGCTCAAAGCCGTCGACCAGGACCTGGCCGCCCTGCTCGAAGCCGAGCCCGAACTGGCCCGCAAGCTGGCCCACCTGACCAGCGTACCGGGCATCGGGCTGACCACGGCCATCGTGGTGGTGGCCGAAACCAACGGCTTCGTACTTATCGAAAACGAGCGGCAATTGGCTTCCTACGCCGGTCTGGACGTGGTACAACGGCAAAGCGGTCTCTCGGCACAGGCCACGCGCATCTCCCGCCGAGGCAACGTGCATTTGCGTCAGGCCCTGTACCTGCCGGCGGTGAGCAGCTTACGGTACAATCCGCAGCAAATGGCCTTTTATGTCCGCTTGCGGGCTCGCCAGCCCAGCGGCAAGCCCGGCGTGATTGCCGTCATGCGCAAGCTGCTGCTGCTCTGCTACTCCCTCTGGAAAAACGACCGCCCCTACGACCCGCACTACCACCCCGCCCAGGTGGCCGAAAAAGAAGTAGCCCCGGCCACGTAAACGCGCCGAGGCTACACAGGATGAACCCGAAGGCTCTCCTTGAGGAGAACCAAAGGTAAAAAAACTTGCCCGATTTCTTGCTTTTTATCACAGTATCTTGCGCACTTCAGCAGCGGCTTAGTGACTCGGCAGCGACGACCCGCCAGCGGGCCCGGCAACGCCCGAAAAAGCGCAGCCAGCCCCTACCGAAACCCACCGCCCCGGCCCGCCTTCCGTTGGTCGGCCAGCCTCTCCCTACCCACCGGTACAGCAGAAGCGGCCCACCGCAGCCAGCCGCCAGTCCAGCACACAACCATCGCCGCGCGTCAGGCAGCGGTGGCCGTGTTGCCAGCGACACAGTCCAGCCGCAAGCCCACCGCCCCGCGCCAGCCGCTGAAAAAAGCGGCCCGCGCTCACCGCTTCAGCAGTAGCGACCGGTACCCACCAAACGCACCCAGCGGCCCGCCCAGCCTCCCGATGGTCGGCCAGTCGGCCCTACCGCAACCCTCCGGGGACCCCTTTGGGGCAGGCTCGCCTCATTACGCACCGGGCGGCCGGACTGCGCTCCGTTCCTCCGCTTGCCGGCTGCCCGGCGCTTCGTTCGGCCGGCCTCTCCCCACCCGCTTACACGTGATGCACCCGAAGCACCAGGCCGTTCAGGTGTGGAAATATGGAAAAGGCTACTCCAAAACCAGCCCGCGCTTTCCCACATTCCCACACCACGGGCCACCCCACGCCAAGGGGGCCAGCTTGGGCTAAGGCCCGCGCCCCCTTCGCTCACCGCGACTACAGCGATACCAGATTCGGCACCTTACGCTAAGCCACGCGGCTCTGATGCCAGCCCCCCGCACCGGCCCAGGTTGCCCATGCGCAAGGTCGCCGCCTTCCGTTGGTCGGCACCTCCCAAGCGCGGCCCCCTGGCCGTGCCCCACGCACCGCCCGCGAGCAGGCTGGAGCAACGCCGGAAGCGGCGGAAACGAGGCCAGGGCGCGGCTCAAAGCTGCGAACGTTCCGGCAGCGGCGACAGCGGCCCCTGGCTAAACAACAAGGCCCGCTTCGCGGAGGGTTTGTCTGGGGGCAGCCCCCAGGCCCCCGGCATCTATGCCCAAGCTAGCGCCCGGTCATCTTCCTCGGGTTCCGCAGCCGGAAAAGGCCGCTACACCCTCACAAGGCCCGCTTCGCGGAGTGTGTGCGGCCATCGGCGCGCACCGGGGGCCTCACGGCCGGCCCCCGCACCCCCTGGCCAGGGGCATCTAGTGTGTTGTGTCGGGCTGCCCCGCAGGGGTCTCCCGCGCCAGCGGCCAGCGGTGGCCACTACCGCCAGGGGCGGCGGGCCTCGCGGCCACCAGCTGCCCCGCTGGTGCAGGCCTCACAGCCCCAGCCCGCCCGGCACCGGGGCCGCTCCAGGTGCAGGGGCGGCCAGCCACTCGCAGCGCCTGCCCAGTCGGGCGGCGGCGCGGGCGGCGCTCAGCGTCCCCCGGCTTTTCCCGTCCCACACTACTAGCACCACATCGGCGGCGGCTACTATTTCGGCGTTCCGCACATGGGGCGCGGCTGGGCCGTGGGCGCAGTAGTCGGGCCGCAGCACCCGTAGCGGCACCCCGTTGGCCCGCGCCCATTCTGCGCCCATTGTATCGGCCCCGGCCGCGCCGCCGCTCACCAGCTCGGCGGGGGCCAGCTCAGCCAGCCGGGCAGGCAGCGTCGCGCACGCCACCAGTCCCCGGCTGCCTATCACCGCCACCACCAGACCGCTAGCGCCAGCTGCCTTTTTTATCATATTTCTCATACTCTAAGTTACGCCTTGTAGGTGTATTTTGGTGCATATTGTGGATAACTTTTTACCTATTTTGGTGTATCTTTTACTACTTTAGTACGTATATTTGTGTAGTAGTCGGGGAGAGGCCCCGGCGCTTCGCGCCAGCGGCGCTAGCTGGGCCCGGCCAGCACCGCAGCGCATTTTACGCCTAACCCATACAGGTCATGTTTACCCCCGTTCAGTTTCATGCTTTGGCCGCTGCTGCCTGGGCCGGTGCCCCACTCGCAGCTTGCCACGTCGGCACTTCCGGCCAGCCGGGCTATTTCTCTTACCAGGTCAGCTACTTCTCGCAGGGCTGGCAGCAGGCCACCGAGCAGCAGTCGGGTAGCGGCTTCTACTCCGCGGCTTGCGTTGGCTGCCCGTTTCAGGCCGTAGAGCAGGCACTTTTCACCGCTTACCGCGCCGGTGCACTGGGCGTGTTCGAGTACAAGCAGGGCCGCCAGGTAGTCGCGCAGGCTGAAACCATTTTCGCGGGGGCCCCGGCTCCCGCACCGCCTGCGCCGGCAGTAGTGGCCCCCACCCAGTGCGCGGCTTGCGCGTGCGACAGCACGACCGACCCCTTCGGCTTAGGCTGCGATTGCCTGTGGCTGGCCGTACACCACAGCGCCGGGGCCCATGCTTAGCACCGTGCAGCCGGCGGCGGCTCCCGCAGTGGGGGCCGCCAGCCAGCGCCTACGCGAAACGCTGGCCCGCCTTGAGGCCGCGCTGGGCCGCCCAGTCGCCCGCAGCCCGGCCGCTCCCGCCGTGCCGGCGTCCGACTCCGAGGGCCAGGCCGCCTACTTCGAGCTGTGCCGGGCGCAGTCGGCCAAGTACGATGCCGACCAAGCATTCTGGGAGGTGCGCGACCATTACCACGGCCCCGGCCGCAAGCAGCGCAAGTCAGCCGCCCGGCTGGTCCAGGAGGCCGCCCGCGCTCGCTTTGTCGCCGCCGCGCAGGCCTACCACGCCAGCCCCAGGGGCCGCGCCGAGGCCGCCGCCCGCGCTACTCATAACGCCCGCCACGGCACCAGCCTATAAGCCGCCCAGCCCATGCCTGCCTTGCTTACTCCCAGCTTCGCCCAGGTAGCGGCGGCGCTATTTCCGCTGCCCGGCTGCACCGTCGGCGGCTACCCGTTCGCCCACGGCACCCGCTTCACCATCGTCGTGAGAACTCCGGCCGGGCTTGCCTGTCCCCGCGAGTACCGCGCCACCGGGGCCTGCCGGTGGGAGGCGCTGGCCGCAGTCGTCGGCCTTTTCAACGACAGCGCCCACGCCTACCCCAGCGCCCGGCCTCACGCCGTCCCCGGCAGCTACGCGCCGCGCTAGCCGCCCCCGCAACCATCCCAACCCATCAACCGGGGGCCGCCCTCAGCACGCCGGCCCCGCATCCCTTACGACCATGCCCAAAATCACTTACCAGCCCCATTTACTAGACCCGCACAGCGCCGAGCCCCGGCCCGTCAACCCCGCCAACGGCGAGAGCTTCAAGCTGGCCGAGCTGTACGCCATGCTCGACTGCCGCACCGTCGACGTGGTGCGCCTCACCGACGAACTGATATTGATAATCGACGACGAAGGCAAGTTCCGCGAACCGACCTACCTCAACCTGCTGGCTACCTACCTCTGGCACCAGCACCAGCCCGAAGCTCGGGGCGTCGATGCCATCGTGGGCCGCGCCATCCTCTGCCACGACAAGCAATTCAAATAGCCGCCCAGGGGCCGGCTATTTGACGCCGGCCCCGCATTCCAACCCCGCCCCCGTGAAAGCCCCGATTTTCCGCGCATACATCCGCCGCTGGCCCGCCGGCGGCTACGTCTGGCAAGCCCGCCAGCCATTCAGCGCCACCACGGCCAACAACGACAGCCCGACCCGCTCCGGTGCCATCCGCGACATCATCCGCGACTGCCGCCACTTCCAAGACATATACGAGAACCCCGACCCGCGCCGGGCCTAAGCACAAACGGCGTAGGGGCCGGCCGACAACTGGCCCCACTTTTTTATTCCTCCACAACCGCCCCAATGGCAACCACCACCAAAACCGCCGCCGGTGCCGCAGTAGCCGCCCCCGTCGCCATCCAGACCACCCCGAAGCCCACCCGCGCCTACCTCAGCGTTTCGGTGGACGAGAACAGCGGCGAGGTTACCGAAACCAGCCGCTTCAAGTACCTGCCTGGCCACCCGCGCCAGGTTCGCTTCGACGCGAAGGCGGGCGTTTTCAACCTCGGCGGCCAGACCGTCCTCGGCAAGTCGCTGAGCTTTATCCCGCTGGCCTGGCACATCTTCCAGGACAACATCCTGAACATGGGCCGCAAGACGTGGGCCGAACTCTACTTTGTCGACGACAAAGGAGCCGTTTGCGCCGTGCTGTTTCACGGCTATTCGGTCGAAAACCTGTACCGCCTCATCGAGCCGCTTTTCTACGACGACCTGACCCTGGCCGACGTGGTGGTAACCGCCACCGCCCAGAAGAAGCAGACCGAGAAAGAAGGCAAAACGGCTACCTATTACATCGCCGAATTCAGCTACACCGCCGCCGACCCGGCCGAAGTGCAGGCCCGCCAGGAGTTCGCCGATGACTTCCCCATCTGGCGCGAGGAAACCCACACCGGCGAGGCCGATACCAAGCTGGTGCAGGGCTACCGGGTGCCCGCGCCCGTCGAAGTGCCCGCGCAGCTCGAAGCAGCCCCCGCCGCCGGGCAACTGACCGAGTAGCGCCCGCCCGTAGTGATTGCCCTACCGCAGCCCGTTCAGCAGGTCGCCCGCCCCATCGGTGGGCGGCCTCAGCTGGCCCCGCCGAAAGTGGCGGCAGCCATCGACGACACCGCCAAAGCCAACGGGGTGGCGTGGGTGCCCATCGCCCCCACCACGGCCACCCGAAAGCGCCTGCAGCACCGTTGCCAGCGCCGGGGGTGCGGCAGCCCGGCCGGCAAGAAAAAGGCCCTTTGCTCCAAGCACCACCACCAGGCGCTGAAAGCCCGCGACATCATCAGTTACATCTACTCGGCCCGCAAGCAGCGCGCCAAAGCCAGGGGCAAGGAGTGGACCATTACGCTGGCCAATTTCCGCGACTGGTGCCAATTCACCGGCTACCACCGCGAGAAGGGCCGCACCGCCGCCAGCGCCAGCATCGACCGCAAAGACGGCCGCCACGGCTACCACGTTTGGAATATTCGCAGCATCCCCTACGGCGCTAACAGCGCCAAAGGCAGCCAGAATAACGGCTGCTGGTCGCAGGACGCCGAAGGCCATTATCATTTCACTGAGGAAGAAGAACCTCCTTTTTAAGTCCCGCCATGTTCACCGACCATCGCCACCACCCCGGCCTGACGCAAGAAGCTCACCGCGCCCTGCCCTACGTTTCTAACACCGACCTGAGCGAAACCAAAAACCGCGCCCTCGGCATCACCCGCCAGCCCAACCCGCAGGCGCTGGCCTTCGGCAGCCACTTCCATACCGCCGTGCTGGAGCCCGGCCAGTACCAGCGCACCACCCAGCGCGTGCCGTGGGCCCAGATTGAGGCCCTGGCGGCGGCCGTGCGGCGGCAGCGGTTTTGTCGTGACCTACTTTACCGGGGGCAGGCCGAGCAGACCCACACCGCCACCCACCAGGCCACAGGCCTCACGGTGAAGGTGCGCCCCGACCTGATGATAACCAGCCCCAAAACCGGCCGCGTGGTGCTCGTGGACTTCAAAACCACCAGCTGCCAGGACTACGCCAATTTCTGCGCCACCATCGAGAAATACGACTACGACCGGCAAGCCGCCCTCTACGCTGACCTGCTGGGTGCGGCCCGCTTTATCATCATCGGTGTGCAAAAGAAAGCCCCGTTCGAAGTATGGCAGTTTGAAGTAACAGAGGCCTACGGCCTCATTGAGCAGGGCCGCAAGAAGTACGAGCGCCTGCTAAAACTGACCGCTCAGCAACAGCCCCAGCCCGTAATGCCGGCCGTGCTGGGCCTGACCGCCCAGACGTGGGCCCCAATATTTAGCCGGGCGTAGGCCGTGGCCGAGAACTACAATTTTCGGGTAATGTCCCCCGCTGGGAAGGTCGAGCAGCGGGGGACGGTCTGGACGCTGGCCCGCACCGTCAAGGCCCTAAACCGCGCCACCGGCATAGAATGGCCTTACCAGGTCATCCACCGCGCCCTGAAACGAGCCACTGCCTGGGCCGAGGCCTACACCCCGGCCGGTGAGCCGGGGGCCCTGATTGCGGTAATCGAACGCGACGCCGACCCCGCCCGCCCGATTCAGGTCTGGGAAGATGAGCAGGTGGCGGCCAATAACCAAGACATATACCGGCAGGCCGGGCTGGCCCCAGAGCAGTCGCCACCCGAGTAATTGGCCTACCCCTTTTTATTATTCACGATAAAGCCCATGCTTACCCAGCTAAACATCATCCAGGACCAGCGCGGGCACACCGTCAGCGTCAGCACCACCTACCAGACCCATGCCGGGGCCCTGGCCCACTTTACCGAATTGCTGGCCCAATTCACCCACGACCACCAGCAGGCCGCCGCCCGCCGCGCCGCCCTGGCCGCAGCAGCAGCCGGCGACGCAGGCCTTACCGGAGCCCCCGACCTCTCGCACCGCTGGGATGGTCTAGGGCATGACGGCCGGCCAGTTCACGAGCTGGCCACGGCGCCCTGCCTCGTGGCCACCACCGCCGAAGACGACGAGTGTGTAGTACCCGCGCCCGCACCGCTGTTCCGGTTTGGGGCTCCCGTTAGCCGCCGCCCAGGCGACGAGGAACCGCCATTCTGACGGCCATGCAGAACTGTCGTCACCAGAAGCAGCGTGCATCGAGCACCGCCAGCTCCGACCCGCCATGCGCAGGTCGGGGCTTTTCTAGTTATGGCACGTAAAAAACAGTAATACCCCAGCTACTACCACAGCACCAAGTGTAACCAGCTGCCATAGGCGCTGCTGCCGTCCTGCTTGTGCAAGTTGTCCCGACAACTGCTCTACCAACCCTTGTAAACCATCCATGCGTTGTTCATAGGCCTCCTTATGCAAGCCGGCCGTATCGGCTGCCTGCTGCTGCCCTCGTTGCAGTTCCGCCAGGAATTCAGTTCCTTGCTGCTCATACAGTTCCGTCAGCCTCGTCGCCTCCTCGTCGCTGGCCTTTTTGCTTTTCGCTAGGTCGGCCAGCGTATCCTTCTGGTGTTGCTCAATACTTTCCAGCCGGGCCGTGAATTTGGCCGCGTTCATCACCTCCGCAAAAGCCGTTACCCGCCCCGCCACCACCTGTAGCTGACTGGCCACCGCACTAAGTTCGTCGTGCTGTTGTTGGGTATTTTTCTGTAGCACTTCGGTAGACTGCCGCAACAGTTTCAACTCCACCTGTAGCTGTTCATGTAACTTGTCAGCCCAGTTCTGAACGCCATTCCGAAGAATCTCCTGCTGTTTCTCCATTCCCTGCTCATGCTGCCTACCGATAGCGTCCAGATTCGCCGGCTGCTCGGTCAGCAAACGGTCAATCAATTCCTGCACCTTGGTGGCCGATTGCTTCACGCCATCTAATTGCCTGCCGATTTGCTCGCCGGCTTGCAGCGACAGATTCTCCACGTGCTCGCGCAACAGCAGTTCCTGTTCGCCGAGGCTCTTTTGGTGCTGCTGACCCAGCTGGTCCACTAGCTTTTCCTGTGACACTGCCGCCTGTTTCGCTGCCCGCACGGCTTCATCCGCAGCCCGCTGCAACTGCCCGGCAGCCTGCTGGTGCTCCCCGGCCGATTGTTTGGCTTTTTCTATTTCATCAGTAGCCGTTTTTAATCGGTTCAGATTTTCTTTCAGTTCTTCCAGCAGCGGGAGGGCGGCGGTAAATGCTGTCGACATACGCGAAATTATTCGGCCGTAGCCGCGAGTGTGGGAAAGTCAATAAAGCGGGTAGTAAATTCTTTCACCCAGCGGGCATGTAGCTCCAGTTGCAAGGGTTCCTCAATGTGGGCCGTCACGTACTCGCCGATACGCGGCTCGTAACCGGAAACTTCTTTAGCGAAGCCTTGCACGAATGCCACCAGTTCCGTCAGCGTCATCACACCCAGCCCATCATAAGCCATGAATCCGTCAAATAACTGCTGTTTCGCTGATACCATCAGCAGTTCTATTCGGTCTTTGGATTCTTTTGACAGTTCTAGGTATAGCGTAGCGAAGGCACCCAGGAGCAGGAAAGCCCCGTTGTGCGGTTGGGCACTCAGCAACCGGGCACATGCCCCGCGCAGGTGTTTTACGTTGTCACGCTCCATGCCCCGCCCATCAGGTGGGTTACGCATGAAGGCCAGGTACTTCCAGATAATATCTCTATCAAAGTACCGACCTTCTTTCGTGTCGTGCGGCAGGTACTCTGTTCTAGCATATTTGGAGTTAAAATACAGGTCAAAGTAGTTACTAAGATTTTCGCCCTTCAAACCCATTAGGCAGGCATCACGCATGGCGATAATAGAATGCCGACGCTTTTCCTTGATTCCTTTCTCGTTATAGTCCAGCAGCGCGTCCACATATTTCAGCAGGTAGGAACCGTCTTCCGGTGCTGGCGCAATAGCCACAGCTTCTGCCTGCTCACGCGCATTATCCCGCGTGGTGTAGCGTGCCAGGTACTTTTGCAGCACGGCTCGGAGGTTATTTTCATCTTGAGGCGCGGCCAGCGTCACCCGCACCGATGAGGCGCTGTAATCAATTGTGTAGTCGGCTACCACCTCCAGCAAGCAAAGTCGGTGAATAGCCCGGAAAGTGTCCTGGCTTTGACGCACCCCAATAAATTGTTCAGCAAATACCTTATGCAACAACTCCGGCAGCCCTTTCTGCCCGTTAGCAGCCCGCACGTTCTCGCCTACTTGCCAGGCAAACGACTCGCCATCCTTCGCACCCAGGTACGCGGCAAGTCCTTTTTCCGTAAAGCGCAGACCGTAGCTTTCCGCCAGTTCGCACAATGACGATAACTGACCATTCTGAAAACCTATATCAAACGGGTCATTATTAGTCTCTCCGGCCCTGATTGCTGCCAGACGCGGTAGGATACCGTCAATGCTGCCCGGTGCCGTGCCTGCTTCTAGGGCGACAGCCAAGGACTGTGCATTAGCACGGGCCGACAAAGGCAGATTCAGCAAATAGGCAACTACGAATTTGACCACAGCCCACTGTTCAATAGAAGACGCAGCTGGCTGGTTTCTGTCAATATCGGCCTGCACATTTGGCAGCTTGCTAAAGTCAATCCAACCATAGCCAGAACCTTCAGCATTATTAATATTCAGCGCTCTGGGGGTCGATGCCCCCTCTGTGATAGTCAGCTTTGCTTCTATTTCTACCTCTGGAAAAGCCTCTTCCAGCGCGGCATTTAAATGCATACACTCGCGGGAAGGGAACGTGATGCGGGTAAGAAGCTCTTGCATCACAGTCATTTCCTGTTCCCTTGCTTTAAAAGCCTGGTTGAAGAAGAAATCGTTAGTGTGTGCATCGCTTTCGTGAAACAGAATGTAGTTCAACGCCACACTCCGGTCACGGCCGGCACGGCCGGCCTCCTGCACGAAGCTCTCGATTGACCCCGGATAGCCATAATGCACCGTGAAACGCACGTCCGGCTTGTCGATACCCATACCGAAGGCCTTAGTTGCCACCAGCAAATTGCTTTTGCCTGTCACGTAGTTCGTCTGCATCTCGGCCATCAACTGCTGATGCCCGTCCTTCGTCTGACTATCATCGTCGCTGCCCATAAAGTAGCCGACTTCAAGTGCCTGTTCAGTTGTCGCCCGGAGCAACTCATAAATTGGCTTCACCCCAATAACGCCGGTTCGATGTGGGGAGAACACCAGCCCGGCCCGCGTTAGCCGGTCAGTACCGGCATCCGGCTTGTAGAAGTCCTCCGGGTGCCACTTGCTCAACGCAACGGGCAAGACAGCCTTTTCCGGCAGCGGGACCATCGATGATTGCTCATCTAACGCCCGCAATTTCTGCGGTATTTCCTGTAGCAGGCGTTTCAGGTGCGTGTGCTTTGCTTCGCCCACAGCATTTCTATCAGTCAGTTCAGGCCCTACTTCTTCCACTTTGACGTGCAATTCCGGCCGGGTCATCGTGGCCGTGCGGATTACGGCCCCCTCGTCGTCATCCAGATGCAGTTCGCGCTGCACATCGGCCAGCACGTCAAACGAGGCAGTAGCGGTCAGGCCATACAGCACCAAGTTTTTGTCAGGGTCATACGGAGCGCAAAACTCTCTTGCATTGGCTCCCAACCGCAGGTAGGGCGTTCGGAAGTCGTGTCCCCATTCTGAAACGCAATGTGCTTCGTCAATCACGCAGTAGCTGAATGCTACCCGTGGCACCGCAGCCTGCATCTGACGCAAATGGTCACGAAAGCCTTCTTTAATCACCAGCCGCTCAGGCGACACGAACATGAATAGCAGCTCCCCCTCACGCATACGTCGGAGTCGCAGCTCTTTGCGCGGCCGGCCCGGCACTGAGTTGTTCAAAAACGAAGCAGCGTCAATCCAGTTACGCGCCAAGCCCTCAACTTGGTCCTGCATCAACGACTTAATCGGGTCGATAACCAGCGCGATACCCGGCTGTAACAAGGCTGCAATCTGGTAGGTGAGCGACTTGCCCCCGCCCGTTGGCAGCAGCCCCAGCACATTCTTACCCTGCAAGCCCCGGCTAATAATCGGCAACTGCCCTTCACGCAGGTGTCGCTTCCGAAAAATATCCTGAACAAATCGCTCCAGGACTTCTTTCCGCAACAGTTGTTCCTCGCTGGCGGCCTCGTAAGTTTCCCGCGCCGGGTCATACTTCACCAGTTCGGGGTAGGAAATTAGTGGCGCTGACCGGAAGCGCCGAGCCTCACGAGGCCGCGCCGCCGTGCGAATGGTTAAGCACTGTACTCCCGGCAGCTCAACAGCCGCCGAGAAGCCCGGCCGCTGCAACATTGATACGTCCAGCAGCACATGATACCCATCCGTTTCTAATGGCACTTCCCCGCGACGAATGATTGCAGGCGAGTGAAGAAGCCTCGTCGGCTGCTCAAACTCAGAGGCCGGAAATATATGTAGTTCAATAGCTGGTACTTCCCGCTGTCTTCCTTCCAGTATGTACAACTGGTCGAGCTGCGTCAGCAGATTGGCTACGGCCTGTTGGCCACAGGGTACATCCCTTTCCACAACGGCTAGGCGCAACTGACCCACACCGAGCAGGGCGTTGTGTAGAAATATCTCCAGTAGGGTGCGTTGCACCCTCGCCACCGCCAGCGGCCCCAACGTCAACTGCATGGCCTGTCGCCCGTCCACCATTTCCAGCAGCGAATGGTCGTAGTTGGCCTGTAGCTGCTTGAAATATGAATGCTCCTTCAGCAATTGCCGCATAGGCCGCAATGGCTCCTGCGGCTGCGCAAAGTTTCTGGTGGGCAGACGCACCGGCCACCAGCCTACGCTGCGGGAGGCCCGGTCACGAGTTGCATCCTTCTGCACCTGCGGTGCCACCTCATGGTGCGGCCCGTCCACTTCCAGCACTACGCCACGCACTACAGCCGGCCACGGGTGTACACTACCAACGGGAGCGTCCGCGCCCGCGCCCGGTAGCCACGGATAAGGAAAGGCCAGCGTGAAATCGGCATCTTGGTTTACGAACACAGCAGTGTCTATCAACTCGTCACGCCGTAGCTGTTCCTCTTCCGCGTTGCTCCATCCCAGCAGATTTTCTAGCGAGGTCTGCGAGCTAAGTAGTTGCGGCAGAAAGTGAGCACCGCCGAACCGGGGCAACAGTGCCGCCACAAACTCTATTTCCGCGTCACTAACCGTTCCAACCTTCCAACTTTCCAACTGCTGTCGTAGCACTGCCCCCGGCCGCAGGCGCGGGTCTAGTGGATGCATGGCCCGCCACAGCAGTGCCGCCCAAGCAGCCGGCTCGGGTGGTTCCGACAATGGAAAGATTAAGCTACCGTTTTTCTCAACTACTTCAAAATTGACTTCTCCCTCAGCCGTCAGCAGGCAGTTTTCGCCCGGCCAGTTTTCGGCCAGCACCGCCGCAGCCAAATCAAAAGGTGCCCGCGTCGGCAGGCCCCGCGTCAGCAGGTTCACCGCCACCGTCCAGATAGTGTGGGGCGAAGAGTTGTCGTACTCCGGGGCTGCCAGCCTGAATGGCTGTGTACTTTCTACCTCAAACCATGACAACCAATGCAGCAAATCATGTACTTGCTGCTCATTACCTCCGGCTACCGTTGCGCCCTTAATTAATACAGGCAGTAACTCTTCGATAAAGTAACCGGCTTGAAGCTGAAGCGCATGCATTATTTCAAGTAAGAATGTTTCTACCAAAGAAGCTAGTTTCAGGCCGGTTAAATCCGCCCGCTTACACGCCGAGAGCGAAGGAAGTGAATCAAGCGCGGAGAACCACAAAGATGCCCTGAGTACTTGACATGCTAATCAGTACCCACATTAGTAAGCACTCATAAAAAAGCCGCCTCCCTTACCGGGAGGCGGACATTCCTAATCAGTTCGCCCAACAAGAGGATTAGTATATATTTCCCAACTGCTGCCACCGTTAACATTCAACCTTATTAGTTCGCATCACTTACCGCCCTTGTAGTATGCAATCAAACTGGCTCAGGTGCTCGTCGCGCAGGTGTGCCATCCAATGCTGCGCGGCTTCCGGGGTTTGCATCTCGTCGGCTGGCAACGGGAAAATAGGCGACACGGTACTATCAGGGCCGAAGTCCATTCGAAGCCCGTACCCGCCCATCGGGGCAATTTGTACGATTTTAAATTGGCACCCGCGGGCCTCGTAAGCCCCGCAGTAATCGGTGATGGATTCAGCATCCGGCAAAAAATGTGGCATAACGAATAGTAGAAAAGTAAAAACAGGGGCCCGGCAACCCACCGGCCCCGAAAAGCTCAAATTCCGGCCATTGAGGCCCGCAGCTTACCGCCCCGGATTACACCCGCCTGCGACCCTTTCGCTTTTGCTCCCGCGCCCGTAAATCCCCCCAAAGGCCGATTATCGCGTCCAGGGTTTCGCCTTTCAGCACCAGCACCCAGTACCGCACCCGGTCCCGCAGAATGTAGTTTATTACTGTATCCACGTGCCCCTCCCGCCGCAGCTCATCCGCCTCACCGGGTTTCAAAGCCACCGCGAAATGCGTGTAGTAGTCCCCGTTAGGCAGCGTGACCATCGTAACGCGCCGGTTGTGCAGCCGCCTGACCACAGCGCGGTTGGAAACGGGGTAATCGGGTTTGGCCCCCGGAAGATGGGCCGGTGGTATCGGAAAAGCCATTATGCAGTAATGAAAGAGGTTAAAAAATCAGCTCACCGTCAGCAAGTCTTCCAGCCGGGTAGTGTAGGCCGGCGTGCGCCACGCCGCTTGCCCCTGCCACGGCACCGGCCCGCCGCCCTTGGGCCCCAGCGCCGCCGCCAGTTGCACCGTACCGCGCCCGAACCGCTCGTTCAGCCCGTCCAGCGCCGTCATTAGCCGTACCCCCTGCCCGGTGGCCGCGGGGGCCGCCGCCGGCGGGGCCTCGAATAGCCCGAGCTGCTGCCCACCCGGCGGCTCCAGCCCGGCCAGCACCGCGCCCGCTTTCACGTACACCGCCCCCGGCTCCCACAGCCGCGCCAGCAGCTGCGCGGCCCGCACGGTCAGCTCCCGCGTATCGCTGGTGGGCACGGGCAGTGTCAGTACCGCCGAGCGCGAATGCCCGCCCGGCCCGCCCGCGTCCGGCCCGAAGCGGTTTTTGCTGATAAATACCGTCAGCACGTGCGCCAGGTCGCCTTGCCGCCGCAGCTTCTCCGCCGCCCGCGCCACGAACGCGGCCAGCGCCCCCCGCACCGACTCCTGCTCCCGCAGCGCCCGCCCGAACGTGCGCGAGCAGCTGATGCTTTGCCGGCTCAACGTCCCGTCCTCGCTCGGGGCCAGTTTCCCGCACGAAAACCCTTGCAGCTCGCGCACCAGCCGCGCCCCCACCACGCCTCCCAAGTGCTTACGCGCCCAGGCGTCCGATACCCGCGCCAGGTCGGCCGCCGAGTCCACGCCCGCCGCCGCCAGCTTCTGGGCGTACTGCCGCCCCACGCCCCACACGTCGCCCACCGCCACCTGCCCCAGGGCCCATTTCCGCCGCTCGCCCGAGTCCAGGTATAGCACCCCGCCCAGGCCGCTATCTTTCTTGGCCAGCCGGTTCGCCAGCTTGGCCAGCGTCCGGGTCGGGGCCACACCCACGCACACCGGAATCCCCGTGCGCGCTTTTACCCCCGCCCGCAGCCGCTGCGCCAGGTCGGTCAGGTGGCCCAGGTAGGGCGTCAGGTGCGTTTCCAGGCCGCCCAGGTCCAGAAAGGCCTCGTCAATCGAGTAGATTTCCACCCCCGGCACCGTCGCCCCCAGGTAGTGCATCACGCGCCGGCTCATGTCCCCGTACAGCGTGTAGTTCGAGCTGAACACCTGCACCTCGTGCCGGTGCAGCAGGGCCTTCACCTGAAAATAAGGGTCGCCCATTTTCAGCCCCAGCGCCTTCGCCTCCGCCGAGCGCGAAATGATGCACCCGTCGTTGTTCGAGAGCACCACCACCGGCCGCCCCTCCAGCCGCGGCTGAAAGACCCGCTCGCAGCTCACGTAAAAATTATTGCAGTCGACCAGCCCGAACATCCCCTAGTCGCGGCTGTGCAGCAGCGCCGTTAGCTTGCCCGGAATCAACTCGTGCACCACGTGCGTCACCACCCCCCAGATGTGCAGCTCCTCCCCCGTCTGAATCCGGTAGGGCGCAAAGGCGGGGTTGGCCGGCATTAGCCACCACGCCTCGCCCCGGCGCTCCAGCCGCTTCACGGTGCAGTCCCCTTCCACCACCGCCACCACGATGTGCCCGTGGTCGGCCTCCAGGTGCTTATCCACCGCCAGCAAATCGCCCGGGTGAATCTCGGCCCCGCTCATGCTCTCGCCCATCACCCGTACCAGGTAGGTAGCGTCGGGGTGCCGAAACAGCAGCCGGTTCAGGTCGAACAGCCCTTCCAGCTCATCGGTGGCCGGCGAGGGAAAACCGGCCGCCACCCGGCAGCTGAACACCGGCAGGCAGGCGGGCATCGGCGCTTCCCGCACCGGAATAAGCAGAACATCGTACATCAGGCGAGCGGTCAGGTTGAATGCCTAAAGTAACGTCCACTAATTTTATTAGCCTATAAATCGGCTAACCGTATTGGTATTTAGCCTTGATAATCAGTCGTAAAACTTTCGCAGAAAGCCAGTATGCTCTAGGTACTATCGGTGTACTTCAGTAGCAGGCCCCTGCTAGAATGATTGTAGCCCCGCTTGCCGGCCCGCCCGGCGCTAGCTAAATTAGCAGTAGTTTAACCTGCCAGCGACCAGCCTATTCTTATGAAAACGCCTAAAAAGGGACCCCGCATCGTGTCCTTGGATGAAGCGCCCGAGGCCGAGGCTTCCGCGCTGCTCTACACCGACGAGCCGCCCGCCGACTACGAAACCGGCAGCGCCGACCCACTTTGCCCCGTCTGCGGTGACCTGCTGGCCTGGCACGAACAGGCCTGCGTAGCGGCCCCGGCGCTCTCCGCCACCGCCACAACGGATGATGACGATACCCCCGCCGCCAGGCCCCCCGCGCCGACCTCGACCTTCGCCTACCCCATCGGGCACCGCGTACAGCCCGCGGCCAGCGCCCCAGCCACCGTTACTTGGCGGGGTCAGCATAAGGAGCGCCACCCCGCCACCGGCCTCGTCCAGCGCATCAACGTCTACTTCCTCGACAACGGCTACTGGGACTGCTACCGCGAAGACGAGCTACAAGCCGCCTGAGCAGTAGCCGTGCAGCATCCAGCGACTATCAAAAAAGCCGGCCCCCACGCGGGAGCCGGCTTTTTCATGCGTGCATTAGCTGCTAGCCTCAGGTAGTTTCGCCCACCGTGAACGTGTGCGTCAGCCGCGCACCCGAAGGGGCCACCGCCGAGAGCGTAACAATCTGCCCAGCCGCCACGCTCGGCACCGACAGGCTAATCGCATTATTCAGCGCCAGCTTGTAGGAGTAGGCCCCCGGCGAGTCGAACACGAGCAGGTATTCGCTGTCCGTCGCCACCGGCGAAGAGACTTGGATGGTGATGTTGTCGTAGCCGCCCGAAAAGCTGTGCAGGAAGGTCGTCAGCGTCAGCGCCTCGGTGGCCGGCCCCGCGCCGGCGCTCGCCGTCAGCACGGCCCCCGGCAGCTCGAAGCCCAGCTTGGCCGCGTCCAGAATGTACATGCCGTCGGGCACGAGCTGCGTGAGCGAGTTGAAGATATTGCCCGGCTTAAACACTTGGTAGCCCGTCCCGTCGTTGTTGAAGCCGTACACAGCGTTCGCGTTGCCCTTCCAGGCGGCCGAAGCCAGGGTTTGGGCAGCCCCGCTGTACAGGAAGCCCACCAGTTTTTTGCTTATTGTACTCATTTGGTCGTGATTGAAGGAGTTGAGAAAAAGAGATTAAGTGACCGCCAGGTCACGCGGGTCGAGGTAGCCCAGCAGCACGTAGCCCGCCGGAAATGGCACCGGCGGCCACGCCGCCCCCACCGGAAAAGCGGCCCGCAGGTCGGCATAGCCCCGGCCGGCCGGGGCTTGCACCACGGCCACCAGCCACTGCGCGAGCGCCACCTGCGCCCGCGCCGCCCCGAGGCCCACCACCGGCTCCAGGGCCGTAATCCGCACCTGGCCCAGGCCGGCGGCATCGGGGGGCATCTGCGCGGCCGGGGTAGTCAAAAGGCTGTTCATACCGCACGAGGGTAAAAAATGGGCCGGCCCCGGCATCGCACCCGGGCCGGCCCGTTCGTTGGCTAAGCCGCCAGGCCTAGAAGTTCACCGTGGCGGCGAAAGCGCCCGTGTGGGCCACGCCGGCGTGCGTGAAGCTGAACGGCTGGCCCGCGTAGCGGTCCAGGTAGGCCACGCTGGCCGCCTGCGCCCCGCCGAGGAGAATGTCCATGCTGGCCGGGGCCGAGCCACCCGCCGCCAGGGCGTGGAAGCCCAGCGTGTCGCCCGGCGAAGCGGCCAGCGTCACGCCCTGCGCATCCTGGTTGGGGCCCGTCAGCGTCGTATCGTAACCGGCCGGCAGCGGCCCGCTCCCGCCGCCCGCGCCGCCGCCGACCACCGCCCCCGTTTCGCCGAATACCGCTTCCAGGGCGAGCACCGCGCCACCGTTGCCGTCGGGCGTCGCGTTGAACAGCTGCACTTCCTCGCCCGGCGAGCTGTTGCCCGTGGCCGTAGCAAGCGCCTGGCCCAGGCCAGCCGTACGCAGCTCGTGCACCAGCAGCGTTTCGGTGGAAATATCCACCCCGTACAGCGCGTTGAGGCGGTTAATCCGCGCCTGGGCGTCAGCGGCCCCCGCCAGGGCGGTCCCCAGGGCGTTGGCGTATTTGCGCACCTTGCCATCGTAGCGGGCGCGCAGCTTCAGCGCCGTTTTCGTGCGCTTGTTCGCTTGTTGTTGGTAGAGGCTCTTGGTAGCCATAAGAAGCAAATAGGTAAGAGGTTATAAAAATACCGGCCCCACAAAAAAGGCCGGCTTCCGACAGGGGAAGCCGACCTTTTTGCAGCTGGTCGGCGCGGCCCTAAGCCACGTACTCGACGGCCAGCGGGTTGGTGCTGTTGTTATTGAGGGGGTAGAACTTGCCGTTAAGCTGCTGGTAGAAATTGATACCCACCGCCCCCACCACCAGGTCGTCGGCCCCCGGCGCGGTGGCCAGCGTGGCCGTCACCGCCCGGTTCTGCAGCGCCGCCGAATTGAGGGCCAGCACGCCCAGCGGGGCCGCTACCGTGGCCACCTGGTAGGTACCCAACTCGAAGTTCACCGCCGACACGCCGTAGAGCACCTCGAAGTGCGTCGCGCCCTGCGGGGCCACGATGTCCGTCGCCGGGTTCAGGCGCGGCACGGTCAGGGTCACGTCCGCCCCGTTGCCAGCGATGGCGTACTGGAAGAACAGCGACTGCCCGATGCCCGCGCCCAAGTTGAAGTTGAAGCCCAGCAGCTCGTCCTTGGCGTTGTCGCGGTCCACCACCCGCGCGCCGCGGTCGTTGGCGTCGTCCATCCCGATGATGCCGCGCATCTTTTGCGTGAGGCGGCTCACCATCCGCGAATCCGAAGCGGAGGCAATCAGCACCCGCAGCGAGTCGCGCAGCAGCTTGCCGGCCCCGGCCGCCCGGCCGAATTCCGAGGCGTTCTCGCGGGTACGGGCCAGCGAGGCCGCCGAGTTAAAGGCCGCCTTGTTGGAGGCGGGTTTTTGACGGACGGAGCCGTCTTTGGCAAATACAAGGCCGCCTACCGTGCCTTGCAAGCCCAGAATGCCAGTTTGAGAGGCCATGCTGAATTACAGAAAAAAGATGAGAAAAGTGAACCCCTTGCTTTCGCTTACGCGGCGCTGCTACCAGGTGCAAGTACCCTGGTAGCGCCGCTTGATTGTTGCGTTGAAGGATCGCCACAGCTTGGGCGGCACCGCACCGGCCGCGCCGCATTTCCACAGCCCGCGCCCGGCCTGCTGCGCCGCGACTTGCTGCGCGGCCCGCGCCGCCACTGTGCGGTTGGGGTCGAAAGCCCAGGCCCAACCGCGCATCACCAGCAACGAATCCAGCGGCACCGGCCGGCCCGTCGCGGCCACCGTAGAGGTCGGCAGCAGCACCATGCCCAGCGTCCGGCCGTACAGGTCCAGGCCCGCTTTCGCCACCAGCACCACCCGCCCCGGGGCCAGCAGCCGCGCCACCGAGTCGGTGGCTTGGGGCCCGAACGCCTGGTCGTGCTCCGGGGCATCCACCCCGAGCAGCCGCAGCCGGTAGGTGCTCGACCCCGACAACAGAATGTAGGTGTCCGCGTCGACGACGCGCACCACGCGGGCCGCCTCCGCGGCCGCGGCGGCGCGGCCAGTCAGCGACAACGCCGAAAAATCGTCGGAGCGCGTGCCCACGCACCCCGCCGCCAGCGCCCCCGCCAACCCTACCCCCACCAGTACCGAAATAACCCGTTTGCGAACCATGACCCGAACCTACGGCCCGGTTTTAGCGGTTGTATATTCGTCCGGTCAACTATACCCCAAAAGCCCCCATCATGCCCCAGGTCTGCATTTACCCCAAGCAGGCGGCCCAGCTCACCGGCAACCAGTACACCGCCGGCAAGCGCCTGTTGCAGCGCATCCGCACCAAGCTGGGCAAGCCGGCCGGCTCCTACGTTAGCGTGGGCGAATTCTGCCAGTTCACCGGCCTGCCCGAGGCCGAAGTTTCCCGCGCCCTGAACCGTAGCTAGAGTATGGCTCGAGTATGGCTAGAGTATGGATAGAGCCACCCTACAGTACCGCCGCCCCAGCCGGACGAGACAGGGCAAAGGCCGGGCACCTGCTGCTACGCCGCTCGGTGGTTCAGGCAGCCGCCGATTCCGCCGCACAGATGGTTTCCGATAAAGCTGACTTGTCGGTAGCCGTGCGCTGAGCCGGCGCGGCCGGCCCGTCCCAGGTCGCCCGCATCACGTCGTGCTGCATTTCTTCCACCACCTGCGCGTAGCGCATCGTGGTTTGAATGTGGGCGTGGCCCAGCACCTTTTGCAGCACCACCACCGGCATTCCGCGCATCAGGCTTTGCACCGCGAACGTGTGGCGGGCCGTGTGCATACTCAGCAGCTCGAATAGCGGCACCGCCTTCTTCTCGACCCGGCCGCCGGGCGTGCTCACCACTTCCACCAGCCGGGTAAGGCCCGCCAGCTCACCCACGCGCTTTATCGCGCGGTTCATGGCCGTGTTCACCCGCACCGGCATCAGCTTGGCCCCCAGTCCCGACCGCGCCGGGCCGGCGTATTTGTCGAGCAGCGCCGAAGCCGCCGAGGTCAGAAAAATGCTCACCGCCGTGCGCGTCTTAGTCTGAATTAGCCGCAGCACCCGCCCGCCGCTGCCGTCCGCGCCCAGCGCGTGCAGGTTGCCCCCGTGCAGCGCCTGCACGTCCGAAAAGCGCAGTCCCGTGTAGCAGCAGAACAAAAACACGTCCCGTACCGATACCATCCACGTCGGCAGCATGGCCGAGGCCAGGGCCGCCAGATCATCGGCTGTGAGGTACACCTTCACCGGGTCCGAGTAACGCAGCTGCACCTTCGCCAAGTCCAGCGCCAGCTTTTCGCCCCGCTCACTTTCCAGGTGCCGGAAAAACGCTTTCATGTCCTTGATGGTCGAGAACACCGCGTTATCGGCCAGGCCCTGCACCTCCCGCAGGTAGCCCACGAATTGCTGATGGCGGGCCATATCCCATTCCGAAAGCGGCAGCTCGGGCCGCCCCACCGAGGCCAGAAACCGGCCCAGGGTGTTGCGCACCGTCCCGTAGTGGCTCAGCGTGTTCGGCGCGTAGCCCATGCCGCGCATCGTGTCCATGAAATCCCCGAACCGCCCCACCATCGGCGGCTCTGCCGGCGCAGGCTTCACTTCCGCCGCCACCACCGGCTGCACCACCGCCAGCAGGGCCTCCTTAGTTACGGGCGTCCCGTCGCCCCGCAGCTTGCGGTACAGCTGGTATAGCCGTTCCGACAGCTTTTTCAAGTAGTCGTTCGCCTCCCCCTTGCCCTCCATCTGGCCGCAAAACTTCTGGCCTTTCTGGTTCCAGTTCACCGGGCGGCACTTCTCACCGATGCCGGCTTTCAGCCGCTTACCATCATAGTGAATAACCACATGCACCGGGGCCAGCCCGGCGGTACTCATCTTATCAGCGCGAAGGATGTAGGAAACTTTCATAATTAAGTGGGGCAGCCAGTGGGGCGATAACCGCGGGGTAAATTCAAATACAAGCCAAAAACTAAGTACAATGCGAAAGGCAAAAAACCTGTTTATAACGTGTGAGAAGGGTATTTTCTAGCCCTGACATAGTATATAACCTTACTCCCAGAGCGGGTAGTGCTCCAGCCGCACTTCCTGGCCAAAAAACAGCCGGGTGCTTTCCTCGAACGAGGGCGTGAAATCGGACACGTAGAAGTGGTGCGCGGGCGCTGTGCCGGGGGCCGGGGCCAGCAGGCCCTGGGCGGCCAGGTAGGCCGCGGCGTCGGCCGCCACCACGTCGGAGGCGTCGAGCACATCGACGCGGCCGGCGTAGTGGCGCTCCAGCTGCGTTTTGATGAGCGGGTAGTGGGTGCAGGCCAGCACCAGGGCGTCGATGCCGGCCAGCGCGGGGTGGCCGAGGTAGCTGGCGATGATGTCGTCGGAGATTTTGTTCTGAAAAAACCCTTCCTCAATCATCGGCACCAGGAGCGGGGTGGCCAGGCTGCGCAGGTCCACGCCCGCGTCGAGGGCGTCGATTTTCTTCTTGTAGGCGTTGGAGTTGACGGTTTGCTTGGTGCCGATGAGGCCCACGGTGCGGCCGGCGTAGCGCTGGCCCACGTGGGCCACAATGGGGTCGATCACGTTCAGCACCCGGGCTTTGCTGCCCACGTACTCGCGCACCAGCTCGTAGGCGGCGGCCGACGCCGAGTTGCAGGCAATCATAATCAGCTTGCAGTGCTGGCGCAGCAGCAGGTCGCAGATTTTGACGGCGTAGGCCTGGATGGCGGCGGTGCTTTTGTCGCCGTAGGGCAGGTGGGCCGTGTCGCCGAAGTACACCAGCCGCTCGTGGGGCAGGCGCCGGGCCACGGCCCGGGCCACGGTGAGGCCCCCGATGCCGGAGTCGAACAAGCCGATGGGCCGGGCGGCCAGGGCGGGGTCAGCGAGTGGGTTCATGGGGCAAAGGTAGCCGGGCGGCCCCGGCGCGGCGGCCCGGGTTTTCGCCCGTTCAGGGCCTATATTTCTGCCTTCAACCCGTAGCCCAACCCGCCGCCATGAGCACCGTTCTGGCCGAAATCGACCACGCCCTGGCGGCCCACGACCCGCGCCGGGGCCGGCCGGTGGCCATTTACCTGGGGGCCCGCAAGCTCACCCAGCTCACCCTCGACGCGGCCCGCACCGCCCTGCCCGGCCTCAGCACCGACGACGGCCGGCCCCTCGCCTACCGCCACCTCGAGCTGCTGCGCGACGAAGTGGACCCGGACGGCCTGCGGGTGATTTAGCTGGAGGCCGGGCCCGCAGGGCAGGCGGTTCCTTGTTCCCTGGTTCCCTGATTTAACGTTAAGTACAGGAACAGTCCTGCCGGGCGCCGCCGAGGCATTGCGTGTGCGTCGTTGCGCTGATTGAGTTACTGCGGCACGCGCGATGCCTCGGCGGCGCCCGGCAAGACCGCCCACTGGAACCAGGCTATCAATAAGCTATTTGGTACCGAACCGCTCCGGCAGCACTAGGCAGCAAACCGCTCCAGCAGCACGATGGGGTGCGCTTTGTACGCGGTGCGGCTGAATTCGCGGTAGCCGCACTTGGCCGCCAGGCGCAGCGACGGCGCGTTGTCTTCGTCGATGAGGCACACCGTGCGCTTCTGGGCGAAGTGGGCGTCGCCCCAGGCCAGGACGGCTCGGGCGGCCTCGGCGGCGTAGCCCCGGCCGTGGGCCCGCGGGGCCAGCACCCAGCCGATTTCCGGGTAGCCTTTGATGGAGGGCTCGAGGGCACGCTGCCACTCCCCAAAGCCCACGTTGCCGATGAATTGGCCGGTGGCTTTTTCTTCCACCGCCCAGTAGCCGTAGCCGCACAGGGCCCACACCCCGGCGTGGCGCAGCATCTTGGTCCACACGTCTTCTTCGGGCAGCGGCTGGCCGGCCAGGTACCGGTAGAAAGCCGGCTCCTGCCACATGGCCAGGAAGGGCACCAGGTCGGCGGGGTAGTGGCCGCGCAGCCGCAGCCGCTCAGTTTCGAGGGTGGGGATGGTCATGGGTAGTGCTTAGCGTCGCATGAAATCAATGCCGCCCGACGCTTGCCACTTGTGGGGATGGTCATGGGTAGTGCTTAGCGACTGGTGCTTCGTATTCAGGATGTTTTGCATTCAAACCTAAGCACCAAGCACCACCTACTAATGCAGCAGCGGCTGGAGCACGCCCCACACGGTGCGGGCCACGATGCGGTGGCCGGCCGGCGTGGGGTGGATGCCGTCTTTCTGGTTCAGCTTGGGGTCGCCGCCCACGCCCACCAGCAGGAAGGGAATGAGCGTGACGTGGTTTTTGTCGGAAATTTCCTGGTAAAGCTTTTTGAAATCGGCGGCGTAGGCCTGGCCCAGGTTGGGCGGAATCTGCATGCCGGCCAGCACGATTTGGGCCCCGGGGCTGCGGCGGCGCACCGTGTCGATGATGCCCTGCAGGTTCTGGCGGGTGTCGGTGAGGGGCAGGCCGCGCAGGCCGTCGTTGCCGCCCAGCTCGAGCACGAACACGGCCACCGGCTGGCGCAGCACCCAGCCCACGCGGCTGCGGCCCCCGGCGGTGGTTTCGCCGCTCAGGCCGGCGTTGATGGCTTCGTAATTCAGCTTCGCGGAGTCGATTTTCTGGCCAATCAGGGCCGGGAAGGCCTCTTCGGGCTCCACGCCCAGGCCGGCGGTGATGCTATTACCGAAGAAGAGGACGCGCTTCTTAGTGTCGGGCACGGGCAGCGCCACGGGGGCCCCGGACGCGGCAGCCGGCGTTTTTTCGGGGGCGTTGGGATTGGAGTTGCACGCGCCCAGCCCGAGGGCGAGCAGCGCGGCAACCAGCGGCAGCGGCAGTTTCATGGAGCAGGGTTTGGGGCAGAAGCCGGGGCGGCGGGCGAAAGTTTGGCCCGCTCCTCAAACGATGAAGGGGGTTGGGGCGTTATGGGGGCAGTCGGACGCGGGCTATGAAAATTATAGGCCGTCATGCTGAGCGCAGCGCAGCGGAGTTGAAGCATCTCTACTGCGGCAGTAAACTAATCGATTGTAATAGTAGAGCAGTAGAGATGCTTCGACTCCGCTGCGCTGCGCTCAGCATGACGTTTTGGTATCAAGTATTTGGTTGATTTCTGCGTCTTTCCTGTTCGGGCCCCGGCCCTCTCCTCTCGCTAGTATATTTTCAATGAGCATTCTTAAAGTCGAAAACCTCACCAAGGCCTACCCCAGCGCGGGGGGCGCGCCGCTGACGGTGCTGCACAGCGTGAGCTTTGAAATCGGGGCCGGCGACACGCTGGCCATCGTGGGGCCCTCGGGCAGCGGCAAAACCACGCTGCTGGGCCTGTGCGCCGGCCTCGACCGCGCCACCGCGGGCAGCGTGTGGCTCAAGGGCATCCGGCTCGACGAGCTGGGCGAGGACCAGCGGGCGGCGGTGCGCAACCAGCACGTGGGCTTCATCTTCCAGAACTTCCAGCTGCTGCCCACCCTCACGGCCCTCGAAAACGTGCAGGTGCCCCAGGAGCTGCGCGGCGAGAAAGACAGCGCCGCCTCGGCCCGGGCCCTGCTCGAGCGCGTGGGCCTGGGCAAGCGCGCCCACCACTACCCGGCCCAGCTCTCGGGCGGCGAGCAGCAGCGCGTGAGCCTGGCCCGCGCCTTCGCCAACCGCCCCGCCCTGCTCTTCGCCGACGAGCCCACCGGCAACCTCGACCCCGACACCAGCGAAACGGTGGTGAACCTGCTCTTCGAGCTGAACCGCGAAGCCGGCACCACGCTCGTGCTCGTAACCCACGATTTGGAGCTGGCCGCCCGCACCCAGCGCACGCTGCGCGTGCGCGGCGGCAGCGTGCAGGAAGATTACCGCAACGAACCCACTGCCCCGCTCCGTGCCTAATACCCTGGTCTCTGATTCGCCCCCCCGGCCCGCCGCGGGCCTGGGCTGGCTGCTGCGCATGGCGTGGCGCGACAGCCGCCGCGGGCGCGGCCGGCTGTTTCTGTTCGTGGCGGGCGTGGCGCTGGGCATCGCGGCGCTGGTGGGCATCAACTCGTTCGGCGACAACCTGGCCCGCAGCATCAACGAGCAGGCCCGCGAGCTGGTGGGGGCCGATTTGGTGCTCTCCAGCAGCCAGCCGTTCGACTCGGCCCTGGTGCCCACGCTGCGGCGGCTGAGCCCGGTGCAGGCGCAGGAGCGGGCGTTTGGCTCGCTGGTGCAGTTTCCGCGGGTGCAGGGGGTGCGGCTGGCGCAGGTGCGCGGCATCAGCGGCGGCTTTCCATATTATGGCGAGTGGGACGTGCAGCCGCGGGCGGCCGTGGCCGGCTACCGCGCCGGCCGCGGGGCCCTGGTGGACGACGTGCTGCTGAGCCAATTCGGGGCCCGGGTGGGCGACTCGGTGCGGGTGGGTAGGCTCAGCCTGCTCATCATCGGGAAGGTGCTGCACACGCCGGGGCAGTCGGGCCTGGGCAGCGCGGTGGCCCCCACGGTGTTCGTGCCAGGGGCCCTGGTGGCGGCCACAGGCTTGGTGCAGCGCGGCAGCCGGGTGCAGTACAAGCAATATTTCAAGTTCGCGCCCACCGTGGACGTGGCGGCCCTCATCAAGCCCCTCGAGACCCGGTTCGACCAGGCCAACATCGACTCCGACACCGTGGCCAACCGGCAGCAGCGCACCGGCCGCGCCTTCCACGACCTGACGCGCTACCTGAGCCTGGTGGCCTTCGTGGCGCTGCTGCTGGGCTGCGTGGGCGTGGCCAGCACGGTCAGTCTCTACGTGCGCGAAAAGCTGGCCGCCGTGGCCGTGCTGCGCTGCCTGGGGGCCAGCGGCCGGCAGGCGCTGCTCATTTATTTGATTCAGACGGCTGGGCTGGGGCTGCTGGGGGCCCTGATTGGGGCCGCGCTGGGCGCGGGCGTGCAAGCTATTTTGCCTAAGGTTTTGGGTGATTTTTTGCCGGTGGCGGTGCGCGTGGGCGTGTCGTGGCCGGCCATTGCCACGGGCGTGGGCGCGGGGCTGGGGCTGGCGGTGCTGTTTGCGCTGCTGCCACTGCTCAGCATCCGGCGGGTGGCCCCGCTGCGGGTGCTGCGGGCCGCCTTCGAGGCCGACACGGCCGCGCCCGACCCGCTGCGGGGGCTGGTGGTGGCGGTGCTGGCGGCCGGCATTTTCGGCTTCGCCTACCTGCAAACCCGCGAGTGGAAGCTGGCCCTGGGCTTCGGCGCGGGGCTGGCGGCGGCGCTGGGGGCCCTGGCCGGCCTGGGCTGGCTGCTGACGTGGGCCGTGCGCCGCTACTTCCCCGGCGGCTGGGGCTACGTGTGGCGGCAGGGCCTGGCCAACCTCTACCGGCCCCAGAACCAGACGCTGGTGCTCATCACTTCCATCGGGCTGGGCACGTTTCTGCTGGCCACGCTCTACCTCACCCAGGGCCTGCTGCTGGGCCGCCTGGTTACCGCCAGCACGGGCAAGCAGCCCAACCTGGTGCTCTACGACATCCAGCCCGCGCAACGCGCCGGCGTGGAGGCCCTGCTCGCCCAGCGCGGCCTGCCCATCATGCAGCGCGTGCCCATCGTGACGATGCGCCTCTCGGCCATTAACCGCCGCACCGTGACGCAGCTGAAGAAAGACACCGCCGGCGGCAAGGGCATCCCAAACTGGATTCTGTCGCGCGAGTACCGCGTGACCTACCGCGACACGCTGAGCCCCAGCGAGAAGCTAAAAACCGGCACCCTGCCCCGCCTGGGCCCCGGCGGCCTGCCCTACGTGTCGGTGGACGACTCGTATTTCGAGCGGGCCAAGCTGAAATTGGGCGACACGCTCACCTTCAACGTGCAGGGGGCCCCGCTGGTCACCGTCGTGGGCGGCACCCGCGAGGTGGACTGGAGCCGGGTGCAAACCAACTTCCTGGTGCTCTTTCCGAAGGGCGTGCTGGAAGGGGCCCCGCAGTTCCACGTCATCCTCACGCGCACGCCCAACACGGCGGCGCTGGGCGCGGTGCAGCAGGCCCTGGTGCGGCAGTTCCCCAACGTATCGGCCCTCGATTTGGGGCTGATTTTGCAAACCGTGGACGATATTTTGAGCAAGATTTCCTTTGTGATTCGCTTCATGGCGGGCTTCAGCATTGCCACCGGCCTGCTGGTGCTGGCCAGCTCGGTGGTAGTGAGCCGCTACCAGCGCACCCGCGAAAGCGTGCTGCTGCGCACGCTGGGGGCCAGCCGCCGCCAAATCCTGCGCATCACGCTGGTCGAGTACGCCCTGCTGGGCCTGCTGGCCGCCCTGGCCGGCATCGTGCTGGCCGCGCTGGCGGCCTGGGCCCTGGCCCTCTGGGTGTTCGAGACGCCCTACGCGCCCAACCCGCTGCCGCTGCTGGCCATCGCGGCGGGCGTGGCAGCCCTCACCGCCGCCATCGGCCTCTTCAACAGCCGCGACGTGCTGACCCGCCCGCCGCTGGAGGTGCTGCGGGCCGAGGGGTAGGCGTTTTCAGGCATTAGTTGTCAGTTGTTAGTTGCTCGTTGTCAGTCAATAACTGAATACGTTGCTAACGACTGATAACTAACAACTGACACCTGACAACTTAACAGCGAAAAGCCCCCGGCGCGGCCCTTGCAAGGGCCGCGCCGGGGGCTTTTTTTAGGCAGGGCCGCCTACTTCTGTTGCGCCGTCAGTTGCTTGAGGTGCTTGTATGTCTTTTTCGACTGGCTGAACTGCTTCTTTACGGCGTTGCGCATCTCGCCCTTGAGGGCTTTGCGGCTCAACGCCTTTTTGTACGCCCGGATGGCCCAGCGCTCACCGAAGACGTTGGCGGCCAGGATGGCCTTTTCGTCGCGGCCGGTTACGGCGGCTTGGGCGTCCATCAGCTTGCGGTACAGCTTGCCTTTGAGCGTGGTGCCGGTTTCGCGCTCGCCGCCCAGCTTGGTGAGGTAGTCGTTCAGGGTGCCGGCAAAGTGCTGGCTCTGGGCCACGAGCAGCTCGTAGTAGCTGCGCAAATCGCCGTCTTTGGTTTCGGCCACGGCGCGCTTGTAGCCCTCGATGCGGTCATTCACGAAGAGCAGCAGCTGGTCGAGGGCGGCGGCTTTGCGTTTGGCTTTGCCTTTCTTTTTGGGCGCTACCAGGTAAGTCAGGGCCAGGGTGAGCAGTGCGCCGCCCACCACTTTCTGGGTGGTGCTGAGCTGTTTAAAGCCGCTGACGGTCTTGTCGCTGGCTTCTTTGAGCGAAGCCGGTACTTTTTCAATTAAATCGGCCATTGTGCCGTCGGTGAGGGCGTGCCGGGCTTGGTCGAGCAGGCCGGTGGGCTGGTCGGCGGGCGTGGGGTTGGTGGGCTGGTCGGCGGGCGTGGGGTTGATGGGCTGTTTCATGTTACTAAAAGAAGTTTATTTAAGAACCCTCGGTTATACGGGCCCGGGACCGAGTCGTTAAGTGGAGCTTAGCGCGGCCCTTATCTTCGGCGGGCGGCCCGCGCATGTGCGGGCCCGCGCATTCATCTTTGCGGCCGGGCGCATTTGCGGCCAGCCGCACGCGGCGGAGCTTTCTTGTTTTTTCGACTCCTGCAAATGACCCGTTCCATGCGCTGCTTTTGCTACCTGCTGCTGGCCGCCCTGGCGGCCCTGGCCCTGCCCGAGGCGCGGGCCCAGGCCCCCCAAACGGCCCGCCACACCTTCGCCCTGGGCCCCGATAACTTCCTGCTCGACGGCAAGCCGTTCCAGATGATTTCGGGCGAAATGCACTACCCGCGCATCCCGCGCGAAGCCTGGCGGGCCCGCCTGCGCATGGCCAAGGCCATGGGGCTGAACACCATCGGCACCTACGTGTTCTGGAACCTGCACGAGCCCGAGCCGGGCCGCTTCGACTTCACGGGCAACAACGACGTGGCCGCCTTCGTGAAAACTGCCCAGGAAGAAGGCCTCTGGGTCATCCTGCGGCCCAGCCCCTACGTGTGCGCCGAGTGGGAATTCGGCGGCTACCCCTACTGGCTGCAAAACACGCCCGGCCTGCAGGTGCGCAGCCTGGAGCCCCAGTACGTGGCCGCCTACCGGCGCTACCTCACCGCCGTGGCCCGGCAGCTGGCCCCGCTGCAAGTGGGCCACGGGGGCCCCGTGCTCATGGTGCAGGTCGAGAACGAGTACGGCTCGTACGGCCACGACCAGGCCTACCTGGCCCTGAACAAGCAGCTGTTCGAGCAAGCCGGCTTCGACGGCCTGCTCTACACCTGCGACCCGGCCAACGACGTGGCCAAGGGCCACCTGCCCGGCCTGCTGCCCGCCGTGAACGGCCTTGACCGGCCCCGCGAGGTGCGGCAGCTGGTGCGGGCCAACCACGGCGGCCAGGGGCCCTTCTACATCGCCGAGTGGTACCCGGCGTGGTTCGACTGGTGGGGGGCCCCGCACCACACCGTGCCGGCGGCCCAGTTCGTCGCGCCCCTCGACTCGGTGCTGCGGGCCGGCTTGTCCATCAACATGTACATGTTCCACGGCGGCACCACCCGCGGCTACCTGAACGGGGCCAACTACAAGGGCCCCGGCACCGGCTACGAGCCCCAAACCAGCAGCTACGACTACGACGCGCCCCTCGACGAGGCCGGCAACGCCACGCCCAAGTTCCGGGCCTTCCGCGGCGTGATTGAGAAGTACCGGCCCGCCGACCAGCCCCCCCTGCCCGCCGTGCCGGCCGCCCGGCCCGCCATTGCGCTGCCGCCCATTGCCCTGGGGCCCGCCGCCAGCGCGCTGGCCGGGCTGCCCGCGCCGGTGGCCAGCGCCCGCCCCCTCACCTTCGAGGCCCTGCACCAGGCCTACGGCTTCGTGCTGTACCGCGCCACGGTGCCGGGCGGCCGGGCGGGCCTCCTGAAAATCAAGGAGCTGCGCGACTACGGCCTGGTGTTCGTGAACGGCCGGCGGGTGGCCACCCTCGACCGCCGCCTGCGCCAGGACAGCGCCCAAATCAGCCTGCCGGCGGGGCCCGTCGTGCTCGACATTTTGGTGGAAAACCTGGGCCGCATCAACTACGGCACCTACCTGAACGACAACCGCAAGGGCATCACCGCGCAGGTGCTGTTCCAGGGCCGCGAGGTGCTGAACTGGCAGCAGTTCCGCCTGCCGTTCGGGGCCGCGCCGGCCGCCGCCAGGGCCCCCGCCTACGCCGCCACGGCCACCGGGGCCCCGGTGCTGCGGCGCGGCACCTTCCGCCTGGCGCAGGTGGGCGACACCTACCTCGACATGCGCCCCTGGGGCAAGGGCTGCGTGTGGCTGAACGGCCACCACCTGGGCCGTTACTGGGAAGTGGGCCCCCAGCGCACCCTGTACGTGCCCGCCGAGTGGCTCCACCAAGGGGCCAACGAAGTGGTGGTGCTGGAGCTAATCAAGCCCACCCAGGCCACCCTCGCTGGCCTCGACCATCCGATCCTGGACGCGGGCCCCTCCCCTAAACCGGGCGGCACCAATTAGCGTGGCGGGCCGTTTGCAGCGGGCGTAGTGGCCCGCCCGCCACTAGAGTTACTACGCACCGAAAGCCGGACGCGGGTCCCAGCCCCGGGTCTTCGCGCTAAAAGAACCCCCCGGGGCGGCCCTTGCAAGGGCCGCCCCGGGGGGTTCTTTCGGGCTGCGCCGCCTACTGCCGCCTACTTCTGCTGCGCCGTCAGCTGCTTGAGGTGCTTGTAAGTTTTCTTCGACTGGCTGAACTGCTTCTTTACAGCGGCGCGCATCTCGCCCTTAAGGGCTTTGTGGCGCAACGTCTTTTTGTACGCCCGGATGGCCCAGCGCTCGCCAAACACGTTGGCGGCCAGGATGGATTTCTCGTCGGGGCCGGTTACGGCGGCTTGGGCGTCCATCAGCTTGCGGTACAGCTTGCCCTTGAGCGTGGTGCCGGTCTCGCGCTCGCCGCCCAGCTTGTGGAGGTAATCGTTTAGGGTGCCGGCAAAGTGCTGGCTCTGGGCCACGAGCAGCTCGTAGTAGCTGCGTAAATCGCCGTCTTTGGTTTCGGCCACGGCGCGCTTGTAGCCCTCGATGCGGTCGTTGACGAACAACAGCAGCTCGTCGAGAGCGGCGGCTTTGCGCTTGGCTTTGCCTTTTTTCTTGGGCGCTACCAGGTAGGTCAGGGCCAGGGTGAGCAGGGCCCCGCCCACCACTTTCTGGGTGGTGCTGAGCTGGTTAAAGCCGCTGACGGTTTTGTCGCTGGCCTCTTTAAGAGGGTATAGGATAAATCAATCGTCAGGTTTGGATATTGCCCGTTTAGCAAGTCGTCTGAGCATTAAGTTGCTAAGACAGATTTTAATCCAG